>OZ253677.1:4800000-6173689 GCA_965263475.1 Mariniblastus sp.
GTCGGTCACGTGTCAAAACGACCTGCCACGAGAAACTGTGTCGTTAATTGGGCTGCCTTTTTTGAGAACAAGAGTGAGTTGTGAGTCGCATTCAGGGTTGTATGCTCAACGACTGAATCCAAACGCGTCGATGCAACCGGAACGAGAGCATCGAAGTTGGCAGCAATGATTCCCGTTTCGCATGGCAGGGTTGTTGGCAATCGACGGACATAACTCTGTTCGCCGATGGACAGGTCTTTGAGCGGTGGAAACACCCGGCCCAGGCCACGTTGTAGTCGTGTTGCGATTGGCGATCCGTTATTGGGTGGCGCCAACATGACGAACCGATTTAAGTTCTTCAAATCGCCACGATCTAGGGCAGCGCGAACGACAATGGCCCCCATGCTGTGGGCGACCACGTGGAACGAACGATCGCCAGGTAACTTCTTTAAGAAGGCGAACAGTCGATCCGCGTGAAAACGAACCGATTGGAAAAAACTGTTGTACCCAAAGTTCAAAACTTCAAAATGATTCCGCAGTCGCATCGATAATGGCTGCATCCAAATTCGTTTTCCGCCAAAGCCATGGACTATGATTGTCAAATCTTGTTCAGGCACGATTGGATCTTGATTTAGAAATACGAATTCACTTATGAAGATAGAACCGCAGGCTACCAAATTTTTGCGTTTGGTTCACTATCGAAAAGTCGTCCCCTACCTGGCAGCCGTTGATTGGACCAACGGCTATTGGATCTGTTCGGCTTCATCCAGCTTGCCGCGGGCTCCAAGAAACTCAATCAGCAAGTCGCGGACGAGAGCTGGGTTCAATTGGTAAGCCTGCCGCAAAAATTGTTCAGCATTTACTGTGTCGTTCTTCATCATCGAGGCAACGGCTAAGCCAAACTTTACATCGTAAACTGTCGCGAACCCCCAGCGATCTGACGCTTCCAACCGGCTGATCGCCAAATCGATTTGTTGTTGCTGTGGCTGCGAATACTCTTGTGGTCCGAACACAAACAGCTCGTCTACAGCGACGTCAAATTGGCCAAGCGTTTGACGTCCCAGGTAGCGGTTGTGCTGCACATAGAAACTGTGCACAGCAAACATAAGCCAAAGGAGTACAATCGCGGACACCCAATAGCCGATGGGCGTCATGTTGCTCGCTTTCTTAATCTGAAGGTTTTGCAAACGAAAATCCCTGCGGCGCAGGACGCGTGCAGATTGGATGATTAGAAAGGCCGTGATCACAGCCAAAGCAACAGCCAACAAGAAAGGGACCACGTCGTACAAGCCGCGCAGCGCGTAGACCATCGCAAATGCAATTACCAAACCCATTGAATCTTCCGCTAACGAAAAATCGTAGATTCGCGATTTGGTCGGTGCGGATGTGTCGGGCACAATGGTTGGTCGGAATCCAAAATAGAGCGCTTCGCTGGGGCACGCGCTCACGCAATCCATGCACTTCATGCAACCCGAGTCGACAACCATGCCGAAATCTTTGACTTCGCGTGCGACCTGTACATTGGAAGTGCAGGCCGCCGTGCATTGACCGCAATGCTGACATGCGTCGTTAACATGAATGCGCCCGATGGCAACCACGTCCGCAATTTTGAAAAACGCGCCGTAGGGGCAGGCGTAAGTGCAAAATCCCTTGTTGCCAAGCAAGTAAACTACAACTCCGCCACAGACTAAAAACGTTGTGATCGAAACGACGGGACCAGGAAATGTTTTCCAAAATTGCTCCGTCATCAAATGGTTCGTGAACCCAGGATGTTGGATGCCCGTCGATAGCCGCTGGACCGTCGGCCAAAAAAACATATAGAATGCCACGACAAACGGAGTGATCGCCAAGAGTCGGCTACGTAGTGGTTTGAGCCGAATGCCACATCGTTTCAGTAGATAGCTGCAGAAGTCTTGCAACGCAACGATGTGACATCCCCAGCCGCAAAAGAACCGTCCAAAAATTGCGGTGCAGGAGATGGCCATGATAAAAAACAACGTCCCGGCATTGAGATGGCCGCGTTCCAATGCGTACATTGATTCTGAAGGCTCAACCGGCGAAATCGTCCGACCATACCAAACAAAATGCAGAATATGTAAGACAATCGTTACGTGCACTAAAATCAACACTAGTGCACGGAATTGAGCCGTTGTGGGTCGCAATTTACGCCCACTGACCGATTGATTGGCGGAATCGACGATTGGCAAACTACTGTTTTTGCTCACAGCGCTTTCCTTTCAGACACCAAACGTCGAACGTAAATTGACGTAATTATTTCGTTGAAACATAATATGGGGATTCGTAAAGCCATTAAGGTTTGGCTGGTACGCAACCTTCCGACATATCAAATTGGAATTGTTAATATGAGAAATTCTCGCAACTTAGTATTGTTGTCGGTCGCGATGATCGCAACCGTTTGGGCAATTGCCGAAATTCGTATCCAAGCCAGCGCCAAATTTGGCGGCGTTGGGCCAGATGTGATTGTCGGAGATTTGCCTGGTACGACCAACTGGGGACAGGATAATGGCATGCGGGCTTATTCTGTCGGGACGACTTCCTGCAACATCGGTGATCAACAGTTAACTTGGATTGCCAATTCGGACCAGCATCCCGTGATATCACAGAATTTGTATCGAATCAAAGACGGTCGCATCGAGCAGCTAGGACAATCTTGGTTGAAGCATGGATTCTTTGCTTTGTCGCAAAGCCTTTGCGGTTCGTGCCAGCCAACCAATGGAAGTGCATTGGGGATCGGTTGTTCTGACCCCTACAGCTCCAACTTAAATGGTCAACAAGGTAACTTGGTCGGTGGTACCGGTGGTCTGGGGCCCAAGAGTGAGGTCAATGCAACAACCGGCGAATTCGCTTGGCCTTGCCGTCGCTTGACATCGTCTCAACGTGGAACACTTGGAGGCCGAATTCAAGTTCCGATCGTTGACCTGACACCAGCCAACAATTCGGGGGCGACGTATTACGTCGAGTCCCAGTACGTGCAGCCAGAAGATGCCGAATTTGGAAACGATTTAAACAATGCATCTTATCGTCGAGTTTTTGTTTCCGGTGGCAATTTAAATCTAAATACATCTACCAATTTTCCAACCGTTAGACAGAAGCCAGCCATATATGCTTGGCAAGCAGAGATTCCGGAAGTCCAATTGTTCGACGTAGATATTCCGGACGACGGTCGCGTAATTGTTGGCGTGCATACAACACAAACGAACTCTGGCTATCACACAGAGATTGCCGTGCTCAACCACAATTCGCACCAAAGTGTTCGGTCCGTTGCCGTTGATTGTTGTGCGGGAACGTTGTCGGCTCCCGGATTTAATGACGCGGATTACCACGCCGAACCCTATATGGACTCAGATTGGGCTCCCAGCATTAACGGTAGCGTGATCGAATGGGGGACAGATACGTTTCAGCAGGACGAAAATGCCAACGCGCTTCGCTGGGGAACGATGTATTCATTCTGGTTTGATTCAGAATTTGAACCGGCTGAGATCGTATTGGGGCTGTTTCGACCAGGTGCGGTTTCAGAAATGGTCGTTGAAATCGGAGGAACCAACGTATTGTTGGGCGACATCAATTTGGATGGCGCGGTCAACTTGTTGGACGTCAGTCCATTTGTTGCTCTGATTGGATCAAGTGCGTTTCAAAAAGAGGGCGACATCAACGGCGATGGAGAGGTAAACCTGTTGGATGTTGATGGTTTTATCGCATTGCTCAGCAACTAACGAAAATCACAAAATAAAAGCGTCGCCTATGAGCGACGCTTTTTTTATGTTGGTTCAAAATTGACAGATTGGATGTCTAGGACTGACTGGTCGCCGGGCTAGTGTATTGCGAGACGATAACGGGTCGCTGTTTGAACTTGGGTGCACGTGGTGCAGACAGAGGCGCCTTGGTCTGCGAGGTTGGCGGATCGACGGTGCTTTCTGTGGGCATTGTTGGATGAGGTTTTGTGATTGGCCGCGTACCAATCTTTTGATAGTGCTGGAACAAAACACTGCATTGGCGTTCGGTAAGTAGGCCGCATTCTTGGACCAACTTCCGTATCGATGGCGATGTTTGCTGCTGTTCGTGTAGCAGCATTTCGGCATCGTCTCGATCAAGGAGATCGTTCTCGATAGCGATTTGGATAAAAGTCTTGTTTGGGTTTAGCTCTTGTTGATCCAAAACAGTAGCGACCTGTTTGATCGTCATCATATTCTTGCGAATCGCGACCGTTGCAATCGAAGCTCCTGCTTCTTGTTGAATTTTGACAAGGCCACAAAACTGCTCTGGTGAAATGATTCGTTGTTCGACCAGATAGATACCAAATTTGAGACTCATGGACTCCCTTTCCGTGACGAGTTGTTTGGGTTTGTGACCTGCAGGAATAATTTGCGGCTTCAGTTGTTATCTAGTTATCGTACCGAGCCTTATTGGACTGCATGAAATGGTTGAACTTTTGGGTATTGCCGGGAGATGTATGGCTATCTAGCGTACTTTGCGTTACAGCGTTAACAATCGTCATTGCCGTTGTATTCGATACGGCAAGTCTATGCCGCCCCTGCAGATGCCATTCGTTCGGCTTCCCGTTCAGTTTGATTTACAACTCGTTGGACTGAATCTATTGCTTGACGTAGGTTTCTCTAGTGACTGAGCTCCGGTCTGAAATGAGAAAGTGCTATCGCCAAATAGGATTGAAATGAGCGGATTCAAAAGAAAGCAAAATTTTGTTGATAAGGGTGTGCAAGGCGGATTGATCCGCCGGATTTTCGTTCATTGGCTAGTGTTCTTCTTTGTAACGGCCCTGGCTGTTCTATCGCTGAAGACTTTGCTGGGCGAACCATCGCTTTCGTTCGCCAGCCGACTTGCCAATGAAATGGGCGACATGTTTTACCTGGGGATTATCTTCCTCGCTATTTTTCCGGCATTCATGTTGGATACGATTCGATTTAGCAATCGATTTGTTGGTCCAATCGTGCGTTTGCGACGGCACATTCGAGAATTGGGCGATGGAAAAACGGACGAAGTGAAATTTCGAGACGGTGATTTTTGGCAAACGCTCGCTGGTGAATTCAACGCCGTGAACGATTTGGTCAAGCGTCAACAAGCGGAAATCGAGCAATTGAAATCTCAGCTCGCTACCAAGCCATCGGGCACATCCGAAAAACAAACGGTTTAGGTTTGAATCAAGAAGTTACACTCTTCCGCCAGCAAAGACGAAAAAATGCGAATCAGACCCAACCAATACCGAATCGGCTCTGCGACAGTAGAGCTTGCCGTTTGTTTGCCCGTTTTAGTCATTATCGTGATGGGATCACTATCAGCGACCTCGATGATTTTTATGCGGTCGGCAGCCGTGCAATCGGCTTATGAAACGATCAAAGAAGCGGTCCGGCAAGACGGTGATGTCGCCGGCGCATTGGCCCAAGGCCGAGCGGTCTTGGAGTTCCGAAACCTGACCGCAGACTCGATCACGTTTGAACCAGCCAACGTCGCCGCGCAAGACCGTGGAACCCCGGTCACCGTTACAGTTGTGACCAGTGCAACCACCAATGGCTTATTCAGCTTTGGACCTTTTGCGAATCAAGTCGTCGAAGTTCAAGCAACCATGCTTAAAGAGTAATTTATACGTCGAGATCGCGCCATGATAATCAGCTCTGTTTCCACAATGTTCTTGCGCCGCCGTGGCGGCATGATGGTTTTGGTGGCGATGGTGATGGTGGTGTTCATCTGTGCGGCCGCGTTTTGTGTTGATGTCGCTTATATGCATATGGTGAAATCCGAGTTGAGAACTGCGGTAGACGCGGCTTCACGAGCGGGAACCGAAGCACTCTCTCGAACCCAAGATCAAAGCGTCGCGGTTGCAATGGCGGTGCAGATTGCTGAACGTAACAAAGTTGCCGGTGACGGTCTGACATTGGCGTTTGGGGACGTAGTCGTTGGCGAATCTCAAGTCAACACCCAAGGTAAATTCAGCTTTGTCCCGGGAGGAGTTAATCTGAATGCGGTCAGTGTGGTGGGCGCGCGAGATACGACTAGCCCAGACGGAAACGTCGGGTTGTTTTTCGGCAATGTTTTTGGGCTTGAGTCCTTTGAACCAAAAGCGAGTTCTGTGGCGGCGACTTCCACCAGCGATATTGCGCTGGTGCTGGATCGCTCCGGATCGATGGGGGAGCCAGCAGGCACACAAACACGATTGCAGGCGCTCGTCGCCGCGGTTGACGTCTTCGTACAAGAACTTGATGCCGTCGCGCAAACCGCGCGAGTCTCGCTGACAACGTACGCAACGGATTCAACTCGAGACTTAGCCCTTACGGAAAATCGTTGGACGATCACGTCAAAAGTGAGCGCGCTGGCGCCTGCTGGAAACACAAACATATTTCAGGGTCTACGAGATGGTAGTGATTCTTTGGAGTACGACGCCGGTCGCCGAGCTTTCGCCGATCGAATCATCATTATTATGACGGACGGCAATTTCAACGAAGGCGGTGATCCACTTCCTTCTGCGGTTCTTGCCGCCGGACGTGGCCAACGGATTCACACCATAACATTTGGCAGCGGCTCCAATCAACAAATCATGCAAGCGATCTCCAACATCGGTAGCGGTAAACACATCCATGCCGATGGTGCCGAAGATCTGGCCGCCGCGTTTCGAGATATTGCGAAGTCAATTGGCGTGATCCTAATCGACTGACACTTTTATTTCTAATCGAAAATTTTATTGAATCGAGAAAGTTGAAATGAGTTCAAATTGTTTTTTAAGACGTGAAGGATCGATGTTGGTTTTGGTGTCTGTCGTAATGATTCTGTTTATGGTTTGTGCCGCGTTTTGCGTCGACATCGCGTACATGCATATGGTCAAATCGGAATTGCGAACGGCTGTCGACGCTTCTTCTCGTGCCGGTACTGAAACGTTGATTCGCACACAGGATGAAGCGACAGCAATCGCAGCTGCGATACAAATTGCCGAGGCCAACTCGGTTGCTGGAAACGGTTTGACTTTAGAGCTATCGGACGTATCGGTCGGTGAAGCGGAACCGTTGGAAAATGGGCGATTTGAGTTTAGCCCTGGTGGCGATCAATTGAACGCCGTGAGCGTCGTCGGTGCGCGATCGGCTAGTAGCCCCGATGGAGACGTCGGGTTGTTTTTTGGTTCTGTTTTTGGTGTCAACGGATTTAGCCCGACGCTGGACTCGGTGTCTGCGGGTTCGGTCCGCGACATTGCTCTGGTGTTGGACCGGTCCGGTTCAATGAATGCGCGGCTTGCGGGCGGGACGCGGCTGACGGCTTTGATCGATGCCGTCAATGCCTTTATTCAAGAGATTGAATCGAGTAGTCCAAACTCAAATATATCTTTAACAACTTATTCGACCCGTTCCCAACGCGACATTCCATTGACGGAAAACTTTGGAGCCGTTTCCGCTCAAGTAAACAGTTTGCGGGCTCGTGGCTTGACCAATATCTTCCAAGGGATTCGTCAGGGAAGTGACTCACTGCAACAGGACGGTAATCGTCGGCGTTTCGCAGATCGAACGATTGTTGTCATGACCGATGGCAACTTTAATGCCGGTGGAAACCCAACACCATCGGCTCGTTTGGCGGCGGGGCGCGACCACACGATTCATACCATCACATTTAGCAATGGCGCCAACCAAGCCATCATGAGGCAAGTCGCAGACATTGGCGGAGGGATACATATTCACGCCGACAGTGCCGGTGATCTGACTGAAGCTTTCCAAGAAATTGCCCGGACTTTGTCCGTGGTCATCATTGATTAATTAAACAAGGACATACAATGACCTGGAAAAATAATCGACGCAAAGGTGCGACGTCTGTTGAATTCGCTTTGACGGCGCCTGTGTTGTTTTTGCTGTTGTTCGGTGCTTACGAGTTGAGTCGCGCGAATTTAATACGCCATACTGCGGAAGCGGCTGCGTACGAAGGGGCCCGGGTCGGGATCGTGCCCGGTGCAACCTCCGCCGAAATCGAGACCGCAGCAAACAACGTTCTGGCGACCATCGGGATGAAGAACGCAACGGTTTCGGTCGAGCCTTCGAATTTACAAACGGAAACAGACACGGTCGCGGTTACCGTCCGAGTCAGCTTCGCCGACAACTCGTTGTTGGCTTCGCAATTCGTTGGATCCGCTCCGTTCGTAAGAACTTGTGAGCTGTTTCGTGAGTTCGGCGCCGCGAGCAATTGAGGGGCGGCGTTACCACCACCTCCAAGTATTGATGACGGTCGCACTTAGTCGTCGGATAGGCTCCAGTACTCTGAGTCTGGATAGAACTTCTCCCAGCTGTTGCGGTATGATGGTATTGCGGGAAGCGGTGAGAGTTGTTTTCTGAATAATGGGCCTTTCGTTGCTTTACCCGTCATCATATCCCAGGTCGAGCCCGTTTCCGAATCGACGATCTCGCCGGCCTTGTGCTTGAAGGTCAACGGTCTTTTTTCGATCTCGGCGCGGAAAATATGCGCGGCGGCGGTTTCACGATCAAAGTGAATCACAATGGCGGTATCACCAAAATGATCGTTCACCAATGGCTGCTTGGTTAACGAGTCAAACGGCCAAGCTCTAGCCTCCTGTAGGTCCGCCAAGCCGACGACGAATTTTTCCGGTTTGCGATAATAATCATTGCGAAACATTCGGCTGGTACGAGTCAACGCAATGACCGTCGTATCCGGGTGACCTTGTTTCCACTTTTTCCAACTGGTCAGCGAAGAAGGCAGAGATTTGAGTTTCTTGCCTTTCAATTTGCCCTCCATCGCACGTCCCAAAAGCTGGCTCCACAGCGATTGGGTTTCTTTGTCAATCATGACCAAGCTTCGCTTCCATAGCTTGCCCGATACGGCAAAATTCAGTCGTTTTCCGTCGACGTTTGAGGCATACACGATGCCGTTGTGGCACAAGTGTCACCAAGTGGCGGCGATACCAATTTCCCCGATGGAATCATTAATGATTTCGCGGTACGGTCCATTCAGCATGTTTACTGGGTAGGCTCTCGATTGGCCGCCAATGTCAATTCCAATCACTAGCTCGTCCGCGGCGACATCAACTCTCTCATGGTCGGCGGGATAGGATTTGACATTTGTAATCGCTTCAAACGGTTTTCGAATCAACGTCACTGGGTTGAAATCATGTTCCGCTTGCTGCGCAATCAGGCGTGACGAGAGAAAAAACAAAAAGGACAGTGTAAAAAATAGTCTTTGCACAACCGACCTGCGCTAAATTACGGACCAAAAGTAGCCATGTATTCTAAACGAATTCAGGCGTCGAAACTGTATGCAAATTATCGAATGAGAGTTTGATCCTAGTTTCAAACAAGCTGCGGGGCCATCGAAAGAGATTTTTGCAATACTTTGTCTGATTTCCCAATTACGACGATGCCGTCGGAGCTAACGGCAAAGCCTCTTTTACGGTCAAATTCTAAATCGTATCCGATTTCTACGCCGGCTGGAACGATGACGTCTTTGTCGATAATCGCACGTCGGATTTTTGCATGTCGGCCGACCTGGACTCGATCAAATAGTATCGAGTCTTCGACCTTGGCGTAACTGTTGATTCGGACTTCGTGACCAAGAACACTGCGGCACACGCGGCCGCCCGAGACAATTGACCCCGAACAAATGATACTGTCGATCGCTGAGCCGGTTCGTTCCGCATCTTCGTTGTCACTTCCAAACACGAATTTAGGAGGCGGAAAGTTGTTCATTTTGCTGTGCACAGGCCACTGGCGGTCATATACGTTTAACATCGGATCGACACGCGTCAAATCCATCGTCGCCTCGTAGTAAGAATCAATGGTTCCCACATCCCTCCAGTAAGATTCGGATTTTTTATTTTCATCAACAAATGGAAAAGCAAACACTTGATCGGTATGAATGATTTTCGGAATGATATTTTTTCCGAAGTCGTGCTGGCTGGTCACGTCATTCGCGTCGAGCATCAGTTGTTCGAACAAGAACTTGGTGGTGAACGCGTAAACACCCATGCTAGCTAAACAACGCGTTGCGTCGTTCGGAATGGTTTGCGGGTTGTCGGGTTTCTCTTCGAAGTCGACGATACGTTTTTTATCATCAATCCCCATGACCCCGAAACCTTTGGCTTCTTCAATCGTGACCGGCAGCGCCGCGATCGTCAGGTCAGCGTTGTTCTCGATATGAAAATCGATCATCTTGCTGTAATCCATCTTGTAAATATGGTCGCCGGAAAGCACGAGAACAATGTCCGGCCGTTCTTTTTCCAAAGAGTAGATATTCTGATAGACCGCATCTGCGGTACCCTGGTACCAGTTTTCGTCGATGCGTTGTTGCGGCGGCACAACGTCAATGAATTCACCAAGGTCCGAGCAGAAGAATCTTTTCCAGCCATCATTGACATGTCGGTCCAAGCTCATTGCCTTGTATTGCGTCAACAAGATGACGCGTCTCAAGCCACTGTTAAGACAATTGGAGAGAGTGAAGTCGACGATACGATATCCTCCACCAAATGGCACTGCGGGTTTTGCTCGATCTCGTGTCAAAGGCTCAAGCCGAGAACCCTTACCGCCGGCTAGTACGACCGCCATTATATTTTTCATGGCACACCTTGATTTATGTCCAAATAGAAGTCGAATTCGGATTGATTTGTATTTAATTGAATCGGAGGATTGTAAGTCAAAATTCAGGCAATGCCTTTCGATTCAGTCAGTTGGATTAACTTAGATAAGACGAACAGGCAAAGACGCCGAGCGCAAATTTTACTTTGTTTGGCGATTGCGACCAATGTTGGCTTCGCCCCCATCAATGACAAACGAGTAACGGTTTTGAACTTAAGTATAGTAATTCCAGCACATAACGAAGCGGGATACATCGAAGCGACGCTATCAGCCGCCAAAGACGGTTTGGAGCAATTGGGGCTCGATTACGAAATTATCGTTGTCAATGATGCTTCGACTGACGCAACTGAGTCGCTTGCGAGGGCAATGGGTGCAAAAGTCGTCCATGTCGAATTGCGCAACATTGGTGCTGTGAGAAATGCCGGAGCACGTGTCGCGCGAGGGAAATGGTTGGTGTTTGTCGATGCAGATACTATTGTTCCGAAAAATACATGGCAAGCGACAGTAGCGCGACTCGAAAGTAACGCCATTGGGGGTGGTGCGACCGTGCGGCTATCCGATTCTGACAATGTCGCCTGGTACAAGTATTGGATGTTTCCGGTAATGTCGATCATTTGGCAGCGAATCGGCCAGTGGGCGGCGGGGTGTTTTATGTTTTGTCAAAGGCAAGCCTTTGACAAAATGGGCGGATTTCCGGAGGAGTATTTTGCAGCCGAGGAATTTTTTTTTAGTCGGCATTTGAAACGCCAAGGTCGGTTCGAACTTCTGAAACAACCCGTTTTTACGTCCGCAAGAAAACTCCACGATTTTTCCACCTGGCAATTGCTTAGGTTTCTCACGGTCCCATTTTTGACGACGCAAGGAGTGCTCAAATCACGCAGAGGTTTAGAGGTGCTGTACGAACATCAGCGGGGTCCGCGGGAATCTTGCGATAGCGAAGACGATAACGATCCCAAATGAGGGGCGCGGGATGCAGGAAATCTAAAGTTCTTGGTCCAATTATTATGATGATAACGGTTATTCTTGGTACAATTCGGACCGAGTGGAAACTATAATGAGAGAACCCTCCAACCACTTTCCTTCTTCGAATTGCAACTTGGATAGCTTGTTTTGGTTACGAATATAACCAATTCTGAAACCTCTTCTACTGCCGCAAGGCTCAGTACGTTTGTGCGTGCGTTGATGCTATTTGTGTTTGCCTTGTCGTGTGTTCATCCGACCGCTAACGCGGACGAAATCATTCTTGACGAGTCGCTTGTCGATATGCAGACCGTGGGAGATTTCGACGTTTCGACATTTGTTGAGCCGATTGATTTGTCTGAAAGAGCTCTGTTGACCAATGGAGGAGAGATCGATGCTGGTAAGCTGTATTCGTATTTCAAAAGCCAGGGTTTGAAAGAAGTATTCGAGTTAAACCTGTGCCTCGATGTTGAAGGGGGCCATCGTTCGGACCACGCTCTGAACGGAATTGAGCTGCATGTGCTAAACGAAGATCAAAGTACGAATCAAGTTTACCGACTCGGTGACGACAATATATTGAAATTGCCTGGCTACGAAGCTTCGGACTACAAACCGGAAGCCGGAATTACCATCAAATTGGGCTACGATTTTATGGAGCAGTTTGATGAAACGAGTACTCAAAAATTGAAGTTGACCGTTGACGGCCAAGAGATCAATTCACTGCCGCTACGGGTTGCCTATCTGGGACCGACAAACCAATTTAACTTCAATCGTTTGATATTCCTCAGCTGTTTTGCTGTGTTTTGGGTGTTTGTGTTTATGGTACTTTTCCGAGCTACATTGCCACGTGATCGGAATATGGCGTCACCTGCGTAGCGTGGATTTTTATTTCGTCTCAAGTGTTTGTAGTCAGCTCCCGTCTTTGACGACTGGCCTCAAAAGCAATGATTGTCGCTGTCATGGCAATATTGAGGCTGTCGACGCCGACTCTCATTGGGATAGAAACTGGATGAATCTTCGAACCAGACCACTGTTCGCTCAACCCGGCGGCTTCGTTGCCGAGAACGATCGCCGACTTCGTCGTCAGATCGCATTGCGAGTAACAGTTGATCGCATCGACGCGGGTCGCCAATATTTGAAATTCTTCTGCCAGGCGATCTTGGCAAGCTTGACTGGTCCCGCAATACACTGGGATTGAAAACACAGTACCTAAACTTGCGCGGATAGCATTGGGGTGAAAGACATCGCAAATTGGATCTGCCAGCAAAATGGAATCAACGCCCGCTGCACAAGCGGAACGAAATACGGCACCAATATTTCCCGGTTTTTCAATGGATTCCAATACCAACACCAACGAAACTGTCGCCGGATCGAATTTCACTAAATTCGTATTGGGGCGATTGGCTACGGCCACAACTCCCTCTTTACGGTTGCCAAATTCGATTTTTTCAAACAGTCGCTTGGTGAGGCCAAAGCAGTCGACCGAATTGACAAGGGCTTCCAACGGGCTCGAGTCGGTCAGGTACTCTTCGCAAATGTAGACTTCATCGATCTCGAGGTTTGCAGCCTTGGCTCGCATTATTTCGTTGACCCCAAACAGGATGATTCGTCCCTGTTGTTTTCGTCCGCGGTTGGTGTGCAACCGAATGGCCTTTTTCAGTTTTGGGTTTTGGGAACTGGTGATCGGTATCATTTGCGATTGCTACAATTCCAACGAAAAAAATGGCCACAATTCAATTTGCGTCCGTCCTCGGTAACCAAGTCCATTGTACCGGATTGACCATTTCCTCGTTCGAGTGAAAACAGGTCGTTTGCGTTTCGTTCAAGAAACATTGCGTCATGGTTTTGGCTGTGGCACGTGATCAATAAAGCGGCCAGGTTTTCGTTCGCGACCGATACCAAGGCTTTAAGCAATTCGCCAATATCGCGATCGAACTTCCAGCTCATTTTTTTTCCCGCATGCCCAATCGCGGGTGGATCCGCAACAATAATGTCGTAGAAATTTCCTCGCTTCGTTTGGCGATTCACGAATTTCTGGGCGTCTTCGACAATCCAGCGAATGTTAGATTTCGGAGCGCATGTCGCCCGGGCGTTATCACTGGCCCAACGTACAACATTCTTGGCCGAATCCACATGTGTGACTTCCGCTCCTCGGATTGCCAACGCCATGGTCGTGCCGCCCGTATAGGCGAATAAGTTCAGTGCTTTCATCCCATTTAAATCAAACGGCAAATCTTGAATCCATTTCCAGTTGCCTGCTTGTTCCGGAAAAACCCCCAAATGACCAAAGGGAGTTGGTTTGAGATGAAACGTCTTTCGAAAGTGTTGAATGATCCATGGGTCTGGCACGTGTTGCGATCCTTGCCAGGACTTGGATCTTTTGTAGAAGGCTACCGTTCCAGTTGAAATCAATGAGAGTGATTTGGTTTTGGGTTTTGCAAATTCGGCCGCGGGGCAATCTCGCAACACACGCACACCAGAGAATTCCTCGAGCTTCTTGCCGTTTCCAAAATCGACGAGTCGATATTGATTTGATTCGAACAATCTAAATCCAAATCCAAAGTCTAGGATAATGCTGTTGCAAAGTGGTCACCGCTTCTGCGGTGACGCGCGTGTTTTTCAAGACCAAACATTGTAGTCGTGTCAGACCGTACAGGCATTTGAGGCCACTGTCCGTTACGTCTGAATTTTCCAAATCCAGAACGCTGCAGTTTGATAGATCCAATTGCGTCAATTCTTGGTCATTGATTGGATGTTCTCGTTTGTCGACGATCGTTCTGTTTCTTAAATTGCCGTCGTAGTTTTGCCATTTTTGCCACCGGGCCAACAATAAGACTAGGTTCCAGAATGGAGCAAGTACGCCCAATTCCGCATTTCTCTGGTTCGCCAATTGGCGAGTTTTTATGAATACTAGGACCGTAAACAGCAATACAAAAGCCATCATGGCTGCCACTGCGGAACCCAACAGAGACGTTGTTAAAATGCTCCAAACGATTACGAGCAAACAAAAGAAACAGACTCCACCGAACAACGTATACCCAATGATGGGCATGGATACGCCTTCGTTCGCAATGGTCGAAAGCCAAAGTTGAAAACCCGCTGGTCGTAAAGGCGCCTCTGATTTTTGCCGGCGTTTGGCATCTTGTACGGGTTCAACATAACCACACGTTTCGCAAACTCCAAAGTCGTTGTATTGGCCACCACATTTCGGGCATCGCGGCTTTTTGTTTTGAAATACGTTGGTCGCGCGAGACGATTGTTGAGTGAACTCCATCGACATGACATCTGGTCGGGATTGGATCGGCTGATCCAGGGAAGAACTATGCACCGGGGACGTTTCTGGTCGAACTTGGATGGTTTGTTTGCATTTGGGACAGAGAATCTCAGTTCCAATTCGCTCTTTTGACAACCGAATCTTCTGATTGCACGTCTGATAGTCTTGAGTTGCCTCGTTAAAACCAGTTACGTTATTGCAACGTATTTCAAGCATTTCGAATTGAATTTGTTAGTGGTACTATCTTTCAACTTAACTTTAACTTCAAAACGGGTCGGGTACCAGCAAAAGTGACGATTCCCGTTCCGTGCCTTGGAATTCCAATTTGTCTTTCCACAAAAAAAGCACGGTGCTTAGCCAGCACGTGCTTTTCTTTATTCGATTCGATTGAAATTAATCCTGATTGTTAGGGGCGTTGTCGAGGACAAAGGTTGCGGGAACAATTTGCGCTTCAAACGCAACCGTTGTTGCCGCTTGGTCTGGATCGTCGGTCTCGATAGTAATATCGGAGACGATTTGCCCCGTCGAAGAAGTGTCCAATTTATACGTCAAAATGTGGAGTGTCTTTGAACCTTCCGATGGCGTGAATTGGATTCGGTTATCGCTCGTTTTTACTTGTTTGATTTCGAAGGGGCGAGCGCCTCGTACGATCAATCGCTTCTCAATTTTCTCGTCTTTGGTTAAGACTCCCAGTTTGACCGGTGAAACTTGTACAACGGAACGGACGTTGCCCTGAATATTGATAGCGAGTTTTTCATTGTTTTTGTCGGTCGTTGTCACCAAGATTTGGTCTTTAAAAGTCCCGACCGGCTGATCGCCATTCAATTCCAAAGTCAATTCGTAATCGACGCGGCGCGTGTTGGCGTTGCGTTGTAGTTCTTTTTGCGAAACGGTGATGTTTGGGTTCGTGGATTGAATCTCCGCGATTTTCCAATTGGGATTGCCCGCGTAAAGAATCTGTACCGAACGCTTGGTGTCTTTTCCGAGAGTGATGTTTTCAAACGCGACTGTTCCGGGGTTGAGCACTACATCGCGACGAATCGTTCCGGTTACTTTAAACTGAATTTCACCAAATTCAGTAAATGGTTTATCTCGTCGAACAGTTACTGAAATCGTTGCTTTCTTATCACCTTTAAAGTTTTTGGTGTCGTACTTGGCCAATACCTGGCCTGTTTCTCCGGGGGCAACGTGCGCGGTTAAGACGAATGGTTTTGTGCAACCGCAGCTTGCTCTAATTCCGACCAATTGAATCGGATAGTCGAACGAGTTGGTGAACTCAAACGTGTGCTCTTGTTTCGAATAACTGGGAACCACACCAAAATCGTGCGCACGATTTTCAGTGGCAATTTGTTGCGTCCAGTGGCTTTGAGTCGAATAACTGTTTTGTTGGTACCCCTGATTCTGGACAGGTGGTCGATAGGCCGGAAGAGACCGATACTGACCAAACGATTCGGCTGCAAAAAAAGTGGCCGCCATCAGGGCGAAAATACAAAAACGATTCATAGAATTCACTAATCAGGTTTGTATGGAGATCGAGAGGGAAATTCGTACCTCGTAATCTACGATCAACCAAACGTTAGACCGGTATTAACTCCTTAAAAATAGGAGATTTAGCAATCTATTACTAGAGAAAATTAGTTCTGTAGTGATGAGCAAAACAATAGGTGATAACCGCTTGGTATCGGACGACAATGCAAACATTGCCTGTCCACCAAAATTGTTGTAACTGGTCTTTTGAAAGGCAAGGAGAGACTATTCAATTTAAGCGAAATTTGTCCGAATGAGGAAACGCTAACTTTGGGCAAAAATGAGACCGCAAAAATTAACACGGCAGGGGCAACAATCGCCGAGCCAGGCGTCCACCAACGGCTAAGTATTGCTAACCAGAGTCTCCGTCAGCGCAAGGAGGGGGAAATTACCCGGCTAGGACTCGAACCTAGAATGACGGAACCAAAATCCGTAGTGTTGCCGATTACACCACCGGGTACGATCAGAATATATTTACTATTTTTCCGATTTGCTCACAACCGCAAATGCCAGCTGTTCTAACTCCATTGCCAAATCGACCCCCACAACGCTGATCGATTTCGGCAAGCTTAATGTCACCGGGGCAAAATTCAAGACACCCGAAATCCCGGATTCCACGACGGTTTCGGCCACCTCGATCGCCGCCTCTGCTGGGACAGCCAAGATCGCTAATTGGATCGCTTTTTGTGCGACAATTTCTTTCATTTCGTCCAAATGGTGCACCTTCAATCCGCAGATTTCTTGGCCGACAATCTGTTTGGAAACATCAAACGCAGCTTGAACACTAAACCCTTGGGAATGAAAACCACGATAACCGAGCAAGGCTTGACCCAAATTGCCGATTCCGACCATCGCTGCCGGCCAAATTCGATCGGTACCGAGGATTCGGCGTATTTCGTCCACAAGTTCCTCGCACCGATATCCAATACCCGGGTATCCGAATTGCCCAAAATAGGCGAAATCTTTTCGAACTTGCGTATCGGTAATACCCAAGAGTCGGCCTAGCTTTCTGGAACTGATCGTCTTCTTATCATCGCGCAACAAATGTTGCAGTTCGCGCAGATACAAACTCATGCGGCTGATGACCGCTTTCGGCACACCGGAGATGTCGTTGGGACTGTTTTTATTCAAGGACTTACGAAACTATGAAAACAGGGTCGTTTCAGATTATATTCTGCGGGTCGCGAGTTGGATTTTACAAATCGGACTGGTAGACGTCACCAAGCCAACAAATTAGTTGTCCGCTAAGGTCCGGTGAGGTCGATTTGTCCGAATTACAGCCAATTGCTGCCCAATCGTCGTGGATTCCGTCGGCTATATCGGCAGATCGGGCGAATAAATCAAGCAAAACATATATCCGGTCATTGTGGTTAAGGCGATAGAACCGTTAAACCTACACCACAATTATATTCTTTTCTGTTTGGTTTATGTTCACCATTTAATGCAGGCTACCTCACCTGACGAATTTAACACAACACGGAGGGCCTAGTTGGGCTGACGGAATAGTCCGACATGAGACATTCCGATTTGCTGGTTCATCGAACCGCGATCGAAAACTCAAAATTTGATGGGTAAATGGCATGGTGCGATTGAAGCGCCCGACCAGATGCCGCCTCCAGGTTTAGAAACGTCAGTTTGGGAGAATTGAAATGAAAATGGTAAGAAGTCTGCTGACTTCAACTGCAGTAATCGCAGTCTTGTCAGCCAGCTTCAGCTGGGGCCAATGTTGCGGCGGCGCCAGCTACGACACGTGCGGATCTGTTGATTCGTCAGCGGCTTGTGGCTGTAGCTACACCGTTATGCAAACACGTAGACGTGTGGTTATGGACCAAAAGCAGGTCACACGCTACCGAAACCAGTACAGCACAGTAACTGAACAGCGACAAGTTCCGACTTATCGAATGGTTCGGGAAACTCAGTGCCGTACCGTAAATTACACCGTAAGACGTCCAGTTCGCGAGACGACTTACCGAACAGTCAATTACACTGTTCGTCGACCAGTAACGGAACAGCACCAAAAAACTGTGAACTACACAGTTCGTCGTCCTGTTCGTGAAATGAAGCAGCGAACGGTTACTTATAATGTGCGTCGTCCAGTCACAGAACAAAAGCAACGAACGGTGACTTACAACGTTCGTCGTCCTGTTCGTGAAATGAAGCAGCGCGAAGTAACTTACTATGTTCGTCAGCAAGTTCAAGAACAACAAATGCGAACGGTAACAAGAACGCGACGCGTTCCTTACACAGAAACTCGCAATGTTGTTGTTCGTGGCGGTTCATGGCAGACACAGTCCTACACGGTTCCCGGCCGAACGATGCGTCGTGTTGTTCGAACTCCTGGTTCTTGGAGCTTCGATCCGTGCACATGTTGTCGACGATGGAATCCGGGCTGCCGTCAGGTAGTTTGCTGCCAGACTCCAGACCGCACACGATGCCGTCGAGTTTGGGTTCCAACTTGCGAAACAAAGCAAGTTACCTGCACAAAGTACCGTTGCGAAACTTACTGTGAGCAAGTTCCTGTAACTGTTTGCCGAACCATTTGCGTTCCTCAGACGAAAACAGTCAACTACTGCTGCACACGTTGGGTTTGCGAACCGCAAACAAAGACAATCAACTACTGCTGCACACGTTGGGTCTGCGAGCCACGCACCAAGACCGTCAACTACTGTTGCACAAATTGGGTTTGCGAACAGAAGTCGAAAGTTGTTAACTACTGCACTACACGTTGGGTTTGCGAACAGCGAACTAAGCAAGTTCCTTGCTGCACAACGCGTTGGGTTTGCGAACAACGAACCAAGCAGGTGCCTTATACAACTTGCCGACGCGTTTGCGAAATGAAGACGGTTAATGTTTGCCGTCGCGTTTGCAACCGAGTTCCTTACACTGCGACCGTATGCGTACCCCGCGTCGTTTGCGAGCAAGTTCCTGTAACCGTTAATGCGGCTCCATCTTGTGGATGCGGCTTCGGCGGTTGCGGAAATGGCTGTGGCGACATGTGCGGTGATGGTTGTGGCAATGGCTATGGTATGGGTTGCGGAAACGGTTGCGGATTCCGTCCTATCCGAAACATCTTGTCTCGAATCCGTGGAATGTTTAGCTGTGGCTGCGGTGGCTTCGGCGGCGGATGCGGGTGCGATGCAGGTTGCGACAGCGGCTGTGATGCTGGTTGTGGCTGCGACTCAGGTTGCGGCGGACAAGCAGTTAGCGCAGGATGCGGATGCAACTAGTAGGACTAGCCAATTTGGCTTTCTAACCTAGACGCAAAGTCTGGTCAAAATAAAAAGGCGGCTTGAACATCATTAGTTCAAGTCGCCTTGTTTGTTAGGCGACCACCGCACTGCATTGTTGAGAGAATGCGTAATTTACTCGTACCTTGTGGGTGTTTTTTCCTTGTTCTATCAGAATAGAACTTTTTTTAGTTGGTCGTCTTCATTTATGTTTTCAATGGAATTCCAACAATGTGACGGCAGCTTGATTATTGTTTTGAATACGAATCTGGATGTTGGGACAGGTATCGTATTTTTGGCAACATTCCCTCGATATTGATGTCTTCTTACAACTTAATTTTGTATCGTTTGTCCCACCACGTTCGGGCGCAAACGATTTTTTTGTTTGTTGTGTTTGCTTGCCAGTGGTGTTACTTTTGCGTGACTGTGACTGGACAAATCTGCCAGGAGGAGTTTGCCGAGGCATGGGTGCCCCCGGAAATTGAGAGCGAGAGTATTGCCCAAACGGTGAACTTCACCGTCGTCGATTTGCCCTTGCCCTCTGAAGTGAGCAACGACCACGATTGGTCGCAAGCCTTGCGAGATGCAGGAACGGAGCTCAGTGACTTGGTCGGCGAAAATGGATACGGCGGTATTCGAATTCGTCCTGGCATCTACCCATTCAAACGACCCTTTACCGAACCCCGTTCGAATACGGTTTATTTTGGTGGCGGTACGCTCAAGCGGACGTTGGCGACTGGTGCTGACGAAGTATTTGCATTTGGTCGTGGAGGCAACATCCATGGACCTGATTTTGAAAATATCACCGTTGGCGGATTGGTATTCGACATGAACGGGTTTATTGAAAAAGGTGCCATGTTGCAATGGAATAGCCGTCGTAGCATAACCAATATCGTTCTCACGAATTTGACGTTTATCGATTCGAATTGTCCAGACACGGTTTGGGGCGGCGATAATCCAGACACAGAAACCGATGATTGGTGTATCAATTTTGGTGGTCATCGAGCTATGACCAACGTGACGATCGCAAATTGCGTTCACAATTTGCGCGTTCACCAGTTTTTTTCGGGAGGCCTCAAAGGTGATTTGGCGTCTGCTGACGGAGTTCGCTTGGTGAATAACGTTTGTTACGGGAGTCGGTCAGTTGCAATGGATTTTCTTGGTAACCGACTTGGGGGAATGTTATTTCAAAACATCCTTATCGAAGGCAACCGAATCATCAATCCGTGGCATCATGCCATTGCTGTTGGATTAGACGGCGCAAATGTAATGGGCATGCCGCGGTACGTGTGCGTCGACGGGGTCACGATACGAAACAACGAGATCATTTTCGACGAGTTGGGTAACGATTATTCGCAATCCGGTTCGGTGCCAGGGATACTCTTGAAAGCTGGGGACACTGACGATTCGGTTTTCAAAAATGTTGTCGTTGAAAATAACCAAGTTGTCAACGTTCCCAACATCGACAATCAGCCCAGCCACACTGCAAAAGATATTGCTGGACTCGGCGTATCGGCTGGGTTAGGCGGGCTGAACGCCCCGGCCCCAGAAATAGTGATTCGCGGCAATGAAATGCCAGTTATAAACTTGCACAACGTCGACCATTCCAAAATTTTGTCTGAGAATAACATTGTGGGTTCGAATGACTCTTTTGAACCTGATCGTCCAAGTCCACTATCTCTGGGAGCGTACGAGTTTGATGGGGTGAATGATATTGTAACGTTGAAAAAAACGGTGAGTCTTCCTTTGAACGATTTCGAACTATCATTCAGAATGTACGTGCCCCACTTACCGTCTCCGAATGCCCCGCACTACATTTTCTATTTTGACGAATCAAATTTCTTGCGTATTCAGAATCAAGGTGAATTGGTAATGCGGGCCGATGGGGTAACTAAGCACGTGATTTCCGCGAACACGCCTTTGTCGGCGAATAAGACGTATCATATTGTTCTGCAATCGTTTGACGACGGGAAAATTCGGGCTTTTGTCAACGGAAAGTTAGGCGGTCCCAGTGATTTTGGTGAAGCAGAATCGCTTACCATTGACACGATTGCGGCACGAGTACGCAAAGAGGTATCTTTTCTGCAAGGAGTGAACCGCTTCAATGGGTTCATCTGGGACGTGTGTCTGGACGGACAGGATGCTGCGACGTCGAGGCTGTGCTTCACCGGCACCACTCAGGTTCCAGATTTTGGACCATGGGAAGATGTGGTAGCCGAAAATGACGGTGTTTTGACGCCGGTTCAACCGTTTCATTTTTTACTAGACGGCGACTACCCAGTATCAACATTTCCCATCCGAAAGCCGCTCGACGATTTAAACATCGAGTTTTCGCTTTATCCTAAGGATTTGACTTCTAAATCCTACCTTTTCTGGGGTGGTCCCGATGATTTCATTCAGCTTGGTGTCGATGGTTCGTTGACCGTGCGATTGTCTAACGAAGAGGTGTTTATCCAAGAAACTCTAATCAGGCCCTTTCTTATGGAGAAGAATCGCCCTTTCAAAGTACGGATTCGGGACGTCGACGATTCAGACCATGTTGTGCTCAAGGCGACTGTAAACGGCCAAGAAAATGTTGGGAATAGTTTGCAAGTGCCTGCCGGCAATGGACAATTCGAGTTCAAGGTTGATCGGCTTGGATTGGACAACGAATTGGATGGGCGGTTCGTTGGTTCAATCTGGGATGTTACGATTGAAGATTTATCGGATCTCGACGTCGCCAATGCGGAGAAATACATCGCGACAGACCGGTCGCAAAGTCAACCGATTTGGAACGACGTTTTGGGAGGGGAATTCCCAACGAGAAATCACTGTTTCTTGACTCCGGTGGACCTGTATGCATTCGACGGAGCAGCGGAAATCGAGTTTGAAGATCGTTTTGAAGCGAGCTTCGAGGGGCTTGACATTTCCTTTAGGTTGCGCGTGGATCAGCCTACCAATGCATACCTTTTTTATCTTGATGACGGAAATTACATTTTTGTTGACCGGGGTGCTTTTGACCGTTTAAAGCTCATTGTCCGAACTGGTTACATGACACCGAGAATTGTTGTCAATCAAGGACTTATCGAGGTAGGACGCGTCGTCGATGTTCGAATATTTGACGATCAAGGTATGCTGGCCGCGACGGTGAATGGCAAGATTGGCCCGCGACATGACTTGCCGAGCTCCGTTTTTCAGTTCTCAAGAATAGCAAGAAATTTCATTGGCGGCATTTGGGATGTGACCATCCGAGATTCTGACAACGTGCTGGCCGCATTTGAGGGAAGCGGGAGTGCTCCTTGGCAAGACACCAGCGGCAATGAATTTAACGGCCAAATCGTACCGGGAAACTAAGAAGATTCGTCGTTGCGCTAAACCATTGATAATGTGATGGTAGGTTAGAAGTAATCGACGGTCCCACGATCTTTGCGTTTCGCGTAAGATAGAATCATGAGTTTCTCAACCAGGTTCATAGTGGTGATCGCGACCTATAATGAAGCGGAAAATTTGCCAGCGTTGGTTGAACAGATTTTTCATTCGGTGCAGGACTGTGAAATTCTAGTAGTCGACGACAATTCGCCCGATGGAACGGGAGATTGGGCCCGAGGTGCTGCAGGAAAAGATTCGCGGATTCGATTGATTTCGCGACCGGGGAAGCTCGGGCTGGGCAGCGCCACCAAGTTAGGTTTGCAGACGGCGATTCGTGAGAATTTTGACTGGGTCGCAACCATGGACGCCGATCACAGCCATGATCCAAGCGTCCTTGCGGAAATGCTCGATATCGCAGACGACGGAGCCGATGCGCGACCGGACGTCGTGATTGGATCGCGGTACGTGCCTGGCGGAAAGATCATTGGTTGGCCTTGGTATCGGCGGATTTCCAGCGCATTGGTCAACTCGATTGCGAGGCTTTTGCTGGGGCTAAAAACAGCTGACAATACGAGTGCGTTCCGTTTGTATTCCGTGGACAAGCTTAAAGAAATCAATATCGAGGCGATCGAAAGTCAGGGGTATTCCTATTTGGAAGAGATTCTCGTCTTGTTGAATTTCGTGGACGCACGATTTTTTGAAGTCCCGATCGTGTTCCAGAATCGTGAAAAAGGGAATTCGAAAGTTGATTTTCGCGAGTTGTACCGTTCCTTGTTTCAGATCGTGCGGCTATCCTTAAGACGTCGATCTTAAATTTGCTGCGGGAGATGATTCTCAATGATGACCACTCAAATGCCGCCATTTCATTTGGCGTTTCCAGTGAACGACTTGCCGGCGACTCGGAAATTTTATTGTGATTTGATCGGATGTTCGCTTGGAAGGCAAAGTGATGTTTGGATCGATTTCAATATGTTTGGACACCAAGTCGTCGCGCATAAACGCGAGTCAGCAAACTCGGATGAAGCGTTTTCCAATCCGGTCGACGGGAAACACGTACCCATTCCTCACTTCGGTGTGGTATTGGAATGGGACCAATGGCACGCATTGGCTGATCGGTTAAGACATGCCGGCGTTGAATTTACCATTGAGCCCTATGTTCGATTTGAGGGCGAGATCGGTGAGCAAGCAACCATGTTCCTTTTGGACCCTTCCGGAAATGCGCTAGAGTTCAAGTCGTTTAAAGATATGACCCAGATGTTTGCCAATTAAGTGGGCGGAAAAAGATGAAGTATTCAATCTTGGTTTCAATGACGCTAATCTATGCATTGGTTGTTTTGTTTATGCCAGTTTTGGCGGACGAGGATGTAACTGCAGATTGGCCCCAGGACGTTTTGGACATTCATCATTCAGGTTTGTTGTTTGATGGGCACAACGACCTTCCTTGGCAGATGCGAGCGAATGCCGCGTCTTCATTTGACCAAGTCGATATTGCCGAGCCGACCGATTTTCATACTGATATTCCGCGGCTACGCACCGGTGGCGTCAAAGCTCAGTTTTGGTCCGTCTACGTTCCGGCCTCCACCGATTTTACGGGTAACGCGCTGATTCAAACTTTAGAACAAATCCGGATCGTCAAGGAAATGTGTGCACGATATCCCGTTACGTTTGAACTGGCCACTTCGTCTGACGATGTCAATCGAATTACCGCCTCCGGAAAGATTGCGTCACTGATCGGCGTGGAAGGAGGACATAGTATCCAAAACAGTTTGCAAGCGCTTCGCCAATTGTACGCCGAGGGCGCCCGGTACATGACGTTGACGCATAGCAAGACGTTAGCATGGGCCGATTCATGTACGGACGAACCTAGAAACAATGGGCTAAGTCCGTTCGGGAAAGATGTGGTTCGAGAGATGAACCGGTTGGGGATGATAGTCGACATCTCACACGTTTCACCAAAATGTATGAAAGACGCATTGGAAGTGTCTCAAGCGCCCGTCATTTTTTCTCATTCGTCAGCTCGAGGAATCGCCGATCATCCACGCAACGTTCCCGACGACGTACTGGAAACCGTAAAGAAATCCGGCAGCGTCGTTATGATTACTTTCGTGTCAGCCTTTATCGTGGCTCAAAAAGTAGGTGGAAAATCGAATGAAGCGTACGGAAGTGTCAAAACAGTCGTTGACCATATCGAGCACGTCATCGATCACGCCGGCGTTGAGCACGTCGGCATCGGTTCCGATTTTGACGGCGTGCGGCGCTTGCCCGTTGGACTGAAGGATGTATCTCAGTACCCCAATATCACTCAGGAACTAATGAGTCGCGGTTACGACAAGAAACAGATTCACCAAATCCTAGGCGGAAACGTGATGCGTGTCATGCGAGAAGTCGAATTGACAGCCGCCAAACTTAAAAAAGAAAGAAACGAGGTGCACCCAGCCCAATGGAAAGTTGTGGTGGAGAACGATGGATTCGATCGCGGCGCGTCTGTCGTATCGGTTAAATTTGCCGAACCGAGTTTAGCAAAAAACAAATCCGTGACATTATCCGATGCCGACGGCAATCAAATCATTGGCCAAGTTTCACCAGGAGGTGATTTAGTTGCTGGCGATTCGAGTGCATGGGAGTTGACTTTCGTCGTTCCGAAAATGCATGCCAATCAGAAAATCGAATTCTCAATTCGTGATTCCGGACTAAACATAAACCGCGAATTCAAGTGGCATGACGATGGTTCGACCCAAGCCGAACTTCAATTTGGCGATGTACCGGTCGTACGCTACATGTACGAAGAAGTTGATAACGGATCTAAACAGCGACGGCAAGAGACGTATAAACCCTATCATCATGTGTTTAGTCCGGACGGATCACTTCTACTAACTAAAGGCCCGGGTGGCTTGTTTCAGCATCATCGCGGGATCTTTTTTGGCTATAACCGAATTGCCTATGACGACAAAAAGGCGGATACATGGCATTGCGGCAACGGCGAGAGTCAGATTCATGTCGCTTTGATCGATCGAGAGTCGGGACCGGTGTTTGGTCGAGATACTAACTTGATCGTTTGGAACGGTCAGGATGGAAAGCCATTTGCCGACGAGATTCGTCAGTTGACCGTTTACAAAATCAATGGGAAAACGCTGGTCGAATTTGAGTCGCTGTTGAAGTCCCGCGGTAGCGACATCGTTTTGCGAGGCGATCCCCAACATGCAGGGGTGCAGTTTCGCGCAACTCAATCCGTACCGGATAAAACTAAGAATAAGACCTACTATGTGCGTCCCGACGGAAAAGGCGAACCTGGGAAATTTCGGAACTGGTCCAACAAAAAAAACGAAACTGAGATCAATAAATCGCATATCAATTTGCCTTGGAATGCGCTCCATTTTTTTGTTGACGAACAACTCTATTCGGTTTGCTATTTGGATCACCCGGCCAATCCAAAACCGGCTCGTTTCAGCGAACGAGACTATGGCCGGTTCGGAAGTTATTTTGAGTATGATCTGAAACCAATTGCTCCATTGAGACTGAAGTATCGTTTCTGGGTTCAAGACGAAGAACTAACGATGGAATCTGCCAATCAGTTGCATCGTGACTTCTCAAGTCCTTTGCAGGGTCAATTGGTGAATCAACAGTAGCACTAAAATGTTACCGTACGATGGTTGTCGCGACGCAGGGCAATGTTAATGAAGACGATTGAAAAATTGCATGGGACTTGGCAAGTCGTCGCCGCGTTTATTTCCGGTGATCCGATGCCCAAGGAAATTGTGGATGCGACGAGATTGTCGGTTGCTGGCATCACCTACGAAGTAAATCTTGCCGGAAATATTGACGCAGGGTCCATTTGCGTAATCGAAGACGAAGTTCCAATCCGGATGGAAGTCCGAGGCGAGTCTGGTCCAAACGCGGGCAAAATCATGTTGGCAATTGTTGAACGGTTCGATGAGTCCGGGTTGCGAATTGCATACGATTTGTCGGGGACGGCATTTCCTAGTTCGTTTGAACCTGTTTCAGATCCGGCCAACTATGTGGCGACTTTTGAAAAAGTCGTTCACTAGTATTATCAATTTGCTGGGTTCCGTGTCGCACGGTATCAAAAAACTGTCGTCATCCGCTTGTATTTGCTCAATAAATGGCAGGGTCAGGGTATGGGAAATGAGCGTTTTCTCATCATTCGTCCCTTAAAGCCGTAGTTGTGCGCGTCGACTTCAGTTGTGACAAATCCGTTACGTGCTTTATGCGTTTAATCGTAGTACAACAATACAACGATTGGGAGGCGAGATATCTGCAGGAGCAACTTTCATGAATCGCAAACTGCCACGTTTTAGTCTAAAGACATTCTTGCTGGTTACCGCTGTATTGGCGATGGTCTTGGGATACGTTGGGATCAGGATTTATCGTAAACAATTGCGCGCGGAGGCGGCACAGTTAATCCAAAAAGAAGGTGGATTTGTCGTTGTTGATTCGGACAAATTTATAACTCGCATTCTTTTTGACTCCAACAAGCTAAACGATCAAAAACTCGCGGAGATGCTTAAATATTTAAAAGTATTGCCCCGGTTAAACGAGCTTGACCTAGTGCGAGTCGAAGTGACAGATGAAGGGGTAACGCATTTAGAACAATTGCTGCAGCTCAAGACACTGTACTTGTTTGAAACTGGAATTACAGAAAAACGGATCGCGCAGCTAAAACGGAATCGCCCAAACTTAAATATCAAGACGACGCGACCGGATCCGATCGCGTCCACATTGATCGCGGCTACGATCTATCCTCATTCGATTGTCGGATTGGATGTTACAGCGAAACGAATTGTGATTGGCGCGGGGGACGGAATCGTTCGCGTTCTGAGTGTCGAAAATCGAAGCCAAGTTGCTCAGTGGCAAGCTCACAAAAATTGGTGTTTTGCCAGTCGTTTTTCACCCGACGGTCGCTGGCTTGCGACGGGTGGTGGTGATAACGCGATTCGGATTTGGGATGCGAATACCTTTGAATTAGAAGCGGAATTGATCGGTCATTTGGACGATGTTCATTCGCTCGTTTTCAGTCCGCATGGTCGAACGCTTTATTCCGCAGGGGACGACTGTTGTTTGCGGGTTTGGGATTTGTCCACCAAGAAAGAACTCTTGTGCCTGAAGGGGCACACGAAGCAAATTCCTCGAATTGCTATCGATGCATCTGGAGCTTGGTTAGCGTCGGCAAGCCGCGATGGCACCGTTCGCTTGTGGAGTACGGAAACAGGCGAGTGTAAAAACGTGCTCTCAGGCTCTTCGGCAGACATAATGTCCGTCGCCTTTAACAACGCCAATCAACAACTTTTGTGTGGAGACGAGGATGGCATTGTAAGAGTTTGGGACATGATCACATTTGGCAAGATTACAGAGTTTGACACCGAACTTGGCGGAGTCTTTGACTTGATGGTCCAGTCCAATGGCAAAGCTCTGGTTGCGTGCGGAAGTCATGGCGTCAAACGCTGGGACGGTGAGTTTGGAATAAGCCAGGCATACCAAACCGATTCATTTTATTCCCGAATCGGTTCGGCGGTTGGTGCGTTAGTGGTTACCAATTCGGAAGGGCAAGTCGTATTCCTCGACGATATCCGTCTCGAGAAATTGAGAACGGTCAATACCGTGTTTGGATTGCGCGGATTCTAAGCTGTTTTCTTTTCCATCGCTTACTCCATCGCCTTACGCAATTTTCCTTCGTCGCACCTGAGCGATAACCATAGAAAGTCCAACTAGCAAACTTGACGTCATCGGCTCGGGCACTACGGCGAACACGATGTTGTCGATTAGCGGATCGGGCATTCCTGATTGTCCTTCAGCCAAGACTTCCGGCGCAAAAAACTCGATGCTCGTTAGACGAGTGAAGCCCGTCAAATCATACGACGCTACTTGATTTTCGACGATGAACAAAGATTGTTCGACAGTCGTGCCGTTGGACCGATGACCAACGACTTCGACCGTCATACCAGGGACATATCCTAGCATTTGCCCGGCCGGCGTCAGATGACCAGCATCAACGGAAAATACGTTGAAGAGTTCGCCACTAGAAGTCGTCGCAGTGATTAGCTGTGTACCATTGCAAGCTGATCCACACCATCCAAACGTTTGCGTTCCGTTGTCTGAAGCAGCGAAGCCAGATGGGAAAACGGCGTTTTCAGTTTGCGTGGAGTTGAAGTCTAAACCACCAGAACTGAATGGCGTCGAGGGGATGTTCAGTGGTGCTACATCTTCAAAATCGGCTACGTCGCCAAAAGAAAAGTTGGAACAACAAACAAGAACTGAAAAAAACAAGATTCCGAAACACTTTTGCATTGTCCGCCCTCAAACTCTTTTGGTATTTTCACTAACATACTAGGACTAATGTACCAGCCATTGGAGCGCAGGTTTCAACGTAACCAGGAATTCAGTGTGTGATCATAATGTGGTCCAGCGTTTTGGCGTGGGGCATTCAAAAAGCCACTCGATAGAGTGGCTGTTACGTCTGCGAATTGATCTCAGAATTGATGCTAGGACGTCGTGTTGGAAATGGATTCTGTTGGAATCGTCCCGGTGTCAATACTTGGCATCGACACTTTACTTTCCGCGGTTTGGTATTGGTTCCGCCCCGATTCTTTTGCGATATACAGCGCTTCGTCTGCCATCTTAAAAAGGCTGTCTAAATCAGCTGGCTCACCGGGAACATAAATAGCGCCTCCGAGGCTGATAGTGATCGGAATGGTCTGCCCTTCGAATTCGAAAACATTGCTCTCGACTCCGGTCCGAAGCCGCTCGGCCACAACTTGACAAGTGTCTTTGTTGGATTCGGGAAGGATCACAACAAATTCTTCGCCACCGTACCGAAACGCGAAATCGTACCGCCGCAGGCTATCGTCCAAAATTTTTCCTACGCCTTGTAAAATGAAATCACCTGCGGCGTGCCCGTACGTGTCGTTGACCTTCTTGAAATGATCAATGTCAATAGCGATCAATCCGAAGGAATTTCTCAGCCGAGCGCAACGGCTCAATTCCGCACCAGCGATCGATTCGTATTGACGACGATTTCCAAGTTTGGTTAATGGATCGACATAGGCCATGTCTTTCAACTCATCGTTTTCCGCAGTCATTACTTCATTGGTGCGGTGTAGATTCATCGAAAGTTCAACGATTCTGGTTTTTGCTTCCAATTCGATTTCTTTCAACGACTTTTGTTCCGGGCTATCGTACGAAAGAATGGAAGCGATATCTGAGTACTTCGTCAATGTGTTGGCGAAAAACAATTCAGAATCTTCGATCGCGTTGCCTGAAACCGACGCCAATTCGCTGTTGATACTGCGAACAACTTCATAGTCTGGTTGGTCGCTCAGGAAAACGTAACTCATTCGGTTGGCTAGGCCCAACGATTTCTTGGCGAAGTTACTTTCTACAGTTTCGTCACTGTAGAGTTTGAGCGCTTGAACGATCGGAGTAGGGAAATTCCAACTTTCGAGAACTTCTGCACCAAGTGCGTAGCGATTGGTACCGAAATTTAAAGTTTCAATGTCAATCAACTCAAGGTCAAAGACCGTGCGCTCTTCCATTATCTGTTCGTAGTCTTCGGGCCGACAGCAAAACATCGCCAACTGTCCAATGTTCGCCAACAACCCGATCAAGAAACCAGTGTCTTTGTCTTGTCCGCAGTCACTGTAAATACTCTGGTTGCAAACTGCGGTGGCCAAGGATGAATTCCAGAATTTGTTGAACTCAAATTTTTTGCCATCGCTCGTCCCTTTAATTTCGGTAAGAGAAAACGAGAGAGCAATCATTTTAACGCCATTGGCACCCAGCATGGCAATCGCTTGCCGCAGGTTTCCCGCTTCGTGCCTGCGGGCGAACATTGGCGAATTGGCGTATTTGATGATTCGAGCCGTCAACGTAGGGTCGATTCCGATGACTTCATTCAAATCATCGAGAACGACTTCGTCTTCGGAAAAGAGTTCGAGTAGCTTGACTGCAACGCCAGGTGGCGAGGGCAGTTTTTCGAGATCTTGTATGTTCATTTGTTTCTAACCAATTTGTTCTGGCGAAGGTGGGACATTGTGGGGTAGCGCCGTGGATCCAAGTTATCAATCGTTGGAACGCAAACGCACTTGCCAAAAATCGCCTGTGATTGTTCTTTATTTTGTTTTAAAGTGTTGCCGTTTTTGGGTTAACCGCTGGTACCGAAGAAGCGCATTTACTCTTCTTCATCTTCGAAATCTTCTTCATCGTAGTCGCTCTCTTCGTCTTCATATTCATCGTAATCGCCCGCTTCGTCTTCATATTCGTCTTCGGTTTCGTCGAAAAATTCGGTTTCTTCTTCATGTTCGATACGGGCGGACAATGAAACCAAATCTTCTTCTTCGGTTTCCAGACCTATGGACTGGTCGGCTGCCAAAGACGTTTCCATTTGGTTTTCTATACGTTTCAACGACGCGGTGTCTTGGCCGATTGATTCTTGGCCTGAACCGGACTGCAATTCTGACCATCGTTCCGACGTCAGCACGACTTCTCGAGATTTCGAACCGTTGTAAGGGCCAACAAATCCATCTTCTTCCATGTAATCGATCAATCTTGCTGCCCTGCCATACCCAATTCCAAGGCTTCGTTGTAACAGCGAAACACTTCCTCGCTGTTCATTGACTACAACATCCACGGCTTGCGAATAAAGTTCATCCCGTTCTTTGAAAGATTCGTTTTCTTTCGAATCGCCATCGTCGGATTCGACTTTGATGTTGACGAGTTCGTGAACGAAATTCTGTTCGCCGGTGCTGACTGAATCGGTAATGGATTCGATTTCGTCATCGCTTAAGAAAGTACCTTGGCCGCGCAAGAGAGTACTTGTTCCTGGCCACAGGAAGAGCATGTCGCCACTGCCAAGTAATTTTTCGGCGCCCATCGCATCCAAAACGACACGGCTGTCCATTTTACTGGCCACTTGAAACGCTAACCTGGCCGGTAAATTGGATTTAATCAAACCAGTAATCACGTCCACGGTTGGCTTTTGAGTCGCTAGAATCAAGTGAATACCAACCGCGCGGCTCTTTTGTGCTAAGCGAATGATATGCTGTTCAACTTCCTTGCCAGCTGTCATCATGAGGTCCGCCATCTCGTCTGCCACGATGACGATAAACGGTAAATTACTTGGAATCTCCCGTCGTTCTTCTTCAGTTTCGGGTTGCAGCCGATCTAATATTTCTTCTTCGCCCAACTGATTGTAGCTGTTGATGTGTCGAACACCGGCTTTAGCCAACAAACGATATCGGTCTTCCATTTTATCGACTGCCCAGGCGAGGATAGCTTCCGCTTTTCGCATATCGGTCACGACTGGATGCATTAAATGGGGAAGACGTCCATACCCGCTGAGTTCGACCATTTTGGGGTCGATCATCAACATCCTTACTTCATCGGGGCGACGTGTCATCAATATCGAAGAAATGATCGCGTTGAGACAAACCGACTTACCAGTACCCGTACGCCCGGCGATCAATAAGTGTGGCATTTTGGCGAGATCGACCAGCATGGGCGCACCGACAGCGTCATTGCCCAAGAATAGCGGGATGTTCATCCGGCTTGTTTTGCCGTCACATTGTTCGATAACTTCTCTTAATCGCACAACTTGTCGATTCTCATTTGGAACTTCGACACCCACTGTATTTTTCCCGGGAATCGGAGCAACGATGCGGACACTGGGGACGCGCAGAGCGATGGCCAGATCATCGGCCAAGGCGGTGATTTTTTGGAGCCGCAATCCGGCTTCCAGTTGTATTTCATATTGCGAGATAACAGGTCCGGTTTCGACTTCGACGACGCTAACGTTGTAGCCAAACTCTTTGCAAGTGTTTTCAAGTATTCTTGCTTTTTTTAGCGCGTCTCGTTTTTGGTCCTCAAACGGGATGCTATCCCCTTCAAGCAATAGGTCAATTGACGGTAACTCATAATCATCGATGCTCTCTGCCATGGCCGCCTGATCCAACTGAGTCATCACTTGATCACGTTCAGACGGCGGCGCGGGTTTTGCTTTCTTCTTGGGTGGTTTCTTGATCTGAAAGTGCGGCTTTTGAGCGATACTTTCTGTTGCCTCTTCATCTTCAGGTTCATCTTCAGCATCTTCCACTTTTATTGCTGAGACCGATTCTTCTTCCTGTTCCTCGGATTCGAGTTCGTCGTCGTCGTCCTCCTCCTCCTCCTCCAATTCGGCTTCCAGCTCTTCATCAGCGCCCCGGCGGATTTTGATTTTCGTAGTTTGTTGACGCTCTTTTAAGAACTCGACCAATTCTTCGTCTTCTTCTGATTCGTCAAGCTCCTCTTCTTGCTCTTCGGTATCATTGAAGCGCTGCATCAAGCGGTGCAGGATGCCAAACGGCAACAATGACGCCGCTGCCACGGCAGCTGGAGTGAACATGACTCTTCCAGCCCGAAAAACCAGGTATTCAGTCCACATCATCACACCAATCATCGTAACACTGAAAGCCAGCATTAAAGTACCGATCGTGCCGACGTTGATCTGCAACAAGCCGCTAGTTAAGGCACCTAAGTAACCACCTGAACCGATGACCGGGCCCACGAGTCCACCCGGTAAAACCAAAGATCCGAGTGCTGTTATGCCCAATAGGCTAAACGTCCAACCAACCGTCTTAAAAAATGGAGCATGAACGGGCGTTTGTTGGAACAGCTTGATTTCCAGCGAGATCAATCCAATCACAAGGTAATAGGCGCCAATTCCCAACACGTGAATTAACAGGTCCGCCATCCAGGCCCCGATACTTCCACAAGCATTTTGCACAACATCATTTTGTGGATACACCAACATATCTGGCTGATACAAAGAACGGATCGTAGCGCCAGTTTGGATCGGGTCGGCGTGGTCGTATGTTGCCAGAGCCGCAATCAAGAACACGATAAAAGTCAGCAACAAAACTGCAATAATGTCATTGCCAATTTTTCGTTCGTCGGACATGAATTCGTGTGGAAGTTTCGACCAATCGGATCTACATCAGGTAGTTCGCCCTTTCAATTTATCGAATTCTGAAGTTCAGATGATTCGTTCGTTTTCCGTTCCGATAAGCTCGGCACGGCTGGCAGAACGGTCAAAAACAGCAAAGACGAACTAAAGGAAGCGGTCGCAGTGTCTAGATGAAACAGCGCGGGTTTGTGCTACTTAGGCGGATTTTTCTTGAGATCATTTTCATCGACATCCATGCCACTCTCTTTAAGTTGCTCCAAAATCATTTTTGTCAATTCTGCGGCTTTTTTTGCTCGCTCGGAATCTGCCACGTCTTCGGCAGGACGATTGAACAACTTTCCTAGGTGATCCCGAGTTTTGATTGGTTCAGAAGCCGTTAGGGCGAGCGACTTTTCAAGACTCCGTGACTGTAGCGAAAGGGCAATTGCAAAATGAGCGTTTCGCCAGACTTGCGAATCCACCCACGTTTCAAAATCAAGTAGCTTGCTGCCGTTTCCTGGAAGGTCGACAACTTTTCCGTCCATCTGTATTCTTTGAACCGAGATGTATTTGGTAGCGTCGTGGAATTTCAACCATGTTTCGTTATTGTTTTGTCTGGCCAGTATTGCAACATGTAGAAACCCGGGCCAATTCAATGCGGGACTTGAGTGCACGTCAGAGAAGCGATCTGAGACTTCCTGTACGTAAAGCCCCAACGGTTCGCTGTTGCGATCGCAATTGATGGCAATCAAGGCCGCAGCCGTCCCGGCGGACAAGACGGCTTTGATTCGCCGATCGATGTCACTGGGGGTTCTCATTATTGACTGTGATTGTAAAAATTGGCAGGCTTTTTCAATCACATGTGCGTCTGGCTCAAATCCTTTGCGTTCGAGTGCACCAATAGCAAGCAAGACTTGGTTCGTAATAAAAGTACCCGCGATATCGATTTCGTTAGAAGCAGGGGGCGTGTCTAGAGAGGACTCAGCGCGAATCGCCCATGCACCGGATTCATTTTGTTGGTCAGTTAGCTGTTCCGTTAGTGCACCAATGACGTCCAGCCAATTTGCTTCAATGAACTGGATGTCTGACTCTGCAAAAAACTGGACGACATACGCTATCGTCAAAGGGTCAACCGGTCGCGACTGAGTGTCAGAAAATGACTTGGAAATAAACGAAAGGCAGTCGCCAATATTGGATTTGTAGTTGTCGGCAATCGACGGTGCGGCCGACAAAAACGCAAGTCCAGCGAGCGAAGTCGATATACGTTTCGCATTCCATTCGTTTCGCTGGGTTGGAAATGAGCCGTCTAAGTTTTGCCGGGAGGCCAAGTAATCCAATGCGAATTTGGTAAGATCAATGAATCGGTCAGACGCCAGCGGTAGCCCGTCATCGATAGGTTTTTGGTCGACGGTCAATTCTATTTTTGTCAGCCGGCTGTCACGGAGAACCAGCAATTCGACGGACCCCGTTTTTGCTGTATTGGCATTTTCAATCAGTTCAATAAAGTCCTGCGTTGGTTCGGTCTTAACGGGCAGCCAAGTTTCATCGACCCGAACGATTATGTCTGCTGTTTGTATCCCGGCCTTCGCCAAGGGTTGATCGTCCAGGACTTGGTCGATAAAGATACCGCCTACCGAAATCGGTTTGACGGTAAATTCCGGCTGATCATCAATACGCACCACGTTTAAGAGAGCTCGCGAAGAGCCACCGAGCCATCCTAAATGGCGGGCATCGTCGGTATTGGAGACAAGAGGTAGCGTGATTGGCGAGGATGAATCGTCATGCGTCGAGCATCCGATTGGTATGCTCATTACGACGAGCCAACAAAACGACAATAACCAGAACTGAGAGCACTTACTTCGCATCTTCCTCAACCGTAACGGGTTCTGCAGGCAGTCGCGAACGACGATTTTTCATTTCGTCCAAATAGCGTTGCAATACGCGAATGGCGAATCCGGTGCCCCATTTGTCACCATAACTTGCGGCTGGTGTATCCCACCAACTGCCATTGCGCTCTTGTGTACGCAACATCGTCCAGCAAAAACGGTCCCAACGTTCTTGCTCGACGTCGTCGCCGAGAATCGCAGCAACCTCTGTGGCGTAGTTGTATCCAAAGAAGAAAAAGTAACCAGAAATCTTGTGTACTGCCGAATGGGGTTGGATCAATTTTCGGCCCTGTTCCAGATAGTTCTCTCCGTTGGCAAAAACCTGCAAGGCCTTTTTCAGCGCAGGTTGTTTGTAAATACCTAATTCATACAACGCCAAAGCCGACGATATCGTCCTGGACCCAGATCCCAAATTTGCAAGTATGCCCTCGGCTTTGTTTTCGTGTGCGGAACTATAGACGAAAGAGCCATCTGGAGCTCGTTGCCGATCCACCGCGCGAATGGCATCGTGAACAAGCCCATCAGGGACGGTTAAACCAATTTGTTTGCCTCGGTGAACCGAAAGCCCAAAAAAGGCAGTATTAAAGGACATCGTTTGAAAGTCGCGCATGACTCCCGAGTAATAGCCCCAGCCGCCGCCGTGTTGTTGGTAGCGAAGCAGGCCGTCGACACAAGATTGCGCTGCTGGCTGGATGCGATCACGATACTTTTCGCCCAGCGACGAGTTTGCCAGTTGAACCAAAAATCCAAGTTTGTAGCCGTATCCCCAAGTGTTGAAAGACTCACCCGGATGGTAGGCAAACTTGCGAACTTTGAGCAACTCTTCGATTGCTTTTTCGAGGGCGTTCTTTTCCGCTGCCGAAAGGTCTTGCTGATAAAGCAGCGCTTCGGCACAAATTGATGTGCACGCGGTTCTAACCGCATCTTGAGAACCACGATTTCCCGTTCGAAATCCGAAATTCATGAGTGCGGCCATCTTTGGATCGTGAGAACCCCAAGAACCATCTTTATTTTGGGTTGCAACCAAAAAGTCTAATCCGCGCTGTATTGAGGACTGTGCACGTTTGACGAGTTCCTTGGTCGGCACTTGTGGCCGTAGCTGATGTTTGTCGCTGGTTTTAGTCGTAACTTGGATTGTAGATGCATGCGACTGTCCGAATCCAGCGTTGGTTGGCAACGCCAACAAACACAAAGTTGTCAGTGCCATCGGTCGAAAAAAGGAGTTGTACGATTCGTGCGTCATTGCCGTCTCTACTCTGATCGCAGGGCCAATACGGGGTCTTCATTGGCGGCGTGAAATGCGGGCAGCGTTCCAAAAACCAGTCCAACCAATAGTGATACTAAAATGCCTAGCGGAATTGACCAGGGGTGAAAAACGACCGTCCATTGGGCAAGTGAACCTACGATTTGGGCCAAAGCCAATCCCGTACTGACCCCCAATGCGCCACCAAAAATGCAAAGCACTAAACTCTCACTCAGGAACAGAGAAACGATGTTACTCTTCGTCGCGCCCAACGCACGACGCAAGCCGATTTCCGATCGCCGCTCTGCCACGTTTGCCAACATAATGTTCATAATGCCAATGCCACCAACGAGCAACGAAATTGCTGCGAGAGATCCCATGACCCATTGAAAAATTCGCTCGGATTGCTGACGTTCCTTTAACAATGTAAATGGAATGGTCACTACAACGTCATTTTGCCGGTGGAGTCGATTCAACATGTTGGCCGCTAAATTCGATACGGGTTTGAGGACTCCAGGTCCATTGACACGCAAAATCGCTCGATCTACTTCCACGCTAGTGATTTCTTGCACGTTTCCGCTGCGGCGATATTGAAATCCACCAAACCGAGCAAATGTCGTATCGAATGGAACAAATGCTGAGTTGTCTGGATCGGAGAACTTACCGCCGGTACCCGTTTGACCTTTGCGTTCCATGACGCCAATAACATTGAAAATGTTGGGGCCGATCTTGACGACGTCACCAATCGGGGACTTCAACGGAAACAACTTTTTGGCCGTAGAAAAACCAAGAACACAAACCGGTCGCAAGTTTGCTTCGTCCACACAAGAAAAAAAGCGTCCAGTGGACACGGTATGCCCCATGACTTCGACGTAATCTTCTTTCGTGCCGACCACCGTCACGTCGGCACTTTTTTGGTTTGCTGAAACCCCGTGAAGGAGAATTCTCATCGGCACGACGTCACGGATCGCGTCTACGGATGTACCCAAAATTGATAGGTCTTTTTTTGTAATACCGTATTGTGCGACCCAAGAGCTTTCGTTTCCGGATTGTTCTTGGCCGCGTATTTGTTCCGGTTTGACGCTATCCAATATGACGTTGTTCAATCCTAGTCGTTCAATGCGACGCACAACATCTTGCCGGGCAACTTCACTGATAGAAAGCATGCAGATCACCGAAGCGACGCCGAAAATGATACCCAATGCAGCAAGAAGCGAACGCCCCTTGTGCAAAAACAGGTTGAACACGGCTTCGACTATGAGTCGGATCATTTAGGAATCCCCTAGGGCCGTCACGCGAGCCTTATCGAGATTTGCTGGGGTCAAATAAAAACACCACTTCGTTGGGCAGCACGCCCTCGACGATTTGTACGAAATCGTCATTGGACATGCCTATTTTTACAACTCGCTTTTCATGTCGCTTGCCTTGCTTGACAAAACAATAGTAACTGCCTTTTTCTTGTGTTACGGCGACGATCGGGACTTGCACCGCATCGGGAACAAAATCGGCGTGGACAGTGACCCGACAGTTCATACCCGAGCGTAGCTGTCTCAACTCACCTTCATACTTGCCCTTGACGGTAAACCGGCGAACGTCCGACAGGATGTTGGACCGGGTGGCGATTTGATCTACCTTTGTCAGTTCGCCATTGAGAACCATCGATCGGAACGCGTCAGGTCGAATCGTGATCGCCAAGCCTGGTTTCATGTGTTGAATGTCGTTCTCTGGGACCTGCATTTTGATAGCCAAGTTATTCATCGACGCGACGGTCATCAAAATATCGTGGGTCTTGACGCGACCACCAATCCGCATCTCGTTATTGCGTCTACCACCAAATATCAATCCAGCCGCCGTTTCGTTGGTTTTTCCATAAAACAGAATTCCGCTGCGCGACGCGACCAATTTCAACGCCTGTAAATCGTGTTTCAAGTCAGCGACTTTGTCCTGTTCGCGTTTGAGTTTGCGTTCGGCCTTGGCAACCGAACTTGCCTTTTCTTTGAGTGTCGCGGTACCCTTGATTTCTTGTTTGCGCACTTCTGCCTTTTTCTTGTCCAAAGCCAGTTCTTTTGACAGCGTCTCTTTTGATTTTTCGAAGCTCATAAAAAAAGCCAATTCCTCTTCCAAACGAGAGATGCTCTTTTTGATTTCGTCAAGCTTGATAGTTTCGCGTTGTATCAAGATGTTTTCGGTTGACGTGTGGAGTTCACGTTCTTCGTACAGTTGGGTCAATTGTTCGAAATCGACTTCTGCATCTTTCAGGCGCCGCTTGGCGTCGACAATCTCTTTATTCTTTTTCTTGAGTTCTAGCTTTTCACGTTCGATGGCCGCATGGTGTTCGCGTTCTGCAAATGCTAGTTCCTTAGTGAGTTGAGACCGAGAGGTCTCTTCGTCAATTTTCGCGGTTTCGAGTTCCGCTTTCATTTTTTCCAATTCGATTTGCGCATCGGTCACATCTGTGTTAGCTTGCTCCAGCGCCTCCTCAAGATTGGCCGTGTCGAACTCCATCAGGACATCACCTTCGGTAACCGTGATACCCTCTCGAGCAATCTTAGTGATGATCAACTCACCATTGTATTGTTTGGGTTCGATCGCCAATTCATCCTTGTCTTCGGAAACAAAGACACCAGGAATCTCAACATCGATTTTTAGATTGCCTTGAAATGCCCGGGCGGTCAAAGATTCAGGTTCCTGTGCTGATACGGTGGTACCGATCAACATGGCCGACAGCAAGAAAAACCGTTTAGTAGTTAAATTCATTCGTGATCAATCGTCAGAAAGGTTTTAAACCGATGATACTATTAAACAATATCATTGGCGGTTTCTTGAATTTTAAGTCTGAGTTGTACTGCAAAAGCAATGAAAATTGCAGGTTGAAGCGAAAATGGCATTTCAAAGGTAAAATCCGCGTTACAAACCGTTTACAGGTTTGGTTTTAGGATTAGGCGTATAATTTAGATGTGACTTTCGTTGTATCTCCAAAAAAAAACTGGGCGGAAACGTGAACGCAAATCCGGTGATTTTGACCGTCGAAGATGACAATGCTATCCGTCAAGGGATTGTCGATGCATTATCGTTTCAGTCTTTCAAAGTTTTGGAGGCAGACAATGGTGATGCCGGTCTCAGGCTTGCTTGTGAACTCGAATACGATCTGTTGTTGCTTGACCTCGCATTGCCGGGGACACCGGGGTTTGAGATTCTTAAGCGGGTCAGAGAGACAAGGCCGACGCAACCGATCATTGTTTTGACCGCCAAAGGAGACGAATACGACCGCGTACGCGGCTTACGGTTGGGGGCAGACGACTATGTCGTAAAACCGTTCAGCATCAAAGAGTTGGTCGCCAGGATCGAAGCGGTGTTGCGTCGTTCGCCAGGGCGGCCAAGTGAAGTTCCCGCCTTTGATTTCTCTGGCGGAAGCGTCGATTTTGATCGACGAGAAGTCCGATATGCGGATCAAAGTCGCGCTGAGCTATCTGAAAAAGAAAGCGATTTATTGAAGTATTTGGTTGCGAATTGTGGCCGGGCAATCTCACGTGACGAATTGTTATCCAACGTTTGGCGTTTGAATCCCCAAGGAATATCTACCCGTACGATCGATATGCACATTGCGCGTTTGCGCGAAAAACTAAAAGATGATTCGCAGTGCCCTGAAATCCTAGTTACTGTGCGCGGAAAAGGTTACATGTTCGCGCATTCTTCAAATGAGAAGGTAGTTGAGTAGATGCCTGACGTTGTCGATTTGGCCGAAAAATTCAAACAATTTGACGCGCATTGGTCGCCACACGTCGTTGGCGAGGTAAACGACTGCTCTGTCAAATTGGCGAAATTAAAAGGAGAGTTTCCATGGCATTCTCATCCTGCCGAAGACGAGATGTTTTTTGTCGTCAAAGGCAGGCTGACCATGCGTTTTCGGGACAAAGAAATTGTGCTGCTACCCGGCCAGTTTACGATCGTACCCGCTCAAGTTGAACATCAGCCGTTTTGCGAAAAAGAAACCTGGGTGATGTTATTTGAGCCGAGTGCGACAACCAATACCGGTGAACTAACCGACTCCAAATTCACCAAGACTGATTTACCTAGGATTTAGAGGTTTTCCAATGCTGCGAAAACCTGGACAACTTTGGCTGCTCTTTGGATGGTGCGTGGCATTGATTTTGCCCGCGATGATCTGGTTGACCGTCAAGACGGTACGTTTGGATCACGAATTTCAGAACGACCAGCTTCAGACTGAACTGGCCAGACGAGAAGCCGAGATTCAAGAGAAGATCACCAGTGCGCTCTATCGGATGGACTGGAAATTAGGGCCGCATATCGCTCGCGAGGCGGCGCGACCTTATTATTTGTATCAGTCGTTCTATACAAGTTATCAAGACGGGACCAATACGGGCGAAACCCCCGAATTTCCATCGCCTTTGCTTTACCAGACCAGCGAATTTGTTCGTTTGCATTTTCAGGTACAGCCTGACAACCAATTCAGTTCGCCGCAACGACCAGCGACGGCGAATTACTGCCAAATGGCAATGACATGCTGCGGCGTCACCAATCAAGTCATCACCAAGCGTGATCAACAATTGCAGGCCGTCAAAGGAATCGCAAGCTACCAACTTTTGTACGACAAGATCAAAGAATCGGCCATTTTTGAAGATTCCGGCACGACAGGAATTGCTGCGTCTAACCAAGGCGGCAACTCTTTTCTCATTCCGTCGGCCGAGAACTTTGTCTCCAAATTTGGTGACCAGATCGAGTTGAATGAACTGCCCCAGCAAGTGTTGAGCGACCCGAATTTAGATCAAAAAAGTAAAGTCCAGCGTAGTCGCGGGAACGACCGGGGCGGCAAAGAGTTTGTTAAACGCCAAAAACAATACGTCGATAACACCAGTCAGTGGGCCGACAACAATCGAACATTCAATATTCAACTCAATGCCTCTCCCGATTCGCAATCGGCAAATCAAGTAGTCGAGGGAGTGATGCGACCACTTTGGATTGACGACGAGTTATTCTTGATACGTAAAGTTAAGGTGGAAGGTATGGCGGTTGTTCAGGGCTGCTGGTTGGCTTGGGATGCGATTGAGAATGCATTGCAAGAAGAAGTCGCAGATATTCTTCCTGGCGTTCAGTTTGAAATAGTGGAAGATGAAAACTCGCTGATTCCTGAGCGTGCGCTGGTAACGTTGCCCGTTCAACTGGTGGTTGATACGCAGCGCTTGTTGGCGAGTTCGGAAATCAAAGGTCCAGGTGAACCGGTTAGAACTGGGTTGCAAATGTCGCTACTACTGGCATGGGTTGGGTTGTTTGCCTCGGTGGTCGCGACAGCGGCGTTGCTGCGTGGTGTCGTTCAGCTCAGTGAACGAAGGGCCTCGTTTGTGTCAGCGGTAACTCACGAGTTACGGACGCCACTAACCACGTTCAAGATGTACTCTGAGATGCTCGTGGAGAAAATGGTGCCACCTGAGAAGCAAATTCTGTACGCAGAGACGCTACACCGTGAAGCGGACCGTTTGAGCCATCTGGTCGAAAACGTGTTGCAATTTGCGCGTCTTGAGCGTGGAAGCCAAAAACGCTTGCTGTCCAGTTTTTACGTCGGAGACTTGTTGTCTGGGATTCCGGAACGGTTAGCGGCCCGAGCCAATGACTCGGGTTTTACACTGATCTACCTTGTGAAAGACGACGTCTTGCAAAGTAGGGTCGAGGCAGAGCCCCATGTGTTGGAACAGGTTTTGTTCAACTTGGTCGACAACTCGTGCAAATATGCAGCGAATTCCTGTCAAAAGAAAATCGAAATTCGAGGTGTTCGAATTGGAAATACCCTGAGGTTTTCCGTTCGCGACTTTGGACCTGGAATACGATCAGGCGACCTGAACCGAATCTTTCGCCCGTTTCACAAATCCGATTTAGAAGCGGCGAACACGGCTCCCGGTGTAGGTCTTGGATTGGCGCTTTGCAAACGAATGGTGACTTCAATGGGAGGCAAAATGTTCGTTCAGAGTGTCGACGTCGGTGCCAAATTCGTGATTGAGCTATACACGACAACGTGTTAAATCGCGGCCGCATAAATAAAGGACGCTTGAATTCAACTGCCGCGCCCCTCGTTTTTGTTTTGCCGTGAATCACAAATTCTAAGAATCTGCGTTTTCTCGTGGCTTAACCCGCTTCTGAATGTCAGTTTCGATCGGCCCAAACACTTCTTCATGGCGCTGGACGGAAACGTGCAACGCGTGCAATAGGCGTTTAGCGGTGTAAAAGTTGAGGACAATCCGCTGTTTAATATCGACTGGTTGATCGTTCGAGCCCATCGGTTGCGCGTTCATGCCAAAATCAACAATCAATTCTTCGGGAGAACCGGTGACGCGACAAAAATTAGCGTAGCAACTAACTGCATTTGCATCGTTGACAGTGATCGGACTTTGTTGTTTCGGTTCGTTAGCCATGGGATCAATACCTATATCGTGCGTTTAATCTATCTAAGACACGAAGCTTGTCCCAATATGTCGAGATCGTCAATATGAAAACTCTAAGCCGGGCTTACGAAACTCGATAATCTGAGCTATTTTCGATGGAATACCGTAACAGTTTACTCATTCGTCCCGTTTTTTGGCGCGTCAAAGGGGCGTTTCCTCGCCGCCGCAATTGAACTTGCAAAAAGTCTGATGAAGAAAGTCTGTATTATTAACACGGGTGGAACCCTGGGTATGGACGGTAGCCAACGTGGTTACCGAGCGGTGCCAGGATTTTTGGCTACGCAGCTAGAAAAGATTGACGAGCTGAAACGTGCTGGAATGCCGCAACTGGATTTGGTCGAATACGATCCTGTCATCGATTCATCGAACATGACGCCGGCGACTTGGTTTCAAATTGCCAACGACATTTATTCTCGTTACCAACAATACGATGGATTTGTCGTGATTCATGGAACCGATACGATGGCGCACACTGCATCGGCGTTGCCATTTATGCTTCAAGGGTTGGGCAAACCCGTCATCCTAACCGGATCACAGATCCCACTTGTTGAGGTCCGTAACGACGCTCGTGAGAATTTAATCACCACGATTTTGTTGGCCGTCGAGTATTACATACCGGAAGTCACATTGTTTTTTGGCAACCGCCTGTTGCGAGGTTGCCGGACGACCAAGGTCAGTGCAACCAGCTTCGGTGCATTTGATTCGCCTAACTTTCCGCCACTCGGTACGGTGGGGACCAATATTAACGTATTTTCTCACCGAATTCGAACGGTTTCCGCACCGTCGTTAGAGTTATCTAAAATTGAGTCGCAGGCAATTGCTACGTTCCGCCTGTTTCCAGGAGTGAATCATGAGGTCTTGGAAAATGTACTGCGACAACCGTTGGTTGCTCTGGTCTTGGAAACCTATGGCGTGGGCAATGGCCCCTCTGAAGACCGCGATCTGTTGCGTGTGCTCAGTGAGGCGGTTGAACGCGGGACCTTGATTGTGAGTTGCACACAGAATCAACATGGAAGAGTGTCTCAATCATTGTATGACGCCGGCTTTGCTTTCCTGGATGCAGGAGTCGTATCTGGGAGTGACATGACTGTTGAAGCGACACTGGCGAAGCTGCAGTTTTTATTTACACGCTTCGACGATTTGGAAACGATTCGTGCACAAGTCGGGGTCGATTGGGTAGGCGAGTTGACCGAAGAAGACTGATCCTTGATTAAAAAAAGCCGCCAAACGATGGCGGCCTCAGTGTTTCAGTCAATTTGGAAACTTAGTCGACAAAGAATACGTTGTCTTGAACGTTGGTCAATGTCGTATTTCGCAAGATTATATCGGACAGTTTGGTGTTGCGGATCTCGTCCAGTTCTTCACCGTCGAAAACCAATTCATACCAAAAGCGGTCGCCGTCGCGTACACGTTCGAATTGATCTTTCAAAACGGCGATTGCCGAAGTGCCGAGCGAAGAGCCCGGTGCATGGTCTTCCGCCAAGAATCCAACCCAGGGATCCAACTGATCGACCGAAGGATATACACTAGCGAGTTTTGCTTGGAGCAATGGATCCGACGTCAATTCGGCGAACGAGTTCAACGCAGGTAAACCGTACGCGACACGCATCGTGTTAAAGTCAGGCAATCCATGGTCGCGACCACGTTGGATGTTGAGCGAAGCCAAGTCCAATCCTTGTGCCGTTCCCGGTTGGCCAAAGAACAGGAAGTTTCGAACCGCACCGATAACATTGGTGTCGATTTCTTGTGCTTGTTGCGACATCAGGCCCTTTAAAAGTGGTTCGATGCCCGCCTGTTGAATGATCTCTGGGTTAAAGAACGCATCTCGCAACAGGACGTCACCTTCGTTAATTGGGAACCCTTGGTTGCTCAAACGTCGGAGTTGATTGTTAATCATCGTATGACCAAAACGGAAAGCTGCCGTTGAAAATTCATTGGCGATATTTGGGCAAACCGAAGGGTCATAGCCATTGTATTCGGTCAACGGATGGTCTTCACCCATCAATGCGGGCAACCACTCGTTATACGTAATGGCTTCTAGTATCGCGTAGACTTTCTTGCGAGCGCGCTGGTAAATCTCTTCGTCACTAAAATTCGGATTATCAGCTGCGATTTCGTCACACAATCGATTGTGTTCTCGCATGAACAATGTGTGCATGCAAGTCAGTCCCGACTGTTCGCCAGCACGAATATCGCCAGCTTCGAACTGATCGTCGTCCTCGCTAATCGGAAGGAAATCACCAAATTCGCCACCGTCAGAGGTTCTCAATTTACCGCCGACAAAACTACGAAGATGATCGGCACGCTCTTGATCGGACCCGTAAACGTTAGAACCATCAATCCAGGCCGTAATCTCATTAAGCTGTTGACGAACCATGGATGCATCACGAAATGGGGCAACTGCGTACAGCGATCGGCTGAATAAGAATTCTCGGTCGCCAGTGCTTAGCGGATCAAATGCCGCGTCGCCGATCGGAATGGCGATGTTGGCCGCTTCACGAGGTAAATGGAATTCCGTCAAATCCAAGTCGTGATCCAAGAATTGCCCCCACTGCCAGACGAAATCAGACATCCCTCGGTCATTGACGACTGAGGCGGACTGATGGTTGACGGTATTGCTAATCACCCGCACATTGGCTGCACTTTGCCGCGCCAGCGAGTTGTCAGGCCCGTATTGAGCCGGTGCTTCACGCAACAAACGAATAAAGATTGATCCAAACCGCGGTCGGGTTAAGTTATTAAAAAGACCATTAAAGGTGCGAAATTCTTCACCACCTTCTTGCTGTGAATAGGGTCGAGTCTCACGAAACATTTTGGCAGTCAGTTTGACCGGCGGTCGCACGTGACGACGATCAGGTCGTTCATGACGTTCACCGCTACGAACTCCAGTTTTTGACGGACGCTGCGCGCTGGCATTGGGTGCCAACACCAAAGAACAAATCGCTAAACTCAAGCCACAGCACAGCCAATTGATTTTTTGACTTGCATGAAAAGACATAAATTCTCCCCCTCGAGAAAAATGGCAATAACGTTTCACGATGCGGACGCAACATGAAAGAACTACATCTGAACGTACTTCATGATACCAAAAAAGCCGCAGATTTTCCACTTGTCGGGCTAGGAATAATGTCCGTGACTCAGCAATTCGCCAGCCTCGCCTAGCTCCCGATTTTCATTTACCTGAAAAATATCTCCAATTGACCACAACTCGCAATTCATTTGTTCACGGTTTACGTTGATAATTGGATCAATGTTCACAATTGCTGACTTTTTCTGGTTGCTATGTAAACGTATCAGATGGCGATTTTCTTCCGAGATTTTTCCAAATGAAATGATGAAAGTTTTTATGCGAATTTTGCTTCGATTTAAAGAATTCGGTTTTTGGGTAGCGGCTTCCGCTGCTGTGGGAGTTTTCTTTGCTGGAACGATGGGGCTTGCTCAAACCAAAGAGGCTGACTCACAGGAATTTGAAATGGGTGAGAAGTTATTGGGAGTGGTCACAGAGAAACCTGCGAGCCAGCCGTTTGTGAAAATTGAGGGTGGCTACATGGTGCCCTACAAATCCAAAATTCCGGGAAGTCAAGTTGAATTTGAAATGGTCCCGATTCCCGGTGGGAACTTTAAGATGGGTAGCCCCGCTGACGAGAATGATCGTCGTAAGGATGAAGGGCCTCAGTTTGAAGTAAGCGTCGAGCCTTTTTGGATGGGCAAGTACGAAGTTACATGGGCCGAGTACAAGTTGTACATGAGACTGGATCGAGTCTTCAAAGCATTTGAGTCACGGCGGATGCGAACGGTGGAAGATATCGAAGGCGTTGATGCCGTAACGGCTCCATCGTCTTTGTATGAGCCCTCGTTTACATTCGAAGCGGGACAAGAACCGAATCAACCGGCGGCTACGATGTCCCAGTTTGCAGCCAAGCAATATACAAAATGGCTGAGCTTGATCACGGGAGAATTTTTTCGTTTGCCGACCGAGGCCGAATGGGAGTACGCTTGCCGCGCGGGGACCCAAACGCGGTTTTATTTTGGCGATGACGAATCTGAACTTGAGGAACACGCTTGGTACTACGACAACTGTGAAGAGCTACGGCACGAAGTTGGCAAGCTAAAGCCAAATCCTTGGGGGTTGTACGATATGTACGGCAATGTTGCGGAATGGGTGTTGGATCAGTACGTCGAAGATCACTATCAGCAATTCAAGGGTAAACCCGTCACGGCAAAACAAGCCTGGTGTAAGCCGACAAAAGTATTCCCTCGCGTACTCCGCGGCGGATCATGGGAGTTGGAAGCTGAAGATTGTCGCAGTGCAGCGCGGATGGGCTCGGACGAACAATGGCGCGACGAAGATCCGAATTACCCTCAAAGCCCATGGTGGTACACGACTACACCCGGGTTGGGAACCGGCTTTCGAATCATCCGGCCTTTAGCGGTACCCAAATCGAGAAAAGAAAAAGAAGCTTATTGGTCGGCAGATGTACCACGAATTTTTCAAGACGCAAAAAACCGAATCTTGGACAATGGTCGTGGCGCTTTTGGGATCGTCGATCCCCAACTGCCTGGAGCGATTAAGAAATTGTCGGATGACCGATAACGCCTAAATGGAAAACGTGCACGTTCGTTCTCGCCGTTTCGTTTTCCATCGTTGGTTTTATTCGTTCCAACTAAATTAAGCGAGGCGACCAACGATATTGTGCGCCAACATTCCGACAAATATAGCGGCCAAGGTAACAGCGACTACGTGCATGGCCGCGCCGACCATACTGAAAAAAATCCCGGGAATGAACAAGACTAGCAATCCCACAAAAAATATCAGTAATGCGATTCCTAACAACTTGTAGGTTCCTGTCCATACATCTGTTTTCGATGACAACGTTGCCAAGACATCGGATGAGAAGATGTTGTAGACGGATTCGTTGTAAAACGAGCTGATTAGCAACAACGGAAGTAGTCCGGCTGTGCTAATCGCTGCAAAAGTAGGTAGCCACACAAACCAACCCGTTATTTTGAAAGCGAGAAATCCAAAAAATACACCTGGCAATGATGCCGCCCAACCACTGACAAGGACGACCAAAAAATTGCCTAACCATTCCGATGGCGAAAAACCAATCCACTCCTGAACCTTTTTGTCGCCATTAGCAACTGAACGCATCATTACCGAAAACGTGATTGCCAAAAACCAAGCCGCCACCAAGCAGCAAACAAAAGAACCAAGTAGGGCGGGGAAGCATTGAACGAATTTCTCACCGGCATTTAAGTCCGCCTGATAGTAGGTATGCCAAACATAGTCGAACATCGAATAGCCAAGACCCAAAAAAATCGTGACAACAAGTGAACGAATCATCAGGTCTAGATCTTGGAAAATCTGCAGCTCAAAAACCTGTTTGAGCTGCGGCCGTTTGGATTCAGGAGGATTGTGATGGTTCGCACCGGTTGCGACGGGCTCCATTTTGGCGGGCTGCTTGAGCGTTTCTAAATCTTGTTTGGGTCGTTTCTTTGTTTGCGGACCATTTCCGGATCGCGCTGGTTTTTTTGCAGGGGGTAGCGAGGTCGATTCTGGGGTCGGCGGCGGCGCTAAGAGATCATCCGTGACGTTTTCAAGTCCATAGCTGGGGTCAATTTTGGGTCGTTCAACCGGAGGTTCCAAGCTGAATTCATCTTGGGCCTCTTCTTTAACACTGGCCGGTTGACGCCATGGATCTTGGGGCTTCTTAGGGAGATCTGGTTTCGCAATCCGAATTTCGGAATGGCAGTCCGTACAGCGAATTTTTTGCGATATTTGGTTTTCTGTGGCTTGGAGTTCCGAATCACAAACCGGACATTTAAAATAGAATCCGTCCGTCAAGTTGGGCGAATCCGTTATACCGTCAATACGTAGTGGCCCCGCTTCGTCATATTCGAATGGGTCTTCTCCGGCGTTTTCAAATTCGCCTTTAAAGGCTGGAGGTTTTGCAGTATCGGCGGGCAATTCGACACTGTTTTCGGTAACCGCCCTGTCGACGTCGAAAGATGTGACATTGATTTCCTCTAAAAAACCAGTGTCCAGCTCTGATTCGTCGGAAATCGTATTCGGATTTTCTTCTGCATGCGGTGATTCGTCAAACAGATCGTCGAATAAATCTCCTGTACCTAAGTTTTCAGGAACGCTAAGCGTTGCTTGACAGCTAGGGCAGCGGATTTGTGAACCGGCCTGATCCAGCCGAACCGTTATTTCGGTCCAACATTTGGGACATTGAAAACTTGCGGAACCCGATGAATTGGACAATGTCGACAACCTTAAGTTAATTCGAGCTTGAGCTAGTCACTTGGGATGTTTGATACATATCGGCACTGATATCATGTCAGTCTATTTGTAAACGCAACCAATTCAAATAACCGGTCATGAAGTTGATAAAAGTAGCTGCCGGGGTGCTCAACCAGACGCCGTTGGCCTGGCAACGGAATCGCCAACATATTATAGACGCAATACGAGCAGCAAAACACAGGAAGGTTTCGTTGTTGTGTTTGCCCGAAATGTCGATTACTGGCTACGGATGTGAAGATGCCTTTTATTCTCCGGGAGTTCACGCGACAGCGACAGAAATGCTTCAACAGCTCGTTCCCGAAACCATTGGGATTGCCGCCTGTGTCGGCTTGCCCTTAATGTACGCGGGCGCCGTTTTTAACACCGTTTGTTTAATTGTCGATGGAAAGATTGCGGGATTCGTCGCCAAGCAGCATTTGGCAGGAGACGGCATCCATTATGAGCAGCGTTGGTTTAAACCTTGGCCCAGCGGTATACAGGCCGAAATTGAAGTCGCGGGACAAAGTTATCCGTTGGGTGATTTTCTTTTTGACGTTGGTGGAGTCCGTATCGGATTTGAAATTTGCGAAGACGCTTGGGTCGGAAATCGACCGGGGGCTAATCATGCGCAACGGGGCGCTGACGTTATTTTTAATCCTAGCGCTAGTCACTTTGCCTTCGGAAAACACAAAGTTCGGCGTCGTTTTGTGATCGAGGGAAGTCGCGCTTTCAACGTTTCGTACGTATATGCCAATTTAGTTGGTAACGAATCGGGCCGGACTATCTTTGATGGGGACGCGATCGTTGCGACGTGTGGCGAGTTGTTGGCCGATGGAGCGCGTTTGTCTTTTCAAGACACCCTGCTGACCGTCGCCAACATTGATGTTGAAAAAACTCGGATGATCCGTGCCCGAACAAGTAGTTTCGAGCCAGATTTAGATGGTGATGAATCGGACGTTGTCCAATGTGACTTTGAATATCCCGGCACTGTATCCAACGAAACGCGTGACGTACCAGCATGGCAGGAATCAAAGGCTTTGAAGTTCGAAGAGTTTACCCGATCTGTAAGCTTGGGACTGTTTGACTATATGCTGAAAAGCCATTCACAAGGATTTGTCGTTTCGCTTAGCGGCGGGGCAGATTCGACCAGCGCAGCCGTTCTCGTGTATTTGGCAATAGCGCTGGCAGAAAAAGAGCTTGGTTTCAACCAGCTCGTTGACCGTCTGAAAACGTGTTTGCCAAGCTCTCATTCGAGACATCCTCGGACAGCACTGGAATTAGTGGAGCTATTGCTGACAACCGCTTATCAGTCGACGCAGAACAGTGGAGAAATTACGCGCAACGCAGCGCATGTCGTCGCTGAATCCATCGGCGCGAAACACTACGAACTGGATGTGCAACCCATCGTCGATCACTACACCCAGGCGATCGAGTCTGCAATTGGCCAAGAATTGAATTGGGAACAACATGATATTGTGTTGCAGAATATTCAAGCCAGAACCCGTGCCCCGAGCGTTTGGATGCTCGCCAACCTGAATCGAGCCTTGTTGCTGTCAACCAGCAATCGAAGTGAAGCCGCAGTTGGATATGCAACGATGGACGGCGACACCTGCGGCGGCCTAAGCCCATTGGCCGGAATTGACAAGGCTTTCTTGCGCGAATGGTTGCGGTGGGTGGAGAAATCTGGCCCTATAGGAGTTTCACCGATTCCTGAATTGAGGTTGGTCAACGAACAACGACCGACGGCAGAGTTGCGTCCGCAATCATCTGGTCAAACGGATGAAGGCGACTTGATGCCCTACCCGATTCTAGATCGGATAGAAAGGTACGCGATTCGAGACAAGATGATGCCGAAAGACGTTTTTCAAAAGCTAAGAAATGATTTTGACCAATATGAAATTCAGCAACTTGGTCGTTGGGTTGGCAAGTTTTTTCGTTTGTGGTGCCGCAACCAATGGAAACGCGAACGGTACGCACCAAGTTTTCATTTGGATGATGAAAACTTGGATCCGAAAACCTGGTGTCGTTTTCCGATCTTGTCTGGCGGTTACGAGTACGAGATTCAACAATTGGAAGAGGTGTTAGAGACATTGGAGGAATCGGATGCCACTACCCACTGATTCGGGCGTGCTAAGTCGGTTACACGACAACGCCAAGTTGAGTCGAAAACAAATCGTGTTTCCCGAAGCTTCCGATCCACGCGTCGTCGATGCAGCCAAGCGTCTGGCCGCTGAAGGACTCGCCACTCCCGTGCTGATGGAATACGATGGACCAGCGTTGCCTGACGGAATCGAGACACGCACAATACACGATGGTGAACTTTTCGACGCATGTGTCAATCAGTTGCTCGAAAATCGAAAACACAAAGGTTTATCCTTAGATGCTGCGCGGGATGCGATTGCCGATCCGTTGCTGTTTGCGGCCACGTTAGTTTGCATTGGCGAAGCAGACGCGTGCGTGGCTGGCAGCATCGCCACGACAGCCGCCGTTATTCGTGCGGGTCTGTATGGAGTCGGCACCAAGCGCGGATGCAAAGTCGTTTCCAGTTTTTTTTTGATGGAACTGCAGGACCGATGTGTGACGTATGCCGATTGCGGCGTCGTTCCCGAACCAAACGCATCCCAGTTAGCTGAAATTGCCATCGCCGCAGCCGAAAACCATCTTGCGTTGACGGGCCAGGAACCGCGTGTTGCGATGTTGAGTTTTTCGACTAAAGGTAGTGCTGAACATCCACGCGTCGACAAAGTGCGTCAAGCGATGGATTTCGTGACTCGCCAGCGACCCAATTTGATGGTTGATGGTGAACTACAGTTTGATGCAGCTTGGGTGCCAGAGATTGCGGCTAGAAAATCGCCCGAATCCAAGGTTGCTGGCAGGGCAAACGTTTTTGTTTTTCCTGATTTGGATTCCGGAAACATCGCTTATAAAATAACCGAGAGACTGGCTGGTGCTAAAGCACTAGGCCCGTTGATCCAAGGACTCGCCAAACCCTGCATGGATCTTTCTCGAGGTTGCAGCTCAAATGATATTGTCGATGTCGCAGTCATTGCAGCCAATCTCGCGGATGTCAAATCCAATCAGTAATTGCACTCAACCGATCGCAGCAATTCACATCAACTTCTGTTCATATTGTGCGATTGAGAGTGATAGCAAGGCATTCCATGCTGTTAGCCAATGTACGTAAAGTGGGCCGAAATTACGCGAGCTTGTAAGCCTACGCACATCTTGAATTTTCTCCAACAAAAAAACAAATTCTGAGTAATCGAATCGCACCGCACCAATCTAAGTTCAGACACATGTCTTCGTTTTTACAGAATGAACTTAAGGGTGATCGAATGCAATTTTTGAAAGTGATGGCAGCAATTGGCTTGCTGCTGGGACTGGCGTCCATGGTGGACGCTCAGCGTGTCAGAGTTGAAGTTGAAAACTTACAATCAAACGATGGTTTCTTTTTTACCCCTGTTTGGGCAGGGTTTCATGACGGAAGTTTTGATTTGTTCAACGTCAATTCTACGGCGTCAGCGGGTCTCGAGTTGTTGGCCGAAGAAGGCGATTTTTCTGTTTTGAGTGGAGAGTTTGCGGGTTCAGGTACCGATGGCGCGGTGTTCTCGCCAGGCGGTTTTGTTGGGGCTCCTGTATTCGATCCGGGGGAAGTTTCCGCGGCGATTTTTGATATCCAGTCGGGCGAGCGGTTCTTTAGTTTCGCATCGATGATCATACCATCCAACGATGCATTTTTTGGCAATGGCGATCCGACTCAGTACGAGTTGTTTGATATTAACGGTGACTTTAACGGCCCGTTGACAATCGATATATTGGGTGAGGACATTTACGACGCCGGTACCGAAGTCAATGACGGACAAGGGGCCGCGTTTTCTGCCGTGGGTGGTACATCGACCGACGAAGCGGGAACCGTAGCACTGCATCCTGGACTTGATAATTTCTTGGGTACGTCCACTGCGGCGGGAACAACCATCGGTTCAATTCCTGGGGCGGCTTCTCCGATTGCGAGGATCACCGTTACGGTCGTTCCCGAACCCAGCGCTGCAGCGATTTTGCTGATCGGTTCATGTTTCGGCTTGCGACGTCGTCGCTAACCAACTCTGAGCACCCGTTTTGTCGGGTTGTTCAAAGATCCAATTCCCCACACGCCGCAGGTGATATGTTTTGCCGGCGGTTTTGTTTTGCGCTTTTTTGAAGACGCCCAAAAAAAGTATTGACATTACTACGGTGTTAGTAAATATTACTACGCGTGTAGTAATTTAGTGGGGAGATAGAATGTCAACATCCAAAAGAGTGAATTCGGCACTGACCGGTGGCGAGATGGAATTGCTTAGCTTTTTGTGGAAGCACGGCGAATTGAGTCTTTCCGAGGCCCATCAAAAATTTAGTCAGTCGATTGGCTACACGACGATGCAGACGCGCTTGAACCGGCTTGTGGACAAAGGCTTGGTGTCCCGCAGCGCGACTCGCCCTGCCCGTTATTCGGCAAAGATTGCTCCGGAAGATGTCGGTTCTGGACATTTGGATACGTTGCTTGAACGAGTGAGTGATTTCAAAGTTGTCCCACTGGTAGCTCAATTGGTCAACGAAAGATCATTGACCACCGACGAAATTGATGAGATCAAACAGATCATCGAGAAGGCCGAGCGACGGACTCGGAAGGAGGGCTTGTAATGAGTGATTTTGCGATTCAACTTCCGACGTTAATCGTCGCTTCCCTTGTGCTTTCGGCTACCGGAATATTGGCTTGGACAACGCTAAAGATATTGAATCCCGGCGGCTATCGAATCTACCGTGTGGTCTGGTTGGCCGTTCTGGTGCAGGGGGTGATGTTACTCAAAATTTCTATCGACGTTCCGGTTCTGGAACCAGAACTTTCTTCCCGGTTGGGCGCCGTGTTCGCGTTGAACGATAGGCAATCGCCAGTTTCGATTGTAGGTTCTCCACAGGAAAAAAATGCCGCGGATCACGGATTGGTTGTCGCTGCGAATTCAGTGCCTAAACCAATCAGCTCGAAACGAGCACGCACGCCATCCGATGATTTGCAACGCGAGACGCGCAAGTCCACCGAACCAGCAAAGGTCGCTGACGTGAACTGGCCGGCCGTCTTGTTCAACGGTTGGTTGTTGGGGACGATCAGCGTGCTATTGGCGATGTTGATGGGTTATACTGGGGTGTTGCTACGTTTGCGGCGTGCTACTCCGGCTAGCCCTCAATGGCAACAGCAGTGCAACGCAGTTTGCTCGAGCGCGGGGCTAAGACTCGAGTTGCCGCTTGTGCTGGATTCAAGATTAGGGCCGGCATTGGTGCTAACGCCTCGGGGGCATCAAATCGTCGTACCCGCAAGCAACTGGGCAAGCATCACGGACTCGCAACGAGAAGCGGTGCTGCGGCATGAAATCGAACATTTCAAACGAGCGGATATCTTGATCTCTCTGTTTGGTTCGGCCGTAGTGGCCATCCATTGGTTCAATCCATTTGCCTGGTTGGCACTTCGCCAGTTGAACGCTGCCGCTGAATGGGCCTGTGATGCCGCAGCCGCCAACAATGCTCAACAGCAATCTGATTTTGCTCGTGTCCTGCTTTCTTTTTCAACCTCAAACAGGAATTGCCTTGTAGGCGCACATGGATTCGGTTCTTCTGACTTGAAGGTGCGAATACAAAAACTGATGGCGGATTCGCCAGTGACCTCTCGGTTCAACAAGATAGCCTTGGCAACTTTGACAATCATTATTTTGCTGTCTGGCTGGGTCAATTTGCGGTTGATCGCTGAATCAGCGGCAGCCAGGTTTAATTCTTTTGCAACTTTGGATGACATCGAATTAGAAAAACACATTGCGTCGTTTGGAAATCAACTGTCCCGAGACGGCGCGCTCAACCAAAAGCTCTGGAAGACCATCGATTCGCCTGCGGGCAAAATTGCGATTGGACAATCGGTAGCTCAAATCGAAGACGAATTGCGGCACGAAGCGGCCAAAGAAATGGTACCTGATTTTTTCCAAAAAATGGTCAACGAGTCGTTTCGGGACCAAGTCGCCATACAGACGACAGAAGCTCAAAGTGATATTCGCAAACTCGAATCTGCGTTCGACGAAATCAAAAGCGAGCTTGTTGGCACCTCCGCGGCCGACAAGTTGTTCTTGCGGTTTCTGCGATCGGAGAGTGCTGCGAAGGTCTTGTATTTTAAAGAGCTGCGTCGTCAGATGCGCCCCGGTCGGCAGATCATCATGGACCACTTGGGGCGATTCCTTGCTACGGACGAAAACGACAAATTGGTGGTTCGAGAATCGGCAAAGTCACGACTGCTGGAACAGATTTCCAAGTTTGGTGACGTTGCGGAACATCTGGATTTTTTGCGCAGCGAGTTAAAGCTGCTCGGTGAAGAAATGGTTGAGACCGACGAAGTCCATTCGCGTTGCAAGCAGCGATTGATGGCCAGCCGAGGCGCTCCTGTCGTTCTGGCAATGTCTTTCGAAAACACAGAGCCAATGGACAATCAAATCACCAATTACTTGGAAGATTTGGACGGGTTTTTCGAGGACGGACCGGACGGATTGGTGATCTCCAATGACGCCCGTGACCATTTGGTCGAAGCGATGGATCAAATGGATGCATTAGTCCGGCGGATGGACCGTCTCCGAGAACCCGTTGCTGGCGTTGTCAACATGATCGATGTGAATCAGGGGGAATCGGAGAAAAAGGTCAAGGAGTTTCTTAGCTCCGAGTTTGGTCTTGCTGTGGTTTCGATGCGGATTGAGCTGGAGTCGGGGGACGCGGATTCAGTCGTGAAACACTTGAAATCGGAGATTTTACAGCAGTCCAAAGATGGCTACGTGGTTAGAGAAGACCGACAAGAAGAAATTGCTGAGTTTTCACGACAAATGTTGCGAGCGACTCGAAATCTACGCAGACAACTCCGAATCGTTGACACGCGAACCAAATCCATTGACCAAGAAAAGCTAGGTGATCTCCTTGGGTGCGATGAGTCAAAACTGATTTTGATCGAGCGGGTCCACGAGTACATGCAAGGGCTAACGTTTGATGCTTGGCCAATTTGGGTAGAACGTCACTTCGAATTGAGTGAAGGCAAGTACCACGTGCGTCAAGAATCCCAGGATCTTGTTGAATTTTTGGCAGAAGAATCGTCTGCAATCGAACAGGAACTCGCCAATGACGATTTTTAATTGTTTCATACTATCGAGTGTTGCGTTGTTTCCCGGTGTCGAAGGTACTCAAAACCGCTCGCTAGAAATCGACCGTTTTTTGAAGCGAGTGCACCAAGAGCAACGGGTCGAGCCAAGCTCGATTGTTGATGACTTGGTTTTTTTGCGGCGGGTTTCGCTAGATTTGATTGGCCGTATACCGACTCTAACGGAAGTTAAGGCTTTCCAAGCAAACCCAGATCGAGACGCGCTAGTTGATGCTTTGGTTGATTCGCCCGAGTTCAATGCGTTTATCTCCGAAGCCTGGACAACTTGGTTGATCGGTTACATCGACGTATACGAAACGGATCGTGAAACGTTTCGTTTATGGCTGTGGGATCAACTCGAAAACGATGTTTCTTTTCAAGCTATCGTAACAAACATCTTAACGGCTGAAGGTTCGGTTGCGATCAACGGTCCGACGAACTTTTTGGCCCGGCATTTCGAAGACCCATTGACCGCGGTTTGTCGATCCTTTCTGGGAGTCCGCTTGGAGTGTGCTCAATGTCACGACCATCCATTCGATCGCTGGACACAGGATGATTACCAGGCAATGAAACGTTTTTTTGAGCCCATGCAATTGAGGTCCAACAACGGCGTGGTAACGATCTCCGAGGATCGTCGTGGAACTGATGAATCGCCCAGGTTTCTGACGGGTTCCAAGCCAAGAACGGAGCGTTACCGTCAAGAGTTGGCGCTGTATTTGACGAACTGCCGACCTTTTGCCCGCAATTTCGCGAACCGATGTTGGTACTTTTTGATGGGCAAAGGGATCGTTGATCCGCCCGACGATTTCAATCATGAGAATCAAGCGATGGACGCGAAGTTGTTGGAGTATCTGGCGCAAACGGCACATGAAACTGAATTCAGTATGAAGACAATGTTTCGGATCATTTGCAAAACGGCTGCCTATCAACGGACGGTCATTGACGGTCGGGAGCAGGACGGGTCGCTCCGATATTTCGCGGCGAGATCAGTCAAGCCGCTACTCCCGATGCAATTCGTCAATTCGGTCGCGATTGGATTGAACCAAGACCATTCGAAAGTGCAGCGTCAAACGATGATTCGAAAGATCGTTGGAAGTGGTAATCTGCACGAAGATTTTCAGCGAACTTGGGAATACCGTGAGTCAATCCAACAGATGTTGAATGTAATGACCATCGGAATGGGACATCGGAACCGAGTCTTGCCTTCCCTTGCACTAGACGAGACGTACATGAGGTTGCTGACGCGCCGCCCTACCCAAGGCGAACGGGTATTGTGCCGCGAATTCACGCAATCCGATGTAAATTTCGCTTTGATTTTGAGCAACGAGTTTTGTTTCAACCATTAATTTGCGCATTGACGCGATGCGTTTTGACAAACTTGATTGGAGGTTGACATGATTAGCCGGCGACAATGGCTTGGGGGAAGTATCAGCGGATTTTTTGCGTATTTGCTCCGTAACCAATCGAGTTTTTTAAATAGGGCGAACCACCGTCAATCGGGGCCAGCCAAGCGGTGTATTGTGCTCTGGATGGAAGGAGGTCCCAGTCAACTAGATACATTTGACCCGAAGCCGGGCAAAGTGACCGGAGGGCCGGTCAAATCGATTGGCACGTCGGCAATCGGGATCGAGATCAGCGAGTATCTGCCTGCGGTCGCCCAGCAGATGCACCATATGTCCGTGATCCGAAACTTGAGCAGTGACGAGGGTGAACATGTTCGAGCTCAGCACTACTTGCATACTGGATTTAAGTTTGTACCCAGTTTTCCTCGACCCTCGATGGGTAGTGTGATTTCCGCCCAGTCAGACCAAGGCGATATCCCCAATTACGTTGCTTTGGGTTCACCTGGATTTGGTCCAGCGTATATGGGACCTGTGAACGCTCCATTCGCGGTGCAGAATTTGGAACAGGCAGGTAAGTTGCTGAATAAAATCCGGCGGCGGGCGAACCAATTGGATTTGTTAAATCAATTGGATCTGCCTTTTTCTAGTCGCATTATAGATGAGCGAGTTGCCCAAAGAAGAGCCAATATCGAAAAGATCGAGCGCTTATCGCAAACACGTTTCGCCCAGGCTTTAGATGTTCGTTCCTTCAGCAAACGAGACCAAGCACGGTACGGCAACACTGAGTTCGGACGGCACTGTCTGGTGGCGCGTAAACTTTTGGATCTTGGAGTGAATTTTGTTGAGGTGCAAATGGCAGGCTGGGACACCCATACACAAAATTTTAAAAACGTTGAACGGCTTTGCGGCGGGATCGATAGACCATTTGCGGCGCTTGTTGAAGATTTAAATAACAGTGGAATGCTCGAGGATACGGTCGTTCTATGGATGGGGGAATTCGGTCGTACTCCCAATATCAATGCCAATAGCGGCCGCGATCATTTTCCGCGTTGTACCCCAGTGGTAATCGGAGGCGGGCCTTTTCAAACCGGGCTTACCGTGGGAGCGACCAATGAGTTGGGCACGTCCATTGAAGGCAAAGCCTACCAAGTAGCGGATCTGTTCGCTACGTTGTTTTCTGCGTTTGGCATTCAGCCCGATCAAGAGTTTAAAACTGATTTTGACAGTCCCACAACAGCGACTAATGACGGAAAGATCATTTCCGAATTGGTAGGATGAATTGATGCGATTTGTTCTATCTGGGCAATGGGGAGTTGGGAGCAACGGCGTGATCTGGATACTTGCCGCGAAATATCATCATCTGTTCTTGAGTTTCACGAACGACGAACGATTCGTCGATCTGTCCTTGATTTGAGACAAGAGCTTGGTTGAGTGATAGATGTTCGGCCATAAATGGATACATTGCCATCCGTTTGGACTTCCCGTAGTCGTGGCCTTCGCTGGTGAAATGCGAGTTTTTCACGAGTTCCCCTTGGCCGTACAACGAGTAAACAAATTTGACAAATGGGAATTCAATTTGTGGCGTGTTTAAAGTCCAGTCTTTTCCGTTGGAAATGATTAACTGTGGGCGGGGGGCCATTAAGGCTGCGATTTCGGGGTTGGTCGTTTTGTGTCTGTCCGACCAGTGAATTGGCATGCCGCTCTCACATACGCAGCCGCCAAAAAAATGGGCCGATATTTGGCAGACGGGAACCGAAACGCATACGCGATCGTCAATCGCCGCCAGCAAGAACGTCTGCGTCGCGCCTCCGGAACACCCCGTCACGCCGATGCGTTCACGGTCCACTTCTTCTAGCGACAATAGGAAATCGAGCGCGCGAATGCTGTTCCAAATCTGCAATCGTAACACTTCGGGCGTGTTTCGGTGGTTCCAACCGACTTCCTTCGAATCGCCGTAGCCGACCATGTCGTATTGAAAAACAGTGGCACCCATTTTGGCCAGAACAGCACAACGAATCTGCCGTTCGTATTTGAATCGACCGTCATGGCCATGCGGGCAAAGTACGCCAGCTAGATTCTCTGACTCGAGTTCCAGCGGGCGGTACAGCGAGCCCGTCACGAAAAAACCAGGAGCACTCTCGATCGCAACATTTTCGATTTGATAACCGTCGTGAATCCGTTTGTGCTTAAAAATTGGTTTTAAGGGGGTCTTCTTCGGAAACGCCGTCAGTTGTGCGCCCGAAAGAACGGCTTGCCTGAGTCGGGTCCGTCTTTGATTCCATGCCTCCAGGTTTGGGATGGAGTGTCTTACCTTTTCAAGTTCTTTTGCCGCTTCCGATTCTGACTGAGCGTAGCCAACGCGAAGCCGCGGTTGTTCTTGAGCGTCGACCAGAGACCCTATCGAAAGAAAAAAGAGTATTCCTGATGCGACGTTTGACCCATACGTCATGTTTTGCGTCTTTCTAAATGCGACATACGATGAATGTTTCGTTAAGCAGGCGTTGAAGATCTAATCGAAGTATAAAATATTCAAGTTCCGCTTACGAACTTTATTTGTGACTTGAAATTCAAATACGTTTACCGCGAGAGGTTTTATGTCTGACAATGATCGTGATGTCGAAAAAGGGTACTCCAATTTGGAATTTGTATCGAAGCTTCGGAGGCTTGCCGATGCGATTGAAACCGGAGACAAGTTTGAGATCCAGATTGACAATGAACGAATTTATGTACCTGTTCGCGCGGTATTCAATATTGAACACGAACGCTCAGGGAACGAGGAAGAAATTGAATTTCAAATTAAATGGACCAACGACTAACGGTCGTAACACCAATCAATTTTGCCCCCTATTTTTGATTGGTTTCGATTCGGCTTGTTGAATCAAAAGTTTCCAATCTTCGATCGCAGTACCTTTTACATTTGCGTTGCTGATCATGAAGTGTAAGCGGCGCGTGGCTTCGCCATTGGGAGCGTGATCAAACAGGCTTTTCAAAAAGTATGGCGGAAAAGCTTGGTAATACAACTTGGCCGTCACAGATACTTTAGAAGGCTCGACGTTTGATGGCAAATTAATTTCGTAGACGATCTCATCGCTACCGCTTCCATCGGTATACCTGGCGTCTTTTTTTGTCTCGGCACACGGGTGAGTGGCCTGTAAGTAGGCACCCGTCAGCGCCGGATCCGGTCCCTCCGGCTTCCATCCTTTGGGTAGGAAACGATTGTCTTTGACAGTATAGCAGCCGTGCAAAAAGCTAGTTGTGAATTCGTTACTATGGTTGTGAAGCAACGTCTCGTAAATTTGAACTTGATCTTGGGACCGGATGGTCTGGTGATGAGGTTGAAAGGCCTGCTTACCGCCTTGAGTTTCGGGCTCAAAAAACTCTGATTTTAACGGGCGATTGTCAGGGCCGACGATAATCCCGTTTTCGTTGGTTCGTCCTGAAGACCAAACCGTTCTCTCCGTTCCATCGTTTTGCTGTTCGTTTACGACTAACTCAACGAAAGCTCGCCGGAACCCGACGCCACTGGGGAATCGGTGACCAACCTTACTCTCAATCAAAACCGTGGCCCGTAAATCGCCATCCTGAAACTCCGTGTCTAGGGACAGATCAACGACGTCATTTCTTGCTTGGCGTTGAAAATTCTTGATCGCGTGCTCGATATCCTTCGAAGAACCTGTCATGAAGTCGTTTTTACGTACGCCCAAGACTTTGTCGAACTGTCGAAATAACTCGACCAAGAACACGTTGAGACCGACAAAGTTATGCCGTTTGTATCCACTTTCTCGCAAACGAATTTCCAGGTTATGCAGGTCAGTCAAGTTTTCAGCGTCTGGGTAGGTGTTGTCTTGAACCGTTGCGATGCGTGTCGAAATGGTATCCATATGAATGCCGTTTTCCTCATCATGTAAATCAGCAGACATATGACAGTCTTGGCAGGATTTGGCTTTCGGATTGTTCGTATTGAATTCATTTTCGAACTCGCTGTTTAACCATTCCAAGTAGGTCGCCTGTTCAACATGGTGATGGAATTTCTTGAACAACGGAACCAGTTGAGCATTTACTAATTCTTGTTGTTCGGGCTCGGGTTGATGGTCACCGAATGGATGGTCGACAACCGGCAGTGTGACGGTGTGACATGTTCCGCACATTCTTGAGGATTGGATGTAATCATTGTGTTTTGGTTTAACGCCAATTCCATGTTCCATGACATACGTAGAAATCTCGTCGTCTTTAAAGGGACCATAAATCTCGTTAGGCGGACCGAGTTTGAAATTCCCCGTGATTGAGGTCTCCAAAAAGAACTGCAAATACGGACGGTCGTCGTCTGCCGGTTTTTCACGAGGAACGCTGCGATGGCAAACCATACAACTGATGCCATCGCGTCCCAGTGCTCCATATTTCGCATCTCCATGGCCAATGTGCTTGTCGTTTTTGGCCGTCAAATACATGTGCTCAATGGTAAACAGGTCCTCTTTTTCCTCCTTGTCTTGGTCGAACTGGTGTTTACCCATGGCGCCATGGCATCGCAAACAAGTATCTTGTAAACGACTGGCGATTGTTTCGGCGGTTTTGGGGTCAAACTCTTTTTTCAACATTTCGATTTCACTTTCTAGTTGAGAAAAGAAGATCGGGTCTCTTCCGGCCAAACCCATCGGAGTCCAACGCCATTCCCCATACGGCGAAATATGCCAACCGGGCGCTGTGTAATCGACGTTGTCTTTGTCGTACCCCACAAACATCGACGGCCCAAACGGCGCGACGAGCCCGGCATGGCAACTCATGCACTGATTGGACGTTACTAAATCCTGTTTTCCCTGAGCGCCTTTGATTACCCAATCGTGCGTTACCGGTGGGATAGCCAATATGTCCTCCAATTCCAAGCGAGGAATTTGGGGAAAAGTCTCGGCAAAAGATGCGTTGAATTGAAGCTCACACACCTCAGGGTTACTTGTACCGGTACACTTGGGGTGCGCCGAAGCGTCGTCGTTTACAAAGGCGACTTCTTCGAGTTTGGATTCATTTTCCGGCGAGACCTCACCAGCATTTTCAGTGTCAGCATGCGCGACGTCCGGTTCATGTTTTACTTCGCGCCAAGAATCATCGACCCGAAAAATGATCGGTTCCCCGGGGAAGCCTTTGATATTTCGCAATGATGAAAAAGTAAATTCATTGTTGACTACTGGCGATTCGATGTTGGGTGACTGCGTCGATGCATGACAACGGACGCAGTAGTGACCAAACCCGGATTCGGGGTGGTTGAACGGAAACTGGTGGTTGTCGACCACTTTTGAAGTTTGATCTTCGCCGCTGGGGTAAGGGTTTGACCAAAACCAACCATCGTGAGAACCGTTAGAATCCTTAACCATGACGGTCCAGGATTTTAAGCTAGCACGCAGTTCTTCTTCCGTTTTACCCTGGTGACGAACGGCAGGTTCTTCGTATTGCTCTTTGATGATAACGGCACCATCAGGGATCGTACCTTGGCGTTTGTTGATCAGCCACTCGATGACTTCGGGCGAGTAGTAAACGCGTACGGCCGGGTGGGTCCCATAGGAACGTCCCTTGATGAAAGGTCCGGTGTCTCGAATCGACTTGTCGACGGACCATCCTAGTTTTTGATATTCCCGTTCATCGAGAAACTTATAGAGTTGCGTTTCAAACTGATGAACGCTGATTTTGCTAGGTTGCGGTAGATTGGCGGGTTGGCCAAAGTTTCCTTCGTTCACATGATTCGTTTTGGGCGGAGCCGGGGCATCAACGTCAAAACTGGTGTTCTTTGCTAGTTCTATCGACGTAGATGTATCAATTGGAGATTCACTGCTTGGCTCGATGGCCCAAATGCCCAACAACGATCCGAGAACTGCGAACGCGATGGCTGCATGTTTCTGATTTGGCATGACGTATTCAACGAGAAAAAAAGAATGTGTACGAATCGAATTGGCTGTCCGTGAAACGAGAACCGTTAAAAATCGGCTGTCTCGACACGCAAAACGAATTTATTATGGCTTTTAGACGTGTTACACTGCAAGACTGACAAAGTGCCGAACGCTGCGTTCCGCTACATTTCGCACCAAATCAACGGTTTGATCCACAATTCTTCGGTAAATGACCATGCTGGCAGAAATGAGCGCCTTCCAAGCGCTAGTGTTCCTAAACGCAGCCAATATCCTGTATCTGATCTGTTACGCACTAAAAGACGTGCTCTGGTTGCGAATATTCTGCGTCATCGCGATGTGTACGATCATGCCGTATTACATCTGGGGCGTCAGTGAAGTCCAGTATGGATGCATTTGGTGGAACGTGGCATTCATGACAATCAATTTGTATTGGATTGTCGTTATCATCTCCGAACGCAAGCCGCCCAAAATGTCTGTGGAACAAAAACGACTCTACCAAGACGTATTCGAGAGAAGTTGTTCGCCACGGGATATGTTGAAGTTGCTTTCGGTGGCCAGCTGGATCGATTTTCCAATTGGCGAGCGGATCGTAAATTGCAACAGCAATCCGAACGGGCTGGTATTGATTGATAGTGGCGTGGCCAACGTAATTTCGGATGGGCAACTTTTGGCGGAATTAGCCCGCGGAGACTTCGTTGGAGAAATGAGTTATTTGACGGGCGAGCCTGCCGTGGCGGACGTGGTCGCTGCATCGACAATGCGCATCATCCGTTGGGAAACGAAAGATCTCGAGAAATTGTTTGAGGGGCGGTCAGAATTGAAATCTGCAATCAATGAAATTATTGGCCGCGATTTGATTGATAAGATCGTTTCCCGTGAAAACAAACTTCCGGAACTTTCTGTCGACACGGTTATCAGCTAAATCGCCGAGACGACCCGGCCAATGCGGCCTCATTTAATAAGCAACCAAGTCAAATCAGTTGTGCACTGATCCGTTTCACGTGGGACTGGGCAAGCTAGTTTGACTTCGTAGTTTTGAGACGCGCGGTCTTGCTGCATAGCTACCCACAAACGCTAGCGTCTTGGAATAAGACTAGATCGGTTTCACGTGAAACTGAGACGATTCGGTAAGACAGTATGACTCGGATTCCTAGACTGCTGGCGCTCGGACCAGATTGACGTTTCAGAACTTTGGGGGACTTGGTAGTTAGACATCGGTAATCGAATCCTCGTTTCATTCGAAAACAGCCTGAGTGTAAGATACGTGCTAGCGGAGCTAGAGTTTGTCTCGAACATTGTGCGTTGCCAATCAAAAAGGGGGCGTCGGTAAAACGACGACGGCGATCAATCTGGCCACAGCGATGGCGTTTGCAGATTGCCCGACATTGCTGGTGGATATGGATCCGCAATGCAATGCGACCAGTGGAATGGGACAACAGACGGTCGATCGTCATCCGCTGATCGAACGTCGACCAATGACAGACAGTGCCGTCGATACGCAAGTTCCAAACTTACGCTTACTTCCCGGTAGCCGATCATTCTTCGATGTCGATCAATTGGCCAATTCCAATGATGGACAGGCGGAGTTGGTAGTGGAACATTTGTCTGGCGGAACGAGTGATTTTGATTTTGTGGTCATCGACTGTCCACCATCACTGGGGACGCTAACCAAAACGGCGCTGGCGTCGTCAACTGAAATACTGATGCCTATCCAGTGCGAGTACTTTGCCATGGAAGGTTTGACTCAGATGATCGAGGTCATTCGTAGCGTCATGCAGTCCAAATCTGGCTCGTTGGAGTTTGGCGGAATTGTGTTGACGATGTATGACCAGGACTTGGAGTTGACGACCGAGGTCGACGAGCAGGTCAGAGAGTTTTTTGGCGAGATCGTATTCGACACCGTCGTCCCACGGGACGTTGCGGTGAGTGAAGCGCCGAGCCACGGTTGCAGCGTATTGGAATATTCACCGCGCTCCAAGGGTAGCCGCGCGTATATTGAACTTTGCATGGAGGTAATGGATCGTGAATAAAAAGAAAAGGCTTGGAAGAGGGCTCGAAGCACTCTTGGGAACGGTCGCCGAGAATGAGGGCACCACGGTCTCTATCGAAAACGTGGATGACACCACCAGCGATACGGTTCACTTGAGCGTCTACGAAATCGACGATAACCCGTTTCAACCTCGGCGTGAATTCAGTGAATCGGAAATCACTTCGTTGGCCGAGAGCTTAAAAGAGCACGACATCCTGCAACCCATTTTGGTTCGTAAGGTCAATGGTCGGTATCAACTGATTTCGGGTGAACGACGTTTGCGGGCGGCCATTCAAGCCAATTGGCAAACCATACCTGCCCGAATTCGTAACGCTGACGACCGGTTAGTCGCAGAGTTAGCGATCGTTGAAAATTTGCAACGAAAAGACTTGAATGCGATCGAAAAAGCGATGTCCTTTCGCCGCTACATTGACGAGCACCAATGCACTCAGGAAGACCTGGCCAGCCGGTTGAAAATTGACCGTTCGACCTTGGCCAACTTAATGCGGCTATTGGAACTGCCTCGAACGATTCAAGAGTCTTTGAGCAATGCTGAGATCTCCGCAGGACATGCTCGGGCGTTGTTGCCGCTTGGCGAGGAATCCACTCAAAACCAGTTTTGTGAACGGATCAAACGCGAAGGGTGGAGCGTCCGCGAGACTGAACGTGCGGTCAGCGAATTGATCCAACGGGAAGACAGCCCGGACGTGGTGAAATTCGGCAGCAAATCGCGGCGAACCCGCAATAGCCAGATCGTGTCAATCGAACAACAGCTGAAGTTGGCATTGGGGGCCGGTGTCCACATTCGGCATTCGGCCAAAGGCAAGGGCTCGATTCAAATTGATTTCAGTAATCCAGCCGAGTTTGAGAGATTACAAAACTTGCTGCTGGATACCGTGGCGAAACGGCATGCGGCCTAAAAATGCTATCAATTTAGCGATTGCATGAAACAGAAAGCACGGTTAGCATATTGCGTTTCCCTGACGGGAGGAAGGAAATTTTGGCGGCGAAGATATGGATGTTCGCTGCTAGGTGTTTGTATTGTACAATTGCCATTAACAAAAATCGGGGTGTAGCGCAGTCTGGCTAGCGCACCTGCTTTGGGAGCAGGGGGTCGAAGGTTCGAATCCTTTCACCCCGACTTTTTTACTCAAAATCCAATGATCGCATCGAATCAGGCGAAGCGGATGGATCCTCTTTTTTTTGAAGACATTGAGGTCGGACAAACATGGATAAGCGCGAGCAGAACGGTGACAGAAACCGATGTCATCCAGTTCGCTACGTCGACGGGTGATTTCAATCCGCTGCATGTGGACTTTGAGTTTGCAGCTAAGAGTCATTATCGACAACCCATTGCCCATGGTCTATTGGGAATGTCGTGGGTAGCCGGTCTTGGGTCACAGGCTCCCAATGTAAGCACGTTGGCTTTCGTAGCGGTTCGCAATTGGGAGTTTCAAAAGCCTCTATTTTTTGGCGACACAGTGCATGTCGAAACGGAATGTGTTTCACGTGAGATTTCCGGTCGACGATCTGGCAAAGTTCAGTGGCGCCGTCGGTTGTTGAACCAGAAAAACGAAATCGTCCAAGAAGGTGTTTTCGAAACTCTTGTGGCAATGAGAACGCCATTAAACCGAGCGCATTTCCGGGCTTTGACGGGTGTCGAAAACGTTGAAGCTTCTAATGCCCAAGATTGATAGCGTCGAGAATATTGACCTGACGATCTTTCGTTAGGATCGTCAAACTTTCTTCAAGTCATTCATTCCTTAAAGTCGATGCAACGTGAGACGGACTAAATCCGTTTCGAGTTTCATACTATTGCGCTACGAATTGCGATGATCATTCCAAGCCCCGACCCGCGGGTGGCCCCACCATTTGAAAAGTCGTTTAAGCGAAAAAAGCAATTTGCATTTTTGACTTTGTCGCTGGCAAGTTTTTGTTTGCTCTGTTTCATCGGGTCAGTGTTTGTCACCGGGTTCGAGACCAGCGCTTCGCTGGAGTTAATTTCCTCCCACAAAGTCGACGATAGCTTCTTCGCTAACGTTGTTTCTCGGGAGTTGGAATCTGACAACCTGTCCAATCATATCCAGACCGCGATCAACAATGCAACGATTGTCGACAGCGGTGAAATCGTCGATCAGGATTTCGAGAAAATAAAGTCTGCTTTATCATTCCGGACAATGCCTCATCAAAATGGAAATCAGTATCGTTTGATCGCGGTTTACTCGGGTATGGGTACAGAAATCGAACAGAATTTGACAGAGAGTATTATCCGTGGAATTGCCCACCGCATCGAAGACACGGACAACGTTGCTGAAGCCTCTCGGAGTCTGCAGCACCAATTTGAAATCGTTCAGTCGTTAATTGAAGCTGCGGCTAGTGGGATCAACCGAGAATTAGAAGTTGCCAGCCGTTTGGCCAATGATCTAAATCAAGAACTGAGTATCATTCACGAGTCGGTTGAATCGCTGAACCTGAACGAACAGAGTCGTTCGATTTCGGGGTCGGTTGACGATGTTGCAATGGCGAAACGCGGTGGCCAGTTGCGGCAACTCGTCGATGAACTGCAGACGAAGCTGGATGAGTTTCAACAGGCCGGTAATGAACAAGATCTATTTGATTTGGGCAAATCCATTGTGCGAATCAAGACGCGCCTGGACGACATTGACGTGGCGGTAACCGAGTCGCGTGACAATTCGATTCGCATCATCAATGCATCCATGCCTGAAACCAACTCGGCCATCAAATCGATTCTGGATCTGTTGGAAGCCTGCGACGTTGATTCTATTCAGTCGCAAATCGGTGCGACGCGAGACCAGTTGCGGCGCGATTCACGGCAGCTTCGAGAAGAGGTGACAGAAATGGATCTTTTGACGGAAGAGTTTTCTGGCGGTCGCTACATTGTCAATTCGATTTCCAATTCAAAAACGAATTCGGCTGAAACGCAACCGGGTATCGGATACTTAATTATTCTCGGCTTGATCTCCGTGGTCATTGGTTCGGTAGTTTCGACATACTACCGGCCCGAAGTCGAGGGCATCGGTTTCGATTCAAAAGAACAGGCTGGAAAGTGGCTCAATCTTCCCATCATCGCCAATATTGCTGAACCAACGGATCAGCAAGAACTAGGGGATAAGCAACCGAGTTGGGCCAATACGACGGTGCGGTACGCGGAAGTCGCTTTGTTTGGATTCGTGTTATTGACTGCTTTGTTGTGCCTGTTCCAGTCGGACTTGAGGCAGGCGTTTCTAGATAGTCCGTTGTACGGCTTATCAAAAATGTCCGGAATGTTTTTTGGTTAAGAAGTATCCATTTGAAATTGACAGGATGTCTTTCATGTACGAGCAAGCTTTTGGATTGAGAAGTCGCCCTTTTATATCGACGGCTTATACCCAAAACTATTTCCCCGCAGACTCGATTCATCACGCTATGTGTCAACTGCGTTTAACGGTGGAGCGAGATGCCGGTCCGGCGATTGTAACTGGTGCTGCCGGGACAGGGAAATCCCTCTTGATCGCCATGCTAGGCGACTATTTTAAGAGGTCATACCAGGTCATCAACTTGGTTTGCGTCAACGTCATGGATCGTCGGGATTTGCTGCAGTGCATCCTGTTTGAATTGGGCTTGCCATATCGTGAGCTTTCGGAAGGCGAATTGCGGCTCAGTTTAATCGATTTTCTCAAATCTCAAAAACAAAAACGAGTTTTGCTGCTGATCGACGAAGCTCATTCGTTGTCCGCTGAGATTTTGGACGAGCTGCGCATGGTTACTCATTTCTCCAGTAAAGGCCAACCTGCGATTTCGCTCGTGATGGCCGGTTTGGCTTCACTTGAAGATCATCTGATCGAGACTCGTTCTGAGTCTCTGAATCAAAGAATTGCTTGCCGTTGTTACTTGACGAACTTGAGTCGCCAGGAGACGTTCGAGTATGTGGTGACCCAACTGGAAAACTGCGGTGCCCACGGGGAATCCGTTTTTACAAGTGATGCCTTGAACGTCGTTCATGAAATGAGCGATGGTTGTCCCCGAGTGATCAATCAAATCTGCGACTATGCGTTGGTGTTGGCAGCCAGCCATGGACAGCCGCGAGTATCAGCTGAGGTGGTCGCGGAAGCGTGGAATGATGTGCAGAGCATTCCTACCGGCCAAAGTCAGTTTCAATCCGAAAATGCGGAGACTGAAGACGATTCAGTCGTTCTAGAATTCGGCCATTTGGATAACGACGATGATACAAGTGTTGAGTTTGAAAAATCGTATGAACCAGTAAATGGCGATGCCGAACCCGCAGAGCGGCGGTTGAGTGTCGTCTCAAAAGATTCGCTAGAGGAAGCAGTCGAGTATCGCTTGCAAGAGGAAGAAGAATTGTCGTCACAGACGATTGAGTTGCCTGAAGATTTGGATTCGCTGATGGATTTCGTGCAAGACCAATCAGCTGGAATGAATCCTGAGTCTGTGAACAATTTTACCAACCCGTTTGATGAATCGTTTGAGCAAGAAGAAACCGTATTTGCATCGTTTATTCCCTCGGTGTCCGAACAGAACCTAAACTCTTTGATGATTACATCAGAACAACTGATACTATTGGAAAGCGTCGAAGCGCGCGTTATCGAGTCCTCCCTGACTGGGCAAACGGAAACGCTGGAAGAGCCGAATACCGAGTGCGTTGACTCGGAGATTACTGGGCACGCGGACTTGCGAATGACCGACCGGTCGCTCGAGAATCTAGCAAACGTCGAAGACGACATTCGTCGATTGCAAAGAGAGTTGATGTTTACTTCTGAAGAATTCAGGTCCCAGGCGGTTCACCCAGACTACGAATATTGTGACCAACCGATTGAGGAATTGTTTCAAGAGCATACAGTGGTTCAGGAATCAGAGCCTGGTGACCTGTCAGCATCGGTTGTAGAGGACATCGTAGACGAAGTTCAAGATTCCGATGATGATCGAGACATCATGATTATTAGTCGTCCTGAAAAATTCCTAGATCAGTCCAGTGGCGAGTTGGATTTGGATTTGGAACTTAACGCGCCGATTTCTACGGGTACGGCCACCAGAATGAACTACCACGATTTATTTAAGCAACTACGGTCTGCGACCTAATTAGTCTCTTTTTTAAATTGGCGAACGAGAAACAGGCATGCAAATCCAATCCAAAAAACAAAGTTCGATTTCCAGCAAAGTTTCAATAGACACAATTGGCCAGCGAGAACCAATTTCGGCAATTGGAAACTTGGATCGACTGGCATCGTCTTGGCCGACAGTCGCGATACCGGACATTCGAGTATCAGCGCGGCCATCGAAGCCTGCTGTCAATACGCGAGATGGGTTCGTGGCAAATACGCAATCCTCTTCCTCGACGGTTTCAAACCTTGAGAGTATCCGGCAAGCGATTGAGTCGTCCTTGTCGGAACAGAACCATGATGCAGATGGATTGGATCGTATTCAAGAAATTGATCAGCTTCGAGCGGCACTAGATGCGACCAACGAAAATCAAACTCCTCGAGACGCTGATGTTTCCGAAATACCGGTAACAGGCAACCGCCTTGTCGGTAACGCGTGTCCTCTGAATTCCAGCGATGTCAGCGAACAGGACGTATTGCCGATTGTCGATTCGATTTGTTCACGTTTTCCCAAAGAGGTGCATAGCCTTGTTTCTTTTGCAGCATCGGAACGCAATCCGCAGTTGGGATCGGTGGTTGGCCGCACCGCGAAGTTACTAGGGATGAGAACCGGCGGCAAGATCCTGATTGTCAGCGGTGATACCGAGCCGAACAACGGTGCCAAGCCGGGACGGACGCTGTTCGATTTGAATCAGCGTGGCTCGTCATGGAGAGACGTTGTTTGGGGGACATCCGAAAACAACATCGACCTCGTCAATATCGGCCCGGTTGAAGATCAAGACCCGCTGGAATTAACGACCATGGTGAATCGCGCGGTCGCACAAATTTTTGAGAATCAATACGAGTACGTCCTGGTTAACGTCGGTGACGCTCATGGTGTTTTGGCGAATCTATGGGCCAAGCATGTCAATGGTACGTTTTTGTTGGTCAGCATCGAACGCTCAAGCCGAGAAATGGCGAAATCGGCCGTCGCTCAACTGAATGCTTTTGGAGCCCGATTGATCGGGTGTGTTGCTTCCGAGTGCGAGACGAATTAAATTCATTTGCGATCGGGGCGCGATTAATCTGCGCTACATGTGAATTATGAGAGGTGGCTGTGCAAAAGTATGTGGTGACAGGTGGCGCTGGGTTTATCGGATCCCATCTCGCGACGGCCCTGGTGGAAAAAGGCCATGACGTCGTCGTCGTCGACAACTTGAGCACTGGGTTTCTCGGTAATCTAAAACATATTTTGGATCGCATCGAATTTGTGGAGGCGGACGTATGTGATCCGTCCGAGATGGCCTTCGCTTTTCGCGGTGTCGATTGCATCTTTCATAAAGCAGCGTTGGCATCTGTGCCATACAGTGTGGAACACCCGCTGGAAGTCAATCAAGCATGTGTCAATGGCACATTGAATGTTCTCAATGAAGCCCGGAAGGCGAATGTGAGACGGGTTGTCTATGCTAGTACGAGCGCGGTATACGGGGATCGTCCGTTTGCCGCAAATCGGGAAACCGATATACCGACTGTTATTTCACCGTACGCGGTGGCAAAACTTTCCGGTGAGTATTATTGCCAAGCCTTTCATCACGCTTATGGACTGGAAACCGTCGCGCTGCGCTATTTCAACGTGTTTGGTCCGAGGCAAGATCCAAATAGCGCATACGCCGCCGTGATTCCGTTGTTTATCAATTGGATATTGGACGGCAAATCGCCTGTGGTCTTTGGCGATGGAACTCAGTCACGAGATTTTACCTACGTAGGAAACGTCGTCGCAGCCAATTTATTGGCGGCCCAGGTAGAAGGTGTTTCCGGTCAAGCGTTCAACGTTGCCGATGGCCGTTCCATTAGTCTTTTGGATTTGGTTTCGGCATTATCGAACGCATTGAATGTCCCAGTTCATCCCGACTTTCAGCCGCCTCGTGTCGGTGATATTTTACATAGCATGGCGGATATCACCTCAGCGACAACCCAATTGGGCTACAAGCCAATCTATGATTTCAAACAAGGGCTCGATCTGTCAATCGAGTACTATCGAAGTCGTGCATTTCAAAAAGCCTGATTAAAATCGTCTTATACGTGGTGGCACGCCATGTCGGGATTTGCGATTGCGATTTGCCAGAATCTGGCTGCGCACGATTTCTTGTCGTGAGAAAATGGATTACATTAAGGTCGTATCTTTCGCGACATCAGTTGGATTTGGCCATGTTTCGGACGGGCTGAAATTACGATCCTAAAAACCCATTGGACAGGAAACCACAAATGAAGTTTTGTATCTCGATTTTGTTATGTTCTGTGATTCTTTTTCCGGAGTTCGTTTTTGCGCAGAGATCGGAAAAAAAATCTGAATGGATTCCGTTGTTTGACGGCAAGTCATTCGAGGGTTGGAAGATTAATGAAAACAAGGACTCTTGGAAGATTGTTGATGGTGCAATGGTTTGCAAAGGAGATCGTAGCCACGTTTTCTATATGGGCGAGCACGTGCCATTCAAGAACTTTCATTTCAAGTGCAAAGTCATGACCAAACCCGGGGCCAACGCCGGGATTTACTTTCATACGCGCTACCAAGACTCAGGTTGGCCCAAGGGCGGTTTTGAAGCTCAAGTGAACAATACTCAAGGCGATCCGAAACGTACCGGAAGTCTGTATGGTGTGGTGGATGTATTGAAAGCTCCGGCAAAGGACAACGTTTGGTTTACCGAGGAAGTCGTCGTTCAGGATAGGAACATTAAAATAATCGTCGATGGGAAAACGGTTGTGGACTACACCGAACCAGAGGGCCATAAGCCAGGCAAAGATTTTGAACGAAAATTGGGAAGCGGAACGTTTGCATTTCAAGCGCACGATCCTGGTAGTGAAGTGCATTTTAAAGACGTCATGGTTAGAAAAATTAAGTAGTGCTGGTGTCGCTGTTGCGGTGAGGGTCGCAGATTGTTTCCAAGGTTTCGTATTCGATAACGAAATGCTTGAATTGGTCAATTTTTGGTTTGTAAGATGGTGCAAATGGTGTGGCGATGAGATACCTATGTTTGATTCTGTTGTGTTTATTGGAGGTAGGTTGCGAACAACAAACGGCGGTCGTTTCTGACGCAAATGTGGTCGGCAAGCAGGTCTCGTCACCGGTGGCGGAGGTGCAACAACAAGACGACCCGGATGACAAACCGTCGACCGCCAAACGTTTTCTTGAATTGGCCACCAAAGTGATTGATGAGAAAGCGAAATCGGGTTCCCAAGAGGCCCGGAAACTGCAGGAGATGATGGCGGATAAATTGGGCGATGTCACCGAGTCGGGGTCTCAGATAACCGAAGATGCGACTAAGTGGGCTAATGACGCGTTCAACTCACTTAAAGACAAAGGTCTGACTTCAGCCGACAGTGCCAAGGATTGGGTGACGCAAGACATTCGCAACATGAATGCACTGAAGTACAAGGTGATCGAGGTGTCCCTGGACGATTTGTCGGCTGTGGAAGATCAGTTGAACGAATTGGGTGAATTGCGTTGGGATTGTTTTCACGCCGTGGAGCAAGGCAGCAAGACGGTTTTGTTTTTCAAAAAGGAACGGAGAAGCATTTTGAAAAACATTCCAGTAAAAGACATGTTGCGACTGGTGCCGTTAATGAACGACGGAAGCACGGAATAGGTTGCTCGCGCCTCGTGATTCAAGCAAGTCAATGTACGCAAAAATGAAGAAAATTAGCCCGCGTTGGCTTTGATTTAAGGGGGCAATGCGTATTATAAGCTGCTTGGACTAAATGCTGGCAGTAATATGAGACCGACAAAATATGGCATCATCTTCTAACTCCGGTCAAGGGAGTTCAACCTACCTTCTTTCCGTCATGATGTTTCTCCAATTCTTTGCATGGGGTGCTTGGTTCGCGACGATGGGCCTGGCTTTGAATGGAGAGAATCTTGGTCCGTTTATCGGCTCCTATTACGCGACGGTCCCGTTAGCCGCCATTTTCGCACCGTTGTTTCTTGGATTGGTTGCGGATCGCTTGTTTGCATCCGAAAAAGTGTTCGGTGTTTTGATGTTGGTGGGCGGAGTGCTCATGTTGCTTATGCCAGGCGTCGCCAATTCTGCGGCTGAATTTGCCGAGACCACCCAGGCAGCCGTCGAATCGGAACACCCAGACCTCGATGCAAAGTCAATCGCCACGAAGGTCGCCGAAGTTCAATTGGCCGACAACAAGTCGGGGCATCAACTCTGGTGGATGATTATTGCCTACATGCTTTGCTACATGCCGACGCTTGGACTTGGAAATACGATTGCATTCACGCACATTTCCAATCAGGACCAATTCCCGATGATTCGAGTTTGGGGAACCATTGGTTGGATTGTTGCCGGGCTCGCAATCGGTTTTACAGGATGGGACCAGACTTTTAATATTTTTTGGCTGGGGGGAATTAGCTCACTGGCCTTAGGGCTGTTTTGTTTTGCCTTGCCGAATACTCCTCCACCGCTGAAAGACAAACCACTTGATCTAAGATCGATTTTTATGGTCGACGCCTTTGCACTTTTGAAAGACTGGAATTTTCTGGTATTTGCGGTTTGTTCAACCTTGGTTTGTATTCCATTGGCCTATTACTACGGTAGCACGAGTCAGTTTCTGGGGTCGGTAGGTTTCCAGGCGCCAGCCGCGACGATGACGCTTGGGCAGATGTCAGAAATTATATTTATGCTGTGCATTCCGTTTTTGTTTAGGAAGATGGGTGTGAAAATGATGATTCTTGTCGGGATGCTTGCATGGATTTTGCGTTACATCTTGTTTTCGTTTGGTGCCCCAGATCAAGTCACTTGGATGCTCTTGGCAGCGGTTATCCTGCACGGCATCTGCTACGATTTTTTCTTCGTAACCGGGTTTATGTATACCGATGCCAAGGCGCCCGCAGAAATACGAGGCCAGGCCCAGTCGTTACTTGTTTTTTTAACTCAAGGCGTTGGTATGTTTGTCGGCTACAAAATTATGGCTGCTGGTGATTTGTTGGGATTGCCTTTGGGCATAACATTTGGCAAGTACGGTGAACAAGTTACGGACCTTTCCAGGTTTACCGACGCTGTATCCGAGGCAACAGCGAGTGCAGAAGAAACACCCAGTTTTCTTGATAACCTATTGAGCATGTTCAATCGCAGCCCCATCCCGGAATCCGTCGACGAAACACTCATTGAATCGACAATGACACAGTGGCAAAATTTCTGGATGTTTCCGGCGATATTTGCTGGCATTGTAACGGTTTTGTTTTTCTTTGGTTTTTGGGACCGAATCCGTATGGATTCATCGGATGGTGATTCTAACCAGCCGGTCGATTAACGACAGCAAGACTCGAGCATTCAAGAAATACGACGGTAATGAAATATGTCGCCATTTTGATTGTTGGGGCAACCCTGTTCGTTTTGGTTTCCAACCTGGTGAGCCAAGAAAAGCGGTTGAATAACTTTCAGCGTAAATTGGCGTTGGAAGCTGCCAAGCTCCAAGGCCTGCATCGTGATATGGGACCGGTGAAACCGGGCGATTGGTTGTCGTCCCACAATGAACCTGGCCAAACGTTCCGTCAATATGTCAACGGATCGCCGGTTCGTGTTTCGGCAAAGCGAAAGAAATTGTATGTCTTACCGTTGGGTGAATTCGACGAAAACCAACAGCGAATCGTCGATTTGAGTGCCGAATTTTTGGGGCTGTATTTTGCTTGCGACGTCAAAACTCTGGCGACGCTTTCGTTGGACGAGGCGATTCCCGAAACGGCGCGTCGAGTGCATCCGTCTTGGGGCGTTCGGCAAATCAAGTCGTTGTATATTTTGAACGAAGTCTTGCCCGAGCGATTACCCAAGGATGGTGTCGCGTTAATCGCTTTGACAGCCAGTGATCTGTATCCGGATGACAATTGGAATTTCGTATTTGGTCAAGCTTCATTGCAAAACCGAGTTGGTGTTTGGTCACTGTTTCGCAACGGAGATCCGTCGGTCGAGTTCAAAAAATGTCTCGAACGGACAATAAAAACGGCGACGCATGAAACAGGCCACATGTTTTCGATTCGACATTGTATCGCTTACGATTGCAATATGTGCGGTTCCAATAGCTTGCAAGAATCAGATCGTCGTCCCATTTATTTGTGTCCAGAGTGTGTCTCCAAGGTTTGGTGGGCCACCAAATCGAATCCTGAGCGGCGATACAAGAAATTGTTAGAGTTTTGTGAACAAAACGAACTCAACAAGTACGCGAATTACTATCGCAGTTGTCTAAACAAGTTGGAAGAGTAGCGTCGAGTTGAGCGTGGGTCCAGTTGGCCGGTTACTTGGCCGCAGGGATTTGTAGGCGTATCGAGAGGATGTAGGGTGCTTGTTTCTTTTCCCAATGACCATAGGTTGTTGTGACGACGGTTCCGTCGGGTAAAACTTCGACACCAGGATACGCACAGTCTGCCGCTTTGAAGTTGTCTTTGAGTCGGATGAACAGGCCGTTTGGTTTCTCGTTCACCAGCTCTTCAAATCGACCAACCCACGCAACCCAATCGCCCTGGAAGTCTGGTTTGTCCGTACCCGGCCAATTGCACCGATAAGAAATAAACAAGCGGCCGTCGGGCAAATACTTGGCGGTATGTCGATCTCCCCAGAGTAACGGCATTAGTGGAAGCGGGCGCGTCCACGTCTCGCCTTCGTCGTTTGAGAATATGACTTGCGAGGGATGGCGGCGCGAATTTTCCCTTAGTAGGCACGCGATTCGTTTTCTATTGGGTGATCGAACGATACCGGGTTCGCAAAGATGTAGCTTAGCGGATTTCAGAATTTCACTGGGGGAAGACCATGACATCCCGCCATCGGTCGAAACCGTTTTAAACAGGGTGAATTCAATCGGTTTCTTTTGTTTTGAACCTTTGCGAATGAAACGGCCATCATCGTGAAACAGGGCCACGTACTTCCCCGGAGTCGTTCGTACGTCAAAAACTGAGGACATGGCAACGATGCCACCGAAATCGCCGATAGGTTCCAGCTCCGTCCAATCCACGCCGTCGTTTTCGGAAATGGCCATGCGAATGGGGTACAGACCAGAAAACATGATCAGGCGTTTTCGTCCGTTCTTGTCGGTCACTCTGTGCAAGGTGGGTGTTTCTTTTGATGTAGTCCAATTGTCTGGCGTATTCAATCGCTTGGACCATGTGCGCCCGCCATCGGTCGAACGCTTGTATTGAATCGCTCCGCGTCCGTGACCTTTGGGGTACACACACAAGATGGTCTTACCGTCTTCCAGCAGACAAGTTGTTGGATGACCAAGGTATTGATTGGTTTCCTTATCAACGATCACTCTTTCAAATGAAATGGCGTCTGGATTTTGTTCCAAGTCAATGACGTTGTGTTGTCCAAACGCGAACGTTTCAACCAACAAAACAATGGTCAAACAAGCAATCGGGCAACGAAAGAGAACGGGCATGATAGTTTCCAGATCAAGCAAATGGAGTTGTTAAAGTGGAAGGTCGTCGGGAACAACCTGTCAATACGAATCTGTTGTTGGTTTGGTGATTGGAATGTCAACGGCAGTTGTCGAGTGATAGCGTGATCAACTTTCTATTTTGTCTGGTGTCCATGTTTTGTCGAATTTATCATTTAATTTACGTCTTTTTCGAATTGAACTAAAGAAATGACAAACCTGTCTTGACCCAAATATTCGCATTTTCTACTTTGCCCCCATCGTACAGGAAACGGATTGATTCAACAAAAACAATGACTGTCAGACGGGTTTGCACTGGAGCTTGGCTCTGCGAACAGCATCTCTGAAACGCGACATGGATGTCGTGAAATTCGTTTTGTAGTCTGCATCGTCATGAACATCGATCGCATCACGGAAGATGCGATCGGTTTTCGTCCAATCGCTCTCGGACTACCGAGGAATCCTTTGCCCCCCTGGGATCCAAAGTAACCGAGAGCTTTTTCATGCGCTCAAGAATTTCGCTCGATTTTCAAAACGGCCAACGTCCGTCCACAGCTGTGGTAAATACAACAACGACTACCCCTTGTTGCAAGCTTTGAATCAACGATGCCAAGAGGCTCATCGGAACTGAGTTGAGAGATTCCAAGTTTTCGCTTGAGTGAGACAGGCCCTCCGGCAATGGCACCTTTCTTTTTTCGGCAATCCACAATCGGGACGACACGACCGATTTCGAATCAAGACCCACTCAGCCGTGCCACTTTGAATCCCTCGCGATAGTCGCGGCGAATCAGTTGGTTGGCTGCGGACAGATTGGTGACGGTCAATTGATTGGCATCCCAATCGAGTTGTTGTCCGGGGAAACGATTGGCGACGACACCGAGCAGCAAGGCTTCCGTCAACGGGCCAGCGACTTCAAATCCCATACTGGTTTTGCCATTTCCTAGGCATGCATCGATGAATTGATGGTAGTGGTTGTCGGCAACGACATTGGGACGCTCGTGATTTTTGAATTTCGACTCTGGAAACAAAATGGGCTCACCAATGTGCGGCAACAGCAATTGCCCGGATTCGCCGATAAACAACGAGCCTTGACCTGGTAGTTTCGCTTGAGTGTCTTCCGAATTCAAACCAATCTCTTGCGGATTGGAGGGTGCGTAACTGCCATCGTACCAGTACCACGTCAGCAAGTCGGACGTGTATTGGGTGCCAGGAAATTCGTATTCGACTCGATTTTTTTCCGGATGCCCCACGCCTGTCGGCTCGCGGCAAAATGTTTTCACCCAATTGGGCGAAGTTAACTTCAATGCGGTATAAGGAGTGTCGAAAATGTGAACCCCCATATCGCCCAATGTACCGGTGCCGAAATCAATAATTTTTCGCCAGTTGCCTTGATGGTATTTGTTCGCTACGAATGCTCTCTTGGGTGCGGGGCCGAGCCATAAATCCCAATCCAAATTTCTTGGTGGCGCTTGTTCACCTGAAAAAGCTTGTCCGTCGTATCCCCAATTCTTGTTGGACCAAGCATGAACGTGACTGACCTTACCAATCACCCCTTGTCGAATCATTTGAACAGCTCGTTTATAAGGCGCGGCGGAGTGGATTTGCACGCCCATTTGTGAGATTAGTTTTTTCTCTTGGGCGACCATTCGTAATTGTCGGCTTTCATGAATCTCGTGGGTAAGAGGTTTTTGGCAGTAAACTGGTTTGCCAGCCAGCATCGCAGTCATTGTTGCAGCAGCGTGCGTGTGGTCGGGGGTCGAGACAATTACCGCATCTATCGCATCTTTCAGATCTGAGAACATTTCTCGAAAATCGCGATAAACTTTGGCATTCTTGAATTTCGAATGGGCGCGGTTCAAGATCGTCTCGTCGACGTCACACAGCGCAGCGACTTCCACCATTTTGTGAGAAGCGATTGATCCCAAGTCTGACGCCCCCATCCCGCCGACGCCAATATGTGCTGTGCGGATTTTTTCCAACGAAGCTTCAGACCCGCGTTTGGGCAACCCCAACAAGGGAACGACCAATGCGGAAGTACCAATCTTTAGAAACTGACGGCGGCTAGTCGAGTGGAATGATGACATTTTTGTCCCCTAATTTGGTGCCAAGTTCAGACGATATGGTACCAAACAAATCGTCGATACGAATGTCTGGCCATCTCTACGAACGTCTGGCCATCTCAGAAATTCGGTAGCCAGAGCTTTCGCCCGAACAAAATAGACAAAAAATGGACGTCGATACGTGAAAAAAAATTCGCGCGGACGGGGACGACTGGGCAGGAGCGAACTCGAACGTCGTCTATTGTGTTGAGTCTCGTGACTCGCAAGAAAACCGGACCTCAATTTTCATCGAGGACCGGCCCTCTCTCTACGACACAAGATCTGCCCTTGTGGCACAAACCTATCGCCGCCTTCGGATAACCAATACCGATGAAACGACGGCGGCAATCAAAAATCCGGATGGTTCCGGGACCGCAGCAGCTTTCACTGCCGCGTCGCCGACGTCAGCACCAGTCAATGCATTATTCCCCAAAAAACCTGCGAACTCGGGTGAGACCAAGAGCGAGGCTTCAATCGTCAAGCCATCGTTAGTCGCGAGTAAGTTCGTCACGTTTCCGACATCGAAGAGAATCGCCGAGATGCCCGTCGTGCTTTCGACGAAGAACCCGCTATTGTCACCCATGACTCGATTCTCATCGAATCCGATCGTGAAATTTCCAACTTCGATCGAATCGTTGTTGAAGAACACCGAGCCGGTATGCTCTATCGTTCCCGAGAACGGGGCTAAGGGACCTGGAGTATACGAGAACGTTGTCGGTAAACTCGCGGCATCGCGAGGATTAATATCAAACGCGACTGAACCCGTGCCCAAGTTTCCCTTGCCGACTTCACTACTAACGCCGGACAAATCTAAGCCAGCAGCTGTTGAGAGAAGGTCAACATCAAGCAAGACACTCGTTTGACCTCCAATGACATCTGCATTCTGTGCATGCAGAAAAGGGCTTGAGACCATGACTATAATGGCCACAAGCTGCGAAACAATTTTCATTCGAATCCTCAAAAGTTGATGAGCTCCTGCAGCAATCGCGTAATCTCTAGCTGTCAACTGCAGAAGGCGGTTATCAAAAAGTAAAAATGAATTGGCTCGCGAACCAAGGACATACCGGATGCGGATCAGCACTGTAACGATTGTTACGATTATTTTTTTACCGACGGAATTGAAAATTGGAGAGGTGTTCCCGCAGCAGCGAATTGGATTTAACAATAACAATTCCGCAATCGGTAAGTTTTTTGTGATTGTTGGTAAGCAACGAAGAAAAACCACATAGACGACATTTTTCAGTGTGGTATAGAATTGCGAAATTCACGCATGGTTGGTGATATGAATAACCGTTGGTCTTCAATTTGGTATCTTACGGGTCGCAAGGCCCTGAGCCGGTCTCGGCATGGCTGGTGGTCCGGTGTTACGGAAGCCACGATCGCGTCACTGTTGGTGCTGGGGGGCGTCGTCCTGATGGTCGTGTTTCTGACGATCAATTTCATGAGCGAAACTCCGACGGACTTGTATTCGTGGATTTTGGACTATTTCATCAAGCCGGTGTTTTCGCTGGCCATGGTCGGTATTGGCGGCTACATGATGCTCAACGCGATCTGGAAAGTCGGCGCATCGGCCGAGCGACGAGGGGCGATTCGGGCGAACCAACGAGAGCTGTTGAACGAGATTGGCCGCGGACATGGTGATTTGCCAACGGTGCCTTCGCGTTCCAATAGTCCACAGAAAGGGCAGCGACTGCCGTTTCGAATCATGGCTTCTCGCGAGGGCATCTGGGGCCTGATAACCGCGGGCGTTCTTTGTTTAGTTTTCGTGGCCACGGTGGTAGTTCTGATCGTGACGGCATATGCGAAACTCAAAATGGGCCGAACCGATTGGGTGGCCGGGGGAGTTGCGATACCGACGATGTTTGCGGCCACGTGGTCGTTTTACCGTTTTCTGCGGCAATTGCTCAAAACGATCAGTATTGGTCCGACCGTTGTCGAAGTCGAACGATATCCGATCGTTCCCGGCGAGCTGAACCGGGTATTTCTGTCGCAATTTGGTAGACTGCGGCTAAAATTGATTGATGTGCACCTGGTGTGTGTTGAGGAAGCAACCTTCAATCAAGGTACCAACACGCTGACAGAAAAAAAACGAGTTTTTAGTCGGCGACTGTTTCGCAAACGGGGCATCAAGTTAAGTTCGCGCGAACCATTTCAAACCGAATTTGAATTCTCATTGCCGTTGGGGGCAATGCATTCGTTCCAATCGTCTAGTAATCGAGTAGCATGGCAAATCGAAGTTCACGGTCAAACGAAAGGATTTCCGAGGGTGTTGCGGAATTTCGAAGTCATCGTCACGCCGCGAGTCGTCGCGAGCGTGAGCCGCACAGCCCAACAATCCGTTTAGCTCGCCCCCAATTGCAGATCAGTCTTGAACGGCCTGGTTCTCATTATTTTGGAGGCGATGTATTGGTGGCAGAGTATCGCATTGACTTGCCGTCGGACGTGACTATCACGGCGGTTGAGTCCTCAATCATGTGGTTCACCATTGGCAAAGGAGAAGAAGACTACGGCGTGCATTTTTTTGAGCGGCGGCCCAAGCAGAATTTGAATGCTGAAGGGTTGAAACGCCCTCATCGGATCAGCTCTGTGTTGCCAGAAAGTCCCCTTTCGTACAATGGTGAGATCATAAAGATTCGGTGGTGCGTCCGACTGAGGGTTTTTCTTGGCGAACAACAGATTACCGAAGATTGTTGCTTTCAGTTGGGAAGTACATCGACCTCAGAATACGAAACGTCAAAACAGTCTTGTTAGAGAACCCGTTTTCATCACGATTTATCTGCCCCGCAACCGCCACATTTGTGCCCGGCGGCGAGCTGCCGCATACATTTCTGCCCGCCGAGGCCGAACTCCCAAGAATCGGTCAATTGGTTGGGCCACACGGTTCCGGAAAATCGACTTTGGCGTATGCTCTGGCAAAATCGGCGCTTTCAAATGACTTGATTGCCGGATTTCAAGCAGCTGTTTTGGACGGCAGGCGAATTCGGTATCAATTAGGTGAAGGCGTGACAACCAATCCAGCGGCTTGTTTGCTGATTGTCGACGGGATTGAAACTTGGTCTTGGTTGAATCGGATGTTGTTGTTTCGCTCGACTAGGAATGCCTTTCAACATGTTTGTTTGACGGTCCACCGCAGGATTTTCGGTGTTCCGTTGTTGGCAAAATTGGAACCAAGTCTAAACCACTTTTTGAAAATCGTGGAAGGCCTCCAAGCGGATCGTGAGATTCAATTGGACAGGCCAGTCGTGACACAGGCTTACCGCGAATGCAATGCCAATTATCGGCAAGCGTTGATGCGTCTGTATGATGAGTCCGAGAGAATCAGGGCGGACCAAACGTTAAATCATGAATCCAGAGGTGCGAAACGGATTGTTTGAATCCAATGGTTTTAGTTGCCAGACAGAATGTCGATAAACCCTGAAACATCTAGCAGGTTGACCACGCAGTCTTCGTTGACGTCAGCTTCTGCTTGATATTCGCCTGACGAAAGCAACTCTATAAACGGGGCAACATCCAACAAGTTAACGTCGCCGTCCTGATTTGTATCGCCGAGTAGTACCGGTGGCGTTGGCAGGAGTGGGAAGCCGTTACCATCGTTGAATAACTGCGTTATCTCTTCGTTGCTGACAGCGCGACTCCAAAATGCGACTTCGTCCATCGCGCCGTTCACGGGGAACTGTTGAATGCCTTGGCGTTCCCCAATCCGAAGTGGGTTAGGACTAGGGTTGACCGTGCCGGACAAACTTGTTTCAGCGACCGAAGTATTGTCAACGAAGATTGATACGTCGTTTCCGGACCGGCGAACGAGAATGTGCTTCCACGTTCCTGGAATGAGGTCTACCGGAGTCGAATTTAGGACTCCCAAGCCGGACGCAAAAAACTGGATTTGATTGCTTGTGAGTTTCGTGATCGTATAGCCTGGCCCTGCACCGCCGGTGAATTTTTCAAACAAAGTCTGTTCGCCGGCGGTTGTTGCAAAATTCACCCAGACTTGAACTGTAAAATCGTCGCCGCCAATATTGAATACTTCGTCGTCTTCAGATCGAACCAGGTATTGGTTACGGTTGCCGATAAAGTCGATAGCGCAGCCGATCAAACCTGGTTTGTGAAGGTGCTCGCCAACGGTGTCGAAATCGAGAAATGAGCCGGCGGCATCGAACGTGTCACCATCAAACTGCCAGTAGGCTTCAAGGCCAGAATTAAGTTGCGCCACGGAGACCGTTGGCAAAAAGTATAAGGAAAAAGCGACCAGGATTTTCACGCAGCAGTTCATTGTATTTCCGTTTGAAATGTCTCAAGAATGATGGAGCTAATCGTTCATTTCCGTTTTGGCGAATCGGCGGACACAAAATCAAAAAATTTCGATGGAATGGTAACTTTTTTCTGCGGCCCACAAAAATGTTTGCGGAAACTAAGGAATTCGCATCAATATGGCAGCACTAGTCATTCCAGCGGCCGCCGCAGTCAAGAGAACTAAGTCGCCGGATTCAATACCATTTTCCACGTTTAGAAAGGTATCTAAAGTAACTGGAATCGTAGCGGCCGAACTGTTCCCAAGTTTGTCGATTGTGGTTAACGTTTTTTGCTCTGGAATTCGCAAGATGCGTCGGCAAGCTTCGATGATCCTGCGGCTAGCCTGATGGGGAATCCACCAGTCGACGTCGGAGATCGAAAAACCCGCTCGTTCTAGGACCTGATGACCGAGTTCAGCCATTTCTTGTACGGCGAACTTAAACACGGCCGATCCGTCAACCAGTTGCATCAAATGTCGATTGTCGGAATATGTACTTTCTGAAATCGGATGTCGAGATCCTCCATCGGGAATCAGGAGACTATCCCAGTGCTTCCCGTCGCTGCGCCACGCAGTGCTCAAGATCGAACGTTGCGATGATGTGGGGCCAAGAATGACCGCACCGGCGGCGTCGGCAAAAATGGGGCGTGTTTTTGGGTCGTCCGAGACACAGCGCCGCGAAAGAATGTTGGCCGCGATCAGCAACACCGATTGACCGGAGGTTTTGCAAAGAGCGTCCGCGAGGATCATGCCATACAAGAAGCCACTGCAGGCGACGGTTAAGTCAAACGCGGCGACGTTTTCCAGATTTAGTTCCGATGCGATCTTGGCTGAAGTCGGTGGCAGCAGATGATCGGGTGTGCTGGTGGCGAGAATCAAAGCACCGATGTTTGGCCGCGATTGGCCTGAGGCAGCGTAATTTTCTAACGCGGCACGGCCTGCCGACGACGCCAAATCCGAGACAGCTTCATTTTCTGATGCGATCGAGCGGCTGTTGATTCCCGTTCGACTTTCGATCCAACCCGCTTCCAACCCCCAAGTCGTTGCCAATTCGGAGTTGGATTCGCGATTCGGTGGGACGTAGCGTCCGGTAGCGAGCAGTTGAGTATTGATCAAATTTTTTCCAAGATATGGAGTGCACCAGATGTTGAAATATCGAATACAAGTTTACTTGTAGTTCGAGTCAATTAATTGACTTCAAAAAACAAATCGACTACCTTCGAGGGTGGAACAGTGAATGGGTTGTGAACTTTGTTGATGTTATCAACTAATACCGAATTTGTACTGGGAGAGACTTATGAAAATTCTCGAAAGGGGATTGAGCATCTGTATGGTGCTGGCCCTGTCAACATTGGTTTGGACAGTTGCGCAAGCCGATGAATGGAATGAAACAACCAACGGTGGTGGAGATGCCGGAAACTTCCCTGCCGGGGACTTCCAAACGACGGATGATGCGACTGTTTTTGACGTGATCACTGGTAATATGGATGCCGCAGCTGATCCTGATCGTGATAGCTTCTTGATCACCGTTACCGATCCAGCGACTTTCAGTGTGATCACAGAAGACGCGGGTTTCGTTGGTGAGACTGACACTCGCCTGTGGTTGTGGGATACGAATGGAATGTTGTTGATGGCAAATGACGACAATCCTGACGTTCCAGATCCCAATCTACCATTTTTGGCATCTTTGGCGGATCCATCGACTTGGACGGGGCCTTTGTTGGACAACCCTGCATCTGTCACTACCGGTACTGAATACATTTTGACCATCGGTGGTTTCTCAACGGATCCAGAAGATGCGATCGCGACGGACTTGGCTTCAATCTCAAATGCATCTGGTCTTGGTTTTGATACTTTGGCTGGATTGAATCCTGCCTCCGACGGCATGTTTAGTGCTTGGGAAACGTTCACGACCGGCGGTGGCGACTATCGTATCGTCTTGACCGGAGCTGAATTTGGTTCAGCGAAAGGTGGCGGTGGTTGCATGAACGCCTTGGGAGATGTCAATGGCGACGGGGCAGTCGACATTCTTGACGTTGCTCCATTCGTTGCCGCGATCACTGGCGCTTTCGTTTGCGAAGCTGATGTCAACGAAGACGGAGTTGTCGATATTCTCGACGTCAATCCATTCGTTGCTCTGATTACAGGCGGCTAGTCGTAACGACGACCAAAAAATACGTCCCAATAAACACCCGTTTCTTCGAAACGGGTGTTTTTGTGCGCCTGACGAACGAGCCATGCAACCAATCAAACACTTAATGGGAGTGTTTCGAAGCGGCTTTTTGATACTTTTCCGTGGCGTTGTTGATTAGCCGAATCACGTTTTTGTAGTAGACCTTCTGTAGGACCGAGTCGGGAAGCTGGACGCCATAGATAAACCACAACCCTTGTGGTTGCGGGGTCTTTTCTGAATACGGGAAGTATTCGTCGTCAGTCTCTAGGAATCGCCAATAGTAGGTTAGCCTTTCTTCAGGCCATGGACCGTCCGTACCGAACAGCACGCGGTCTTGATACTTAATGATAAACTCACGTGCCGAAAAAGGCTGACGCCCGAGTTCCCCAATACGGGAGGAGAATTCTACCACCAGGTTGGGGTATTCGTCTAACCAACGACCTACAGACGCTAAGTCTTCTGGGTTGTTGGCAACATGGGCTCCGATAAAAGTTGTATTGGGGTGACGTTCGATAACTCGATTGCGTGCATCCAATAGTTGTTTTCGGCTCGGGAATTCATCGCCGAAGAAGCTCCAGTCCGGGTGACGCAGGAGTTCCTCATACCGCTCATTTTCAGGATTGATCGGTCGGAAAAACGCTTCAGGATCTGCTGTATGGATAATGACCGGAAAATTCAAAGACGCGCAAGTTTTCCAGATCGGGTCAAATCGAGAGTCATCAATCTTTAGCAAAGTGCCATCAGAATTTTTGTAGCCAAGTCCAAACTGTTTAAAAAACTTGAGGCCCACAATTCCTTTTAATTTGGCCGCTTTGAGTTTTTGACAAACGTCGCGTACAAATCCCGGCTGGTTGCAAGCCAATGTAGCGGGGTTTTCGGCGTCACCTTTCCCAACAAAATCGATGTGGCAAAACACGAAAAAGCGATCCCGAAACGGCTTTAAGAAACCAAGATGTTGTTCTTCTTTACCGAGCACCGCATCTAAAGACGTCGAGATCGCAATATTGTGTCGATTCATAACGTCGACGTACTTGGCCAAAGCCTCATTGCTTCCTTTCAAACGAAAACCGAAATGGCCATGGATGTCGATCGTCGGGAACTTCGATCGAGTTAGCTTCGTTTGTTTGGCTTTGAGCATGCTTTTTGGCGCATATTGATCGATGGTTGGGACTTGTGCTGGCGACTGTGTTCTTGTCTTGGAATCATCGGTCTGAGCGCTTGTCACCCCAGCAAGCGGTAAACTGAGCATCACAAACAACGCAGCGGCGCTCACTAATGGCCACGATAAACTCTCAAAGATTCGCCGATTGCAAACCAAGAAATCAGTTTTTAGTCTTAGACTTGGCGGCCTCACGCAATTGTTGGAGCCGTGATTTGGGCTTGGGTTGAGCCGTTTTGGGTTTTGGCGGAGTCTTAGGGGCCGATGCATTTTGATTCTGTTCTTTTGGTTTTGGCTTATTGATTCTCAGTTCCGATCGAGCCGCAGTTGAGACAATGGGTTCATCATTCTTAAAAATGGTTACTCGGCAGAACATACCTTTATGCTTGCCAATGCGGCTTTTCGAGTTGGTACTGACTGTAAAGTTTAGTTCTTGAGTGTCTGTGGTGAACCGTAGTTTGGGAATATCGATATGAGGCGGCAAACCCAAGATTTCGGCGGTGGCTTCCCCTTCAAATGGCTGGTGGTGATTAACTTTACAAAATACCGTCGCTTCCTGTCCTTGTTCCAAGGTCGTGCGATTGATTTCCATCGTCACTAACGGCTCGGAAATTTCTACTTCGGCGAGTTGAGTGGAGACCCATGCTGGTCCATTCACGTTGGCTTGTCCAACAGCATACACAGGCCATTTGCCCAATTGAGCGTTGCCGTTTGCGTTTAAGGGATATATCGCAGACGTCTCACCTTTCTTGATTTGAATTTGCGGCTTCGTACCCAGACCTGGAGGACGAAACGGAAATTGGACGTTGATTGCTTGGTCAAATCCTTCGTCCCGAATTGCCGTAATTTTCAAATTCATAGTGCCGTTGCGAACGAGCGGAACCTGGGGTTGCTCAATTTCGATCTTGAACGGAAGTTTTTTAGTTACGGCACACGCCAGTTTGTTGACACTCGCAGTATAAAACTGCGCATTGTTGGGTGGGCCCAACGCAAAATCAGCAGTCAAACTAAATCGACCTTCGATGTTTTTTGAGGCGTCGGTGTGCCGTGCCCGCAGATCAACCAATTTCCCAGAAATCGGGGCGTCTTCACTAGCCGAGAAAACGACTGGCATGAGATTCATGTTCGCCACCATTGGGCGACATTCTAGTGTGACTCCTGGTGGCCATGCCGCTTCCAGCAACTCAATCGGACCTCCAAAATTCTTGCGGTCGGCAGACACCATAGTGGCAAACCGATTACCTTGCGCCACCGCGATTTTTTGTCTCAGCTGGGAATAGCGATCGACGCGGGGAATCGAAATAGTCAATTCGGGCTCAGCCAGCTTTAATTCGACACGATACACAAAGTCGCTTTTCCCGCGATTCAAATGATCGCGGACCCGGAGGAAGTAATCGCCGGTTTCAGGCACATTGAACCTTAAATAGCAATCCGGACGTCGTGCATCGTCATCGCCCACGAGATGTTTTCCGGCGGCATTGAATATGTTCATCACCGGGTCCAAGCCAGATCGAATGCGACGTGCCAAAAGTTCAACGTCAATCGCCTGTCCTTTATTCGCCGAAAATTTGAAGTAATCCATGTCGTTTGGCTGTTGAATAATACCGTTCAGGGCACACGGTACAGGCAGCGATGCGGATACTGACTTTCGGTCGTCGTTTGGCTCAACTTCGAGGGCATTGTTTAACGAAGACGTGCGAAACGCAACCGGCGAAGGCGAAACCCCCAAAGCATCTTCGACGAAAACGCCCGGTCGAAACGACGGTTTGTTTTCAATTCGCAATTCTTTTTCAATTTCGCCTTCTGCATCGCCCAAGAAAACAAGCTTTTGAGTGGCACCCGCCAAACCGCCCGGTGGAAAAACGACGGTGGGTCGCGGGAACTGGCCCACGTGAAGTCGATACCGGGCATTGTTATTTCCACCATACGAAGATTCGCGAACCGCGACATAGTAGGTCCCGTCCCGAGGAATTTTGAGGGAGATCACTCCATCTTGTTTGCCAAAACTGGAATCATCGGAAACCGCAATTTCAAAGTTGTTTTCATCCAACACGGAGATGAATGAGTCGAACATGAAACCCAGTCGAATGGCTTCAATTTCTACCGAAAGTCGTTGCCCTTGTCGGCACTCTAGACGAAACCAATCAACGTCCTCATTTTTGATCGTACCATTAATTGTACAATCCAATTCGACAGCCTGGGCATTTTCCGGCGTGTTGTTGGGTTCTGCTTCTTGAACATCTGGCAGGACGCCGACAAAAAACGAACGAAAGTCTGAAATACCTTGCGCGGTCCGAATTTGAGCGATATGCTCCCCAATTCGACATTGCTCATCGACTCGAATTTTGACGTCGACGTTTTGCGGGTCGATCGATTTTACTTCGAGGATAGCAATACCCTCATCATAAAGAAAAACCTGTTCCGCTTTGTCCAATCGTTCACCGGAAAATCGCAGCCAATGCTCATGTCCACGCTGGACGCCACGAGGTGTGATCAAATTTAAACGCGGCGTAGAGCCTGACGCGAAACACGACGAGTCAAGACACGCGAGATTAATGAACCAGCCAATGATGAGCCAAACACGTAGATAGATTCGTCGTTGAAACATATTATTTCGGGTTAGCCGAGCAGTTCTTTACGAATTTTTCCACCGTCGACAATCTCGATGGGTCGATCGCCGGGTGCCATCAGTTCTTTGTCAGCGACAATACCCATGCAACCATAAATCGTGGTCGCCCAATCTTCGACACTAACGGCGTCTTCTTCGGGTTCGCTTGCCGTTGCATTGGAGCTACCGAATACTAGTCCCCGTTTGATTCCACCACCAGCCAGCACTGAGCTGAATACTTTTGGCCAATGGTCACGACCGGCCGTCGGGTTGATTTTAGGAGTTCGACCAAACTCGCTGCACACGCAAACGAGCGTCGAATCGAGCAAACCTCGCTCTTCCAAATCAGAAATCAGTGTTGCAAACCCTTGATCAAACGCGGGCACTTGCCGTTTCATGCCACGTTCAATATTGTCGTGATGGTCCCATCCTCCATACGTGAGCGTGACAAAGCGAACACCAGATTCAACTAGCCTTCGGGCCAACAACATACGAGCACCCGCCTGATTTCGTCCGTAGCGATCGCGCAGTTTTGGGTCCTCTTTTTCAATGTCAAATGCTTCGCGGGCTGCCTTAGAATTAATTAGGCTATAGGCTCGCTCGTAAAACGTATCCACCGCTTCTATGGCGTCGGATTTCTCTCGGGATTCAAACGATTGGTTAACCACGTCGAGTAACTTTTGACGCTTGTTAAAACGATCGTGATTGACACCACTTGGAAGCTCCAAATCGCGCACGCGAAAACCTCGCCTGGCCGGATCAGCGCCGATCGAAAATCCAGCGAACGACGAACTGAGATAGCCCGTGCCAGCGTAAGTATTGGGCTGATTGGGGATCAAGACATAAGGTGGTAAATTTTTTCTCGGACCAAACTCGTGAGCGACTACACTTCCCATACTGGGGTACTGAAGGGCCGGGCTGGGTCGATAACCAGTAAACATGTTGTGAGTGCCACGCTCGTGCGCTGCTTCGCCATGCGTCATGCTTCTGATAACGGTAAGCTTGTCGGCAATTTGCGCCGTTTTGGAAAACAGCTGTCCAAATCGAACGCCCGAGATTTTTGTTGGAATACTATTGAGCGGACCTCGGTACTCAAGCGGTGCATAAGGTTTGGGGTCAAACGACTCCTGATGAGCCATGCCCCCCGGCAAAAAAATGAAAATCGTACTTTTGGCGGTGCCTTCTACACTTTCATAGTTTTTCTGATCGGCAAAGGCGTGGCGCAGCCGGAAAAAGTTTGAAAGTGTCAATCCGCAAGCAGCACCAACGGTTAAGATGTTTCGACGACTCAGCAAATGATCCGTGCATTTCATAATGTGAATCCTGAAGGGGAGTATTCTAAAAACGATAACTTGGTTGATATGCGTAGTCAATCAGCTGGTGGTTAATTCGGTTTCCCGAAGGCATATATACGGAAAACGCGGGGCTGCGATCCATTAAACTGTCTTGCATAAAGATTTCTTCTAAACGCTTTGAGAGTCGGTGTCCTTGTAGCTATCATTGAAAGACGTTCCGGCCTATCCGGCCTTTTGCACTGCTTCATGAATTACAACTCCGGATAGGCTTTTTTAATGCGCGAATCCAAACCATGTTTTCTTACGTTGTCCGCTGTTCTCTTACTGATGCCGAAACGGCAAACGCGTGGCTGCATTGGTTGGAAGACGAACATGTCGAGGATGTTTTGGCGGCAGGGGCGGTCGCCGCTGAGATCGTCAAACAGGATGATGAGCTTCATTTTGAAATCCGGTATCGGTTTGCGTCCCGATTAGAGTTTGAATCGTATCAAATGAATCATGCGCCGCGATTGCGTGACGAGGGCTTGAAGCGTTTTCCGCTAAGCATGGGTTTGACTTACTCGCGAGTTACCGGCGAAGTCATCGCAACGTTTTCCCGTTAACCGATTGCATCGTGACGTGCTGAGTTTGGCGATTGAATCAAATCGGATTTCACCGGGGCCTTGCGTCGCACTGTGTTATTTCGACGCGCAATTCATTAGGCGTAAGAATTTAACGATTGCGCAATATTCGAGCACTTGGTGGAGTTTGCCGATCACAACGCAGTTCAAGGGTTGCGTTGTTGTCAATGGTTTTGGGTTGTTGCGGAATCCTATCGGTCATTTGTGTCGATAAAGAAAAACGTAAAAATCTGTTTAAGGTTACACATATGCGAATCGCAGTTTGTTCATGGATGTGGTTGATGTTGACTTTTGCGGCTGACGTTGACTTGGCGGCAGCCCAAGACCAAGGCGAATTAAAGTATCCCGTTCAATACGAATCGGATTCTTCAAAATGGTCACAAGAAAATTCAGGTTATCGCATTGGATTCGGGGAAACGGAGGCGATGTACGGGAAAACGGATTACGGGAAAACAGAACTTAGGGCCGCGGCAAAGCCGAGATTTGCCCCTTCGCAGGATGATACGGAATCAGACGAGCCAGTCACTTTGTCCCAATGGCCACGAAAACAGCTCACCGAGATACGCATAAATCCGTACTTGGTTCAAAATCCGACGCCTAGCGATCAATCTCAACGTTTATTGGAGAAGTACACCTCCGGTTGGGAATTGACTGAGCACAGCAACAAATTGTTGATGTGGGAAGCTCCGGCGTTGAAGTATAAGCCTTTATTGTTTGAGGACGTTGCGCTTGAGCGTTACGGCCATGTGGTCCGAAACGATTTTTGGCAAACGACCGTGTCAGCGGTCCATTTTTTCTCTTCGGCGGCTTTGTTGCCGCTTCATGCCCGTCACGAACCCGTCTGGGGGTGTGATTATCCTTTGGGCTATTGCCGTCCAGGAAACTGCACGAATTCCATCTTTCAGCGTCAGTTTTGGGGCCGGCGCCGATAGTGCGCTCTTGATAAGATCAGGATGTTGTTGGCCAATATTTAAACGAGCAAGAATCACGTTGGAACTGGCGTTTTTCGGCGTCGGGATTCTCATCGGAGAACGACGCGTCGATATAACAAGAATTCGATCGAGTCATGGTTCCTCTGCAGTCGCCGATACAATTCGTTTGTGAATCACTGTTTATACGCTGATTGTCTTTGATTATTGCCTCGCAATGCGTAAGATGAATGACGATTATTTCATCTTGCGTATGGCGAGTATCAATGCGCAATCATTGGATGTGTTTGGTTGTCTTGTTTTTTTTGTTGCCGGCTGACCAGTTGTTGGCGCAAAACAACGATCTAAGTTGGTTGACGGAGCAAGAACGCAAGTGGTTAAAAGAACATCCTGTAATCAAGGTCGCTCCGACTCCGGATTATCCTCCATTTGAATATTGGAGTGATCAAGCGACCGACGTTCCCAGATTTCAGGGCGTCGTCCGCAGCTACCTGGACTATTTCTCTGAGACGTTAGGGGTACAGTTCAGCGTGATCAAAACCGACAAATGGGAAGACAACTTGCGGTTGTTAAAAAACAGAAAAATTGATGCCGTTTCATTGTTGGTGCCATGGTCGGATCGCAAATATGTTTCTGTCAGCAAACCCTATATTGAGTACCCGGCGGTTATCGTCGTTCGCAGTGACAATAAAGCAGATTTGACGTTGCGCGATTTAGTGGGCAAACAAGTTGCTGTGCCCAATGACTACACGGGTGAATATTTCTTACGGCAGAACCATCCGGAGATTTTGATTCGTGAGGTTGAAGGTCCAGCCATTGGGGTCCGGATGGTTGCCAGTGGGGAAGTCGAGGCGTTTTTCGGTGGTTCTTCGGTGGTTACCTATGTCGCGGAAAAAGAAGGATTGACCAATCTGCGAATCGCGGGCGTGTCTGACTTTACGTATGCCAACGGATTCGGCGTTCGCTCCGATTGGCAGGTGTTTTCAAACATCATGTCGAAGACTATCGAACGGATGTCCCGATCAAAGCATCGTGATTTGCATTCGAAATGGGTAACGAGTGATTTTTTTAGGCGTCAATGGTATGAGAGTCGCGAGTTCTTTGTCGCCAGTGGCAGTGTTTTAGGGCTATTGTTTTTAGGTAGCGGATTGGTGTTGGTTTGGAATCGGCGCCAAGCCAAGTTCATATCGGCGTTGGAGCGCGCCAAGAAGCGGACGGAAGTCGCCAATTTACAACTGGATAGAGCTCGGCTTGAGGCAGAACAAGCCAATCAAACCAAGAGTTCATTCGTGGCAAACATCAGCCATGAAATTCGTACTCCGATGAATGGGATTTTGGGGATGTGCGAGTTGCTGCGAAATTCAGAGTTGGACGATGAGCAGCGAGAGCATCTCCGTTTGGCGACCAAGAGCGCTCAAAATTTACTCGGTTTGATCGATGATATCTTAGATTTTTCGAAGATCGAAGCTGGTAAGCTCGAATTGGAAAACCGGACGTTCGGACTCAAGAAACTGTTGCTTGAAATTGTCGGTTTGATGAAGGTTCAAGCAAACGAAAAAGAATTGGCGCTGGTTTACGAATGTGATGAAAATGTTCTCGATGTTTACGAAGGCGACGGATTGCGCGTTCGGCAAATTTTGTTGAACTTGATTAGCAACGCGATCAAATTTACTCAGCGTGGGAAAGTAACGGTCCGGGTGTTTGGCGATGATTCGACGATGACGTCCGACGGTGTCGAGCGAAAAGGCCGTGAAACGGATGTCTCCAGCGAATACCAGTTGGTGTGTTTCGAAGTCTCGGACACCGGAGCGGGAATACCAAACGAAAAGATCGAAAAATTGTTTGAGCCGTTTGAGCAAGAAGATGCCAGCACGACGCGAAAGCATGGAGGAACGGGACTGGGGTTAGCGATTTGCAAGAATCTAGCCGAACTGATGGGGGGTACGATAAACGCGTCTTCGTCGTTGGGGCAGGGGAGTGTCTTTTGTTTTACGGCACAGTTACGACCAGATCATCGAAGTCTGTCGGAGTCGATCGAAAACGTATTCGTTCAAACCGTAGAACCTCGTCGCGTATTGTTGGCTGAAGATGGTTTGGTCAACCAGAAAGTTGCTATCGGATTGTTGGAAAAAAGAGGACATTTTGTTGATTTAGCGGAGACTGGCGTTGAAGCACTTCATGCGCTGGAATCCAATGATTACGACGTGGTATTGATGGATATTCAGATGCCGGAGATGGATGGTTTGACGGCTGTCAAAGAGATCCGCAAAAAAGAGGCGAACCAAACGGATCGTCAACGCGTTATTGCGTTGACGGCGCATGCAATGACTGGGGATCATGAACGTTTTTTATTGGCGGGTATGGATGACTACCTACCGAAACCATTTAAAGCGGAAGACTTGTATGCGGCGGTAGAACATGCGATCACGCAAGTCGATGACAACAAACAGAAAGAAATGACTATGAGCATTCCGATTTGGGATCGTGAAGTTGCGTTAGCGACGACTGGCGGAGATTTAGAACTTGCCAAAGTCTTGCTGGATACTTGCGTTGAAGAAACCCCGAAGATTATTGCTTCGGCTCAAGAGGCGATTGATGAAGGTCGATTTGATGACGCCAGACGTTGTGGCCATTCCATGAAATCTAGTTTCGCGGCCGTTGGTGCCATGGCGGCCTCGGCAGCATCGAAAGAACTCGAGTTTGTTTCTGCTGAATCGGCTGAAGCGTTTCAAACGGTCTTGCAAACGATCGAATCCCATTTTGAAGCTTTGTGCAACGAGTCTAAATCGTTGGCATGAAAATTCGGCCACCGTCACGTTGAGAACTGTGACTTTCGAAAAATTTTGAGATTGTGTGGCCAAAGCAGACTGATTTTCAAATTCCCTAGTAACGATCGAGGCAACTTGTCATTGGTCGAATTCGATTCAACAAAATCTGAGGGAAAAATGAAATATCTCAACACAATAGTGCTCATTGCGGTTTCTTGGTTTGCCTGGGGAGTGGTGTCTGCGGACACGATGGAAATTGTGGCGACTGCAGATGCTCGCGTGATGTCAGCGGGCATCAATGGTCAGACATTCTATGGCGACGAAGCAACGATCACGACTAGCATGTCTGGCGGCAGCAACATTTCCGATGGTCTTTACGAATTCGATTTGTCAGGAGTGCCAGATGGCGCCACCATCACCGCCGCCACTTTACACTTGCGGACTGCCGCGATCGTTACCAATACTCAAACGGAAGCACCGGTCGAGTTTTTTGGTTTTACCGGCGATGGTGAGTTGGAGTTGTCAGATCAAGCTTTTTCGGCCACGACTGTCGCTTTGGAGATTTTGGAGACCCCGATCGCGGCAAATACAGATTTGGGGATCGACATGACTAACTTAGTGCCACTGAACACGGTGCTGAGTGATGCCAGCAAAGATGACTTTTTTACGGTCCGCAGCGAGACTGAGAATTTCGTTTTGCTTAGAGTGGACTCACTCGAATCCATCGACGCCGATGCGGTACCGGCCACCTTAGAAGTGACTTTCACAGGAGGAACATTGTTAGGCGACGTCAACATGGATTGTAACGTGGATCTGCTCGATGTATCTGCTTTTGTGGCAGTCTTACAGTCCGGTGGATTTCAGGCCAATGCTGATATTAATGGTGACGGTAACGTAGACTTGCTCGACGTCGGACCGTTCGTTGATCTGTTGACGCCATAAACAACGCACAAAGGACCCACAAGAAAGCCCTGATAAATTTCGGGGCTTTTATACCGCTAATCGGTAGTGCCGTCGCCGTGAAGATGGCCAATCTGGTCGATGATGTCCAGTCGCTCGAAGAACACATCCAAAACTTGGGGGTCAAAACGAGTGGCTCGTTCGGACAGCATAATTTCAAGGCATTTTTCGCGCGGGAATTTAGGCTTGTAGGGACGCTCGCTACACAATGCATCATAAACGTCAGCGACACACGTGATGCGACCTTCAATCGGGATTTCTTCGCCTTTTAAACCGTCTGGGTATCCGGTGCCGTCCCATTTTTCGTGGTGAGTCTTGGCGATGTTTGCGGCCAACACCAGCATCGGTGCATCGCCACCGGTTTTACCAGACTGCCGCAAATCGGCCATCTCGGCGCGAGCCAACGGCTCCATGATTTGACAACCTAAACGGCAATGCTGTTTCATGATGTCAAATTCTTCCCGACTCAGTTTTCCAGGATTGAGGAGGATCGAGTCCGGGATTCCGATTTTTCCGACGTCGTGAAGCTGGGCCGCTAGTTCAATTTGGCGGCAATAATTTGGGCCGAAACCGAGCTGTTTCGCGATCACTGCTGCGTACTTGCCGACTCGAATGACGTGAGCACCGGTTTCGTTATCCCGGAATTCCGCGGCTTTTGCCAAGCAATGAATGATCTGTTCACGCGAGGCATCAATTTGCCGTGTCCGCTGCTGAACTTTCTTTTCGAGCTCGACGGCGTACTCCGTCAAATGATCCTGGTGTTGCTTGATCACCAACGAGTTTTGAACCCGCAAAACCAAGTCGACGGCATCGACCGGTTTGGCCAAAAAGTCCGTTGCGCCCAGCTTTAGTGCTTCCCGTTTGATTGTTTTTTCTGAATTGGCACTGAGAATAATGAACGGGATGTGCTTGATGCTGTTATCTTGTTGCCTAAGCTTGAGCAAGTCGATACCTGACATGTGAGGCATCATGATATCAAGCAACACAATATCGGGTTGAAATGAATGGATGCGTTCAAGGGCCTGTCGCGAGTCTGTAACGGTTAAAAAGTTTGAATAACCTTCGGACGAAAGAAAACGTCGAACAACTCTGATGACCAATTGCTCATCATCGATGATCATGATTTTCGCGGATTTGATTCCTGCTTCGCCGTTAGAATTCGTGTCGGCTGACGTTGCCGGAGCTGGACTTCGTTCTTGGGGAACGATCGCCGGGACAATTTCCGTTTGACCAAGCGTATCTGTATGCATTTTGAAATCCGTACTAAATCTTGTAACACCGAACGGTTGTGGCGAAATTGGTACCGTTCGCCTCGCGCAATGGCATGGCAAAAAAAGACTTGTTTATATCTCCATCGTCTCGTGTGAGACGTTTTCAATAACAATTGATTGTGACAACGCTTCAAGGAATTGAATCGACGTGTCATACTTTGACGATTCTTCCGCCTTGGCAAGCTTTTCTAGTGCGACCGATGGTTCGTAAAATTCTTCAAAACCACATGTGCCGCCAGCTCCTTTGAGCCAATGCGCGAGTTCGCTCAAGGTTTGATGAGCATTGGCGTTTGCAGCTGCTCTCATTTCCGCAATTTTCAGACGAAGTGTCTTCGTGAACTCGACCACAATCTCCATAAACTCCGGCTCATCGGTTGGCAGCGTCGAGTGGATCGCTCTGCTAGCAGCCGGTGGATTTGCAACCGACTTTTGCGGTGGAGCCAAAGCCAGCGGGTTGGGGGCGGGGGCATCCGGTTCATGGGATTCGATCAGTTCAATACCGAGTAAATCGGCAATGGTCTGGATCAAGATGTCCATATCGATCGGTTTGGCGACGAATCCGGTGCAGCCATGTTCATGACATTTTTTCTCGTCGTCAGCCAAGACGTTGGCGGTCAGAGCGACAATAGGGCGATCAAAATTCATTTCTCGTAGCTTTTTGGTTGCTTGGTATCCATCCATGATCGGCATTTGCATATCCATCAAAACAATATCAAAATCCCCGGCAAGGACCTTCTCGACGGCTTCTTGCCCATTGACGGCTTCAGAGATTTGGCATCCAGCTTTTTCCAGAATGAGGCGAACGAGTCGTCGGTTCGAATCGCCGTCGTCGACGACGAGGACTCGCTTGGCACCCAAATGGAACTGTTTTAAAGTTCGGCTTGACGAAGATCCTTTTTCAGATTTGAGGAATTCTTCGAACGTAATTGTTCGGCTTAGGTCAACTTCTCCCGCATGAACCAAAGCCGTGAACACGGTTCCTTTTCCCTCTTCACTGGCAACTGTAAGTTCGCCACCTAGGGCTTCTACGATTTTTTTACTAATCGCCAAACCGAGCCCGGTGCCACCGAATCGCCGGGTAATACTGGAGTCCGCTTGTACAAAGGCCTCGAAAACTTTTTCGAGTTGTTGTTGGTTCATGCCGATCCCCGTATCGGCAACATCAATTTTCAAGAAAGTGGCCGGTCCATTGTGCACGATTGAGACGGAAACGAGCACACCGCCGTCGCTGGTAAACTTGATTGCGTTTCCAACCAGGTTGGTAACGACTTGCCGGAGTCGTACGGGATCGGAACAAATTTTTTCCGGCAGCGGATCAGGAAAATCGAGATTCAAAAAGATCCCCTTTTCCTCGGCTCTCACTTTGAGGATTTTTTGCACATCGTAAACCACGCGGTAAGGCGATGCGTCGACCAATTCCAATTCCATTCGACCGGCTTCAATTTTTGATAAGTCGAGAATGTCGTTAATTAGCTCAAGCAAATGCGTGCCACTGGAATGAATCGTCGAAAGGTATTCGCGTTGTTCCTCTTCTGATTGCACCATCCCGCGATTGAGCCAGTCTGTGAATCCAAGAATCGCATTCATCGGTGTCCGAATTTCATGGCTAACATTTGCCAGAAAGTCACTTTTGGCCTGGTTTGCCGACTCGGCGGCCTGCTTACTTTGCTCCAATTCAGTAACGTCTTCAAAGCAAACCAAAACCCCGTTGCTTTGGGAATTCTCACCCAATACTGGCGTGCAATTGGGCTTTAAAATACGTTGGTCACGGTTCTGTGGCGCAGCGCATTCGAGGTCATCCATGCTGGTTTGGATGACTTCATTGACGCGGGGCATGATCAGCAATCTATCGGTGACGACGTTGCCTTGGAGCGTCGCTTCGTGCCATGGGTGTTCGGCAAGTTGACTGCCATCTTCGTTGAGCCACAAGAACACGTCTGGGCTTTTGCCAATAAGTTTGTCCGCCTCGATGCCAGCAATGTTCTCAAAGGCGCCGTTGGCAAGCACGATCCTTCCGCGTACGTCCAACAACATAATGGCTTCGGTAAATGTATTCAGCGCTGAGCGGACGCGACTAGGTACCGATTTGGTCGGATTCAACGCGTTTAACATTCGTTTTAAGTAAAAATTGAACAACAGAAAACAGCCGATCGCCATGAACCCGACGATGCGTACCCAGGGGTGTTGCAACGAAGAAGCCAGAGTGCTCTCTCCAAAAAATGGGGTGAATCTGAGTTCTAGGTCGCCCCAAGGTTTATTGTTCGCCTTGCGAATTTTGATTTGCGCTTGGGTTTCGCTATAGCTGGATTCATTTGGATCCCAGCGGTCTTTGTGCTTGCCAGCGAAACATATGAGTTGGCCGTTGTTGCGGCGCAAACCAACCGATTGGAGCTCGGGGTTCGCTGCGACCGATTCCGAAAAAATGGAACGAATGGAACGAAAATCGTTATGGCCAACGAGCAAAGAAGTTGAAATCGCCAATCGTTCACAAACCACTTTTCGCTTGTGCGCGATGGCGCTTTCGCCAGACGGGACCAAGCCAAACGCAACAGCGAGAAAGAACACTGAAACCATGATGGCAACAAGCCCGAGACTAAGTCGCGATCTTGTGGATAACCATCGCATGAGGAAAATTCCGATCAGTCGTTACGTTTTAACAGAATCAATCTACTCAGACGTTATCGACCAATTGCTCCAGCGAATCGTCATCTTCAACAGAATTAACGGGTATTCCACTTTCAATAACTGGAAGGGGGTCAAATTGCGTCCAAGCGGGGATCGAAGCAAACGTTGAGACCAACGCACCTGCTCGAATTGCCCAAACGAGATACCCGACCGTAAACATACTTGACGCCGAAAGGCCGAGGATCGGAATATCTGAAAACGTGTAAGATCTTGCGAATGTTTGTTGATTCAGGTCGTCCAGCAAATTTTGCGATAATCCAATCGTCATCCCGGTTAAATCTTCAAGTTGCTCAGCCAACTGGTATTCTGCATCCGAATTGAAGTCGTTCAACGTCGATTCAACTGACAATTGATTCCCGTAGATTGCGTATCTGGGCTGCCATAACAGAGTCTTCTGACGGGTTGCTTCAAATTCAGATTGGACTCTTTCCGATTCTAAAAAACGATCATTGTCCGAGTTGTTGTCGTCGTTGCCTGCCCCGCCGGTTCCCGTACTATTTGAACCTCTGGAGTTGCTCAACGGCCCGGCCAGGTTGTCCGATTCGGGCGCAACGTTCTCATTTTCGATCGGGGTTTCCGGATCGGTGTTGTTTTCCGTTTGCTCGCTTGAATTCTGTTGGCTGCTGGATGGGCTATTGGTCTCTGTCGAATCACCCAACGAGTTATTGTTTGTGGTTTCTCGCACTGGAATTTGGATCACGGCAACAGATTCGCCGCGTGCATCGGGGGCAATTTCCAAAGCGTCCGGTAGCGGCGTGATGCTGATACGAACGGTCGAGTCCGTGATGTTGCCAGCAGAATCTCGGGAAGCGAAAGAAAAATCGTCGGAAAAGTTTTCTGAGCCATCGTGTTCATATTGCCAACGCCCGTCGACATTGAATTCCAAATTGCCATGAGTTGGGCCCGATGTGACTTGAAATCCAGTTACGTCATTTTCGGGATCAAACGTAGACAATGAAACATCGCCATTGACCCGTCCACCCTCGTGTGTCGAAGCAGAAATCGCCGCGATTTGGGGAGCTTCGTTTACATCGTTGAGCGAAATGGTAAACGTTTGCGAGCTCGTTAAACCACTGTCATCGGTAACAATAACCGTTTCTTCAAATGATGTGGCGGATTCAAAGTTCAATAGCGAAGAACGATTGACTGATATTTCGCCCGTGGTCGCAGCGATTTTAAATGGATTGTTGGAGGCATCGTTGTCACTGTCCAACAATTCAAACGACACAATGTCGTTGTTTAAATCGGAAGCGCTAACTTGACCGACGACTGTGTTGTTGGCGGAGTTTTCGTCGATAGTGTCGTTGTCTAAAACGATGTTCGTCGGTGCGTGATTGATGACGATTCTGACTCGACCAATGCTCGAATAGTTTCCGTCTGCGTCTCGCAAGCGATATTGGATCATGTCAACATTAGCTCCATCATCGGTGGCCTCATAAAATACTGCTGTCGAAGTAGCATTCATGGTTAGGTTGCCGGAATTCGGCGGCACAACGATTTCGATGGTCAGGTCGCTTCTGTTGCCGTCGGGGTCATAGTCATTGAGCAAGACTGCGAGATTCGTGGATTCTCCAAAATTGACAGTGATATGATCGTCATTTGAGACTGGAGGTGTCAGCACACGAATTTCGACTGCGGCAGTTTCCGAAACGTCTAGCCCGTCGTTGAGGGTGTAAGTGAAAGAATCGGTACCGTAGTACGATGCATTGGGCGTGTAAGTGAAAGTGCCATCGGCATCCAGCGTCAATACTCCATTGTCTGTATTGGAAACCAGATTGTAAGTTAGCGTGCTGTGAATCCCATCGGAATCGTTCAGCGAGGCATCGCCACTTAACGTGCCATTACGCAAAACAGAAAATTCATCTCCAACGGCAACGGGCTGGTCATTGACCGTAAACGTTGCTGTCGCCGTCGCAGATTCTGTCCCGTCGGAAATGGTGTATTCAAAAGATTGTACGCCGGAGAACCCAGCATCAGGCGTGAACTCCAAGTCGCCGTCCACATTTAACTCAAGTCTGCCGTTTGCCGGCTGAGTAAATCCAGTGATGGTCAGGGCGTCTAGATCCGCATCGGTATCGTTTGCAGTTAAAGCGGCGTTGGTGACGATTGTGGTGACGTCGTGAGCGAATACGCTCAAATTGTCGTTAACAGCAATTGGTGCCGCATTCGATGCAGGAATGACATTCAACGTTGCTGTGGCGATGTTGCTGCTGACCGAGTCGGTCGTTCCATCGTAAGCGACATTTCCCAAATCGCCGGCGACCATCCCATCGGTTTGATCCCAAAGCCGAAAACTGAGATTGCCCGCGTTGCCCGAAAAACCGGTCGCGGGCACAAAACGAATTAACGAATGAGCGTCCAGTACCAGCCCATTTGAATCGTCGGCGGCAATCGTTGAAACGCCTTGGTCAGCATAAACCAGCCAATTGGTACCGCTATCCAAAGAATATTGCCATTGTCCATTTGAGTCGTCGACACTGACGACGGCGATGCCAAGAGCGGCTCCTTCGGCGTCGCTATATCCGCCGACACTATCTAACAAGTTCTGAACCGTTGTCCCGAGTGGTTCTGTGGTATCTGCGGCAATGTTGGCCAAGCTATAACCGCTGCCGGTCAATACGGGCGCGTCGTTGAGTGGTGAGATTGAGAAGTTGAGTGATGTTGCGGAGGCGGATCCCAGGCCGTCATCGACGGCGAACGACGCGGTATCGGAACTCGACTCGCCACCGTCGTGAGTGTACGTCACGACACCATCATCAAGATCTTGTTGAGTAAAAGTAGATTGACTGACGCCGTTGACTAAGATCTGCCCGTTGGTTGGTGCGCTAGTGATAGCGTAAATCAACTCGGATGCTGAGTTGTCGGCGTCGCTGGCGGATATGGAGCCTGTCAAAGAGACCGAATTGCCCTCGACGACGGAGACGGGCGTGACGGTTGAAGCAACGATCTGTTCGTCGTTGACGGCGGTAACGGCGAAGTTCAGTGATGCGGCAGAGGTTGATCCGGCGCCGTCGTCGACGGAGAACGAAACGGTATCGGAACTGGACTCGCCCCCGTTATGTAGGTAAGTAACCAAGCCGTCGTTAATGTCTTGTTGGGTGAACGTTGATTGGTTGACGCCGCTGACCTGGATTTGGCCGTTGGCAGGTGCACCAGTCACGGTGTACACCAGTTCCGTAGCCGTGTTGTCAACGTCGCTGGCCAACAGTTCGGTGCCGGTCAGCGTGACCGAACTGCCTTCGGTGACCGAAACCGGTGAGGAAGTGGCGACCACCGATTGTTCGTCATTGACGGCGGTGACCGAGAAGTTCAGTGATGCCGCTGAACTGGATCCGGCGCCGTCGTCGACGGAGAACGAAACGGTATCGGAACTGGACTCGCCCCCGTTATGTAGGTAAGTAACCAAGCCGTCGTTAATGTCTTGTTGGGTGAACGTTGATTGGTTGACGCCGCTGACCTGGATTTGGCCGTTGGCAGGTGCACCAGTCACGGTGTACACCAGTTCCGTAGCCGTGTTGTCAACGTCGCTGGCCAACAGTTCGGTGCCGGTCAGCGTGACCGAACTGCCTTCGGTGACCGAAACCGGTGAGGAAGTGGCGACCACCGATTGTTCGTCATTGACGGCGGTGACCGAGAAGTTCAGTGATGCCGCTGAACTGGATCCTGCGCCGTCGTCGACGGAGAACGAAACGGTATCGGAACTGGACTCGCCCCCGTTATGTAGGTAAGTAACCAAGCCGTCGTTAATGTCTTGTTGGGTGAACGTTGATTGGTTGACGCCGCTGACCTGGATTTGGCCGTTGGCAGGTGCACCAGTCACGGTGTACACCAGTTCCGTAGCCGTGTTGTCAACGTCGCTGGCCAACAGTTCGGTGCCGGTCAGCGTGACCGAACTGCCTTCGGTGACCGAAACCGGTGTCGCCGTTGAAACCACCGATTGCTCATCGTTGACTGGAGCTACGCTGATCGAGAAGGTGGCATTGGATGAAATCGCGCCATTTTCTCCACCGTCGGCAACCGTAAATTCAAAAGAATCGGATACGGTTTCAGATCCGTTGTGGTTGTACGTAATCAAACCGTCGTCAATATCTTGTTGGGTAAACGACTCATTGGCTAACAGGGCGATCCCGCTTCTTAACAACTGTCCGTTGGATGGCACGCTGTCTAACGTGTATATAAGTTGATTGCCGATGTCATCCGCATCGGCAGTTGACAACATGGCAGCGGTGATCACATTTCCACTCGAACCCTCGGAAACTGTCGTTCCCGCGTTGGTGGTGAGAACTGGGCTATCGTTAATCGGGTTGACCGTGAACTGCAAAATGAGATCCGTACCGGCCCCGAATCCATCGTTCAGTTGCAGGTTGATGGAGTCGGACAAGGTTTCTGTCCCATCGTGTTGGTAGGTCACTAAGCCATCATTGATGTCTTGTTGCGTAAACTGACTACTTGGCATTCCGGACACCAAGACCTGACCATTGCTGGGACCAGATGCAATATTGTATTGCAATTGGTCTGCCGTGTTGTCGGCATCGGTCGCAGACAGAAATGCGGAGGAAATCGTTACGTTAGATGCTTCGTCTACGGTGACTGTACTATTGTTGCTGATCGCTTCTTGAGCCGATTGAACTAGCAAGGAAATTCCTGTCACGTCCCCATCACCACCATCGTTTAGATTGGTAGCTTCGGACGAGTCAAAAAACACTGTTGCTGTTCCAGCGGAATTCCCGGATCCCAATTCAGTTTCCGTGAGTACCAGGTTAGCAATGTCATTGTCTTGGACATTTGTTCCGCCGATGTTTTCATTTTTTTCAAACGAAAGCAGTAGCGAGCCGGCGGCTAGATTTGTTCCTCCGACGGTCGTGTCCGATTCAACTAATTCAAGACCATAGATCGCTTCAGAGATTCCTATTGAGACTCCGTCAATAAACTTTTCGACAACTGGGGTGCCGCTTGAAAAGGTCAACCGGAAGATGTCGTTGGCGTTTGAAGATTCGGTAAATAATATATCTCCCGCTTGAAGTTCAAAATCTCCAACGGTTGTGTTAGATTCGACAATTGTAATTCCCTTGACATCGCCACCAGACGGAATGGTTGTCAGAACAGAGAAAGTACCGTTGCCTGGTGTGTAATCACCAGGGCTTCCGGGTTTGAACAGAATAATGTCACCCGTTTGGGTCGTTCCGATGCCTGGGACGTTCGCCGTTCCCGTGACTGAAAAGATGACATCACCAAATTCGATCTGCGTCGTTGGGTTGGTCGGAATGGTTATATCTGCGGATGCATAGTGAAACGCGTCGAGATCCAAACTCGCGTTAAACAAATGGTATGCTTCGGCAGCAAAGGGAGCCCCTAAGTTGAAGTCGTTGCCACCCAATCCAACAATATCTTGTTGATCCCAATCGATGCCATCATACGATTGCGCACCTTTGGTGCTAATAAACAAAGTATCGGTGTACTCCGCTTCCAAGCTGATCGTCGCCACCGACGAGTACGAGTTGCCGTCGTTGGATCGGAAGGAAATCGAACCGATGCTGCCGATCGAAGAGTCGGGCGTTTTGAATGTGATATCGCCGTTCTCGAGTTCCGTTCTGCTGATCGTTTCTCCTACGGAAATCGCCGAACCGCTTCGAAGTAATTGCCCTTGCGCTGTGCTTGGCAGTGCGTCGATGATTATGTGGTCTAGCAACTCCCCTTCGGCATCAAAGTAGTCAAAATCAGTCAAATGCAACTCGTAATCGAAGCCGATGGGAACCGTTAAAGACGAGTTTTCGCTAACCGGCGCGTAATTGAAACTGGTTTCGAGTGTCAGTGCGTTTCCCTGGTCGTTGAAACCAAAAACGAAATCGTTGCCGTTGCTGGCGACCACAGCGTCCTGTTGGATGCCTGTAACTGCGTCTTGAGATATGAACGTCTCGCCGCCCGCGGTCAGGGAGTTGCCGGTCGTCAAATCAAACTTGTCGTAAAACACACCTTCGGAGTCCGTTACGTTTTCAGTGCCATCATCAGCGCGACCTCGACCTTCCCAAGCAACAATTAACTCGTTATTGTCCAGCAATGTCACGGACGGCGAATGTTGGGCACCGGTAGTTGTATCGTTGACAAGGATTTCTTGTTCTTGAGTGACGGTAGAGCCGCTAACAGTGTACGTTAGCGCATTCACACCCGATTCCGTACTGTTGGCGACTGATGCGGCAATCCCTCCGAGACTGCCCTCTTTTACGTCTTGATCTGTATCAAGTGTGAAAGCTACCGCAAAGTTGCCGCTGTTGTTGATGGCAACGGAAGGGTCAAAGTAGAGTCGCGTTGAGTCGGAATCGACCAGGATTTCGTTGGATCCCGCTGGTGTGCCATCTGTGTCATACCATCGTGCGTAAATGTTGCTTTCTTCGTAGATTGAATTGAAATCGTCCCAAGCGATTACAAATTGGCCGCTATCATTCATCGCGACATCCGCATTTCCTTGTGTGCGTCCGGCGCTGGCGACATCATTGACCAAAAACGTGGAACCGACCGTTGCGCCAGTAACATCGAATCGCTGGGCATAGATGCCGTCTGAATCTTGAGCACCACTCCCTTCCCAAGCGACCACGAAATTCCCATTGGCATCCATCGCGACCGAGGCGTCATTTCCATCGGAACCGAACGGGTCAACACGAAATTCGTCACGAATAATGGAGCCATCTGCGGCAAAATATTTCGCAAACACGCCCAATTCACCCGCGCCCAAGTCATCGGTCCAGACGACGACAAAATCACCGTCGTTGTCGATCGCGACACTGGCCCATTGCTGTGTGCCAGCGGCATCCGTGGTATTGACTTGCACTGCCGATTGCAAACCATTGGAATCGGAGATTTGGTAGAAAATATCAAGGCCGTCACCGAAACCAAGATCTTGCGCAAAGACTTGAACCACTGTTTGGCTATCGTTGATTGCCAGGTTTCTTCCGGTCGTAGTACCCGACTCGCCGGTTGTTTCTTCTCCAGCCAAAGCGTGCATCCAACTTGCTTGGACTTCCGTGGTGAATACGTTTTCCGATTCGATAGCGCCAACAACAACTTCAAAATTCCAATCGCCTCCCAATTGGGTGTGGCCGGTTAGATCGTCGCTGGCAGCGACATCGGCACCGGTTAAATCCGCCAGTTCTTGGACAAACTGCTCGCCATTTCCTGTTTCTGCGACGTTACAACCATAGATCAAGATGTCTGCGCCATCGGCAAGCGAGGCCTGCCAACCAATGAATTGATGCGCGAAACCATGTAAATTGGAGCCGTTCACCTGGGTGTTCCCGAGGTTCAATGTCGCGTCTGAACCATGAGTCACCAGATGAACGGCATCGTATCGTGGCTCACCACCCGATTGCCGATCCAATACTTTGGAAATCTGTTCGAGTCCGTTGCTGTTAGGATTTAAAAACGCAATTTCGTAATGCGTATTCGGGTCCGCTTGACTCAGAATATCGTCGACCAACAATTGATAGTCTTCGACTGACTGGTCGATAAATACAACTTCGATACGCTCATCAATCAGTTCGATTGATGGCAATTCTGAGGTGACCAAGTCGATGTTGGAATTCAGGTCGTCAGAAAAATACTGTTCGAGTCCGTTGCTGATGAGATCAACGCCTTGGTCAGCAGTGGCGAAGACATCGACATCGATATCTTGCGGGACTGCTCCCGAATCGACATGTTCCACGAGATCGACCGGTACAGGAACCGCGCTGTAAAGCACGCGTTCTTCGAGGCGTTCAAGATGGAGTTCGCTGACAAGGCTGATCTGCTCGTTGGCTAACCAGTTCTCGACATTGGGGCAGTTATCGATTGAGTTTGAGTCTGATGTTCGCGACATAGTAATTCGGTTTAGATTCAAGCAGGATTTCCTATAGAAATGTAGTATTTGGCTGAATCGTTGGCGTTCCAAAACCGTTGTGTAACAATACAATGCAAAGGATGAACCCATTACATACTTGTATTTGTGGATGTTGCGGGTTGCTTGGGTTTTGTTGAACGTGCTGAGAAAAGGAATCAGGAGAGTGAGCGATCGGCTCGATTTACTCAGTCGCGCAGGTTCACTGCAATGAGATGCTTGCTGCTGATCGTCGTGAACCAGGGAGGTCGACACCATGGAGGTCGACCAATGAAAGAATGTTTTTGGTGGCCTACAACGACGCGTTGATTTCTTCGTCCGTGTGAACCAGGGAGCTTCTGGTCGAGCGGCACAGCTGCATGACTTCTTCGGCGACTTCCATCACTTGCGATAGTTTAGAATTGTTGGTTGACATGACTTCCTCCAACCGGTCGGTTGCGTCCGAAATCATGTTGACGCCGCGCGATGCTACATCTGACTTGATGTTGTCGACAACTTCCTTAAGTTCGCGTAAGTTCTCGTTGGCGACAGCAGAGTGTAGGTCTTCCAAATGCTTTGCGATGGCGACAGCCGATTCCTGGGAAGTGCGGACCATTACATTTCTGGATTGCAGGAAGTTCGGTTGAGTCACGTGTTGGATTAAGTGTTCTACGACTACTGGATCAAATTGATCGGGGCTACAACGACGCAGCTCGGCAATCGCGACTTCCAACGGTTGTGCGGGACGATAGTCTTTTTCGCCAATCATCGAGTCGAAAGCGTCGCAAACGGTAATGATTCGCGACTCGATTGGAACGGTGTCAGTTTGTAATACCGAATTGGCGATCATCGATTGGGCGGCAAAACTTTCTTTATGGAATTTGATGATGTTGGCGATTTCCTCAGATTCGAAAGCGCTGCGAACAATGGAAACGCCGTAATCGTCATGTTTCTTCATGACTTTCCATTCGGCGTCAGTTAACGGGCCTGGTTTATTGAGGATGTTATCTGGGACACCGATTTTTCCGATGTCGTGCAGCAGACCGCAAACTTCCAAGCGATACAGTTTGCGTTTTCCCAGCATTTTGTGGCCAATGGCCGCACAAAGGTCAGCGACGCGCATACTGTGTTCGGCAGTCTTAGGACACTTAAAGGCCAACGCTGACAACAAGCCCGTCACGGTTGAGTATTTGATGTTCGAGTTCGGGCTTTCCATTGTCGCTTGATCATCGCCCGTGTCAGCCATCTCATGTTCGCACTGGTCATAACGAACCACTTGATTCCGACCGTTACGTTTGGCCGCATAAAGACATTGGTCGGCTTGATCCAACAGGTGTTGCATATCCATGACGCCCAATGCTGTATTGGACACTCCTAAACTGGCCGTCACAGAAATGCCACCAAGTTGAACTTGCTGATATTTGGTATGGATTTCGTTGGCGACCTCTACTGCTTCATCAAACGTGATGTTTGGCAGTAAAATCACGAACTCTTCACCCCCGTAACGACAGACTGATCCACGATCGCCAGTGACATTCCGTAGTAATTCTCCGTTGTCTCTCAATACCTCATCGCCGGTACTGTGGCCGTAATTGTCATTGATGCTTTTGAAATGGTCGATGTCGACCATGATCAGGTTTAGTTTGCCGACTTCGCAATCGTTCCACATTTCGTTGTATTGATTCCAGAACGAACGGCGGTTGAAGCATTTGGTCAAAGGGTCGCAGTTGGCCAAGAAATACAGCTCTTTGTTTTGACGTTCGACTTCATCTCGTGACTTACGTAGCGTCAGAATGATGTTGGCCAGTTCATTCTTTTTGCGTTCTAGATCTGTAACATCATCAAAGCTAACCAATGCTCCTTTGACTTGGGAGCTACTTCCATAAACCGGTGAGGAGTTGACGATGTATTTTTTCGATTTCGAGTCGTCACAGAATTCAAGGATGCGACCGCGGACGGCCTGTTGGTCAGTCAGGCACGCCGACCAAGGCAACTCCTGTACGCCGTCATCGGATAAATTCCAATGAAAATGGTCTAGTCGGGATCCGACTAGTTCGTCGGGATCATTGGATACCATTTCAGCAAATGCTTTGTTGCTATGAACGATTTCGCCGGTCGGGTCAATCAACACCAGGCCTTCGGCCAACGTGTCCAATGCCGAGCGTACGCGATTGGGGACAACTTTCGAAGGATTCAAGTACCGGAAGGTTTGCCCAAGCATGATCCACGTCGCGATTGTTAGACTCGCAAATATAAATATGACTGGCATCAGTGGGTATTTCCACGACGAAGCAATCAACTCATTGTTGGGGTCAAATAGGATCTGCAAGGTTCCCCAAGCTCGTCCGTTTTGGAAGACTTCTGCGGAAACACGACAGCTGGGCGGATAGCGATCAGACTGCTTCCATAAATGACGGTGGTTTTGCGTTTCGACCGCCATCGACTGGTTGGACCGAATCAGAGCAATCGAATGCAAATCCTCGTTGGTTAGCGCCAATGTTTCAGCCAAATCCCGAAATTCTCGTACGCGATTCTTTTCGACGGCCTGGGAGGCGTCGATGGCGACAACTTTGGAAAGTGCAACGCGCGAATCTAGAACCGCCTGGGAAGGGCTGGGTATGATCTCTATGTCTACAGCAATCCACAGTATTGTTGCGGCAACAATACCTACGGAAATGGCAAGACGTGAAGATGACTTGATACCAGTCATGGCGAGCAACACATGTTTTTGAATTTAATGTAAAAACGTACGTTGAGCTACGACTCGTTGGCGCGATTACCCGTTGGTTGGGCTTCAAAACCCAATACCTAATCGAATCTACCGGTAGGACTGTTACGACGGGAACAATCGTCGATTGCAAGGTTGTGTGCAGGCTGATCAGTTCTAGAAATCAGCTTTGGTTGGATTCGTTAAACATGTCGCCAAACTCTCGCTCGTCCGAAGCTTTGGAAGGGTACGAGTCAAGAATCGGCAATGGGTCGATCATTTTCCAGGTTGGCAAATGAGACAATGCAGTTGCCAGTAGCAATCCGCCACGCAAAGACCACAAGACAAAGCCGGCAGTTCCCGCGATACTGACCGCGCCGATGGTGATATCCATGCCGAGGATCTTGGCAATTTTATCATGATCTTCGACGTTCAATTGTTCTGCGAGTTTCTGGGAATCAAAGTACGAGGTGAATTCGTGCTTCACGTCTTCAAGATTCTGCTGGATATCTCCAATACGTTTGCTGTTGTCTAAAACAAATTTAAACATCGATTCGGCATTCTCGCGACTACTGGCTGCTTCCAGCAGGGAGCGACGTTCGAGCGAGAAGTCAAATTCAACTTCTGTAAAGCCAGTAGATGGATCCGCGAAGTCGATCAACGGCTTGGATTGGACGAGGCTTGGATCGATAGAAATCAAGTCTTCGTCTTGTTTGTCGACTTCCGACCCACTCAAGTCTTCACCGTTTTTGTCGTCTGACTCCGGATCGGGAACAACTGGGGCGGAACCTTTGTTACCAGTTTCGTAGGAGACCACGATTTCGATTTTCACAGTCACAGGAATGCTGTTGCCTTGTCCATCGTTGGCGACATAAACGAAACTATCCGTTCCGACAAAATTCCCCAAGGGCAAGTATTGGAATGTACCGTTGCTGGAGAACGAAATGACACCGTGGGTAGGTGGCGAAACCAATGTCGCCGTCAACGGATCGCCCTCAACATCTGAGTCGTTGGACAGAACACCAATGAATTCGTTCAGGAGGTTGCCTTGTGCCACCGTGAAACTGTCGTCTTGAGTTATCGGCGCGTCGTTGACTGGAAGCACGTTGATTGTGACCGTCGCCACGTCGAATCCACCGTTGCCGTCATCAAGTTGGTATTCGAATGAGTCGGTTCCAAAGAAGTTCTGCTCGGGAAGATAAGTGAATGTGCCGTCACTATGGAGTGTAAACGCTGCCGCTCGATTTGGACCGCTAACCAATGAGGTCGTTAACAGGTCCCCTTCGGCGTCGACGTCATTATCGTTCGCTGAGGTGGCAAACACGTTTAGCGGATGGTCTTCGTTGACTGAGAACGAATCGTTAGCGGCGATCGGTGCGTCATTTATCGGGTTCACATTGATGTTCAATAGGTTGCTTAACGAAGCATCTCCAGCCAGGTCTTCCACGTCAAACAGGATGTGGTCGTTCAACGTTTCTGAACCGTCGTGAACGTAAACGATTTGCGCCGAATCGAGATCAAGTTTAGTAAATGAATTGACTGGTGTTGTTGGGTCTCCAATGCGAGCAATATAGCCGTGAATGGGTCCGGAAGTTAGCGTCAGTGTAATGTCGGCGTCGTTGTCGTCAGGATCATTGATTTGTATATGCGAACCATCGATTACTGTCATTGTGCCTTCATCGACAGTCGGATCAAAGATGGAAACAACCATTGGTGCGTCGTTGACCGCGTCGATCATCATTGAAAAGGTACCGTTTTGTGAAGTGCCGTTGCCATCATCGACCACAAAATCAAACGAACTAGTTGCTGTTTCGCCGCCATCGTGGGAGAATACGAGGCGACCATTGTCGATATCATCTTGGGTAAACGAGTTAACCGCGACGCCAGGATTTGTCGTCAATTCCAATTGTCCACTCGTCGGTGAGTTGGTGACGGTAAACACAATTTCCTGCGCTGCATTGTCGACGTCTGTGACTTGAAGGTAAGCAGAATTTATTGTGCGAACCGAACCTTCGCTAAGTTGAAGGACGTTGTTTTCAACGATCACTTCCTCGTCGTTCGTGTTGACGAAATTGATGGATCCAGCTTCGACGCTACTGTTGTCCGAGCCGTCCGTGACATAAATGTCATAGGACGGAGCGAACTCATCTCCATCGTCGACAAATATCACTTGTCCATTCTGAACTTGATCGACTGTAAATGTATTGACGGCAACTCCCGGTACTGAGGCAAGTTCAAACTGACCGCCGCTCAAGTTTTGGACGACCATCGTCAACGAGCCATCCAGATTGTCGACATCACTCGCTGACATCTCCGCTAACGAAAGCGTGGTGCTACTGCCTTCAAGAATCGTGATGTCATTGGAAACAATGGTCGGAGCGTCATTGACGGGAGTGATATTGATATTGAAAACGCCCGCCGCGGCAACGGACCCATCTTCGCCGCCGTCTGCAAGGTCAAAGCTGAAACTGTCGGTTGTAGTTTCACCGGCATCGTGTACATAAATCAATTGACCAGAATCCACGTCCGCTTGTCTGAAAGTGCTTACGTTTACCCCTGGGTTTGATAGGAGTTCGAGTTGACCGTTGGCCGGGGGAGTGGTCACGACAAAGGTCAATTCATTCGCAGAGTCGTCGATATCGAGTCCTTGCAGCAGGCTTTGGTCGATAACCGTTTGGCCGCCTTCCAAGACGGTGGCCGTCGCATTGATGTTAACGGACGGTGAATCGTTAATCGCGTTCACATAAGTTTCAATCGTTTCCGTTGCCAAGCTAAATGATGAAGTGCCGCCCGTGGTTGAAGCATCGACGCCGATTGCTCCATTGGTGTGCCCGTCGGTCTGGTCCCAGCCGCGATAAATGAGATCGCCTGGGTCGCCATAAAAATTGGCATTGGGGACGAATCGTATCGAGGCCGTCGTGTCTAGCAAAACGGCCGAACTGCTGTCTGCACCGTTCGTTGATACACCTTGAGTCGCGAATGACGACCAGTTCAATCCGCCATCTGTTGAATATTCCCAACTCCCGTTGGAATCGTCAACGCCGATGACGGCAATACCCTCGGTTGCGCCAGGGTCGACGTCAGTGATTTGGTTCAAGCCGTCGCTGATCAAAACTTGGCCGACCGTTTGCCCCGTTGAATTGGCGTTGTCTTCATCGATGTCCGCCAGGGTTGTATTGCCAGAATTGTCGACGATGGGAGCGTCATTGACATCGTCGACTTGTATCGTAATCGTTTCTTCGTCGACGCTAAACGATGAAACGCCACCCGTCGTTGAGGCGTCAACTTTTGTGCCGGCTGCACCCGTAGTTTGGTCCCATGCTTTGAATGATAGAATGGCGGTTTCACCACCCACCGCGTCCGGAACAAAACGCAGTCGATCATTTGCAGTCAACAGCAGAGCGTTGGTGTCGTTGACAGCGCCGACGTCAATCCAAGATGTACCACCGTCCGTTGAATACTCCCAATGTCCGTTGTTAGAGGTCAAGTATCCATTGACGGCGATTCCTTCGACCGCACCAAAATCAACATCTGAAATCGGGTTCGTTCCCGCGCCGGTCAGTAAAATATCAGAAACGAGATCGCCGTTGTTGTTGATGTCGTCTTCTGTGATTGTGGTCATAACCGGATCACCAGAATTGTCGATCTCTGGCGCATCGTTGACGGCCAAGACGTTGACGGTGGCTGTTTCTTGCGTCGAGCTAAATGCTGTGATGCCACCGTTGGTTGTCGTGTCCACAGCGGTTGATCCCTCTGAACCAACAGTTTGGTCCCAAGCTCGATAAGTGATTCCCGGTGTTCCATTGAAATCTGCGTCGGGAACAAAACGGAGATAAGCAGCGTCAGATAGTAATGTCGCCGATGATTCAGAAACCGCTCCAAAGCCATTCCAAGTTGTGCCGCCGTCCAGTGAGTATTGCCAGGTTCCATTAGTGTCGTCGACACCCGTAACCGCGATTCCTTCGACGGATCCCAAGTCATTGTCGGTGATTGGATCTCCAACGCTGTTGAGGATGTCGCTGATGCGATCACCGGTCGAGTTGAAATTGTCTTCCGAAATATCGGTCAATGTGGGTGAGCCGGTGTTGTCCAAATTGGGTGCGTCGTTGACCGGGTTGACGTTAATATTAAATGTGCCTCCCGAAGCGACTCCAGAGCCATCGTCGACGGAAAAGGTAAAACTGTCGGTCGTCGTCTCGCTACCATTGTGTTGGTAACTGATGCGGCCGCCGTCGATATCTGCTTGTGTAAACGTGTCGGTGCTCGAAAGTACCGTTGAGCCATCTAACAGCAGCGTTCCATTGCTTACATCGGTCCCAACAGTATAGATCAATGCGTTTGGTGCGTTCTCAACATCGATTGTGTTCAAGTTTGAATTGGTCAACACGACAGCATCGTTTTCATTGACACTGGTGGGTGCATTGGTAATCAGAACTTGCTCGTCGTTTACGGACAACACGTTTAGAGATGCGGTCTCAAAATTGGAGCTGTATGCAGTTGTTCCGCCATTCATCGAAACATCTACCCCAGCGGCACCATTGGCGTTGGCGTCGGTCTGATCCCACGCTCGGAACGTGATATTGCCGGCGCTGCCAAAGTAATTGGCATCCGGAATGAACCGGATCATTGCTGTATCGTTTAACAATACCGCCGCAGAGTCGTTGGACGCTCCCGTTGAAACTCCAACAGATGCAAATGAACTCCAGCTGCTTCCCGCATCAATTGAGAAGTACCAGATTCCGTTGGTGTCATCAACGGATGTTACAGCAATGCCTTCGGGGTCGCCATCGCCATCGGTAATTCGGTCTCCTCCAGCACTGGCAATAATACTAGCAACGGTGTCACCGCCAGCATCGCTTAACAAGGTGTCCTCGTTGATATCCGAAAGCGTCATTTCGCCGGTGTTGTCCAGGATCGGGGCGTCGCTGACGGAAGTGACGTCAACAGTCATTTGGTTGTGGCTAAATTTTTCGGCAACAATATTGTCGAAGTAAATTGACGTATCTTCGTTATTTGAGTTGGTGGAGTTTACAAACCCACCCAGCGTGATATTGTGGTTGCCGCTTGTCAGGAATACCTCAACCGTAATCGATTGCCACCCGCTGTCGCCTCCGCCCTCGATGTGGACCAATGAATCGTTGGCATCGGCACCATAGCGAATACCGTTGATCTCGAAAATAGCTTCGCCAAACTCGCCGGTGTCAAATTGAGTTGCTACATCTAAACGATAATCAAATGTGAACCGGACGAGACCGTCTTCTGCTAGATTGAGAGTCTGAGAAAACCCGCCGGAGGTCGAAACGCCACCATTGCTACCATTAAGGTCAATTCTCAAACCATTTGTGCCAGATTCGCCGCCACCAAAATCCAAGTTGCCATTGGCAAGTCCTGGCTCGCTAGTACCGAATACGTCGTCGACGTACATAAACCCGTCCAAGCCACTTTCAAAATCAGCGTTCAACAAGGTGATCGAAGAGGTTTGTTCACTGTAGCCGCTACCATCACTGACTCGGAAACCAAACTCATCATAAGCCAAGCCGTTGCCGTTTGGACCGGGTGTGTAAACAAAGTTTCCGGCGGCAATATCAACGGCTGAAATCATGTCCCCTAGGGCGATATTGCCGCCTGATAGAGTCAACGTTCCATTTGCTGGCAACTGAGTGACCTGAACGTGATTGAGCGAATCGCCGTCGGCATCGGCAAATACGAAATCCGACGTTTGCAGTGTATACGGCGTATCTTCCAGCGTCGAAACCGAGCCGTCAGCGGTTACCGGTATGTCAGCTGTAGGCGAAATGTCAATTTGGACTACGTCAACGTCTTGCAACGCGCCTCCATTTCCAGAATTACCGAGATCGTCCGTTGTTATCGTTAAGCTGTCTGCCGCTGTACCGAATACATCCGTATCGCCGGTGTAAGTGAGCGAGGTAAGTGTCGCGTTTATATCCGCAACGGTTCCAGTCAACGTGATATCGCCTGAATCATTGGAACCGGCGGAAATGCTCGCTCCACCCGAAAGCACAACGTTTAAATCTCCGTTGCCGACTTGAAGCCGAGTCGAAACGTTGCCTCCATTGTCATCGGCATCACTGATACTGATTCCAGAAATTGGCGTGGCGATCTCTTCCACGACCGTTGTTGTCGCGGGCGCGATATTGATCGGCGCGTCATTAACGGAAGTAATGTTAACCGTCGTCAGTCCAACATCTTGCAGTGAACCGCCACTTCCTTGCGAGCCAGAATTCGCATCACTAAAAGTCCATTGCAAGTTGACACTGGCTGCGGGGTTTTCAGATACGTTCTCGTACGCGATCGATTGCAAGACTTCATTGACCTGAGCATTCGTTGCGCCAGAATCGAAAGTGATGGTCAATGTTCCACCAACGTAAGAATAAGTTCCTACTGGATTCGAACTCAATTCAACGTTACCTGCAGAAAGCAACATGTTATTGGCCGCCGTGAACAAATCTTCACTGGAAGCCCCGCCTTGGCGCTCGACGGTGATCGACGATCCGCCAAAATCGTCCGTAGCCGACAATTCTTCGTCAAAAACACTCACGTCCGCATCCAGAATAACTGGACTACCGTTTTCGACATACGTCGGGCTGTTATCCAATCCGCTGAAAATCGGAGCGTCGTTAACGTTGTCAACGTTAATGTTGAAAGTTCCAGATAACGGTACTGCAGCGTCCTCGCCGCCATCGGCGAGCATAAAATCGAAGCCATCGTTACCCGTTGTCGTACCATCATGAACATAGACGACCAGGTTGTTGTCGATATCGTCCTGGGTAAAACTTGTTATGGCGATTCCGGGATTCGTTGACAGTTCAAGCTGACCTCCCGCTAGCCCTCCAGTTACCGTGTAAGTCAACTCACTGCCGTCATCATCAACATCTCCCTCGTTCAACATCAAGGAAGTAATGGTCACCGTGCCACCTTCGCCAACCGTCGTCCCCGTGTTCGTTGCCAGAAGCGGCGCGTCGTTGACTGCTGTAATATCAACATTGATCGTGCCCAGCAGTTGATCCGTTCCGCCTCCGCTACCGGTGTTGCCGTTGTCATTGATGACTACAGAAATGGTATCAACATTGTCACCATTCAAATCAGACGTTGAATGTAAATATTGTATGTTGCTGGCGTTATCGAAATAGTTGTTCAATTCCGCGAGTGTACCCGTGATCGTCCGCGCGTCCGCGGCGCCGCCAAATGTTAAACTTGCATCGGCAGCAAGTGTCAATTCGCCACCTGTTGACGTCGATAAAGTGACCGTCAAGTCACTGCCGTTGGCGTCGACGTCACTAAAATCGACGCTGGAAAGATCAACCGAACTCAATACATCTTCAGTAACGCTAACATCCAAAGCAAGACTTCCAGCATCGAACGGATCGTCATTAACTCCACTGAGTGTAACCGTCGAAACCGTGCCGTTAGAGTCCGTATCGGTTCCCCCACCATCATCGGTCAGCGAAACAAAAGTAATATCTCGAGTTCCACCGTTCAACGACTCACTTGTGTTGCTGTATGTCAAACCATCTAGCAAGGTTTCGGCCTCACTGGCGCTGAACCCACTCGTCTTGGATATCGTCAGGGTCGCCGTTGATCCGGAAACACTGACCGCAACGTCGTAACCATTGTTCAATGAAGATTCATTGTTCAAATCGGTCAGTTCGATCTGCGTTCCGTCAACTTGAATACGTTCGGCGCTGCCATCTTCCAGATTGTCGACGGTCAAAACGATGCTTGAAACGGAATCTGCCGCTTCGACCAAGTCGACGGATGCGGAATTAAACAACCCGACTGGACCTCCGTTTTCGGTAAACGTCGGTGAAAAGGAGTTGACCGAAGTCACGGGCGCGTCGTTCTGAGCGACCACATTCATGCTGCGAATGGCCGTCGCACTTGTTCCACCGTCACCGTCGGTGATTGTCATTTCGAGTGATCGCTGCACGGTCGAAGGATCATCGCTTTCGGTGCGAAACGCAACTTGCCGAGCGACTTCTTCGACAACGGCAGCATCGGCATCGGAATCGAACGTGATGACCAGTGGATTGGTCCCATCGCCACCGCTGAATGTTCCAACGACAACGGGCCCGGAACCAAAATCATATTCAATATCGCTTCCTGAAACGGATACGCTTCCACCATTCAGGACTAACAGCCGATCGTTTGATTCACCGTTTCCAGCTACCGTCGTCGTCAAGACGCCACCGTCAAAGTCAGCGCTGTCTGCATCGGTTAGCGTTAAGCCGACATTGAAAAAGGTTCCAGATGAACCTTCAATATGCGTTCCTCCTCCTGGTCCAGACGTCAGAACTGGGGCATCGTTGGGCGAGTTCACATTGACCGTGGCTGAATGCGTCAGGCTCGTCCCACCATCACCATCGGTAATGACGAAATCAACGGTCCTGGCTCCCGCCGTCGCATTCCCGGTGTCTGTGTTTTCGTAAGTAATGTTTTGCAGGATCATCGTCGCGGCTAGTGGAGAAGAATTCGAATTGAACGTCACAACGAGATCCGTTCCGCCGGAACCTCCCGTGAACGAACCGACAACGACCCCGCCGAATGTTACGTCGCCACCGCTGATGCCAACTTGCCCAGCTCCAGTTCCTTGATTCCGAACCGAAACGACATCTTCCGCCGCATCAATGCCGGAGGAGATACTCACGGTCAAAGTTCCGCCATCGAAATCAACCGAATCGACGTCACTGACGACGGCGTTGGCGCCTTGTTCGATGACGACCGCACCATCGCCTTCGGTGTAATTCAACGAGTCACCACTTAAGTTATTGACCGTCGCTGCATCGTTGACTGCCGTAATGTCCAACGAAGCTGATCCCGCAACATTATCTGTGCCATCGGTAATTGTGTAATTGAAACTGACCGAACTATCGTCGTCGGTCGCTGGCGTGTAGTCCCAGGTTCCATCGCCATTGTCGACCAACGTGCCAGCACCCGCGTTGATCGTCAAACCGGTCGCTGTCAAACTGTCGCCTTCGATATCGTTTGCATTGGCCAACAGTTCTGCTTGAGTGATTGTGCGCGTGCCGCTGTCTTCCGCGATCGCTGTCAATGTTACTGGCGTGGTTGTTGGTCCATCGTTAACTGGAGTGATATCCAGCGAAGCCGATCCTGTAACGTTGTCGGTGCCATCGGTGATCGTGTAATTGAAACTGACCGAACTATCGTCGTCGGTCGCTGGCGTGTAATCCCATGTTCCGTCGCCATTATCGACCAACGTGCCGGAGCCCGAACTGATCGCCAAGCTATTGGCCGTCAGCGCATCACCGTCGACATCATTCGCGTTGGCCAATAACTCAGCCTGGGTAATGGTGCGCGTACCACTATCTTCCGCGATCGCCGTCAACGTTACTGGCGCGGTGGTCGGCGCATCATTTTCAGACGATACGCTAACCGTCGTATCGTAATTTCCGCTAAATGCTCCGTCGCCATCGTTCAGCACGAAACGCACGGTTCGGTTGCCCGTTGTTGGGTCATCCGTATCCGTGTTTTCATAGGTAATTGCCTGGAGCAACGCCGCGGTTGCTGTCGCATCGGCATTGGAATTAAGGGCGACAACCAAGTCTGAACCCGAGTTTCCACCAGTGAATGAACCGATGGTTGTCCCGCTATAAGTTACACTCATACCACTGACACCGATTTGTCCGGCGCCGGTGCCCTGGTTTTCGATAGCCAGAACATCTTCGAAGGCATTGCTGCCTGCCTCGAACGAAGCGGTTAACGTTCCAGCATCAAAGTTTGGCGAATCGGCATCAACAACACTCGCGCCGACCCCTTGATCGATCACGACTGCGCCGTCGCCCTCATTGTAGTTCAGATTGTCGCCGCCTAAGTCGTCAATGACAGGAGCATCGTTCGAGCCAGCTACAACAACACTTGCCGAGTGTGTTAAGCTGGTGCCGCCATCACCATCGGTGACGACAAAATCTAACACCCTGTTTCCCGCGGTCGCGTTGAGCGTATCTGTGTTTTCGTAGGTTATATTCTGCAAGACCATCGTTGCCGCGAGTGGCGTCGAATTGCCATTGAACGTCACAACCAAATCACTGCCACTTGTTCCACCCGTGAACGTACCGACAACGACTCCACCAAACGTCACGTTGCTTCCGCTCACGCCAATTTGACCAGCCCCAATGCCCTGATTGCGAATCGAAATGACGTCTTCCGCTGGATCGTTGCCCGCCGCAATACTGACCGTCAACGAACCGCCATCAAAATCACTTGAATCAACATCGCCGATCACAGCATTGGCGCCTTGTTCGACAACGACGGCACCGTCTCCTTCGGTATAATTGAGCGTATCACCCGAAAGATTAGTGATGACAGGAAGGTCGTTAATACTGCTGACAGAGATTACAGCTGAATCGGTAGCCGAGCTAATTGCTGTCGTCCCGCCGAAACTGGAAGTATCAACTTTGCTTCCAGCCGTTCCAGTCGTTTGGTCCCAAGCTGCAAAAACAATCGTGGCCGTTTCGCCATTCGCACCGTCGGGTACAAATCGAACGCTGTCGGTCGAACGCAACAATAATGAACTGCCAACAGAAACGCTGCCAATATCATTCCATCCGGAGCCCGTATTGTATTGCCAAGTGCCGTGAGTACTCGATGTCGAGAAAATGGCGATGCCTTCCAACGCGCCGGAATCGGAATCGGTAATGCGGTCACCTCCGTCACTGGCGATGATTTCTGCCACGGTGTTACCGGCGTTATTGGTGTCGTCTTCGCTGATCGCGTCGAGTGTCAAGAACCCAGAGTTGTCCAATTCCGGCGCGTCATTGACCGAGGTGATGTCGACATTGACAGTACCCAAGGTTTGATCTGCTCCGCCACCGGATCCGGTGTTGCCGTTGTCATTGATCACGACCGTGATCGAATCTGCATTGTCGCCGTTTGTATGGGCTGTGCCGTGCAGATAGTTGATATTGCCCAAATTGTTGAAGTAGTTGTTCAATTCGGCAAGCGATCCGGTCAGCGTACGGGCCGTCGCGGTTCCACCAAAGTCAATGTTCGCATCGGAAGCCAGCGTTAGTTGACCCCCGGTCGCGGTTGACAGAGTCACCGTTAGGTCGGACGATCCCGCATCGACATCACTGAAGTCAATCGCCGATAGATCGACGGTGCTGATGATATCTTCGGTGACGGCCACGTCTGTCGGTAGCGAACCGTCATTGGTCGGATCATCGTTTGTTGCTGACAAATTTACGATGGTATAACCAGTTACGTCCAGCGTCCCGCCGGTGCCTTGCGAACCATCGTTGTTGTCATTGAAGGTCCAATCGATCTGGACGTTTGCCGGTGGGACGTTGCTGGTGTTCTCGTATGCGAGCGACTGCAGAACTTCGTCGATCTGAGCGCTGTTGGGAGTACCGTTGAACGTGATTGAAAGCTGGCCGCCGGTGTTGGTGTACGTTCCAATATTGGTTGAAGAAAGCTCCAGCGTTCCCGCGTTTAACACCAGATTGCCGCTACCGCTGAAAACATCGTCGCTATTGGCTCCACCATTGCGAACCAGTGTCAGCGTCGTTCCATTAAAGTCATCCAGTGCCGCATCGATTTCTGCATCAAATAACGTGACATCACCGTCCAGCACGACGGCCGAACCGTCTTCGGTGAACGTCGCGGTGCCAAGTTGACCTCCGGTTTGGCGCACCGAAACATTGTCGACAACTCCGTTCACACCAATCGTGCTGGCGCTCAGCGAATCCGCATCGTCGGATCTATCCGTGAAATTGATCGTTGCGGATGATGAGTCGGCGGCGAATGAAAACCGATATCGGACGAACGTCGATCCATCGGTGTCCGTCAGGATTTGCTCGGTCGTCAACAGATTCGCGGACCCATCGACGGTCACCTGAAGCTGCTGATTCAAGTTGGTGTGGCCATCCCGATAGTCGAACTCGAGCACGTAGGTATCACCCGCATTGGTTGCGAAGGACTGTGACAGCGTGTGCGGACCGACCACGTTGCTATTCCCGAAAATCGCTCTGCCGAACGACCACTCGACCGCACCCGTCGTCGTCCAGCCAGTCAGATCCGACGCGAAGTCACCGTTGGAAATCAGGCTCGGTCCTAGCAAGCTTGGAGCGTCATTAACCGATGTGATATTGATAACTTGCGACGCAGCATGTTCTTCGCTGCTGCCATCACCGGTGTTGCCCGGATCGACTCCCGTATTGCCTTGATCATTAACCGTCAACGTGATCGTCGTCGAAGCAGACGGAACGTCGCTGCCTGTCGTTAAATCGTTGTAGTAGACGATTGTGCCTGTACTGGTTCCTGATAACAACGCGTTGATCTGCGACTTGGTGCCAGTGAACGTGACGGTATCGGTGCTATTGCCGGACGAGTTAAAATTGCCTGACGTGAGCACGACACCGGAATCTCCAGCGTCGATCAACACGCGGCCTTCGCCGACGCTGAAGGTCGCGGTCAACGTGCCGCCGTTGTCATCCACGTCTGCCAGGCTGAAACCCGTGCCGTGAATATTCAAACTGCCCTGTTCGGTAAAGCTGTACGCCGAACCGGGGGCCGTCACTACGGGTGCATCATTGACCGCGTTGACCGTGATCGCCACAGTTTCAGAATCGTATCCGTTGTCACCCATGATGTTAATGATTTCCGACTGGCTCAAGGCCGAATCGTAAACGCGAACGTCGTCGATGCTACCAACAAACGCACGCGACCCATCGGACAGCCCGCCGATGATGATGTCTTGCGAAGCGGCTGTCGGCCAGTCCGCTTCCATTCCGGAGTAGTTTGAGCTTCGCGTCAGTTCTCCGTCCAGGTAAACGCGCAGCTCGTTGTTCGCATCATCGAGCGTTACAGCAACATGTCGCCATCCGCTGCCAGCAACCCGGTCAGTTGAATCCAGCGAATACGAGGTGAACCCACCGACTCGACCACCGATGCCATAGCTGGCATTGGTCGGGTCAAGAACCACGTACACCTCATCGCCGAGCGAGAGGAACGTGCTGTCCTGCTGACCGGGCTCGAGATTCACCCAGGCCGAGATGGTAACCTCCTCGTTCAGCCCTGACGTTCCATTCGTGACCGTGACAAAGTCGTCACCGTCGAACGTCAAAACGTCTCCGCGTTCCAGGTCCGTGGTGAGCGTCGGGTCGCCGCTAGAGCTTCCGTTTCTGCCGTTTCCACTCTCATCCGTCATCGCACCGTTGAGGAATTCATACCTTGCGTACAGATTCGCCTCGGCAACCGCGTCCGAACCCGTCGTCACGGTCAAGGTGTCGCCGCCGTTGTAGTTTTGATCGCTCTGGTACTGTAAACCGTCCAGAGCCGTATTGATTGCGGCTTCTGTACCGGAGATTGTCAGCGTCCCACTGCCGTCGCTGGTTCCGTCCAGGAAGGTGATACCGGTGGTTGTGGCCAAGTCCAACGTGCCATCGTTTACGCTCAGCGTGACCGTCATGATCGGATCAAAACTGCTGCGACTTTCGACAGTGATCGCGTTGCCGTCGGCAACAGAGAACGTCAGCGGCGTGTCTTCATCGACTGATTGCGGGATTGGAACGGCAACATCGGCCGGATCCGGCGAATCAACAATGTTGACGGTCGTGCTGCCGGTGACGTCGAGGGCTCCGCCGCTACCTTGAGCCGAAGCGTTGTTCTGGTCGTTGAACGTCCAGTCGATTTGGACGCTGGCCGGTGGTGTGTTGTTGGTATTGCTGTACGCGATCGCCTGCATGACACCATTGACGGCAGCTTGATCGGCAGTCGGGTTGAATGTTAGTACCAGCGTGCCTCCACTGTTGGTCGTGACCGTACCAACCGTGACGCTGTTGTAGACCAGATTGCCGCCTTCGGTCAGCACGCCCAGCAAGCCGGATTCGCTGAAGACGTCTTCGCCACTGGCTCCTCCGTTGCGAACCAGCGTCAGCGTCGTGTTCTCAAACGTGTCTTCGCCGCGATCAATGTCGGCGTCAAAAATCTGAACATCGGCGTCCAGTACCACCGCCGCTCCGTCTTCGACATACGTTGGATTGCCGTCGAGTGTGCTCCAGTCGAGCGTTCCATCGGCGGAGTAGCGGGCGATGATCGAGTTGCTGCCGCTGTCGTTGTTGCTGTCGCCGGTCACCCAGATGCGGTCTTGATCGTCAACATCGACCCCTAAAAACCCTTCGTAGCTGTCGACGAACAGAACCGACTGGCCTCCGGTGCCGAACGAGGTGTCAATTGAGCCGTCAGTATCGAAGCGGACAATCGACGCGCCGTTACCGCTGCTGCTGCGGCCGACCGCGATGATCTTCCCGTCGCTTTGCAAATGCAGCGCATTGATGGATTCATAAGCGCCATCGTCGACGATCGCGATGCCGTCACCGCCACCAAACGACATGTCAAGACTGCCCGCTGAGTCAAACTTGACCAGTGTGTAATCGAGGTTGCTGCCGTTGTTGGAATGACCGCCCACGAAGATGGACCCGTCATCGGCGACGACCATCCCGGAAGCGCTCGAATTACTGCCAACGGCCGTGGTGACAATGCCATCGCCGCCGCCAAATGTCGTGTCAAGCGTTCCATTCGCTTCATAGCGGAGCAAAGAGAAGTTATTCGTGGATCCCCAAGCGGAAACGAGCCATTTTCCGTCGGGCAAAATGTGCAAACCAGCCGGAAGGTCACTACCGCCAGAGATATCGGAGGTCTGGATTCCGTCGCCGCCGCCAAACGAGGTGTCGAGGACTCCGTTGGAGTCGAGTTGCATCAGCAACAGATCGCTATCGGAACTACCAAGAATCGCGATCTCACCGGTGGAGAGCACTTCGACGCTCTTCACGGTATTGCTACCCGATAGGTACTCAAAGATGCCATCGCCACCACCGAAGGTGCTGTCAAGACTTCCATCGGTGTTCAGACGAATCACCATCGCGTTTGATTGGTTGTCACTAGAACCGCCGATAACAATCTTGCCGTCGGACTGGATCGCGATGTTCTTTCCACTTTCGTGTTCTGACACATCCACCGTCACTGTGCCGCCCGTGCCAAAGGTTGCATCGAGGCTGCCGTCCGCGTTGTAGCGAGAGACAAACAAATCGCCGTATTCGTTTTCGTCGGTGTAACCGGATACGAGGATTTTCCCGTCGTCCAATACCTTGATGGATTCGCCGACGTCGTTGTGGCCGGTATCGCCCGCGTCGTCGATCACATATCCGCCGACGATATCAAACGTCGGAGCATCATTCACGGCGTTGACCGTGATTTCGACGCTGTCGTTGGTGGTTTGCAGGTTGGTGTTATCGGGTTCGAAGGTGAAGTTCAGGCCGAAGACTCGATTGGGCGTGCTACCCGTATTGAGTCCTTCCTGTACGGTATCTCCAACTTCGATATCTGCTGTGTTATAGACCGACCAATTCGTTGAACCGCCCGCACCACTTGAATACGGAATCGAACCTGCCGGGTTGGCTGACCAATGGCCGATCACGTCACCGGCTCGAACTTCGAGCGTACCGATGTCCAACGTTCGGACGCCATTGCCGTCTGTGGAAACGATGTCGCTATCGGTCAATGAGACTCTTTGGACGACTTCAAAATCACCACCAGAAGGACGCAGAACCAGCAAGTCAAAGTCGACCGGTGTGCTATCGCCGTCGGGAGCGATCTGGAGAGTTGAGATGGTTCCATCTGCAGTGATGCCTCCGAATTCATCGTGGATGAACAGCAGATTGGCAGCGCCAGCGTCACCATTCGGTGCACCAAACACTTGTGTCAAGTCGGGGCCGACCACAGTGTCAGACGGCTCACTGGCAAGAGCCGCGATTTCATCAGCCGACAGGGCTCGCGAGTAAACGCGGGCGTCGTCGATCAGGCCGTTGAAATCGAACCCACTTGTGCCATCGCCAGCCCGACCGATGTAGGAATCCGGACTGTTGTCGTATTCGATGGGACCATTGCCGGTCATCGTGCCAATGAGTTCGCCGTCGAGATAGACCGACATTTCGTTAGTTGTGTCGTCAATCGTTAGAGCCACGTGACGCCAGCCAGTTCCCACCAGATTTTCGGTGCCCGTGAGCAGATTAGTCGTGCCGCCGGATTCGTAGTAGCCTTCCAACTGCCCAACGTTGTTCAGGTAAATCGCCGGGCTGGTACCAAGCGAAATCAGAACGCCGCCAAAGGTATCGAGGCTGTTTGCATTGATCCATCCGGAAAGTGTCACATTGGCGGGCTGGCCAAGCAGATTTTCGATGTACACAAAATCGTTGTCACCATCGAGGCTAAGCACATCGCCACGCTGAGCATCGCTGACGATCGTGGCATTGCCGTTGAGAAAACCGTCGTAGGCAGTTCCCGCTGCTTGATCGCTGAGCGTCAAACCGCTGACGGTGCCAGAGCCGAATGTGTAGTGAGCATCTAGATCCGCCGACAGGCTGGTGCTCATATTCAGCGTGACGCTGCCGTTGAAGTTCGCATCGGGCGTGAAGGTCATCCCATCCAGCGCCGCGTTGATATCGGACTCGGTGCCATCAATGACAAGGCTGCCGCTGCCGTTGGCTCCTTCGACAATCGTCAAGCCCGTCGTTTGCGACAGCGTCAAAATGCCATCGTTCACCGACAAGGTGACTCGCATGCGTGAGTCCGTTGTGCCAACCGTGTCCGTCACGCTGACTTCGGTCGCCGTGCCCGCCGTGAAGGTTAGCGTGGTGTCTTCGTCGATCGTTTGCGAACCGGGCACGGTCTGGCTCGCATCGACCTCGTTGTCGACCGCGATCGACATCGTTTCGGCGTAGCTGTTTCCCGCCGCGTCGGTGACTTCCACGGTAACGTTGTGGGACGTGTTGGTTTCGAAATCCAGCTGGGTACCATCGGCGACCGTGATCTCACCGGTGTTGCCATCGATCGCAAAGCGTCCGCCGGCGTCGTCAGTCAGGCTGAACGTGAAGCTCGATAGGACTTCAGTCGCGTCCCACTGGACGACATAGTTGAAGGACGACCCACCTCCTGCATCATTCCATCGTCCGTCACTTTGGATGCGGATGTGGTCCTCCGCGGCTCCGTTCACGTCGCTGACGCTTTGGATGTTGGCGTAGTGGCCGGTGACCGCCGCCCCGCCTGAAATCACCGTGTCGCCGTTCGCGGTTGCCCCGTTGTACTCAACCCAGTCTCCTGGCGACGCCACATCGGTCATCCCCAACCAGATATCGGTCCCCGATGAACGCACCCAATCTCGTACGATCTCGTTTTCATATTGAGAGTCGATCGTTATCAGCTCTCCGCTGACTCCATTTAAGTTGCTCGTTGTTGCCGTTCCGAGGGCGGTCGTAAAGTTGGTCGCGGAGTCGACCAGGCGATAAAACTTACCCGTCGCCGCGTCGTAAGACAGCGTCGAGTCGTTGTTCAAAATCGTGTTGACTGCTTGCGGGATTTCGATAACCTGAATATCAGCGACCAACACTCCGTCACCAACGTAGTCGGAAATGTCTTCCAACCGTAACACCGTCGACGCGTCGCTGGCGGTGAACGTGAACGAGTTGTGTTCCCAAATGATGCTGTCGGCGAAATTCCAGTTGGTTGGCGCTTGATCGTACGAGAAGTCCGCGGATTGACCATCAGCGGATACTCGAAGCTGTTTCACACCAGCCGTATCCCAATGACCGGATCCAGCAAACACGACCTGATATTGTCGACCCGCTTCCGTCGTGAGCGTTTGCTCAATGGCGGACGAGTTGGGCTGCCCCGACGTCGCTTCCAGCAGGATCGTGTTACCGCCCAATGGTGTCGTATCCTGGAAAATACCATCGGCGTTGTGAAGATGGACATCGCTACCGCCAACAGCTTCCCAACCGCCGATGAAGCCGACGTCGTAGGACTGAGATGTCACGGGAGTTGAGGCTCCTGTGAACAGCCCGTCGGACACAACATCCTGCGGCGCATCAGGATCGGTCGGCACGACATAGCCAACAGTCGCACCATTGGTCGCGGCTTCGCTGATGTGCAGGTCTTCGACCGGCGTGCTGAGCGTAAAGCCGGTACCGGTGGCGTGACCGATGCTCAGGTTATTGCCGCTCACGACATCGACGACTTCGTTCGATCCGTCGAAGCCATCGAACTGCCAGTGGGCGACCAAGCCAAGGGAAGCCACTTCGCTTGGTGAGAGATCGAGCTTTTGAAGATGATTCAATGCGATTTCGGGTTCGCTACGTGCCTCATCCCAAATTCGAATTTCATAAAATGTGCCGCTGAATGCGGATGCTGCGTTGAAGTTTCCGTTTCCGTCCTCCTCTTGTCCAAAAATGAGGTCAGCAGATCCGCCGGCGGGATCAATTGCAGCACCAACCCCCAACCCTGTATCAGAATCAATCAGCTTACCATCGACGTAGAGACGCACATCACCGTTCGTGTTATCCCAAGTGACTGATACGTGGTGCAACTGACCATCGTTAAGATCAAACGCATTGGATGGGCCCAATTCAACAAAATCACCGCCGATTCGCACACCCAAAGCTTGTTCGTCATTGAAATGGATTGAAAACTCATCTGCCGTCGTGCTCGTCGAATAATTGAGAAGCCGAAGGCCTTCGTCATTCTGACCAGGTTCCAGTTGCAACATAAACTCCGCGGTCAGCGACTGTAATCCTCCAACGACCGCTTCTCCATCGGAAGGAGAGAAGTAGGCATCGTTTCCGCCGTCGGTGTTCAGCTCGATGCCACTGGAAAGATCGGTCGGAGCGTTATTGTCCTCGACCAGATTGTTCAGAGTTATTGTGAAGACCTCGTCGACGGTATTGGGCGTGACTTCAGAATCTGCAGTGCGAACGGTGATGGTGTGAGTCGCCAAGGTATCGGCGTCGAGCAACGTTCCATCGGCGACTCGAATTTCGCCCGTGGATGCATCGATCTCGAACGCTCCGGCGACACTTTGCGACTGAATTGAGTACGTGATCGCCTCAGTCGCATCGAGGACATCGTCGGCGTTCCATTCAAAAACAGCATGTTGGCTTACTGTTCCACTGCCATCGACCCAAGTACCATCCCCGCCCATTCGTGCAAAATGCTGACTACCGCCCCCACTTGGCTCAGACGCTTGCCAATTTGCATACTGCAAGTCATATCCGGTGTCTGTCCCACGCCAAAAGAGATCGTTATCCGAGGAATCCTGTTGCCATCTCCATTCACCTTCCACCGTTGCGTCAGACGCCCCGATGTAAATCGCGTTGCCGCCAGCAATGGATTGGACGATTTGATTCTCTGCCGCGGACCGAATAGTCACCAGCTGCCCCGATTCGCCAGACAAAAGTGTAGAAGTCGCCGTCGTGTCATGGTTTTGCCACGAGTCTTGTGTCGAAGTCAACTTGTAGAACTTGCCGGTTTCCGCGCTATAAACGAGTCCAGGATCCGCTGCCAACAGTGAAGCGATCTGAGCCTCACGCTCTGGATCATTGGCACTGACATTGCCTACAACCGTTCCATCAACGGCATTTTCATCGACGCCAAAGGTCAGCGTGACGTTGCTGTCGGTAAAGCCTGATTCGGTGGTGTGCTTGAGCGTCAGGTTGTTGCCGCTGACTGCGTCCAGAACCACGCCGTCGGTCGAAAGCTGGTCGAACTTCCAATTGGCGATCATGCCCTGTTCGTCATATGGCAGATCGCTGCGGTAGCTGGCCGCGATTTCGTTATCGGTTCGAACATCGTCGAATAGCCGCACGTCATACAACGTGGCGTTGGCATATTGATTCGTTGAAAATGATCCTCCGAAGGAATCCTGATCCTGGCCGAGGACAAGGTTTCCACCACCGGCGATCGTGTAGCCGGTGCGAACTCCTGTCAGTTCTTCCTGAAACGCTCCGTCGATGTACAGCCGAGCGGTGCCCGTGTTGCTCCAGGTGATTCCCAGTGAATGCTCATTACCGTCGCGAAGCACCGAATAGTCGCCGGTAAAGCTGTAGCCCGTTCCGCCGATATTAATTCGAAGGGTGCTAGAACCCGACATCAACACATTGAATTCGTTGGATTGGCTATCTGTGGCGTAGTCGATTAGGTACGGAAATCCTGGTGTGGCGGCGAGTGAGGTATGAATTTCCACAGACAACTCGGTCAAACCACCCAGGATCGCTCCGCCGTTATCGGCTTCCAGATAGGCGTCGTTGCCGCCATCTTCGTTGAGGCTCAACCCGCCGGAGGCTGTCGTCGTGGCCACTACTGGGTCCAAAACATTTATCTCGATCGTATCGGTCGTTTCGGCGCTATCGTTCGCCAGCGCAACGATCTCATCCCCGGAAAGAGCTCGCGAATAGACTCGCGCATCGTCCATCAAACCACTAAAGTCATACCCGTCGACACTCAGGCCTCCTACCGACGTTATGCTGCCGTTAAAAGTGATCGAGTTTGTAAAGGTCTCGCTGGCAATTTCAACGCCGTCAAGATAGAGCTTTGCGATGTCGCCAGCGTTGTCGAAAGTAAAAGCAACGTGACGCCATCCGCTACCGGCGACCGTTTCAGCAGCCGTGATACTCTCCGTGGTGGTCCCGTCACTGATGAAGGCAACCATGTTCCCGCTGGGATTATCCAGCCGCAGTCCGAGTCGACCCGCTGGCCACTGCATCACGGTCGAACCGTTGGTATCAGCCGCGGAGAGGTTGACCCAAGCAGCTATGGTGACATTCGCTGGTTGACCGACCAGCGAATTGATCGTCAGTGAATCTCCATCACCGTCCAGGCTGAGGACTTCGCCCCGTTCAGCGTCGTTGACAACCGTCGCATCGCCATTAAGCGTTCCACTGAATTCGGTTCCCGCAGATTGATCCGTCACGGCCGAGCCACTGACCGTTCCGGACTCGAACGTGTAGTGGCCATTCAAATCTGCCGCCAGCGAGGTCGTCATATTCAGCGAAACTTCGCCACTGAATCCCGCATTCGGCGTGAAAGTCATGTCCTCCAGTGCCGCGTTGATAGCCGACTCAGTGCCGTCGATCACAAAGCTGCCGCTGCCATTGGTGCCTTCAACAAACGTCAGCCCGGTCGTTTGTGACAGCGCGAGCACGCCGTTGTTAGCGGACAAGCTGACTTGCAGTAGTCCGTCGGTCGTCGCGATTGAATCCGACACGCTGATCGCGTTTCCGCCAGCCGCATTGAATGTTAACGTCTGGCCTTCGTTGATGAACTGCGGACCGGGGACCGCCTGAGTTGCATCTAGCTCATTGTCGATCGTGATCGACATCGACTCGGCGTAGGTGTTGCCCGCCGCATCGGTGACTTCGACCGTCACGTTGTGCGACGTCGCCGTTTCGTAGTCGATCAACGAACCATCGGCGACCGTGACTTCGCCAGTTGTGTTGTCGATCGCAAAGCGACCGCCCGCATCGTCGGTCAGGCTGAATGTGAAATTGGAAAGAACCTGGCTGGCATCCCATTCGACGATATGGCCGTAGGTTGCGGTATCGGAAGTTGTTTCCCATTCCCCAATATCCTGACGCATTCTCGCGGCATCGTTCGCGCTGGTTGGATTATCGCCAATCCAGTTTTGGTAATTGCCGCCGACGGTTCCGACACCTTCGTCAAAGAACTGGTCACCGTTAGTGTTTCCATCCAACCAAAACCAGTCGCCTTCGGTTGTTCGATCCGTCGCTCCGATCCAAAGATCGTTGCTAACGTTGCGGGCCATGTCTCGAACCAGGTCGTTTTCGTAGTCCGATCGAATGGTCACCAGTTGACCGGAGATTCCATTAAGCGTCGCACTGGTTGCCGAGTTAATGGCTGTCTGGAAGTTCGAAATGCTGCTTGATTCGACGCGATAAAACTTGCCCGTCGCCGCGTCGTAGGACAACGTCGGATCGTTGTTCAGGATCGTGCTGACGGCTTGCGGGATCTCGATGACTTGAATGTCTGCTATCAAAGCCCCATGACTGTTCGCGGGCTCAAGGGATAGAAAGTCGAGATCCGTTGAATTCGAATTTGCAGTGAAGTTAAAGCTTTGGTAGCTCCACAACGGGTTGCTGACACGATTCCATCCGTCCGGTTGCACTGTGCTGTAGTCTTGGGACTGACCAGCCGCAGAGACCCGCATGTCTTTGACGGCTTCTCCCGAACTAAAATTACCACTAAAAGCAAAAGTGACTTGGTACTGCTTGCCTGATTCAGTGGCGAGTGTTTGATAGATCCCACCTGTCGCGTTGTCTCCATTCAAGTCCACGACGAGGCCGCCAGCAGGGGGCGGTCCAAAAATACTGGAATCGCCAATGTCGATGTTACCCGTCCGAACGGTCCAGTCACCAAACGACTGCCCCGCGTTGTAAACTTGAAAGCCCGCTGGCGTTGGTGCTTCCAGGAACAACCCATCGCTGACGATATCTTGCGGCGAGTCTGAATCGCTCGGAACAACGTAGCCGACGCTTGTCCCGTTAGTCGCGTTCTCGCTGATGTGCAGGTCTTCGACGGGCGTGCTGGCGACGAAACCGGTGCCGGTGGCGTGGCCGATGCTCAGGTTGTTACCACTAACGACATCAACGACTTCGCTCGATCCGTTGAAGCCATCCATCTGCCAGTTGGCGATCAAGCCGCTGGGCAAGCTGCCACCGTCGAATTTCTGCTGGTAGTTCAGCGAGATTTGGGCTTCGCTGCGGACCTCGTTCCAAACGCGTACATCATAAAGCGTGCCTTGAAACGCTTCTTCGCTTTCAAAACCGCCGCCCAGGGAATCCTGCTCCTGACCAAGAATTAACGTGCCGCCAGCGTCGAGGGTCGCGCCAACGGCATGACCCGTGCCTGAATCTGCCAAGACACCGTCCAAGTAGACCTGCCAGGCACCGGCCGTGCTATCCCAACTAAACGCCAAGCTGTGGATGCTGCCATCATTGAAAGCGGACTCAGACAACGAAGTGATGACACTACTGCCATTGATGTGAAACCCGAGATTGCCACCAGTGCTCACCCACAAATTGAATTCGTTGGACTGACTCGCTGAGGCGTAGGACGCGAACGTTGGCCGCCCGCTTTCAATCTGGAAACGAGTCTCGAACGTCAGTTGGCTCAGTCCACCAACGACCGCCCCACCATCGCTTGCAACCAAGTAGGCATCGTTTCCACCATCGGTATTCAGCTCGATGCCGCTGGACAGATCGGTCGGTGCGTTGTTGTCTTCGACAAGATTGTTCAGGCTGATCCTGAAGGCTTCGTCGTAGGTGTTTGCGGTCGGCGTGGCGTTGTCTGCGACTCGAACGGTGACGGTGTGAGTCGCCAGGGTATCGGCGTCGAGCAGCGTTCCATCGGCCACACGAATCTCGCCCGTGTCCGCGTCGATCTCAAACGCTCCGGCCACGCTTTGCGACTGGATCGAATACGTGATCGCCTGTGTCGCATCGAGGACTTCGTCGGCGTTCCATTCGACGAGCACGGAAGCAGTGTCCGCGGAAGTATGGTCCCACCATTCTCCCGTGGCAACGATAACGTATCCGTAGTCTCCCACTCCGACCCCGTTTGGTTGATTGCTTCCCCAGTTGACGAAACTTTGATCGACCGCATAACCGTTCTCGTCGCCCTGCCAAAACAGCGAGGAGTCGTCCTGCCAGCGCCATTCTCCCTCGACCGTTTCATCTGTAGCGCCCAACCAAACATGGGTCGCTCCAGAGACGTCCGCGAATTCCGTAACCAAAGAGTTTTCGTGAGCACTGCGAATGGTGACCAACTGACTGGTCACGCCGCCGAGTGTTTCAGAACTCGCGGCGCTGCCGGCACCAGCCCAGTCAACAGTGGTGGAAGATGTCAACTTATAGAACTTGCCCGTTTCGGCCGAGTAAATTAAATCCGTATCCGCAGCCAGCAACGAAGTGATCAACGCTTCCCGTTCTGGATCCACGCCCGTGACGGCTCCAACGACCGTTCCGTCCAGCGCATTTTCATCAATGGAAAAATTTAACGAAGCCGTGCTCGTCGCAAACCCAGCTCCGCTCGCCTGTTGTACGGTTACACGATTGCCTGACACCGTATCGGTAACGACGTTATCGGTGGAAAGTTCATCGAATTTCCAGTTGGCGACCAGTCCTTCCTCATCGAATGGCAAATCGCTTCGATAACTCGAGGAAACTTCCGCATCGGATCGAATATCGCTGAACACGCGAATGTCATTAAAGGTCCCGCTGAACGTTTCGTTGACATCATGGTCACCACCCACCGCGTCCTGATCCTGGCCAAAAATGAAAACGTCGCCCGCAAGTGTTCCCATTGGCCCGGCGATCGACTCCACGAACTGTCCATCGACGTAGTATCTGATTTCGCCCGTGGTTCCATCGAACGAAAACGCGACAGAATGGTCATTGCCGTCAAACAATTGAGTATGGGTCGAAGTACTATCGAAACCGATGAAACTGAGCGTTCCGTCGGAATTGATCTTAAAATCAGCGGTTCCGGCGGAAGTCACATTGGAGAATAAAGTCGACGCGGTTCCGGTATTTTGCAGATCTGAAATCTGGAACTCCATCGTGACCTGGCTACCGGCAAAGAACGAAGAGTCGTCCACGGCCAGGAAAGTATCGTTGCCTCCATCGGAATTAATTGACAACCCGCCTTCGCTCGTTGAAGTCGCTTGTAAGTCTGGATCGCTTGCCGAAGCTTGCACCGTTACGGAATAATCCTCGTACTCTCCGTAGCTTGCGCCGCCGTCTGGACCTGGCGGGCTTTGCCACGCGACACCGACTCGCATTACCGTCGTGCCAATGGTCGCTGTTTCTGGAGTCGCGATGTTGACCGTGTGAGGCCCAGCCGTCGAAGCCCCAGTTACGATCACATACTCTTCACCGGCATCATTGAAGTCACCATCCTGATTCCAGTCGATCCAGGCGGTGATACCATCGTCATCGTCGTCTTGTATGGTGACCGAAAGCGTGTTGCTATCGCCTTGAGTGACCGTCGCGACTTGTGCTGTATAGTCGCCATAGCCGCTGGCATCTTGTCCCGATGTATTATCGATCCCGGCATAATTTACATTGGTAATCCATTCCCAGCCGTTGTTGCTGCCCGACGGATCGCTGTAACCACCACCGCCACCACCACCGCCTCCACCACCACTACCAAGGGCGTAGAGTTCGCTGATGTCAGACGTACTGAGTTGTCGCGTGTAGACGCGGACGTCATCCAACATGCCTTCATAATCTGAAACGGTTGACGATTCTCCGCCAATCGTCAGCGGAGCATTAACGTTGATGGCACCCATATCTGACGTCCGAGAAGCATTGGAATTGTCGTCCAATGTCAACTGAATCGTATCTCCACTTCGTCGGGCAACAACATGGTGCCAGTTTCCATCATTGACGAATCCACTCGAAATCGTTGCCGTGGCAGGGTTTTCATCGCCTTGGACCATAAAATTCAATGATCCGTCGGATCTGGCGTAAATTGAGAATCCATCCGCGCCATCGTGCGAACCGATCAGTCGCGTCGAGCCGGACTGAACCGCACTGGAGTTGTACCAAAAGGAAATCGTGAAATCGCCACTGAAATCCAAGGAAGGATCATCCGCAACGGTCACCACTTCATTGGCGTTGACCGCGTCGCCGGTAAAGTCCAACGCGTAGCTTCCCACGGCACTGTTCGAGTCCCATGAGGGTGCGTTTATCCAAGTACCATCATTATTATTCGCCGTCGAGTCCGACGCCGTCGAGCCACCATTCTCTTCAAACTCATAGTGCGCCACCAAATTACTCGTGATATCAAGCGTCGATACCCAAGTCTGTTGCACGTCAACTGAAAATATCATCTCCGAGTCGATCGTTCCAACGACATATTCGAATTCCCAGTCTCCACCTAAACTCGTATGGCCAGTTAAGTCATCACTAGCGGCAACGTCCGAACTGGTTAAATAGGCGATTTCTTCCACGAGCCATTCACCGGATTCATCTCCAGCAACATCGCAACCGTAAAGCAAGATATCGGCGGTCTGAGTCAGACCGGATGCCCATCCTTGAATTTGAGATTCGTAATGTTCAATGTTTTCGGCGGTCAAAGTCATACCGCCTAATTGCAGCGCACCTTCAGAGCCGTGTGAGACAATATGCACGGCATCGTAGTTGTGATAGCCGCTGAGGTGTTCAGAAATTTGATCGATGCCATTTTCGTCGGAATTCAATACAACGATTTGATATTCTTTAGGTTGGCCGTTTTCGTCGAGTCCCACCAAATCGTTGACCAATTGATCTAAGTTTTCGATTCGTTCGTCGACAAAGACGATGTCACCCCCTGGAGGTGGAACGTGAAACTCTGAGTCGGAAGCGAGATCGTTAATGTCGTCAATCGCTTGAGTCAGCGTGTTTTCTGTCGCGGCGAAACTCAGTTGATCCAGTTCTTCCATCGCTTCGGCGTCGAGCGATTGCGCTTCCTCAGGATTGACCGTTTCCATTGCCGCAGCCAATGGCGATGCATCATATAAAACGCGTGGTTCCAAGGATTCCAGACGCAGTTCATCGGTTTCAGAACCGTGGGGCGATTCCAAACCTTTTTGGCCGAAGAAATTGGCCAGTTCTTCCAACTGCTTCTTTAAGTATTCTTTCGTTGACATCTCAGATTCATTTCCAATTGGTCTATGCGGTGCGCGCAGTACGCCATCCCAAATCTAGTTTTTTTGGGGGGAAATGTTGCTTGGTTGTGGCGGCGAAGAACTAACGTTAGGGCAAGAAGGACAGCTTGTTCCGATTGGGACGTTAAGTTTGATGTGATCAGAAAAAGAGGATGAATTGTTAATTTACGTAAGGATTAACGATTGATCGGGTCGTATCGAATCTCTCTGCGCTTTTTTGGTCGGTCGGCCAAATCAATATAACCGCTTTGATCCGACTTGCCCGAATAAATTGGATAACGTGCTATTCGTTACTCGGTTTGCGCGTGCATTGAAGACTTTGGCTGGAGTCCCTGTGGTTCTCAACAAAAAGATAACGGCGGTAACTACCGGGTGCGTGATCACGCTTCTCGCGATCACCTACGCGTTGTCTCAAGAACCCACCAAATGGCAGCAAAACGAAACGTCGGATACGCATTTTGAAAGTGATTCTCACGTCGTCGTTCGCGCCCAGCACCTTGACGAAGACCTTAGAGTTTTCGCAGTTAAAACTCAACCGGTCGAAATGACCCAACGGCAAGAGTTAGTTAATTTGCCCGAGCAAAATGACTTTCCCGTACCGGATCCACCAGCAGTTCCCAAGACACCTTACGATCCGGTCATCGTCGAAAGCTCGGTCGAGCCTGATTCTGTCAACACGATATCGAAGCCATTTACCCCCCCAGACAATCAATTTTTGGGTGCCAACCAAGGCATTGCTGACTACACCCCTGGCGATGAAGACAATCCGCTCATCGATTTGATTTGGTGGACGTCTAAAATTGATCAACCATTGGCTGCTGGCAAACAAGTGGAAACGACGACAGTGGATGAGCTACTGCATCTGTCCCTATTTGCTTCTCCCAAGATTGCTGCCATCAGCAAAGATCCTTTGATTCGCGAAGCACAGATCATTGAAGCCGACGCTGAATTCGACCCCGTGTTGTTCACGCGAAACTTATTTGAAGACCGAACCGACCCGGTCGGCAATACCTTGACCACTGGTGGTGCGGAGTTTTTGGAAGACCATATTTTCTCGTCCGACACCGGAGTTCGCCGTAAATTGCGAAAAGGGGGAACGCTTGAAGCCTCGCAAAATCTTGGTTTTCAGAACAGTAATTCTCAATTTTTCGTGCCGCAAGACCAAGGCACTGCTACACTTGCGATCAATCTGTCGCAACCGTTGTTGCGCGGGGGTGGGGCATACTTCAACCGCCTGCAAATCCTAATTGCCCAATCGGCGGGCGAAGTGGCTTGGGAAGTCTTCTCGTCGGAATTGCAAGATGAGTTGCAACGCGTGTTGTCATCGTATTGGCAACTCTATTTTGATCGCAGCAACTATCTCCAAATCCAACGGAACGTATTGCGCGGTCAAAAAATATTGAACACGCTTGAAGAACGCGCTGGGCTTGATTCCTTGCCCAGTCAAATCGCCCGGGCTCGTTCAGCAGTCGAAGCTCGAAAAACAGATCTCGCCAACGCCTTACGTGATATACGAAACGCCGAGACCAACATTCGCAGGCTGGTGGGCGATGATGATTGGTCGGTCAAACAACTGGTAGAAATTCTGCCGATTGAACGACCAACCGCACATCAGTTGGAAGTGCCGCTACAACAGGTCGTTCAAGTCGCATTGGAGAACCGGCCCGAGATTCGCGAATCGGCTCAGCGCGCCAAAATTGCCGCGTACCAGATGGACATTAGCACGAATGAAATCTTGCCGGAATTAACCTGGCTGATGGGAACATATTTTAGTGGTCTAGAAGGCGATTCCGGAATTGAACGGGCCTGGGTTGAGCAGTTTTCGACCACAACGCCTGGCTATTCCATGGGCCTTGAGTTTGAGGTCCCCTATCGAAATCGGGCGGCCCAAAGTCGACTGTCGCAAAGTCGCATTCAACTTAGCAAGCTTCAAAGCGAGTTCAAAGAGACCGTTCAACGTGTCGTGGCGGAATCTCAAGTGGCCTACCGGCGGGTCGAATCTGCATTGCAGACCTTGAAGGCCTCCTACGTTTCGATTGAAGCGGCCAACCAAGACTTGCGTCAGCAGCAACAAAGATTCGAGACGTTCGCACTGATCGAAGGTGATTTGGCGGATGGCCAAACTCCGACAACCGTCCTAGATCAATTACTGGACGCCCAGGAAAGATTGACCGTCGCAGAATCGGTTTACTCGCAAGCTATTTTGGAACTGCAGGTATCATCGATCGCCCTCAACCGGGCGACGGGGACTTTATTGATGCACCGTCGGGTGTCGTACGAACGGATTCAGGATTGTAATCAGCCGACCATTCGGTTGTATCAAGCGGAACAACCTGGCTTCGACCAACCGGCAACCGTCTATCCGAAACTCAATTGAGTCGCTCTTCGCGTTAATTTTTTCGCAGCGGGTTTTCGTTCAAGCCGCAAAGAACGATTGTGCGGATCATTCTGGTCCAATTGGCTGGTTTTATAGAAAAGACGTACCTCGTGGCGATGCCATGACCTAGCTTTTTGTAGGTCTAGGGATTGTTTCACAAAGGTTCTTACCATGAATTCTCACTCCATCTATTCATGCCCGTTTTTTAAACAGAACCCGGTTCGCTGGTTTGTCGGACTGTGCGTTATGATTTTGGTGGCGAACGCCGTTGCCCAAGGACAGATCGAGGGATTTACCGAACCCTTTCGGAAGATTGATCTTTCCAGTGACGAATCCGGCGCGATTTCATCGTTGAATATTGAAGAAGGGCAGTGGGTCGCTGGCAATGCCATCGTGGCCAAGCTGGATAGTAGCGTGCAGGAAATTCAATTGGAAATCGCCAAGCATTTGGCAGAATCCAAGAGTGAAGTTTTAGCGGCCGAAGAGTCGTTTAAGAAGCGCGAATCAATCCATGGCCGCATCCAACAACTGCAAGCCAAGGGGCATGCAACCGACAGCGAACGTTTGCGAAGCGCAATGGAGTTGTCGATCGCCAAGGCACGCATGTTATCGGCTCGTGAAGATGCCGAGGTACGTCAAATTGAGTATCGCCGAGCTTTGATGCAACTGGAACGTCGTACCATCCGGGCACCGTTTGCTGGTGTGGTTTCAAAAATACATAAACGGGAAGGTGAGTTTATCTCTCCCGTTCACCCCGAAATCATCACATTGATTCAAGTCGATCGCTTAATCGCCAAATTCAATGTTCCTAGTTCCCAAGTCCAAGTGTTTGAACGCGGTAAGAAGTTCTCATTGCAGATGTATGACGGGAACTTGGTCGAAGCGACGGTCTACAGCGTCGGCGTTTATACCGATGCGCAAAGCGGGACTGTGGAAGTCAAACTGATCGTTGATAACTCAAACAACGAGTTACGTGCCGGTGAGTTTTTGACGCTAGATATCTGATCGCCCGTGGTCGGTCTCATTGCCGGATCGGCGATCGTTACTGCTGACTTTCTAAGTTGTGCAATATCAGGAGTTTTTGCCAGATTTTACGAGATAATCCGGTTGTCATGGATTCGATTTCGCTGACGGCAGCAATCGACGCATCGTCGTCAAAATTTTGAACATAAAGTGCCGCAATTTTGCCAGTCAAAGACAACATCTCGCTACAGTAATCCAGATACCGCCTAAGCTCGTAAATCGTCATCGAAAACTCAGGCGAAGACTTGGTTTTCTGATTCGTATTCGATACCCGATCGGGATCTTTGGTCAGTTGGTGCATGTCAATCACATGGGCAACGGAACGAAGTTCGTTGATCGCTTCCGAAGCTCGCCAACGTTTGTAACGACTTTCAAGCGTCCACAGAAAAAACGTCGCACCGCCAATCAAAATCATGAAATTGATCTCGGTTTCAACGTTAGACAAAATGTCGGCAAACTGGCTGCCATCAAAAAACGGCTTGAATGCCAAGTATGTGATACCCACCGCCGTGCCCAAAAACAGGACGCATCCCAGGACCACCAACGTCCGGAGCCACCAAATAGGTTTGGCAATCCAGGCGGATTTTTTTGCCGCATTTTCGGCGATTTCTTCGAGCGTTTTACAGACGAGTCCGAGATCCGAATTGGGGAATCGTTCGCCAATCCGGACGTGGAGCAACGAGATCGTGTCAACAATTTTTTGAGGATCAAGAACTTTTAGCGTCATCTAAGTTTAATACTGTATTGGATTTTGATTGTTGTTGTGAATCGACAGCAGTTCCAATATGTCACCACCAGCGGGCGTCCCAACCACGTTCGTGCTTTCCATGCCGTCCATCCCTCACACGAGTTTGCTGAAACCAATCTCGATTTTCCATTTAAAATCGTTTTGTACAGAAGTATACTGAGGTTTGCACGACCCCTTCAGTCTAAAGGAACAGCAGATATGGCGACAGTGTCGACCAATCATTCGGCGGCGAACAGTAAATGCGTGGACTTCGTGAAACGAATTCGTGAACGGGTCGCGACCGTGGTCGTGGGACAAGATGTCGTGGTCGAACGGACTCTGATTGCACTTTTTACTGGTGGCCACTTGCTGCTTCAAGGTGTTCCAGGGTTGGCCAAGACACTTTTGGTGTCGGTGATGTCGAAAACGGTGGATCTTGATTTTGCCAGGATTCAGTTCACGATCGACTTGCTACCGTCGGATATTCTGGGGTCCGAAATTCTGGATCAAAAGTCGGGTGAATTCAAAATCTTGAAGGGTCCGATTTTCACAAACTTGTTATTGGCCGATGAAATCAACCGAGCAGCTCCCAAGGTACAGGGCGCTTTATTGGAGGCGATGCAAGAGCGAAAGGTCACGATCGGCAACGAGACGTTCTCATTGCCGGCACCGTTTTTAGTGATCGCGACCCAAAACCCGATTGAGCAAAGTGGTACGTTTGAGCTGCCGGAAGCGCAATTGGACCGGTTCATGCTTTGCCATCGTTTGAACTATCCTACACCCGACGAAGAAAAAGAAGTCTTGCGTCGCAACTCGGCGTTGGGCATTCGTCGTCAAGACAAAGGTGCGGTTGCACGAACGGAATTTGACGTGCTCGACAAAGAACCGGTCGGGACGACAGATGACTTGATCGAGACAATGCATGCGATACAAGACGTTCACATCAGCGACGTGTTTATGGATCACGTGGTGGAACTGGTCAATCGCACGCGTATCCATCCAGCGTTGGAGGTCGGATGTTCGCCACGTGCCGGAATTGCTTTGCTCAAATCATCGAAAGCTCGAGCCATGATTCATGGTCGCGGTTATGTCGTTCCCGAGGACATGTATGCTTTGGCAGAAGACGTGATTCTACACCGGATCCGATTAAATTACGAAGCATTGGCTGATGGATTGACTGGAGAATCGGTGCTGAAAAGCATCATGAACGAAATGGGACTGTCGGCCTCTACCATCGCGTAGCTTAATAAAATGAAGTACCAGCTTGCGAGTATTGATACGCTGGACTCGCGCCAGTTTGTAATGGCTGTCAAACGATTGGCGGACAGTTTGAGCTACGGTTCTGATACTTCGCCCTTTCTGGGCAGCGGGACAGAATACGTCCAATCGAGGCTATACCAGCCCGGCGATCCAGTTCGTAGCATGGATTGGCGGATTACGGCGCGCACGACAAAATACCACGTCAAGGAATTTGAAACGCCCAAACGGATGCCTTGTTATGTGTTGATCGACAGCTCAGCATCGATGACGATTTCCTCATTCAAACGCAGCAAATACGCCACCGCCGTGTATTTGGCTGGTGGTCTCGCATTCGCGTGTTTGGATAGAATTAGCCCGGTCGCGGTGGTGGGGGTGGGAGAAACTGAGTTGCGGTATACGCCTTCGCTCTCGCGAGACAAAATCATGCAATGGCTGCACAAATTGAGAACCTATCAAACCAACGAGCAGACGATGCTGGATACGAGATTGCGCGAATTGGGGCCGCTGTTAAAGAATCGCTCCTTGATTATTGTGCTTTCAGATCTTCATCAACCCGCAGCGATTCGCCCGCTTAAACGGTTGGGGCAACAACATGACGTGGTTGCACTGCAATTGCAGGACCCTGCCGAAGTGGAGATGCGCGGCGTTGGCTTTGTCCGTGGTCGAGAAGCGGAAACGGGTAGGACCATCACAACACGAGGCGGATCCATGGGTATCGACCAAACCAATCTGAAACAAGAATTGAAACGGGCTCGCGTCGATCATTTGCTGATTCCAACGGACCAACCGGTGGCCTATCGATTGAGGCATTTTTTTAAGTCGCGTGGCTTGCTGGGAAAAGGGGCTCGATAATGTTTCGATCCGGATTGATCCTGCTGACGTTTTGGGGTTTGGCTTCCGCAACGGGAATTGCCGCAGACGAAAGCGGCGAACGGCGCGAACCGACGGTTGGCGCTGAAGGGCGGATCGAACAAATTGTACTACCGGGTTCCGAGTTAACTGGAAAAGACCTTGTCGAAGGTGCACCATTGGTAGTACGCGTTTCGAACGTATTTCCTCACGGTGATAGTTATCGATACGATCTCCAATTTTTTGGATTCGAACCAGGCAATTATGATCTGTCGAAATACTTGGAACGCAAAGACGGCTCTTCCACGGACGGCCTTCCGGTGATCGATGTTCGGATTCGATCGTTGCTCCCCCCCGGTCAAATAGAACCTAATCCACTTGAAAAAGGCTGGTTACCACGGTTGGGTGGGTACAAAGTCGTTGCTTCATTAATGGCGGCACTCTGGTTCGGTGTCTTGTTGTACTTGATTTTTGGAGGCCGCAAATCGACATCAGCGGAGGACAGTGCTGACGTACAGTTGACTCTCGCCGATTTGCTAATGCCGCGATTGACCGAGGCGCTGGACAACAAGATGGAGCCTTCGCAGTACGCGGAATTGGAACGCATGTTGTTCGCGTATTGGAGAAAACGTCTTCAACTAGAATCCGATTCAGCCGAACAAGCTTTGACCAAAATCCACGCCAATCCTGAATCGGGGCCGCTGATGAGACAATTGGAACAATGGATGCACAATCCAGCTCGCGATCCGAACGTCAATTTAGCGCAGCTATTGGTTCCTTATGAAAAACTCCCAGCCGATACCGCGGGATTTGAGTTATGAGTTTTGGGAACTGGTTATTTTTGTTTTGGTTGTTTGTGCCAGCCAGTATGTTGGTTTGGATTTGGTTGCGGGATCGACTTCCGTCGTTGGGTTTGGGCAGCGATCGCCGGGTGGCATTGCCGCAGGATTTTGGGATTTCGAGATCTGGACGGTTCGCGGATTTTTTCATTCGATGTTTTTTGAGCGCCGCACCATTGATGTTGGCGACGGCGATTATTTTGTTCGCAGAGCCGCGTCACTTGGGCGTACCGCAAGCCAAACGCGAGCTAACCAATATTGAGTTTTGTTTGGACTTGAGTGGCAGTATGACCGGCCAATTTGGGGCAGGAACTCGCTACGACGCCGCAATGGCCGCGATCAATGGATTTGTGGCGAAACGCAACGGCGATGCATTTGGAATGACCGTTTTCGGCAGCAATGCGGAGCATTGGATTCCTCTGACCACCGACGCCTCTGCGTTTAAATGTTCGACGCCGTTTTTGAATCCAAGAAGGCTTCCACCGGGGTACGGTGGGGGGACGATGATAGGGCTGGGGCTGAAGAAATGCCAGGAAGTACTGGTCACACGTGAAACTGGGGACCGCATGATCATTTTGGTGTCCGATGGCGCCAGTGCAGACTTGGGCAGTGGTCAAGAAGAAGATGTTGCCCGCTCACTCAAGGAAGACAACATCATTGTTTACTCGATTCATATCGGCAGCGGCATGTCTCCGCCTGAGGTATCAACGATTACCAACATTACGGGTGGATTGTCATTTAGTCCGGCCGATGAGTCTGCTTTGCAAAACGTTTTTGAACGGATCGATCGCATGGAGGTCGCCGAAATGAAACGGACGTATGCCGAGGTTATCGATTTCTTTGGGCCGTTTTCAATTGCGGGGACCTGTTTTGTCGGGCTGAGCCTTTTGTCATTGCTGGGTTTGAGGTACACGCCATGGTAGAAATCTTACCCGAAGTTATCTCCATCACTGTCCTGTTGGTCGCGGTGGTTGCGGAAGGGTTGCAGCAGAGCCGAATCCATAAGATCCAACGGCTAGCTTTTGGTCCTAAGGCTCGACCGGCTTTTTGGACTCGGCTGGCTCCTGCGTTTTGTGTCGTCGGCATCGCATTGGCGTGTTGGGGATTTACTTCGTTGTGGTTTGTCGTCGAAGCTCAAGTCCACAAGCAAGATCATATCGACGAGAACGACTACAAGCATTTAGTTTTGGTGGTGGACGTGTCTCCCAGTATGCACTTAAAAGATGCTGGTCCTGATGGTGAGCGAACTCGACGACAACGCGCGTCCGATATTCTAGAATCGTTGTTCAACCGTATTCCGATGCGGCAATTTAAGATCACTTTTATTGCTGTCTATTCCGACGCAAAAATGCTGTTGGAGGATTCCCAAGATCACGAAGTCGTGCGACACATCATGGAAAAAATGCCGATGTGGCACGCCTATAAATCGGGTAAGACCAGGTTGATGTCTGGTATCACCGAAGCGGTAAAAGTGGCCAAGCCATGGAACCCCAAGAGTACGATTGTGATGATGTTGACCGACGGTGATACCGTTCCAACCACAGGGATGCCGAACCTTCCCGCGTCGGTCGATGAGTTTTTGGTCGTTGGGGTCGGGGACTCCAGCGTCGGGAGTTTCATCGATGGTCATCAATCACGCCAGGATATCAATACCCTACGACAAGTCGCCAATCGGTTGCGCGGTACTTTCCACAATGGCAACAAGAAACATTTGACGTCTCAGATTGTCGGTAAATTCAATCGACAGAACGAAGATCAAGCGGAGACCGAGTGGACTCGGCGTGAGTGGGCCCTTTTGGCGGCTGTAGTGGGGTCGGCGATGATTTCGATCATTCCGATACTTTTGCACTATTTTGGAACCCAATTCGTTGGTGGAACGAGAATTCTCGCGGAACCGCAAGCTGTGTAAGCGTTGAAATCCGTTCCACTTCGGGGATGTTTGGAGAATCGGCTACGACAAGCTACAATTCGAGTCGATAAATGAGTGGGTAATTTAGAAACGCCTTCAGGAGCAATTCAATGCGAATCTTGTTGATTGTTGCCTGGCTGTTTGCGGGGTTGGGTGGTGTGATTTACCACTTCGGTCCGGGCCAGGAAAAACTGGAAGTCGATCGAGTCAACGGGTTGTTGCAAAAAGCACGCTCTAGTGTCGATCAACAGACTTGGCCCGAAGCGGTCAAATTGTTCGATGATGTGCTCGCTGAAATGCCGGTGGATAAAAAGAAAGAAACTCACGCGGTCGTTTTGGAAAAAGCGAAAGCACAAATGATGGCAGCTGAGTTGCCCAAGGCCCGCGCTTCATTGCAACAGTTGCTGGCGGAGGTTCGGGAAGACAAGGATGCCGATCCAAAATTTGTGGCGAAAGTTCAATCGACGTTGGCGAACTCCATGTATTACATGACCTGGCTCATGCGATTGGAAGGTCAGCCCGAAGAAGCTTGGAGGCCTGAAATTGAGGCCGCTCGTCAGCACTACACGCAGTTGACCAAGGACGCCAAAGAAATGGGCGATCAAGAGTTGGTGAATACTAGTCTCGAAGACTTGGAATCGTCGATTCGATTGGCTCGCATGGATCTGAGTGAATTGCAAGGCTTACCCTTGCCCAGTCAATGACAGGGCACATGAAGCGGCAAAGGCCGCCGTCCCGGTCGGGGCAAAAAGAAAGACAAACCTGGAAGCGGAGCAAGTTTAGAAGACGTTCCAGAAGGTCAGGGTTCATAACTTTATTTACGATCATCGAGCCAGGTATTTTGCCTGGCTTTTTTTGTGTCATTCGTCAATGCAGAGGAACTTTGCGCTGGCCACGGTGTACAATTAAATTGCGGCGGGAATGTCGTTTGTCGCGGGTTGCCAGCAGCCCAAGATCAAGGATACGCATCGCCAAATCGACTTCGAATTGGACTTGTGGGTTCAATCGAGGTTGGGGTTTCAAAGCATACGTTATCGACCTATCGGAATAGGAACATGAAATCAAGAATTGCCCTGAGTTCGGTCCTTCTTTTATTAAGTCTGACGTTGAGTAACATTGTTACCGCACAAACGGTCGTTTCGCCAGTTCCGATGACAAGAGCTGTGGTTCTTCAAGAAGCGACTGCGACGCCAAACGTTAACACGATTCCGGCAGTCAATGCCGCCAATCCGGCCAAGCCTACAGCCGATTCCACCGCTGCGGCAACGAATACTGAGACCCCCGACCAGAAAAAGGTCAAACTATTGCTGAAAGAGAAGTTTGATCGCTCGACGAGCGCGGTTTTGAAAGCTTGGAGCAATGATCCATCGAAACAAGTGAAGCCTAGCGCCGAGGAAGAACCTGCGGTTACGGCAGTCGTCAAGAACGTTTTCGAAGATTTCGCGGTTTGGGAATTCGATAATCCGCCAACATTTAAGGTTAATCACGTCGTACTCGTTGAATCAGGGGACAAGCCTTTCGGACGCTGGAAGCTGTTGACGATTGAAGGCCAAAAAGTCTCGGCGAAAAAATTAGCCGAGAAACCATCGAAGGAAGTACCCAAAACCGAAGCAAAAGAAGAAAAATCCGAGCCGGAAAAACCGGAAAATAAAACCCAAGTAGACGAGACGGAACGTCAAGCCAAACCGGCGGCTGTTCCAAGTTTTGTTGCTGGCGACAAAATTGTCTTGATCGATCCAAGTTCGTTGGAAAAGAAACCGGATGTTGACCAGCAGGTCGAGCGAGAAGTTAAGGGATTCGTACGGAACGTCGTTTTGGGGAATTGGGGTTCGGTCAAAACGTTTCTCGCCGCTTTAGACGAAGCGGAGGCCAATAAAGTATATGCTCACCTTCTCCGTTCATTGGCCACGGTACCTAGAAAACCGGGGGCGCAACCGGCTCGAGGCCAACAGCCGCCGAAACCGTATTTGTCTCCGGAAGATATCTTGCGACTTGCTGACGCTGCTCCGTCCAAGATTCGAATCAAAACGAAAAAGGACCAGACCAAGACAGACAACGTCGCGGCCAAAGTCACCAGTACGGCTATTCCTGCTGTTATGACTGTACCCGCTGGCGTGACTTTGCCGCCCGAAGCGATACAAGCCTTGCAGGCGAGATCCGGCGGTTTGGCTAACGCACCAAACGCGACAGCTGCTACAAAATCCGCCAAGCACGATTACGATCATATTCCAGCCCTGGCGACGTTGATTCGAAATTCGAAAACCGCTGGCCATGACTTTGGTGCATTTTACAAACGGATTAAGAAAGGCACTCGTCATTTTGGTGGCGATGACCCAATCAAGCAATTGACGGCAGCCGATTTATTCATGAAATCAGGAATGACCGAATACGTCGCGGAGTTCCTGCCAGACTTAAAGGACGAAACGTCGAAAACGAATTTGCCGGCGTTGAAAATTTGGTCGCGCCTGGCACTGGCAATGTATTCCAAAAAACGAGTTGCGGATTGGCAGCTCAAAGCTTGGAAGATCAATCAATGGATAATCGGGATCAAAGACATTGTCAAAGCGGATAAAGACGCGGCGCTTTCAAACTTGATCAGTCTGTCTTCGAAGATCGACCAGGAAACGGGTGTGCAGTGGATGAACGAGAGTTTTACTCAGCAGCCGGAACGTGGTCAGACGATTTTGGCCAATTTGGGATCTAAGTCGGCAGACATGGCCAACAATGCAGCCCAGAATTCGGAACGAAGTCGACTGGATCTTCTGCGATTACAGAACGAAACCGTAGAGAAATTGATTGGTATTGCGCCAGCGCAAGCAGCGACTTGGAAACCGGCTTTGACATTATTGGCTCAGAACTGGTTGAAGGAAGCATCTACATCATTGACCTATTCGCAGCAGAGTTCCGGTAGACCCTACATGGAAATTGACATGTATGGCAATTACTACTGGGTCAACTCAGCTCAACGGCAACAAATGTATGGTGGTAATAATCGGCGACCACGGCCGATCAAGATTGGCGATTTGTTGGAAATCGCTCCCAGTCAATCGTGGCAAGATCTTGTCGAAACGACGCTGCATACAAATTTACGAAAGACCAAGGCCAGTCTCCATATGCGGAACAACGAAGAGGACAAGGCATTTCCGTATATTGAAGCGATTGCTCAGTCCGACACCGTGATGGCTCGCGATTTGGTGCATGAGTTTTTGCGAATTTGGACTCAAAACCACGATCCCAACAGCAACAAACGGCAACGCAATCCTTATATTTATTCGTACGGTTTTGACCAAAAAGCGGACGCGATTCCGCTGACGCGATCGAAACAAGAACGCAACTTGGCCGAGCTACAGGGCTGGGTCGATCGAATTCGCAAATTGCCGATTGAGGACATTGATGAACAACGTTTGGCCGATGCGTTTACGACCTGTCATAGTAGTGCGGAGGTCTTCAAGTTGGAGCGTTTTAAAGATGTGTTCGGGGATTTGAACGTATTGAAACCCAGAACGATCGCCGCGATCTGCGAAAAAATGCGTGCCAATTTATCGTCCAATTGGCGTAGTATTCGAAATCAAGAACAAAAGCAAACCAAACGCAAAGAGCCTCAGGTCCAACAAGAAGTACTCGACGGCTACAGAACGGCAATGAAATTGTGCGTTGAGTCGTTATCGGCGGCTCCAGAGGACTGGCGCCTGCATTTGGTAAAAGCCAAATTAATGCATGACGAAAACGCGTATGCACAAACGGTACAGAAAAGCTCCGAATTCAGCGATCGCCGGGATTCCGCGTTGGAGCAGTTTGCGCTGGCAGCGAAAAAATACGAATCGGTTGTTGAAAATTTGGATATAAACAAACAGTCGACCGATGTCTATGACTTTTGGTTTTACGCCAGTTTAGGGGCGGTCGACTTGGGCCAAATCACAGATAAAACCGTGCCGGATTTGAAGCAATACGCCAAGATTCGGGCCGCCATGGAACGTTTGTCGCCGGAATTGTCGGATTGGCATTTGGCCCGCTTTGCGAACAATTTGTTTACCCGGATGAGTCCCATCAAACCCGAAATCAAGTTCCGTTATTTACGAGGTGGCTTTCAGATTGTTGGCGACCATCCGCGTGCCTGGGAAGCCCGGAATCTGTATGATTACTACAAGGATTTGGTGCATGAGATCAAGCTAGTAGCTGAAATCGACGGCGAAGACAAAGTCGGTCGCGATCAAGATTTTGGCGTCTACATCAACATATTGCATACCAAAGAAATTGAACGCGAATCTGGCGGTTTTGGTAAATACGTTCAAAATCAGAACGCCATGTTATACGCTTACAACTACGGTCGCCCGACAGAGAATTATCGAGACAAATTCAATGATTCCGTCGAATTGGCTTTGGGTGAGCATTTTGAAGTTCAAAACATCACGTTCCAATCTGCCGAGTCAATGAAGTCACGACCAAGCGGAAAGCTGGGGTGGCGCATAACGCCTTATGCTTACGTATTGCTCAAACCCAAGGGGCCAGAGGTTGATCGGATCCCGTCGATGAAAATTGACTTGGATTTCCTCGATACCTCTGGATATGTCGTGATTCCTGTTGAATCCCCCGCACTGGTTATTGATTGTTCATCGGAGCAGTCAACGATGCGACCAGTCGCAGACTTGAAAGTCACTCAGACGCTTGACGAAAGACAGGCGGACGACGGCAAGTTGATCGTTGAAGTTTCTGCGTCTGCCAAAGGTCTAGTTCCTGACTTGGAAGAAATCATCGATTTGGAAAAAGACGAATTTGAATTGGTCAGTGTGGATGACCAAGGCGTTTTGCCGACCGCATTCGAAAAAGACTCCGATGCAATACAGATCCTTTCCGATCGCAGTTGGACTGTTGAATACAAGGCCAAGTCTACCGATCAAACCGTTTTGAATTATGATTTTGCCGACGCAAAAATTGATGAAGCGGTTGCCAAATTTCAGCGTTATGAGGACGCCGACTTGGTTGAAGTTGAGCGGTCGGTGCAGCTGGAAAAAACGTATCAGGCGGGTAGCGGTTCGTTCCTGTATTGGTTAATCCCACTTGCCTTTTTTGGGCTGGTCGGTGCAGCAGGATTGATCTATGCGATGAATCAACCAGAGCAAGAGATCGTTAAGCGTTTTGAAGTTCCAGACGACATCAACCCATTCACGGTGTTGACGCTGTTGAAGGACATCAAGACCCGAAACGGTATTAGTAATGAACAGGGCGTCGAGTTACAAGACTCGATCGATCGCATCGAACGCTACTACTTTGGTGACGATGCTGGTAATCGCCCTGAAGACCTAGAGAAATTAGCGACAACTTGGGTTCGTCAGGCGACGTAACTAAACTCGAACGGTAAAAATCGCATTGGTAAGTGGCGTTTTCCAGCGATTTGTGCGCTGGGTTGTGCACGTCGAATTGTGCGGTACGATTAGCCGGAATTTTAATTCTGCCGTAAGTAAAGAGAATTGCCGTGGTTCACGTCGTTGCTTCCATTCATGTGGTTTCCGGCCAACTTGATTTCTTGATGAATCAATTTAAATTACTCGTCCCTAAGGTCTTGGCCGAAAAAGGGTGTGTGGAATACATTCCTTCGATTGATATGGCGACGGAGGTATCGGACCAATCGACGGAGGCGGATTGTCTAACCGTCATTGAAAAATGGGATTCGCTAGACGATTTGAAAGCCCACTTGTCCGCGCCTCACATGGATGAATTTCGCCAGTCAGTAGCGAATGCCCTTCAGTCCGTAACGATTAAGATTCTGAAATCGGTTTGACCGTCGCCAGACTGTTCGATTCACTAGGTGTTCGCCGCCACCGGCGCATCGCTAGAAACGAAATCATCGAGCCGACGAGCAGGATCAGGAAGAGGGTTAACCAAATACCTTTTTGGCTTTCCTCACCCACAAATCCCAATGACATTATGATTGCGATACCCGATACTGTAATTGAAACCCAAACAAGAATGTAGCGAAATCCGGTTAGCCAGATCGGTACACCACGTTCCAACAGCAAAAATGCGATTATGGTTCCGTAGATAATTGGAACTGCGAGGCCGATACAACTAGCAATCACGCGCAACAAGGTCACAGGGCCACGCGCGAATTGCTCGGCGACAATCCGCTCCGTGAAAATTTTAGATCGGTCTTTTTCTGGAATTTGCTCGAGTCCGATGTACATGGTTTCTGCAGTCTCCTTGGCTTGTTCGACCAAAACCGGATCCGGCGACCACGCGATATCCGCCAGTAACTTTAACCGTTGACCTGAATACTCCGCCGACTCGGCGACGAAAAAGATCCACCCCAGCAACATCAAAGCGACCACCGCACAGAACAATGAAGTTAAGAAACCGACGTTCAAAGATTCGGAGATTGATTTCGGTCGCGTAACCAAGGCGTTAAGAAAACCAATCATTGGCCAGATTCCCAAAACCAGAATCGCCCCAAAAATATCGTCTACCCAAGCGGGCAATTTGACAATTCGAAACAGCAACGGTTTCTCGTACTCCGGAAAATGTCGATATACATCCCCCAAATCACTGTTGCCCTCGCCAAACAAGTTGGCCAGCACAGGAAGCGAAAAAGCAAGCCCAATCAGCACGGCGAACAATACGTATGTCAACCGGTGATTGCGCCGGAACCAGCGTTTGATTTGAATACCAAACGACCGGGCCCGCAGGCTGATAGATTTTCCATCCAACCAACATTGCAAATCGTCTGCCATTGCTGCCGCCGATGAATATCGGTCATTCGGCTCACGCTCGAGGGCTTTCAAACAAATTAGCTCCAGTTCTTTGTCGACGAGGCGGTTTAGTTTGCTCGGCTCATGCGGTTCAGCATTAATCGCACACATCAATGTTTCGACAGGAGTGGCGCCATCGTGGGGTGTTTGGCCGGTTAACAACTCATACAAAATGGCGCCCAAAGAAAAAATGTCGGCGGCCGTCGTCACGGATTGATTGCCAGCGGCCTGTTCCGGTGACATATATTTGGGAGTCCCCAAAACAGCCCCGGTCTTTGTCAAACTACTTTCGCCACTCGTGCTTTTGGCCAACCCAAGATCAGTCACCATTGGTTCGCCGTTTTGATCGATCAAAACATTGGCCGGCTTAAGATCGCGATGAAGGATGGCACGTTGATGTGCATGATGGACGGCTCGCGAGATTTTGCATAAGACCTCAACGCCGTCTTTCAGGTTCGTTGAGTAGTGCCCCATCAACGGAGTCAACGGGCCACCTTCAACGTATTTCATGGCGAAAAATGGTCGACCATCAAACTCGCCAAATTCATACACCGGTACGATTCCTGGGTGGTCCAAACACGCTGCCGCTTCGGCTTCCACGCGAAAGCGTTGTTTGTCTTCGGCCGAGGAGAACTGGCCGCCAATCACCATTTTCAACGCGACGATGCGCTTTAGCTGTTTGTGGCGAGCCTTAAAAATCACCCCCATTCCACCCCGGCCAATTTCCTCGATCAATTCGTAATCACCAAAGTCTTTGCCGCTCGGTGAAAACAAGCTCGTTTTTTTTTCGTTATCCGGAGAGGGGGCAACGGTCTTGTTTTCCATTACACGAGGGTTCTTACTGTGCGAAACGCAGGCGTTTTGCTCTTTGCAGCCAGAACAAACCGAAGAATCTGCAGAAACAGGCTGACCGCACTTGTTACATTTAAATGGCGCCGACATTTGTCCACAAACGGCTGAACGAAATTGGATGGTTCAAATATACTGGACGATAGTCAGGCCACAAATACGTCCTGGCACCGTGATGAAAGTTAAATCTAATGATACTGGATTGCGGCAAAATGGGCGGTCATAACAACTTGAACTTGGAAGTTACATCGTGAACAAAGTTTCGGCAGCGGTAGCGCTAACTCGTCTTAAGAATGGCAACAAGAGATTTGCAGCAAACAAATTGGAGCATGATCTCCAAGATTCCGATCGTCGAGCGGAGTTGACCGGTGGTCAATCTCCATTCGCAATCGTTTTGAGTTGTGCGGACAGTCGAGTTGTTCCCGAGTTAGCCTTCGATACCGGGTTAGGAGAATTGTTTGTGGTTCGTGTTGCTGGGAATGTGGCCAACACTGCGTCGCTGGCGAGTATCGAGTACGCAGTTGCCCATTTGGGAACAAAACTAATTGTCGTACTGGGGCACGAAAGTTGCGGTGCGGTTGCTGCGGCATTGGGCGGCGGTGACAACGGATACAATCTAAATCATTTGTTAGCACACATCGCGCCAGCCATTGCGTCAACGCGCGGGAAGCGAACGGTTGAGAAAGTCGTCAAACAGAATGCCAAGTTGAATGCGGCAGAGTTGAAGGCGCGTTCCAATATCGTTTCAAAAGCAAAACGGCTGAAGATCGTCCCGGCTTACTACCAACTGAAGACGGGTAAAGTTAAATTCCTCTAACAGGAATCAACGCGGTCGTCGGTGGGACGAACGCTGTTGCCGACCTTCTATCAAAAATCACACGACCGAGAAGTAATTTTCGGCGGCGAAATCGAAGCCCTCGTCCGAAAGTACGATGGGCTTCTTTTGATAAAGGCAGTAATTCTTTATTTGCAGCAACAAGTCACGTGGATGGCAGTTGCGGAATGGGCGGTTGACCGGGAGATAATGTTTCTCGATCAATCGCTTAACCATTTCCGGTTTCCATTCGAATTTGTAAATCTTGCACATGATTTCAAACAATTTGACAAAGTTCTCAAGTGACGGATTCGGAACTTCGATCTTGTAAGGAATTCGACGCAAAAACGCGTCGTCGACCAAGTCTTTGGGTTCCAGGTTGGTCGAGAAAATAACCAATTGATCGAAGGGCACTTGGATTTTCTTACCGCTACTGGTGTTCAAAAAATCATATCGTTTTTCTAGTGGTACGATCCAGCGGTTCAAGAGTTCGTCGACACTCATTCGTTGGCGCCCAAAGTCGTCGATGACTAAGGTGCCCGTGTTGCTCTTCATTTGCACGGGTGCTTCGCTAATTCCGGTCGTGGAGTTGTAGGCGATTTCCAAATGTTCCATCGTCAATTCACCACCAACGACAATCGTGGGGCGTTCAATTTTGACCCATCGCTTGTCGAAATTGCTGTTTGATAAAATCCCGTCGCTTTTTTCCTCTGGTGCCTGAACATGGTTCATCGGGTCGAAAACGCGAATGATGTCTCGATCTACCGTGATGGCTTTTGGAATCCAAACGTATTTTCCGAAAGCAGCCGTAACTCTTTCAGCAATACTGGTTTTTCCGTTTCCCGGATAGCCGAACAAAAACATTCCTTTTCCACTGTTCACTGCCGGCCCCAGCTTCAGCATCATCGCGGGATCGATCAACAAATCTGAAAACGCTCTTTGCAAATCCTCTTCGGTTGGGTTTTGGTCATTGATCGTTTGAGCGCCGACGCTGGCAACATACTGGTCGAAGGGGACTGGCGCTGCTCCAAAGTAAGTGCAAAACTCGTTGTATCGCTTGCCACGTTCTCGCCCCAATTCGGTTAGTTTCACCACGTAGTCGTTGAGTGCAGCTTGGCCAATGTAGCCCAATAGCTGTTCATTTTTCATGTTGGTGATGATTTTCTCGGCCAATTCAACTGGAATCGCAACTTGGTCTGCGATCCCACGAATGGTCGACTCGCCCTGGGCCATCAAATATTTCGTGATTAGTTCTTCGACGGAGGTTTCTGAAATTCCCAAGTCCGCAACTGATCTTGGTGCGCGAGGAAAAAATTTTCCGTCGGCTGACGTTTCCGAATGTTCATCCGAATCCTGGTTGTTTTGGGCATCGCTTGATGACGGTTGATCATCGGTCAGACCGTTGATTCGATCCAACAGGGCGTCTAGTTTGTTTTCCGTGGACTCGGAGGCAACCGACGGGGCGGAAGTGACAGAATTGCTCATGGTCTTGTTGAAAAATGAAAACAGTATCGATCTAAAACTCGATGGCGGGCGTTTTATGCAACCGGTCGCTACCCCTCCACCATGAAAAAGTTAGGTTAGAATTAGCGCGGCTACGAAACCAAAAGTTGGTTCGCAAACAGCCCATCAATTATTTGGAATCCCGTTGGAGCGATCGCAGGGATTGGACAGGTTATGACGACGTTGAGTCGTTCGATTGGTCAGTCCACTTAAAAGCAATTTGGGCTAATCTTGCATCAGAGTCTAGGCCATTAGCTGGCCATGGAACACGGTTTGCGCGCGGCCACTTAGGAAGACCCGGTCATTGTGAACGCGAATCCCCAATCGACCTCCGCGTTGCGATGCCTGAAAAGCTGACAGCTCATTTTTTTTTAATTTCTCCGACCAATAAGGGGCCATCAGGCAATGAGCCGATCCCGTAACTGGGTCTTCATTGATTCCGCAAGCGGGTGCAAAAAAACGGGAAATGAAATCCAGTTCCGATTGTTCGCTCTTGCTGGTTACAATAATTCCGCGGGCCGTGACTTGCTGCAGCATCTGAAAGTTGGGTCGAAGATTGCGGACAACATCTTCGGATTCGACTTCGATCATATAATCCGTGCCATCGGTACCAATAAAGCGGGCGTCGATTCCCAATCCCTCCAACAGGCCGTCCGGAGCAATCGCGGGAGTCGGCATTTTGCTGGGGAAATCCATAACGATACCTTCGCCAACTTGCGTAGCCTCGAGCTTGCCGCTCAACGTGTCGAAAACGGCGGTGGTTCCATTGTCGAGCCATCCGAATTGCCACAGAGCATGAGACGTCGCAAGCGTTGCGTGCCCACACAACTCGACTTCCGCCGCTGGTGTGAACCACCTCAAATGAAAGTGATCATCGCGTCGCCAAACAAATGCCGTCTCCGACAAGTTCATTTCAATGGCAACCGACTGCATCCACTCGTCCGATTTAGATTCGGACATAAGACAAACACAAGCGGGGTTTCCGCTGAATGGCTGGTCAGCAAAGGCATCAACCTGATAAATCGGAATGCTCATACAACCTCAATGCAAATCGAATCGGGTCAGGAATTCTTTGATTTCTTTTTGGCTTTCTTCTTGGCCGCTTTTTTCTTTTTTGCTTTCTTCTTGGTCGCCGTTGTTCCAGTTTCGGCGTCAGCATCAACAGCCTTGGCCTTTTTCTTTTTACGGGGAGCAAATTCAAACTCGAGTTTGCCAGATGCGTAGTCGAGTTTCAAGTGCGCCGCAAATCGACGTCCTTTTTTGGACATAAAACCCGGCATCAAATCCGTTTTTCCCTCGGCAAATAACTTAATCCCTTGCTCGGTCGGGATTTCCTTTTGCAAGATGGTCTTGCTAATTCGGACTCCTCGTTCGTCGACATTGGTGGCCATCGCAGGCGCTAAAAAGGCCTTTTCTGTTTCATAGACTTTGACTTTTTTGTCCGTGCCATCTCCCAATGGGGCTTCACAGATTATTTTTTCGTCGGATAGACTTTTCAGTTCTTCTTCCCGGAGATCGTCACCTTCGAAAATGAATTCGACTTTCCAAGTTTTCTTTTTTTTCTCCAACGCCAATTCGGCGGTAAAAGGCTGACCGAAACGGTTCTTAAAGGTCTCGATGGGGCCGACTTGTTTATTTGTCATCAGCACCCGAGCCTGATCTTCGGTCAATTCATGGCTTGCGATATGTTTTTTGAGCTTGAACGAACACTCGGGGTCATAGCATTCGAATACGCCATCGGTTTGTCGATGGACTTGGCTACTGCATTCTGGACATGGCGCGTTCAAGTCAGGGAACGGACGATTCACGATTTCGTCAGTGAATTTTCTTGTTTCTTCCACGATATTGGTCGCCAAATGCTTGATCTCATTCATGAAATCCTTGCGTTCCAAATTGCCTTGTTCAATTTGTTTGAGTTTGTACTCCCATTCGCCGGTCATTTCTGGCGAGCCCAAATCGGTGATGCCAATTTCTTTCAACAGATCGACTAGTGCCAAACCTTTATTGGAAACGACAAGATCACGTTTCTGATGTTCGTGTCGGAACAAATACTTTTGGCGTATCAAGTTCTCGATAATTGCTGCGCGTGTCGCCGGCGTCCCAAGTCCACGTTCACTCATCGCGTCGCGAAGTTCCTCGTCGTCGACTAACTTTCCCGCCGTCTCCATGGCCGAAAGCAAAGTACTGTCGTTGTACCGAGCCGGAGGTCTCGTTTCATCTTCCTTGAGTTCGACGTTCGCAATGGCAGCGGATTCACCGCTTTCGGCAGCTACCAGTTCGTCTTTGTCACCGCCGGTACCGGCAGAGCGGCCGTAAACTTCAAGATAGCCTGGAACGACTAATACTTTACCCGTCGTCAAGAAGCTATCTTGTTCCACTCGCGTGATTCTTCGCGTGAGTTCGTATTCGGCATGCGGATAAAAAATTGCCAAAAACCGTCGCAATACCAATTGGAATAGCTTTAGAGCGCCGTCTTCCAATTTGGCGGGCGGCGTTTTGCCAGTTGGAATGATCGCAAAGTGGTCACTCACTTTCGCAGTATTGAACACACGTTTGGTTGGCGTCACACGGTCCTGGTCGGCGATCCATTGAGCGCAACTTGCAAGACTATCCGTAAGCGCATCGTTAGTCTTGGCTTTGGCCAAGCCACGAATCGTTTTTCTAACCGTATCGACGTAGTCTTCAGGCAAGTATTTGGAGTCGGTACGTGGATACGTCAATAATTTATAACGGTCGTAACATGCTTGTGCCAGTTGTAGCGTACGCCGAGCCGAAAAGCCATGTTTGTTGCCGGCTTCCCGTTGGAGGCTGGTTAAATCAAACAACAACGGCGGAGCCTGCTTTTGCGGTTTTTTGGTTTCTTCAACCAAACCGGTTTTGCCTTCGACACGCGCGACAACTGCTTCGGCTTCGTCTTTCGTCCAAATGCGTTCCGCACGGGCATGAGGTTTGTCTTCAGATTTTTCAAAATCTTCCCTGAACCAGCGGCCGCGATATTCGCCTTTGGCGACTTCGAAATCGGCAAGCACTTCCCAATAGGATTCGGGTTTGAACGCTCGAATTTCTTTTTCGCGTTCCGCCAAAATGACGAGCGTCGGCGTTTGCACGCGCCCGGCTGTCGTCACATTAAATCCGCCGTTGCGCGAGTTAAACGCAGTAAGCGCACGAGTACCGTTGAGACCAATCAGCCAGTCGCTTTCTGATCGGCAGATCGCAGCATCGGCCAGCGGCAACATGTCATTGTCACCACGCATGGTATTCCAAGCTTCCATGATCGCGTCGTCGGTCATGGACTGCATCCACATTCGTTTGACCTGTAGATCCTTTTTCAAATCCACCATCTGAAGCAAGTATCGAAAAATTAATTCGCCTTCGCGACCGGCATCACAGGCATTCACGACCGTATCGACTTCTTTTTTCTTGAGCAGCCGCTTTAGCAAGTTGAATCGGGTTACACTTTTTTCGATCGGTTGCAGTTCAAACCGCTGCGGGATGACGGGCAGATGTTTCATGCCCCATGGCAGCTTTTTGCCGTTTGGGCCTTCTGGCATTTTTAATTCAACCAGGTGGCCGACGGCCGAAGACAAGTAACAAATCTCGTTTTCAAAATAGTCTTTTTTTTTCTCGAACTTACCAATCTCGGGTATTTTGCCCAAAACGCGAGCCAAATCGGTCGCAACACTTGGTTTTTCGGCAATGATCAATGTCTTGGGCATCTAAGTTCCGTTGGTGACAACGTCTAAGTTAAAAGTTTGCAGGAGTTTGTGATTCGACAAAACCGGCCGTCTTAAGAGCGGATTGGCCGTCATAACAATGCTTTTGGCATTGTAAATCGGCGATTAGACCTATAAATTTGTTCCTTTATGGAATGAAATCGCAAAAAGTTTGTTTTGCGCTCCTTCCAATGTTGGAAAATGATTAATCGGTTGTGTGACAGGTTGTCAAGCCCCGGCAAAAAAATCCGGTTGCGAATCTGGGAGTTCAACAACCGGCCCCAAAGCGTATGGTCGACATCAATTCGACCATTTTTTATTTGATATTTGACTCAATCGGTTGATAGGCAGTTCAGATGGCCAGCCCCATTCGTTGGTTTAGAAAACATTCTCAGTTTTTTATTGTCGTCTTTGGCGTCGTGTTGATGGCGATTTTCGGGCTGGGTTCGGTTATGAGCTCTTTGAACCCCGCAGATTTTGCTGGCGGGACTGAGGTTGAGAACCCGGTTATTGCTGAATGGGCAGGCGGTGAGCTGACCAATCAAGAATTGTATCGGATGCGGCGTGCTCATTTCGCGTCGCAACGTTTGGTTCGCAATGTTTACAAATATGCGGTCGATCAAAATGGTGGCAACCAATTCCAGCCGTCGGCTCAGATTCTACCTCCGATCGATCCGGGCGCAGCGAATCCAACGGACGCGCTTTACAACGCCGAAGTTTTGAACCGATTTTTGATGGCCGAACAGGCCAAGGCGGAAGGCTTCATCGTCGACGAAGATATGGCGTACCAATACGTTTTGCAATTTGCCGGTGAAGCGGGGTTGAGCCGAGACCAGTTGAAACAGCTGAACCGAGAAGTAAACAACGAGTTTCCGTTGACGGCGGTGATTCGACATCTCCAAACGGAGTTGTTGTGGCAGCAAATGGAAAACATGGCGACCAGTGGTTTTGCTTTCGCGCTCGCCGGCAACGTTCCGTATCGTTTTAGCGCCGTCAGCCCAACCGAAGCCATGGAACTTTACGCGAGAGTGAATCGAAAAATTGAGTGCCGCGTTTTGCCCGTATCCGTTGAAGAATACCTTAGCAAAGTCGGCGAACCGACAGATTCGGATCTGAAACCGATTTTTGAAGAAGGCCGCTATCAGTATGCTCGTTTGAATTTTGAAGAACCCGGGTTTAAGCAACCTCCTAAAGCTAAAATCCAATACTTCATCGCCGAAATGGAAACGTTTCTGCAAAACGAAATGGCTAAGTTGTCGGACGAAGAAGTTCAAGCCGAATATGATCGGTTGGTGGAAGAAGAAGACAACTTGGTCATGCAATTGGTTCCGCAAAATGACGAAGCTAAGGCGGATGGAGCGACCGATGGCGAAGGCCTGGACGACGCCGCATCGGCCAACGATGAAGACTCCGTACCTGTCGAACAAGACGATCCAGCACCGGCAATGGAAGATGATGATCCAGCACCCGCATTGATCGATGACGAGTCGAATACTAACGCCAGCGAAGAATCCGGAAATGAAGCGGAGTCCAACCCAGAAACCGACGACAATGATGGTGAAGATTCCGACGAAGATTCAACATCCGGTGGCTACACCTCGTTGAAATTGCAAGCGGAAGAGGCAACATCTGATTCCTCCCAAGAACCAGACGAAGAATCGGGTAAAGACTCAGGCGATTCAGATAAATCGACCGGTGAATCACAGCAGGATGATGCATCGACGACTGAGGGTTCGGAGTCTACGCAGGAGCAAAGCGACGAGTCCGGTGCTTCCGATGCCACTTCCACCGAAGAAGAGTCACCTGAAGTTGCCGATACCGACACAGAACAAGTTGACGATCCCGTTATCGAAGATGAAAAACCTCAACGGGAACCAAAGCCGATACAAGATGTTGCCGAAGACATTCGACGACGCCTGTCGACTGAGGCGGCTCGTGAAGCTCTGGATAAAGTCGTCGACGCGATCGACGATGAGCTTCGCAAATTCCAAAAGAAAAGAAGTAGTTGGGAATTTGAGAAAGAACGCGAGAAAGACACAGAATTGGAGATGCCGGTGCCGCCGGACTACAAGGCACTTGCAGACCAGTACGGAGTACAGTTCCTGGAGACGGGATTGGTCGATGTAAATGAAGTTCAAAAAGAAAAAATCGGTGAAGTAGCACGAATCGATTTCGTCAACCAACGTCCGATGCCGGTCAATATCGCGAACGAAATCTTCACACAACTGGAGGCCACTTCGCTGTATCAACATCGATCCGCTGACGATTTCCGGAACAGTTCGAAAGTCATTTATTGGCTATCGGAAAAAGTCAAACAAAAGGTGCCTACCTTTGAAGAGGCCCGAGACTCCGTTGTAAAATATTGGAAGCACAATCAGTCCATCGAATTGGCATTGAAGAACGCGTCGGAAATTGCCGACCAGTTGAAGGCAAGTGGAACAACTTTGGCAGACAAATACCCGGAAAAATCTAAAGACACCGGGGCGTTTTCTTGGTTCTCAACATTTGGAAGGTTTGGCTACGGTTCTCCAGTGGGAGTCGTGGACGCGGGCGAAGATTTCATGAAATCGGCTTTCAGTCTTGAAAGTGGCGGTTTGACAACGGCGTTGAATGGCGCACGAGATACGGCCTATGTCATTCAAATGACCAAAGAACCAGATACTTCGTTGGAAGAAGTTGGGACGGAGTATCTAGAAAAGAAATTCTTCTTAACCAATCGCATTCCGCAAGAAGTGATTCAAGCCAAAGCCGAGTATCGGATTGAAGAGAACGGAAAATGGCTAACGGATCTGCTCGAGAAAATGGATGTTAAAGTTGTCGGTCAGTAGTGTGAGCATCTTGCTGATGCTCACGACTAATTTTGAATTCCTAGCTTTGTAGTTTCAACATCGTTACACCTAGTGGTGGCAAGTTTACTTCGATTGAGTTCGCTCGCCCGTTCCATTCTTTGGCTTCCGAATTCGAACCCGATCCGTTGCCGACGTTGGTTCCAGAATAAAACTTGGAATCGCTGTTAAAGATTTCGTGGTAGAAACCGGCTTGAGGTACGCCGAGTCGAAATTTGGCTCGCACAACGGGTGTAAAGTTGCAGCATATCACAATGATGTCTTTGCGTTCCTTTGAAAAACGGGCAAAGCTCAATACGCTGTTTTGGTGGTCGCTGCAATCAATCCACTCGAATCCAGCGTTGTCAAAGTCGACTTGGTACAACGCCGGCTCACGTGCATAGAGGTTGTTCAAATCCGCGACGCACTTTTGCAGGCCTTGATGACTTTCCCACTGCAACAAATCCCATTGCAGGCTGGAATTGCAATCCCACTCGTTCCATTGACCAAACTCGCTACCCATGAACAACAATTTTTTACCGGGGTGGGCCCACATATAACTATACAGCAATCTTAAATTGGCAAACTTCTGCCACAAATCCCCTGGCATCTTGTCCAGCATTGCTCCCTTGCCATGGACGACTTCGTCATGCGAAAGCGGCAATTGGAAGTTCTCGGTAAACGCGTAAATTAGACTGAACGTCAATTCGTCATGGTGGTACTTGCGATGCACGGGGTCGTTTTGAATGAACCGCAACGTGTCATTCATCCAACCCATATTCCATTTAAGACTGAAACCTAAACCGCCGCAGTAGGTGGGCCGAGAGACGCCACCCCAAGAGGTGGACTCTTCGGCAACGGTTAACACGCCTGGAAAATCTTGGTGAACCGTTTCATTCATTTTTTTTAAGAAATCAATGGCTTCCAGGTTTTCCCGTCCCCCAAATTCGTTTGGAATCCACTGTCCTTCTTCGCGGCTGTAATCCAGGTAGAGCATCGACGCCACCGCATCGACTCGGAGCCCGTCGATATGATACTTATCGAGCCAGAACAAAGCGTTTGCAATCAAGAAATTGCAAACCTCGTTACGTCCATAATTAAAAATGAGCGTGTCCCAATCAGGGTGTTCTCCCTGTCGCGGGTCTTCGTGTTCGAACAGCGCAGAGCCATCAAATCGAGCTAGCCCATGTGGATCCTTTGGAAAGTGTGCGGGCACCCAGTCAATGATCACACCAATATTGTTTTGGTGGCAGTGATCAACCAGGTACATCAAGTCCTCCGGCGAACCATAGCGACTGGTCGCTGCAAAATAGCCGACCGTTTGATAGCCCCAGCTACCGGTGAAGGGATGCTCGCTGACGGGCATCAATTCAATGTGTGTGAAGCCCATTTGTTGGCAATACTCAACCAGTTGGTGGGCCAATTCGCGATAGTTCAACCACCCATTGGGATTGCCGGCCTGGTGACGCCAACTTCCTAAATGAACTTCGTAAATCGAAATCGGTTTTGATAATTGGTCTTCATGACCGCGGCGTTCAAGCCACGATTGGTCCTTCCATTTGTACGTGTCCAAGTTAACGACCACATTGGCGGTCCGCGGCGGGACTTCGGCGAAAAAACCAAATGGATCGCATTTGTCGATCTGTTGGCCGTTGGCGTCAGTTACTCGAAATTTGTATTGGTGCCCAAGTCCGATGCCTGGAACGAATATTTCCCAAACACCACTGGGAACGCGTTTTTGCATTGGATGGCGACGACCGTCCCACTCGTTGAAGCTACCAATCAGGCTAATTCCCTTTGCATTGGGAGCCCAAACGGCAAAATTGATTCCGCTGACTCCATCAACGGTGCGAACCTGCGCTCCAAGATGATTGTAAAGTCGATTGTGATTGCCTTCACCGAAAAGGTGGAGATCAAGATCGGTCAACATTGGGTCAAACGCGTACGGATCGTGGATTGTAGTCTGGTTGTGATTGGTGTTATAGCGGATTTGATATTCTCCGCTATCGGCCGCAAATACATTATTATCACAAATCACCTGAAATAGTCCTTCTGGATGGACCATGTTCATTGGTTTTTGTTCTTGGCCGTCTCGAGAAACGATCCAAGCACGGTTTGCACCGGGGTGAAACGCACGAACCAGCCGCGTTGTCGAGCCCGTGTTATCCAGCGAATGAGGCCCCAAGATTTCTTTGGGGTTTTCGTGATGTCCGTGAATAAGAGCGTCGAAGGACCGTTGGTCGAATCCGATAGCCGAGAAGTTTTTGAATCTTGCCGACATACTTTGCCGAGCCTTTCTTTGAGTTAAAAACTCGTTTGCAGTTACTTGTTCAAGCACAGCCATAAGCCTGTTGGGTCGAAGGGTTGATGATTTGATTTGCCATGGAAGCAGCGAACTCCGTCCACGACGGTATTTGAAGACGCCGGTTTTTGGCTCGATCTTTGTAAGATTTAATGACCGGTTGACGCGCGGTTGCTGGTTCGTCAAATGAAGGCGCCGCCATGCGCAACAGTTTGCCAAAATTCCATACCCGACAATCGATAGTGTGGATTTGTCGAGCGCGATCCAAGCGTTTCCAGAGGTCTGCGTTTTTGATCTCGGTCATGGCGCCGAAGCGTTCCCATTGCCAATTATTATCTTTCCAGGTGGAAATGCCGGAACGGAGAGCCCGTCCAATAAAGCGGCTGGGGGTGATAAGAGTGACACTTGCCGGTCGTTCAAGAGCTTCGAGGCCGCGAATAACAGCCAGCAACTTCAACCGCTCCCCGCGTACATCCGGTTCTTGATCCGCAACTTCGATTCGACCGGGGCTATCCATGCGTTTCAGGACAAAGCTCCAACCTCCCGCTTGATTGGATTGATCACTTTGTGTTTCTGAAAACAACAAGTAATGGGGAGCGGTAATGCTCATGGATCGACCTTAGGATGAACCGAATTGCGCAATATTCTCGACCATCCGTTGTCGTCCAATGCCATCCATTGACAATGGTTTGCAAAAGGATTTATCGGCAGGCGTGCGCTTTTATCGAAACCAAAGAATCAGAAAAGACAACTTTGTTTGCGCCGCTGGCCTCGCAATCGTCACGACCGGAGATAACCTTTGCTTGCCGCAAAAACCGCTGGTGATCGATTGCTGTTGGAGGAAGTCGTAGGTTTCGGAATCTCAGTTGATGTCGAACGGGTCGTCATCGACGTCAAGTAGTCGTCGAACGAGCGCTCGAGTGTCTTTGTTTGGTCGCCAATGTTCATCAATGATCCAGGCACGTATCGCCTTGTGTGTCTGCGTCGAGCCGATGGTTTGCAGGATATCCAAAAGAGATTTGCAGGCCTTTGCGTCGTTTCGTTGTCGCCGCAATAAAACCAAAACCGGTAACTCCGCGACTTGGCCCATCTCTTTGAGTGCCTGTTTGATGGTAGTATCCGAATAATCGGATTCCAATGCCTGACACAGGCTTGTCGCCGCGTCTTGATGTTCGGTTTGCTTCAGCTTCGAGATCCAACTACGGCGCGAGAATCGGTTTGCTTTTTCGAGTTCGCGGGCCAAAAACGGGACGGCCGATTGTGCCTCCAGCGTCATCAACGCTTCAATGGCCGGCTTGTGAATACTGCGATTTTTCGAATCTGCGAGAGAAACAACCAGTGGAACCAGTTGGCGTCGCTGCTCTTCTTGTAGTTCAAACCGTTCCGTTTTAAGACGGTTCAACACAAGCAGTTGGTCGTTGGTTGCCAATGATTTCTTGTTCATAAAATCAATCAATAGTTGATCCGGCTGTTTGGGCTGACGGATCTTCACAGCCGGTTTTCTTGGCGTCGTATCCACGGGTGAGTGAGCGCGATTAGCGGTATTAGGTTGGCCGTTACGGGGTTTTCCGGCGATGACGGGCAGCGATTTTTTTTCACCAACCAAGTTGAAACTAAACGTCACCGAAATGTTTGTCTCTTTTCCCTCTTCGACATGCTTGATATTTCCTTCCATTTGGCACTCGGTGAAGAGGCCACGTTTCGAATCAAAGACGAGTTGCCTCGTATTCGGGAACTCGAATTGGGGCGAATCATTGTCTGTTTCGATGGCCCGCAACGTTTCTTTTCTTTCGATCCGGATTTTGTTCTGGTTGCGACCTTTGATTTGGTAACAGAGCGTTCTTTCTCCTGGCAGGGTCTCGCTTCTTCCGCGTCGTAAGTCGGGGAGCAAACGATCGTCAAAGGGTTGCAATTCAGGAAAGTCGTCGAACAAGTCACCGGGCATGTGGTGGCGGTGGAAATGATCGAGAAATAGATCATGTTTAGTTCGGGAATTTTTTTTCGGCAATTGAAGCGAGATAGCGTGAGTGTCTTCCCAAGCGTCTACCACGTATGGCGTGAGCCACTCAAATGGCAGTTCGCAGACGTTGCTGAAAACAAATGGAATGTTCTTGTCTAAATGGCTGTCCAACTGAATGCCGTCTCGATCAAAAATTGCTTGACTCAAAAAATGTCTTACTCGATCGTTGTTGTCAATGTGACCGGAACAAGCGATTTGGAAATTGGAATGCGTTTGAAAACCGTCGGCTCCGTGTCGTGCGCTAACAAGAAAAACCGCTGGAGTAACTCGTTTCGCTAGGTCGGGGCCAGAAAGAGTTTTAGCTTGATTTTGCGTACGGTACTTAATCTTATGTTTGTCGAGTATTTGGCAGGCATACGCGATCGGCACAGAAAAACCGATTTTGGATATAGCGACACCTCTTAGCTTGGCATTGACCACTCCAACGGCGATACCGCAATCATCGACCAGTGGGCCGCCACTGTTCCCTGGATTGACGGCCACATCGATTTGATAAATCTCAGTTGCTTGTTTGTTCAAAAAACCCGACACCGCTCCCCGGGCGATTTTGACGGAACTGCCAAGGACATTGCTCAACGGGTAGCCAAAGGCGCGCACGTCTTGCGCCAATTCGACGTTGTGATCTTTTCCCAGTGCGATCGTGGGCAGGTGCTTCGTGTCGACTTTGATAACGGCAAGGTCTAGCTTTTTGTTGACGTCGACAATGGCCGCAGTCAAGGAGCCCTCCGCCGTTTTCACGGTGATCGATTCCGCCCCGAGCACACAATGGGCGCAAGTCAACATGTATCCATCAGCCGTAACTGCAAATGCGGTCGACGTTGATTGGCCGGCTCGGACTTTGTCCAACGGTCGGCCGGATAGATTCATGCTGACATCTATTGCCGTGATTTTGTACTTGGCAAGCCCCGAAAACTCGTTCGCTGTTCCATCGACATCGGCCGAACCTGAGAACTCATATTCCAATTCGGTACCTGCGTTGAACTTGTAACGCAACGGGTTTGGTTGGGATTGTCCAAATGCCAGGTTGGCCAGCCAGAGATTGGCCAAAAGAAGAATGGTTAGCGGCGTCTGGTTTGGGGCGCAATGGCGGTTAAGCGTGAAGCGGCACGTTAACATGGAGTGCTCCAGATCAAGAGATTGCTCGGCATAGTCAAAAATTTCAGAAGTCAAAGAGACGCGATTGCCCTAGAGGTTTTCCACCTGGAAGTTGGCTTATTTTTTTAGGTATTTTGACCCGCATGAAAAAAGATGCATCGGCTTGGCAGAGACGATCCGCGGCTTGCTGCGCCGTTTCACCGGCTTCCAGTTGAATGTGATGGCCCGGGCGGTAGGTCGAAGATCGCGTCCACAAAATCTTTTCGCCCTGCACCAATTGGACAGAAACGTTGGTCGGTGTGAACGAAAGAGTTTCCGTACTACTATGCCAGACCGGAGCAAAAAAGTCTCTGACATCCATGCTCTCTCGCTTTAACTTCTGGTAGGTCGTCACCAGCTTCAATTCGGCACCCGACTGAACCGAAACTCCATTGCCTTCAAGTTGACTGGCAAGATGCTCATAGATTTCATCTTGTTGGTCGCGCGGAAATGGTAATTTATTGACCTGTAATTCGACTTCATCTCCCGGTTGAAGTACCAATAGACTGTCGGGATCGATTTTGCCCAACCGCCCCGCCAAGTTTTTGTCAGGAATCCGAATCGCTTTCAACCTTGCTTTTTCCAACAACCAAAACCGACCATCGTTGGTGCTGATCAAATTATCGATGCCGCCGGTTACGTATCGCCAAACCGGAACTCGCAACGCGATGTCATATAAGTCCATACCGTTGACCAGCAAATATTCGTCACCCACCCAATGAAACGATCGCGATGCGGGCGTGGCGGTGGCAAATTCACGAACGATTTCTTGGTTTTCTAAATCCCAAACCCGAATTTCGTTGTCGAAGATGCGGAGCACTGCTAAGAATTGGCCGGATTGAGAAAAAGCCAGTCTTGCTTTCCCGCTGTTTGGTGTTTCCAAAACGCCTTGGCACTGGCCTGTTAGGGTATCTGCCAAGTAAATGTCTTCTCCGCGTTGAAAGGCGAATCGACGGTTGTTTGCGCTGAATGCAATGCTGCCAGCATCAATGCCGTCGATGGTGTAAAAATCGGAAGCCAATTCGATGTCCCAGAGGATTACATTTTTGCCAATTGTGATCAGCCTGCTCTCATCCAGGAAAGCGCCGGCCACAGGTTTGAAACCACTGCGATCACCAAACTTTGCGGTTTGCCAACTTGTATGTTGCTGCAGTCTGCCGTTCCGCCATTTCCAAATAGTCATGCCACTATTCTTCGAAGCGCCCGCTCCGCCAGGTTTGGCAACGGTGGCCACCTGTTTTCCGTCATTCGAAACTGCCAAGATTTGTACGTCCGTCAATGGAATGGATGACGAATGCAACACCTTACCTTTTTCTAAATCAAAGATGACGACAGTAGAGAATACTTTATTGAAGGAATTGGCGATGACCGTTGCCGCCATTTTCTTGTTCAACGAGATTTTCAAGCCGGTAGGTTGGTCAAAAAACGGTTTGTCCCCGCCAGTTACCTTATAGCGAATCGTTTTTAGTTTGTTGCTTCTGGTTCCGGCGTCCGGTTTGTAGGTCCAACTATCAACGAACAAATCAACGGTGTTGGTTCCAAACTCCGGTTCAATGTTGGCACTTTCGGCCGCTCCACTCTCGGCGTCACGGCGCAAATCCAATTGGTCAACGGGGCCCATTTCGACGCCCCCGGCAAATGGGTTGTCTGGATCGTTTTCTTTTGCTTTTTCACGTGCCAATGCCTCTAGGTACCTTTGGTCCTTGTCGCTGAGTTTCTTGAGCGGCAACGTTACGACTCGTCCGTCTTCTTTTTTCAATTCAATTTTACCGTTTTTGTTGGTAACCAATTGCGCTTTGACTTTAAATTTTCCGGTTGCATCGGTCCAATAGCGCAGCTCATTTTCGCCGCCAGATTGGTTGGGTTTCGGGGCTGACGATTCGACGAGTCGGATCATGTCAACCATAAAAGGGATCGTTTGTGTTTCCCCATCTATCTTGACTTTGACTTCGACAAGTTGGTTTGTGGGCCCTGGCTTAACCACGACTCCTTCGAACTCCTCCGGTCCCATTTCAACGACAACTTTGTCGCCTGGTTGGAAGTCTTCTTGAGGCGTGATGTTGTTAAAAAAAACTAAGCCAAAAACCGCGGCTGAAACGAAGGTATTCAAATACCACGCACTTGTGGGCAAAATCATCATTAGTCGACTCCTGCAAAAACGGGAGCCTCTATTCTAGCCGGAGCCTGCAAGATTCACGTCGAACAATTTAAACATCTTCATACTAATTCTAGTTGAATGCCCGCAGGCGCCAGCTTCGCCGGTAACGTGTTAGATAGAAAACGGCGAACTGAGAATTTGAATTCTTAAGAAGTGAATTCGATTCCCGCAAACTCTTCTGCTGCTTTGGAAACAGCGCGTTCAATCGGCAACCGTTCGGTGGAAGAACCCGTCCAAAAGCCGTGACCGGAGGTGTGGTTCAACATATATTGCGCATCGACAGGATTTTCCATAGCTGCACCATGAGCGACCAAGATGACGTCTGGGTGAACTTTGCGAACCGCTTGGTATACGGCCTCCGTTTGTTCCGCCGTTTGTTCAATTGTTAGGCCACTGTCGTATCCCTTGATTCCGCCTTTGGTGGTGCCCGCGTGGTAACAAAATATATGGGGCTTCGCTTGTTCGCACATCGCGATCGAGTCTTCCAGAGTAAAGGCCAAACCTATCGAGACCATTTCCATGGATTTCGCAAGTATCAACAGATCAATTTCGTTTTGAAACGTAATGCCGGCAGAAGTCATCACCCTGAAAATCTCGCTATCGTGATCCACGTAACTGATCGACGGACCGATATTCGAAACGGAATTGACACCCATCGCTTTACATTCATCGATCACCATTCGCATATCCTTCAATGGGTCATTGGCGTTCAAACAAGCACAGACGAATGCTTCGCCATTGAGCGCGGGCATGATGTCTTCCCGCGTGTAATCCAGCGTCTGGCGATTGGAATCCAAAATAGGCCACATCATCGACATCGTTCCCATTCCGTTCGCGCGAAGCCGGGCACCGGAAAACGTATTGATGCAATCCGCACCTGCCTTTTCCAGTAGCTTAGCCACCAATCCACTTCCAGCACTGGAAATCATAATTGGTTTTCTACTGGCTACTTTGTTTTGGATTTTAGTGAGAATTTGTTTTGTAGAAATGCGAGCTGTGATCATCAGTCGATTCGTAGCAATGTTGATTTGTGCGGAATGGAGTTGATAGCGTAATCGATTCAACTTTCAATACAATGACAGCCTTCGGATCGAATTTTAGAGAACAAGCCTCGACGGTTCGGTTTTAGATTTGTATCCAGTCAGGCGTTATTATTATTGGGTTGACGGCCCAATCCAAACAGCGTGGCGGCGGCGATGGCTGCCGTTTCCATTCTCAGTATGGAGCGGCCCAGGACAAAGGATTGCCAACCGGATTCGATCGCCAATCCGATTTCGTTCGCATGGAATCCTCCTTCAGGGCCAATAGCGACGACGACCGAGGTGCAGGAGCCAAGTTGCGTCGATTGCGAAACGGTCTGCAAGGGTTGATACGGGTGGGCGATTTTGCGGGTTTGATCTGGCCAACGATCTAACATTTTCGCAAACGAAATGGGTTCAGCGATGCGCATTAATTGGTTGCGACCGCATTGTTTGCTGGCTTCAATGACCCACCGATCCATTTTGGATATGGACTTGGATTGAGTGACAATAGCGGTCCTTTGGCAGTTAATCGGAACCACACACGTGACCCCCAATTCCGCAAGTTTTTCGACCAGAAATTTTTGCCGATCGCCTTTGGGCAACGAAACGCAGATGGTCAAATCAAAATCCAACTCGCGACAAATATTGACCTCCGCCAGGATATCCAAATTTATTCTCTTTTTTTCAATTTCTTGGATTTGGGCGGTAAATTCGTTACCGGAGCCATCGAATAGCACAATCTTGTCATTCGGTTTTAAGCGAATGACGTTCGCAATGTGATGTGCATCCGGTCCGGTCAAGACTGTGTTTGTCTTTCCGGCGAGTCTATCTTCGGTGAAGAAACGTCGTTCCATGGCTTAGGTTGATCGAGGGCGAATGTTGATCTGGTACGAAACGGTGTGACGGGTAGAATGGGAGGCGATGTCAACGTTGTGTTGTCATTGGTTGGTTTGCCCAAAGATATAAACGTAACATGGTCGAGGTTTCCTACAAACAGGACGAAGCAGACGACGTTGTCGTTGAATTGAGAGACCCGTATTGGGCTGCTTTCTTGGCATGGCTTTGGCCCGGCGCCGGTCATTTTTACCAAAGGCGGTTCGGCAAGGGGTTTTTGTTCATGATTTGTGTGCTGGGAACTTTTTTTGTCGGTCTTGGTTGGGGGCGGGGCCGCGTGGTCTATGCATCATTCAAACCTGGAGACTTTCGCTGGCAGTACATTTGTCAACTTGGAGCTGGTGCGGTGGCATTGCCCGCTGCGGCGCAAGCCTTTGTTACTAGTAACCCCGACGATCCGACACAACCGAACGATCCGTTTTTTGTTCTAGCTGAGCGATACCCCGCTGGTCACTCGAAAGAATTTCTTATCGTTGACGACGAGAACTATGACGGACCCACTCTAAAAGATGGCTTCATGGCGCCGCCGGCAGGCCCAATTTATCAAGATGATCGCGATACGTTAGGGATGTGGCATTACGACATGCAACATATGTACGATATCGCGACGCTATATTGCGTGGTTGCCGGGTTGCTGAATATGTTGGTGGTGTACGATGCTTTTTGCGGTCCGGCAATCATTACGCCAGAGCAGCGGAAGGAAATTGAAGAGAAACGCAAGCGAAAAAGCTGGTTCAAAAAACGGCAAGAAAATGATTGAATGTATAACGTTGGCGCAATCGATTTGGGACGCACAAATCTGGTACGGAGTTCCGTTGGTTGTCGTAATCAGCCTTGTCTATGGGGCGACGCGGCATGAAAATTTGACCGACATTGCGATCCAGTGTTATAAGTCAGCCGTTTGGGTGCTGGGCTTTATGGGAATAATTTTCGCCATCATATACATTGCCGGATACTTCAATTAGTTCTCTATGCTGTTAGCAATGGTATGATGAGTTAAAGGTTTTCCGGACCCATTGCAGTATTGATTTTCGCAGAAACAGTTTGATTCTTGTGATTGGGTTCTGCCGTTAAGAGGTGCCAGACGGGAATCCAAATCGTCTTTTAAGAAGACGTGAGAGTTCCTTTTCCCATGTAGAGTGGGAATACTCGAGTTTTCCAAAGGCCTGATTTGACCGCTGGAATCTCGGCGATTAACTGTTTGAGTGCTTCGTCATTTTCGTTTTTTGACATAACCAGAACGGCGTGCCGATTGAATTTGCCGCTGGGTAAAATTGCCGAAAGCAATACGTTTTTGTCTGCAGACAATTGATCCATAAAGGCTCTGTTTTTGGCGCGTTCGTCTTCTGATTCTTTGTGTTCCCCTCCGTTATTCTCAAGAATAACAATTCGGTATTCTTCGAGACCTTGCGGCGTTATCTTGGTATTTATGACTCCGTGTTCAAACTTCATCTTGGTCGCTTCAATTTTGAGGTACCCGTTCTGGACGTATGGATCCTCATCAAAATAAGACATCAGCTCGCGTTCATTTTTCGCGCGTGCAACGACAATCCCCCGAAGCTTCTTCTCTGGATCTGTCAAAGGTCCCGCGGTTAGAAGCTTGTCCCGTTCGGCAAGTGCTTTAAAGTTGGCAAGGTGGGCAGCTTGCATCTCTTGGATTCTTTCATCGGAAACTCCTTCCGTAGTTTTCCCTGTCGTAAGAAAAATCCAAAATAGTTGGCCGGAATCGACGGTCACTTTCTCGTCACCTTGTTTTTTTTCGATTCGTTCGGTGGCGTCTTGTGCTGAAGCCAATCCGGCAAAAAGGAAAAGAACGCATAGAATGGCTGAGCAAATATTCTTCATTCTGGTTCGTCAATCGTTGTCGAAGACCTAAACACCTGTATTCTTATTGGCGATGATGAAATAATGAAGCCGCAATATGGATTGCGACGTGCATAATCCAAAAATTCTTTCAATAATGGAGGTGGTTTAAGGCTAACGTACTGTATGGATTGTTCCGTTGCGAATCATGAGACGAGCTTTCGTTTGGCATTTGACGTCGTTTTTAGCGCCCTGCATTTTTTTCTGTTTGCATTCCAAAGGCTTGGCCCAGTTTTCAGACCTAGACCTGGAGTTCTTCGAGAACGAAATTCGGCCAATCCTTGTTGAAAACTGCAACGAATGCCATTCCTCTGAAGCCGAGTTCCTTGAAGGAGGGTTAGACGTATCGTCGCGGATTTCGATCGTCGAGGGTGGCGATACTGGGCCGGCAATCATTCCTAATGACGCCGCCACTAGTTTGTTGATTCAAGCTGTTAAGTACGAAGGCCCGTATGAAATGCCTCCGAGTACGAAGCTTTCACCAGAAAAAATCAAGTTGCTGGAAGAGTGGGTGGATCGTGGAGCACCTTGGCCGCCGCATGACGATCAACGTCAAACAATTGCAAAAGAAGTTTTTGATATTGAATCTCGAAAGTCACAGCATTGGTGTTGGCAGCCGATTCAAGCGATTGATGCTCCCACGGTCGACGACGGCAGTTGGCCTTTGGATGACTTAGACAAGTTCATTTTGCGGAAGCTCGAAGAAAATGGCGTCTCCCCGGCCCCCGGTTGTGACCGGCAAACTTGGATCCGCCGCGTCTATTTCGACGTGATTGGCTTGCCACCAACCCGCGAACAAATTCGAGCTTTTGTGAACGATGTTTCTGATTCGGCTTACGAAAAAGTCATTGACGGATTATTGGCCTCGCCGCAGTTTGGTGAACGCTGGGCTCGCCATTGGATGGACCTTTTTCGATATGCAGAAACCTATGGACACGAATTTGACTACCCGATTCAACACGCGTTTCAATATCGAGATTACTTGATTCGTGCGTTCAACCAGGATGTGCCCTACAACGAGTTTATTCGAGAACACGTTGCTGGCGATTTGTTGCCAAATCCACGGTTGCACCCCGAGCAGCACTACAATGAATCTGTGATTGGAACGGGGTTTTGGTTTTTGGGCGAAGCGACGCATGCGCCGGTCGATGTCAAGAACGATGAGGCCGGTCGGATTGACAACCAGATCGATGTCCTTTGCAAGACATTTTTAGGTATGACAGTAGCTTGTGCGCGTTGCCATGACCATAAATTCGATGCGATCTCTACCCAGGACTACTATGCGCTAGCCGGTTATTTGCAAAGTTCGCGGCGGCAACTGGCGTTGTTGGATCCCAAACAAAAAATAGCGTCAACACGTAAGTTGGCCATTGACGTCGCCGGAAAAGCCAATCAAGTGATGAACGACGAGCTGAATGTGTTCAAAAGAATCAAGGCCGAAACATGGCAAGAATTTCTAACCAAGTCGTTCGGGGAGATGAAAGATCGTCCATCGGCAGCGAAGGTTCGTTTCGATAAAATTGCGTCCTTGAAACAAGTCGAGAATGCTACCCACCCATTTCATTCGTTGCGATGGCTCGCAAACGAAGTTGAATTTTTGGAATTGCAGACGAAGAAGTTTGCGTCCGATTGGGAGCAACAAAATCAGCAATACCAAGCTTTTATTGCTAACAGTCATCTGTTTGAAGATTTCGACGATGGCATTCCACAGGATTGGTTCTTGACCGGCAACGTCCATTATCCAACTGTTACCGAAGTGTTTTGCTCGGCGACAGGCAACCTCGTGGAACATGCTGGCCAGTTCAGTTCGGGCAGTTTGGGTGCAAAATTTCAAGGCGTGTTGCGCTCGCCGACGTTTGAACTGACGCACGATCAAATTGCGGTTCGGGTGCGCGGAAGGGCTTCGAGAATTCGCTTGATTATCGATGGTTATGTTATGGACGTCCACAACCCATTGTTGTTTAACGGATGCCGACAGGAGGTAGTCCAAGACAATCGTTTTGAATGGTCGGTTTTGAAGGCGGATGTAAAAAACTACAAAGGCCATCGGGCGTACCTTGAATTCATCGACCATGGAGATGGGTTTTTACAGGTCGATGAAATCCGGTTTTTGAATCGAGGCTCACCGCGGCCAGTGGATCCTCCTAGCCAGTTGGCCCAATGGACCGTTGAACAAAAGACTGGCGATCGGAAGATGTTGATTCAGTCTTTGGCTTCGGGGCTGTTTCGTTTGCTCAATGAACATCCAATGGATGCGGAGTACTGCGAAGTTGTTTCTTTGATTGCCGACCATTCCAACTTGGGCGGTGGCTTCAAGGCGTATCGACAGCAAATCAAAAGATTGGAAAAAGGCTTGCCAAAACCAATTAAAGTCATCGCGATGACGGAAGGTACACCCGAAGATGAGTTTCTGTTTATTCGCGGCAACTCGTCGACACTGGGCGAAAAAGTTCCGCGAAGATTTTTGACTGCTTTGACTAAGGCGGACTCGGGCGAGACCCATGAGACCAATGGTAGTGGGCGGCTGGAGCTGGCTGACCGTATTGCTGATCCTAGCAACCCATTAACAACTCGAGTCGCCGTAAACCGAATTTGGAGACATCTGACCGGACGAGGAATCGTAAAATCAGTAGATAATTTTGGCGTGCTTGGTGCGGCTCCGAGCCATCCGGAGTTGTTGGATTATCTTGCCAATGAATTTGCCAAACAGGGTTGGTCCGTAAAGGGCATGATTCGGCGAATTGCTTTGTCGCGAACGTATCGAATGTCTAGTACAGTTCGCCCGTCGATTGAAGCGTCCGATCCGGACAATCAGTGGCTGCATCGCGCACGCGTGAGGCGATTGGAAGGGGAGGCAATTCGAGATTCAATTTTAAAAACTGCCGGTTCATTGAACGAAAAAATGTATGGGCCCAGCGTCGAAATTCACTTGACCGATTTCATGCCGGGGCGTGGCAGGCCGCGCAACGGAGGGCCACTGGACGGTGCAGGGCGACGAAGCTTGTACATTAAAATACGCAGAAATTTTCTCTCGCCAATGATGCTTGCGTTTGATACGCCCATACCGTTCAACACAATCGGCAACCGTCATCAATCGAACGTTCCGGCTCAGGCGTTAATCTTGATGAATGATCCGTTTGTCTTGCAACAAGCCGAGATTTGGGCGAAAAAATTGATCGCCGAGTCCAGTACTAACGCGGCTCGAGTGCAGGTTGCATTTGAGACTGCTTTGGGTCGCCCACCGACCCAAAGTGAAGAACAATTTTTTCAAGAGTTTGTCTCCATTCAGGCTGCCGAGCTTGGATTGGACGAAGAAGCAGCGGGTGAAGATCCGGTGGTCTGGCGCGACCTTTGCCATGTAATCTTCAATATGAAAGAAATGGTCTATATCAAATGAGCCAATCAAGTCATTGTGGAATCTATCGCTCGGTTGGGCTAACACGTCGAGAAATGTTAAAGAATGCGGCATGTGGTTTCGGTTCGGTTGCCTTGGCCACATTGTTGCTTGATCAGGCTAAATCGAGTCCCGCCACACGGGCCAAGTTGGACGAAACGGTTGGTGCATTGGGAGAGTTGCATCATAAGCCGAAGGTCAAAAGAGTCGTCTATTTGTATATGGACGGCGGGCCGTCACAGGTGGATACATTCGATCCGAAGCCGTTGTTGGACAAGGAGAATGGTCAGCCCTTTAAAATGAAGATTGAAAAAACGCAGTTCAATAATATTGGCAAGACGTTTGCCAGCCCGTGGAAATTTAAACAACACGGCGAGTGCGGCATGCCCATTAGCGAACTGTTTCCGCATGTCGCGAAACATGCGGATAGCTTGTCGGTGATTCGGTCGATGACAAGTAATTTTTCAGAACACACCAACGCGAATTACTTCTTACATACCGGCAACGGGTTTCAAGGTCGACCCAGTATGGGGGCCTGGATCGGCTACGGACTCGGAACGGAATGCCACGACCTTCCCGGCTTTGTCGTTTTGAATGGCGGTTTGATTCCACCGGGTGGGTTGGATTGTTTTAACAGCGGGTTTTTGCCGGCGTCTTTTCAGGGGTCATTGTTTAGTTCAGAAAAATACCCAGTGGCCAATATCCGACGCAAAGAAAAAACAGATCGCTTGCAACGAAACAAGCTCGACTTGTTGAAAAAGCTGGATCAACTGGGGATCGCTTCATCTCGTCCCGTCGATCAAATCGAATCGGCGATATTGAATTACGAGTTGGCTTACAAGATGCAAAGCTCTGTACCTGATTTGACGTCTCTCAGTGGTGAAACCATGGCGACTCAAGAAATGTACGGAATGGCTTCGGCGCACAAGGGAACGGCTGTTTTTGGACGGCAGTGTCTGGTTGCGCGGAGGTTGTTGGAGCGCGGCGTCCGGTTTATTGAATTGACTTGTCCTTCGGTCGGGCACGATCGTTGGGATCAACATTCCAACTTGAAAAAAGGTCACGCTGACAACGCGATGGCGGTCGATCAAGGGATTGGCGCGTTGCTGACGGATTTGAAACAACGTGGCATGTTCGAAGAAACATTGGTGATTTGGTCAGGGGAATTTGGGCGAACTCCATTCGCTCAAGGAAATGGGGGCCGCGACCACAATCCGTTTGGTTTTAGCCTTTGGATGGCCGGTGGCGGGGTTAAAGGCGGCAACATTGTCGGAGCGACCGACGAATACGGCTACAAGGCGATCGAAAATAAATTCGAAATTCATGATTTGCACGCGACGATGCTCCATCTGTTGGGCGTCGATCACGAACGACTGGTTTACCGTTGGTCCGGACGAGATATGCGACTGACGGATGTTCATGGCAAAGTAATAAAATCGGTCTTGGCCTGAGCGATTTTCAAGCGGACTGCAAATTTGCACTCCAGGCATCATCGCGCCATCGTTGGCGGACCAGCGGTAACTCAGTGGAATGTGGCTTTTTCTACTGTGGTGTCTGGTTTTTCGCGTTTTCGTTTTGGTTAACTTCGTCGATGAATTCGCGTACGGACGACCAATAGCTAAGCGGCAATGGAGCCCAATGGTTTTGTCCTTCATTGACAAAAAACCGTTTTAGTTTTGCTGGCGATTGCTCAAATAGCTTGCGACCTGATTCGATCGGAACGAGCCGATCTTTGTCGCCGTGAGATTGATGAAGTGGAACGGCACAGTCCTTGATCTTGTCAGCGGATTCAAAACGGTTTCGCATTATCAGCGTTACCGGTACGAACCAATATTTGTTTTGTGCCGGCTCGACCAATGAGGCAAACGTTCGTTGTAGAAACAAGGCCTTAGCACCGTACTTATCGGCCATATGGACGGCGGGACCGCCACCGATACTATGACCGACCATCACAACGTCTCCTGGCCGCGTGTTCGTTTTCTCGTTGAGCCACGCCAGTGCAGCCTCGGCGTCTTCCAGCACACCTTGTTCAAACGGCGAACCTTCGCTTTTCCCAAACCCACGGTAATCGAATACGAATACATTGGCGTTCAAGGCGGATTGGAATTTGAGTCCCGTGTGCACCGAAGACTGCGCGACATTCTCGCCGTTCCCGTGGCAAACCAAAGCGGTTTCCGTAGCGCCGGGAAACGGCAAATACCATCCAACCAACGGAGTGCCGTCTTGCGATTGAAACGAGATCTCCTCCATAGGGAAGTCTGGATTCCAATTGCCTCGAGGATATTTGGACCCGGGGTAAACCAATCGGTGCTCATTGATCATCAATACGATGATAAACACGGTGTAACTCAACGCGACAAACCGCAATACACGCCAGCCGCGAACGCGCCAGCTTGTACCGGTGGCATTTGATCGGGGCGGGACTCCGGGCTGTGATTCCTGCTGATGCGTCAAGTCATTCATAACAAGATTATATCGTCGGTTATCGTTTCGGGCCAATATTGCTACGATGTTTGATGTCGGTAAATCGTGGCTTTGTTAATGTTCGGTTCTGCAATGGTTGCAAGCATGGATGTGATGCGGATTGTTGGTGCACGGACGAACAATCTGAAAAATCTGAATCTGGAGATCCCGAAATACCAATTAGTTGTCCTCACCGGGCTGAGTGGTTCGGGTAAGAGTTCGTTGGCGATCGAGACGATTTTTGCTGAAGGTCAACGACAGTACATTGAGAGTTTGTCGCTGTACTCCAGGCAATTTTTTGAGCAGAAATCGACGACCCAGGTGGATTCTATTGTCGGACTCCAACCTACGATTTGCATCAATCAGCGTCGCGGAACGCCTAGCCCCCGAAGCACCATTGCTACACTTACCGAGATCAATGATTTCTTGCGGTTGTTGTATGCAAAAGTCGGAACCTGTCATTGCCCCGATTGTCGACAAATTGTAGCGCCGCAGACTATTGAACAAGTTGCCGATCAAATCTTGCGTTTTCCAGATCGTACAAAGTTGATGATTCTAGCGCCGTTGGTTGACGGGCGCAAAGGGGAGCATCGGGAGGTATTCGAAACCGTTCGAAAGGAGAGGCTTGTACGCGTTCGCATCGATGGTGAATTGCATGATATCGATCGGCTGCCCGAGCTAAACCCCAACCAAACGCACTCCATCGAAGCGGTCACCGATCGAATCGTCATTAAAGAAGGGATTGAAAGACGACTGCGCGAATCCCTGGAGCTGGCAGCCAAGCTTTCCGAGGGCACTATTTCAGTCTCGTGCAAGGCTCCCGAAGCTGCGGCTTGGAAAGATCTCTTTTTCAATACTCAAAGTGCGTGTCATCAATGCGGCGCCAGTTTCCCGCCGATCGCGCCCCGCACATTTAGTTTCAACAGCCCATACGGTGCCTGCCTCGAGTGCGATGGACTCGGTCGGCAAAATTCATTTGAGATTGACCGGGTAATCCCCGATCGTTCTCGAACGATTGCCCAGGCCGTCGTACCGTGGATTGTCGAAGGCGCCGGTTCAATTCGAAGGAAACTGCAGTCTCTGAAGCCGGCGATGGTACTGGCTGGGCTGAGCGAGGGGGATCCTGTTTCGGCTTTGAGTTTGGAGCAATTGGAAATTTTATTGCACCAGACGAGCAAAACCTCACCGGGGCTTTGGTTGTTGCTAGAAAAAGAGCTGGCCACCACAACCGACGATGACCGAAGCGATTACCTGGAGTCTTTTAAAGGAGCCGTTGATTGTCCAAAATGCCTTGGCACACGGCTGAATCCGATCGCCAATGCCGTCCTGATTGACGGCGAAACGATCGCCTCCGTCAGTGATTTGACGTTGGCCGATTTTTCGGATTGGCTCAAGGACTTGAGTTTCAAGGGCGATCGAAACACGATTGCAGAACCAATCCTTAAGGAGATTCAACATCGAACCCAGTTTTTGATTGAGGTCGGCCTTGGATATTTGGCGTTGTCGCGCAGTTCGGATTCGTTAAGCGGGGGTGAATTGCAACGAGTTCGCCTGGCCAAGTCGATTGGTAATGGGCTGACTGGTGTCTGTTACGTCCTCGACGAACCTAGTGCAGGATTGCATGCCAGCGACATTCAGCAACTAATTGATACTCTGATAGAGTTGCGTGATCGAGGTAACAGCTTGTTGGTCGTAGAACATGATGAAGCCATGATGGAATCTGCTGATCAAATTATCGACATTGGTCCCGAAGCCGGCGACGGGGGTGGAAAGCTAGTATTCCAGGGTGACACGGATTCAATATTGGCCGAGGCCGGCAGTTTAACCGGCCAATATCTTTCCAAAAACCGAATCGTTGGAGACGGTCGCCAGGTCATTGCATGCAATCAAAAGCCAAGAATCGTTTTAAAGGGGGCAAGTGGGTTCAATTTGAAGGACGTTGACCTTGAAATACCTGTTGGCGCCTTTACATGCGTCTCCGGAGTCAGTGGTTCTGGCAAAAGTACCTTGGTTTATCAGACGCTGGGCCCCGCCATCAAAACGCATTTTGGCTTGGCGACGCCTACCGCCGCGCCTTTTCAAATGATTGATGGACTCGAAAACATCGATCGTATTGTCGAAATTGATCAGCGTCCCATCAGCCGTTCTCCCCGCGGCTGCGCTGCGACTTATACAGGTGTGTTCGACGATATTCGCAAGATTTTTTCCGCGACCAAACTGGCGAAACAGCTGGGGCTGTCCGCCTCTAGGTTTAGCTTCAACTCGAAACAGGGCTGGTGTGTTCAGTGCGAAGGCCACGGCACAAAACGGATCAAGATGAAATTCATGCCAGACGTCTATGTTAAGTGCTCTGCCTGTCAGGGTAAACGATTTAATGAAAAAACGCTGTCAGTTCAGTTCGCTGGAATGAATATTGCCGATGTGTTGGCTTTGTCGGCTCAGCAGGCTCTTGATGCATTCAGTGGTTTTTCTCGGATTGCGGCTAAACTCGCAGCGCTGTGTTCGGTTGGCCTGGGCTATTTAGCGCTTGGGCAACCGTCGACGTCACTGTCAGGCGGTGAAGCACAACGCATAAAACTGGCAACCGAGCTGGCGACACGGGGCACCGGAAACTCCATGTACTTGATGGATGAGCCTACAACCGGTCTACACTTTCACGATGTCCAAATGTTAGTTCAAGTCATCAGCGAACTTGTCGAAGGTGGAAACACCGTCGTTTTGATTGAACATAACTTGGATGTCATTGCTTGTTGCGACTGGGTAATTGATTTGGGTCCCGGAGCGGGGGAGGCTGGTGGGGAAATCGTTTTTGCGGGCCCTCCCCGTCAGTTGGGCGAGAGTCCACGCTCGATTACGGGTGCATGCTTAGGCCAGCGGTAAAAACAGGGTTGGCGCTCTTAGCACACCAACCCCTCAATAAACCGATATAGCTTGATTTAGAATTCAAAGATTTCGCCACCATTGCGCGTCGAAAACGATTGCCACGCCGTACGTTGTATGGCTTCAGAAATAAATTCGACGGAACCATCAACGCGGACCACGTTTACACCTCCAGGATGAAAACTTCGCGACGTCACAGCAGCGTAGGTCCGCTCAGCACCTGCCTTGCCTTCTCGGTCATTCGTCCAATCCACATCGAATTCGACACCATTTTCAACGCGAACAACTTTGGTGTTTGGCGTAAAACATGACGTGAAACCGGTTTGGTGAACGCGACCGTCCACCCATTCGGTATGTCCTGAGACTCGTTGTGGGGAACCGGGACTTCCCCCCAGTGCAATGACGTCGGCTGCAGAGTTGGGTAATGGCAATTCGCCGGAAAGCCCGGCGTCCCGAACATACGGCGTAAATCCTTTGACTTCGGCAAACAAAAGAGTATTACTGGTGCCATCAAATACACTTTGTATTTCCAAAGGATGGTTGGTGACCAACGCGCCAGGACCAAACTTTCCTGTGTCGGTTTCGTAAACAAACCAAACCCCACCGTTCCACCCATAATTGATCGGGTAGTCACGAGGGTTGCCGTCACTGTCCAGGCGTTCTCGATCGTTGATCTCGCTGGGACAAAGAAATACCGGAATACGAGCAGATCGAAGGGGTACCGTGACGCCATTCAAAACGATGTCGATTGGAACGTTGTATCCGACGGTAAAGTCAATCTTGGTGCCCAAGTTTATCTGCTCAATGTAAGGCAGTAGCTGGGCTTGCGCCGACCATCCATCGACGTCTCCGTCCGATGCCGGCGCTGTCGCTAATGATGCCGGCGGAAACTTTTGAAATGTCGCCTCGTAGTTGAGTGCTGCTAAGCCGAGTTGCCGTAAGTTATTTGAACAACTTGAGCGACGGGCAGCCTCGCGAACTTGTTGAACCGCAGGTAATAGCATTCCGATCAAAATGCCAATGATGGCAATGACGACTAGCAATTCAACCAGCGTAAACCCATGGTTTTGATTGCGCATTTTGAGCGCAAAACTATCACAATTCATTTTAGCCTCCAACGATAAACGGTGACTTCGCACCGTAACCAGTGTTCCGCTTCGACCCCGTTGGCCGTGGGCGGTCCCGACTTTGGCTGGCTGTTGAAGGTGTTGAGATTGCTGCCGTAAACAACAGCGATACCTAAATTGGCTTGCTAAATCATCGGTTTGAGATTCGATCTCAATAGTAAAGCCGATTTTGTTCCAAGATTCAACCCGTGTTTGGGGTAAAAAAAATCGCCCCGTTTTGAAGAGGCGATTGAGTTCATTTTGTCGGAATTCTAAATTTTAGTACCGGTAGTGATCAGGTTTGTAGGGTCCTTCAACCGGTATTCCTAGGTACTCAGATTGTTTTTCGGTCATCGTTGTCAATTTGACCCCGAGTTGTTCCAGGTGAAGTCTAGCCACTTCTTCGTCTAATTTCTTAGGCAAAGTGTGGACCCCGATTTCGTACTGGTCGGTCTCGTTCCATAAGCTCATTTGAGCCAATACTTGGTTGGTGAACGAGTTAGACATCACAAATGATGGGTGACCTGTCGCGCAGCCAAGGTTAACCAAACGTCCTTCGGCCAGTAGCAAAATGGAGCGACCCGATTCGAAGGTGTAACGGTCGACTTGTGGCTTAATCTCTTGCTTCTTGACTTTACCTGCCGCGACTTGGTCGTCGAGCCACTGAACGTCGATTTCATTCTGGAAGTGTCCAATGTTGCAAACGATCGCATCATTGGGCATTTGCGACATATGTTGGCCGTTGATAACATCGCAGTTACCGGTGGTTGTAACAAAAATGTTTCCGGCTGCGGCTGCTTCTTCCATCGTCGTGACTTCGAATCCTTCCATTGCGGCTTGCAAAGCGTTGATCGGATCAATTTCAGTGACGATAACGCGACCGCCATAGCGCTGCATAGAATGAGCACAGCCTTTGCCCACATCACCGTAACCACAAACGACTACCACTTTACCAGCGATCATTACATCTGTTGCACGCTTGATGCCGTCGGCGAGCGATTCGCGGCAACCGTACAGGTTGTCGAATTTGCTTTTCGTGACCGAGTCGTTGACGTTGATCGCGGGCATTTTCAAATCGCCACGTTCGAACATTTGATACAAACGGTGCACCCCGGTCGTGGTTTCTTCCGATAAGCCTTTGATGCCGGCGATTAGTTCGGGGAAGCGATCATGAACCATGGCGGTCAAATCACCACCATCATCAAGAATCAAGTTCAATGGCTTGCCATCGGGGAAAATGATCGTTTGCTCAATGCACCAATCGAATTCTTCCTCAGTCATGCCTTTCCACGCGTAAACGGGAACGCCCGCTGCCGCGATTGCTGCTGCCGCGTGGTCTTGAGTCGAAAATACATTGCAACTGGACCACGTGACTTCAGCGCCCAATTCGACCAAGGTTTCGATGAGTACTGCCGTTTGGACGGTCATGTGCAAACAGCCCGCGATACGAGCACCTTTGAGTGGTTTGGATGCTCCGTATTTTTTCCGCAATGCCATTAAGCCTGGCATCTCGTTTTCCGCCAACATGATTTCACGTCGGCCAAAATCCGCGAGTGAAATGTCTTTAACCTTATACTGAAGTTTTGTTTCTACGTTTGCCACAATATTACTCCTAGTGTTTATCCAGGATTCTGGTTGAGCACCGCTCCAACGTTCGGAAAGATCTCAAACCGAGTCAACGGAACCAGCCTGAAACAACAATTGTCAATTAAGAATGCGAGGGGGACGGATGTGTATTGGTTGAACTGCGAAGTGTCCGGCTTCACAACATCCAAATCAAGAGGTCTCTAATATACCGCTCGGTTTATTCCTGTAGCAACGCCAACCGCGATGACTGGACCAATTAGCCTTGATTTTTTACCGATAAAACAATTCAAACCATCGATTCAAATGCTTTGCAGGCGTTTTGGATGAATTTTTGCATCAGAACTGTGTCTTTGGAGCCGGGGAATTTTTCGACTCCGCTAGCGACATCGACCCCATGAGGGCGAGCCACTTGGATCGCCTGCGTTACATTGTCGCAGTCCAGTCCACCAGCCAGGATCATGGGTACGTCAACGTTCAATGAATTAACCTTGCTCCAATCTAAGCGTTTACCAGTTCCACCGTATTGTTGACCGCTGGCTGCATCGAGCAAAATCGCGGCAACTGGAGTGCCAGACCAAAGTTCCAGTTCCGTCTGGGCGCTGATGAAATCGTTGTTCGAGACTCTCACGACCCTTATTACTTTGGATTCGATTTGATCGCAGATTTCGGGCGATTCGTCGCCATGAAGTTGCACGTAGTCAAGTTGAACTTGGCTCGCGATTTCGTTGATCTCATTGACCGAAGCGTTGACAAAGACACCAACATATATTGCTCGAGGCGCTGTGGTGCGGATGACCGAGGCTTTCACCGGCGTGATGCTCCGCAGGCTCTTGGCGTAAAAATTCAGTCCAATTGCATCCGCACCCAATTCAATCGCGGCCGCTGCATCGGACGCGTTTGTAACACCACAGATTTTTATTGAGAAAGCCATGTTGAAAAAAACGCGAGCCGAACAGCAATAAAATGGACAACGTCAACATGACAACCTTATCAGATAAGAATTTAGTTATTAGGGGGCAGCTCGGGCTGCGCTTCGATTTCAGATTCCGCGGCGTCGTCCAATTGGCCGTCAGTTTCGATCGTCGGAACGATTTCAACGAGCGCTCCGGATTCGATTCTTGGCAGTGTCGCCGGTCCAGGCGAAAGTTGATCGAAGCCGCCCCAACTTACTTTCCCGCAGCCGCGGTCGTCGTACGGGCCCAAATCGACCGTGCGTCCTGCTTTGATTCGAGCTTTTCGGTTCGCGTCTTCGGACCAAGGGCCTTCAGTCAATTGAACATTGTACCTGGCTAACAAAGATCCGGTCGTAAAGGAGTAGTCCAGCAGCGCCTGATTATAATCGACGATGGAGCGGTGAACGGCGGACTCGATGGTTGCCAAACGTTGTTGAACGTCTAGCAAAAAGAAGATTTGGTCTTCTCCACCCTCAAACCTCTTCTGTTTGGGGATCCGTTCTTCTTCGATTGAAATGCGGTTATTGGCATTGGATTTCATCGAGTGAAACGTTCGGTCGACTTCGACAAATGCGGCGGATAAGTCGTGCAAGATTTGTCGTTGTTGCTCATTCAAAATGGTCTTTTCACGTCGCAAGTTCAACTCGGCATTGCGGACAGCCAAATGGCCCTGGCGCAATCCGATCGGGCCGCCCAATTCGACCCCCAATTGCCAATCGTCCAAATCGCCGTTGATCAAATCATCGAATGCACTTCCATTGGCCCGGCTGCGACTGCCAAATAGATTGTCTCCAAATCCTCGAAAGCCGTACTGGCCCACTAGATCGAATTGCCAGCGGTTGATTTGTTTGGCCGCAATCAGCTCAAGTTCTCGTTGGCGAATGATCCATTTTTGTCGCCGTAGTTCAACGCGGCGACCCAACGTTTGGACTTGCGAGTCATCCCAATCGAACACCACAGGACTGGTTACCGGCTTGGTTGCTGGGCGAATGATCTTGCCATCGGCGACAGGCAACCCAATCAATCGTCTTAAATTGCGTTCGGCACCTAACAAACCCGGTTGTCCATTTGCCACTCCAGAGAAGGCGTTAATGACTTGGTTTTCAAAATTGAAAAATTGTTGTCGAGCTTGAGCTTCGTCGTCTGGCCGATCCAATCCACCCGCAAGTCTGAGTTTGCGGTTTTCCCATGTTTCGCGGGCAGCGTCTCGGGCTTCAATTTTCGTTTCAAAATCTCGATAGGCGAAATAGAGTTCCCAATAATTCGTTTCGACGTCGCGCACCAGGCCGCGAACCGCCGCTTCGAAATCCGCCAACGTCACGTCACTTCGCAATCTGGCAATCAATACACCATTGTACTGTCCGGGCAACGCATTGGGGCCGGCGATGCGGTTGTAGAGCGTTCCAAATCCCCGTGCCAGTGGTTGCCGTACTTCCATCAAATTCAAAATATCATACGTGCTTGGGAACAGATTAACCGGCGAATTGTTGCGGTTGTAATCGATTTGATTTCGGAGCGTGAACGAGGCACCGTTGGCGGTCGTTTTTTGAAGTTGGGCCTGAAAGGTGGATGCGTCCGTAATCAACGAAGCCGCCCCACCACCGATAAACGGGTTGTTAAATGTTCTTTCGGAGTGATTGAAAAAGAAACTCGTGCTGGCATTGGTGTCGAATGCACTCAGCGCCGCTTCCACACTTTGCAGCGGGTTGGATTCTTGAATGGCTTGGTCCATTAGTGTGGTGGCCGCCTGAGGCGAGTTGACGACAACGCCGCCTAGCCGCTGCATTACTTTGCTACCGCTCAGCGCCATTAAAACACACTCATCCAAACTCAAATCCCATGATTCCAGCTCTTCGAAATTGCTCAGCGTTACCGGTGGTCCAGTCAGCCATTGGGCCCCATCACTGCAATGGTCATCGCACAAATCCGGATATTCGATTTGTTGAAGAAACTTTTGGCAGGGTTCGGCTTGTGGATACGTGTTGATGTCGCGAGCCGTTCGGTAACACCCGGCCAATCCGATGCACAACAACGTCAATGCCAACCAAGAAAACCGACGGAATTCAAGTTGTTGTGTCTTTCGATGCATTTTCCGGCAACCCTTAAACGGACGAAACCTGTGATTCGATACCTTCGTCAACATCGGATCAGACCTGACAATCCAGTTAGATTAGCACCAGGACGACAAACAGCTTCGTATATCGACAGCCCTTTCGTTTCCGTTGGAGTCTTCGCAGCCCTTAAAGTTTGACAGGACTTCGGTGATGGCATTTTGTCTGGCGTCGATTTAAACTGTTGAGGCTTCAGAGGATAGGCAGGACTTAGAAATGGAAACAAAAACAAACCAACGTTATTGGAAAACGAATGTCCGTTTGATCGTCGTCTTGCTCGCCATTTGGGCCGTTGTTTCGCTGGGCGGAGGCATTTTGTTTATCGAGACGCTGAATCAATTCAAGTTTGGCAAGATACCGTTGGGTTTTTGGATTGCCAATCAAGGTTCGATGGTCGTTTTTGTTGGTTTGATTTTGGTTTATGCCGTCGCGATGGATTGGGTCGATCGGCGATACCAAAATTGGGAGGATCAGCATGACGACTGAACAATGGGCGTGGCTGTTTATTGGCATCACTTTTGCGTTGTACCTGTTGGTTGGCTGGATCAGTCGTGTTCGTGAATCATCCGGTTTTTATGTGGCTGGACGTGGTGTTCCGGCGATCGCGAATGGCGCTGCGACAGCTGCGGATTGGATGAGTGCGGCTTCGTTTATCGGGATGGCTGGTTTGTTGAGCGTCAAAGGATCCGACGGGTCGGTCTATTTGATGGGGTGGACGGGCGGCTATGTCCTGCTTGCGTTGTTACTGGCACCCTATCTGCGGAGATTTGGGAAATTTACGGTTCCCGAGTTCGTTGGGGATCGTTTTGGATCTGAAACGGCGCGGGTCGTGGCAGCGTTTTGCGCGATATTCGTCAGCTTGACCTATGTAGCTGGCCAAATGAATGGAGTGGGCATCGTTTTTAGCCGTTATTTTGGCGTGCCGGTTTGGCAAGGTGTGGTGATCGGAATGGGGATCGTCGGATTTTTCGCCGTTCTCGGCGGCATGAAAGGCATTACCTGGACCCAAGTGATTCAGTATTTTGTTTTGATCATAGCCTATCTGGTGCCCGCGATGTTGATTTCCCAGCAACTGACCGGCAACCCGATTCCGCAGGTTGGTTTAGTTAACGGTGATTTTACCAATGAGTTGAACGACTTGCATCGCGAACTTGGATTCGATGCCTACACACAACCGTTTAGTCAATTGAGTGGTTGGGGTGTCTGGAACGTCCTGTTCATAACGTTGTCGCTCATGGTCGGGACCGCGGGTTTACCTCATGTGATCGTTCGTTTTTATACAACCAAGAATGTTCGTTCCGCCCGATACAGCGCGTTTTGGGCGCTTCTGTTTATTGCCTTGCTCTACACGACGGCACCGGCATTGGCGATATATTCGCGCACCAATTTGATTCAAGAGTTCCACGGTCAATCGATAGCCGAAGTTCGCGAAACACCCTGGGTCGCAAAATGGGAAAGGACACAGCTCTTGAAATTTGTCGATAAAAATGACGACGGCAAATTGACGATGGCTCCGGGGAATGCTTTCGTGATGAACAAAAAGCGGCCGACCGATGCGCCGAATGTCGACAACGAAAACGAAGTTTTTATCAACAACGATATGATCGTGTTGTCGACTCCAGAAGTTGCTGGGATGGCGGACTGGATTATTGCGTTGGTTGCCGCCGGTGGGTTGGCCGCTGCTTTAAGTACGGCAGCGGGGTTGTTGTTGGTGATTTCGTCTTCTGCGGCCCACGATTTGTATATCCATTTTGTTGACCCGAAAGCAACGGAACAGAAAAAAGTCATGGTTGGCCGGGTGATGATTTTGTTTGCGGTTGGCATTGCAGGCTATTTCGGGATCAACCCGCCAGGATTTGTCGCTGAAGTCGTTGCCTTTGCTTTCGGATTCGCAGCCGCCAGCTTTTTCCCTGTGATTATCCTGGGAGTGTTTGACCGCAGAATTAACGCGGCCGGCGCTGTAAGCGGGATGTTGGCGGGGTTGGCGTTTACCGCGTTCTACATTATCGGCGAAAAGTTTTTGGCGATCGATTTTCGCGGCTTGTTGGGCCAATATTATGTGGCGCCCGAGGGGGTCGGTACATTAGGATGCGGATTGAATTTTGTAGTCGCGTTTACGGTCAGCCGAATGACAGCGGCGCCACCTCCGGCGATCCAAAGCGTGGTCGATGAATTGCGAATGCCGGAAAATTGTGGTTAGCCGGGCGTCCCCAACATCGCGTTTGGCAAGTCAGCCGAACGCGAGTGCCGATCATCCTATTAACTTCCGATAAAAACAACCTAGGCGGCTTTTTGTTGAGGCGCCTCAAAGAACTCGGACATCACCTGACAAACTTTGCGAATGCCGGCAGGTTTGATCAAGTGTTGGTCGAAGCCAACGCGATCAATTTCATGACAATCGGCCTCTTGTCCGTACCCGGTCAATGCGATCATCAACATGTCTTTAAGGCCATGTTTGTTTCGCAGGTCATCCGCGACTTCCAATCCGCTTTTTCCAGGTAGTCCGATGTCGATGATGGCGGCATCCGGGTTGATTTCTGGGATTTTTTCAAGCGCTGACTCGGCGTCCGCGAATTCAAAAACTTCGAAACCACGATGTTCTAACAAGATTTTAAGAGCAATTCGAGAGTCTGCGATGTCTTCAATGAGACAAACAGTTTTTCGCCCGACTGAGTATTCTGTCACGATGTCGTCCGATTCGTCTTCGGTTTCAGTTGAAAGTGGTAAATAAATTTTGAACGTACTGCCGGCTCCGTCGCCTAAACTTGAAACCGTAATGCGCCCATTATGTTTTTCAACAACGGATTTAACGAGGAATAAACCGACGCCCATTCCCCGTGATTGCTTGGCGTTGCCGTGCTTGTTTTTTTGGTAAAACAAGTCAAAAATTCTTTCTTGGTCTGCTTTCGAAATTCCTATGCCACTGTCTTGAATCTCGATACAAATTTCTTCTTCAGTGGCCGATGAGTTGACCCAAATCTCACCATCTCCTGGTGTATATTTTGACGCGTTTTCCAGAACGTTAATAACGGCCTGTTTGATCCGCGCGACGTCGCCTTCTACAAATAACTTGTCTTCGCACAATCGAACATGAATCGATTGACGTTTTTCAACGATAGAAGATCGGACCGTTTCCACGACATCGCGAATAATGTCGTTAATACTATGGGTTCCAGACTCGAATTCGGTACGGTTTTGGACCAGACGTGAAACATCCATGATATCGTCCAACAGCCGGGACATTTGACTAGTTTGACGCGAGATGATCTTCAAAAACTCACGAGAGGTTGCCCGGGCTTGATTAAAATCGGTCAGCAAATCGACCGAGTATCGAATTGCCATTAGCGGGTTGCGAAGCTCGTGCGAGAGCATCGCCATAAACTCGTCACGCCGATTTACTTGGTCAACGGACGCAAGTTGAGAGTTCTTCAAATCGTCGATGTCAGCAATGGTACCTGCCCATTGCGTGCGGATGCGGTTGACGTCCGTTTTGCGATGAATGGCGATTGAAAACCAGCGATAGTTTCCGTTTCCGTCCAAAAGTCGCATTTCGTACTTGGTGTCTTGTCCACCTTCGTCGCGCAAGTCCCGATGTTTATTGTTGACTTCCAAATCATCGGGGTGAATACGATCGCGGACTAACTTGCGACTCGATAGCAGAGCGCCACGCGGTAGGCCCAACAACAATTCAATATGCGTAGTAAAACACCAATCGGGCCGACGATCGTCAAATTCAATGATTCCTACGCCAGATTGTTTAAGGGTAAGTTCCAGATTCGAATAAACCCGTTCCAATTCATCCATGAGTCTTGTTTCGTTGTCGATACCAGGGACGAAAACCAACATAACCAGCGTCGATCCGTGGCCGTCTTTCACCGGCAACGCACTGATTTTTAGTTTGCCAATGAACAAGCAAGTGGATTCGCCGGAGGCTCGCGCCGTTTCAAGGGCTGCCACAATGGTTGGTATCGCAACATGCGGCACACTGCCGAGGTCATTTCCCGGGGCTAAATTCCAGCCCTCGACAATTTTCAGATCGGTGACGCCGCCAATCAAATCCACGATCGTAGTGCCATCAAGCAGGATGGCAGCGGGATCGCGGTTGGCGTTTGTCGTGATGGACTCAAACGAAATTGCCGTTCGGTCGTCAATCATATCTAACGAATTCGCCATTAAAACATCCGTGTTTTTTGCGGTGGGAGCGAGGAATTTAGGTTGGTCCCTTGAGGATTCTAGGAATTAAATCAACTTTCGAAATTTGTGTAAACATGAATCTGGCAACGAATGCACACTCGTTAAGCATGGCGAGCTGGCCGTTGGACGGTGCGACCGGTTTTAACAACCGCGTCTGAAGGTATGATCGCGATGGTTTGCTAGCGATTTTGGGTGTCGGATGAGCGTGTGTGTCCCTAGTGGTTTGGATCGACCGCGTCCGAGCGAATCAAACGTACACTACTCTTGTTGGGTTCAAAACGATAAATACGATCGGCATAGTTTTCGAAACGATGTAAATCATGGTGACTGATCATGATGACTTGGTAACCGAGTTCGCGGCTAGCCTGATGAACAATTTTGACCAGCTTGGGTACCAATTCCGGTTGCAGCCAACAGTCCTGTTCATCCAACATCAGAAATCCACGGTGGTTTTGGGAGTCAAGTGAGGTCAACGCGAACATTCGTAAGCCAACGCTCAAAATATTGTGAACGCTTCCACCTTGCCCGCGCTTCAGATCTTCTTGATGCCCTGCCCGTTCAACGGCAAAATCGACAGAAGCAACGTTGCCCTTGAATCCCGTGGTCGCACGGAATTGGATGGGCTGTTTAAGTACTTCTTGTAAGGCAATCGACATTTTTTCTTCCAAAACACGAAGGTCTTGCTCAAACAACTCACAGCTCAACGTTTTTAGCGCGTCAGAGACTTCGGGCGCGAGATTCAAATAGCTCTTTAGTTCGGATTGTTGCAGCTGGTTTTTCTCGAGTCGTTTTCGGTTTTCAGCGAGTTCCCAAGTTAACTTGTCCAATCGAACTCGCAACTGTTCGTGCCGATCAAGTTCGATCGGCGATAGCCTGAGGGGTTCTGCCGAATGTTCAATTGCCATCAATGATTTCCCTGTCCGTCATCATGTGAATGCGATATGTTTTCCAATTCCGATTCAATGGCATCCAATTCCTTCTGGTATTGCTCCCGCATTTTTAAATTTTCTGACTCCAGTTGCTTTAGCATGGCTTCGAGTTCGTCAAGATTCTTTGTTCCGAATTCGCGTTCTGCTTTTGCCATGAGTTCTTGAAGGTCTTGTTTGGCGGAGCCGAGTAAGGTTTGTACTCGAGTTTTCTCTTTGTCAAGTTTTTGAAAACGGTCATTCAGTTGTTCAATCGTTTGAATTTCAGATTTGGAATTGGCCATGTGCATGCTCAAAATGATTCGCCAGTGATTTCAGTCGCCAGAGATTTAATTTCGTCGGCAACGGGGTCAGAAAATTGTTCTAAGTTTTTCGTTAAGAAATGAGTTAGTCCGGCACCGCTAGAAGTTTTTCGTAATCGCAATTCACCCAATCCAGCGACAAACGCAGAAGCGCCGTCCTCCAAATCGGAATCGATGACCGGATCGTGAAATACTTGGTCAAACGCCTGGTGTGGCACCGTTATGTATTCAAAATCGAAATCAAGATCGGTCGGTGTGACCTGCAACACGGATGGTCGTTGGTCGCGGCATTTTTCGCTACGACTTCGGCGGGAGATGTTACCAGGGGTCATCCAGGTGGTTGCTCCTTTCTTGACAGGCTCTCCGCGAGTGTGAATGTGACCGTTAACCAAGAGATTGATGTGGTTAATTTCAAAAGGGGCAAACTTGCCGTTTTCGTAGCCATTGCTCAAAACGTCATGGTGGCTGATCCAGACTCCGAAAGTCTGCTCGGGGAACAATGATTCGCGGCTGAACTCTGTAATATTGACTGAATCGGGAATTCGCTGGCGGTAAGACGAACCGCCGATCAAAGTCGGGCGCCCGTTGATTTCGCCTCGCCACGGCGCATCGCGCGAGATCAACCGTATGCAGCCGGATTTAATCAAGAGGATTAGTGAGTCGTTTTCGGATAGTTTCGGTTCGGCGCAATCATGGTTACCGTAGATACCAATCGAGTTACTGCCTTGGAGTAATTCGATTAAACGGCTAATCAACCAAGTCGGATTGTTTCGTGGCTTGTCAAATAGGTCCCCCAAAAAAATTGGCAGTAAGTCGTCCTTGTATGCGTAGGCTAGGACCCAGGCCAATTTTTCAAGAATCACATTCGGGTAGTCGTCTGATCGAAAATCAGGCGAGCGGCCCTCGATGTGTGGGTCACCAATGAACAACAGTCCCTGATACTTATCTTTCAACCTGAACGCCCTCCATCGGAGTACGATGTCAAGTGAGCTTTTGACAGGCGTTGGTTACATGTGGGGCAAGTCGGGTGGACCGCGATAAATTCTTCTATCTCGCTGTCCAACTTGGAGATGGAGGCAACGAGCTTTTGAAGTCGGCGCGAAAGTTTTTCTACAGTCGCTTCGGACGACCTGATCAAGTTCACGATTTCACGGATATTCGATGTGTTGTTTGGTTGAGGCGTCGGGGCCAAGGTCTGAAGCGCCCTTGATGCAGCACTATTGTGTTTGATTTGATCAGTGGCGTCGCGCCAACGCCGGATCGTTATTGTCAGTGAGGTAGTCGATTGCAATTTGGGTGGAGCGGCAATCTTGCAAACGGCGTCGTTGGATTGACACAAGCGGTTCGCTTGTTTCGTTTTGGCTCCAAGCGCCTGGGCCAATTCACGAAGTGTCGTGGTCGGGTGAAGTTGTGGTGGTGGGCTCACTTGTGAGGCAAGATGAGATTGCTGTTTTAAAATGGCGATCCGATGGAGCGTTACCCGGATTTTGGTCGATGCAGAATTTACTTGAGAGTAGGCTTTTTCGTGGTATTCGATCGACCGGATCAATTCACGGCACCGAGCAAATTCGCGCTTCAATGTCTCTGCTGGTGTTAGACGTTCGATGGTTTGTTTCAGTTCATCAGCTTCGGCATCCAAGCGTTTCAAATCGCGGCCAGCCTCCTTTACTTTCTGGCTATGCAGTTTTTGCATTTCGATCAAACGACTAGCGTCCGATGAAGCGGCAAAAAATCCGGCAGCCGCTCGTCCCGACTCGTTGATCAGGAACACTGGATCCTTTTGGGAGCCAAAGTGGATGTCAAATTCTTCGGGGCTCTGTTCGAGTTGCACTTTGGGGAGCCTTAAGACGTCATGCAGCACCGGTGGCACATTTCCCCGCAAACGATCAAACGTTTCACCATTGATGACATATTTGGTCGAATTGCGTACCCGCGACCATTGCACCACGTCGCCAGCGCTGGTTTCGACCGTGATCGAGCACTCTTTTTCACCGTGTTTGGTTACATAGGTCGAAGTATCATTGTGACAAAGGATTTGCAGAGCGGACATGACCGCGCTTTTGCCACAATTGTTGGGCCCAACTAATACGGTCAATCCCTCCGCCGGTTCGATCACCGTGTGAGAATGCGACATAAAATTGACCAGTTCAATCCGTTTTATCATTCAAGTTGCCTTCGGGTGCCACTAATAAGCGACAAGCAGGAATAGGCTTACATTAAGTCCGTTTGAATCTTCGAATACAAGTTTGACACGTTTGGTCGGATACGAAAAGCGTCTGATCGGAATTCGCTAAAATTAGTATGACCTCACCATTTCGAATTGCATTCTGCCTGGGAAACTTGAAAATTTTTTAAAAGGACCAATTGAGAGTAGTTCGGACAATGCTTGGATTGGTTCGAAACGAGTATGAACCAGCCTTAAAACCAGGAACCAAACGATGCCCAAAAAAACAATCACGTCGACCGAAGTCGCTGGAAAACGCGTTTTGATGCGTGTGGATTTTAACGTGCCCTTGGATGACAGTGGTAACATCACCGATGATCGTAGGATCGAGATGGCATTGCCATCAATAAAGTCCGTGCTAGATCGGTCTGGGCGTTTGATTCTGATGAGCCATTTGGGGCGACCCAAAGGTCAGCCAAATCCTTCGATGAGTCTCAAGCCGGTCGCGGATCGACTTGGTCAATTGCTGGGTAAGGATGTGGCATTTGCCACCGACACCATTGGAACGGATGCCCAAGCCCGGGTAGGTGATTTGCAGGATGGCGAAGTACTCGTTTTGGAAAACTTGCGTTTTGATGATGGGGAAAAGAAAGGCGACCAAGGTTTTGCACAATCATTGGCGTCGTTTGCTGACGTCTACTGCAACAATGCTTTTGGGACATGTCACCGTGAAGATGCATCGATGGTGGCAGTACCGAGAACGATGGCAGGTAAACCTCGCGTCGTCGGGTCGTTAGTGGAAAAAGAAATCAAATACTTGCAGGACGTGATTTCGACTCCCGAGCGACCGTTCGTTGCCATTCTGGGTGGAGCCAAAGTATCAGACAAAATTAGCGTGATCGAAAATCTCATTGGCGTTTGTGATCACGTATTGATTGGTGGCGCGATGGCATACACTTTCTCGCTGGCTCAAGACGGCAAAGTGGGAAAGAGCCTGGTGGAACCCGACAAAGTTGAATTGGCCGAGCAATTAATCGCACAAGCTGGAGACAAGTTGAAATTGCCAGTCGACACGCATTGCGGAGACGAATTTAGTGGTGATTGTAACAAGCAGATTTGTAATGCCGGTGAAATTCCTGACGAATTTGAGGGCCTCGATATTGGCCCCAAGACGGCCCAGCAATTCGCCGAAATTATTGCCAGTTCAAAAACCGTCGTTTGGAATGGTCCGATGGGAGTTTTTGAGATGCCCCCCTTTGACGAAGGCACCAAGGTAGTGGCCCAAGCGATCGCCGATTCCGGTGCGACCAGCATTATCGGTGGCGGTGATAGCGCCGCTGCGATTGGCCAACTCGGTTTCGAAGACAAGGTAACGCACGTGAGCACTGGTGGAGGCGCCAGTCTGGCAATGTTGGAGGGACGTTCCTTCGCGGCGGTTGAACTGCTTGACGAAGACGCGGTTGCAGCCAGTTCTTAACCGCGGCAGTCCTTTTGAGACGACCGTTGCTACCCAATTGCATTGGATATTCCCTAGCGAGTGGTTTTGCCCACTCGCTTGAGATTGCGCGGTACGTGCTTTGACTGGAGCGCGTTTCGTTTTGGTGTAGCGTCGATCCGTCAATTTTTGCCGGAAATTTCGACGCCACGACCGCTTCAGTTAAGTGCAACTTGCACTAGAACACCGCAACTTGCTTGACGTGGTTCAAGTTGCTTTCGTGGATTTGTTCATTCAATGTCAAGATGTCGTATATATAGCCGACGGTAAATAGTCCGCCGGTCAAAGCGTATAAGATGCCAGTGATGACTTTACCTTGGTAAAGCCGATGCAGACCGAAAATCCCAAAAATCCAAAGTAACGCCCACGCGACATTGTAATCGACGCTGCCTGGCTGAAATTCCTGGTCGGCTTCTTCATCCATCGAGGGGATCAGAAACGCGTCAATCATCCAGCCGATCCCGAACAAACCCAATGTAAAGAACCAGATTATACCGGATATTTGCTTGCCGTAATAAAAACGGTGGGCGCCCAGAATCCCGAGGAACAACCACAACAGATATCCAACCACTTTGGAGTGGGTGTCGGTATACGCAACTCGCACATACTGGACAGGTTGTTTGACGGGCGGGTAAGTGGACGCGAAACTCATTTTCTGCTCGTGTTGGGAGTAAATGTTTGGAAATTAAACTGCCAGATAAGCTATTCGCCATAAACGGCTAGATATCGCAGAAAATCCCAAGAAATTTAAGTCTTGAAACGCCGAATTAATTTTCTGGGCTTGTCGCGAATGACGAGTCGCTCGTGCTGGCGAACGAACGAGCTAGTCGATTTCCGGATTCTTTGAACATCCTCAACACCATCAGCCACATGGTCAACGCGACGACGACGAAAAATGCTGATGCGTAGATCGCCAGCCAAAACAGCTGATTGCCGAGGTTGGTGACCGGCTCAAACACTGCCTTGGAGTCTTCAGCGACTAAGACGTACAGGCTGTCATTCTTCTCCGCTTTACTACTTTCGTCGGAATCAAATTCGACGGCGTGCAGTGCAGCGATCCATTCGCGCGCATAATTTTGTCCTTCTGCCAAAAGAGAAATGGGATCTAGAAAACGTCGGGTTGATGCAATCTCTTCGATATCTGGCACCCGCGGGATCGTCTTGGGATTGATTTCATTTTGATGAAAGAACGGATGTTCTAGAATCGCACCTGTGTTTTCGCCAGGGCGTCCGTCGATCAACGCGGCATATTGTGACTCGGTACCAAAATCCAATTCGATAAATTTTCCCATTTCCGCAGTGCACGCAACGATACCAATGATGTTTTCTTTTTTGTCGCGCACCGGAACTGAGAATGCAATCTTCCACGTCGAAGTTCCTTTGCTCAGAAACACGGCAGATAGATGGGGGCGGTCAATGATTGGGCGATCGACTCCCATGGGTTCGACGACAAACATCGAATTGCCTTGTTCGTCAACGGACTTGAGGTCGCGATCAAATCCAGTGAAATAACTGCGGTACGAGTAGTTGCGTCCAATGGTATTGATGTCTGGCTTGGTCTCGAATGCGGAAGCGATTTGATTGCCTCGTCGATCATTTACAAACCAGCTGGCGCATTTAGGGAACCGGTTGTTGGTATTTCTAATCCGCTCATCCATAAAAGCTTGCAATTTTTCGCGTTCTTTTAGATCTTGAAAATCAACACGAAGCGATTCAAAGTCTTCTTCATTGTTCAGATTTGGATCGTCCAACTGAACCAAATTTGGCCGCTCTTGGTATTGTTGGATAAGTTGTCTAGTTCTTCGCTAAACGTTGGGTCATTGGCAAGATCTTCAACGACTCGAAAGTATTCTGCAATCTTGGCAGAAGCGGAACTGGCGGCCAGTTTCGCGGCGAAAGCGTTGCTGTCATCCGCTTCTTTGCTGATGGCTTCCAGCGTATTGGTGTAAGTGCGATCGTAGGTCACCCACGCGAAAATAGACATGACGATCAGCAACAACAAAGGGCCCAAGATCCCTAGAATCATCAACGGCTTTCTGGCCTTGGCCATTTCTCGTTGACGCATCGCAAACATGATGCTCTGAACGCTGTCAAACCTTCGACTTGGTCGCGGGTCGATGGCACGTTCAATAATTTCGGCTAGAGCTCGGTCGACACCAGCGACTTTTCGATGTTCGGTAGGTGGTTCGGCGGTTCTCAACGCATGTTTGTACTGCGCGAGTCGGTCTTCGACGTTGTCCGCGGATTCAATTTTTTCGGTCAATGCGTCTGCTTGGTGGGGCGGTTTCCCGACCAACATCACGTAGAAAATAGCCCCCAGCGCGTAGACATCCCACTTGGCGGCAGGCACAACATTCAAATCGGCTTGTTCGGGCGCCATGTAAAACAATGTGCCCAACGACGGGCCTTTGTCCGTCTTTAATCGTGATTGGCCAAAATCGGCGAGCCGAGGTTTGTCGTCTTCATCCAACAGAATGTTGGCTGGTTTTAAATCACAATGAAATATGCCTTTGCCGTGTAGGTGCATCAAACCGGTTGCAATCTCACAAAAAAGATCTTCGGCCTTGGCAACGGGAAGGCTGGATTCGCGCTTTAGCAAGTCTTCGAGCGAACCATGCTCGAAATAGTCCATGACGTAATAAGGAGGAGTGGCCTGCCAGTCGACATCGACCAACTGCACGACATAGCGATCCGCCGCCAACGCGACCAATTTTTCGACTTCACCGGCCAAGTTTTCGACGTCATCGCTGGTGCGGCGGGTATAGAATTTGATGGCCACACGTCGCCCCGTTTTTTTTTCCGTCCCCGACCAGACTTCGCCGTAGGCTCCACGGCCAATAAACTGCTCGATGGAATAACCTGTGACTTTCGTCGGTGGCTTGGTCGATGATAAACTCAAATCACGTGAGCGAACCCGCTCATCGTCGGATTGGTATTGCGTCTGATCGCTTTGAGTCATTGGCAAAATCTAGAATCGAGATAGTCTTAGGGCTCATCGACAAAGCCACTTCGCCATTATCATCATTTATTACTTGTAGTTCGTCAAAAAGGTTCGATGTTGTCCAGTTCTGCCTACCCCGTTCGTGCCGTAGCGTTTGATATGGATGGATTGATGTTCAATACTGAGGACATTTACGACCTTGTGGGCAGTCGTTTGCTACGTAGCCGAGGGCAAGAATTTACGCCTGAATTAAAAATGACGATGATGGGACTGCCCGGCGCCCAAGCTTTGCAAAAAATGAAAGAGTTTTGCGGGTTGTCGGATGACCTGAACCGCTTGTTGGACGAATCAAATCGAATTTACATGGAGGAATTGCCGGGACGCATCCAAATGATGCCGGGGTTGTCTGATTTGATGGATGAGCTGGAACGGCGAAAGATACCCAAAATTGTCGCCACCAGCAGTCATGCCGCTCATGCCGATTTTGCATTGAGTAAGTTTGATCTGAAGTCGCGATTCGAGTTTGTTTTGACTGCTGACAACGTACAAAACGGAAAACCGGCACCGGATATCTACCTGTTGGCCGCGAAAAAGCTGGGAGTTGAGGTAGCCGAGCTTTTGGTTTTGGAAGACAGTTTGGTTGGTTCGACTGCGGGAGCGGCTGCTGGAGCGGTAACTGTGGCCGTCCCGACCCGTCACAGCCGACAACAAGATTTTGGTCACGTGGACTATGTTGTTGACCGATTGGATAGCGAGGTTATCCTGATGCTTTTAGATCGTTGAGCTTATTTCCATTAGACACAAATGAACGCTCCCACCGCCATCGTCTTGGCCGCCGGCAAAGGCACTCGAATGAAATCAGACCTTCCCAAGGTCCTCTGTCAAGCTAATGGGCGACCACTGGTTGATTACGTGATCGATTCCTTGCGCAACGCTGGGGTCGAACGTGTTGTAGCCGTTGTTGGCTACAAGGCCGAAGACGTGCAATCGGCGATGTCCCATCATGGAAATATCGACTTCGCGCTGCAGACCGAACAACTGGGAACCGGACATGCGGTCATGATGTGTCGGGAACATTTGAGTGAAGTGGACGGACCGGTCGTTGTCGTAGCTGGCGACTCGCCGATGCTTCAAGCTTCGTCGATTAAAACGTTGTTGGACGAATATCAGGCGACTCGTCCGGCATGTATTTTGGGGACACTATTGCACGAAAACCCGCTTGGCCTGGGAAGAATCGTACGCGATGACGCGGGCAATTTTGTTTGTATCGTGGAAGAAAAGGATGCCACCGAGGAACAACGAACCATCAACGAAGTCAATATGAGCACGTATGTGTTCGATTGTCAGAAAATGTTGAGTGCCTTGGATAAATTGACCGCTGACAATGTTCAAAGCGAATACTACATTACGGACTTGCCTGGGATTCTACTGGAAGAAAATTTTGATGTCCGGGCTTTGCCGGTGTTAAAGCCGATCGAGGCGTTAAGTGTGAACACGGTCGAGCACTTGGCGCTGGTGGAAGCCGAAATGCAAAAGAGCTAAGGATTGATGAATCGAGAACTAAAAATATTCAGCGGTCGCGCCCACCCTCGTTTGGTCGACGACATTCGTTCGTTTTTGAATTTGGACATGAACGAATGCAAGTTTTCGACGTTCCCTGACGGTGAAATTCACTGCAAAATCGAAGATGTACGAGGCTGTGACGTCTTTATCGTTCAACCGACTTCGCCGCCGGTGAACGATAACTTGATGGAATTGTTGATCATGATCGACACGTGTTTGCGAGCTTCGGCAGAGCGAATTACCGCGGTGATTCCGTACTTTGGTTACGCTCGTCAAGACCGTAAAGACGAAGGTCGTGTCCCGATTACGGCCAAACTGGTTGCCAACATGATTACTCGGGCCGGAGCGGATCGTGTCTTGACGATGGATTTGCACGCGGCCCAGATTCAAGGTTTCTTTGATGTCCCGGTGGACCACTTGTATGCGGCCAGCGTTTTGAATCAACATTTCTTGAACATGGGATTGGAAAAAGATGACATCGTTATCGTCAGTCCGGACGAGGGAAGTATCAAGCGCGCCGTCGGCCACGCTAAAAGATTGGGTGGTAGCATCGCCATTATTGACAAACGGCGGACCGGTGCTGAGACCACCAAACAAGAGAATATTGTCGGTGGTCCGTTAGAAGGAAAAGTCGCATTGATGTTTGATGACATGATCAGTACGGCGGGCTCGATTTGTGGTGCGGCAGAGTTAGTCAAAGCCAATGGTGCCAGAGAAATACATGTTGGTGCCACACACGGTGTTTTTGCTGGTGCGGCGATCGAGCGATTGGCCGTGGCGCCGATTGATTCCATAGTGGTCACCGACAGCGTGCCGCTGCCCGCGGAAAAGCGTTTGGAAAACATCGAGATACTTTCGGTCGCAAAAATATTAGGCGAAGCGATCAAACGAATTCACCGCCATGAGTCCATCAGCGCGATTTTTGAAGGCGAAAGTCATCCTGCAATCGCTGTGGAGTAACTTCCGCGTGCGGGACTCGACCAGTCCCGACCTATCAATTACGGTTTGAAAAATGCGGGACCTATGATTTGCCAAACTAGTTTTCCCATTCGGTCGTGACCGGCTTGGGTCAGATGAATGGAATCACTGGTGTTGTCTGGGTGTGCGATAAGTGCAGCGAATTCTCGTTTCGGAATCAACATTACGTTGTACTTTTTGGACAGTCGCCGTTGTATTCGACCATATTCATTGCGGAATGGAGGCAGCGGCAGTTCAAACATGATTACTTGTTTAACTCGTGTCGATAGTAGAGCAAGCAATGTGTCCAGGTCGTTTTCGAAAGCATGGTTGGTTGTCGAACCCATTAAGTCGTTGCCGCCGATCTCCACGATGGCCATGTCGTGATGTTCAGATTGGTGTTTCAGTTCTTTGAGGGCCGTACTCGCTTGAGCGCCTGGAATCGCCAGGTTAACGACTTCAACGCCGTGGTCTTTTTCAATTTGGTCTGGCCATTTGATCGTCGCGTCTCCGATTCCCGTTCCCGCCGTGACCGAATCCCCAATGACTAGTAACGAAGATGCGTTTTGCGACGCGACGTTGGGGCGAAGATGATAAGGCAATTCAGTGAGAGCCGCGAATGTCAAAAAGAAAAACATCGCAAAACCAACGGCTCGACCGTACTTTTGGTGCCCCGCTGCAGCAAGCCAAACGACCGCTGCGATCGCCAACCCAATCCATTCCGCATTAGATAACGGCGTTGCGGAAACGGCCAGGAGAATTCCACCAATTAAGAAACTGGGCATGCCAACACGGTTGATTTTCGATTTGCTTTGCCGGGCCACAACGGCGAATATCGAAATTCCGATACCGGCGAAGAATGCAATTCCGCTACCAAACAAGTAGATTGCGACGTTCATAATTTTTCTCCACAGCCATCCTTGCCGGCGTGGATCCATCGACAAGCCGCTACCTCTGTACAGACCACAGGTTGAACCGATGTTTCGGACCAATTTTAAGGAAGTAGGCGGGGACAATTCGTTTCGGAACTTTTTAACACTTTCGGTCGTGTGATGCCGGACATTACCCGAAGCAATCGCCCTCTTATCGATTCTCACGAATGCTAAGGCTACGAAATGAGCCCAACACAATGTGGTCCAGGACGTCGACGCCCAAAGTCTTGCCACATTGTTCTAACCTCTCGGTAACAAGTAGATCTTCTCGGCTTGGAGTGGGGTCGCCCGACGGGTGATTATGGACCAAGATGATTGAAGACGCGGCATCCTTGATCGCCGGGCGAAATACTTCTCGAGGATGAACGAGGCTGGCATCCAAAGTTCCGACCGATATCTGGTGTGTATCGATCACAACATTCTTGGTGTTCAGACAAAGGATATGAAATTCCTCGCGTGTACCATCGACAATCAGCCGCCGAAAATGGGCCTCGCAATACGAAATCGCATCCTCGCTACTGCCAATCTTGGACAATCCCGGCGTTTTTGCTGCCGCCGACGCCACACGTCGACCCAATTCGATACCCGCCATGATCTGGCAATACGCTGTTTTGGCAACTGCCGGGCTAATGGCTTTCAATTCTGCTTGTTGAACATCGACCAAACGGTCAAGTTTTTCACTGTAGCAAGCGGCAAGTTTTTCACCGCCCTGGAGTGCGGACTCACCGGGTCGGCCCGATCGAATCAATATAGAGAACAGCTCAGCGAGACGGAGGTTGACCGCACCTACTTTGAGTAACCGTTCACGTGGCTGATCCTGTTCCGGCGTTTCACGCAAACGCAGGTTCGTAGATTTTGGTTCCGTCATAGCCAATTCGCATCCCAAAGCAGACATTGTAACGATTGGCAGCAAAGAATCGAGCTGTCGGCCAAAGGAAATCAAGAAGCTCGGTGCAGCGCCAGTCGGTTGCGACCCGAATTTTTCGCAGTGTACAAGGCTTTGTCGGCGCCGAACAGCAAATCGCCAATTTCTTCTGCATCATCTGAAAAAGCCAGGCCAATGCTGACCGTCAATCTGAGCGAGGTGCCAAAGAAATGCCCGACCTCTACCGCTTGTCGAAAAGACTCGAATTTCTCTTCCGTTAGTTTCCGATCATCAAACTCGCAGACGACCGCAAACTCCTCGCCGCCTAAGCGAGCCACACACAACTCTTCTTCAAAATGCCGTAACAACTGTCCAGCAACAAATCGTATCGCATGGTCACCAATCGTGTGACCGAAACTATCGTTAATGCTCTTAAAATGATCAACGTCGACCATTGCAATCGCCAGACAACGGCAGGCATTTCGGTCGAGCACGCGCCTAAATTGTCGTCGGTTAGCCAAACCGGATAAATCGTCCGTCGTCGCTTCTCTTTCCAACTCAGATTCGCGAAGTTTAGATTTCGAGATATCTTTGAGCGAAAGTTGACGAAAACGAGAGTCGCAAATTTCAATTTCTTTTACCGTCGTCTCCATCCACTTCGATTCGCCTGAAGCAAACCGCAACTCGAATTCGCTTACCGTGGAATGATCGGCATCGGAGGAGCCGGTTTTCTGCAATTTTTCGAACAACTCAGCCGGTAAGATGTCCGACGCACTATCGGACTTTTGATTTCCAATCCCTAACAAACCCATTGCCCTCCGGTTGGCATAATAGAGTTGATCTTGCTCAAACAACAAAAATGCGACGTTTGAGTTTTCGATAACCGCGGATAGGACGTCAGTTTTCTCGAGTCTTTTGTTGTGAATCGACATACGTTGTGACGAGGATATACAAGTTGTGTCTCAAGGTTGCTAGCAAAACCAATGCTATTTGAAGGTTGCGAGTCACAATCGATCACGACAGGCGACCTCCGCTTTTGGTATTGGTTCGAAACCATATTGTAATCGAAAAATCACCCGAGCGAATCGATAATCGAACGAATCCCAGCTCGTATTGGGATTCGTATTTTTGAGTCCAGATGTTAACCGTAAGTTGTCGATTTCGGTCGAAACTCCTTTATTGTTGGGTTTAAAAAATGTATGAATTTAAATCGGCGTTTTTAGTTGGGCATTCGCATAGTGGCGTCGAATTCTTGGCGAATTGTTTAGAGACGTTAAAAAACGTGCGTTTGAGAAATACGTCGCAACCATTCAAACGACTCAACACGATTGAGGACGGGGTGGGCAACGCAACAACGGTGGTATTGCAGGCGAATTACGGAGACTTCACAAGCTTACCGGACGCGACACGAAATGAACTGTTGCTGAGTTTGGGCGATAAACGAGTACCGGTCATTCACGTCATCCGCGACAACACACTTGACTGTCTGCTGGAAGAGTGGATTGAGAAAAACACTGCTCCTCCGTCCGCGGAAAAGGCGTTGAACCGGATTCAGTCTTTGCGGGCGCAAGTCGAGCAATTTCGGAATGCGATGCGTGGCAGCCACTATTTAGAACTCAAATTTGATCAATTGACTCAATCCGACGGAACGCTGTCTGAACTTGTGGTTCATCAAGTGTGCCTGCATTTGGCGACGAAACCTCGAACATTCGATCGGCAACGGTTACAATCTGCGTCGAATCTTCAACAGCAAATTTTAAAACGTCAAATCCGTCCTCAATTGGTACGGGCTGGTTTAGGCGATTTGGTGTCGTTGCCACGGGCCGCTTGACGCTGTTGTTTGCCAAGACATCGTGCTTAAAAAAAGACCTTGGTCTTGAGCTCAAAAATCCAAAGACATTTCGCTATGATCAATGACTCCGATTTACGCACCAACATTGTTTCGCAGGTCCTACGCGAACGACGTACGACCAAAGTTCTAGCCACAGCCGTTTCTGGCGTTGATTACTCCGCGCCCGAACGGGAAATCGGTGACAAGATCGTTCGATCCGCAATCGAAGACGCAGGATTCGCACCATTTCATTACGACCGTAACCAAGACGGGATATCCGAGCCCTGGCGGTTTTACATTGTGCCCAATGACCAATGTCGATTGCTGGCTTCGAAACTGGCTCAATGGTATCCGGATATGAAGCCAACAAACAAATTGCCAGCGATGTTGTCTGCTTGCGGGTGTTTAGTGCTTGTGTTTTGGTTACCACAATTCGACCAACCTGCCGACGACAAACAAATACGAATTGACGAAGAACATCTCGCAGCAGCGGCTGCGGCGACACAAAATTTATTGATTGCGTTGACGGCTAGAGGCCTCAAGACGTATTGGTCCAGCGGTGGATTTTTTAGAACCAACGACATGAAATTGCGACTGGGGATTGCAACAAAACAAAAGTTATTGTCGGCCGTGTTTGTGGACTATGGTGCTGAAACTGGGGTCGAATTCATCGGCGGGAAACAGCATGCCAACCGACAACCGTATTCCGCCTGGACGACAACGGTATCAGTAGACCAGCAGCAACTGTAATTACGAAGATCGGACATTCTGGCATCGCCGATCGCTAGAACGTGCGTGTGCTTCGAGACCCTCCAGGCGGCCAAGTTGTGCCGCGTCCGCGAGAATTGGCTTCGCGTCGTCGATATTTTCGATGTTCAAGACTGTTTGAAACCGCATAAAGTTCAACACCGACAACGCACTTTGAGAGCGAGCTGCGCCCCCGGTTGGCAACACGTGGTTCGGGCCAGCACCATAATCGCCAAAAACTTCGGCCGTTGACGAACCGACAAACAGAGCTGCACCGAACTCGAATCTTTCGAATTCTCGCGATACCGTTTCGCCCTGCAACGACAAATGCTCGGGAGCAATCGAGCGGCAACAGTCGATGGCACGTTCGATGTTTTCAACCTCGATGAATCCACCGGACCGTAAAGCTTGAACGGCCACTTCCGCCGTTGGAAGTGTGGAAAGTTGTTCAGCCAATTCACGCTTTACCGACTCGACCAATTCCGCGGATAGCGCCACCAAAACGGGCCGAGCATCCGGGTCATGTTCGGCTTGCGCCAAGAGATCCGCTGCAACAAACGCGGGTTCTGCATCTTCGCCCGCCACCACGACCAATTCCGAAGGGCCTGCCAATGAATCGATCCGAGTCTGTTTCGAAACGATGGCCTTCGCAGCAGTAACAAACCGATTGCCCGGTCCGACGATAACATCGCAAGCCGGAACTCCACCGACGCCAAAGGCCAAGGCCGCGATCGCCTGAGCACCTCCGACCCTCAATACGCCCGTTGCGCCCGCAATGGCCGCTGCAGCCAGAGTTACGTCGTTGGGATTGGGCGAGGCAACCCAGACTTCTTTGACGCCAGCTACTCGAGCAGTTGTGGCCGTCATCAAGACTGAAGACGGCAGAGGATAGCGGCCGCCGGGCGCGTAACAGCCTGCCGAGAGAAGAGGCAACCAACGATGACCTGCGGTTCCCCCGACAATCGGTACCGATAAATCGTTGAACGAGTCTCGTTGGGCTTGTGCGAAATCCGCAATCCGTTGGCCCACGCGTTCCAACAGCGATCGGGTTCCAGCATCAATGCGTGACAACGCCCGTTTGAATTCCGTGTGAGAAACCAATAAGTCGGAGTCCTTCGACAATTGATCGAACTTTTCACCATACAAACGCAGCGCCGATTCACGCTTTTCTGAAACGTCATCGACGATGCGTTGTGCGGTTTCAAACGTTTGTTCGTCGATAGTGTCGGTAACTGCTACGAGTTGGTCGGTCGACAAGCGAGGGAATTCAATCATCGCGGCAATTCCACTTTCGCATCGCCATTTCGTCGCGTCACTTTCAAAGCCCGCCGATTGATTTCGGCCTCAATTTCACGGAATGCAATTTTGTTTTTGACGAGTTTTGCCATCGTAAAGAACAAAACGTCGGCGGCCTCGTGCACCATCTCAGCACGATTGTTCGCCGCAACAAATTCGTTCACTTCTTCAACGAGTTTCGCATCCAATAAGCCATTTTCAATAAACAATCGTCGCGAATAAGAACCTTCTGGCGCATTTTCCAATCGAGTTTTCAATAGTTGTTCCAAGCGGGAAACTCCAGCCAAGTCACCAAAACAGCTGTCGCGATTCAAGTGACAAAAACCGACCCCCGATTGCTCCACTGTAAACATCAAACAGTCGCGATCACAATCCGACGCAATCGACCGCAGTTTCTGAGTGTTGCCTGACGAAGCGCCTTTTCTCCAAAGTCCTCGTTTCCGCGACCAATAATGGGCATCGCCGGACTCTAGACTTCGTTCGACACTTTCCAAGTTTGAATAGGCCAAACCAAGCGCTTGGCCTGCTTGATTGGTAACGACGGTGGGCCACAATCCGTCGCTACGGTCGGACTTGAGCGAGCTACAAAATCCAGCTGCCAATGAAACGTCACCGCGGTACAGGGCCATTCCAATTTGAGCGTCTATTCCCATAGTATCGAGCACAGCAATTTCTTCTGCCGTGGCAACGCCTCCGGCAATCGTAAGTTTTGCATCACCGGCCGCTGCTTGGTATTGTTTAATCGTTTCAACGTCGATTCCGGTCATTCGACCTTCTCGTTCGATAAATGTGATCAGAAACGCACCCACATAGGGGGTGAGTCGTTTCAAACAATCGACCACTTGGCTACCTGTTTGTCGTTGCCAGCCATGATCAACCACTTCACCGTGTACGGCGTCTAACGCAGCGATCACGCGATCTTTAGGCAGTTCACGAAGCAATTCTGGTTTTGCTGCTGTACCTAAAATGATTTTTGCTGCACCAGCGTCCAACCAATCAATCGCGGTTGCAACATCACGGATTCCGCCGCCGATTCGACAACGCGCGATTGGCAATAAAGAATTGATTAATTCAGCATTGTTGCCGGTAGACATTGCTGCATCTAAATCGATAACCGCAACTTCCCCGACCCTGCCAAATTTTTCCGCTAACGGTTTGGGGTCTCCCGCTTCAATTGCCAACTCCTGACCGCCGACCAATTGAACGGTTTGTCCATTTTGAATATCAATCGATGGAATAATCATGTCCTTACATGCACTCCCAAATTGGAAAGCTCTTGTTTAAGCTCGGCAACCGTTTTAACTCCATCATGCAATATCGATGCGATCAACACAGCGGATGCTCCGGCTTTGAGGCCTTGTTCTAGATGCTCCGCCGTATCCGCACCACCCGACGCGATTACCGGAATGGAGACGACATCCGCTACGGCAATTAACAACTGGCAATCGTAGCCCGAACGTGTTCCATCCCGATCGAAACTTGTCAATAAAACCTCTCCGGCGCCTTGTTCTTGGACTTGTCGTGCCCATTCAAGGACGTCGATTCCGGTCGGTCGTTTACCGGCATGAGTTACGACTTGCCACCCACTTTCGCAGGCTCTAGCGTCAATCGCAACGACCGTACATTGGCTTCCAAACCGCCCCGAAATTTTTGCGACCAATGACGGATCTTCAACAGCGGCTGTGTTTACAGAAACCTTGTCGGCCCCGGCGTCAGTCAGTCGCTGAACGTCATCCAGGTCGCGTACGCCGCCCCCAACCGTTAGCGGAATTGATAGGACTTCTCGAACTTCTTCCACGGTTTGCAATTGCGTGTTGCGTCGCTCATCCGTCGCGGACACATCAAGAATGACGATTTCATCAGCCCCTTGCGATTCATATGCGTGAGCCAATTCCGCTGGACTACCGACGTCTCTAAGCCTTTGGAATTGCACGCCTTTGACCACTCGGTTGCTGCGGACGTCCAGGCAAGGTATCACGCGTGAAGTTAACATGAATTTACCTTTGCCGATGCGTTGAGATCAAAGGATGCAAAACTGGCAATCCAATGCCGCAACAAGTCTGCCCCATATCGCCCGGATAACTCAGGGTGAAACTGACAGGCCAACCAATTGCCGCGATGAGCTGCGGCGACAAATTGAATTCCGTGCTCGCAAACCAACATCTCCCAACCTGAAGATTGCAGCTCTGGAACGCAAGGCAGACAATATGAGTTGGCAAAATAGGTGTAACCTGGTTGAAAAAAGCCGCCATCCGACCGCACTTGGTTCCAACCAAATTGTGGTACTGCCACTGAACCGGGAAAGCGGATGACTTGTCCCGGCAAAACACCCAAGCCAGCGCGTCCCGAAGATTCCTCACTGGATTGACAGAGCATTTGCAAACCCAAGCAAATCGCCAAAGTCGGTTCGTTTCTTTCGTAACGCCCTTGCAAATAGGGCCTCCAACCGTTTGCGTCCAGCATGTCGATACCCGCATCAAATGCACCGACACCGGGCAAAACCACGGCATCGGGTGCCTCTAACTCAGAGGGCGATTCCACCAACCTGGATTCCACATCCAAGCGATTCAGCGCTGCGCGGACCGAAGCCAAGTTGGCAACACCTGTTCGAATGATCGCGAATCGCATCACAAGACTCCTTTCGTGCTTCGCACGGTAGAGTCTACGCAAACCGTCAAAGCTGTTTTGAATGCGAGCGCACAGGCCTTGAAAGCGGCTTCCGCCTTGTGGTGATCATTTTCTCCACGGATTACATCCAGATGCAATGTGATTTTCGCGTTGGCAACCATGGAGTGGAAGAAATGAGTTAGGTTTTCACAAGCGACGTTTCCCAATCGGTCTCGCTTTAAATCCAGATTCACGACGCTATGAGCTCGACCTGACACATCCACCACGCAGCGGGCAAGCGACTCGTCCAAAGGCGCAAAATTAGAGGCGAATCTTTCGATTCCGCCTTTGTTTCCAAGCGACTCCGAGATCGCCAAACCAAGGGTCAAACCACAGTCTTCAACTGTATGATGATCGTCCACATACAAGTCGCCTTCACATCGAATCGATAAATCCCAGCCAGCATGAAACGCCAGTGCCGACAACATATGATCGAAGAACCCAAGCCCAGTAGAAACTTCGATTTGCCTGGTACCATCCAGGTTCAACGTCAATTCAATTTCGGTTTCGCGTGTCTTGCGTTGAATAGTTGCATTACGCAGTTTCATGGCAACATATCTCCAAGCTGCACCAAGTTTGCAACGACGTCAGCAGCCCCTGCTTGCTTAAGCTTGGTGGTGGCAAATTCAGGGTCGTCCGTTGGCGCAACAATGCCAAATGGAATCACACCTGCTTTCCGAGCTGCGTTTACATCATCGGGCGTATCGCCGATCATCCAAGCCCGATTGACATTCAACTGGCCCATCGCATTGACTACGTTGTCGGGTCGCGGCTTGGCAGGCCCGTCTTCCAGACAAACAATTGCCGAAAAACAATCGATTAAACCTTCGTTCTCCAAGAAACGAACGGCATCGTGTCGCGGTCGCCCCGTGACGATTGCCAATGGGTAATGTTGTGCTAGATTTCGTAGCCACTGGGGGTCAACCAACCGAACTTCACGGTCCCACAACCCCGGATGTTCGGTGTCACCCTGATAAATTGCTTCAAACCGCTCCTTGACGGTTTCAAATTCGACTTGCAAACCGTGATCGGCCAAGAGACGCTGCGAAAAAATCCAATCATTGTTCGCATCGCCCAGTAACTTTTTCTTGGCGATTTCGTCCGCAGACACATCACAGCCGAACGTTTCGCAGGTCTGACGGATCGCTTCCCGGTACGAAGGTGATTCGTCGACCAGTACACCGTCCATGTCAAACAAAATAGCTTCCGGAGCGAGGATTTTACTGAACGTCGAGGTGACGATATCCAATGCCCCAACATCGCCTGGACAGGTAATACGCAAGGCATTTTCGTCAGGGAATTGCCGGACGAGAATTCCTTGGGCAGCAAGCGCATCAAAAACGACTCTCGATGAAATGCGGACCGAATCCAATTTTGCGTAGACGAAGTTTCCGAACGAGTCAGAAACTTCACAGCCGAGCTGTTTCAAATGATTCGCCAGTAGTTTCCGCTCCGATTTTACGGCATCCACATAAGACTTGTTACCGGTGGGATTTTCTTGCATCATCGATTCCACGACGGCCAGCGATAGCGACGAAACAGGGAAGGGACCACCCACTTTTCGCAAATTGTCGATCGCGATTTGAGAACCGAGGGCATAGCCGACCCGCAGGCCCGCCATCCCCCAAGCTTTGGAAAACGTACGCACGACGATCGCATTGCTCAATTCGTTGATTGCGAACTGTGTCAAAGACTCGTCCGACGCATTCTCTTCAAATTCGGCGTATGCCTGATCAATGAGCAGCAAGCAATGGGGTAGCGCCGTGGCCAATCGTTCGACATCGGGCAGAGTCACCGTTTTACCGGTGGGGTTGTTCGGCGAAACTACCGAGACGATCGCGGTTTGTTCATCACATTGCTCCAAGATTTTATCCACGGGAAAACTTGAATCCCAAACCACGGATCGAACTTCGCCTCCGCACATCAACGCGTATTTTCGAATCATCTCAAACGAGGGCGTAGGGAAAATGATGTTACGACCAGGCGCCAAGTAGGCACGGCAGATTCGGTCAATTGCTTCATCACCTCCGGCCGTCACCAAAATCTCATTGGACGAGACTCCCAGCCGTTTCGCGAGTTGGCTTTCGATCGCCGACCGATCGGGATACACGTTTGACGCCACCTTGGCGTGCAGCGCTGAACTCCAATCCAATGGAGGGCCTTCATTGGCATCCAATTTCAACTTGACTTCAAAACGCGTTGCCTCAACGGCGTACGGTTTCAACTGTTGTATCTGCGAGACCGGTGTGATCATGGTTTTGTTCATTGAAGTGTGAACCTACGGGATGATCTGGTTGACTTTGGATACGACGAGATCTCTTCCGCCGGACGCTTTTATTTTTGGTATCACCGTGGTCAGTTCGGATTTCAATACCGCTGCACGCACGGCATAACCAGAATCGCCGAATAGTGGTGCTACCGTTGGCTGTTTCATGGCTGGCAATACCGAAATGATCTTTTCCAAATTCTCCGACGACACGTTCAACTCGATCATGCTTCGTTGTCGTCCTTCCAATACGGCTTCCAATAGCAGCTTGATATCTTCAATCTTGGCGCGTTTGGTATCGTCCTCAAAAGCGGCTCGGCTGGCGTACAGTCGAGTGCTTGACCGCATCAAGTCGTCGATGATCACCAGTCCATTGTCTCGCAAGGTTGCACCGGTTGCCGTATTGTCGACAATCAAGTCGGCATCTTCCGGGGGAAATACCTCCGTCGCACCGTTGGAACGGACGAACTTGGCGGCTAGAGACGCACGGGCGAACCATTTTCTCGTCAAAGATTCGTATTCTGACGCGACTCTAAGTTCCGAATCAGGCAGTTTCCCGTCGACTAACAACTCTGATGGAGCGGCTGCCACCAACCGGACCGGATCCAAGCCAGTATCGAAAATTTCGACGGGCTCGTCGGCGGGATCATTGCTCAATTCACTTACCCAATCTGCGCCCGCAAATCCAAGATCACGGCTGCCCAGTTGGAGCATTTCCACAATGTTTTGCGGTTTTAAAATTTTGGTCTCAATTCCGGGGATCGAGACCACAGGCCGGTAACCGCGGCTTGAAGCCGTAATCGAAATGCCAGCTTCGTTCAGTAATTGATAGACGCCGTTTTGCATCCGACCTTTGGGCAATGCAAATCGTAAGATTTTTTCTGCAGTTCCGTTCATGATTCACCTGTTCAGTCTTTTTCGGCTCGGCCGCGAATCTTCAGAACGCATTACAGCAAAGAAAAAACGCTGACCAATGGCCAGCGTTTTGTTGTTTTCTATGAGTCATACAACATCAGCCAGCCTAAATGGCATGGTGGTGGCGATGCAGATGATGATGTGCTTTCAAAAACATGTCGTCATCTTATTTGGCACGCCAGGACGGTCAAGTTCAATTCCCAGAAAAATTAACTCTTGTTAATAGAACTACCGACTGCGGAAGAACGTCGGTCATTTTCAACGGACGATTTCCATTGCGACAACCTTTTCAGCATGTCGGCAGTACGTTTAGGTTTGGATTTCGATAGATTGTCAGTTTCAGTTGGAGTTTTCTCAACGTCGTAAAGCTCTCGCCGGCCGTCGTTGTGCACGATCAGCTTAAGTTCATTTTCCATCCAAACGGAACGCTGCCGATCGATAAAGCCAATTGGTTTGAAGCGGCGTTTCGTACCATCAAATACTCGAACCAATGATTGGCCATCACAGTTTCGAACACGGTCAACACAACAACCGAGAATTTCCGCGACGGTTGGAAAGTAATCTGAGGTAACGCATGGAACATTACAGACCGCACCCGCTTTAATTCTTGAAGGCCACTCGATAACCGCCGGCACACGTATTCCGCCTTCATACAACGAACGCTTGCGACCTCGCAGCCCGCCGGTTGTGCCCCAACTCGTTCCTTCGCCTACTGATTTGCCTTCTGGGCCGTTATCTGAGCAAAAACAGAGGACCGTATTATTTGCGACACCTGCTACGCGCAAGAACGCTCGTACACGCCCAACTTGTTCGTCCATCGCCGTAATACAACCGTAATAGTGTTGTGCCGATTCTGGATACTGGCTGTACATGGCCCGGTACTTGGGGCCCGCAACAACTGGTTTATGCGGCGCATGAAACCAAATCACGGCAAAAAACGGCAACTCGGATTTTACTTGCTGGTCCATAAATGCAATGGCACGATCGACAATGATTCGACTATCGTCGCCGACTAACGGTGACGTCACGTTGTTGCCGTTTTCCCAATACAAGACACGCGGATCACCAGCATGTTTTTTTTCGTGGGCGTTCTGGGGATCATAGGGGTCCCAAGTTGCAACCGCAAATTCCGTGCTAAACCAGTCGTTGAATCCTGCCCCTGAGGGAGGCATGAAATTCTCGTCAGGTTTGCGTGACTTACCTTTGCCAGAAAAGGTCTTGTTCAATGTGCCCAAGTGCCACTTTCCAAAATGCCCAGTTTGGTAGCCATACTCACTTGTCAATTCAGCGAGCGTTTCTTCGCCGCTCCACAAGTGCCCAACGTTGGCACCAAGAATTCCATATCGAAACGGATGTCGACCAGTTAAACACGAACCACGTGTTGGAGAGCAAACGGCAGATTGCGCGTAAAAGCGGTTGAATTTCATTCCCGCTTTGGCCATCTGGTTCAAGTGCGGCGTCTGGATGACGTTGTTCCCGTTGAAACCAACATCACCCCAACCTAAATCGTCAGCCATTAACAAGATGACATTCGGTTTTTCCGGTGAATGTTCCATTCTAGGTCCAGGAACTAAGGTAGCGGCTGTTAATTTTGGTAGCTTGCTCAATTTAGATTGCAACTGCTGTACGCGTTTTTTATCGTCAGAATCCAATTCACCAATATCGACTGGACGATTCTCGTTGGGGTCATTCAACAAACTGAAGATTCGACCGTCTCGATAGACTTTGAAACCCGTGTCGTAAGCGAATTGCACCGCTGGAAACCGTCCCCAACGACAATCGTAGTGACAAATCGATGACGTTCTTTTGGGCCCTTTGCGATTCAACAGCGCCGGAAGGAAACTTATGCCGTCGCGCGGTGTGTCATCGATCTGGGCGTCCACCAACTCTGAGAACGTCGCAAAAAAATCAGTAAAATCAACCAGCGAATCAATCTTTTGGCCCGCCGATGCATTGCCTGGCCACTTGCAGATCAGTGGCACATGAATACCCGATTTAACCGGTGTTGCCTTGCCGCCCGTTAAAGTAGTGCCCTTCCATTGCGAAACCAAACTCCGATCTGTTCCGTTGTCGCCAGTAAACATTAACAGCGTATTGGACGACAACCCCAACTCCTGTAACTTGCCATCGATTCGCCCAACGATCGAATCGGTATGACGAACCATATTGGAAAAAAGCTCTTGTCGCGTTTTGCCTCGGCCCTTGCTTTTAGGCGTCCGTACAAATGGCGCGTGGGTAAGTACCATGGGATAATAAACGAAAAACGGTTCGTCTCGATTTCGCTCGATAAATTGACAAATCTGATCCGTGAAATAGTCGGGCGTGTATTCTTTCTCTGTCAGTCGAACCACTGTTCCATTGACGACTAACTCTGAACCCCAGTAACGTTCCCCTTTTTTTCGGTGAACTTGCCAAAGGTGGCTTTCATCGAAACCTGCCTGTTGAGGGCGATTGATGTCGTCCCACTGAGGCTTGCGAGGTATCGAATTGTGTCCATTCAATTGCCATTTGCCAGCAATCATCGTTTGATAGCCAGCCCCTTTCAAAAGATGGCCAAACGTCGTCTCTTGCGGATCTAAATACGCGAAACACTCGTAGTTTCTAAAATTGTATTTGCCAGTCATCAACTGCACACGGGACGTCGTGCAGATGGGCGTCGAATAACAATGGTTGAACTGAACCCCCTCGGCAGCAAGCCGGTCCAAATGTGGAGTGTCGTAACTTTCACCGCCGTAGCATTGCAAACACTCGCGACCGAAATCGTCCGCCATGATCAAAACAATGTTAGGTTTTGACTCGGCAGCCGCGGAGGAAACCAAGCAGCAAACAGCGATGCATGCCAAACCAAAGATCAAGAATATCAACTTTTTGTGCGCCATACGATCATCTTAACCGAAGGCGTGCCGCCGATAGTACCGAGAACGCTTGGTTTATTTGAAATTAGCGCCGGTTTTGTTTTTCAATTCTTCCGGCCGATCGATGGCGATATCGACGTAGAACTCAAAACGTTCCTTATGATCACGAATCAAACGATTGACGTGGTTCACCCGAGCAGCGAATTGTTTTGCCAACGGATGTTTGTTGATTTGCCGCACGATCGAACGAGACAAAAGACCAAGTTTCGACTCTCGCGGCTCAAAATCCCACCAATGACCGGAAACTTGCATTTGCTCGACCTGTCCGGTTCTAAAGACCGTGACACGCCGGAATTTGCCTTCCAAAAAAATCTTCCGCGAACCCATCGCCCGGTCTTCATCCATCGGATGGCAAATCACCTCAGCGTTTTCAACGACAATCTCGTCTACGGATTTAGGCCAAGGTTGCTCGAACAACCAAACTCCCGGTTGAGGATTTTCAACGGTGTCCAGCTTGGGGTCCCGCGTGTAGTCGTATGGCTTCTCGATCGCTTCGCGCGAGTTTACCAATGACTCGATCGCCATTTTGACCATCTCGTCTTTGGCCGCGGCAGCCGCTTCATCTTGCAGACGCAGCTTCTTCCGGCAACTAGGACATGTATACAACAGGCTCTTGGGAGGCCTGCGGAATTTCAAGTTAGATCGGCAGCCAGGACAAGCGAATTTCTTGCCAATGTAAGTTGTGTTTTGATCGGACATCGTAACAACTGGATAAAAAGACCTGTTATCTCCGGGTTACGTCCCTCTCCCTGCCGTTACGGCAGCAACCTGTTCCAATACTATTTTTGTGATTTGGAAAACTGAAAGCAAGCGAGAAATGAAAAACTCGTGATTAGAGTTGCCTAGTTAATAACCAAATCGGACTTGGGGTTTTGGGGGGATTAAGAAGAACGTGTGGTCAGTCCGGCGCCCAAACTGTCCACCTTGCCCCGCTAATTTTGCGCAGGACGCGGTTGGCGCTCATGCAAGATCATTCTGGTAAGGTTTTCATTGGCGTCATTGACGTGCATCAAAAAACCGGAAAGCGTATCGGCGCCGTCAATGTCACCTTTTTGAAACTGCTGAATCATTTCCGACTTAATGTCGTTCAATTCTTGTTGCAATTGCACTAGATCGTCAATCGACATGTCATCGTTGGTTTCAAATTCCATCGCCCGATGTTCGATCTCGCCGACTCGCGATACGCACTGCAAAAATTGTCGGTCTCGACGCCGCCGTCGCACAAACGACATCGCCTGCCAAGCGAATAACACACCACCAAAAATGGTACCCAAGATCGCCAATACCTGCTCGGTCACTTCGACCAGTTTTTCGGTTATCACTGGCGTCTTTTTTTCCAAGTATTCCGCTGCGCCAGTATGCAAATCAAATTCTGCTGAAGTACGCAACAAATCGATCGCCAGTGGAGGTTCGGACGTTGTTGCAAAGCTAGAGGTATAGACCACTTCGATCATTTTCTCGACTGAAAATGTTGATACGTCTTTGTTGGCGACCAACTGCAGCCGCGTACCAATCGTCTTCACGTCGTCTTTGGGAACTGGCGGATTGATTTGATAGGAAAACGCTGGAATGTTGGCCGCCACAACTTTACGTCGAATGACTTGTCGGTTCTCATCCCAATTCTGTGCCGTCCAATCCAGGCGGTAAGCATTTGAGACGTTCAACTCCAACGGTCGGTAGCCATGGTTGTGAATCAAGTGTTTTGCTACCGGCGAAGGCAATGACGAAACGGTGAACACCATATCCGGCAGTTTTTCTGGGGGAAATTCTGGATCCAGCAATTGGCGATAACTGAATTCTGATGCCAAAAAATCTTTGCCTGACTCCAAATCAAAAAACTGTAACAAATCCGAAGCGATCGCATGTGTGCCGCTATTGGGCCGACTTAGGTTAATGCTTATTGGCTCTTTGCGATTTAACTGTCCAGCTACCTTCTCGATCGTCCAATGATCTGGGGGCGATTCTGTATTTGGAAATCGAACCAACAAATGCAGTGGCTCAATATGCAGTACAGCAGCTTGCCGAACGTTGGAAAAAACTTGGTTGGACAATCCGCCCTGAATCAACGCGAATTGAAGTTCTCCAGAGTCAACTTTGGACATCGCATCCAAGGACCCATCGGTAGCAACAACTTGCACCTTCAATCCATCCGTGGCAGCGATGTTGGACAGCGTTTCGGCAATTTGATGCCTCAGTCCACTGCGGCTACCGGCCGTGATCGAAACCGTTTGGTTTTGGAATTTTGAGTTTCGCCATAAACGAAATTGAGAAACCAAAACGAGACTGACGGCAAACAAAATTATCAACGCGGTCCACAACACGCCAAACGACTTCTTTTGTGGCGTCGTTTCGGTCATATCATTTCACCAGTCTTTGTTCGAAATCCGCCATGCTAACGTTTGATTCGTTTGCGGCCCAGGGAGATTGATGAATTCAGGAAATTGTTTTCAAAAGTTAAAGATCACTCAAAAACGTCGCAACAAAATGACTCAGCAAAGCTTGGCCATCGTCATAGGTAAAGAATTGAGGGTCACAGCGAATACCGATTTTCAGTTTGCGGCGGTAAGTAAACGAGTTGAAGGCCGCGCGTGTCATGTTGCGCAGTGGAGAAGCTCCATTCATCTCCTCCAGCAATAGGTTGCCACATTGGAAACGATCCCCAGATTTTGGGAAACGGTTCAAAAATCGCTTGGTCGGATCACCTGCGTTGGAGAAGATAGCCGATGTATGGCACAAATCTTCGTCGTATAATTGAGCGGCGTCTCCCCATCGAATGGGCGAGGAGAAAAGCTGCTTCATGAATTCGGATTCATGGCGTGTATGTTTCAAGTGCATGGTTTCGTTCAAAAGAGACGCTTTGAGCGAATCCCGGTCACGGATTTGCGAGGCCGTTCGCCGTAGGAAACTACTGGTAACGACATTGGCTGCTGACAAGTTCGCCTGTTCGGCAGTCCTTAAATCAAGTGGCATCAATACGCAAAATGGAAGGCTGTCGACGTCTCCGCCACGTTCTTCGTTCCACGTCATCATGGAAATCATCAATGATTGAAGCAAACGATCGTTCAACGTCTGCCCGTGATCTTGTGCTTTTAACCTCAATTCGCGATGCTCGTCTTTGTCGAAAACGTGTGAATGGAATTGCGGGAACTCATTCGAAGTCCCCAACGCTTCGGATTCCGGTCGATTGGGCAGGATAGGTTGAGCATTGAAACGATTGAAGTCAGGAGTCAACGTATCAGCCGGTCGAATGTTGCCCGCGCACGCTCGCATTCTTGTCCTCAAATCAAATACTTCGTACTCGCGCAACTCGCCTTGTTGGTTTCCGAAATGCTCCGCGTAAAACCAAAATACATCGTTTAAAAAATGATAGGCCCCAATACCATCGACGCTGCTGTGATGGAACAACGCAACAAACCGCGTCCGGTTTTCATCGTGGCGAATCCATCCCTTGAAGCCAATTTCGTTGCGAAGATCGATATATTCACTTGAACCATCCACCAATATCGGCGTGTCATAAAGAGCGAAGTCGATTTTGGAATTGTATGAATCGGCCAACACCCAGCAGTCGCGCGAACCCTTCGCTGGCCGGATGACCGATCGCAACATCGGGTGTCGTTGCAATGCTTGATCGACCGCGTCTTGAAATATGTCAACGTTTAAATCGCCTTCGAAATCAAATTGAAAGACGAACGTCATTGGGAATCGCGGACTGTCGTCGATAAACATGTATGACTCGAAAGGAGTCAAGTGCATCGGGAATACACTACGTCTAGTTTTGACCTTCATAAAACCGTTGATTGCTTCGACTCGTGTACAAGAAAATACCTGTGTTTTCGAACAAATATTTAAGCAGGAATCATAACAGAATCCACCCAAAAATGGGGCAAATCAATAGATGATAAGGCCGTGAACTAGTTGCCCGGACGCCTTGAATTGGAAAACTATTCCGAGATCAACGATTGCAGGGCCATAATCAATAAAGCCGAAACGAACGACTCCATTCAATGACGGGCAAATTCGATGGGTGGTTTTTAGATCGGCCGTTTTCGAATTGCAGAGAAACGTTGTTGCGGCTCAATTTTTTACTGATCTAGTTGGTCGCCGGTTAAGATTCGCTTGCGGCCATCCAAGAACTGGATTTCCACCTCAGTCAACGTACGCCCCGCTTGGCCCCGGCCAATAAACAGCTTCGACGTTGACTGAGACAAATAACCTTGCGAAGACTGAATTTCAAATCGTTGCTGAGTGCCGTCGGAGTAACTCGCGAGCAAGCTCGTACCAAACACATCGCCATTCGCAGAAAACCACTTTTGGACGTTCATGGTTTTGAATTTTTTTCCATCCGTTTGACTTAGGAAACACTGCGGAGATGCATTATTTTTTCCAACGATAAAGTCTGGCGAACCATTGTGATCAAGATCGACACAAGTCAAACTTGTCGCATCACCAGGTACCAACAGTCCGCTCGCATTGGTGTTAACTGGATCAAATCCTCCATTGCCATCGCCCATCATTAACAAGCTCAAGCCACCATCAAAATATCCGGTTTCGCGTTGCGGACCGTAGAAATTTTGAACTGTGTAAAGGTCGAGAACTCCATCGGCATTGACGTCTATCAATTGACAACCATAAATTGGACTGGCCTGTGCCAAGCGAGGAAGTTTGGCAATTCGAAACTGGATTTCTCCGTTGCTGGTTTCGTTCACTAAAACAAGCGACTCCAGCGTGTTCGCTTGATAACGAGTCGCCTGGGATAGTCGTTCTTGGGTGTACAAGGCGTCAAGTGATGAAATAGCAAACTCATGATACGTCGGTGTTTTCTCTTTGATCATCGGCATCGCATGGCTTGAACAACTCAATCCACGCCGCGGCAGACAGGTATCCGCTTCGTACTTGGCTTCGACAATGCGCTTTCGACCTACTCCCTCAAAATCTCCGTAATACAACAGCTCCGGTTTCTCGACAGTCGCTTTATACTTGGTGTTGAGTCCGATATTTCCGACGACAAAATCTGTGTCGCCATCATTGTCGACGTCACCACCACAAATGCTGTTGAACCAACCCAAGTTCTGCGACAGGCCAGCCGCTTCGGTTTGTTGCAATAATTTGCCGTTGTCGTTCTTGAAAAAATGAATGGGGCCCCACTCGGTGGCGACCAACAGATCTGGCCACTGGTCCTGGTCCACGTCACTCCAAATCAATCCGTTGACCATGCCGCAACTCATCAGTTGCTCGGCCAATTCCTCAGTTCGGTCCGTAAAGGATCCGCCTTCATTGACAAGTAGCCGCGAGCGCGGCGCCTCGGGATAACGGCCAGGGATAACCCTTCCTCCAACAACCAAATCCGTGTCGCCGTCGCGATCGAAATCGACGGCGGCTACAGCGGACCCACTGTCCCGATACTCCGGTAGCCAGCCATTGCTCTTTTCGAGTCGGCCGCCCTCATTCAAATAAATTCGATCTTGCAGTGTGGCGTCGCCCGGATCGCATTCGACTCCACCGCTGACAACGTACAAGTCCAGGTCACCGTCGGTATCAAAATCGGCGAATAACGCTCCCATGTCTTCGCAATCACGATCGGCTTCAAACGCAAGCATGCTGACTGGTTCCATTCGTCCTGCCTTTGCTAGGCGCATGATTTGGCCAGGGAAACCACGCGCACCACCCATAAACAACTCATCAATACCGTCGCCATCGATGTCGCCCCAAGCCAACCCAGGCCCCAATTGAGAATGCTTGTTTGGTAACAGTGGTTGCCGTTTAAAGTCATTAAATTCAATCTCTTTGTGGATGAGTGATTTCATCACCTGCGACGATTCTTCGAACATTGGCGAGGACGCCTGTCTCGTTTCGTCGTCCCGTTGTGAACCGCTTGCTTCGGTCACCTGATACAGGCAATCGGACGTAAGGTCCGCAAACGATTGCCGGATGCCGCTCGGCCAAGCGACGGAGACCTTGTCGATTTTTTCGCACTGGCCGACTCCGAAATGAACGATGCTCTCGCATGTCGACATGAAGCCGCGCGTTGGACTGACGTATCTTGTCTGAGTCTGAGAGGTGCCATTCACAGTATAAAATATGTCGATTCGCGCCCCCAATCCAAAACGGTTGCTTGTGTTTCCAACCAAGCGAAATCGAATTGACTTATCTTCAGACAGCTCGTTCCGATAGACTTTGACCTGTTCTTCAAACCCGTTGACCACCAAGTCTAGATCGCCGTCGTTGTCTAAATCCCCGACGGCAGCGGCCATACTAACTCCAAGATGGTCGAGTCCCCATTGGGCACCGACGTTCTCGAATTTATAGTCGCCGCGATTGCAAAACGCCAGGTTTTCAAGTCGGAACGGTGGCTGTTGTTTCCAAAAATCCATCACCATTTGCCCGACCTTTTTTTTGCCTTCGGCTTGAGCCTGGCGAACCTTCCGATCAATCTCGTTTTTCAAATCGCTATTGAACAAATCGCGTGTCATGCCATTTGTGAAAAACACGTCTTGCCATCCGTCATTGTCGAAGTCCGAAAACTTGACGGTCCAAGTCCAGTCCGTTTTTGCCAATCCGCACAAGTAAGCCACTTCGGCAAAACGTTCGCAGCCAGTATTTAAATACAATGCGTTCCGCATGTATTGGGGTGGGTCCACGGCGTTTAAAAACCAGCCATTACTATCTGGGCCACTCATGCTGCCCATCGAAAGCTTGTCTCGATAGTGGTTTGTCCCGGCCATATCGGAGGCCAAGAAATCTAAGCGCCCGTCATTGTCAACGTCAGCGAAATCCGAGCCCATCGAATACCACGGCGTGTGCGGCAATGATTTGGCCGATACATCGGTGAATGTCACTTTCCCACTTTCGTCAGGCCCGTTGTTGCGATACAGAAACTCAGGGCCTTTAAAATCGTTGGCCACATAAAGGTCTGGCCAGCCGTCGTCGTTGTAGTCCCACCATGCTGACGACAATCCAATATACGGTTGCAATCCAATTCCGACATCCTCTGTCGCCTCTACAAATGTGCCTCCGTCATTGCGAAAAAAGTAGTCAAATTGTCCGGCCTTGGAGCGTCGATACTTTCCATCAGGGTGTTTGACCAAAAAAAACGTCTCTCGATACTCCGGCGCAACCTTGGGTGGCTGTCCTGGTTGCTGTATGATCTGCCGCTTGCTCGATTTCTTGTTTTGCAGCTTCTTGAAATTGGTTACTAGGTAGCCATCTAAATCACCATCGCGGTCATAGTCCGCAAAATTCATTACGATACTTGAGCCCTTGAAATCTAGGCCGTAATCTTTGGCGCACTCTCGAAAGCTCCCTCCTTCATTGATGTAGAGCCGATTCGGGCATTCGTACCCACACAAATAAAGATCCAACATGCCGTCGTTGTTGATGTCGACAAACGTCGTTCCCACACACCACATCCCTTGAGGATTGATACCCACTTCGCGAGTAACATCTTTAAAACGCATTCCCGAAAGATTTTTATACAGTCGCCCAGCTTCGTGTTGACGACCGATGAACACGTCTTGCCAGCCATCGCTGTCGAAATCTCCAATGGCAACACCATTTCCAAACGTTCCGACGATCAAGCTTTGAAATATCGGTGGTGGGTCCCAAACATGCTGATAATCAATACCCGAATCAGTCGGGCTTAAGTCGACAAACTTGTTTTGCAAGCTCGTTGGCTGTTTCTCAAATTTGCGAACGAGTTGAATCCCGCCGACGGTTGTTGAGTTTTCCATGCCGCCCGGTTTTTCGGATACGGATTGGTTGTCGCACCCGTTCAAGGCGAACGCCAATAATCCATATCCCATTAGAATAGCCGTTGTGTTTTTCATGAACTCTCATGGCTAAATACGAATTCGTTATCCGAGTATTTTAGCTAACAAATTGAGTTCATGGCAATTCGTCAAAGTAGCAGAGTTTCGTCGATTTCGCGAAACACGCTGGCAACGGCAATCAAAGATTGGGCCGTCAATGGTTTGACGCCAAAGACGTCGGTTCGAGTTCCAAACCTGGTTTGGATACGCTCCACGGCAATATCAAAATCGCCATCGCCGGAAACCAAAATGATCCGATCGACATGTTCCGCCTGTTCGAACATATCCAACGCAATGCCCACGTCCCAATCGGCTTTCGCGCTTCCATCCTTCCGTTGGATGTATGGTTTTAGTTTGATCCCAAAACCGATGTCTTGCAAAATCTGTTGAAAGCCCTTTTGTTTGGCGTTAGCCGGCTCAATGGCGTACGCACATGCATTGACAATTTCGCAACCGACGTCGACGGAGTCCCAAAATTTGCGATAGTTAAATTGCCGACCGAATGCTTGCCGAGTCGTGTAATAGACGTTTTGCACGTCGACAAATATCGAGATTTTCTCCATCAGCATGCCATCGCAACGTTCCAGGTTTGCCAAACATCCAAGCGGAGCCCTCAATATCTGGTCGACAACGCAGAATCCACTGTCGAAAGACGGCCGGAGAATTGTTGCAGCCCAGAAAACGAACACGCATCTGGATTCATTCCGCCTGATTATTCTTGTTCCAGAATAATCAGGATGAAAGGACATAAGTCTAGCAAATCAATGTTGCCGTCACCATTGATGTCTGTATTGGGAAAAAAGCCGCAGTCCGCAATAAGGTTACGAAAGCAAGCGACATCCATCATGTTGATGAACCCGTCGTTCGTGATATCACCCAGCATGCCGAAAACGGGATCGGTTTTTTCTTCACTCGGATCGCGCACGATAAAATCGAAATGTCCAGAAATCAATTGGACAAAAGGCTGCACATCTAGCAAGGTGACAAGCCCGTCACAATTGGTATCGGCTTCTGGTGAATAAATATTGTCCTCGATCTGTTGAACAAAAGGCGCTACGTCCAAAAGGGTAAGTTTGCCGTCCAGATCAACATCACCAAGGGCCAATGAACCCACCGAAATCAACGCGCTTCCGAAAGTCGGATTCAGTAGTTCCCCAAACGCAACTCCGCTCAAGCTTCTGCCGACGCCAAGTTTCCCAGGTCCCGCGTGCAATTGAACGCAGCCCTTACCAACGACTTCATAATCAATTCGACCAAACAAGAACGCGTCGGCCCGCGAATCGTAGCCCAAATCAAGAAACGGTGGAGTTATCAGGTCGGATTTAAGTCCTTCCCCGTTAAACACCGTAAACGCACCCCATTCATTGATGAAGTCCGGTTTCACGGTGCCCAACTCACCGGCAGTCGGCTCACAAACATCGTCGGTAAACCAGCGGCGTCCGATCTCAATCCCCTGGACGGTGATTGGGAAGTTAAACGTTTCCGCACCAGTAAACCGAATAATTCCTGATTGCGACGTCGCAATGTCGAGAAACGCACCCAAGTCGATATCCGCCTGACTCGGGCCGTTGGTTGAATAGTACAAAAACAGCGAACCCGTCGAACCCACAGACTTGGCTACAACAACTTCGCCCTCATTGACCGCACCCGAATTGAGGTTTTTGTCTGACCAAAAAAAATCGGTCTGCGCAAACCCAGCACCGACTGCCAAAAAGAATAACAAAAAACTGGACAAAACTTGCCTTGAAAAGCGGCCGGCAGATGCGGGCATTTTAAGGGCGATTGAATCAGTGGCTAAACGGGCACTCTTGCTCATTGGTATACCGATCCAAATACGATTGTCATAACTTTTCGCCAACTGTGAAATCAGCAACAATCTACAATAGTGACAACAAAACTCAAAGTTTATTCACTGGTACCTGTATCAAACACTCGGATTCACTGATGTAGCATCCATTGGTACGGCGTTCCAGATAGGCATGAGTTGATTTTGTCGAAATCAGATACGATTTCCGGAATCGGTCGGGACTCGAGTTTTTGCACCGAGCAAGGTGTCGGGTTATAGGGCAACCCCATGTAATCACAAATTCGCCGAAATCCGTGGTCGGGATTCGGTTCCAAATCGTCTTCATAATTTAACGTCAAGGTGTCCAAGCCCAACGATCGCATCACGTGCTCAGATTCTTGATAGGTATGATCGAGAAACTCAAAACACTTTAAAATCGGTCGATTGCATCCGCCGAGAGAGATGTTTTCTAGATCCAATACAACAGGATCAAAATTAGGTTTCTCAGCATCCGCCGACACGTGCCATGTTTTCGTTTGTTGGCCGCGTGCAACCGAAATCGCTTGCCGGAGATAATTTCTTCGTTTCAAAAATACAAACTTCAAAAAGCCCAACTCCGTCAGTTGGTCAACATAGTCCACAAATCTTACGTTGAGCCCATTGGCATCCAAATGTTGAAACTTGGTTTCGAAACCAAACGCGACCTTGTTGTTTTGCGGTATGTTTGAACGGAGATGCGCGATCGCGTCCATTGGTGTAGCATTCAACTCGCTTTCATGAAGCTCGTGGAAAATTTCGCCGGCCCATTGCATATTTGGGACGGAGTTCAGCATGTTACCCAAAACCGTGCTACCGCACCGCCCAAAATGAAAACAACACGCTCGCATCGCGGCCTTTGTTGAAAACCAGCCTGCAACCGTTTCGAACATTTTTTTTTGGCTTAAATGACTCGTGATTCTTCAAAACGTCAATCATACATAGATACGTCAGTTGCTGTTACCCACGTCACTTTGACGGGGTCGCCTATCGCGGACGCGGTGGATGCTCGGCCAGTCCGAGTAGATCCACTCGATGATGCTGGATGGCTTTGTGGATCGTTCGCCAACGTTTGGACTGATTGGGATCGATTTGAGTGGCCAAGTTGTTGAGCTCCCAAGGGTCGTCGTCTAAATCGTAGACCTCTGTGAACGACGGGTTGGGGCTGTTGCGATCCTCATAGGTGTAAAACACCTCGTATCGACCGTCGAAACCCCCCAGGATGGGTTTGTTGCCTGCGAATGTTTTCTCCAAGATTTCGACGATGTTAACGTCTCGGACGCCAGCCCCTTGACCATTGTCGTGAAGCATTGAAAGGACACTTTTGCCGTTCATTGATTTAGGAACTTGAGCGCCCGCGATCTCTAGGAACGTCGGAGCCAAATCGATGTTGCTAACCGCACGAGAATCTACACGGTCAACGTCGACGCCGGGTCCAAATACGAAAAACGGTACGCGTGACGCCTGGTCAAAAGGTAGTGACTTGCTAGTCATGCCATGATCGCCCATCATCCAACCGTTGTCCGACATAAAGAACACATAGGTCGTATCGATCAGTTTCTTACTCGGATCGCGCGAATCTTTGGTCGTCTGCAATTTGTGAATCAATGGCTTGAGCATGTGGTCCAATTCCGAGACCACAGCGTAATACTCACAAGTATGTTGGGCCAGTTTTTCTGGCTGGCCGTACAAGTACCGACGATCGTTTTGGGCCAACACGCGGTTTCGTGTTTTGGCATAGTAATTTGGTTTCCCACGCAAATCGTCATTCCAATTACGTGGCAGTCTATTGACGCCCGCCGCAGCATCAAAAAATGCTGACGGGCGATACATCGATTTAAAATGGGGAAGTGAGTCCCATCGGAGTTGACCGTTCAAATGCGGGGTTTGCGAGTTGTACCACAAGAAAAACGGTTTTCTCTGTTGCTGGGTTTGGTCAATAAAATCTACGGCGCGTTCCGCAGCGAACGCATCGACATGTTGACGTTTTGGTTTTTTTGAGCCGGCCTTGTCAGACATATCCTTAAACTGTCGATAATAGCTGCCGTTGCTGTTATAGGTGGCGAAGTAATCAAAGCCCAAGTCGGCCTGTTGCAGCTTTTTGCCCAGATGCCATTTGCCGGTCACGCCGGTCGCGTACCCAGCATTTTTAAGTAACACGGCTAACCGCGGCGAATCCGCGTTTACGCTTTGGCCTAGTTTTTCTACTCCGTTTTGGCTGTTGTATTGCCCCGTAACGATACAGGCGCGAGACGGGCTACATACAGGCAACGCGGCGCGCGCCTGCGAAAATCGAACGCCTCGTCTGGCCAGAGCATCCATGGTGGGCGTCTCAATTAACGCGTTTCCATTGACGCCCAGCGCATTAAATTGTTGGTCATCGGTAAAGATAAAAACGATGTTGGGTTGCGTGTTTGCTGTCGCGACAGTTGCAAGAGCACAAACAAACATAACGACCAAATATCGCATTTTTAAACTTCCCCGCATTTTTTAAATGCCATTTTTTAATTTCCTTAAGTGGATTCGAACGAAATTAAAACTTGACATAGAGACGGCCAGAAATCAAACGGAGTTCAATCTAATTTGAAAAACAAAAGCCGGTAGCCAAGGCCACCCGCTTTCTACATCAGGAATTCTACTTGAATTGAATCACAGTTAACCATCGGTCAAGATCGCGACAAATGGACTGACATCCAACAAGTCAACGAATCCATCCATGTTGATATTTGCCTATTTGTTGGTCAAACGGATTTCTGCCAATGCAGCGCCGGAGATTCCCGAACCCCAGTTCGTGCCGGTAACGCCAATTGATTCCAATTCCCAGGAACCAGTGAGCCCAGCGTTTGCCAACAATTGTTATAGGCAGCCCATTAACGGTATTCCAACATGGCTGAAACCGTTGAGTCATCTGAGCTAACGAATCTCAACCAGTAGCCCGCGAAATCAGCTGGGAAATCAAACTTGATCTCTTGATTGGATACTTCGAAAGTCTTGTATTTTGTCCAATGGCCGGAGCCGGTCACATCGACTTCGACGTCGATCGAAATTTTGCTGCTGCCTGACTGCGACAGATATAATGTTTTCTGATCGTAGCCGGTCAACAAATACGGATCCGAGGGCTTTCCAGCTTCGACCGGTGTTTCTAACCAAGGTCCGCCTCGTCCGACCGGTTTTCCTAACTTCCATAGGTCATCAACGACGCCCAGCCACAAAGCCGCGTTGCCATCTTCTGAAACGACAATGTGTTCGTCCGAACTGTCCGCTTTTTCCAAGTCGATCCCGGTCAAAACCAACATGCCTCGATACGAGCAATAATCATTGACCCGCTTGTTGTGCGTGCAAATCGGACGGATCTTGGCGACGCCGCCAGCGTTGCGAGCAGGCAGTTCGTAAAACGTTCCGTGGCAATTAAACAAATCGCGTTCGGTAACGACTTCTCGATCGACACGCTCCGGTCCCAACAAACTATTTTGATCAAACGCCTTGTGGTTTTTGGGAAGTCGCCAGCGGTTGCCATCGTCGTCAACGTAAATTACGGACGCCGCGTCGTATTCAAGAACTCCTGTTGCTATCGCGGTATTCTTTGTCATCCAATCGACAGCGGCTTGGTCGTCGACCTTGGCAAGTCGGAGTTCTGCATCCAGCTCATAAAGTGCCGGATCGCTAACTTTTCCATCACGAATAGAGCGGCTCGCGAAAGCCAACGTTTTCATTTTTTCGCCGCGGGTTCGAACCGTGCCACCAGATAACTCTGTGGACTCCGGATTGGCAACCGCGCGAAATCGTTCTGGTTCCAGTTTCCGTTGATCACGATTGCTATATTGGAAACACGCCGTGACTTGCGCGTTGGATTTCGATTGGATACGTATCCAGGCGCCTGTTTCTTGTGCGTCGAACGAATGCCAGGCGGTCGACGACGGAGCGATGTCAATTTTTTTCATTGGGGACCATTGGTTATTTCCTTGCCGATCCACTTCGATCACGAATTCGCTGGGAAATTTCGAGTGGTTAGCCAAGCACAGCATGCGTCGTTCGAAACCGGCAAACAAATAAGGATCGGAAAATTCTCCCACTTTGACCGAATCGTCTACCCAAACGGCACCACGCCCCAATGGTGCGCCAAGTTCATCGAAAATGGTTGGCGAAGTAAACCACAAATTCGAGTGCGATTGGCCCGGTGCTTTGAGGTTGCCTTTTGCCTTACGTTTGTTCAAAAACTCGTTGACAGCGGTGTCATCACAACCAAACACGATTCGATCGTTCCAACGGCAGTAGTCACCGACTACTTTTAAATAGGTTGACCTTGGGGTGATTCCCTTTGAATTTGCCAATGAAAACGTTCTCGGGAATTTCCAAAACATGCCATGCATGTTTAACACCATATCCGCTTCGTCAACATCATTGAATCGAGGCCATTCGGTATTCCAACCATGGGCTCCATCGTAGGTGTGAGTCGCTTTGGGCATGCGATAGGTATGCCATTGGCCGTTATCCAGCAACATTAACAATAGCGAACGATGGTCCCAACCAATGGCCCAGACAGGATCGGAATCGGGATTCGCATTTCCTTTCAATCCTCCCGGACCGCGAATGTCAACGAACTGGTTTCTACGCACAATATTCCATTGCTTACTCTTGCCATCCCATTCTGCTAAACAACCGGCCGTCGTCTTGGGGTCTTTCATTGCCGCAGGCGAAGACTCACCATTGTTGGAGTAAATGAGTCGACCCTGTCCCGAGTACAGACCTTTGCCGTGATAGCCTGGTAGATTGGCGACCGTGCGTTCATCAATTTTTCGTTTGCTTCTAGCGTATCCGGTTTGATTTTGATGATCGGGAAACAGCTCCTTTACCGCTAACGTATTGACGTCGACTTCGTAAAACCCTTCTTCCATCGTCGCGAAGTAGACTTTATTGGCCGGATCGAACAAGTGCCGAGCGTTGCCCGTGTGACGCCCTGGCATTGCTTGGGGAGGAATGACGCGGACGTTTCCGTCGTCGCGAATAAAATAAGGACCGATGACCAGCTGCCCTGACTCTTCGTGGATCATCCGGTTGGCTGGCGTGCCCCCGACACTGCCTTCAAAGGTTTGAATTTCCAGGTTTTCGTCGATTGAATAAAGCTTGTCGTCGGATCCCATTGGTCGGTGCGGCGAATACGTAATCACCCAAATCTTACCTGCCCAGGGATAGACGCCGCCGATCCCACATTCGCCACCCCCATTCCAAACGGCAAGATGCGGATAAATTCCGCTGACTGACTTTTTGGAGGTATCCGTTCCTGTCTCCGCGAGTAAAACACAGGGCAGTGAAATTAGCAGCAGGCTGTACGCAATTGACTTCATGACAATCCCCACAAAAAAACCAAATTGCTCATGAGCTTTTTGGCTCTCATAAATTCAAAGTAAAGCTGTAAAGTCATTTCTATGTCTCGTCGTCGCACACAAGCCAATTCGGAAAAAAGTGGCCAATCGAATTGTCAGTTAAATGAAGGCGATATGTAATGTCTTCTCCGGCTGTCAAAATCCCTTCCGACGAAATGTCGACAACTTGAATTGAAGGTAACCCACGCCTGCCAACTTCAACAATCCAACTCCCAATGGTCATAACGAAGATTGGAATTTCCCGACCGATAAAACAACATTGAAAATGACGTCGATTTTGAGGTATCTTCCTTCGCGCTTGCATGAAGAATGATCCATCTGTGTTTTCACGTTAGCCAATACTCAATCAATCCTTGAATTGTTCTTTGCAACCAAATTTGGTATTGGCAATGCCAACATGCCCGACAGTCGTTGATTAGACATTAGGTAAGCCTAACCGCCCGAAATGGCGGTAACGAATGGTTGCACATCTAGCAGTGTCACTTTGCCGTCGCCGTCGAAATCCGCTTTGTTCGAAAAACCGCCGTTGGCAATCAAATCGATAAAAGGTTGAACGTCCAGTAAATTGACTTGCCCATCACAATTGACGTCACCGAGAAGCACTTCGTCGGTGACGACCAAACGGAAGCTGCCAAAGTCTGGATCCAACGAAACACCGTCATTGACGATCATGCCGATTCCGCGAGTCATGTTTAGGTTTACCGTTTCTCCAGGTGCTCCGATGACATCAAATTCGATTTTGCCAAACAAGAACGACTGGGATCCGAAATCGTATCCCGCATCAACAAACGTTGGGCCGGTGTTCTCAAGTAACATACCGGTACCCGCAAGGACTGTAAAAGCGCCCAGTCCGTCGATGAAGTCCGATGTTACATCAGCAATCTCACCGAAGGCGTCTCCCCAACGCACGGCAAACGGAAAGCCGTTGACGAGAATATCGTATTCAAACGTTTCCGCTTGAGTGAATTCGATGATGCCGGGGCGTGATGTAGCAATATCCACAAATGCGCCAGTATCAAGTTCGGACATACTTGGGTCGTAATACAAGAAAATTTCGCCGCTTGTCCCCGTATTGAATTCACCGACAGCGGCCGAGGTATTGAAGGCACCAGAAAACAGACCTGCAGTCGACCAAAACAGATCGACCGAACCGTGGTTGTTGAAGGAAACCGACATTTGGATGTTACCAGACGCTGCATTGTTTCCGTTTGAAAAACCTCCGACGCGAATGAAATAATGTCGTCCGGAGGCCACGGCGAAATTCACATCGCTTTGCAATGTATTCGTTTCATCGTCGTTAAACGCAACAGGCTGTAAGTTTGCCAAGCCGGGACCGTTGCCGTCGGTATAAACATGGACCAATGTATCGAAGCCACTTCCTTCCAAATCGACCCGCATCATCCCATTGGACGGAGCGGTTACCGACCACCAAACCGTTGCACCGGTTTCTTGTAAATCTGGCTCTCCAGGTTCCGTGGTTGCAAACTGACTTGAAGCCGAAACGGTCGATGGCAATTCCAATTCAATACGATTGGCCCATTGGTCGTTCTCTGGCCCTTTGGTGTCAAGGCAGCCACGCGTATTGCGATAACTTACGATACTGTTGATCGAAGTGTTACTGAATCTGTTGGCGCAAGTGATCGAAGCATTCATGGTTCGATTGGAACAATTACAATGGTTGGCGTCCCAATTGTGGCCTAACTCATGAGCTGAAAGATCCGTTGCACAGCTTAACGATCCATTGAAATTCGATTGGACCAAGCCGTAGGAGAAGTTGTTACAAATTCTACCGACGTAAGCGATGCCGATCGTGCTCCCGTTCAAGTTTTTGCCAGTAAACAGATGCGCGACATCGCGCGAAATGCTTTGCTGATTGGATTGCCACTCGTTGCGAAATTGGCCGAGTAAATTGCTGGCGTCGGTTGTGCTGTAAGGATCTGGCTCGGACGTACGAACGATGGCACCAGAGACAAGATGAGAAATTCCGACCTCGTCTTCGAATTGTTCGTTCATCACATTGATGACCAACTCCATTCGATTCAATGTTGAATTGACCGAACCGTAGTCGTTGAAAAATTGGACGTCCGCATCTAGTCCAATTTCAGCGATGCGAGTTCCAGCCGGACCATTGGCCTCCTGCACGATGGGTGGTTTATCTTCGGTTGCCATGCGGAACCGCCGACGCTGTCGCTTTGACCATTGAAGCTGTTCGAAAGATTCCAGCGGACGATCGACAATTCCGCACATACCAGTAACCGGTTTATTGTCCAGTGGCGTATACAAGACATAGTCTGTTGGTGAATCCCAGTCGGCCAGCTTTGATCGTACCGGTTCGATGAAGCGAATGTCGTCTTCGTCCAAGTTGATTTTGGCATTCAGTCCGAACTCCGAAATACTCCCCACGATTCGGCTACCCTTGATGCCTCTTATTGCCCCGCGGATGGTTTGTGGTGGTCCGGGCACAACGACCTCTGTGCCTTGTTCGTGTTGAACTTTTAGCACGAAGTCTTCCGATCTTACCGAATAAGGGTGCAACTCCAATTCGAACTCTTGATCATCAATCGTCGCCTTAATGACCTGGCTTTTGCCGGCAACCAAATCACCCTCAATCGCAACCATCGTGGCGCGAGTCAATCCGAACGCGTCGGTAACCTCAAGACCAGCATCCTGCCCGCAGGCAGAGAACGAATAATACAGTGAAAGAAAAAGTACAACCGGAATAGAGATTTTCATGCGATTGAATTCAGAGGACCAAAAAATAATAAGTGAGCGTACAAGTTGAATGTCAGATTTTTGCCGCTGGGAATGTGAACGTCGCGTCCTATGGAAGATACTCAAACGACCTAAAAATCACAATTCCGTCAGCTATTGCCGTTGAAAACGCAAACATACCAAAAATCTTGCTCCCACCATTTTACTCTCCTTGCAGGCATTGTTAACCGCGATCGGACTAGCCACCGCTCAATAGTTTTACAAACGGCTCAACGTCGAGCAAGTCAACGACACCATCTCCATTGATATCAGCCTCAACTTGAAATTGGCTTTCTGTCAAAAGATTTATAAATGGAGAGACATCCAGTAAGTTGACGTCGCCGTCCAGGTTGACGTCGCCGAGTAATACATCGGAAACGAGACTGAGGACTTGCGTGCCACCGGCTTCGACCAGTTGCAGGTAACGGTTGTTGACGGCCAACGTCTCCAATTCAGAATTAATCGCCGCAATGTTGGAGCCGTTATAGTCCAAGTTTGGTTCAACGGTAACTCCATCAATCGCGAAAAAACCGGCGGTAACTCGGCCTGCGAGATGCCGAACAACATTGGCTTCAGACAAGTCGTTATGGAAAATTGTCCCGTCGCCGGCTGCACCAGTAAAGTTGAACTGGCCATTGAATCCACTTGAACTGCGCAGCGGATGGGCGTTGTTGAGTTGCAAATTTCCTGATTCAAAATTAAAACCGACGCCGGAATTGTCAATTCGCAATACTTCGGTAGAAATGCTTGTCCCGCCTGTCACATTCATGACGCCTGAACTTTCGATTTCGATCGCGGCACGTGTTGCGTCCGCGGAAGTATGCAAAATGGTTAAACTCCCGCCGTCAAAATTTAACGCCGAGCTATTGCGGACGTAAAGCGAACGACCGGAGGTTCCAGAACCGCGCACCGAAACCATTGAATGAGTGAAATTCGCAGTGGTCGCACCGGTGGAGGAGCTAGTTGCACCAAAATCCGCACCCGACAAGTTCGCTGACGACGTGCAAGTTAATGTTGCATCGTCTACATCGAAAAAGCCGCCAACGGTCCTAAGTCGTAAGTTGGCGGTCGCAACCGTACCATCAAGGATTTGAACGACATCGCCATTGAGCTCAATTGACCCATCCAAAACAACACCCGGGTGGCTTTGTCCACCGTCCCAATTGCTGTCGGTAAAATTGCCATTGCCGCCATCCCAAACACTTGGGGCAGGAAGTTCGAAAACATCCGGGTACGCAACCGTCTCGCCTGTGTCTCGATAGGTAGGTAATTTAGCTCGTGAATCCATTAGGAAATCACGAAGCTCAATACTCATCGCGATTGCTGTCGATTCAAATTGAGGATTCAGCGCCAAATCGGACGACTCTCCGATATCATTGACGACGTCGTACAATTCGTAAGTTCGCGGTTCGTAACTGAAAACCAGTTTCAAGTCACCCTTGCGAATAATGGACTGAGGACGTTGGTTTCTACCACCGCCAATTAAGTAGCCTGGAAAATGCCAGAAAACCGAATCGCGCGAAAGTTGGGCATTGGGGTCTAGAAGAATTGGGTAAATCGATTCGCCATCAAGCGGTTCATAGCCCATAGGTAAAACGGAAGCCAAATCGACTCCTGCAATTTCGGCAAACGTTTGCATGAAATCAACACTTACAACCGGTGTGTCGTTGATCGTATTGGCAGGTACGACGCCTGGCAGCCACGCGATCATCGGCACACGAATTCCACCCTCGCGATATTCGCCTTTTTCACTTCGGAGCGGTGAATTTTCTGTCGGGCCTTCCGAACCGCCATTGTCAGAATAGTAAATCAGCAGCGTGGTCTCTGAGAGCATTTGCCCCGGGTTATTGACATCGGGTGTGGCCGTTAAGAATTCAACTAATTGGCCAATACTTTGGTCAATGCCCTCGACCAGCGCGGCATAGTGCGAATTGTCGTGGAATTGTCCATCGGGAAGGGCATTGTATTTGGCAACCAAATCCGGTCGTCCTGATCCGTTGACAGGAGTGTGAACGGCATAGTGACCGACATGCAAGAAAAACGGTGAACCTGCGGAACTTTGTGATTGGGTAATGAAATCCAAACAGGCTTCGGTAATCGCATCGGTAACGTGTTTTCGAGTGCCAGTTAATACTTCGGAACCGGTCAATGCTTGCGATTGAGCTGACGTGTAGTCACTTGCATATGGATCCAACCCCGGTCCAATGCTACCGCCGAAATTCGAGCCGTTTGAAAAGTAAGAACCCGGCGCGCCGTTGCCGTTACCGCCAAAATTCTGGTCAAAGCCTTGGTTGATGACTGAATTCGTTCCGGAACCGGTTCCCACATGAAACTTTCCGAAATGCGCCGTTGCATAATTGGCGGTGTTCAACATTTCCGCCACCGTGAAAGCTTCCGCCGCCAGTTGATCTTGTCCGTTTGGAAGTCCTTGAGCCGGGCCAATCAAAGTTGAATTGTTTGCATTGTTGCCACGATTTAAGTTGTCGACGTTGAAAATGTCGTTGGTCGAGCGGACCGCGTACTGCCCTGTAAAAATGGCACCGCGTGTCGGGGCGCAATTGGCACCGCAGGTGTAAGCGTTTGTAAATGACATGCCTTGGGACGCCAGTTGTTCTAAATTCGGCGTTTGATAAAAATCACTTTGGTTGCCAAAGTTCACCGATGGTACGCTGATGTCCGTCCAGCCAAGATCGTCTGTGAGAATGAAAATAATGTTCTTCTGTTGGCTCCAACTGATACTTGACGTGAGCAACACGACACATAAAACCAAGCACCATACTCTCAATTTACCAACACTCACATTACTGTCCTTTTAAAAAGTGTGGACGACAAGCCGCGCGGCACGTCGTCCAAATATAGATTTGAATTCAACAAAGGCTGTTAGCGTCTTCGACGCGTTGCCTGTTAGCGTCTTCGACGCGTTGCCATTCCGAGAACTGCCAAAACGGAAAACATAGCTGCCGATGGTTCTGGAACAGCAACCAGATTTAGTGTTTGAGTTCCACCGGATTCATCAATTTGTAAGAAACGGCCGTTGACCGCTAACGTCGCCAGCTCAGCATTAATGGCCGCAACATTCGATCCATCATAGACCGCAGTCGTCGAAATGGTCGTTCCGTCGATCGCGAAAAAATCGCTCGTTACTCGGCCGGCGAGGTGCCGTACGACATTGGCATCTGTTAGGTCTGAATGAGTGACACTTGCTAAACCTGCAGAACCGACAAAATTCAATTGTCCATCGAAACCGCTGCTACTGCGAAACGCATGTGCGTTTTCCAACAGGATCGAACCCGATGTTTAAGTTAGCCCCACACCACTATTGTCAATCCGTAATACTTGCGACGTCACACTGGCGCCACCAGACACATTTAACATGCCGCCCGACTCGATTTCTATCGCTGCGCGGGCCGCAGATGTTGAAAGATGGGTGATGTTTAACATTCCGCCAACGACGTTTAAGGTCGATGCATTTCGTACGAATAACGACCGTCCTGACGATCCGGATCCTGCGACATTAACGTTTGCATTCAAAAATGCCGCCGTTGCAGCTCCCGTAGTTCCTCCCCCCAAATCACCAAAGTCAAGACCTGCGAGATCTGCCGACGCGGTGGCATTCAGCGTTGCCGAATCTACGGTAAACATCCCGCCAACGGCTCGGATTCGATTTCCGTTTGTATTGACGGTTCCAGTCAGAATGTCGACCGTGTTTCCGTTCAATAGGATATTACTTCCATCCAAGGTGCCGGGATGTGACATGCCACCATCCCAATTCATATCGGTGAAATCTCCGGTGCCACCGTCCCAGGTGTCGGCAATCCCGTAGGAGCCGATCACCAGCACTGCAACCAGACACCATCCAAAATTTTTCAAGTTCATGTTGTTAATCCAGGGTTAAATGAATCGTTTTGCCGTTTAGCCACCAGTTAGTAAATTGACAAACGGAGATACGTCGAGCAGATCGACAATGCCGTCGCAGTTTAAGTCGGCTTCCGCTTGAAAGCCGCCGCCGGTCAACAATGCAACGAACGGAGACACATCAAGCAAGTCAACAATGCCATCGAGATTGACATCGCCTTTAAGCACGCCACCGGCAGCAGCCAGACTCAACGTTTGTACGCCGTTTTCTTCCGCAATTTGCAAAAATCTGCCGCCGACGGCCAAGGTTTCTAACTCAGCATTAATCGCGGCCAAGTTGGTTCCGTCATAGACGACCGTCGTTTCAATCGTTATTCCATCGATCGCAAAAAAGCGATTCGTAACGCGACCAGCTAAATGTCGGACCAAATTCGCGTCCGTCAAATCGGTATGAACGACGGCGGCATTACCTGCATCACCGGTAAAATTCAGTTGGCCGTTGAACGCACTGACCCCTCAGATCGCATGGGCATTATTCAACGTGATCATACCTGATTCGAAATTGAGTCCAGTTGCAGCATTGTCAATTCGCAGAACTTGTGCGGTGATCATTGCTCCAGATGCTACCGTCACGATACCGTCGGATTCAATTTCTAACGTTGCTCGAAACGGTTGTTTCAAATTTGCGTGCTCAATGGTCAACGTCCCTCCGTCAATCAACAGAGTCGATCCGTTTCTGACAAACATCGCACGCCCAGAACTACCCGAGCCTGAAACCGTAACATCGGCATTGGTAAACATTGCTGCGGTCGCCCCCGTTGCCATGCTGGTCGCGCCCAAATCGAGTCCCGCCAAACTGGCGGTCGCTGTGACATTCAATGTGGCGTCGACAACTTCGAAAGTGCCACCGGTCGTTCGCAACCGCATTGCATTCGAGTTCACGGTGCCGCTCAAGATTTGGACGATTTCGTTGTCTAATTCTATGTTCACTTTGTCAACAATGACGCCCGGATGCGGCATCCCGCCGTCCCAGTTACTATCCGTGAAGTTACCTTGACCGCCGTCCCACACATCCCCGCTGCAAAATGACGCCAGTGGCAGAAATGCCGCCACGATTAGGTTCTGCAATGCGCAGTGATTCAAATTCATTTCAAAGTCTCCAAGAGTTGGTCTAAGTAACTTATAGCTTCGGTAATCTACCGGTTACTCCCGATTTCAAAACTTCGGAAACAAAGCGGTCACAATGTGAAACCTGGGTGGAGATTGAGTTGCAGGTTTTGAAACCGCTCCGGCCAATACTCGACCGAACGGCGATTCATGGGCAAGAAACAGCCAAGCGGTTAAGCGACCTGGCTGATTAATGCGAGAATTGGCCGGCAAACAAAAAAGGCTCGCCAAAAAAATGCGAATTCGTGGCTAATGCGCGACCTGATCGGCCAATGCACGTTTCGTCGTTGCGACGCAACTGTGGATGGAGTTAATCAACGCGACCGGACGGACTGGCTTTTGGAACCATTCGGTAACCCGGTTGCGATTAACGTCAAATCCCAGGCTCTCAGGCGCGACACCGCTAACGGCAAAGATATGGACTTGATCAAACGCCGAATTCGCTCGAATTTGACGAACGGTTTCGGCCCCATGAAGTCGCGGTAAGTTCATATCCATGAGAATGAAATCTGGTTTTTCCGAATTCTCTAAGAAATCGATCGCGTCGAGACCGTCTTTCGCGGTCTCCACTTCAAACCCATGGAGCTTCAAAAAGCCGGCCAGCATTTCACGTTCGTTCGCGACGTCTTCCACCAATAGGCCTTTTTGAGACTCAGCGTCGTTCGTTATTTGAATGGACTCGGCTGCAGATCCAGACGTATAGTCGTCGGAATTCAAACGAGATAAGGCTTCTTCCAGCTTCGAGGCGGCAGCTTGATGCATACCGCGCTGCAGCATTTTCTTAGTTAAACTTACTGCCAGAGACAGTTCATTCAACTTGTTGCGCTGTTGATGCTCATTGTCAGCAGCAACCAGTATTTTTTTTGTGATGGGTCGGTGTTCCGACTCTTCTATCTCGCCCCTCAATACGTTGATTTCAATTGGGGCGTCGATGCCCACACGTACATTGGAGCCCTTGACTTTAAGAATCTCGACTGTGATGTCGAGCTCAGGAAAACGAATCGAATCCGTGACCTTGCGCGATAGTACGAGCATGTGAGCCTCCGTTCAAAAACTAGGTCGCCCCCCCCGCCTGGGGTGGACGCATGATAAGAAACGCAATGCTTCCATGCAAGGGAATAGACGGATCCTCCGTTAATTATTTGTTATAAAAACAACGTTTTTGGGTCAACACCAAAAGTAATCACGCTTGCACTTAGCAATTTAAAACTACCTACTCAACCGTTTCCCCTGACTGGATCGCCTATCTTTAATAAACGCGGTTTTCACCCTCAAGTTTCCGATGGCGAACTCAAATTCAGATCGCATTTTGTTTATGGGGTCGCGTTGATCCGTCAGTCTTGGTTTGAAAAATTGGCTCCAAGACCGCTTCCGGGCACGAATGGATTGTCGATGTGTCGCGACAATTCCTGAACTAGTGCCTCAGGAGCGATTGGTTTGACAAGATGCAAATCAAATCCCGCGCTCGCGACCTTTTTCCGATCACTCGCCTGACCATAACCCGTCAAAGCCACTAGCAATTCGGGATCCCAATCGGATTGGCAAATTCGGCGTGCGACTTCGAATCCATCGAGATCCGGCAAGCCAATATCGACGATGCAGATTTCTGGATGAAATTCGTCAAATTTTTCCAGACCGCTAATGCCATTTTTTGCCGTTTCAACATTCGCGCCTTCGATCGCTAGGAATTCCGCCAGCATTTCTCTGGCACCTGTATTGTCTTCAACAATCAGCAACCTGCGACCTTCGATACAGTGCTGAGCTCCTTGGTTCGCAAGACCTTTCGGAGGAGGAACGTCAGAGATTTTTGTCGGCAACGTCAACAAGAAACGGCTACCATGTCCTTGGCCATCACTGAATGCGTCGATCTTACCGCCATGGGCATCGGCAATCATCTTTACCAAGGGCAAGCCCAGGCCCATGCCCCCTTTGGAGCGATCTAACGATTGATCCGCCTGGACGAAAACCTCAAAGATTTGTTGCAGCAATTCCAACGACATGCCTTCGCCGTTATCTTTAACTTCAATCTTTACGGACTTACCTTCCTGCCAAATCGAATAACCAATCTGGCCTTGAGGGGGGGTATATTTTATGGCATTGACCAGCAAATTAGTTTGGGCTTGAACGATTCGCGTTTCGTCGCCCATCAAGAATACGGATTCGTTTGGAAACTCAACGCTCAGCGATTGTTGCTTTGTGTTTAACTGATGTTCGATACACTCGATCACTTGGCGGGCCGACGCGACAATGTCCATCGGCTTCAGTTCCAGCTTGAATTTGTTATGCGTCACGCGCGAAACATGCAGTAGGTCATCTAGTAGTTTTCCAAGCTGACCTGAGTGGCGCTGAATAATGTCGATGGCCGCGGTTTGACGGTCCTTTTCGAGATCGGGTATACGCAATAGTGCCAATGCGTTAGTAATCGCAGCGGCCGGGTTTCTTAGCTCGTGAGAAAGTACCGCCAAGAAATGGTCGCGTCGTCGTACTTCTTCACGAATTTGGCCCTCGGCTTTTTTCTGCCCTGTAATGTCGCGCAGGATTATGGAAGCACCGTCCAGTTTGCCGTCAGGCGCATAGATGGGCGAGATCGTCGATTGGACGTCAAATTCTTCTCCGTTGCGTCTGGTCGCCTTCAAATCAACGTGGTCTACCTTCGTACCTTGGCCAATCTGTTGAATCGCGGCAGCGACAATTCCGGCGCTTTGTTCGTCGAGGCTGAGCACATCAATATGCTTTCCAATGACATATTCGGGTTGATGCATGAACAAATGGGCAGCACCTTGATTCCAAGTTCGGATAATCCCATTTTCCGAGACCTTGAAAATGGCATCATCAGACGACTGTACAATTTCCGACAGTTCTATCAGTCGCTGTTCTGCCGCTTTGATTCGTGTAATGTCAATCAACGTTAGGAGCGCCCCGTCGATTGTGCCGCGCGAATTGTAGGGCAGCAGTCGCATCAGGTACCAATTGCCACTGCTATCTTCAACTTCTTCATCGAAGGGCTGTTTCGAATCCAGTACACTTTTGATACGACCGACAATGTCGGCATGCAACAATTCGTGATTGAACGAGGAAAAATCTCGTCCAATGTCTTGAGGCATCAGCTTGAATGTGTTGGCAATGCCCAACGTGAATTTACGGACTCGTAAATCGCTATCCAAGTAAATGGTGTCGACCTGCAAACTGTCCAGCAGGTTGTCCATGTCGTCGGTTAATTCCGTTAGTTGGGTAATTTTACGTTGGTGTTCTGCATTGACGGTGTACAACTCTTCATTGACGCTGTGCAATTCTTCGTTGGTCGACTGCAATTCTTCGTTGGAAGCAATCAGCTCTTCGTTGGTGGACTGAAGTTCTTCATTCGCGGACTTTAGTTTCAAGATGGTATCGTGCAAGCTCTCACGTGTTTTCTGCAATTCTTGCTCAAGCCGGCGCAAGGACCCGTCGCGCAATGCCTTCGGCGTCACTTCTGTTGTTTCTGTTGCCAACTCCTCAATCGATATCAGGTAATTGGTTGTCCACTGCGTCGTGACCGGTTTAATGGCCAATTTGTACCGTTTCAGTTCGCCTTGATGCTCGAAGTCCAAACCGGAATAGACGACCGTTTGATTTTCAATTTTGGTACGTCTCAAGCCATTACTGACGGCCACGCTGAAACTGTCCGGCAGCAAGTCGATTAAGTCTTCGGTGTTTCTGCCAGGTTTGAATCGAATAAACTCATATGCGTTGCCAAAGACATGTAATATTTGGTTGTGTTGGTCGATTAACACGCCGGACGGAATGTATTCTGCTAACAGGGAATCGTAGGCCGGCAACAACTCGCGGAGATGGTTCGAATCGGGTGTTTCAACGATGGGGTTTCCAGTCTTGCCGCCAATGGCCATGCCCACCTGTGAAAACCGAACGGTGTGAGCTTTGCGGTAGATTTGCCAATCCGAATCGATAGCTTGAAACGCCGAATCCAGCTCTGTCGCCGATTCACTTGGACCTAAAAACAACACGCCGTCGGTACCCAACGCAAAGTTAAATAGCGATAGAGCCTTTTTCTTGGCTTCTGGCTTCAGGTAGATCAACAGGTTGCGGCAACAGACTAAGTTCAGTTTCGTGAACGGTGCATCCGTCAATAAATTATGAGTTGCAAAAATAATCTGTTTGCGAATACGAGGGATAATCTGAAACCCATCTTGATGTTCCACGAAATAGTTTTGCAACCTGGTCTTGCTGACGTTATTCATGCGGTTCTTAGGAAACACGCCTTTGCCAGCAAACTCGACACATTGGCCATTTACGTCCGTCGCAAAAATCTTGACGTCAAGTTCGAGCTTGCGTTGCGACAATAGCTCGTCAATCAAGATCGCGACCGTGTAGGCCTCTTCCCCGGTGGCACACGGCACAACCCAAACGCGTAGTTGTCCCGACGGATCAACGTCATTGATTAAAGCGGGCAAGACACGCAGTTGCAATTCATTGAATGCCTGGGGATCTCGAAAAAATTCAGTGACACCAATCAGTAGATCGTGATACAACTCGCTTACCGCCGAGTCGTCTTGCTGCAAATAATCCAAATAAGTTTGGATATCTGACAGTTTGGAGAGCGACATTCTTCGGGCCACTCGCCGACCAACCAAGCCCTGTTTGTATTGTTCGAAGTCGATTCCAAAACGAGTGTGCAACAAGTTGTGGATTTGTTTTTCGACACTCATCGATTCGGAAAACACAGATTGGCGGGAACGTCCGTCGCCGGTAAGAATTTCAACGAACTGTTGGAGGGTATCGGGGATGTCCTCGACAGGAACGATGGCATCGACGACACCCGTCGCAATGGCGGCCCTGGGCATGCCGTTAAATTTGCACGAATTCTCACTTTGAACGATAACCAAACCGTTTTGCTCGTGGATCTGGCAAACGCCTTCCGATCCGTCCGAACCGGTGCCTGACAACACGACTGCGACCGCGTTTTCACCAGCTTGAATCGCTAACGAATTGAAGAAAAAATCTATCGGGTAGCCATGATGAGCACGATCCAGGTCTTGCAAGACGAGTGCTTTTCCGTCAACTTGGGTGACCTTGCCATTGGGCAAGACATAAATTTGATTCGGCTCAATCCGCATCCCATCTTTTATTTTTACGACCTTCATCTCAGTGCGTCGCGATAGGATTTGTGGCATTAGGCTTTCAAAATGCGGTGACAAATGTTGTACGACCACAAACGACATGCCTGACTGGCAGGGCATCGCCTCAAACAATTGCTCCAGTGCTTCAACGCCTCCAGCGGATGCACCGATACCAACGATAATGTGTTGGGACATGCCGTCGGTTGGGTCGACAGGATTTGATTTTTTAGGGGTGACATCCATGCTCTAAGTGCCTCGCTAAGAAACCACTTTACGTTCCTGAGAAGTCAATAGTTTGGGTCCAGGGATACCTGCTTGTGACTCCTCATCTGTTCGTTCTTGAAAAGGTGCAAATGATCCCATCATGCTCTTGGGTTTCTCGTTTTCGTCCAAAACGATGGCTGCTCGATACTCAAATTTGTGATGTTCTCCGTTGGCGCACCTCATGCGAAGCACCAAGAACCCTTTTTGTACAAAAATACATTGGTCCGTCCCGGCATTGTCTAACCGATGAACGTCGTCGGGGTGCACCAAGTCTCTCCAATTCGAAAATTTGGAATTGACTGAATTCTGATCGAATCCGAGCAGATCGAAACAACGTGGCGACCACCACATTTCATCCTTGGTAACATCCGGCCACTGCCAGAACCCAGCGCCGATCGGTAAGTAAAACTGCTTCGAAGCAATTCCAAACCCTTGTGACGTTTTCTGACCAATAGTCAGCATGACTCCACCACTTGGATTCTCGCGACGAACCGCCAATTCGACAATCAATTTTTCTTCGTCGGATACGGCGCTTTCAATCGCAAATTCACTGCCCGTCGTAACGGCCTCACGGAGTTGCTGGTAGAAATTTTTGATTCCGGTTCGATGAGTGAAATTGTCAATGCTGCGTCCAATATCTCCCGGTTGCAAATCGAAATATTGCGTAATGGAACGGGTGAATTTGCGAATATGCAATTCTTCGTCCAGGAACAGGATACCTGTCGCCGTGCGGCTAAGTAAAAGTTCCAAGTCTTCGGTAACTTCATTCAACTGATCGATACGAAGCCGGTTTTCTTGGTTGACGGTATGTAATTCTTCATTCGTACTCTGCAATTCTTCATTCGTGCTTTGAAGTTCCTCATTGGAAGCGATCAATTCCTCATTGGTGGCTTGCAATTCTTCGTTACTCGATTCAAGTTCTTCGACGGTCGCTTGCAGCGTTTCGCGTGTGTAATTCAATTCCAATTTCAATTGATCGATTTGTTCTTCCGCATTTTCCAGGGGTTCGATTTCCACCGATTCGGTCTGGGCGGGTGGCAATTCAGTCATTTCCAGAAACGAAACCAAATACAATGGCTCGCTGCGGACCTCCAAAGATTCCACCCGCAACTGATACAGTTTCAAGGACTCGCCGGGCAACTGAATGCGGACGCCTTTGAACGTAACCGTTTCTGAATTTTTACGGCACCGGTGCAGCGCTGCACTGACCGGAGCGTTGAGTTCCTTGCTGAGCAAGTGCAACACATTTTTGGTTGGCTGTCCCTCGGGAAACGTCAGTAGCTTGCGGGCGTCCCCGATGCAATGAACCAATTCGTTGTATTCGTCAAGCAACAGACTGGCGGGCAAGTAACGATTTAATAAACTGCTCAATACCGAACTGGCCAAACTTTGCTGACGAAATTGCCGCAACGTAGAACCGCTATTTGGCACCATACTGGTTGCTTGTTCCGCCGGGTCCGAAACGAACGGAAGTCGTCCAGAATCCACCAGACGAACATCTCGTCGCTTTCGAAAAATCCTCCAGTGTCGATCCACTTCTTCAAACTCGTTGATTAAATCGCCAACGGTTTCACTGGGCCCCAAAAACAAAACGCCCTTGTTTTTTAATCCAAAATGAAAAATCGAGAGAATTCTTTTCTGCACGGGAGGCAAAAGATAGATCAACATGTTGCGACAACTGACCAAATTCAGGCGAGTAAATGGCGCATCCTTGGTTGCATCGTTGATCGCAAAAATAATGCGTTGGCGAATCTCTTGTTTAACTTTAAATCCACCATCGACTTCCATGAAATAGCGATCCTGGAAATGCTTGGGCAAGTTTTCCAGGGAGGCCCGCGAGTAAGTGCCCTCTCCCGCAAATTCAATCGACGCGGGATGAATATCGGTTGCGAACACCTTAAATGGCTTTTTGTGTTCGCCCGCGTTCTCCATGCATTCATGAATTGACATCGCGATCGAATAGGCTTCTTCGCCAGTAGCGCAACCGCATACCCAAGCCCTAAATTCTTCATCACCATTGGAACGTCTTATCAAATCAGGAATCACTTCTTCGCGAAGTTCGGCAAACGCTTCCGGATCTCGAAAAAAATGCGTAACCTCGACTAATAGATCTCGAAATAGCAAATTGGCTTCATCGTCATTGGTTTCGACCCGCTGCATGTACTCATCCAGTGAAGCCACCGTGGAAAGTTGAACACGTCGGTCCAAGCGGCGTCGGATGGTCCCCGGTTTGTAATACGAAAAGTCAATCGCATTGCGGGCTTTGTAAAAACGGCAAAGCCGAGAAAGCGTTGAGTCCGTCGGGTGAACATCGGTCGAAATTGAAAGAAGATCTCGATTGCGGTGGCTCGCATACTCCAGCAGGCGTAACGGCATCTCGCCAGGGTCACAGATGATATCTACCTTGCCAGTCGTAATAGCGGCCCGGGGCATGCTATCAAAACCCGAAGATTCAGGCGATTGAACCATCACAAGTCCGCCAAGATCGTGCACCGCTTGTAGCCCTCGAGAACCATCGCTGCCCGAGCCACTCAAAACAATGGCCACTGATGACACACCCATTTGAGCGGCTAGTGAGTCAAAAAAACGATCGATCGGCAAGTTAGGACCGCCCGTCCGAATCTGATCGCAAAGCATCAACTGGTTTCCGGACACCGACATGTTCTTTTTGGGTGGTATTAAATAGATGCTGTTTTCTTCCAGCGAAATACCGTCGGTAACTCGATGAATGGGCATCGACGTATGCCTTTGAAGCAACTCATCCATCAAGCTTTTAAAGTCTGGCGACAGATGCTGAACAATAACAAATGCCATACCAGTGTCTGGTGGCATATGGATAAAGAAATCCTCAATGGGTTTTAGGCCGCCAGCCGAAGCACCAATTCCTACTACCAATGATGGCGATACTGACACGCTTGCAATCCCCTTGCTAAAATGACTTACGCGGCCCGATGAAGGAATTAAATGTTCCAGGAATTTCCACCTGGCAACCTTCCCATTTCAATTCCAAACCACGCGTCCTAATCCAACAGCGAGATTTAATATAGGTGCTAAGTTGGGGAGGTGAAACCACCTAATGCCCGGACACAGTGCGACTCTAGCGCGAAAAGAACCGTTTTGCGTCGCGTAAATTTGAAAAGAATTAGAAAAGTTCAGCCAAAGATACCAAATTTGAGTTTGCCTAGCAACTCGGCTCACGATCAATTCGCATCCTGATTTTCCATGTTGCCCAACTCAAATTTAAGGTCAATTTTACAACAGACGCGTTCAGCGGAAAATAAATTCGTAAATGGCGAATCGTGTTCGTCGTTGGCGGCTAATGAAACTGCGCCTGATGTTCAGCAGCCCAAATTATATGATTTGGCCTAGCCGCCAACCAACCGTTCGACAAATTCATTTACGTCCAACAAGTTCACAATTCCGTCCTGGTTGATGTCTGCCTCGGGCTGAAATTGACCATTCGCAACTAGAGTCACAAACGGGCCAACATCCAAAAGGTTCACATTGCCATCCAAATTGACGTCACCCAATACCACACTTTGAACTTGGTAAACAACCAACACACTGTTGGGAAGATATACAAGCTCCGCCACAAATTGTGCACTATCCAAATTGTCGACAACTTGTTCAAACGTTCCCTGCAAGTTGGCCAACGAAGAAACCAGTTGAAACGTTTGACCATCAACCGGTTCAAATCCGTCCAAGAAGTTCAATGTCAATGTTCCAGCCAAATGGACATCACTAGCAACCACCAAGCGATCAAGCGCATCCGCACCGGCAATATCCATCGACAACGTGCCAGTTGACGATTGGGAAAACGAACCATTGACGGTCAACGTTCCGACCGGATCAAAATCGTTGTTCACAGCCGAATTTGGTCGGTTCAAATTGCGATTTGACTGGTCGACATAAATGTCGTCAATGTAAAGTCGTTCCAAGACATCAAACGCAGCGCCCGATGTCAAGAAAATCGAGTCAATTGAACTGCCCATCGTTCGAAACGAAAAATCGTCAACGACCAAGATGGGGCCTTGACCAACGTCAACGTACAAATCGTACGTTTTCGCAATATTGTCCACGACGTACCAAACGTCCATCCAACTCAACGAAGACCAAAAGTCATTGGCACTCGCGAAAAACGATGCACCATTGTTGTAAAACAAGTATTTGGAATTGGCCTGTCCAGCGGCCAATTCATCGCGCATGATCGTTTGCACCGCATAATCAAACTGACTATCGGGAGTACTGTCAAAATCTGAACCCAATCCCAACGAAACCTCGAAACCATCGCCTGTTAACGATGAGTCGGCGGCAACACGAAAGTAAACCGTGGCCTCGGCAGTATCTTCTGAAATTGATTGCAGTCCCAAATTCAAGAACGCAACATCATCCCCGCCGGTTCCCCCGCGGAATGCCGCGACTCGATTGTCGGGATTCGATGGATCGACAACATTCGTAAACAATGGGTTACCATCGGAATTGTCCCAGCCTTCCACATCGCCATCTTCAAAATTATCCAGTTTGATGAATTGGCCGAGAGTGCCATCAGCAACGTCTCCAGTTGGTGCAACCTTGCCATCGTTGACCAGCGTGCCACGTACGACACCGTTGCCTTGAATCGTGCCATCAACAGCAACATGCGTCGCCCCAGCGCCTGTGAATCCATTGATATGCAGAATTCCTTGGTCCACGGACGTATGCCCAGAGTAATTGTTGGCCCCGTCAATGCGCCAAGTTCCAGCGCCCGTTTTTGCCAGGTTCCCTGCGCCCGTGATCAAGTTTTTAACGGACCCAAATCCGTCTCCTGCCAACGAAAGGCTTCCGCCAGCAGACAGGTCGAATTCATGCGTGTTGCCAGAGAAAAGCGTATTCGTTCCATTGGCAGTCACGAGGGCTCCACCACCGGCTCCAACCGTCAGGCCGCGACTTGTCACCGAATCCCCTCGCAATTCTATAGTTCCCGAATTTAACAGCAATTTTTCGGTATCTTCCGGCAACGCACCCAAACTTTCTCCGGCCGAAAGGCTGTCCAGCGACAGGGTGCTGCCCAAGTCCACCCTCACCGACGCCGAATCCGCGACACGACCTTGGTACAACCGTCCACGAATTTCGACGCGGCTGCCTTCGGTCACATCTGTCGAGTTTTGATAATAGCCGTCTCCGTTAAACACAACCGTGCCAGCGCCCTTAAAATAAATTCTCGCTGTCGCAGTTGGACCGGTTTCTCGGTAATGACCATGAACATCTCCTGACAAAGTCAGTGGTTGAGCACCGAGATTCATCAACGAAAGGCGATTGCGGATTTCGATACGGCTTAAAATTTGATGGGTGCCTGTGCCCCCTTCAACCCACAGCCGAGACCAACCATCACCTTCATCGGCAAACATTAAACTGTCTAAGTTTCCGTCAGCATCTCCAAGCGTGTACGAGGTGTCGCCGTCGATATAGACCTCACCGATGGTTTTCAATTTGTTCCAGCCGACTTGCATTTGGTCCCGTTGGGCAAGACTTTCAAATCGAGCGATCTGACGCGAGTGTCTCGGCTCGAACAAATTCCAATTTTCGTCTCCAGTCCACGAACCGACAGGCGATTGGTTGTACGCGTAAACGGCCGCTCCGGTCTGGTCTGGTTTTTGCCATACACGAACCCAATCGATGACCGTCGTGTCAGACGCCAAATCCGGCCATTCGGATTGGTTCGGACGCCCCGGCCAACCGCCAACGGCGTAATTCAAAATCAAATACATGCGTTCCATTTGAGCGATCGCCGATTGGTTCCCGAATGTCCGAACGACTTGGCCATCGAAGTACCAGCGGACCAAATCGTCTTCGATCCATTCCATGCCAAACGTGTGCCAGCTATTGCCCAAGTCACCGACACCGCCAGGATTTACTTGGCCGCCACCGGCTGCATTTCCGCCACCGGTGCTGTAATGAAACGCCGTATGGTACTCAGTCGGAGCGTATCCATTGCCTGCTGCGGTATCGATTGGATATTCCATGATGTCGTTTTCGGGCGGCCAGCCGTCATACAAGCCCCAAAATGCGGGCCACGACCCAGGACGATTGGGTAATAAGATTCTTGCTTCGATATAGCCATGTTTGGCCGTGTACTTGCTGTAACCCGTCGAAATCACGCCCGATGAAAACGGCTTGCCATTGACCGTCTCGCGTTTGGCGAACAGGGTGCAAAACCCATTGGCAATTTGCACATTGTCATCGAGCATATAGGCATCGTGATTGTGTGTGCGTCCCCAAGGGTAACGGCTGAGCCATTTCAACGAATCCACTTGGTCACCGGAAAACTCATCGCAAAAGTGCAGTCTCCAACCGGTCCCTGGAGGTTGCGCCCACGACGGTTGCGAAACCGATAGGCTGAAAAAGAGGAACGCGGTCTGCAGCGAGAACTTGAGGTATTGCATTTTTATTCCTTCGACACTTTCCCATTTACATCGGCCGTGGTCCGTTCGGCATCGAATTGAAGGTAAGCCAATGTCAGGCACCAACAAGCCCCATAGTTGACCCAGCCTTCGGCATGCCGAAAACGACCTTCCGGATTGAACGGATACATTTCCGAACCCGGCGCCGCGGAAAGTGATCCCCGCACCGTTTCCAATCTTGCGCACACATTGTGTTGATGGGCACGAGGCCAGCCGCGCTCGATTTCCGGGAATCCCATTTTGGGGACACTTGGCGCAGCCGCCAATCGTGGGTTTCTTCCAAACACATGGTCGATCGAAGCACTTGCAATCTGCAGCAGTCTGTCACGACTGGCTGCATCGTCAACGACCCAAGAAGCCGACAATGCAATCGCGGGCAATGAAATCGAGTTTCCCAAATCGTTTAACTTAGGGATCGTCCAATGTTCTTCCATGTCGTAGCGGCGAAAATCCCACATATTGTCGGACCGGCCAATCGCGACTTTGACCCATGCTTCGACTTTGCCTTTGAGGCCGCGAGGCGCATGTTGAGGATATTTTTGCAACATCCAAACTAAATTTGGGATGGTCCGGTGCTCACTCATACGATGCCCCTTTGTGGTTCGCGGGTCATTCCAATCCAGTTTTTCCACGATCCATTTCGCTTGGCTAACGGCCGCTCTCAAAAACTGTTTCGAATTTCGTTGTTTGTTTCGATTCGCAACTTCGTACATTAAAAGATTGGGAACGATTGAATGGCCTGGGGCGTGTCGGCCTTTGTAGGGATGCAATTTACCACCCATTGGGTTAACTTTTTTGCCCCCCACGGTTTTCTGATAGGAATTCACCGACCACAACTTGGGAACGTCCAAAGCACCCGATGATTTCCAGTGTTCGTTGCACAATTTCAAACAACGATCGTGTAATTCTTGAGGCAACCACTTTTTTAATACCGGCCAGGCCCACAAGACGTAACTGAGTTGCTCTAACGTCTGCGAATGAATTTTGCGGCCAAGCGGATCGCCGCTGGGGTCTTTTGTCGCTGGCATATTAACGTAGTAGCCGGCTCCCCAATGGATTAGCTTCACAATGTCGGGCGCATTGGGTTTGGGCGGCGCTATCTCAAAATATGCTTTGACGGCATCCATCACCCCTTCTGAACAAGAGTTCTTTTTATCGAATTTGAAGCTTGGACCTAGCACACGGGCTTTCTCGGCGTTCCAGTCAATTTGCCGAGGCATCGAATCGACAAATTCCGAATCCGACAAATAGAACAGCACCAACGACGGGAGGATCGCGTCGTAATACGTACCATCACGCCAGGGACAACCGCCATAGGCGCTGGGGTGGGTACCCAATACGGAACGAGAATCAATCAAAAAGTCGACGGCCGATTGCCAGTGATGCTGTTGGGCCAACGCTGGAACGATGAGGAACGGGTCGCTTGCTCCAGCCTTCAATGTTCCATCGTTGATTTCGATCGCGTAGCGCCCGGGTTTGGTATTGGCAGCTGAGAAATCACCCACCTTGTCTTCGATCTTGCCTCTGTATACCACTTGCCGCGACGACAAATCAACCAACTGAAATTCGACGCCGTCAGCTGTGAGCGGAGCTGTAAATCGCATGGGCAAGACCGGATCATAACCAATTTGATTAACGGCGATTTGATGTTGATCGCGAGGAACTGCAACCGCCAAGGACGCGGACCGTTTTAGTCCCGCACTGATTGGCGTGTTTGCCGTTTCATAAACAGCCACTTCACGAATTCGTGCTGGGCTAGGCCTGACGACTTGAAGCTTAATCGCCGCGACATCTTCTTCATTGATCTTGATTCGGCGGTTGAGTTCCTGATTGCCTCGGACTTTTCCGCTCGCGGGAGTAATCCAATGCCCGCCGATGTGCAGCGACAAATCGAACTCTTGAATCGGCGAACCGTCTTGATACCCCGAAAATACGTCGACCACTCCAATTTTGACATTCTGAGGGAAAGTAATCTTCAGCCAGCCGGTCGGGTCGGACGGTTCGCTAAGCCAGCGAGATGCATCGCTGATCGTTTGGTCGATCGCGTTGGCCGCATGATAATCGGCGCGCACCGAACTCGATTCCGCTTTGGCGCCAAGGGTTAAATTCGAATCTTGATCGCATTGGCCTTGAGTATTTACCAGCGGCAAAAAAACAGCCGCCAAACAGATCGTTCGAATCGATAACATTTCAAGCTTATTCCATTTATTGTATCGGAGTGCGATTATGCGTTGACGGCTTCCATCAGGCGATTGAAACCCATGTAATCTTTGCCACGTAACATCATTGCCATATGGCCGGGGTGTAAAGGCGCTTCGTCGTGTTCGATTTTGACAATGGGAATGGTGACCCGCATGGTCATCCCGCGCCGGCGCAAATCCGAATCGTTCTTGGGAGACCAATGCAACGTTTTTTCATTGAAAATAAAAAACTCGCCAGGTTCCAACTCCATTGGCACAGCCTGATCCGCGTCAAAGTATTTGGGATCAGCCATTTCGCCAAATTCCATTTCTTCCGGCGCGGCGATATGCGGCACCACCGATTTGTGTGAACCGGGTATCAATCGGACACACGCGTTTTCTATCTTGGCCGGGTCAATCGCGATCCATGCGCTAATGTTGATGATGGGTTCTAGCGGCCAGTAATTCAAATCTTGGTGCCAAGGGATTTCCTTGCCACCAGGGTATTTGTTAAAAAAGTAAGTGGCCCAAAGCACTAAATCTGGTCCATATAGACTGGCCATCCGATCGACGATTTCATCACGTCGAACGATCTCTTGGACAATCGGGCAATCCATGTGACGGGATTGTTCTCGCTTGCCTTGACAAGGGCCATTGTCGTTCTCGAAAACCTGTTGTTCGATTTGCTCGCGAACGCTTTCCATTTCGTCGGCATCAACTGCCCGAAATGGTCCGACAAATCCGTCTTGATGGAATTGGTGAACTTCACTTTCAGTAAGTGAAAAACCGCCAGACACTACCATTAAATACACCTTTCAGGAAACCAATAACCCACTACCCGATTCTACTCTCAAACCCAGTGCCGTCGTTGGCGTGTTTGCGAAAAAAACCTTTGAATTAGCGGGCGCGAACTTGCGATCGGTATTTCAAAGGAGTAATGCCAAATTTCGCTTTGAATGCGGTCGCCATGTATTCGGGCGTTCCAAATCCGGATTGGGCCGCGATTTTTGGCATGTTTAAGTCGGTTTTCAATAACAACTCGCGAACCCGAACCAACCGGATCCGCTGAATCTCCTCGAGCGGCGTGCGGTTGAACGATTCCTTGAATTTACGTTCGAGGCTACGCCGACTGATCGCCAAGTCATCCGCAACGTTTTGCACCGTGATGGATTTGCACGCGTTTTCCCGAATGTACTTTACGGCCACGAGCAATTCGTAGTCATCGATTGCCAATGCGTCCGTCGACTGGCGCATATTGACTTGGATCGGATCGATCTTGATGTCGGCTACCGTTTGGTCTTCACCCTGCATCAGTTGGTTTAATAGCTCGGCGGCGCGGTAACCGATTTGCTCCGACGCGACAAGCAATCCTGACAAGGTTGGACTGGTCGTGTTGCACATCAGTTCGTCATCATCACCGGCCAAAACCGAAACGTCGTCCGGCACATTTACGTTGGCTTCTCGGCAAGCATCCAACAATTGCATGGCAGGCGTCGTGCCCCACGAGAACACACCGACAGGTTTCTCAAGTTCTGAAATCCATTGAATCATTGCAGTTCGTCGCTTGGACCAATTAGTTACCATCGATTCGGTGCCACAATCGAAAACAGAAACCAAGCGAGACGATGAAGGAATCTGCTGACGAAACTCATCGGCATGTTCGGCAACGTAGGGGTTTTTGGTTGGGCCGATATAGGCGAAGTTTTTCAATCCGCGAGCCGCCAGGTGCTCCATCGCAATCTTGGCAGACTCTTCGTAACTGGTCCTGACCGATGGAACTTTGATTTCAGGGATCTTGATCGACGACACATTTACGAGACGGCAATTCTTACTGAGTATATCCGTTGCCATTTTCGCGTTAGTTAGCCGCGCGATGACACCGTCGCCGCCCCAATCGCTGGGCAGTTTCATCGGTTCCCCACGCCCGCGAGGAACCACCCACAGATGCCAAGGCCCGTGTTGTAATGCGTAATTTCCAACGCCGCGGACCAATCGACGCCCCCAGCCAGTAGAGGTGTCCACCAACAGCGCAACTTTTGGCGGTTGAGGTTTGCCGGATTGCATAATCTTGACCGTTAGACCCTTAACTATTCTTGTAATCAGCGCCGTTGTCGCAAATTGGAATTTAAATTTCGCAATTAGTCATTGGGGTTGGACGGGGATTGTACGATAGTAAAGTGATATGGGAAGCCCTAATGCATTGCTTTATGCGGATGAGTTTATCTAGTTTTTTTATACGGAGTGTCCGATGAAACGCCGAGTCTCTGGTTTTACATTGGTCGAATTATTGGTCGTGATCGCGATCATTGGGATCTTAATCGGGATGTTGCTGCCAGCGGTACAGCAAGTCCGCGAAGCAGCTCGGCGTGCCAGTTGCGCCAACAAGATTCGACAAATTGCTTTTGCCTGTCACAACTTTGAATCGGCGAACAACCGGTTTCCAGCCGCGACGACGTTCTTTACCGATCCGGTGAATCCTGGCAATAAAGATTACGACTATTTGAGCTACCTGGTCTATGTCTTGCCTTATATGGAACAAAACAACTTGCATGACCGATTTAGTTTGGCGTTGAGTAGTTTAAGAGCACCTGGCAAATGGGATCTCTCCGTCAATCCATTGGAAGTGGCCCAATGCCCTTCGAGTCCGGAAAAATTTTCCAATTTTTCTTTGACGGAACTTGGCGTACCTGCAGGAGAAGTGCCGCAAGAGATCGTTGGCGAGCCGCTTTACACGACTCATTACTATTGCATTTCTGGTCCGATCGGTCCTAACCCAGCGACGGGTAATGACTATGAATTCAAAGTTACCGGTCACGGTGGCGTATCGACCGAAGGCATCTTTTGGACGCACGGTCAATTTGGATTTGAACGCAAGAAGAGTCGCGGTTTCAAGAGCATTTACGATGGTTCATCGAACACGTTGTTGATCGGTGAGAGCTCGTTTGGATTGGAGCAAGGTCAAGAGACGACGTTCTGGGGCCCTCCTTATCGGCCGTGGTCACGTGGTGGCACTTGGTCGTATTGCTCAGGGATGAGAAACATCCGCTATCCGATCAATGCTTACGATTTCAACCATACGACGACACAGCACAATAACATCAACATGGGCAGTGAGCATCCTGGCGGTTGTAATTTTGCTTTGGCTGATGGTTCGACGACATTTGTTCGCGACACGATCAACATGAGTTTGTACTTGTCCTTGGCCAGTGCAGAAGGTGCGGAAATCGTCAGCGACTTCTAGACGGAACTGGTGTAAGCAAACCATCCACCAGCGAGTGTCGGAGCGATCCACACTCGCTATTATTTTTTTGAGACGATCTAAACATGAAAACGACGCACGCGACAAGACGGCAATCCGTGGTTTATAGATTGGTATTGGCTTTGAGTTTGCTGACTCTCAGTGTCGGTTGCCAAACATCGGACGACCCCCGACAAATCCAGATTTCGGGGAACGTAACGATCAATGGCGAACCCGTCAAAACGGGCAAGATCATGTTTTCACCGACCGGCGAAAACCAGGGGGCGGCAGGGATCGCTTCGATCATCAACGGTCGTTACCGCACCAAAGGCGTTGGTGGGAAAGGCGTGATTGGTGGACTTCATCGGGTGGATATCGAATGTTTTGTTGAAGCGCCCGGCGACAATGAAGAACTGATTGAAGGTGAACCGATGCCGGCCAACTTCAACAATCCGATTCCCAAAGGGCATAAGGAAGAATGGGACATCCCGACCGACAAAACCAACATCAAAAAAGACTTCGATATCGAGGTATAGAGGCGCCTTCCTCAAAACGGCCAATTTATCTGTTTTGACGCGGCATTTTTCCTAACTTAGCTTGTCGTTACAGCCATGCGATGCATCTAATGTTGTCTCTTTTCTACGCCATGGCTCAACGCATCGTCGTTCAATTCTAGATTGTTAACTTAACAATAAAATTCCGGTTTCGCCGTAATGTTAAGGCGTGGTTTGCGTCTCAAATGGGGTAAAGTGTTGGTTTAACAATCTAGGGTCTTTCGAGTTAGAAAGTTGCAAGATGCAGAATGACGTAGTTAATAACAACAATGAGTCAATTGACTCTCAAGACGAGGTCCCAGCGGATACAAGCTTGGACTCCAACCCTACGAAAAGGGCGAATCCGGTCGTTGGTGGAGTTGTAAAGATATTGCTCATCGGCTTGTTGTTCATTGGCCTATCAACTGCGGCCGTGGCTTACACCGTGCCCAGCGTTTTGGAACCCATCGCCAATGCATTGCCTGATTCGTTGTTTCCGCAAACGCCCATGCCCGCTGGCACGAGTTTTGGTGCCGATTGCTGACATTGAGCTTTGTCACTCAGTTTGAGTGTTTGTTGTTTTGCCTGAAGTCGCGATCAAACCCGTCGAATTCGTTGTGTTCGGAACCGGGGCGGACAAAACGTGGTTGAATTCCACGTTTTGCACCGGCGGAATGCTGCCTTTTCTTGACGTCCGGTCTGCGTTGAATTTTCCACTCAATTGCATAACCTTCGACGTGGACGAAGTGTTTTTTCAAAAGGAATTTTTTGCTATTGCGGCCAATGTAGCTCAAGGCATTCGAGTGATTGGCCAACGGATTGCGTATTTGATATTCGACTTGAACGGCGTTTGCAAAAAATTCGTCCGGCATTCAATCCATCAACGCAATTTTTCGATGATGGAAGTATCGACCCAATGGATAATTCCACCTCGGCTAAAGAACAATGCTTTTTGGTCACGCGAAACCGAGGGTGCAAACTCTTGTTGGTCTGAATTGACGCCTTTACCCAAATTCTTGCCTGTACTCCAATTGCCCGCGGAATCTTTGAAACTGACATACAGATCGCCGTTTCCGCATCCGTCTTTGCGACCAGCCGAGCTGTAAATGATGTACGATTCATTGGGGGCGACAAACACGTCGGCTTCGTACTTGTCGGTGTTCACGTTTCCCTTTAGAGGTTGCGGAGGATCGTAATGGCCGTTATCGCCAAGTCGAGCGGAGTACAAATCAAAATTGTTGCGATCGGCTCTGTTGGAACCGAAAAAGATCTTTTGATCAGAAGTCAAAGAGACAAAGTACTCCTCGGCATCGTTGGTGCTGATAGGCGCCCGGACGATGGACGGCTCGCCCCAACCTTTGCCTTGGCGTTGAACGTACCAGATGTCAAACATCGGTCGCTTGGGAGCGTCCGTTTGATCCGCCGGTTTCGTGTAGATGAAGTAGAGTCGTTTGCCATCGGGCGAAAAGTGTGGATCCACATACTTGTATTTCTTTTCCTCGGGCAGCAAAGGCTGGGGCTTGGTCCAATGGCCATCAGCACCACGCCGAGTGAAGCGGATTTCCTCACGGAACCGGCCGTTGTCATTGAGCGCGACCGCAAAATAGCATTCGCGATTGTCTTCGGAAATCGCCAATCCAAACCGTGTTAAACGCTTCAGGCCAACGAAGTATTCGGGCGCATAGGGTCTTGCCGTCTCTGGGGCTCGGTTCTCGGTTTCGAGTCCGTACCGATTGCCCTGTGCGTCACAGCTTGGGCTCAAGAGCACTACGATGAAGTCTGCGAGTAAAAAGAATATCATCCCAAGCACATCAGACGGATCGCGTTGACACAACCGCATACAATCTCCAGTAAATAAAAAATTCGTTGGGTTGGTCACCGTTAATTGAATGACGGCATGAGTTTATCTCAGGCTATCTGAGAGATTGTCGTCGGAGCGCGAAGCAAGCGAGGCAAACAAAGCCGCAAAATGTTTTTGGCTCGGGTACGACCGAGATCGTTGCCGTTCCAAAAGTAGGGTTCAACGGTTGGCCATTATGAGCGATTCCAATGGTCCCGACATCCGTAACGATTTGTGTCGTGCTTCCAGGGCTTCCTCCCACGACAAAATCAATACTACCAAACAAAAACGCATCCGAATCCGGGTCGTAACCAATATCCATCAGAGTGCCGTTTGCACCGTTTTCCATAAGAATACCTGAACCACCGCCAACGAACGCAGCGGCATTTAGTCCTTCGATGTTGTTGGCGGTCACAGATTGAGCGTCCCCAACAAGTCCATTGCCACCATTGTTGCCAAGCCACCGATTGCCAACGTCCGTTCCAGCAACAACGATATCAAAATCGAAAGTTCGTGCCGCCATGAAATCGATCGTCGCGTCGTTCGAAAGTGAAATGTCCAACCCAGCGCCAGTGTCTAGATCCGAATTTACTGTTGAGTAATAAAGGAACAGAGTAGCCGTGTCCCCGGGGCGAAACACGCCCTTGGCCGGTGAATTCACCGCACCCGAATTCAAATCGTTGAACGACCAGAAAAAGTCGGTTTGGGCGAAGGTTGAAGTGCAAAACAACACTGCGATACCAAATATAGTTGCTGCTGTTTTTAACATGGGGTTTTCCTGCATGTGAATTTCAATCTGTACTGGGATACAAGTGGCAGCAGAATCAGAGTAGAGCAAAATCGATCTCATTTTGTGTCTGCCATCTTTTGACAAGCAGGTACATTATGTAGGACGAAACTCTGGATTCCAACAACAATCCGATTCGAATTTTGGTATTCGGAGAACTCGTTGCCCGTAGGGAACCGGTTGATGTTGGTTGCACGGGATGGGGTTAGTTGAATTGAGCGAATCGTCCAATCGACAGCTCAATGCCGGCGAAATGCGATGCCAGCCAAGTGAAAACAAATGTTTGTTAAATACCAAGTCATCCGATTTATGATTTCGTAAAATTTTGCGGAAAGAAAGGAGTGTATGGACGGCAAATACATCAGTAATGATTTCCCGTTGAGACCTGGCGATGCCTTCGTTGCAATTTGTGATTGGAACGGAGTCGTCAAATGGTTGAGCAATCATTCGATTAAGACGAAAATCGGTGATCTCGGGTGGTCGAATATGCCTCCCCAGGATGCGGAAAAATTTAAACTTGCGTTCGCGAGGACTGCTTCTCTGCATGAGAAAGCCCAAGTGGAAATAGAGTCGCTCAACGGATTGAGATACCGAATTTGGATGTGGTCGATTGGGAATCCGGATTTGGCAGTTTGCACGTTCAATTTGCTGATACCGTCGGAAATCAAATTGCTTACCGCCAAGGAAAGAACGCTATTGGAACATTTGGCGACGGGAGCATCAATCAAGCAGATTGCGGGCAAGTTAGACGTCAGTGTAAATACACTACATACGCACTCGCGCAATATCAAATCCAAGTTGAATCTAAGCAGCTCAGGTGAAGTAGCAGCTTACGCTGTTAAATTCTTTCATCATTCCGCGAAAAACGAAATACGTTAATGTTCGTTGATGTTGTCTATCAAAGTCAAAAACTGGAACGATAACTTATTGTTGCATTGACGGTTGAGCGAAAGTTGCGATGTGTTGAACGATAATTTGAATTCGTTCCAGAAGTTCATTCAGTTCGGAATCAGCCATGGGTTCGACTTTTTGTCGAATGGCATCCACCAACAAACTCACTTTGAACAATTGATTGTTCAAGTCATGAACATTCTGGTTTTTCAAGTTGTTGACTACGTTGTTCATTGCCGAGGGTCCTTGAGGTATGGTTTTCGACATCTAAACAAACATTGAGCCGGCATAACATTCAGGTTTTTGCTAAATTGGTAGACCAATTTAATGAAATCCTTGAGGCGATAGCCCACGTTGCCTCAAAGAATCGGCGATCCGACTCATATGCTTGTTTCGTGCTTGCGTGAGTGGCTACCAAAGGGAGCTGTTATACTTATACTGATAGACGTGTAGGTCAGTTTACGCCCGATTGGAACATAAATGAGTACGAAGAACCTGCAGCCATTCGCTTGGTTGATGGTATGTGTTTGGGGGACGATTGCCGCAGTCCAAAACATCGCTTACGCACAATTACCGTTCGAAAACGACGGCCATCTTTTCGTAGCCATGTACAACGACGATGCTTACAGCATTTTTTCGAAAAGTGGTGAGCCGGTTGGCACGATGACCACTCCAGGATTGAACGGTCCCCGAGGTTTAGCATTCAATCCAGCCAACGGAGATATTTGGGTTGCTGGAGAGTTTAGCAACTCGATTTATATTTTCGACCAACATCGGCGATTTAAATGGTCTCTAACCCATCCGGATTTCAACCAACCGGTCGGCGTTACCTTTAAGAGGACACCCGGCGTCAATCCCGAAGATCACGAGGTCTATGTTAGTAACTCTGGCACCGGAGCCAGTTCGCCGGGAAATAACATTATGGTATTCGATCAACAGGGCAATTTTTTGCGCAGCTTTACGCGCGACGGCTTGGTCGATCCGAATTGCACGGCGTTTTTTCCAGATGGAAGCCTTTACGTGACGAATCGCTTGGGGACTTTGGATGACGATGGCAATTCAGATGGAATTCCAGGAAGAGTCGATAAGTTTGATTCGAATGACGAGTTCCTGTTTAGTTTCAATACGCCCGGCATGGCGAGCGTGATGGCAGTTGCCCGAGATCCAAACGGACCAGGGGATGCTGACGACACCGTTTGGGTCACATCCGGTGGTGGTGCACGCGGGATCTATGAGTTTGACCAAGATGGCAATTTATTGAACACAATTCTACCTGTCGATTTGGATGACTTCGGAGTGCCGGGTGCGGCCTTAGTACCCCAGGGCATCGCGTTTGACGACAATGGCGATATGACCGTCGTCTCGTGGACTGGAGGAATCTATCAATTTGATGGGGACGGCAATCTTCTGAATTCCTATGATCCGGATCCATCGACGCCAGCAACACCCGGGAAATCTCGTAGTATGGCGTTTGCTTATGAGAGCCTAAAAACCGTACTGCTGGGCGACGTGGATTTAAACGGAACCGTGAACCTATTGGATGTGGCCCCTTTTGTTGAGCGATTGACGTCAGGTCAATTTCAAGTCGAAGCCGACGTCAACCAAGACGGCACCCTAAACCTTTTGGATATCGATCCGTTTGTAATCTTGCTAATAGGTGGTTGAGCGAGCTCGATAAATTCGACGGGCGACTTTTAGCCGCTTGGAAAGAAGTTCAACAACAAGTATCACGTCCAAGAAGTCGAATTGCGGTCGGCGTCAATGTCTGCTTTCAAATTATAAACTCCGGAAACCAGTACTTGTATCAATAACGAGACATTCAAAGATCCAAAGTGCCATCGCAATGTACGTCTCCCCCAGCCCAAATAATCCTGGCAAGCTGGCAGACACAATCGAAGGCTTCAATAGCGTCATACTGGTCAAACTCATCTTGAGAATCCGCCGCTGGGCCAGCGGATTGAATTCCATCGACAAATACGAGGCGCCCCCTTGGGAAGCACAATGTAAAATCGGTGCGATGAAACAAGTACACAGCCCTTGCCCACGGGATCCCGCTGAACTAAATAGCTCTTTTGCTGAAACAATTTGCAGTAAAAAATTCAGTCTTTGGCCCGTACCGGAAAAATGGGAATTGGAGTTCACGATTGCCTACATTCAGGTCTGGGGCGCGGCGTGGACTCCAAACTTTTTTTGGGCCGTATCTCATCCAATAATCTCAGTTTCCGAACAATAGTACTGCCGTCCGATTTTGGTCAACTCGGCGTAGATTTCGTCCCAATTGCCGACATTGCGAATAGGTACGGTGGAGAACCGCTCACTATCTGGAACAAGCTGTCGTGATTCACTAAATCCACGGCAAATTTCTACATCTAGATAGCAGACATGGGAAATGAATTCACTTGAGAATTCGAGCACCAGTTCAGGGGCGACAGATACGCCTTGCCATTTATTCATAACCCGAACCGCTGCAAGGATTTCCATCTTGAAATGATACTTGTCGCCTTCTTTCATAGATACGCGCCTAAATGACAAGATTCTCGATAATAAACATTACGTCGTTTTAGGCATCGTGTCCTAATAATTTAGGGTCCTTTTTTACTATCAAGTTGTACTTTTTACGGTATTGAGTTTTTGTTTGGCTCGGGATAACGGTGGTGTACATTTCCTGTCAAAATGCCATGGCTGAAGGCCTTTACTATATTGACGCATTAGTGCAGAAATTTTGCAAAGTTGCAAATAGGGGTTGAGAGAAAGCTTTGACCTGGGCGCCCGGGTATTCAAGTGGCCTTTCAATTGGTTGGAGAGTACAAGTCGGCAACTTCAACTCGCAGCTTGAAAATTGAAAATGAACCAACTACGCATGTAGCGGTAACCGAGTAAGAACTAGGTCAATTATGTCGCCGTTATCGCGAACGAAGTGAAAGACCTAAATAAGTCGAATCCGGCGTTTGATGGCTAAGCTCTATCAGGCATTGATCGTATGTCAGGCACTTTCCGGCTTGAGTTTTTTAATCAAGGACGTTCAGCGTTTGTGCCGTGATGTTAAAGAGTTCGTTGAATTGATCACAGGCTAACCTTGCTGATGCCCAAGAACGTCGTTGCAACGGCTGGTATTCAAAGCAGGTTGACCTGGCTTTACGGCATTCCGAGGTTGAAATCGTCGCGGAATAGCGTCTAATTCTGAGTGTGCGAATAAAACTCGTCCACTCGACTGACACCTTTCCTGATCAATCATTTCCGAAATGTCTCGTTATCCTGAACAAAGAGTTCCCCAACAACAACGTCGCCACCGACCTTCGACGTCTGGGTGGAAGTCTCGTTTGCTCATTGCGGCCGCGATCGTTCTGTTTTCTGCTGTTAGCTACTTTAACTCTGCTACGGTCAATCCGATCACCGGAGAAAATCAACGTGTTGGCGGGGTGACGCCAGAACAAGAAATTGAGATTGGCAGAAACGCTGCCTATCAAATGGTACAACAACATGGCGGTATCACGCCGGATACACGTGCTGCGGCAATCGTTGCCGAAGCGGGCAAGCGAATTGAAAATAAACTTTACCAGCGTTTGCAAAGAGACGGGATTCGTTTGCCTTACACCTTTGATTTTCACTTGCTGGCCGATCGTCAAGTCATTAACGCATTTGCTTTGCCGGGAGGGCAAGTTTTTATCACTGAAGCTTTGTACCGCAAGATGACGCATCCCGGGCAATTGTTTGGCGTACTTGGCCATGAAATTGGACATGTGATTGAACGTCATGGGATCGAACGGATGGCCCAAGGTGGCTTTTTTCAACAAATGGCTAGTGCGGCAGGCGTTGCTGGTGGCGGCAACAATAGCGCTCAAATGGCTGGCGCGGTGCTCAACAAGATTGGTTTGAGTTATGGCCGACAAGCGGAACTGGAATCTGATCGCTGGGGTGTTGAATTGATGGTGATGTGTGATTTTCATCCCGAACATATGCTGGAAGTGATGGAAATTCTAAAGGAAGCCTCGGGTAACGGTGCCCCGCCGGAGTTCTTGAGCTCTCACCCAAAACCGGAAAATCGTCAAAAGTATATCTTGGAAGTGATTGAAGAGAGATTCCCCGACGGCTTACCACCTGGACTACGTTAATCGCTGTCCTGCAATTCACTCGTTTGAGGTAGGCGATAAACGTCTGGATTCGTTAACATACGAGTGAACAACCGGTCACCCTTTCCATCGTGATATGAATTCAATCGAATCAAGCCGAGCAAAGGACTCCAAACTTCGCCATCGCATCCACGAAATCATTTTTGAAGCCGATACGGCTGCCGGCTTGTTGTTTGATGTTGTCTTGCTGATTGCCATCTTGCTCAGCGTTTTGGCCGTTTGTTTGGAAACGGTGGAGTCGTTTCAGTCGCGGTATCGCAGTTTGTTCGACGTTGCCGAGTGGATTTTCACGATCTTATTTACGGTTGAATATGCGTTGCGTCTATACTGCGTCAAACGACCGATGAAATACGCGACAAGTTTCTTTGGGGTCATCGATTTATTGGCGGTATTGCCGACCTATATAGCCTTGTTATTTGCCAACGCGCCGCATTTGGCCGTCGTTCGCGCTTTTCGGCTGTTACGCGTCTTTCGAATTTTCAAATTGATCCATTTCATGAAAGAAGCGGATGAACTGGGGCGAGCCATCATGCGTGCTCGCACGAAGATAGTCGTATTCGTTGGCGTCGTTGTCGTTGCGATCACGGTCGCAGGAACGTTGATGTATGAGATTGAGAACTGGGGCAACGGCAAATCGATTCCCTTTGATAGCGAGCAACAACGAATGGCCAAAACGGTCGAGTTGAAGGCTTCGTTGCAATTGGCGGTTTCCAAGGAGGACTACGACGCAGCGGATTTGGTTTTGAAAGATCTGCGAGACTTGGAGCATCTGCATGTAAAAAGCAAATTCAAAAACATACCCGAGTCCATGTATTGGGCGACGGTAACCATGACGACGGTCGGCTATGGCGACATTGTGCCAACCACAACTTTAGGCAAATTTGTGGCGGCGATCCTGATTCTGTTGGGCTACAGTTTGATTATTGTTCCAACGGGATTTGTATCTGCAGAATTTATTGAAGCTCGGAGGTCGCCCCCCTCGACACAAGCCTGCCCCTACTGCATGCTGGAAAGTCATGACCATGACGCGGTGCATTGCAAACAGTGTGGTCAACGGTTAAACGAAGAGGACGTTTGAGCTGCCTGCGTTTCAGTAACTTTCGCTATTGCCATTATCGTTATGACCGTCAATGCAATTGAACTTCATCAAGTTTCCAAGACTTTCGGAAAACAACAAGCGGTTTGCGATCTTGATTTAGTGGTTCCCCGCGGAGCGATTTATGGGTTCATTGGGCCCAACGGTTCCGGCAAGACGACGACGCTGCGAATGATTTTGAGGATCTTTCAGCCTGACTCCGGTTCGGTATCGGTATTGGGGCAGTCCTATGGCAAAACCGCGGACGATCGTCTGGGGTATTTGCCGGAAGAACGCGGCCTGTACAAGCGGATGAAAGTCAAAGACATCCTGACTTACTATGCGCGTTTGAAAGGCATGTCAGATTGCCGGGCTGAGATCGATCATTGGCTCGAACGATTGGGGGCGGCCGAATGGGCCAACAAGAAAATTGATTCGCTTTCAAAGGGAATGGCCCAAAAGATTCAATTTATTTCTGCGGTTGTTGCAAAACCGGAACTGGTAATTCTAGACGAACCGTTTAGTGGGCTCGATCCGGTCAACTTAGAGTCGCTCAGAGACGCCGTCTTGAGTTTGCGGGAAAACGGCACCACGATCGTTTTCTCGACGCACGACATGGATATGGCCGAGAAAATGTGCGACACGATTTTCATGATTTTTAACGGCAAGAAAGTGCTTGACGGAACCCTTCATTCGATTCAAGCTCAGTATCCCGCCGACCGGATCCGTGTCCAATTCGAAATCGAAACGGAAATGCCAGACATCAACGGCATTTACGATGTCGAGAGGCATGGTCGCTATTTTGAATTTCGACTGCACAATGTTTTGCAATCTCAGCAAGTCTTGCGACAGTTGTTCGATTCGAATCCTATTTCGCATTTTGAAGTCTTGCGTCCTTCCCTCCATGACATTTTCGTCCGCATCGCAAAGCCAGCAGCGCAAGCCGTTTAGCGGGCGTCGTTTTGGCGGTTGCCTGATTCCCGGTCAAATGCTGAATGGCTGAGCTGGCGACCTTACGCCAACGGCGATCAATCGTGTGGGTTGTTCCGTTTGGACAACGTTGAACGAAAAACGTGGCTTTCAAAGTTACGGAAGAACGATGAATTAGGTTGGACCCGAGACTTACGATGCGCAGACGATTTGACTACAGGTAGAAATGAACATTCCTTCTGCAGAATCACAGCATACAAACGGCGCGTATGGCGACCCCAGGGGGGGGGCCGTTTCGCCCGTACGAAAAACGGACATCAGAACGGAGCAAAGTTATCAGTTTAATCAAACGGCTGTATTTCAGTGGCTTAGTCGAATTGGCAATGAGTCTGATACGCTTGAAAAGATGTTGAAGAGTGCGAGTCAAGCGATCTGCTGCCAAGCGGATTGCCTTGGTCTATGGGTCACACAGCAAGACGAAGATAAATCGTTTAACCAGATTTACTCCATTATGACTGAACCCGGCGCGGTCGAATGGGATTCGTTTCAAATGGTGGGGCGGCGAATGATCAAATTGGCGTCCGGTAGCAAACAAATCCAAAGTTCCATTGTTTCCGACTCACCAACTCACCAGTTAGTCATCGCTCCGGTTATCGAGGGAACGACCGTCGAAACCATGGTTGCTGGGTGCTTTCATAAAAGCAAAACCAATGATACCCAAAACGAATGGCTGATGGGGATCTTTGCACAGTGCATTGCAAATTGGCTTGGGCAAAAACGACTCGCCAAGGCTGAGATTCGAACCCGAAGTATGAGCGATGTGGTGTCGTTGACGACGGAGCTAGACCGTGCCGAAAATTTGCAGTCTGCGGCCTTAATCGCCGTTAATCAGCTAAAAAAGTTATCCCATGCTCAACAAGTGGCGTTTGCGGTTTCGACTCGTAAAAAATTGCCAAAACTTTTAGCGATTTCGGATCTAGAAACGGTTGACCACAGCCTCGACGCGACTCGCTCAACGACTCAAGCTTGCGGTCAATCGATGCTGTTGAAAGACATTATCGTATACCCAGATCGGCGCGTCGAAGCCAATGCTGCCGATGCCCTGCCATTGGAACAATATTGCAAAACGAATGGCTTTGACGCCTGTATCAGCCTACCGGTCATCAATGGCGAGGAAAAAGTAGTGGGGGCGATTTTGCTTGCCGTGGCTCCCAAACAAGTTAATGAAGAGGGGTTTATTCAATATCTATCCCAACTTTCTCAGAAAATCGCGAGCCATCTCGAATTGGTTTTGCAAGCGAATCAAACTTTGAAGGACCATGCGGTTGGCATTTTTCGAAAAAAATTAAACGGAAAAACTGGGAGAATCGTCTTAGCGATCGCTGCAACGATTTGTGCGGCGTTGTTAGTTCCGTGGCCATACAAAGTCAATTGCGATTGCGAGATTCAACCGGTACTCCGCCGTTTCATCGCGGCTCCACACGACGGAGTATTGGACCAAAACTTGGTCGACAATGGCGATGTCGTCGAAAAGGAACAAGTGGTGGCTCACTTGGATGGTCGGCAGTTGCGGATTGAGTTGGCGGGTTTAGAAGCCGAATTAAAGGGGACTGCAAAAAGGCGGTCTGCGGCGATGGCCAACAATCAAATCGCGGATGCTCAAATTGCAATGAGCGAAATGAACAAGGTCAGATCTGAAATTGAGCTGGTGAAAGACAAACTCAAAAACCTTGACATTCGAAGCCCGATCGATGGGATTGTCGTCGCTGGGGATTTGGAAAAAGTGGAAGGCGCACCGGTTGAAATGGGACAGACACTGTTTGAAGTCGGTCCACTTGATCGTATGTTGGCAGAAATCGCGATCCCCGAACGCGAGATTCCCTATGTCAAACCTGGCATGAGTATCCAAATCAAACTCAATGCCTATCCGTTCAAGACCTGGTACGGGACGGTCGCAAAGATTCATGCAAAATCCGAAGTCAAAAACCAAGACAGCGTCTTTATCGCCGAAGTCGAACTCGACAACGACGAGCTCAATCTAAAACCCGGTATGAAAGGGCACGCCAAAGTCGTTTCCGAATCGTACCCGATCGCATGGAACTTGTTCCATCACCCGTTCGAAAAACTCCGATTCTGGATGATCTGGTAAAATGCTTGACGAACATTTTTCGGACTACGACGTCGATGGCGGTGAAGCTCCCGCAAACCCTGCCAGCGACGCCGAGGCTCACTGGTTGGCTTCGGTCATTAAGCTGCGTCCAGAATTGCGCACCGATATGCGTAACGAACATCAAGGTCTGTTTATCGTTATCGAAGACCCAGTCCGTAATAAATTTTATTCGGTCGGACGAAAAGAATATCGGTTCCTGGCGTCGTTGAATGGGATCGCAACGGTTGAAGAAATCGTCAAAGCCTGGAGCGGCGATGAGCCTATCGACGAAAAAGCGGCAGTGAAGATTTGCCAATGGGCCGTGCAATCTAACTTGATCGTTGGCGACCAAATGGATGCAACTGCTCGCGTTGAAAAGCAAGCGCAGGCAATGGATCGCCAAAAAATGATGGCGAAATTCAATCCGATCTCGATCAAGTTTAAGCTGTTCAATCCCAACCGACTGTTTGGACGCCTCGCTCCGCTGTTTTCCTGGTTTTTTACTCCATCGTTTTTTGCGGTGTGGTGTATCGTCGGCATCTGGGGATTGTCATGTGCCGTCGGTGATTGGGAGCGGCTAACGTCTGCTTCGGTCGGGATTCTGTCGGATCTTCGCTGGGTTTGGTTATTGATCGTGTGGGCCGTGCTAAAAGTCATACATGAAATGGCTCACGGATTGGCGTGTAGGCGATATGGCGGTGAGGTCAACGAAGCTGGCATTCTGCTGTTGTTGTTTACACCGATGGCCTACGTCAATGTGACCACGTCTTGGCGGTTCCCCAATCGCTGGCACCGTGTCGTTGTCGCGGCCGCCGGAATGTATATCGAGTTGTTTATTGCGTTTATTGCCTTGATTGTTTGGTCGGGCAGCCCAGACGGGGTGATCTCTGACATCTGCTATAACGTGTTTTTTATGTCGAGCATCACGACGATCTTATTCAATGCCAATCCCTTAATGCGTTTCGATGGTTACTACATTCTTGCTGATAGCATCGCGATCACAAACTTGTACACCAAAGGGACGAAGTTGTTTGGTGACTCGCTCAAGAGTTGGTTTTTTGGAGTTCCGCTGACGCCAAATATTTGCTCGCGTTCGGAATTCAAATGGGTCGCGACGTATGGGGTATTGGCATTCTTTTGGAAGATCACAATCAGTTTGGGTTTGATCATTGGTGCCAGTGTTTTGTTCTATGGTTTGGGGAAAATTTTGGCGGCGATCGGTATCGCATTGTTTTTTTGCATCCCAATTTGGACGCAGTTCACGCAACTGTACGGCGACAATGCGTCGGTGCGCCCATCGAGCAAGCGGGTGGCGTTGAGTTTCTCACTGGTATCGGTTGTATTGTTCAGTTTGTTTTACGTCATCAAGGCCCCGGCCACGAAGTCGGCTGCCGCGATCGTACAATTCAAAGACGAAACTCTAATTCGGGCGGAATCCGAGGGCTTCATCGATAGAATCAATGTTTCCGATGGGGATGCCGTCACGAAAGGGCAAACCCTGATCGTTTTGACGAACCCCCAAATCGATCTTGAGATCGAAAAACTGCAACACGAATCGGAGGCGGCAAAAGTAAAGTCGCGTAAGTTTCAACAAGAAGGCGAGTTGGCGATGCACCAAGCGGAAATGGAAAAGCTGGCCGGGCTTAGAAAGCAACTCGCCGAAAAACGTGCCCAAGCCAATGCCCTTCGAGTAACGGCGCCGTTCGATGGATTCGTTTTCCATCGTGACTTGAGCTCGAAAAAAGGGAGTTTTGCCAAGCTTGGCGACACGCTGCTGAGTATGGCTGAGCAAAAAACGAAAGAAGTCGTCGTTGCGATTGAACAACGCGACTGGGAGTCGTTGAAAGGGAAGTCTGGCAACGCGATGCGGGTCGCAATGAAATCGCTTCCCGTGTTTCAAGCGACTATCAATCGCATTGACGGTCGAGCGTCGGATGTACCCAAACACCCTTCGTTGTGTGCCAACGCCGGTGGTCCATTACCCATCAAATCGGTGACCGCGGACTCTAAACAAAATCAAGATGCCAATTTTCTTTTACTGACGCCGCATTTCAATGTCGATCTGGAGCTATCCCCTGAAGTGAGTTCGAGATTAATGTCCGGTCAACGAGGACGGGCTTTTTTTGCGACGAAAAGCGAGTCGCTAGGTCAGTACATGTTTGTAGCGGTTGAGCAATGGTTGAAAGAAAAAATCGAAATGGCCACTCAAACGGCAACTTTTTGAGCTGCTAAAATGCCCCATTGGGTTCTGGTACGCAGCGTTACATCGGTCGATCGGACGGGTTTTGGGGTATAATGGGAGCGTGCCCGCAATTTATCGGCGATGTCAATCGGCGAATCATGAAAGGGCTTCCTTTCGCGAACCCAATGGAGGAAGATTTGTCTTTGACTACAGAATCAAGAACCTATGGAGTTCCCGATAGATCGTGCTAGAACGTAAACGTGCTCAAGCGGTCGAAAAAGAAATCGCCGTCCTCGTCCGTGTTATCCTGCCTGACGATCAATTCGATACCAATCGTTTGGATGCTGATCCCTTAGACGAATTGCAGGGCTTGGCCGAGACCGCTGGTGCTCTAGTGGCTGGAGGCTTAACGCAGCGTCGCGAAAAACCTGACAACGCGGCTTATCTTGGCAAAGGCAAAGTAGAAGAGCTTCAACGTTTGGTCGAATTTCACGCGGCCGACGTCGTCATCTTTGACAACGACTTGTCGCCGGCACAAACACGTAACTTAGAACAAGCCTTAAAAGTCAAGGTTCTTGATCGAACCGAGTTGATTCTCGATATCTTTGCTACACACGCGCAAACTTATGAATCGCGACTGGCCGTTGAGCTAGCTCAACTCGAATATTCGTTGCCGCGACTAAAGCGCATGTGGACCCACTTGTCTCGTTTGAAAATGGGCGTCGGGATGCGCGGTCCCGGTGAAAAGCAACTAGAAGTCGATCGCCGGTTGGTAGAAAAACGAATTCATGATTTGAAGTCGGATTTGTCAAGAATAGAAAAACGTAAAGAGCTGCAAGTCAAGTCGCGCCGTGGCATGATGACGGTCTCGTTGGTTGGGTATACTAACGCGGGGAAAAGCACATTGATGAATGCGTTGACCGATGCAGAGGTTCTGGCGCAAGACAAGTTGTTTGCGACTTTGGATACGCGTACAAGAAAATGGCAGCTTCCCAATTGGGGACCGGTGTTGCTTAGCGATACGGTCGGATTTATTCGGGATCTGCCACACCGATTGATTGCCAGTTTTAAAGCCACTCTCGAAGAGACCCGGCAAGCGGACCTGTTGCTGCATGTGGCCGACGCAAGTAGCCCGTCAGTCCAAGATCAAATCAGCGCCGTGTTCGATGTACTGCAAGAACTCGGTATTGAAGAGAAAGACACGCTGCTTGTCTTAAATAAGGTCGATGATCTCGAGTCCGAAAGAACGTTGAACGCGATTTTGAGGCGATACCCCAATGCGGTCCCGATTAGCGCCAAAGAACAGATTGGGTTTGATAAATTGGCGACGATGGTCAGTGATGCTTTGAGCCGATCGTTCCGGGATGTCCAAATCGAAATGCCAATCAATAACGGAAGATTGTTGGCATATCTGTCGGCCAAGGGCGAAGTCCTTTCGACGCATTATTCAGAGGATAGAATTTCGGTCCATTGTCGAATACCTCAGAAGTACTTGGGGCGGATCAACGAACTCAATGTGGTAATCAAACCTCATTCTGAGCAGCCGCCGGAAGTGGAATCCGCACCGATACCGAAAACGTCGCTCGACTCTGAGTCTGTGGACGAGGTGGCATAAACGTGGCCCGAAGGCAGGTCGTCAACAAGCGCATTCTGTTGACCGGCGCAACCAGTGGACTAGGCTTGGCGTTGAGCGAAGTATTTCGAACGCCTTCAAACAAGCTATTTTTGACTGGGCGTCGCGCAGAAAAATTGTCAGAATTGGCTAACGAAATTGACCATCTGGGACATGAATGTGAATGGCTTGCGGGAGATATCGTCGATGACACGTTTCGCGCCCGACTGGTCAAGCAATGTGTGGACGTATTTGGAGGCATCGACTGCCTGATTAACAACGCTGGCGTCGGAGCCATGGGCCGATTCGAAGATGCCAACGTCGTTCGTATGCGGAAGGTCTTTGACGTTAACTTCTTTGCCATGGCCGAACTGACGCGTATGGCGCTACCTCACTTAAAACAAGGTGTTCAACCGATCATCGTCAATGTTGGTAGCGTGCTGGGGCATCGGGCGACACCATTGAAAAGTGAATATTGTGCAAGCAAATTTGCAGTCCATGGTTTCTCGGATGCGTTACGGGCCGAACTTGTAAAAGACGCCATCGATGTTTTGCACGTCTGCCCATCAACGATCGATACTCCGTTTTTCGAAGCGGCGATCGAGGACGCCACGGCTAGAAATTGGAAATCCGGACCGAAAATGACTCCAGCCTTCGTTGCCAGAAAGATACGGCGGGCGATGGAAAGAGGTCAACCAGAATTGATCTTGCCATGGTCAGCCAAAGCGATGGTTTGGTTGGACCGAATCATGCCTCGGCTGGCCAATTTTCTGGTGGCCAAATTTGGACAATAGATACGACGTCCATTTAAACAATCGTCAATCGCCATTAGACTGGTAGCCTCAACAATACGAGTTTGGACTCGGAACGGCCTGTAGGCGGATTAAGAACACGGGTGTAGATTTGAATACAACAACTGAAAATGCAGATTCCGACTCGATCAATGAGGGCAGTGACCCTCGACGCGGAAAACTTAACCAACTCGTTGAACTAGGCTATGATCCGTTTGGTCAACGATTTGATGATCGAAGTTGGATTCGATCGATCCGCAATCGACAAACTGAAATTCGATTTATTGGGTCGGATGGAACGGCGGTCGAGTTGCCGTCGGAAAATGACGTGCCGGCCGAAGATTTCCGCCATTGGATTTCTGAACAGGGCGATGGCCAGTTAAAAGGCCCCGTCGTTCGGGCCGCCGGTCGCATCATGCTGCATCGCGACAAAGGCAAACTGATTTTTATCGATATCCAGGACTGGACGGGTTCCATCCAGTTGTTCGTGGGCAAAAACCAAGTCGGCGAGGAAAATTGGAAATTGATCCAATGTCTCGACCTCGGTGACTTGGTTGGCGTCGACGGAGAAATGCGAAAAACTAAGACGGGTGAACTTTCGATATTCGCTGACAAAATTCATATCTTGTGCAAAGCGTTGGATCCGCCGCCAGCCAAACATATTGGAATGACCGACCCAGAATTGCGGCAACGATTGCGGTACGTGGACTTGGCCTACAATGAAGGTTCACGAGACCGGTTTTTAAACCGCAGCAAGATCGTTCAGTCGATTCGCGACACGTTGAGTGGTCGAGAATTCGTTGAGATCGAAGGGCCGACGCTGCATTCGATTGCCGGTGGGGCCGCTGCTCGACCATTCACAACGCATCATAACGCTCTGGATCTCGATCTGTATATGCGGATTGCCCTGGAGTTGCATTTAAAGCGACTCATGGTTGGTGGCATGGAGCGCGTGTTTGAATTGGGCCGTGTTTATCGTAATGAGGGAATTAGTCCGCGCCATAACCCTGAATTCACCATGCTGGAAGTCTACCAAGCTTACGGCAATTACGAATCGATGATGGATTTGACCGAGGCGGTCGTTACCAACGCGTTGCAAGCGATTGGAGCTAGTTCCTCCGTTCCGTTTGGTGAGACAACGATCAATTTTTCCGTTCCATTTGAGAGATCGCCCTACAATGATCTGTTTGCTGAGCACACGGGGATTGAGCCAACGGACGCCGAAGCCGTAGCTAGATACGCTAGCTCGCTAGGCCTTGAGACTGGTGGGAAACACCCTGACGTCATCAAGAATGAAGTTTTCGAAGAACGGGTTGAAGATCAGTTGACCGGCCCTGTCTTTGTTATTGACTATCCAGCTAGCATTTGCCCGCTGACAAAACGAAAATCCGACAACCCAGCAATTGCCGAGCGGTTCGAGTTGTTTATCAACGGCATGGAATTGGCGAATGCTTACACGGAGCTAAACGATCCCGACTTGCAGGAGCAGCTATTCTTGACGCAATTGGAAGGCATGGCTGAAGAGGACTCGATGGCCAAAATGGATCATGACTTTGTGCGCGCACTTCGCAATGGGATGCCGCCAGCTGGAGGATTGGGGATTGGAATCGATCGGTTGGTAATGTTGTTGACGAACTCGCAGACAATTCGTGACGTAATCCTCTTTCCGCTGTTGCGTCCCGAGTCGCAATAATGCTATTGATAGCGACTGGAGTCCATGTCGGCGACGATTGACGTTGCTTTTTGCGACCGAAAAAGACTCCAATGACACCCAATTCAATGTTGCGATTTTGTTGATTGAACGAGTTTGCGACACGTGACAAGGGCCTCTTTGCGGTCGTGGACGTGATTGGGCGATTGAACTAGAGCCGAAGGAATGGCATGTACAAGTTGCTTTTATCGTGGCGTTACTTAAAAACGCGTTTTATTGCACTCGCATCCATCATCAGTGTCACCCTGGGTGTTGCGACACTTATCGTCGTCAACAGCGTTATGTCGGGGTTCATCAACGAGATGCAAGATCGCTTGCATGGTATTCTCTCTGATGTCGAAATGGCTGCTCCCGGTTTAGGGGAAATCCCTTACCCAGAATGGCATATTGATTCCATTCAGGAAGTTGTCGGTGATGATTTGGAACATGTAACGCAAGTCGTCCGAGTTCCGGCTTTGATGAATTTTGAGTTTCGTGGACGCCAATGGACTCAACAAGTCATGTTGATGGGTATCGACGAAGAGTCGTTTGGAAATGTGACTGACTTTCTGCCGTACCTGATGAATCAACACAAACGAAAACGATTGTCGTTCATGTTGGAGGAATCTGGCTACGACGACCGGTTGGGTCAATGCGGATGGGAATATCGCCGAGTTCGGGCGGAGAACAAAAAGCAACTGGACCGGCTGATGCGCGAAACTTACCAGACCAGTGAGCCTGCTCAAACGGCCTTGCACGAGACCAATGCCAATATCGCAGTCCAAACCGAATTCCAGCCGCTTCCCGGCACCTCGACCGAGTTTCCAGCAGAACAAACCGATGCGTTAGACCTGGCGAATTTCAAGATCAAGGCGTTTGACGATCGTTCAACATTGCGTCGACAATTATCGCCTGATGAGTTGTTTGATTCCGGCAAACAACAATACACCGGAGTCATTTTGGGTTTGGCCATATCCCGGCGAAAAATTAATGATGATGAGACCGGAGAGCGCGACGAATTGTTTATGCTTCGCCCTGGCGATGACATTCAGATCACTTTGCCGACCGCCGGACATGCGCCACAAGCAATCACCGAAAACTGTACGGTCGTAGATTTTTATTCATCCAACATGCACGAATACGATTCAAGTTTTGCGTTTGTACCACTTAAAAAGCTTCAGGAAATTCGCAAAATGATTGACCCGTTGACCGGGGCAACGAGCGTTTCCTCGATACAAATGAAACTCAAGCCCGGTAGCGATCTCGCGGGCATCCGAGACCGCTTGATCGCGAAGTTCCCGTTAGCCCAATTTCCTTATGTGATTCAAACGTGGCAAGACACACAAGGGCCATTGTTAAGTGCGGTGAACCTGGAAGTGACCATTTTGAATATTTTGCTGTTCTTGATTATCGCGGTCGCCGGGTTCGGTATCTTGGCTACTTTTTACATGATCGTGGTCGAGAAAACAAAAGACATCGGTATTCTTAAAGCGCTCGGTGCACCAAGTCGTGGCGTGATGTCCATCTTTTTGAATTATGGTTTGGCCTTGGGAATTGTTGGCACGGGCGTTGGTATCGTGATTGGGCTTTTGTTTGTCGCCAACATCAACGAAATCGCGAATCTCGTTCAGTGGATCACAGGGCAAGAAGTTTTTGATCCGGAGATTTACTACTTTGACGCGATTCCCACGATCATCAACCCCATGACCGTTTTCCTTGTCGGTTTAGGCGCTATTGGCATTGCTGTTTTGGCCAGCGTCCTTCCGGCTCTTCGCGCGGCCCGACTCCATCCTGTTGAGGCACTAAGATATGAGTAATGCAATTTCAAATCCCCGCCAGCGAGCTAAGGCGCAGGAAATTGGTGCAAAACCACCGTTGCGATTGGCCAAGCCAATGGCGATGAACGTGGTTGGACTGCAAAAAAGTTACCACAAAGCGAAACACCTAATCCCTGTCCTCAAAGGCGTGGACTTGGAAATTGTCGAGGGCGAATTTACAGCCATTGTCGGCCAAAGCGGTTCTGGCAAGAGCACGCTGTTACATTTGTTGGGAACGCTGGATGCTCCCGACCAAGGGGAGGTATGGTACCAAGATCAGCGTATTGACAATCTACCGGCGCGTCATCGTGAAAGCCTGCGCAACCAGCAATTCGGAATGATCTTTCAGTTCTACCACCTGTTGCCAGAGCTTACGACGTTGGAAAATGTATTGATTCCCAGAATGGTCCAAGACGGTATTTGGAACTATTGGCGCAACAAAAAGAGTTACCGACAACGCGCGCTTGAATTGTTGGAAATTGTCGGCCTTTCAGACAGGCTTTATCACCGGCCGCAACAGCTTTCCGGAGGGGAAATGCAACGGACAGCCATCGCCAGAGCACTTGTCACCAATCCGTCCATTTTGTTAGCCGATGAACCAACTGGAAATCTCGATAAAGAAAACGGAGCCGAAGTGATGAAAACTCTGTTTGAACTACAACAAAATGAAAACTTGACCATCGTTATGGTCACTCACGATGAATCTATCGCATCGTCAGCTGACCATTTGGTAAAGCTAGAAGACGGATGTGTCGTGAAAGCGAAATAACACCGGTTTCACTATCTAAACCGCACTGGAAATCTCGCAGCGGCTATGGCTTGACGGCGGGCGTGTCACTACAATGACGCAGCTCAATGCCCGTAAAATTCGCTAACGGGCAACCAATATCCATTAATGCTTACTTTGGAGTTTCTGATGTCTTTGGCGGAAGCTGAACCAATAACCAGTCACGATAATGTTTTTGATCGCTACGCAGACGAATTCGGACCGGAAAAAATCGTCTATATTCACGAGCCACGGTGCGGGTTGCGCGGCATCGTGGTTATCGATAATAGCAGTATTGGTCCAGCTATCGGCGGGATCCGAATGACACCGGATGTGAATACCGAAGAGGTGTTTCGGCTTGCCCGAGCAATGACTTGGAAAAACGCGTTGGCAGGCATTCCGCACGGTGGGGGTAAGGCCGGAATAATCGCGGACCCCCGAAACATGACCATCGAGAAAAAGGAAACTTTGATTCGGCAATTCGCACGCGGATTTGAAAACCTGAATCAGTACATTCCTGGCCCGGATATGGGAACCGATGAGACGTGCATGGCATGGGTGCGTGATGAGATCCGGCGCAGTGTCGGTCTCAGCAGTGTTCTCGGTGGAATTCCACTTGACCAAGTCGGCGCCACAGGGTTCGGATTGGCGATTTGTGCGGAATCGGCGCAAGAATTTGTCGATTTTCCTTTGCGAGGTGCGCGCGTCTGTATTCAAGGATTTGGTAACGTTGGTCAGCACGCTGCTCGTTACCTGGTCGAGCCAAAACGTGGGGCCGTGGTCGTCGCCGCCACGGATCTCGACGGAACCATCTACAATCCTGACGGGCTCGATATCGAAAAACTCTGCGAGCACATGCGCAATCGAGAAGGTGTTACGGCTTATGAAGATGCCCAAGTACTCGAACGCGATGCGTTTATAGGTATCGACTGTGACATTTTTGTACCGGCGGCTCAGCCGGATGTGATCACTGAAGACAACGCCGATAAATTGAAATGCAAATTGATTTTGCAAGGGGCAAATATTCCGGCTACGGCTGAGGCCGAACAAATCATTCATGAACGAGGTATCGTTTCGGTTCCAGATTTCGTCGCCAATGCCGGCGGCGTGATATGCGGTAGTGTCGAATACCGAGGAGGAACCAAGACTGGGGCCTTTGCAGAAATTGAAGAGAAGATCAAAGAAAATACCTATGATGTACTGAAGTTGGCGCGTGACCAAAACCTAAATCCCCGCGATGCTGCATTGCGATTGGCAAAGGAACGGGTTCGTGAAGCGATGAGTTATCGTCGAGCCAACTGAGTCCACTTACCTTTTGCGCCAAGATCATTGCGTGATCGACCACTTGAATTGGTCGATCGCAATGCTCCACGGGAAGAAAAATACGGGGCCGTTGGGAGTCAGATCGACTTGGGTGATAACGGTGTTTCCGGGGGAAACAAAACGCGATACGTCACCTGTCGCCTCGAATTCAAGCACGGAGTCGGTGGCAGACATCATGGTACTGCCGAGTGCCTCAAAAACGCCATTCGCAAAATCGAACATCTCAACCGAGAGTTCGACATTTGGCGAGTTTGCAAATCCTTCGATGCAAACACGCAAGCTATCGGGTGACAAATTTTGAAAACTGCCATTGAACACTAGCCGAACCGGCGAATCGGCTTTTCCTGTTGGATGTTCCGCAATGAATGTAACTCGGTCGTCGTCACTCATGTTCAAATCCACAATGATTCCTGAGCCTTGCATTCCGTTGACCACGTTGAAACTGTTGGCTGTTATATCGATCGAGCCGTCACTAAAAACGAGATCTGCGGACAACGAAGGCGCCCCCAGTGCGCTTTCGAATCCAGCATAAGTAGAGGCCGTTTGAGCGATCGCAGGAACCAACAATAAGCGAAGAATACCATTGCTGTTTAAAGCGTTGCTGACCGCTTCATCGATCGGCGCTCCGAACAGAGCCATGGGATCGACGCTGCCGTCGGGCAAGTGGGTTCCGTCAAGTTCGTGGACACCGGCGTAGATCGCCACTCTTTGAGCACCCGTGGACAAAATGTTGGGGACACAATCGATTCCGTTTTGACCCGATTGGTATTGAATCGTTCCGTCGATTGGAACTTGGCTAGCTGCAGCAGTGGCGACATAAATTTCGACTGGACCTCCATCGGTAAAGTTCTCATTGTCTTGAAGCATGTTCAACACGACGTTTTGGGCGGAGCCTACAAATTCGCCGCTTCCAAGTTGACCAGACATATCAAAGTCAACAATCGCGAACGCGGCAAAATTTCCATTTGACGTTCCTTCGACTTCTAAGTCTGTATTGGCCGCTGCACCACCGACCATTCCCGTTTGTCGGATAAAACGAGTTGCCGACGCATTGACACCAAGCGAAGACGAAAATTTTGGTACGGTCGCGCCCCACTTGAAATCACAAAAGACCGGCAAATGATCGCTCAATGCAACCAATTGAGCACCAAATCCGATCGTACCCGACCCGGTGTTGATGTTTTGATTGAGGTTATGGGTTCCGTTGTTTCCCAGTACGGAACAAGAGCCTTTGAGATATTCAAAATTGGCTCCGTCGACGACCGCTCCATTAACGAAGAACCCATCGAATCGATCGTCCATGCTCGCAGTGGGATCTTGCGTATGGAATGGTAAAAACGCGCGATCGTCCCGCCACGGCGCTCCAGCTAGAAAGCCAAACGGTGTGTTGAGAGTTTCGACGGCCGACGCATTGGTGCCAGGCGCAAAAAAGTTTTGGTAGGCCATTTCTTGGCTACCGGTCATATTGAAATCGCCACAAAAAATAACTTGCGTTCCAGCGGCAAATGTATTGGCGTTGTTTCGTAATAAATTCGCTTCTGCGGCGCGCGTCGCAGCGTCTGCCGGGTCAATACTGCCAGCTTTTAGGTGAATCGAATAAATCAAAAAGTCGTCCGTGGCCGAGCCGCCGACGGGGCGAAACATCGCACGACGGCAATTATGAGTCAGGCTTCCAGTGAGCGAGAATGCATTCAAGAGCTGCACAGTGTCTTGGTTGTAGACGAAACCGGTACGGCAACCAAAAAAGTCAGGCGGCGTTATCGAGCTGGCGAAACTTCCTCCGAAAACCGCTTCCATATTGTTTTCGATGTCGGAGTATTCTCGGATGTTCTCCGGGCCTTCTTGGAACGCCAAGATATCCACGGCATGTGCATTGCCAAGCGAGGTCGAACTACCCACCGCTTGCATGACAATTCGCATATTTTGATCGTCGGACGCGGAAGTCGGCCGATCTTCCATGTTGTAACTACAAATCCTCAACGTTTGTGCCTGGCAATCGGTCCTTAAAAAAATACACCAGAGGCTCAGCAGCAGAGGGAGAGAAGAAATTCGGGTCATGTGGATTTGGTGGATTAGGGGGTTTGGAAGGTGCGGATCGGCGACGACGCCCAACAGATTGCTTCCATTTTACACGCTTTTTCTATGAAATCAGTAAGTTAGCGTGCTTTCCAAGCTAGATCGTCACGAAAGTCAAATTAGAAATTTTTGGGAAAACGGGAATAACCAAAATCTTCGTTAAATTCTGCATATCTGTTATGGCGATCTACAAAGTGAGGCCACGCAGAGCATGGCCCGTGTGTTCACTTTGCGAACGATTCGTGAAGTAGTTATCAGGGGGAACGAAATGTTCAACAGTATTGTAGATGGTAGCTCGACCCATACAGCTACTAATACAACTCAAAGATTTTCTCGCCTTATTTGTATCGTGGCCATGATCGGGTTACTTTCCCAATCTGTTGGTTGCGTCTCCGGCCCTGGAGCTGGTGTTTTCGAGGAACCGTTGGGTGGATACCGAAATCATGTTTGGTCCAACCGAGCGTATAACTTAAGGTACGGCAACTGTGACCGCGAGTTTGAGACACACTTCAAACAAGGGTTTGTCGACGGATATCAGGATATGTGCAATGGCGGAGACGGCTATGTCCCAGCGGTGCCACCCGAAGAGTATTGGAGTTATCAATACCAAAGCCCTGAAGGTGCCAAGTGCGTCAATACATGGTTCAAAGGTTATCCACTTGGCGTGAAGGCCGCTCGTGAAGACGGTGCGGGTTCATTCCAAAAGGTCTATATATCGAAGATGATCCAATCGGCAATTGTCCAAGACAAAGCCGATCATGTGCTGCCCGATGACGTTCCCGTCGTCACACCAGAGAAAGAAGTTGCTGGACAGATTACCAATCAGAATGCCAGCGACCCGAATTTCGCAGTACCCGTTAATGCGAACCGCATGGTTGCACCCAGTCAAGACCCAAATTTCAGAAAGTAACACGGCTTTTTGAGGACCCGTTTGGGTGCTCGAAGAGTTCCAGGGGGAAACAAAGAGATGAAGAATCGTCGTCAAAACAACAGGAGCAGGTCGCACCTGAAACGTATTGTTGCCATCCTCTGCCTGTTGGCGGCAACATCACTTTCAGGCTGTACGGCAATTCTCTCGCCAATCGATACGATTCCGGCCAATCGAGTTCCCAGAGAATTCCTGGCCGAACCACAAGCGGACAAGATTCCGATTGACGTATCGCGTTTGCGAATTGATCCGCCGGAATTTTATATCCTCGATAAAGAAGACGTGCTCGGTATCTTTATTGATGGCGTTTTAGGGCAGTTCGATGCACCGCCTCCGGTCCAAGTGCCACAGGGCAATAGCAACTTGCCACCGGCCATCGGTTTTCCCGTTCCGATTCGTGAAGACGGCACTATTACTTTGCCGTTTGTCGACCCAATTCCGGTTCGCGGTTTAACGATCCCTCAAGCTGAAGAATTAATCAAACGCGCCTATTTTGGTGGACCGAACCCAATTCTCCGAAATCAAGCTCGTGTCATCGTTACGATTCTCCGCGAACGAACGTACCGCGTCTTCGTGGTACGGTCGGACCTCGGCCAAATCGGTGTCCAAGCTCGAACGGGTCGGCTGGGTACTGGAGTTACCAGTCGAGCCGACGAAAGTAGTCGAGGATTTGTCCTTGAATTGCCGGCTTATCAAAATGATGTGCTAAATGCTTTGTCACTGACCGGCGGTCTACCTGGCGTAAATGCCAAGTCCGAGGTCAGGGTTTTGCGTGGCAACCGAGTTACCATTGCGGATCGAGACTCGAAAATTCGCGAATTCTACCGGACCAACCAGCCTGCGGATTTCCCTTATGGATTGGTGCCGAACGTGCCTGACGACTCGGCATCATTGAAACTTCCACTGCGATTGCGCCAGGGGCAAGTTCCAAACTTCAGGCAGGAAGACATTGAATTGCGTGATGGCGATATCGTCTATGTCGACAACCGCGATACGGAAGTCTACTACACCGGTGGCTTACTTGGAGGTGGTGAATTTTTACTCCCTCGCGACTATGACCTCGACGTGCTCGGTGCTGTTTCTTTGTCAGGAACGAACGTTGGAGTCGGACAGCAACGAGGAGGCGTGATCGGTGCCGCGGGTGGCGGTGTACCACCATCCAATTTGATCGTTCTTCGAAGAATTCCTGGCAACCGTCAAATCGCGATTCGAGTCGATTTGACCGATGCGATCAACGATCCGGCTTCCAGGTTACTCGTCAAACCAGGAGACACGTTGATCTTGCGATTCAAGCCACAGGAAGAAATTGTGAACTTCGCGTTACAAACATTCTTCACCTTTGGTGTCCGCGAGTTGTTCCGAAATTAATCGAACGGCAGCCGCCCGCTTCATTCATCAAGAGCTGGTCTTCGGACCAGCTCTTTTTCGTATCACGCCAAATTGTTTGATGCCTGTTCCAACGCCCGCCGTCGGCAACCACGTAATGGTGCTGCGCTGGTTCGTCCAGTAAAACCCAAAAACGCATACGGGTTTCACATTACTTGAACGCGTAGAAGTGTAATGTAACGCAATTGCACAATTTCTATCGGGGAATCGCGTCGCCTTCGGTTTTACGGTCTTGAGTTAACTCTTCATATGCCCAGTAGAGTCACCGTCGCTGGGAATCAAGAAGCTCAGGTGATGCTCAAAATGCCGCAATTGCAAACGATGCCACTTGTCTTTATCCATGTTCCCAAACAACGGAGACGGGAAATAATTGCCTTTGAAATTGACGAACTCGGCGACCGATTGTTTTAGTTCATCAAACGACTTCGCGTCTTCTTCAGAACTGGCGGATGAAATCGTAAATCCAAGTGTTGGAACGCCATCGGTAAAACCATTTTCGAGTATCGACTTGAGTTGGCGTTGAGCGACCGTGATCTTCATCAGCCACATCACCGAGCCCATAAATATCCCCAATTTGGGAAACCCGTGGACCGGGAACCGAATCCAATGATTTAGATGATTGCAGCTCTGGGCCAAATTCCATTTGCCCGCCGATTGATAACCATTGGCAATCAATCGTTCAATGTCGCTGAGAGCATCATCCAGACTATCGATTTTGAGAGTGCGTTTTTGAGCCAAGGTCCCGTTCCATTTTGCTTGAATTTATTTCCGTCATGTCAGGTACCAATCCAAGCTCTTGCGGGACCGCTACTTGCCAGTCGAAACAGAAACTTCGCCCACTTCGTCCTCGTTGTCAATTGAGGTTGGTTTTTCCAGTTCAACAACGTTAACTGGATCACTAAGTACGCTTCCTTTGCGAAACGCCATGAGCTTACCACCGGATTCGAGCTTCACGATTTTGGCCGAAATGTCGCGAACAATCCACTTTTCGCCGTCCAATTCGAATTCGGTATCGGACTTCGAATCCGAACCCATTTTCAAATTGAAAACGTCACCGGTTGTCAACACTTTAATGCTAGCCGCAAAGACTCCATTGCGACCACTGATTCGCGTAATTCTCGTTTCGGTCGCATGTTGAAACGGTGGTTCGACAGGTTCGGGATCTTTTTTCTCTACGGTGCGAACCGGCGGATCTTTGACCGTAAATTTCCACGTGGCTTCCGCTGATTTGGCGGGGTAGCCATCATCGGTTACTCGAAAAACAATTTCATAATCTCCATTGGGCAGCTTGTCGTGCTTGAACGTCGCTCTATCGCTACCTTCTTTTTGTTCCAACGTTGCGCCCTCTAAACCACCGTTGTCAACGATTTCGATTTTTAGGTTATCTTTGTCCTTGTCTCTTGCAGATACCGAGTAAGAGACTTCCTCATCGTTATCGTATTTTTTACTCGAAACCCGAATGGTCGGCGCGTTGTTAGCGGGTCCAAAAATATTACGAGAAACGATGACTTTTTCGTAGTCTTCTCTGGATTGGGCCAGTTCTGTGACTCGCTGATCGAAATCGGTCTCTTCATCGGCTTCGGACATAGCCAATACTTCGATGGAAAAACTAGCTTTGCATTCGCCAGTTAACTCTTTGCTTTTGTCGCGGAGGGGAGTCAGGGTAAGCACTTTGATTTTGTGAAGAAAGTCCATGCTCTCAAACTTGTGGCAAAACTGCAACACTTGATCGAGCGTAACAACCGTGTCGAAACGAAACGCGTACAACTGCCCGGCAACGCCGTCACTTCGTCCGTCGACACCGTATTTCAAAGTTTCTCGGTCTGGTTTTCCTAAATTCGGGCGCGGGAACTTGCATTCTCTTTGTAACCGCAGCAACCAGTTTTGATATCGCGTGATGTTGACCTGTCCGCCTGATGGAAATGAGCTTGGCAAGTAAACGAATTTTTTTCGCATCTGTGCGAGCATTCCATCAAACAGTTTCTTGCGCTCATCATCAATCTGTTTTTGGACGCCACGAAGCTCGGTTTTCCCCAGCTGATACTTGCTGTTAAACGAGATAAATCCAATGAACAGCAAAAACAAGATCGCGGTTGAACCAACGGCGCCGGCCAGCAATTTTTCTCGACGGGACATGTTTGCTAACATTATTGTTGTCCCTCACGATCGGATTCTGTTGATACTTCGGAGCTATTTTCGGTCAACGAACTTGATTGGGACTCGAATTCCGCGTCACGTTTTGCTTTGGCCAATTGGTTGATCCTCTCCACTTTACCGAACACATCCAAATCTTGTTCCAATTTGAAGGGCCGCAAAACGGGATGGTCTTTGATTGCCTCCACTTCGACCGAATCAATTTGGTCGAAAATTGGAGCCTTGTAACGATCACCAAAGGACTCTTGCCAAGTGTTGTCGTCTTCTTGTTCGATGCTGACGTGACTGGTTAAAGCAATTTGAAATCCTTTACTGGTTTCGACCCCGCGGAATTTGGAAATGATAATGTCGTCCGGGGTCAAAAGTTTCTCACTGATAAACGCGAGCTCGTCCATCCAGTTAACTTTGCCAGCCATCCAAGTATCGAGTGCCGCGACTTCGCCAATGAGGCGATCCGTATCGGCATTCAACTGTCTATCTTTTTCCAGTTGATTTCGTGCTTCTTCAATCGACTTGGTTTGTTCATTCAACGCGTACCATCCATAGCCAGCACCCATCAAAACGATCAACCCTAACGCAGCCAATGGAATCAGAATTTTTCGATAGTCACGTTTCTTGACTTTTGGCCGTCGCGGGTTGACGAAATCAACGGTGTGCTTGGCACTCTTGGATTCGTTAACCAAGGCACCGACGGTCGCAGCGAATCGCTCCGGTCGCTCCGGCATCTGGGTCGCCGTGAATCGGGAAGGCTCGACACAACCCAAGGGCGCAAAAAATACGATCGGTAGGTCACTGGATTCCTTGAATGCTTGTTCCAGCTCAAGCCATTCCTCTTTCGCACCGCCAACGATTACCTGCTGAAGACTTCCGCCCAACGAGCTTTTCGTGGATGCGATGGTCCGACGAATTTCGCCCACGGCGTGCCGAGCCACCGCATCGCGGTCCCCAGATTTTGATGCGGAAAACGATCGCGCGGCAGCCAATTGATTGCCTTTGGTAACCATGACTTCAAATCGACCGTTGACCGGCAAAATGAGTAGACGATTGTCATCGCCAGACAATAGGCCTTCAAACAAGTCACAAAGTGCAAACGGCCGAAACACGATCCTTTTTAGTTTCAGTCCAGCTGCGTCAGCGATCGTATCCATCTGGTCTTTGATTTGTGGCGGAATCGCAACGGCCAAGACACGTTGTTGCTCTCCTTCGGCTCGCTCAAACGGTACGTAGTCAAACAACCAGTTGTCATTTAGCGAGGCAAATACGTTGCGCGCCTGAAACCGTACCAGATCCGGCAGTTCATCATCCGGCGCCGGTGGAACTTTCATTTCTCGAATTTCCGCGTCCTTACGCCCGACCATTCCGATCAATTCTGTTCGCGCTAGACCACGGTTGCTGAGCTCAATTTTTAAGGCCTCGCCGATTTGTTGGCCCAGTGCGCCTTCTTCGATATCCATTTCAAATAGGTGATTGATCTGGTAACTGCGTCCGGTTGTCCGAACACTGGCAACGAGCAATTTTTGATCTTCGATCTCAATGGCTATGTAATTTGGCATGTTATTGCTCGATTAAATCTCTACCTAAAATGTCGATGCTGTAACCAATTGGGAGGTGACTCTTGTCTCTCCAAAATAATATACGTGGTAGCGGCTGAGTAGCGTCCAAAAAGACTTCTGCCCGAGTTGCGCCAACTAGGTCATTGAAATATCCGACCACCTCGGCCTTATAGACCTCACCACCGGTACAAACGAACGGTAAGATGATTTGCATGGTTGCCAAGTCGACGACATTTTCACTCAACAACCATGTCTCATGTTGGCGAAAAATATCGACGCCCTCGGGTGCCAGGAGTTCGTAATCCCCTTGTCGGCGGGTAATAATCGTATCCACGGTCTCTTCATCGAGACCAGGGATTCCCAGCAATATCCGGCGGGGGGCTTGCATGATATTGATGCGTCCAGGAATCGCTTCACCTTCATAGGCGGTCATGTTGTCCATCGCTGCCAGCAGACGAACCGGGAAGGACGGATCCAGTTGTTGTATCGGAGAGGCCAGCGTGATCGTTTCACCGCTGGTTGGGTCCTGCATCGTGGTAAACGCGTTTACCAGCTGCAAGACTTGGTTAAACGTTGTACTGGATTCTAACGTGTCAAAGTCAAGTTCTACCAATGGAACGTTGGTGACGGGCTCGACACCTTCTTCCAATTGGTCGGCATAAAAAAGACCGTTAACGCGCGCCATGACCACAAACAATCTCCATTGCTCGTCAAAGCTCGCGCCCAAATCATCGTACAATCGTTCCAAATCAGGATTGTTGATATTTACGCGAACTTGTTTTTCGCTGTTCAGGTTTGACTCTTTGCTGTACAGCGTCAAATAGTTGATCCAGCCCAACTCCATATCGGCGTCTAGAATGGTATCTCCTTGACTTTCATCGAGATCAATAACGCCGTTGCGATTTCTGTCGTTGCCAAATAACAGGTCGGGCGTAACACCATCCACAAGCAACAATTCGTCGAGGCTATCCAGTGGTCCATTCTTGCAATTGTAGGGCGGAGTCAATCCGTTGTAGTAGGCGCTTTCAACTCCAAATTCTCGTGGCTCATCATCCTCGTCAAGAAAATCAAGAATCCGATCAGCGACCTCTTCATTCATGTTGGGAAGCGACATCAACAATTCACGAGCAGCGCCACCGCCACCGAAATTATCGATAATCGGCAACACATTGACGTTCAACTTGCTCGATTCATCGGTCAACCCATAACGGAAGCCCATCGGATTGCCTTCGTCATCAATCCCTGGTGATATGATCGTGAAACGACCAACTAAGTCCGGGTTATCCGGATTGACGGATACTTGAATTTCTCGAAATCCCGTTTCATTGTTCCACAGTCCACCCTTCTCGTGGATCGTCGCGTTATCGTAACTCAACAACAAACGCGTGTAATCGATGCCCGAATCGATCAGGTACTTGGATTGCAGCCGCCGCGTCATCATGATAGATACTTCACGCTCGGTCCGCATCAATGACGTAAACGTGTAAGCAGAGAGCGTTAGCAACACGATCACCACCAGCACGATGATCAACACGGTGCCTTGTCGTCGCACTACGGTAGAATTGAGCTTGGAAGAATCCATCACTCGAACGCCTCCTGGCTGGGCTCTTCTTCCTCAATAATCTCTGCGACGGGCAAATGGATAACCGTGCGAATGATCTCGACATCAAACTGTTGAATGTTTTCAAACGAAACATTGTCCGAAAATCGTTCTGGATCGATGACAATCGCAACTTCGATCGCAGATGGAAATCCCATCATCTCAGTACTGTCCCATTGGACCAGCCAGTTTTCGCCATCCCAATAACGAAACTCGATCGTCGAGATTTCCGGAGAGATCAGCTCCGAATAGGCATCCGGTGCAACAACGATTTCTATGTCGTTGTCGCCGCTTTGAAAGGCCTCAACCGCGCGATCAATCACACGCCGGTACAAGCCACCCCGTTGACCAAAACTTGGGTCAAAATCCAATTGCTCACTTGGAGGAGAATTCGAAAAGAAATAGGTAACTGACTTTACATCAGCCGGCAGACGGAGATCTGACGCTTTTCGGACAATCAGGGGGTTATATTCATCCAATCGCGGTAACCGACTGACGTCGATGCGCAAAAACTGCCGATCACCAACAAGCGTCGGTCGTCCCAATTCGGGCTCTTCTTGTTCTTCATCGCTATCCTCTTCTGAATCATTACCTGCACTTTCTGTCGCGCCATCGCTCTGGGCCGGACCGCCACCGGCAGCAACGGCATCCAAAATTTGGTTCTCCAACGCGTTGGCGTCAATGTCTTCGCCGCCTGCTTGCCCGCCGGTTGTGCCTAGACCAGCGAGGTTTTGCGAAGCAACTAGATCCTCCAAACCGGCGTAATCTTCAGGTTTGAATTGGATAGCCGCTCGCACATCTTCAGTGACCATCCGCAGAACGCCACGCGCGATTTGTCGCCGTTCGACATCGTCCGCCTGTCGTTCGAGTTGAAACAAGTACAACCGGATCGCAGCCGTAATGGCCGCCATGATCACCACGGTCAATCCGAGCGCCAAGACTAATTCTAACAACGAAAAAGCAGTTCGTTTTTTCATTCGAACTCCTCAATCGCGGTTGGGTCGTATTCTGGGTCAGGCATGAAACGATTGACCGATATTGACAATGGGTCTTCGGTATCGTTTTGACTAATGACTAACGTGACCAAGAATAAACCAATTTCATCCGAGGGTTGGACACCGACCGAAAAATTCCATTTGGGATTGTCTTGAATCGTCGTTTGTCCATACGACTTCAATTCCAAAACACCGGCGGATAGCTCGGCCATTTTCGCATCGCAGAGAATATTGGCTTCGCTAACGAGCCTGGCGTTCAAGGCATGCACGATACCGATCCGGACCAATTGGCCAATGATCGCCAACGAAGTTCCAAGAATGGCGATCGAAAGCATCACTTCAAGCAACGTTAGTCCGGAGCGTCGCGTCGGTATTATCATCGCGAATTTGCTCCCCGCCTAAAATTTCCTTGTGTGACGGGATGCGTGGTCGAAGTGCCAGTCATACCGCGAAGGCGAATCTCAATAAAATCATCCCGATCGCTACGTACATAAAGTCGAGCATTTTGAGACGAGCCGTCTGGATAAAACAACACGGGACGGACGTTTGACGGCGCCGCATTTTCTGCTTCGGCAGCCGCCGACCGGGAATCGGCTTCAGCCTCGCCGACGGCGAACAAGACGCCTTTGGGCAATCGTTCACCACCAAACTCGCGATAGTTGACATCGTTGCGGTCACGACGATTCTGGTCGAGAATCCCAACCATTTCTTCGTTGAAAGGCGCAACTTTGAAATTCTGGGTTTCCGGGTAGTAAAAAAAACCGTGAATTTCGCCGGTCTTCATCGCCTGAACCCGAGCACGATTCAACTCCGACCGCACCAAATCCGCTGCTTTACTGGCGCGCTGGCCTGAAAAAGAACGGTATGTAAATGGCACCGATATTGAAGCAATAATGACGAGAATCATCAAAACCATTATCAATTCCAGCAACGTCAAGCCGTTTCTCAATTGCATAACTATTGCGTCCAAGAAAATTTGGTAACGATTTTAAGACCTCAACGTGATCCTAGTGCGAAAAGAAGGTGTCGGCAAAAATTGACCGAGGTCAATTTAAGTGGCTTGTGGGTCAGGAATATCATCATTGGTATTCATTTGACCGTCAGGCCCTGCACTTCGAATCAACACTCGATCAGCTTGTTCGTCTTTGCTGTACTGGAATGGGTTTCTCCATGGATCCAACAATTCGCCATCGTCTAAATACGGTCCGCCCCATTGCCGCTCGGTCATACCAGAAGGCAGTCGAACCAGGTCATCCAGCGTGTTGGGGAATTGCAAGTGCTTGAACTTGTAACTCAAACACGCTTGCTCCATGACACTGATTTCATGTTCGACCGAACCCATCGTCGCGTTGTTTAAATAGCTTTGGTAGCCGAACGCAACCATGCCGCCCATGATCACAAGAATGGCCATAACCAACATTAATTCCATCAACGTAAAGGCCGCTCGATTTCGCGATTCGCTTCTTTTTCTCATTGCTATACCCTTTTTAACTTCTTAACCTTGAAATACCGAACCTGCATTCATTACTGGCATCAGCAATGCGATCACAATTACCAGGACCACGCCTGCCATTACCAATAACATCAAAGGCTCGATTAATTTAACCATTAATTCCAAACGACGGCTCGTTTGTTTTTCCATATTTTCGGCAATACTGACTAACACCGTATCCAATGTATTGGACTCTTCGGCGACACTGATCATTTCAGTGACATTGCGAGGGAAATGCCCTGAAGCAGCCAACGGCCCTGACAACGACTCACCCGCCGTTATGTTCTCTGTCGCATCGGCGATCGATTCCGCCAACACGCGATTGCCGGTCGCGTCGCTACTAATGTCTAAAGCTTTCAAAATGGAAACACCGTTGTGCATCAATGTACCCAGTACGCGGCAAAAACGAGACACCGCTAGACTTCGAATCACACCACCAAACAACGGGATTTTCAATTTCAATGCGTCGGCCAGTCGACGACCTGATTCGCTACGAAATTGCACGCGAATCAACATCACGATCCCAACCAAGGCACCGATCAGTATAAAGCCATAGCTGCGGAGGAACGCACTCAAATTCAATAACCAATCCGTAACCGCGGGCAATTCGCCTTTAGAACGCATCGTATCGAACATTTCTTCAAACTTCGGAACAAAGAAAATCATCAACACCGAAACGATGATCGTGCCTGCAGTAGCTAGCACAGCGGGGTACACCAATGCCCCAATCGTTTTCGATTTTAACTCGTCTTGTTCAGCGGTGAATTTAGAAACGCGTTCCAAGGCTTCTTCCAAAAAACCGCCTTCAGCACCGGCCCGCGCCATATTCACCGCGATGTCGCTAAACGCATTGGGATGCCTGGCAAACGCATCCCCCAATGCCTCGCCTTCTTCGACGCGCTTGATTACATCGTCCAATGCTAAACTCAACGCCGGGACCGAGGATTGTTCGCGTAGAATGGTCAACGAGCGAATCAGCGGAACGCCATTCTTCATCAATGACGAAAGTTGCTCATAGAACACCGCAATTTTCTGACCGCTAACGCGATTGCCAAACGACAATTGAACACTTTGCTTCTCAGCTTCAACCGATACAGGGAATAGAGATTTCCCCGTCAATAAGTTGATCACATCGCGCTCCGTTGCCGCGGTCATCGAGCCAGTCACTCGCTGTCCTGTCGCATCTCTCGCAACGTAATTAAAGTCGGCCATTAATCTATAAACGATTTTACAAGATGAAAGTTTCGGACTACTAACTACTTGACCACGCGATCGCCCTTGGTCACGCGAACCACTTCTTCGACGGAAGTTTTTCCGTCCAACACTTTTAACCAGCCATCATCGCGAAGCGAATCCATGCCTTCCGCTTTCGCGATTTTTTTAATTTCCCAAGTGCTGACCCCGTCATGAGCCATTTGGCGAATGCTATCGGTCGTCACCAACAACTCGTAAATCCCGAGTCGACCACGATACCCAACATTCCGGCATTCGCGACAGCCTACTGGCTCGAACACTTCTCTGCCTTTCATCAGCTCAAACGGGAAATCATCTGGGAAATCTGATTTTTTCATTGTTGTCGGTTGTTTGCAACTCGGGCAAAGTCGACGTACCAGTCGCTGTGCCATAACCGCTTCAACGGTCGTCGCAACCAAAAACGGCTCAACCCCCATATCGACCATTCGGGTATAGGCGCCAGCTGCGTCGTTCGTGTGCAGCGTGCTGAATACCATATGGCCGGTAAGAGAAGCCTGGATCGCGTTCTCTGCCGTTTCCAAGTCACGAATTTCACCGACCAGAACTACATCGGGGTCATGACGCAAAATACTTCGCAGCGAGTTGGCAAACGTCAACCCAATTTTGCTATGGACTTGAATCTGATTGATCCCAGCCAATTGGTACTCGACTGGATCTTCGGTGGTGATAATTTTGGTTTCGGAATCATTGATCTCGATTAGGGAGCTGTACAGCGTCGTTGTTTTGCCAGAACCGGTTGGTCCGGTAACCAACACAATCCCGTGCGGCAAACGAATGAGCTTGCTGAAGTCATCGTAAGTCTTGTCGGACATCCCGAGGCTTTTCAGGTCGAACTTCATCGCCCCTTTGTCGAGAATACGCATCACCAATCCTTCACCATGGATCATTGGGATGACGGAGACTCGGACGTCAACTTCGCGACCTTTGATTTTTAGTTTGATGCGACCATCCTGCGGCAATCGTTTTTCGGCAATGTTCAACTTGGCCATGATTTTCAAACGGCTGATGATCGCGGCTCGAAAATGATTGATTTCTGCAGGCACAGGTTGGGTGTGCAAAATACCGTCGATGCGGTAACGAATCACAATACCCTCATTTTGCGATTCGATATGAACGTCACTGGTCCGCGTCTCAATCGCTTCCAATAAAATTTCGTTTACCAAGCGGACGACGCTCGCCTCTTGAGCCAATTCGGATAGCTCACTGCCATCGGTTTCTATTTCTTCAAGCAGCTCAACGCCTTCTTCGGATTTCTGTACGATCAAGTCGTCAATCGTTTCGCCGCCGACCCCCAAGTGTTTTTTGATCAGTTTGGATATCTCGATGGGATCGGCGAACACCGGTTCAACGTGCAATCCGGTTGCCGCTGAAATTTCATCCAATGGGTAGAAATCCAACGGATCCGACGTTGCAATACGAATCGATCCGTTTTGACGAGAAATCGGAAATAAGGTTTCGCGGTAGATCAACTTTTGAGGAAAGTCTTCCAACAGCGCCAAGTTAATTTCAGCATTTTGGAGGTCGATAAAATCGACACCCATTTCTTCCGCCAGGATCTTTAACGCCGCTTGGGAATCAATGGTTGGATGGTTGAGCACCCATTCCAAAAATTCGTCCCCCGAACTTTTGGACTGCTCGATCTGGAATTGATCGACAAGTCCATGACGCAAAAGGATTTCTGAATGATTCATAACAGCGGCAATCTAGAGAGTTTTGTTCACCAAATTTCATATTAATTCGGAATACTTCTGAACTGCCAATAGGCGACAGAGTTTGGCTACATTGCACCCCTACAACGTACAGCCAGAAGGTTCAAATCAGATTTTCCGAATTTATCGGTGAATCTGAAGAAACGCACCGCAGTGTTGGGGTGAGAGGGGACGCGTCAATACGCGGCGATGCGTTTCTTCAATTCCACAGACCACTTTCGGATCCGTAAATACAAACCCGCTTCGGCCAATATAGTTTCGAGTAAATACCGGCAATCGAATAAAAAAAGGCCTGATATCCAGGCCTTTTCGCTAACTGTATTCGTTGTGGATTTAGTTATTTTTCGTCACGCTTACCACGTTCACCACGCTCGCGTCCGCGGTCCATGTCACGGCCCGATCTGCGGGCCCCACGGTTGCCAAAATCAAACGTCTCGCCAATCAACCCACGCAATTTGTCGCGTTGCTCAGCGGACAGCACCGACAAGATCTCTTTTTCAGCTTCTTTTCGCAACTTCTTGATTTTCTCTTCCAACTCCTTACGAACTTCTTCGGCTTTCTTTTGAAGTTCTTCGCGTTGGCTATCGGTGATGCCAAGTTCTTGCATCATATGATCATTTTTCAACACACCAACGGCGCCGTCACCGTTACGTCGAGATTGACTTTGTATTTGCAGTTCTTTTAATCGTTTGACTTGCATCGGCAACAAAACGTTTTCGATACGTTCCTTGTACTCTTCTTGACGCTCTTCCATCTGTTCCCGCAGTTCCGCATATTTTGCTCGTCGATCCGCGGGATCCAAGTCCGTGCCGCGCAACTCAGACATACGGTCGCGCATTTCTTGCCACATTTCTTTTTGCAGTTCTTCGATCTGGACCTGTTGATCCTCGACTAATTCAATTTCACTTTGAACGGCGTCTTGACGCAGTAAACCTAACCACTGATTAGCAGTGCCTTGTCCAATGCCTTGCGCCATGGCCATTTCGGAAAACACGAATACACAAACGCATGTCGCGAATGATAAATATGAAGATTTCATTTGAAAGCTGCTCCTGTGATGGTGGCCATCAAAGTTGGGGAAATACGATGCATTTGATTAAACCGCTAGTAAGCGCTGCGGTTCCGCCGATTTTGAAAGATTTTAAGAAGTTTTGGGCCTAAACAGAAGAAAAGGCAGCGGAACAATTTTCGATTTCTAAACTTGCCGGTCCAGCTATGTCAAAATTTCGGATATTTTGGCCAACTAGGAACTTGGTTGTTACCGCGTCGCGCTGCTGACAAATTTGCAGATGATGCCGCCGAGAATGGGACAAAAGTGAACCAAAACCGTAATTTACAAACCAGCGTCGTTCGGATTCCAGGCGGGCTAGGGTCGCAGCAATGAGTTTTACCGGGTTTTGCGAATGAATCGCCACCGCACGGTCGTGAATTTGCATGGCCTGAATGAGATCACTAAGCTGCGAATGATCGTATTCGGCTGACCAGCGGAGTGGATCAAAAATGCTTGTGACGGTTGAAAAAACGTCCTCCGCTGAGGTCTCCGAGTCGTAAAACGTTCCGGCACTCAAGCAGTAATACGCCAACAATGCCGAATTGTCGTGAAACCCGTTTAACCAATCGCGCGCAAATGGCAATATTCGAGTGACGACCTGCTCGCGAACTCCAATGGTCCGGCTCGGTTGCACAAAGCTATAGCAAAACGCACCCAAGTCGGTGTTTAATGGAACGAAACAAAAAGCTCCCGTCTCGGACATCGGAAACTCAATGATGCTGGGGATCCACTTCAACAATTCGATTTGTTCAAACCGGCCAAGCAACCGCGAGCTACCTTGGATTTCGCCGCCATGAACGGTCAACACTTCAAACACCATGGTTTGTATTTACCCCAAGCCCAGTTTGCGTTTTTCATATTCCAGTTGTTCCCAACGCTGCATTAATTTCTCGCCAGCCTCAAACAACCGTTGCTCTTCTTCCAATCGTTGGGCTTCCCAATCGCGTTTTTGTTTCTCAAAATCGACCATCATACGCTGTAAGACTGAGTTTTGTTCTTCGGCGATTTCGCATTTATTCAATGCCGACTCCAACCGAGCCAGTTGGTTTTCGAGAAAATTCTCAATGCTACGAGTGACTTTTTGCAGTCGACGTCCTAGTCGCAACTCGCCCAACTTGGAGTCGAACTGGGTTTGTTCTACTGTGATCGCCGAGTCAGATATTTCCGCCAACAATTTCGTCATGCTTTACTTTCCCTTAAGCAACCGAGAAATACGACCACTCAATGAATTTTGTTTCTTTTGCAATTGGATCATTTTTTCTTCCTCATGAATCTCGCGCAGATGGTCCCGCATTGCCGCGAAACGATAGTCGGATTCGTCTAGTTGAGGTTTCCCATCTCGATGATGGTCCAATTGTTCAAGTTTGGATTCCAGTGCAGCCCGCTCTCGTGCGATTTCAGCTCGCTCACGAGACGTATCCAGTTCCATTTGAATTAGCTTCTGCTCCAATGTTTCGACATCGACCGCATTGGCGGAAGCTTCTTCGAGCTCCTTGAGTTTCGCTTCCGCCACCGCTTTTTCGTGATTTGCCGTTTCGACCAGTCGCTCCAATTGGGCGATTCTCTGTTCCGTTTCCGCCGACACGACTTTGTGCTCGCTGCCTTCGACAGCGGAGGATGGCTGTTGCCCCAGCATTTTCCTTAGTTGCGATTCTGCTTTTTTCTGTCGCGCTTGTGTCGATTCGAGTTGACGTTTTAAAGCGTCATTTTCAGCTTCCAACTCTGATTCTCGCGCTTCGACTCGTTCTTCAATTTCACTCAACCAGGACTCAATTTGCCGTCGTTCCTCTTGTTCGGCTCGTGTGGCTTCATCTGACAAATGCAATAGGTCTTCCAATGACTTAACCCGTTCATCAGAAGCTTGAAGTTCCGCCAATAGTTCTTCCAAACGGCCAACCAGTTTCTCTGTTTCCGAGGTTTCCGCTAACGCATCATTGGCTGACCCTAGCCTCAAATTGGCAATCTCTTGTTCTTTCGCGATGAGTTCCGACTGCAAGAACTCGACTTCTGATCGCAGCAGTTCCATTTCGTCTTTCAACAAATTGGGTAGCTCTGCTTGGTCTTCTGTCGCCTCCAGGTCGAACCACGAGTCATCCCGTTCATTAAGCTCCAATTCGGTTTCAACCGGTAGATCTTTGTCCCACGACTCATTCGGTTCATTCGCAAGTGCAATGTCCGGCTCGCAAACGTCCTCGGATGCGGCAAGTTCTGGAATTTCAGCTACTGCTTGAACGGCAACTGCTTCTTCTGCAGTTTCGATGGACGCGTTGTCCACAGGCGGATCGAACGGAGACAAAACAACTTGATAGTGTCCGATTTCAATCGTGTCTCCTAACCGACATGTCGTTTCGGTTTCTACTGGCGAACCGTTGACGCGGGTTTTGCCGCCGGTTTCACAATCTTGAATAACGATTTGTCCGTCGGTCATTCCAAACATGCAATGGAACGGCTCGATGTTGGCACCCGCCAATTGGATCCCGCAGCTCGCGCCCTTGCCGGCAAACAGAGTTTCGCCTTCTTTTAAATAAAAACGTTCGGCGTACGCAGATTCCTTGCCAAATACGTCTAGTTGAATTTGGTCGAATTCGCGGAAATGATTGTGCATTTGCAACTCCTGGTTGTAATGAAAATTGCGAAAAGGACCTGTGGTTTAGACGCTGGATGCCGCTGACATTGGCGTTTGAGAGGTCGCCGTCTGCGAGTCTTGGGCCAAGACTTGACCTAACAGAGAATCAAAATCTATCGTTTTCGTTACCGCGAAATCGAAACCCAGTGTCGCCAAGGTTTGATCAGATACCTGCATGCCTTCTTCTTTGGCGGCAACCAAACGGATGTCAGCGAAACCCTGTTCGTCTTGACTCATGAATTTACGAAACCGTGTTACGGCTTCTTTATCCGACACATCCATGACAATGACGGCTGGGCGTTGGCGTCGCAACAATAAACTGAGGGCCAAGCAATCGCTGACCGATTTCCAAACGTAGCCTTGGTCTTGTCGAGCAGAAAGTTTTTGCAACTTATTTTTGAACTCCAAGTCATTACTCACCGAATAAACGACCGTTTTTTCGACGTACTCGACTTGTTCGACTAAGTCCGCCAACACAAATCCGTTGAGAACGCGAAACGTCTCATCTTCTGTCCAGTCTAATCGTTCCGCTAACTTGGCAACGGTTGTCGGCTCGGCGACTTCTTTCATCAGTTGAATGTGTTTGCTGGCCAATCCAGCGCGATCCACGCTTTGGCCGCGAATCGTCTTTCGAACGAATGCGAATTCAGGTGAATATTCAGGTAGGAGTTCGTTTTCACAGACCAACGCACCTTCAACCAACAACGCGACCAGACTCGAATCCAACGGCAATTTGGCAAACAACTGCGACGATTTTTGCTGATGGTCAAACCGGAAAGACTTGACGTTTCCTTCAAAGCACATTCTTAACAATTTGGCGGCTTGCAATCGCAGTAGCTTTTTGAGTAGGCGCGGGTCCAACACACGATTGTCAAGCAGTTCGACAAGACCATCGGCTTCGCCACCTCGCTTGCCGGAGACTGTGGTTTTCAAAACTGGCGCCAATTCGGCCATGTTTTCTGGCAGGCACTTAACAAACGTGGCCAAGTCAATGCCAGACCCCGTTACGGCTTGAATGCGACCGGAATCGGTAAACACGTAAACGCGAAACTCGTCGGTTGCGACTTCCAGTACGCCTGATTTGTTTCCGTTGTTCAACAAGTCGACGACTTCACGCAAGCCAAAACAACCGAAACTTCCTGACAAGTCAGCTTCGCCTTGTTCATCGATCACTTCAGGGACCGCAGAACCCGCCGATTGAGATTCAACTACCATGGCTGCGGTGTCCATCGCGTTTTCGACCGTCGCGACCAGCACCTCTGGTGTGTATGGCTTAGGAAGCATGTCGACAACATTGTCGCAATCGACGTACTCGGAATACGCTTTTTTGCGCAACGTCGAACTGGCAACGATTGGAATATTCGCCGTTTGCGGATTTTCGAGCAATTGGCAACAGACTTCGTAACCGGTTGTTCCCGGGAGCTGATGATCGAGAATAATGAGATTGGGTCGTTCTGAAGCTGATTTATCAAGCCCTTCTTCGGCAGTCGCTGCCAACAAGACATGAAAGCCAGCGGCGCTCAACTCCGCGTCCACAAGCCGCCGGATCGTCGCGCTATCGTCGATCAACAACACTCTTTTTCCACTCATATTTCTCTCCGTTGTTCCGGGTTTACGTTAGGTTCGTTTTGCTTTAAAGAACAAGCTGCTGTTGCTCAAGCAGTTGCTTTAGATGGTGGTCTTCAACAGGCTTTGCTAGATAGTCGATGGCGCCCAGTTCCATCGCGCGTTCTCGAAATTCGTCGACGGATCGGCTACTGACGACAACCACTTTTTGATCTTTGTGACGGCCCTGCTGCAAATCGAATAGCAATTCGAGGCCACCCATCCGCGGCATGTCTAGGTCGGTAAATACCAAGTCGAATTGACCATTGCGAATTTGCTCCAGCCCTTCGATACCGTCGGCGGCTTCGACAACGGTGAATCCGTAGCTGAGCAATTTTTTCGAAAGTAGTTTCCGAGCACTCATAGAATCATCAACGACCAGCAGTCGTTTCGACTCGTTTTCCTCGTCGACATTCTCTAACCCGGTAGGAACCGCGTTGATGTTGCGGTTGAACTTGGCCAAACGGTCTGCATCGAGGAGCAACGCCGATTCTCCTGCCCCGGACAAAGTCAAACCGGAAAACAATGGGTGGGATTGCAATAGATTTGGAAGTTTACGGATCACGACTTCTTCGGGTCCTAAAATCTCTTCGACGAGGAACCCGAATTTCCGAGCGTTCCGATTGCGTTCATGATTTCGCAACATCAGCACGTCTTTGCCGCTGCCTGTACCGGGGGCTTGGATGCCCAGTACGGATGACAAGGGAACGATGTTCTCGTTTTGTAAATTGAATGGGCTGACTTTCGATACGGCCTGCATTGGCAAAGCGAATAGTTGGCCACCCGATCGGAAGACCATGACATGTTCGATACCTGCGCGAACGGGTATCGACAACGTCATCGTCGTGCCGCGGCCAGCGGTACTTTCAATCTCAATACGCCCCCGCATTTGTTGGATGGTTGTCATCACGACGTCCATTCCCACACCGCGACCAGAAACCTCGCTGGCGGCATCTCGCGTCGAGAATCCGGGGTGAAAAATCAACTTGCCAAGTTCACTTTCATTCAAAAATTGATTCGGCTTAATCAAACCCTTTTCCAAGCCGCGTTGGCGAATCGCTTCATAATTCAAACCACCACCGTCGTCACCGATCGTGATAACAACCATTTGCGAATTGCTTTGCGCTTCCAATGCGACCAATCCACTGGGATCTTTTCCACGGGAACGTCGTTCGTCAGGCGATTCGATACCGTGACTGACGGCATTGCGGACGATGTGCAAGAGCGGTTCGAACAACTTTTCTTGTAACTCTCGTTCCAATCCAGCGTCATCCCCTTGAATTTCAAATCGAAGTTTTTTGCCTTCGGTTTTGGCCGCATCGCGCGCCGAACGCTGAACTCGATTAAACAACCCAGCAATCGGAATCCGGCGCAACTGCATCAGCTCGTGACGAAAATCGCGGATAAAATGAGAAATCGAAACATTGTCTTTGTTGACCGGCCTTTGCAAATGTCGAATGCCACTCGAAAGATCGTTGATATCTTTCGACAATTCCGACAAGGTCAAAGAACTGTTGAAAGCGTTGTTTTCCGAACGCGACGGGTCTTCAGCAAAGTAACTCAAGCGATCCGCGCACAACCGGAGTTCTTCGTTGAACTCATTGAGTTCAGAAATGTGGCTCTCACGCCGGTTTCGCAAAACGACGAGTTCGGCCAGCATATCCATCAAGCGGTCTAATTTTGAAGCACGAATTCGGATCAACGAATCTTCACCCGAACCGGCCGAGTAACTGACCGTGTCCAATACATCCCGCGAGCCAGAAGGTTGACCCGTGGGATCGGCGTTGTCACCTGCCCCGGAACTAACCTGTTGGATCACGTCGCGAACTTTATCCACCGTTTGTAGCATCAAGTCGACGGTTTGTTCGCTGGATAGTTCTTTCGCGAGTTCAGATTCGGCTGCATGGATTTCGGATGCAAGTTGGCTGAGTCCAACACTGCCCGATGCCCCTTTGAGCGTATGCAGTTCGCGCCCAAACTGAGTCACGGCCTCTCGGTCTTGTGGGTTTTGTTCGAACGCAAGACTACTTTGTTCCATCGCATTCAAGCCACGGCTCGCATCATCCATGAACGCTTCGCGCAAGTCATTATCTTCGATAACAGCCGGCGGATCATTTGTGTCTGCCGTTGGGCGTGTGGCTTGAGGCTCATTCTGTTTGCTGGGCCGCGGCGACGGCGGCTCGATCGTGTGCGTTTCCAAGTCGGTTTGTTTTGACACCGCCGACAACAATAGCTCCAACTGATCTGGGCTCGGGTTGTTGTGGTCATCACTGTTTTCGAATTCGCCTACAGCGGTCAAGTCGTCTGTGTCCCAATCGCCATCGTCCAGTGAGCCCTGGTCTTGATCGAAGCAATCTAGATACTCTTGCCGTTTTTCTTTCGTTTGTTGGGTTGCTTGTTGAATCGTATCGGAATCCGCATCCGGATCTAAGAAGTCCAATTGCTCGACAACGAATGCGATCAACTGCGATTTGAATGTTTCGTCTTGACTCAGTTCGACCAGCTCAATTATTTCCGTCAAAGAATGGGCGTAGTCGGCAAGTGCCATCCGAGATTCGTTCAGAGCGGCTTCCGCAAAATCGCGAATGCGGCTTGAACAAGCGTCCCAGTCTTGGCGATCCAATTCGGTCGCCGCCAACTCCTTGCGGAGCGAATCGATGTCGAACTCTTTGAGTGTCGTCATGGCTTACTCTCCGATATTGGCCAGTTTCATTTCCCCCATCTGCTCGCCGAGTTGTTCCAATGTTTTGGCTGTCCAATGGACACCTTCAGCATGGATTCGGTTTGCTTTGGAGATGGCGGAAGACGATTCCAACTCGCCGACGATTTGTGTCATCATTTGCAATTGTTGTTGCGTTTTATTTGATATTTGCACGACGTCTTCGGCGCAATTGCTGGAAGCGTCACTCATGTTGCGCATCGCCTCCAGAATTTTTCGCAGCCGTTGAATCAATGAATTGATCTGTTCGTGCTCGCCGAAGGCGACGGAAATGGAGTCTTGGGTTTCTTGTTGAATCAGATCGACTTTGGACGAAATGTCGGAAACCGATTGTGCGGACTGTTCGGCCAATTCTCGAACCTCTTCTGCCACCAACGCGAATCCTCTGCCAAACTCGCCGGCTCGGGCCGATTCAATCGAAGCATTCAAAGCGAGTAAATCGGTTCGCGACGATAGCGTTCCGACGCCCTGAACGATATTGCCGATTTCGCGAGAATGTTGGCTAAGCAATTGGAGCTTGCGCTCGCGAGTGGAAACGTGATTTTTAATTTTTTCAAGCTCTTTGACGATTTCTTCGAAGTCGCCGAGCCCGCCGACGGCAAACTGCTGAGCAGTCGCGGAAGACTCCACTGCGCTTTCCGCGTTTTCGCCCAAGTTCATGATTTCGCCAGAAAGCATTTCAATCACGTCGGTGATTCGGTTGACGGCATCGGATTGTTCATCTGCGTTAACAACGAGTTGTTGAGCGCCTTTTCCGATTTCACGAGAACACGCGATCGCTTGATGCAGCCCAGAGTGATTTCGATTTTCCAAAAATCCAACAACCGCGTTGAGGCGCGCGATCGGATCGCTGGAAGAGTCTTTCACACCATGCTTTTTTTCAAGTTCGCTGACGAACCGTGACAACTCGAGCTGTTCTGCAGCCGTAGCCGATTGGTGAGTTTCCGCTGCCTTTGCATCGGCGCGCAACAGGGATTCGGCAAACTTGGCCGCGACTTGGTCGAACTCCAGAAAACCCGTTTCGGGCTTGCTGACCGAGGATTGCTCGGAAAAGTCTTCTAACTTCTTAATTGCATTCTTAAAAAACATGACTTGCCAAGCGACGCCGCCACCACACACCACCGATGCCAATCCGAATAGCGTCAAGGAGACGGTAGAATTGACTTGGCCGGTTGCGAGCGCTACTAGGTATCCGGCGGCTAAACTCGCAATCGCTAACAAATAGCTCGTAAAATAAACACGCATATGTTCTACTCACAAAGGCTAGACTCAAACTCGAACCGGGCGGCGTCCGACCAGTAGCGTTCGAGTAAATCGACGGCGTATTGATAAACTGCATCCGGCTCCAATACTTGAAGCACTTGATTGGAATAGGTTGCAGAACCGGTAACCACTTTTGACCAGGTGTCTTCTCGATCGGGCAACATCGTGATCGAGACCTCTAACATCGAAAGCCCGACGGCTCGATCAATTAACAGCCCCCAATTGGCTTGGCCGGTCGATAGAATCATCATCTGTTGTTCGGAATCTTGATTGGCTTCGTATTGGACATCGAGCAACGAGCGTAAACTGATCACAGGAAGAAATTCATTTTGAACATGTGTTACGCCAACAACGATTGGGTCACTGTGCGGCAAAGGAGTCAGTTCCGGTCGCGGAATGACGCCGCGAATATTCAACGACGGAAAACCAAACCAGTTTTCGTTGCTTTCGAACACACAGTATTTTTGGGCTTCGTCAAGGCTCGGTGGATTGGACATGCAGTTATCCCTTCACCCGGTTGGAGAGTTTTTGTTTCAAAACGGCGAGACGATCGTCGCCCTCGGCTGCGGCGACCTCGGGCATCGTGGGACGCGACTGAGACGAGGGAATGTCGGTCTGAGGTGAAGCCAGGTCATGCGACAATTGGTTGCCAACCTCTTCCAATTCACTCATTGTCGAGTCAATAAATGTTCGGATGTCTCGACGCCACTGTGGCAAATCCAAGTCCAATGATGAAGCGGTGTTGTCATGCGACATATACGGTTTAGTGGTTAAGAGCGTTGTTGGAATACCGAAGGAGTGTAATGTGAGGTTAGTTGGTTGCGAGCAAGTCCAATTGAGACCGCACAACTTCCAATAATTCCACCTGGTCGACCGGTTTGTGTAAGTAGGCGCCGAATTGCCGGCCAAGCAATTGCATGGCGTGAGATTGGACAGAGGTCAAGAAAATGATCGGTAATCGGGTGTACTTATCCCCGAATGCTGCGAGTTCTTCACAGACGCCGTAACCGTCCATTTCTGGCATCACCACATCGAGAATCATCAAGTCCGGTTCACTGTTGAGCTGTTCGATCGCTTGGATACCGTTCTCGGCAAACAAAACTTCGTAGCCTTCGGCGGCCAGGATTTTCTGTAACTTGATGCGGATGGTACGACTGTCATCGACAACCAGTATTTTGGCAGACATTAGGTTTCCTTGCTGATGGACCTTGATCGCGGCTGATACGACTTAATAGAAAGATATGTCGCTCCCTTGCAGTGCGATGCCAAAATCTGCGAGAATTCGAAATCTGCTCGACAATGTTGTAGCGAAAAAACTACCGTGTCTCTATTTCGCAACAGAATTGACTTGCGAGTTCGGATTAGTCCTGCCGATGGGGGGCGTTATTCGCAACACCATGGATCGCGACCATGCCATTGATGAGGGATGTTGCGCATCAACAGCGCATTGTCGAAAACCACCGAGCCCGCTGGGAATCGTGTCGAGTCCGAAAAAAATGAAGACTCCACGTTACTAACGTGTAAGGGCGCCACGTCCCATTGCTGGGTTCGCAATTCCAGCCCGTCGAAATGATCTGGCGTGTTTCCCGGTGAATAACCAAGTGAACCGGACTCAAAAAACTGTGAGCACGCATCCAATGAAGAAAACAACGATCCGGGCGGAAGTTCTTGAGCCGTACGAGCGGCGACCTTTAAGAACGCCGAACCGTCGTATGCGTTGACTTCAACGCGATACTCCGATTCGGATTCGTGAACCTTAAAACGGGCGCGATGATGCTGGCCAGGAAACAATCGGCCTCCTGCCCACGCGTTCAAAATCGAAGATGTATCGCGTCGCGGAATGTAGACTCCAGTTTTGGTTTGCCCGTTTTGTTGCCACTGGACCGCAATTCTATGGGCCGCGTTTTCTGACCCGAGGCCCAACACCGCGGGCATTCCTTGGACACGAATGTGCTTCAGGCGGATCAAACAAATTCCAGCGATACCGAAGCCACCAACTTGTTGCGGCCGGAAGGGCGGTGGACAGAGATTTGCAGTACCTCCGCCTGCACCCGGAAATTGACCAAAATACGTCGGTCGATCGTTCCTGCAATGACTGGGATTCGCATCGTATTTGCCGTTTCGGAGGGCCAAGATAGTTAAACGATGAACCGCAGACGAACGCCCCTGGCAACCTTTTGCAGCGAATCTTGAAGCCGATTGAGATTGAATTTTTCCAATAGTAGATGATTGAATTCGTTCAATTTTTATCGTCAATGAGCTCGTGGAAATAGAAACACAGACCGTCGGGGGCCACGACAAAAAACACATCAAAGGTTTCACCGTTGCGTTCATCAATACGCCGATTACCAACGGTCACCCCTTTGGTCTCGAATTCCGATCGTAGAGCGTCGAGGTTTTGGACTCGAATTGCTGCGCCGTCTTGCTCAGGGTTGCCACCATTTACGGCAAAACCAATTTTTACCCCATCTCGTTCCAGGACGACCTGCGGCACGGGGGACTGTGAACGTTCGATTTCGTGCATACCAAAATTCTGGCAGTACCAGCTAGCCGTGGCGTCAATTTCGGCTACCGGAAGCTCCAAGATATTATCTTGATATGCAGAAGCGGAAACAAAGGTGGACTGTTGACTCATGGTTGCCTTTCAAAAACAATTCCGCTACTTCGTACCAACCGCTGGCAAAGAAGTTCCCCGATTGTAAATAAAAATTGAGCTCCCACCAAATCGCGCATTCATCCCACTAACGCATCGGCTGTTCCCAGACCGCTAAAAGTGGCAAAATAATACTTGTTTTACCACAATGAATGCGTGCCTGTTAAGATGGGAGCCACGATGAAACTTAGACTGCAAACCGATTATGCGTTACGGACACTCATTGTTTTGGGATACTCCAAAAGAAAGATGACTGCAAACGAGATCGCCGAAGCTTTTGTCATATCGAAAGATCACCTGGTCAAAGTGATTCAACAACTGTCACGATTAGGGTTTGTCCGGGCCTTGCCTGGTCGCGGAGGAGGCGTCGTCCTTGCCAAAGATGCTACCGATATTCTCGTTTGCGATGTGATCCAAGCGATCGAGGGAGCCGCCGGGATCCTGGCTTGTGTAAATGATAAAGACTTTTGTCCGATGGAACCGGGTTGTCGATTGCGACGCGTGTTGATGGATGCGGAAGCCGCATTCTACGAATCGATTGGTAGTGTTTCGGTCGCGGATTTGTACCGTGGTCGTCAGAAGGGTGGAATCGTGAATTTGGAAACTACTCTTTAAACCATCTGGAAGCAAAATGAAAAGTATCTTAGTGATCGCGTTGGCAATGACTTTATCGGTCTTGGGAGGTTCTTGGGCGGGCCAAACGGAATCGAATCAGGAGGCGGAACTACAGGCAAAGAACTCGACGGTGAGTCAGAAAAACGCATCCGACAAAGCCGTGGAACGAACCAGAAGGCAAGTCAAAATGCTGGACGACATTTACAAAGGCGGGATCGTCTTGATCACCAAACACTACGTTGAGGGTGACGAAGACCTGCCGGCGGGCACGGCGTTCAAGAAGTTATTTGAGGCGGCCAAACGCAACGGATGGCATGAAGTGCGGCTTGTCGATGCGACCGGAGAGCCTTACAACGACGAAAACGTCGCGATCACCGAATTTGAAAAACGGGCGATCAATCAGCTCAGAAAAGGCAGACTTTTTTTCGACGAAACGGTCGTCGAAAAAGACAAACGTTTCCTGCTCGCGGCCACTCCAATTCCAGTCGTGATGGAAAAATGCACGATGTGCCATTCCAATTATGACTTTGATGCCAAAAGTCTCGTCGTTGGCGCGTTGACCTATCGCGTTCCCATTGACGAGTAAGATCGAGGGTAAAAACCTTGTGCGATGAGCGAAGCGTCGGCGGTTACACGTGCCCACGGTTACCAGCGGGCACTTAGCCGAATACCCGAGAGCTGGTCGCGTTGCATACTGCGTAAGTCGCGGCTAAACCGAGGAAGACTCAACTCATTGCTTCGTGGCGGCATGATGATTGGATTGCTCGCGATGGAATCAACCGCCTACCTTGGTGAAACCGTAAACCCAGCCACCAAGTACGCCACAAGAGTTACAACGATCGCGTACGTGTAAACAGGATCGATCAATGATGGTTCGCGCAAGAACAATTGAATCGAGCCAAGTCGGTGCCAAACAAACATACCAATCGCCAGCGAAACGCCACCATAGGCCAACAAGACCCATAGAGGTGAACCGTGCAAAAGCATGACATCGCAATCACCCACGCGGTCAAATGCCCCGAAACTAATATACGCCCCATTGGCAATCAAACAAAACCCTGCAAAAAACCACACCATGTCTTGGAGTGCGGCGTATCTGTTAGGAACAAACCACGGGATGATTATTGGAATCAAGCTGCCCAAAATTGGGCCAAGCCAGACTACAGCGAGCGGGTTTAGATTGGGCGACACGTCTGTCCGGGAGATCGCCAAAGGGTAGAGGATGACGCGTTGAACGGTGCCGCCGGTCAACCGAGCACCGATGACATGGCCCAACTCATGCAGGGTCATCATCAAAAACCAACATAGAGCCAGCAGCGTTATTATGAAAACGAATTGGTTCATTCTTTGCATGTTGACTCTGTTGGTTTTCTAGTTTGTTTCGACTCTCGTTTTCGGCAGACAAACAGGTGCCAAGCGTCATTGGCTTGCACAGAACCGATTGCCGAACTGACGTCGCTGAGTCGCAAAACGAGCGCATCGCGAGTGTTTTTCTACATTAAACCGAAGAAACGTTTCGTTTGAATCGCGGGAAACCATTGGTGATCGAGCATCTGGACTGCCATTCCAGGTGCTCGATCACCCATTGCCCTTGACGATCAGCGAATATTATACGGAAACGAATGAAGGTGCGGAATTGAAACAGGAATTGCGCCAACGGCAGCACTTCCGTGTGGGTGTAGTCAACATGAGACGCACTCGCTCCCCGCCGGGAACGACGCAACGGATGATGGGATCGCAACCGCGCCCTTGACACTTGTTTACTGGATACACACGGCCGTTCAGTTGGGTGGCTCGTACGTCCAAAAGATATACGCGATGTAGGCTGCCACCACAACGACGACCATAATCGAGCTTGGATTGCCAGCCTTGAGCCCTTCCCACAGCGCTCGTTGCCGCGCTGCCCTAGCGCGCGCTACACCAATACAAAAAAATGGGCCCAGTATGGCGAGCAACGGAATTAGAACAAATGAATAACTCATTTTAATCGGGTGGGATTGTTTTGAGTGGCCGCAATTTTGCTTATTCAAAAGTAGCTCTTGCGTTTTCGCTCATGCCAAAAAGAAATGATTGCGGGGACGATTTTGAGGAATCTTGATACCACAACCGGTACAACAGGACTGGCCGGCCCGGCAAGTGTGCGCGAAAACAAGCTTGCTCAAGCAATGTGGCTCCAGCAAGCTGTTTCGGAATCATCGAGATTCGTTCGAAACTCGGTAGTGATTTAGAAATCGGCGGCTCGATCTGAGTGCGATTCCTGCGTCTTTGAAGAGGCTTTACGTTCCCAAGTTGTTGATGATCTTCGATTCGCTCGAACGACTCGGCCTTGGCTGGATTGCATTTTGGCGATCGATTTAATGATGTTTTCGAATCGAGGTAGTTCGACAATACTGGTTCGGACCTGCAAATTCGACTCCGCTTCATCACACAATACTGTCAGATTCATGTTTTCGACAACTTGGCCAATCATCCGCAGTTGTTGTGCGTCACTACCGCGTTCCAGTTGCGACGCCAATTGTAAACAGCGACCGACGTGAGCATAAAATGCCTTGGCCGTGTCCTGCGTAATCGCACTATTGAAGCCAGTGGCGATGGAGTCGCTGCCAAGATTCGCGCCCGATTGGGCTGCTTCGATTGCTGCTGCAACGGCCCCGTTCGTGCCGGCTACCATCGAGTCTTTGTTTAAACGACAGATTAAAATTTCGGGTACATCATTGTCAGGCAGTCGATAAGACTTAGCCGTAACGCCTGCAATTCGAACTTCACTGACGCGCCCGCTGTCCACGTCGACCATGGACGGAATCTTCAACATTTGGTTCCAGAGGGCTTCGGATTTATCGGCATCGTTGGCGGCGATTACAATGCCAAAATTGGGGACTCCGGAATTTTGTTCGGAAATGCTTGGCAACACAAATAGAGCGAGTTCTTCTATATTGGCGAACAGCTCTCGACCGAGATCAAGACCGGTGATTCTTTGTTGTGACGCGGCTTCTGCCGCGAGTGCCATTTTCGGATTCAATCCCATTCCTAAAACGGCTGCGGAGCCTGCTGGCACGCTACTAAGGGCCTTTTTGGAAAGGGGAACGGTCCGCAACATTCCATAGGCCAAGTTATTATGTTTGTCGTCCAATGCGAGGTTCGTTTTGAAATGCAAACCATGTTCTGACGCACTCAATGAAGCCGTAACGTGTCGCATATGATCCATATCCAATAAAACTCTAGCCACCGCCAATTCGCGACCGCCCACTCGCCCCAGCTGTTTCAATGCGCGATTTGGATTTACATAGGCAAACACCGCATAATCGTCGTGGTTTGTTCGCGCCTCTTGGAAATTAGCATTGTCTGCAATCGACTCGCTGTCGCTGTCTTGGATCCGTTCGATACAGCCTTCAATTAAGTCACGTTGATTGGCAACGAAGACGAGGCGATTTGTTTTTACGAACCAAACTTGATTCTCAATACAATAAGTTGGGAAGCCGCCAATTGTGTCTTCGGAACGAACCAATTGTACGCCAGTTTCAATCATGCCAGTGATCAAATCAGAATCGCCAGGATGGATAACACCCACCGCCGAGGGGCCACTTTCTTGGATCCCGGTAACGGCAACGGCAGCGCCTCGCGTTTTTTTAATTTCGCGGATTAAGGCTGGGCTGATTTTGAAATCCGAGGGGATTTGCACCTCATCTTCGATGCGCAAAACCACGCGTTCGGAGTCGCTGTTGGGTTGACCAACAATTCCAAGCGCCGCGGCAATTTTTTCGGCGTGATGGCCGACTCGATTGACTTCGAAATAGGCGAATGCATCGCTCGGCATGAGCTGAGCAAAATCGGCAACTGCGATGTCTTCTTGGAGGGTAGCGATTTGAGAATGGATTTGTTGGCGGAGCTCATTGCTGGCCCCCAGTTTCAGCGACTGCTGGTACGCTTTGAGAGCGGCTTCTGGGTCGTTTTGTTCGTTTTGCAAATAGTACCCGCGGTAGAACGCGTCAGATGCTTTCGTTGATTTCGTTGCCCGCTGCGACGGCGAGGCCTCTCGAACTTGAGCAATTGAAGAAGTTGCCGATACCAAACCAATCAAACAGACAGCCAGATAGTTCCGGCCAACGAATGCGCGCATTTCTAGTCTCCCCAAGTAGCGAGCTTAATGACTTCAAAAAAACCAATAGCTTAGTTTTCGAAATGTCTCAGAAGATCTTGGCGAGCAACTGGATTATTTTTGCAATTTAAATTCGTCATCACAAATGCGTCCGATTTTGCATGTGCTTAGGTTGCGGCCTTTGTACGACTGAGCGGGCAGCAAAAATAGGGGCGCAATAAAGTCAAAAGGTCGTTTCGCGGAGGCGACCCAATGTTCATGTGCTTGGTTACCGGTTAGTAGCCTGACCCCGTGGCGGAGATTTTTTCGATAGGATGCCAGACCGTCTTGGTTTCGCAGAACTGTTGAATCAGGTACGGACATGTCGATGCTGAGTCGTGCCAGTCGCGGTTCACAACGCTGACGCGGGTAACACTGTCGGAGGCAAACGACTTGGTATCGGCGGTTCGTTCAGAGTCGTCTCGATCGATTGTGATTGCATTCAAATCCATGTGACGGGCAATGGGTTCGCTCAATTCCGACCATTGACCGGTCAAGATATTGATCACACCGCCGGGCATATCGGAACAATGAACCACTTCGCCGAACGTAACCGCTGACAACGGCCGTGATTCGGAGGCCAGAACAATGCATGTGTTACCACCCGCCACGATCGGCGCAATCAACGAAACGAGACCCAATAACGGTGACAACTCGCTGGCAATTGCAAAAACGACGCCGGTCGGCTCAAGCGTCGAAAAATTAAAGTGACTGTTGGCGACCGGGTTAACGCTGGAAAACAATGTTTGATATTTGTCTGCCCAGCCAGCGTAACCGACCAACCGATCGATCGAGCCTTGAATTTCGTGTTCCGCTGTTTCCCTGTCTAAGCCTTGCTCGCTCAATTCTTGGTGAAACTGGGCCCGTCTGCCTTCGAGCATTTCGGCGGTACGATACAGAATTTGACCGCGGTTGTAGGCGGACCGGCCGGACCAAGAGGCTTGCGCGGACCGTGCCGCGACGACTGCATTGCGGACATCCTTCCGCGACGCCAAACAAACGTTGCCGAGCGATCGGCCGTCGACCTGCGGCGTATAGTAACGCCCCGACTCGGTGCGGGGGAATGTACCGCCGACATACATTTTGTAGGTCTTTAAGACTTGCAGCTCGCGTTTTCCTGTAGTTCGTTTGCGTTTTGCCATGATGGTTCACCAAATGTTACACGTCTAGATCCAAATACGGCTGCAAACCTTGAAGTCCGCCCTCGCGCCCGATTCCACTTTCTTTGTAGCCGCCGAACGGTGAAGTTGGATCAAACTGGTTGAAGGCGTTCGCCCAAACGACACCCGCTCGCATTTGATTTACCAGGTTGAAGATTTTGGAACCTTTATCCGTCCAAACCCCCGCCGACAATCCATAGGGCGTATTGTTGGCTTTCCGGATAACTTCTGCGATTGTCCGGAAAGTCTGAACCGCCAACACCGGCCCAAAGATTTCTTCTTGCGCGATACGATGAGATTGAGCAACGTCCGTGAATAATGTCGGCCGGCACCAAAAACCAGTTTTCGGCAAACTGCATTCGGGCTGATACATCGCCGCGCCCTCCGCTTGGCCCAACTCGATGTAACGATTGACGGTTCGCAACTGATTGGCGGAGTTGATGGCACCGATGTCGGTATTTTTGTCCAATGGATTACCAACGATAAGCGTTGATATGCGGTGTTTCAATTTTTCGATCACTTCATCGCGAACCGATTCTTGTACGAACAAGCGGCTACCGGCACAACAAACATGGCCTTGGTTAAAGTAAATCCCATTGACGATGCCCTCGACGGCTTGATCGATCGGTGCATCCTCGCAAACGATGTTCGCAGCCTTGCCCCCTAATTCCAATGTCAAACGAGTTGAGCGGTTTGCCAGCGCGGACTGAATGCTTTTGCCAACCTGTGTTGAGCCGGTAAACGCAATCTTGTCGACGCCCCGGTGATCGACGAGCGACTCGCCAACGCGACCGTCGCCAGTGACGATGTTGACGACACCCGGCGGCAAGTCGGAATCTTGAATGATTTCGGCCAGTTTCATCGCCGTGATGGAGGTCGTTTCGGCAGGTTTCAATACAACCGTATTTCCAGTCGCCAACGCAGGCGCCAGTTTCCACGCGGCCATCAATAGTGGGAAGTTCCACGGGACAATTTGGCCGGCTACACCCAACGGTTGTGGTCGCCGATTGGGAAACGCGTAGTTTAATTTGTCTGCCCAGCCGGCGTAGTAGAAAAAATGCGCGGCCGCCAACGGCACATCGACATCACGTGATTCTCGGATCGGTTTGCCACCATCGATGGTTTCGATGACGGCCAGCTCACGGGCTCGTTCCTGAATCATCCGAGCGATGCGAAAAATGTACTTGCCACGTTCCAATCCGGGCATTTTGGACCAGATTTTTTCGTGCGCGGTGCGGGCCGCTTTGACGGCCTTATCAACTTCATTATCGGTTGCCTGAGAAATCTTGGCGTTGCAGGATTCGTTTGATGGGTTGAGTGATTCGAACCAATCGCCCTTGCTCTCGACAAACTTGCCGTTGATAAACAATCCGTACTGTTCATCAATTTTAGCGTGACCGTCGCTTTCCAGTGCCGGCGCGTAGTCCCAAGTTTTTTGTTGTTGTTCAGCCATCATCATTAATCAATGGAAAAATAGTCTGGCGACTGGTACGAACCGGAGTCTTGTTTCATGAGCTGCATCAATACATCATTTGCTAGCGAGCTGGCGCCAAAACGAAACCATTGGTTTGACAACCAAGCTTCACCGAGGACTTCCTTGACCATCACTAGGTAGTGTAAGGCCAACTTTGACTTTGAGATGCCGCCTGCCGGTTTCATGCCAACCATTTGATGCGTCCCAAGATAGTGATCGCGGATGGCGTAAAGCATGACAAGTGTTACCGGCAAACTGGCAGCGGGCTTGATTTTGCCGGTTGAGGTCTTGATAAAGTCTGCTCCGGCCGCGATGGCAATGTCACTGGCTTTTCGGATGTTGTCGAACGAGCCCAACTCACCAGTTTCCAGAATGACTTTTAGTCGCGCGGCGCCACACGCTGCTTTGATTTCGCAAATCTCATCAAAAACATAACCGTAGTCTCCTTGGTGGAATCGGCCGCGAGAGATCACCATATCAATTTCATCTGCGCCGTTCTGGACCGCCATTCGGACTTCCTCGCATTTCGAGGTCAGCGTCGTATGGCCGCTAGGAAAAGCGGTTGCGACGGAGGCAACTTTGATCTCGGTGCCGGTCAAGCATTTCTTGGCGATTGCGACAAAATTTGGGTAGACACAAACGGCAGCGACCGATGGCAAGTCCTCTACCGCTTCATGAAGGCGCTGGGCTTTGGTGCACAGTTGTTGGACTTTCCCAACAGTGTCCATCCCTTCCAAAGTCGTTAGATCGATCATACTTAGGATCGTCCTTAAGCCTTGTCGTTTCGTCTTACCTTTAATGCTGCGCTTTGTAATTCGTTGGGCGCGCTCGATGACACCTACCTGGTCAACCGAGGGAGACTGTGACGGAAATGGCATGAGTTGAGCAACCAGAGCTGATTTCGACGAACTTGGTAGTCTAGCTCGAAAGAACTGGAAACGGAAGAAACAACCATATTCTGGGGCAGAATTGTCGCTAATCCTTGGGATCGTGATCGTCCGCAAGATCCGCCGCTAACTGCCTTCCGTTGATATCGTCACAATCGATACGTCGTCAGCCCGATTCCCCATGGTCCCGGCAAAAATTGGACGGCAAAGTTTTCTGCCTTAAACTACTTTTCCTTGTTCCTAGAAATAGATGTTCGTGCCGTCGTGGTCTAACGAACAACTGCCCTACTCTTCGAAAATGGTGTTACGTTGATGCCTGGATTTGATTCAGCAGCAATAGTGTTTGTTTGTGCGTGGTCGTTAGCCGCAGTCGGCGTCGGTCTAACGAGTGGGTTCTTTATTGGAAGAGCCTATACGTTGTCCAACGAGCCGAAGCGATTGAAGAAAGACCGTGAGCGCACTTTGCAAGCATTGTCTGGTCTTTTGGCAAGTACCGAACAACTGAACGACAACGTTGACACCCACAACACGGCGTTGCAATCGGCACAACGTGACTTGGAAGAATGCAAAGTCGAGAATGATCCTGACGTCGAGCAATATTCGAACCTTCATAACGAATTGTTGGGTCATATTTCGCGCGTCGTTCAGGTGAACCGCCAATTAGAAAACGACTTAACACAATCTCAGTATGAGCTTGAATCGCAAGCGCAAGAGCTGGACCGGACGCGAAAAGAAGCTCGGACCGACCCGTTGTGCAAAATTGGCAATCGCAAGGCATTTGAAGAGCACTTTAGTTACAAACTGTCCCGCTTTGACAAGCAAAACGAAGCGTTTGGGTTGATGATTATCGACGTCGACCACTTCAAACGCATCAACGATACGTTTGGTCACAATTCGGGCGACCAGGTATTGGTTAGCATCGGCGAGGCACTCAAGCAGTGTGTTCGCCCTGAAGACTTCGTCGCTCGTTTGGGTGGGGATGAGTTTGCCATCATTTTGGATGGATTAAATTCAGAAAATGCGGATCTTGTCGGGACGCGAATTCGATCCACGATTGAGCTGTACGACTTCCAGGTTGGTGATGCGAAAGGCTCTACAACGGTGGTGACGCTCAGCATGGGATTGGCGGTTGCTCATCAAAACGATGACAAACACGCGTTGTATGAACGAGCCGACCAAGCACTTTATCGTTCTAAAGAATTGGGTCGGAACCGGCTGCACACGATCAGTGCGATCGCGGATGAGCCGCAAGAAACTTCTGCATAAAAGAACAGTTATTGGTCGTCCGGAAAAGGCGCTGGCGGTTGATCTGGTCGAGGCCAATTTGCGCTGGCGTCCACGTTGGGCACACGGTTTGGAACATCTTGTCGCTGGCCAGGCGACGATCCCGACTGAATGGGAGCCAAACCGGCTGGAACGCTTGCCGGACCGTGGATCCCTCCGTCGAGCCAGTTACCTAAAAACTGGCCATAAGCCTGTATCGCGTTGTTTGCTGCCGGATAATTCTGCGCACAATTCTCGCAACAACCGGCAACTGGAACCGTAATTGTCCTGGTCACAAACCGACAAACTCGTATCGGTACTTGCACCGCGACTTGGTATGGTACTTGAACGGTGTAGGGGACGTTTTCTTGGTATGGTACTTGTTTTGAAATTGTCTGATAGACGGTTCGTGTTTTCGTTTTCTCTTTATTAACAAAAGTCTTGCGCGTCTTGACCTCCGGGATTTGACGATAGCGTGTTTCTTTTTCTGTACGCACACGCATCTCGGGTTCTCTAACCGTATAGGTTTGGGTCCGAATTTCAGGTACCCGACGGTAGCGGGTTTCGTAGACGGTTCGAGATTTTGTCACTGGCTTCATGACCGTTTCTTCTTTCGTGCGGACTTCCGGATTTTTTCGTTTGACGGTACGGTAAAGCGTTCTCGTGCGAATTTCCGGTTCCATCTCGGTATAAGTAACGGTCCGCGTTTCGGGGATGTAACGCACCACCTCTTTGGTCTCTTTTCGAAAACGTTGCTCTGGCACTTGAACAGTGTATTTGAGTTTTTCTGTATATGGTTCTTTTACGTATACCGTCTCCATCACCGTTTGAGGTTTTTCATAGGGAATTGTCAATTCATATGTTTCATCGACTTCATACGGCACGAGCACCAAATTGGGTTTTTTGACAGTCCTGATTTTTTGTACCGGTACGTTGACGGTGTAAGGGATTCGCTTGGTGCGGGTTTCCGTTTTGTACCGTGTCATTGCGACTTGCCGCACGCGTTGTTCCTGTCGCACTCGTTTGACGGCAATTTTTCGAGTCCTTTGTTCTTGGCGAAACTTTGTCAAGGTTATCGTTTCGGTGCGCGGCTCAGGTTCCAAAACCGTATAGTTCTCCGTGTTCTGGCGAACTTCATTGCGGTAACGAGTGACGCTGTAATTACGCGTCTTGGTGACCGGTTCGTAGGCGGTTGTTTCATAAGTGTAAGGAACCTGTTCAGGAACCTTTCGATACACGGTATAGGGTATTCGTTGCGTGATAACTTTGGGACGCCAAACGTTTTGATAAACCGTGTTGCAAGTCGGGTAACACTGCAGACAGCAACACTCATCCAGGCAGCATTGACACGACGGCACGTTTTGGCAAACGGTTTCCCACCGTCCAACGTCGCGGGTCACGGTTCGATACTTCGTTTCGGCCGTGATTCTGTATTCCATGGCGACTCCGGAGCGTTGAACCGGGCGTGGTACCATCTCGGTGTACGTTTCGGTGCGCTGTTCTTCATACGGCACCAAGACTTGATAGTTGGTAACACGTTGTTGGGTTTTGGCGACTTGTTCTTCGTAATTTAACGTCACATCTTCCTCGTATGGGACCGAGGCCGTGTAGTATTGCGTTACCTCTTCTTCATAAGGAACGTTGACGGTGTAGGGGACATCTTGGTAAGTCGTTTCGGGAACTTGAATTTCAATTTTCTCGTCTCGGAATCGTGTGTCCTTTTCGTACACGACATAATTTTCTTGAAACTCGCGCTCGCGGTTTTCGTAACGATGTTTGGTCACTTTTCGGGTTCGGCGTTCGGTTCGATATTCGATGACTTTCTTAGTCACCGGCACTTCGACGGGAACCTCACGATACTTGACAATTTCACGTGTTCGTTCTTGGGAAACATTTACCTTGTAGGGAACATTGTATTCGCGCGTCTCGGTTACCTTGCGATAGTATTGAACTTCTCGAGTTTTGGTTTTCGGAACTTGTACAGTGTATTTTTGTGTATAGGGAACGCGATCTTCTTTTTCTGAAAAGTAGGTCTCTTGCACAAGCTTCTTTTCGGGGACTTGTTCGACGTAAACCTGTTCGACGGGATACCGATACGGAACTTGTTTGTACGTCGTAAATTGTTTTTGCTTTTGCCGATTTACAAATACAAAGTACGGCTTCTCGACGTCGACTTGGTAGGGTCGTCGCTTGTACACAATGTATTGTTCTTCTCGCTGTTGTCGGACCGTTTGCGTGTAAGGAACTTGACGGGCGACTTGGGAATACTCGGTTCGAAAACGAGTCTCCGTTCGATAGCGAGTCTCCGGTCGGAATCGCGTCTGATAGGCCGTCTGGTACTTGGTTTCCCAAATTGGCACGGAAATCCGGCAGGTTTCACATTGTGGGACGCAGTTGTAGCAACATTCGTCTTGAAGCGTCTGTGACGAGGCAGTGAGAGGTTCCGGGGAGGGCAATAGTTTGGAATTAATGCCGGAAACTGCGCCAACCGCAACAAATGCCGTGGTTGAAATCAATAAGTAAAACCACTTATTCATGCAGTGCGACGGGATCAAAGGTTCCAGAATCTAGAAGCATAAGACAATTTAGACAGTCTGGGCGATTATTCAAGCGTCCAAATCGCGTGCAATTTACAACCTGAGTCCCAATAAATTTGGAAATTGCCGACAATTTGTTTAGATTATTTAATAGTGTTGGAACGGCTTTCAGAACGAGCCACTTACCTTTGGAGTTCATAAATGTTGAATAATTGTTGCTTACCTAAAAGCTCCCTAAGAGTCAGTGCGATACTAGCTTGCTTGCTAATGATCGGTTGCTCGTCCGAAAAAGAACCTCAGGCTTCATCTGGATCTTCCAGTGCGAATCGACCGGTCGGGGATACGACGCAAGTGTCAACTCCCGAGGCCGCCGTGTCGGGTACGCCAGAAGGCAAGGTTGCCAGCGGGGTCAGTTCCGCCAAAAAGTCTCGCGCAGGAAGAAAGACAGGAACGGTTTCATCCATGATCGACGATCCGTCGCTTTATGGGGGAACTGAGCCTCCAAAAGTGAGTCGCGGCATGGGTAAAAAGTAACGCCGTTGCAAACTCCACTTCTGTGCGCAATTTTCAATCTACTTTGGGGAAAATTTTATGCGCAAGAGAAATGCCTTTACGTTGGTCGAATTACTCGTTGTAATCGCCATCATCGGAATCCTTATTGGGATGCTACTACCTGCGGTCCAGCAGGTTCGTGAAGCTGCCCGGCGTACGTCATGTTTGAATACGCTGCGTCAGATTGGCTTGGCTTGTCACAATTATGAATCTGCCTATGGCGAGCTTCCGCCCGGTCCATGGGCCTCTATTGGTGGTGAGTCATGGGGAGGTGAACAGGGCAGTCAGGACCAGTCCGCGCCTCCGAACGCGCGTTTCAATCAGAATACATCGACGACCGCTCGACTGCTTCCGTTTATGGAACAAAGTCAAGTTGCCGATTTTCTGGATCCGCTTGCGTACAATACCAACCGGACCAACATACGCCCTGAGTACAATATTGTGCCTGATTGGTGGAATGGAACGGGCACGCTCTTGGGAATCAGTATTGGATTGAATTCTCCCATCGATTTGTTTCGTTGTCCGTCGGACGGTGGAGGCACTCCGAACCAAGCGGTTTATGACTATGCTTGTTTTGGATGTTCTCAAATTCCCTTTCCGACATTGATTCAAGGCACCTCCGATTTGGCGATTACAAACTATGTTGTTTGCGATGGTGCGATTGGTGGAAATCACGAGTGTGGCCCGAATTCTCAATTCACCAACCACAAGGGAGTTTTCCGCAATGGAGAGAGTGTCAAAATTGATGCGATTCATGACGGAACTTCGAACGTGGTTATGTTCGGAGAGTCATTAGGGTTTATTGACGTCCTGCCTGGTTTCGGTGATGTCAATATACGCCATTCGTTGATTACGGGTGGTGCCGCGATCATGCGTCCCGACTTGTTCGGACAAGGATTGGAGCTGTTCAGTACACCTGATTTCGGACAGGAAATCCAGTTTGGCTCCGCTCACCCCGGCGTCGTAAACTTCGTCTACGCTGATGGATCTACGACTTCAATTACAAAGAGCGTGGCTCCGATTCCGTTACAACGGGTCGGTGCACGAGAGGACGCAAACTTGTTAAATCGAGACGATCTGTAGATCGTATTGAATTGATACTACCTGAAACCCGCGAGAAGATCGCGGGTTTTTTTGTGACCCTAATGCCACATACCCGATGAAACGCGGTACCGTGGTCGGTTTCTGACTCGCGGGTGAACGAATACGACTTGGCGAGGCTGTTGGCTGGCGACCGCGCGCGATGACACTGTTGGGTTTTGCAACGTTTGCAACTGCTCTTGGTCCGCATATTCTAACAGCCGCTGGACTCGTTCCGCGGTGGGCGGATGAGTTCGCAAGAACGCCGGTTGTGATCGCCGTGGTCCTGGCTGAAAGATCCGTTGAAGCATGCCGGAGCGTTTCGTCACTCTCTCCAATTTCCCCAATGCCGATGCTAAACCGAAAGCATCTCCAGTCAGCTGGACGGCGCCCAAGTCGGCATTGAATTCGCGCGAACGGGACAGAGCCAGCTGCAGCAAAATCATCAGCGTAGGGCTAAAGAACATGACACAGAAAGCAATCAAATAAAAGCTTGAAAACCCATTGCTCAACAGGGCCATGAATCCGGAAATTAAGATCAAGAAGAAGCCGACCCGGCTGATCGTCGATGCAATCCGCGACATTGTGTCGGCCAATGCCATCACTTTTGTATCACGATGCATCAAATGAGCCATTTCGTGTGCCAAGATCCCGTTGATCTCTCGATGATTCATCATGCGCAAAATCCCGTCGGTTACGGCCACTGCTGCCGAACGCCCTTGTCCGGTTGCAAAAGCGTTGGGCATCCTGGATGGAATGTAAAACAGTTTGGGCATGTGTTCCAATTCTGCGCGGCGTGCCAGTTCCGTGAAGGTCGCGTGCAGGGCTGGCGCTTGTCCCGGACGAATCTCGGATGCTTTGTACATCCGCATGATCCAAGCAGTCGTGAAACGTTGTCCCATCAGGCAGCTAACCAGTGTTAGCAACAACGATACGACGAATCCAGCAAAGCCGAACGTTAGGTATCCGACCACACACAAAATGGCGGCCATTGCCAAAATCAACAACAAGCTATGCATTCGATTGACAGCTTTGTTTTCAAGGATTTCTGAATTCAATTCTGGTTTGGTCATCCACCCATTGTCCGATTATCAACGCATTTGAATTTATGCTAGCTCTGGCTGTGGAACTGCACTGTTTTGCCAACAGCCCAATTGCTAGTCTACGCCACCATTTTTTTAGCAACCGCACCGTTGGGCAAGACGTCGCCAACGAAACATCTTCAATTAACCTGAAAAGGAAATGACATGGACCATCGTATGTTACCATTTGGGGTGGTTTTGTTGCTTGGCCTGATCACGTTATCCGTTGGATGTCAAAACCGTCGACCGCTGCTTTCAAACAACACGTTTGGCCCGTTGCGAGGCGCCACGCGAGTTTCGCCACCAAACACGTATGCCTTGCAAATTCCTGGGCAACCCAATTCCAACCAGGGGAGCGGCGTCCGATCGGCCAACAATGTGCAACCCAATCAAGTAAACGTCCAAGGAGGTTGGCAACCAGCCGGTTCGGCGACAGGCAACACGCCCGATGCCATTCCGCCGGCCAATTCCGGAACCTCCACCAATTCCACCATCGCGAACCAAACGCAAGTCGTCGCTGTAACTGCACCATCACGTGAGCCAATCGGTGCCGTGCAAAACCGGGTGGCCCAAAACAACACGGGGCTTTCCTATACCGATCGTACGAATTTTAGAACCACAGCGGTTGACGAGCGTCTGGACCGATCCAGGTTGCCGGTGACCGACGCAAGTCAAGTTCGGGCGCCCACCCGATTTACGCCATCGACAACGGTCGGACAATTTAATGCACCGTACTACGTACCTAATAACAATGTGAATTCTGTCGCGCCGCAATATCAAAATACTGTACCGCGATACGCCACCAACCCTCAAACCGGGCAAGTTATCAATCCGAACTTGGCGCAGAACGGATATAACGGCAACACAATTGTCGGCAGTTTTGGCCAACCAACATTCGCTCAGCCGCCGCAGCAAATGTACGCCGGATTCAATGCGCAAAATCAAGTGCTGGCCCAATCGACCGTCTATGCTGACCCGGCAAACAATCCAAACTCGAAAAATGGATGGACTAGCCGGGAGTTGACGGCTTCTCGAGATTCACTCAACCGGTAAACAGTCCTCCGACGGATCCAGTCAAAACCGATGTCGATTATTTCAACGTCATCATTGCCGTTTCTTGCGATCAATAAATCATCCATAGGTTCGTGGCGAAGATTGCTAAGCGGTATCAAGCGGGAAGGAACGGTCCTTGAAAGCGTGGACGATTCGTCGCTTCGCAAACAAAGCTTGGCATTGAAATACGATGCATGTAGTGGTCAACCGTTGAGCCAATTGCTCGTGAAGGCATTTGCGCTCGTTAGAGAGGCTGGCCGTCGGCACTTGGGCCTGCAGCATTATGATGTTCAATTGTTAGGTGGAATTTCAATGCACTTTAACAACATCGCGGTTATGCAAACGGGGGAAGGAAAAACGCTGACGGCTACGCTTCCGCTGTATTTGCATGCACTGACCGGCCAAGGGGCTCACTTAGCGACGGCCAATGACTATCTGGCTGCACGAGACGCCAAGCTAATGGAGCCGATTTTTGACGCCCTTGGGATGACGGTTGGTGTTGTGCAATCCGATACTTCCCGTGACCGAAGGTTCGTAGCTTATCGTTGCGATGTTACTTATTCAACGGCGAAAGAATTCGGCTTCGATTTTTTGCGGGATCGCCTGCTAAATCGCCGCCAGTCTCAAGGCGGCGTCGATTTTATGTCTTCGCTAATGGACAACAACCAAAATTCAACGCGGGTTGAACCGGTTCAACGCGGGCACAATTTTATTTTGGTTGACGAGGCGGACAGCATTTTGATTGACGAGGCAAGAACTCCCTTGATCGTCAGTAGCCTTCCGGACGAGATTGCCAAGGCCTCGATCGCGCTGTATCGATTCGCCGCCGAGGTGGCCAATCGCTTTACGCTCAATGAGCATTACCAACTGAAACCGAAATCAAAACAACTTGACCTGACAGAGGCAGGGCGCAGGCTGGTTAGAAAACTTGACAAACCAAAAATTCTGAATCAAACCCCAATTCTCGACATCTACGAACAGATCGAGCAAGCGATCTATGTAGACAACAATTACTTTCGTGATCGACACTATATCGTCAAAGACGATGAGATTGTGATCGTAGACGAGTTTACGGGCCGATTGGCCGATGGACGGAAATGGCGTTCAGGTATCCATCAAGCCATCGAAGCGCGAGAAAAGCTTGAAGTTTCGGTTGAGACCGGCGAAGCCGCGCGCATTACCATTCAGGACTTGTTTCTAAAATACGATAGTTTGGCAGGGATGACGGGCACGGCAGGAAACTCTGCTCGGGAACTGAAGAAAATTTACGACGTCGGCGTTGTCGAAGTGCCCACCAACAAACCTTCGCAACGCCAACAATGGCCCGATTTGGTTTTTGGTAGTGATGCTCAAAAATGGCAAGCTATTGTTGACGAGATCGAAGCGGTTCACACGACGGGGCGTCCGGTGTTGATTGGCACACGGTCGATTGATAAATCCGAGCAATTGTCGCAACTGTTGAAAACCAGAGGTATCAGACACGAGGTATTGAACGCCCGCAATTTAGCTCATGAAGCCATGATCGTTGCTGCGGCGGGGCGGCTCGATCACGTCACCGTAGCAACCAATATGGCCGGACGCGGGACGGACATCAAATTGGATGTCCGGGCATTGGAGGCAGGTGGATTGCACGTGATTTGTTCGGAATTGCACGAATCCGCGCGCATAGACCGCCAATTGATTGGGCGGTGCGGCCGCCAAGGCGATGTTGGCAGTTATCGTCAGTTTATGTCGTTAGAGGACGATATCGTTAAGGTCGGTTTAGGAGAGAAAAAGGCAGCTGACTTGCTTGCGCGTGCGAAACTGCCGGCGAACCGTTTGCAACGCTTTTCTAAAGTATTTCGCCACGCCCAAAAAATGGTCGAAAAGCGCCATTTCAACTCACGAAAAATCTTGCTTCACCGTGAGAAACTGAGGCATGAGATCCAATTGGAAATGGGGCAGGATCCCTATTTGGACGTCGCTGGTGCTGGCTAAGGCGGTTGCCAGAATACAATCCATTTGGAATTCGATTATCGCCAGAGGTTGTCGTCGGCGAAAGGATGAATCGGCGCATCGAATTTGGGTTTTGGCATGGCCTCCAAGCAGGCGGCGGCAAAACTCAAATCCTGTTTCGTAGTAATTTTGATATTGAACGGACTGCCGCAAACGATGGATACTGGATGACCAAATTCTTCGACAACTTGAGCGTCGTCGGTCGTTTTGTTGTTGCCACATTTACGATAGGCGTCCAGCAAGAGTTGTTTTTCAAAGACTTGGGGCGTTTGTGCGTGCCATAGGCCACTGCGCTCTTGAGTCGCCGTGATGGTTTTGCCGTTTTCGGACCTTTTCAACGTGCTGGTTACTGGAGTCGCCAGAATGGCGGCTTTCGATTTTTTGGCGGCGCTGAATACCGAATCGATATGGTCGTCAGAAACACAAGGGCGTGCTGCATCGTGGATTGCAATAAAATTGCTGGAGTTATCGACTTTGGCCAAGCCATTTTGGACTGAGTCACGACGCTCGACACCACCGATAACCACATCGATTCCCAGTACGGCCAAATTCGCTCCGAACTTCGACATGAACGTTTCTTTGTCAGCTGCGGCTATGACAATGATCACCTGCTTGACATCTTCACGCTTTAGGAATCGGTCGGCCGAATGCAGCCAAACCGCTTTTCGATTCAAGATGGCGAACGGTTTCTTATAGTGATCATCCTTGAATCGCGAGCTCTTGCCTGCAGCCGCTAGAATTACCGAAAACGTAGCCATGATCTCTCCAGTGTGGTGCTGTCACTGGAGCTTATTTTAAACGATCAACAGGCTTTCTAATAGTAATCGCATTTTTCGGATCTCACCAAAATGGTCGACATCTTCTTGACGTCCGATATCGATTACAAGTGTTCGATCGTAACCTTGTTTTTGCAGCAAGCTAATCAGTTTCCCGTAATCAATCACGCCCTGGCCAACACGAACTTGAAGCTCGTCTTTCGTAGAATCACGAAGGTAAACCGTTTGCACATATTCCAACAATTTTTCGTAATTCAGTTCTCGGTCTTGACCGTAAATGTAATGTGAGGGGTCCAAGGACAAGCCCAACCCTTTTACGTGCCCACAGATTACCGAAACCGTATCCGGGTCGGCAGAAAGATGGCCGTGACGGCTTCTCATTCCAACCCGAACCCCATATTGTTCAGCGATTTTGACCATGGACTTGAACCGTTCGACTTCTTCATTGAACGGGGTCCCGTGCTCGCCCGATTGAACTGTCAACGTTACAACGCGAGTCGCTTTGGCCAATTTGCAACAGGTATCAAAGATGCTTAGGTATTCCTCGCCTTCGGCATTCATGATCAAGTTATAGCCAGAGACCGTCAGCCGACGCGTCGCTTGGCATTTGGCAATGGCTTTTTCCATATCTGCGACGACTTCGGAGGGACGAATGTGGTTTCCGTTTTCGTCAATCGTTATATCTACAGCTGAAAATTCCAAATCGACAATTTTCTCAATGCAATCGTCGTAGGGTAAGTCTTTAAAGCAGTCAGTCGATGCGGCGACAAACACGCTTGCTCCTTCTTGCGCGAATTTGGGTAACTCCAGAATCGAGGTTAGCTTAGAGATTGCTGCAAATTTGGGCAACACCAACAAAACCTTGGTTTTCACAGTATTAAAATTAACAATGAGCCATACTTTGTGTTGACAATTCTCACCCGACGGCGTTCATGCACTACAATGGCGTGACGGACGAACTGCTTGGCCGGAACAGCGATTGCTCGATCCAGGAGTTCGCATCTTAAAAAGGCACTCGTTTGGCAAACTGGCAATTTTTTTTGGACGATAAAACATGTTTGTGACTGTTTGGACGACATTTTTGATTTTGATTTCTACTTTGTCGTGGAGCTCTGTAACGGAGACCGAAGCTCAGGATCGACAAGAGGCTGGGGCGATCGCCAGTGTGGAATCGAAGAAAGTGGATCCTCTGATCGAGAAATTCAGAACCGGCCTGACGAATACGAAATTCGTTGGTCAATTTACGGTTACCGGCATGGAGGATCAGTCGCCCAAACAGGAGGAGTACACCATCACTGAAGTCAAGAAACTTGAAAAAGGTGATTGGTGGGAGATTCGGGCGCGGATCAAATATGGGGACCATGATGTGACGGTTCCAATGCGGATGGAAGTCAAGTGGGCGGATAAAACTCCAGTGATTACCGTCGATCGTTTGTTCATACCAGGATTGGGTACATTTGATGCGCGGGTATTGTTGCGCAAGGATAAATACGCTGGAACGTGGGCGCATGACAATGTCGGCGGCCACTTGTTTGGGAAAATCGTCAAGCTGGACGAGAAGCCCGAACGTGAAGGCAAGAAATAGCTAACCTAACTTTCGATATGTGATCGGATTTGGTTAGCGACCAATTCGGCCGCAACATGGTTGTCGAGCACATTTGGTACGACTAAGTCGGCGAAAACTCTTGTCGGTTCGACAAATTGAAAGTGCATCGGACGGACGGAATTTTCGAATTGATCTAGGATCGATACGATTTCTCGCCCCCGTTCAATAGAGTCTCGGCGAATGCGTCTGGCCAGACAGATATCAAGTGGCACGTCGACGAACAATTTTAGGTTGAAAAGTTCACGCAATTTAGGTTCATGCAAAACGAGAATACCCTCGACGATCAACACCTTGGTCGGTTCGATCGAGTTGGATGCAACAGAACGATTGTGGTTCGTATAATCGTAAACGGGCGCGTTGAATTTTTCGCCAGCCAAGAACTTTTCGAGATGTTCGGCTAATAGATTATGGTCGAACGCGTTCGGGTGATCATAATTGGTCGATTGGCGTTGTTGAAACGACAGCCGATTTTGGTCGTGGTAGTAGGAATCTTCGTGTAAAACCGTCAAATTTTCTCGAATTCCTAGACGGCTGGCGAAATCAACGATGTGGTTGGCGAGATAGCTTTTGCCGGAACCCGATGCGCCGGCAATTCCAACAATACATTTTGACTTCGATTCGTTCATGTTTTAGAAGCTAATTTCGGGCACCCAATCTAATTTCTCAAATCAAATACAAAGGTGCGCAGATTGGGGAACCTTCCTCGCTCGAGAGTGTCTAACACGGTGACTACCTGTTGATCTTGGTTGTGATTGTCGTGCAGAAAACGAATGGTTTCCCAGAGAATTTGTCGATCTTCAATTTTGATGTCAATCAATTCGTAACGGTTGTCTTCGATCAACTGTTCAACTACTTCAATCGCAAATCCAGGCTCATCCTGAATTTTGTACAAGGCTTGTTTGGCAAGAATCGCGGTGTTGCGATCCTTGGATTGCGTTAATTTCATGAGCGAATCGAACGCCGAATTCGCTGGCTTGCCGATATCTGCCAGCGTTTGAATGGCTTCTGGATCCGGTAGCATCTTGATCACTTTGCCGAGTAGCTCCGGTCCAGGGTTACCGAGTTTTTTGATGCAACTCAAAGCCAACGACTTATTCTCTGTATTGAGTTCAGCGGAAATCATTTGAATGGCTTTGGACGAGTCGGCTGACATACGGCTTAAAGCGACAGCCGCAAACAGCAAGCTGCGAATCTCTGCTGGTCGTGTTGTTAAATTGCGATTGTTCGCATATTTGGTTTTGGTTTTTTCGATGTGTTGTTCGAGTTGTTTGGCTGCGGCTTCATTGGGCACGCCAATGGCAGCCAGGCAATCTAGCGTAAACAGGTTTAACTCAGGTTTTAACAACTCTTGGATCGCTGGGGCTGCAAACTTACCCAACTGGACGAGCACGCGTTTGGCATCGTTGGCGAATCGATTGCGATAAAGTCCATTTAGAAGCGAAGCAATCTTGGGGGTAATTGGGCCAGCGCGTTCGCCCATTTCTCCAAACAGGTTCAAAATATTTACTGTACGTTGCCGTTCGTTGGCGTTCGTCAGATCGAACATGGCTTGTAGCATATCGAGATCGACGGATTTCAATTTGCTGGCTGCAATGGCGGCACTGTAGCTGACCAATGGATGTTTCGATTTCAAGCCGGCGTTAATGGCTTGTCGATCGCTATCTCCTCCCGCGGCACCGACAATACGAAGTGCCCGCGAACGAACGATCGGATTTTCAGAATTCAAATAATTCTTTGCGGTTAAAACGGCATCATTTCCCATCCCTGAGATGGCTTCGACGATCGCAGTATCAAACTGGCTCAAGGTATTGGACGAGCGGCTGGGTTTGGCATTGCGTTGTACCAACAGTTTGTCACAAAGCGCAACGTCGCGATAAGCAATGAGGCCTTCTAAGCTGGCGAATTGAAGGTACGGGTTGCTCGAGTCCAAGTATTTTAAAAACTGTTTCTTGCTGGTTTCATCGTTCGGCTTGAGATAGCTCAACACTTGCACGGCAGCGACTAGCACTCCGGAATTCGTTTCATTTTCAATTAGTTGGTTGAGGGCGCGGGCGGCATTGTCGGGTGAATCGGTGATTTCATTCAATGCCCAACACGCTCGAACTCGAACATCAAAATCTTCATGCTGGAGCAGATTGGCAACGTCGTTGGCAAGGATCGATGCCATGGGACCGCAAACAGCAAGACCATTCAACGTGGTGGCAATGGTGGCGGTATCCTTGCCAGCCAATATTTGTCGTAATTCAGGTTCGACGTCGCTAAAATCGTCTTTGAAATACCCCAGTGTCGCCGAAGCTGTTTCCGCGACGCCTCGTTCTGGATCCTTCATCAATTTAAACATAACGTCCTTGACGTATTTGGCCTCCGGGGCCAAGCGGATCAATGTCGGAATGACCAGTTGTCGAACCGTCGGAACTTCATCGTCGGCGGCGCTATTTAAAATCTGTAGAGAGCGGTCTGGTTCTGTTTGCATTCGACCGATTGCCGTAATGACCGCGGCGCGAACGGCTGCGTGGGGGCTGTCATGCTGATCCAAAATCTCGTTCATGACGCTGGTAGATTCCGGGGTCAGCAGCGACAGTAGCGTGATATAAGATGCCGAAAGCAAATCGGATTTCTTCAACCGATTCGCGAGTTTTGCAACGGTTTGCGACCGCTGTTTTGTATCAGAGACGAGCGAGTAAGTGATTCCAGCTCGGTAATTCGTTAGCTGAATACTGTCGATCAGGATGTCCAAAATTTCAGCATTACAAATGCCCCAAGAGTGGAGCGTTGCCGCCGCTTGAAATCGAATGTCCAAGTCCTCGTCGACAAGCATCTTCAACATCAGGTCTTCATACGATTTGCCGAATTTGTAGCGTTTGGAAAAGAAGGTTCGGAAATACTTGAGAATGCCACGACGAACACGCAAGTTTTTGTCGTTAACCGCCTCTAACGCCATTCGTCCCAGTTCCAGGTCGTCTTCTGCGGCTGCGATTTTCAAGAGTTCCGTAAAAACGGTTAACCGGACCGTTGGATTTTCGGCTTTGGTTTCTGCTTTCAAAAACGCGACAATTTTTTCTCGTTCTTGGGGCGTGCAAAGTTGACGAATCGCGAACGATGAGATTCCGCGCACGGCGTTAATTTGTTCGTTGGTCGTTCCTTCGCGGTAGTCTTCTATGTAGGGCTCGATGTCGATTTGACAGAAACCAATGGCGGCCGGGTGCAGGAAAAACACTAAACTTACCCAGCTGCAGACTTGAATCCAATTCATGGCAAAAGAAACCTAACGTGAGGAACTATTTAGACAGCTGAGTACAGATCGCATCGTCGATGCCGTTTCCGCTCATGACGGCTTCAACCGTACCGTTATGAGAAATGATAACGGCAAAGGGAAATTCCGTCATGCCGAAACGATCGGCGGTTGAGACCGGATCAGACAGCATACCAATCGCTGATGCAGTTTTTTCAACGAAGTTTTGGTTTACTCGTTTCATCACTTTTTCGCGATTGGCTTCGCTGACCGTGTTGATTTTGGTAAACGAATTTAGCCAACGGTAGGACTTGCCTACTTCAGGCAACAATACCGATACGCTTGGTGGTTTGATCGCTGCATCCAATATCTTTGGTTCCAGCCGTTGAAACTCAAAATTGTATTCATCCACGAAAAATAGAATCTGTTTGTTTTCCGTCTCGTTCGCATGGCCATTGGGTCTAGCTCTCAACCAAACAACGTTTTCAAGAACAGGCGCTTGCTGGCCAATTAAATTAGCTCGCGACTGGACTCGAGTAAAATTTTGAAAGCGTCTTTCGATGTTGACCTGTAAATTTAGTAGAGACCGGCTCTTAGGGAAACCAGCCCTGAATTTACGAATGAAAGTTAGCAAATCGCGGTAAAAAAAACTGGCGACTTGCGGCAATGTCGATTCGTAGTCTTGGAGCAATTCGAGTCGGTCAGCAACCAATTCTTCGGCAATTAAAATCGTTGGTGTGGCACGGACCGCATGGTTCAAGAGGTTCGTTCGTTCCCAACGCCACGGTGCGGTTTTTTCCTCAAACCCCTGGCCAATGGTTTGCCTGGCTGTTTTCAAATTGTACGCCAATCGCAGCCAGCTATCGGGGTTGTCGGGCGCATTGGCGAGGCGAAACCTGAGACGATTCAGGTCTTGTTCAAGTCGTTGAATTGCTTGTTGTTGAAGATTCTGCTTGACCAGCGTTTTGGCTTTGAGGTGAGTCAGGCTAGAAAGTCCGTTGGAGTATGACGCATTGGAAGGCGATTCAACAACGGCGGACTTCATCAAGCCGATCAACGGGTCCAGCAATTTACTTGTCGACGGCTCGCGAAACTGCTGCACATCTGAAATGCTGAACAATACTTGCGGAACATGTTTTAACAGTCGACGCGATTCAGTCGGGTGGTCTGCAATGTAGTTGACAAGTTTTTTTAGTTGGTCGTCGGCCGCGACATGGTTTCCAAGCCGAGTATATCCGGATGCCATGGCCCGGCGTAACAGCCAAAGTTCATAGTCGTGTGGACTAGTTTCCAAATAGTAGTCCAGAAGCTTGCCGGCAGCTTCTACATTGCCATTTCGAATCGCTTTTAAAATTGCTTCTTGTGCATCGCCTTTGGAAGGGGGTTCGGTGGTTTGTCCGAAAAAAGCAGACGGGCTAACGAAAGCCAAGACGGTAAAGCAGAGGCCAAGAAAAAAAACTCGTTCCATAACCCAAATGGATGATCATCAGCGGGATTTGATTTTCTCTAATATACCTTGCAGAAGGGATTGAGCCAGATCTGATGGATGTAGATTGCATTGATTTCTCGGCATGTTATGCGATTGCTGCCGAGTTTCGGAATCGAGCAACGAATTTGCACAGGCGTTTGTAAAAAAATCGCGATCCACTTGTCGATAAGGAATTCTAATGCATTTCCAAGTTCTTTGTCCGAAAACTACGTTGGCTGTGCAATCTGCCTGTTTTGCCAAATTTATGAGTGGTTCTGAATAAATGCTGCAATTGCTTGACGCCGCTGCCCATGGCAGTTCGAATCTAAGCATCTTTTGAGAATGATCGTCAAGTGAACCAGTTTAATTTTGGAGATCTCATGAAAAAACTTGCGATGTTTGTTGTTTTGATCTGCTTCTCGGCAACGAGTCTGTTTGCCCAAGTTGATCCAGTGGAATTAGTGGTAGGTACACAAGGTGACTTCTTCACCGGCGAAGACGATTCGACTTTGGCGAATGACAGTGCTTGGTTTGTTTTCACTCTGTTTGGCGACACCGATGTTGATGTAGATATCAACCGAACCATAGCTGACCCTGATTTGTTTGCGACTTTGTTTGCTGGTGATGTCACGGGCGTTGATTTTGGTGGTCTTCTTGCTGATGACTTTACCGGACCAATGGATTTTGGGCCGTTGACGTTCATTGAGACTCAAGACGATACCGAAGACGATGCATTCGGAGGTCCGTTTGGTGATCCTCGGTTCCAAACAAACTTGGGGGCAGGAACATATTCAATTATGGTAACTTCGCTGAATGTTGGTGGACCATTTAACGTGACAAGTAACGTCTCGTTCGTTCCCGAGCCAGGAACTTTTACAATTCTCGCTGCATGTGGATTGGTTGTGATGCGTCGTCGACGCTAGTCGCAATTAGATTTACCGCATTATTAAGACCTGAATTCTAAGCTGTCATCTTTTCAAAGATGGCGGCTTTTTTATTTTCGAATCGTCTTGAGTGTAGGTGGATTTGCGAGGGTTTGGTGTACCACGCAAAAACGTTCCGTTAATTGGATTAGTTTGTCGACGCTTTCATTGGGGGCATTGGTCTCGAGTTCAAATTCGAGACGCAGGTCCATTAATCCGACCGGCGATGACTTGTTGACAGCCAACGTGCCCCGAAAGTCCATCGTGCCGCTGGCGGTTACGCGACAATGCTGAATTTCCAGTTTCATGGAATGGGCAACTGAGGCAAGTGTCACTCCGGCACACGCGGCCCAACTTGCCAACATGATTTCAACAGGGCAGCCAGCGGTGCCATCGCCGCCACTCGACTCGTGAAGACCGGCTGGGGAAAATAGTCCTGGTGCTTCTAAGTTTACCGCCAAGGCGCCAAAATCGACCAAACCACTAGCCGAAAGCGTTTGAATGGCTGATTCAGGGTTGTCCAGATATTGTGATTTTAGTCGCGATTGGTATGTTTTTTGGGTTTCTACAGTCATGGTTTCGAAAGGTCTAGGGATGCTGTCGCAGGGTTGCTTGTAGGCAATTGGATTGTGCGAATAATTTGATTAAAGTTATGGTCGATTGATGTTGACCCTGCAACGCCGCGTGAATTACATTTCTTTTCCGTACTAAGGAGGGTACGGAATTAGCGACGAATTCGTATGTGTTTTTTCGCGTGCTATAGGTAATTGAGCCAAGACATTAGAGTGTCACATGGAAGTGACAAACACCGCAACTGGCTCATCAACTTCAATATTTCTCCAAGCAAACTTGGGTAAATATTAGAGCATTTGCATCGGCAAATTTCTGTTGACCTCCTTTTCATTGTATTGTTCCAGCGCAGGTTTTGGAGTTTGTTTTGTCATCCGGTTTTGGCACGGACACGAAAGATCAAGTCAAGAAGGCAACTGATATCGTTGATCTGATCGGTAGCTATGCGCAGTTGCGTCGATCGGGAAGTAATTATGTATGCCATTGTTTTTGGCACGACGATCATCGGCCCAGCTTGCAAATCAACCCAGCTCGACAAAGCTGGGTGTGTTGGGTTTGTAATTTTCGGGGGGACGTATTTGATTTCGTCATGCGGAAAGAAGGCGTCGAATTTTTTGAGGCGTTAAAAATTCTCGCGGAGCGCGCCGGGATTGCCTTGAACCTGACTCAGAAGAAAATTCAAAAGGGCAGCCCGCAAGACAAGCAGACGTTGTATCGCGCAATGGCTTGGGCGGTAGAACGGTTTCACAGTCACTTGATCGAATCTGCGGATTCGGCGACCGCTCGCGAGTATTTGGAAGATCGCGGTTTTTCATCAGAGGCAGTGCGACAGTTCCGGTTAGGTTTTGCACCGCTGAAATGGAGTTGGCTGGCAGATCAAGCAGCGCGAACGGAGTTCTCGACTGAGGTTTTGTCGGCATGTGATTTGATTGCAGCGTCGGATAGAGGGAGCTATTTTGAACGATTTCGCGGGCGACTGATTTTTCCGATTTTTGACACCATGGAACGACCGATCGCGATCGGCGGGCGGCTCGTGCCGGGTATTGAACTTGAGTCGCCGGCCAAGTACGTGAACTCGCGTGAGACTCGATTGTTTTCAAAAAGTGACACGCTTTACGGATTGAATTTCGTCAAGGGCGATGTTTCAAAAACGCGATCTTTGACGATTGTTGAAGGATATACCGATGTCATTGCTGCTTGGCAGGCGGGGTTACGTGATGTGGTGGCGTGTTTGGGCACCGCGTTAAACGAAAAACATATTCGGTTAATTAAGCGGTTTGCGGATCGAATCAACTTGGTGCTGGACGGTGATGAAGCCGGACGCAAGCGTGCGAATCAAATACTTGACTTGTTTGTTGCCAACGATATCGATTTGCGGATATTGACACTACCGGCAAACCAGGACCCGATGGATTTTCTACAGCGAGAAGGCAAAGATGCGTTTCTGACGTTGGTCGAGAATTCGCATGACGCGATCGAACACAAGATCAAGATCGAAACGGCTGGGGTGGATTTGGTTCGCGAGACGCACAAAGCGAATACGGCGCTCGACCGAATCTTGCAAACACTCGCTCGGGTTCCGTCGTCGGTGTTTAGTGGTTCGGCAGACAAGGTATTGCGTCAGGACCAATTGTTGACGCGGTTGGGGCGTCAGTTTGGTGTTGAACGCGAGCAGATGAAAAGGCGCTTGCTTGAGCTACGGTCCAAAGTATCGGCACCGAATCGAAAATCGGAAAAACCCCAAGTCGCCGATTTTACAAAATTACTGCGCCGTGAATCCGAATTGGTTCAATTGATTCTGCATGCGCCTGAGCATCTGGACACGATTATCGAGAACATATCGCCCGATCAATTCGTAGATGGCCTGTTGAAGCAATTGTACGAGTACATCGAAGATTGTTTTCAAAATGGTGAAGGAACGAGCTTTGATGACTTGATGTTGTCGCTCGAAGATCCAGAGCTTAAAAATTTGTTGGTGTATTTGGACCACGAATGGCAGGAGATGTGGTCGCAAGAATCAACGACCACGGGAGAATCCGAAGTTGCGTTATTGAATGAAGTCGTCGATGTATTTCGGAAGTTGGAATTAGATAGTGGAAATCGACGCAAGATTTCGGAATTGCAAAAACCTAACCTTGATGAAGAGGAGGAGTTAACGACCCTGGAAGATTTGTTGAATCAAACTCGCCAGCGACATGGTTTGTAGTTTGTCTACGGAAGGACAGCTGTCATGTTGTTGGATTGTGATTGTCAACGTAATTGCTCCAACCAAACGCGAGAATTTTCACGCCGTAAACCCGTCAGTGAACTTGTTTCACGTTTAATGACGGCCTGATTGTAATCGCGAAGTCCCCCTGGCGCAAGAACTGACGTCAAAACGTTGAATCGCACATGGATGTGCAGGAGGTTGTCGATGTTTGACCAAGAGCAACGACTTAAAGAGTTAATTGAAAAAGGTAAACAGAACGGTTACCTGACTTATAACGAAGTATCAGAATTTCTGCCTGACGAATGCGATGGCGCCGAAGAACTGGATAAGTTGGTCGTCGCAATCGAAAACGCTGGAATCGAGTTGGTTGGTTCCGATCCTGAGAAAAACACACCGGGCCCGACGCTTGAGGAGCTAAAAAGCTCGGAATCGGATTGTGCGGCATTTCAGTTCACACGCTTGCCTCGTCCCAGCGACGATCCATTGCGGATGTACTTGAGCCAGATGTCGGAAATACCATTATTGACACGTGACGAAGAAATCGCGTTGGCCAAACGCATCGAAATCGCTCGTAAGCGTTATCGTCGAAACGTCATGTCGTGTTACTACGCAGTCAAAGCGACGGTCGACACGTTGAAGAAAGTATTTGCCGGAGAACTGCCCTTTGATCGGACCATCAAGGTGTCGTTAACCGAGCAGTTGACGAAAGAGCAAATTCAGCAACGGATGCCGCACAATTTTCGTACGATCGATTATTTGTTGCAGGCAAATGAACAAGACTTTGATGTGTTAATCTGCAAGAGTGCGAGCCAGGCCGAAAAGTCCGCAGCGCGAAGAAAGTTCTTGCAGCGCCGCGCGAAAATGGTCCAGTTGGTCGAGGAATTGAGTTTGCGCTCCCGTCGCGTAAGTCCTTTGATTGCTCAATTGCGAAAACTGTCCGATCGAATTCAAAACATACGTTCCCGGATTTCGCAATTGGAAGCGGACGGAGACAACGGGTTGGAACTCAAACGATTGAAATCCGACTATTGTCGTTTGATTCGTTCATGTCAGGAAAGCCCATCTAGCTTGGCCCGAAAAGTATCCGACTGCGAGCGGTTTTATTCTGAATTTGAAAGTGCGAAGCGAGATCTATCCAGTTGCAATTTACGATTGGTGGTTTCGATTGCGAAAAAATACCGTAATCGCGGGATGAGCTTTTTGGATCTGATTCAAGAAGGTAACACGGGTTTGATGCGGGCGGTTGATAAATACGAATACCGGCGTGGCTTCAAGTTTTCGACCTATGCGACTTGGTGGATCCGGCAGGCGATCACTCGAGCCATTGCTGACCAAGCAAGGACGATTCGAATTCCAGTTCATATGATCGACGTGTTGTCAAAACTCCGAAACATTCAGCGTCGCCTGCTGCAAGAACGTCGTAGCGAGCCGAGCATGGAAGAAATCGCAATGCGGGCAGGTATGAATGTAGAAGCCGTGCGTCGGGTCATGGACATCGGTCGCAATCCAGTCAGCTTGGACCGACCCGTTGGTGAAGGCGACGATTGTAGTTTTGGCGAGTTTATTGAAGACTCGGCGACGGAGAATCCGATGCGATCTGCGAACAACGCGATATTGCATGAGAAGATTGATGGTCTTTTAAAAACGTTGACATTTCGTGAGCGCGAAATCATCAAATTGCGGTTCGGTTTGGGCGACGGATATACGTATACGCTTGAAGAAGTCGGCCGGATATTCAAGGTGACTCGCGAACGGGTGCGACAAATCGAAGCGAAGGCAGTTCGCAAATTACAAAATCCGGTTCGTAGTCAACACTTAGAAGGGTTTTTGCAAGGCACGGTTCCGGTTTCAGATTTAAGAAGTCCAGAAGAACAGGAAAACGAAAACGCGAAACCCTTAACTGACAGTTTTGATGATTTGTTTCCTATGTTTGGTACCGATTCGGTCGAGACCGGGTTCGATGATTCACAAAAAAACGCGCCTCCGATATCGCAACAGAACTTTCAATTCGATTCCGGCCGAGGGGGTTTTGACGCGGTTTTAGAAGGCGGAGATTTTTACACCTCCGACTCGGAATCCAATCCGAATTAGGATAAAGTCCTGATCCTTACGAAAAAGAATCTTGCTCACGTTTTTCGACGCATTGGAAACTGGGCGATTCAAGGTAGAATTTGCATCGGTAAAGAATTTCCTTGCCGATGCTTTTTTTGATTTATAAGGTTGGACCCAACAGCGTGGACATTGATTATTCTTTATTGCGAACTCTCCATCGCCTGCTCAGACAGAAAACGGACTTGACCGAGAGGATCGAAAAAGGGCCCCGCAAAGTTTTGATTGCTGAAAATGCGGAGAAGCAATTTGTCCTTGAATTGGATGGTGTTAAAGCAAGAAAAACCAAAGCGATGATGGCCGCTGACGAGAAACAACTTCAGTTGTCCGAGCGTGAAGCCAAGATTGAGAATCTGAAAACGAAACTGAACACCGCCGAGTCCAACAAAGAGTTTCAACTCTTGAAGGATCAAATTGCTGCCGATGAACAGGCCAATTCAGTGTTGTCGGATGAGATTCTGGAAATGCTGGAGCGAATTGACGGTTTGGAAAGTGACCAAGCGGTGGCTGAACAAAATTTGGAAAAAGCAAAAGCAGAAACCGAGAGTGTCCGTCAAAAGGTCAAACAGGATGTAAGTTCGTTGAACGAACAGTTGGAATCCGTGTTGCAAGATTTAGTGGAAAACGAAAAACAGCTGCCCGGTGATGTTGCCGTCGAGTACCGCCGACTGGTCAAGAACCGCGGTGAAGACGGACTTGCCGAAACGGACATGCAAACATGTGGTCAATGTTACACCAAGATCACGACCCAAAAAGTCAGCGAATTGTTGATGAAACAGGCGGTGTTTTGTCCTTCCTGCGGCGCGCTAATGTACATTGCAGAAAACCAGTCCTTGCCGAGATAGAACTACTAATTCTGTGACACTTGAGAATTCACTATGCGTACAACTTGTTTTGCTCTTATTTTGAATTTTGCGTTCTTGTTGTTTTTGACACGCGCAACAAACGAGACCGTTTATTCACAAACAGAAACAGCAACGATGCCGTCCGGTCCAGTTTTTGAAGACGGCGAAGCTCAGGTCGTCGAAGCGTTTAAAGATTCGAAAGAGTGGATTTATGAAAACTTGTGGGTCGAAACCGAATTTGATTCTGACGGGGACGGCAAACTTGATCGCATGCATGTCGACGTTACACGGCAAAAACAGACTGCGACCGAGGGCTTAAAAGTCCCGGTTATTTACGAGACCAGTCCGTATTACTCGGGGACGGGTGCCAACGGTCGGCAGTATTTTTGGAGTCCGAAACAAGAGTTGAATGCAGCACCGCCAGAGCGCCAGTACCCACCGGAAATTCGCCATCAAGGTACAAAGACCTCGATTTCCAAATCTTTGACGCGGACTTGGGTGCCGCGTGGTTTCGCGGTCGTCCACTCTTGTTCACCGGGAACGGGGCGTTCGCAAGGGTGCCCCACCGTTGGTGGAGAGAATGAGTCTCTGGCGCCCAAAGCCGTGATTGATTGGCTGTGTGGACGAGCAAAGGGTTTCACGACTCCCGATGGCGATGAAGAAATGGTAGCGAACTGGTGCACTGGAAAAGTGGGGATGACGGGAACGTCGTATAATGGAACGTTGCCGATTGCTGCAGCGACGACCGGGGTGGAAGGACTGGAAGCGATCATTCCTGTGGCTCCCAATACGTCGTATTACCACTATTATCGTTCACATGGTCTGATTCGACATCCAGGCGGTTATATGGGCGAAGACATCGACGTGTTGTATGACTTTATCAACAGTGGCGATCCCGAGAAGCGAGAATCTTGTAATTGTGAGGTCCGTGAAAAAGAATTACAGGCAAATTTTGATCGCGTCGACGGTGACTACAACGAATTTTGGGCCGGACGCGACTATAAAAATAAGATGGCAAACTTCAAGGCGGCGACATTGATGGCTCACGCATTCAATGATTGGAATGTCATGCCAGAACACTCAGTGCGAATTTATGAAGTGATTAAAGCCAAGGGACTTCCCTACCAATCTTACTTTCATCAAGGCGGTCACGGTGGAAATCCACCGTTGAAGCAAATGAATCGCTGGTTTACTCGGTACTTGTATGGCGTTGAGAATGGTGTCGAAAACGATCCCAAGGCTTGGATTGTTCGCGAGTACGACAGTCGACGAAAACCGACGGCCTATGCGGACTATCCAAACCCCGATGCGAAAATGGTCTCATTGCACCTATCGGGCAACGGCGCAGAAAAAGGAACTCTGTCGACGACGGACTCCAGTGAATTGCCGGAGCAATCTTTGGTCGACGATCATCGTTTGTCAGGCATGAAGTTGGCAACCTCCCAGAATTCTCCAAATCGCTTGTTGTTTGTTACTCCAGAACTGACATCAGATCTGCATATTTCGGGTACGGCGAAATTGAAAATCAAGCTCGCCAGCAGTAAGCCAGCGGTAAATTTGTCCGTTTGGGTTGTGTCGTTGCCGTGGGAGGAATCTAACTACGTCTACGACAATATTGTAACCCGTGGTTGGGCCGATCCTCAAAATGCAAAATCGTTGACCGAGAGTCAGCCGTTAGTACCCGGAAAATTTTGCGAACTGGAATTTGATTTGCAGCCCGATGATCAAGTCGTTGCTGCGGGGCAACAAATTGGTCTAATGATTTTTTCTTCCGATCGTGACTTTACGCTGTGGCCCGAGCCGGGAACGGAAATGACGGTCGATATTAATGCGACTGAATTGGTTTTGCCGATTGTTGGCGGCAAAGATCGTTTCGAAAAAGCGACTCAATAGTTGCAGGGCGGCAAGTCTGTTCGTTCGGCTAGCGCATCGGAGAAAAGTTACTAGTGGAAGAAGCATCCACGAAACGAAATGGCCTGGACCCGTCTGCCGATCGCATGCGAGAGGTCGGTTATCGAATGATCGACCGATTTGTCGAGCATCTCGATTCTTTGCCGGACCAAAAAGTCGTTCAGCTGGCCAGCCACGAGCAGTATCAAGAGTCATTTGGACAAGCGTTGCCGTTGTCGCCCACTGATCCGCTGGAATGTTTAGAGTTCTTTTTTGACAAAATTGTGCCTGGTATGACGCGGGTGAATCACCCTCGATTTCATGCATTTATTCCCTGTCCCTCGAGTTTCGCAGGGGCACTTGGGATGATGATGTCGTGCAGCACGAATCCGTTTGTTGGGAGTTGGCTGGGTGGCGCTTCAATCGCATCGCTTGAGTTAATGGTCCTGGACTGGATCAAAGAGCTGTTGGGGTTGGAACCGAGTTATTCAGGTATTTTGACTAGCGGTGGATCCATTGCGAACTTGATCGGATTGGCGGCAGCTCGAGCGCGAAACTCAAATGAAATTTTGTCGACTGGCGTAATCTATGTTTCCGAACAAGGACACGCGTCGGTCGACAAGGCGGCGAGTGTTTTGGGGTTTGATCCTGAAAACCTGCGCCACATTCGAACGGACGAGAATTTTCGCCTTGATACTGCAGCGTTGCAGGAGGCCATCGTTAACGATCGAGAAAAAGGGCTCCAACCATTTTTGGTCTCGGCAAATGCTGGGTCAACAAATACCGGCAGCATCGACGAATTGGCAGCCGTTTCAAAATTGTGCCAGCAAAACGAACTTTGGTTCCACGTGGATGCCGCGTATGGAGGATTCGCCGCGATTGCTCCGGACGTCCGCAACAAGATGCGGGGAATTGAATTGGCCGACTCGATTACTTTGGATCCTCATAAATGGTTGTATTGTCCGATGGGAGTTGGATGTGCATTCGTGCGGAAACGGCAGGATCTCGAGTCTGCATTTGCAGCCCATGGCAGCTATCTTAAAGACTTGGATCCTGACGAGGTGAATTTTTTGGATCGAGGGCCCGAGCTATCGCGGCCAGCTCGGGTTTTGCCGGTGTGGATGGTTTTGAAGTGCGCGGGTCGGGACGGACTAAAAGAACAGATTGGCAACGATATTGAACTTGCCAATTTGGCGGCTCGTTTATTGGCTGAAGATGAACGTATTGAGGTCGTTAGCTTAAACTTGTCGATTGTTACATTTCGATTGCGATCCAATGCAGGCGAATCCGAACAAGCGCGATCCGCTCGCGAATCAAAACTGGTCAATGATTTATTGGCGGATGGTGAAGCAATGATTTCGTCTACGACTTTGGGTGGTAGGAGCACACTGCGGTTTGTGGTGATGAATCACCGAACGACCGAGCAGGACGTTCGGCGTTCGATTCGCAAGATATGCGAATTTGCAAGCGTCTGAATTGATAGCTCTTGCTGAAGGCTTACCGCTGCGCTTCATCGTCGCGTATTTCGAAATGCGGGTTCATCTTGACGCTGCCCACTATCCAAACTATTTTCCCGGCATGAACGGAATACAGTTTTTGATCGTAATTTGCCTTGGTTTTGTTTCGTCAGTTGCTGGTCAATTGCCCGAAGGCACAAAATTTGTTCTCTTGAACAATGGGCAGGTCGTCACTGGGGACGTTGAAAACAGTGGGCCTATTGTTTGGGTAACAAAAAAAACGGGCAGTCGCCTAGCGTTTCCTCAAGAAAAGATCGAAGCGATTGGTGACGACTTGTCGGCTATTTATTGGGCGAAGTATGGATTGCTTGGTTCTACGGACAAGGGGGGGCACGTTCAACTTTACCATTGGTGTTTAAAAAACGGCCTCATTGGTGAAGCTAAAAATCAACTTGATGTTGCCCAGGTAATTGCTGTTGATCACCGGATGTTGATCGAGATGCAGAATAAGATGACGCAACAACTGGAGCAAGACAAGCTGCAAAAAGAACGAGAATCCAGGCAGCTGGTCGATCTGCCCGCCACCAATCCGATTGAGCTAGCGAACGACAAGTCGACAACGTCGGATTCAAAAGTAAAACTTGTTGGTTACGAAGAAGCGGCCAAGCAATTGCGCGCCCGAGTTGCCCACGCTAAACGTCTAAAAACGATGACTAAGAACATGCCGGACCGTTCGGTTGTTATGTTCAAGCGCAAAATCGAGCCAATTTTGATCCGTTCTTGTTATACAGCCAAATGCCATGACACGAACGCGAACGTTTTGCCGTTGAAAATCGCCGGGCATGGTACGGCCATTCCTAAACGAATGAGTCAAGAAAACCTTTTTCAGATTTTGAAGTTCACCGACGTGAATCGACCGTTGGAAAGCAAGGTGTTAGCGGCGGCGGCCTTGCCCCATGCGGGTGCGGAAAAGCCAATTCTCAAGATCGACTCTTTGCAATTTCATTATTTGCGGGCTTGGTTGATATCGATCAGCAGCCAGCCTTTTGATTGGCATGATTTGCCGCAAACGTTCTTGGTTTCGGATTTGGAAGTGATCACCGAAAGGGTTGAATCCAATGCCACGCCTGAATTGAATGCCACGCCTGAATTGAATCCGGCCAAGTCACCCGAGAAGGCACCTCCTGCTGAGAACTTCGCTCCGATTCCAAAAAAGGTTGGCACCAAGGCAAAGGAAAACGCTGAACCTACACAAACTGCCGACCCGTTTGATCCAAATCGATTCAACCAACGGCATTTGCGAGAGTCGGATCGAATTGACATTGAAGATTCAAAGCTCACCCACGACGGCTAGAGTTGGTACAGCTTAAGCAGTCGGTATTTGAAGTTTTTCTGCCGCCCAGGGGACTAGTTTTTCGCGGAAGATTTTTGAGTTGTGTCGGATGTCGACCGGCAAGTCATTTTTTAACAAAACGTGTTGGACTTCTTTCGAGCGATCGTTGGAGTGACAAATTTCTAAGATTTCGCCGGCCAGGGCGTTCTGAATCTCTGTGTTTTCGCTCCAGTGCTCGGGCCATGGTTCAACCACAACCACCGGCACTTGTTCGCCATAAACGCCGAGACCGACCAATGCACTCCGGTAAACGTTTTGGTGCGTATTGACGATGCCTTCGACGACGATTGTGAATAGATTGCCATTGGGAGTGACGACTCGATGCGATTTACGGCCGCAAAACCAGAACCGCTGGTGCGCGTCCAAATAGCCAACATCACCCAGGCGATGCCAAAAGGAATCACCGTCTTTGATTTTGTGGAATGCGTTTGCCTCGGTTTGTGTTACATATTTTTCCGTGACAACAGCCCCTTTGACGATCAATTCCCCGACGACTCCTTGCCGCGTTTCTATGATGCCATTGATGTCGGCGATCGGTTCATCGGAGATTTCAATGACTTTCCATTGAAGGTCTGGGAATTTGTGGCCAACGCAAGTGCCCTTGCCTTGGTTGGTTAACTCTGCCGTCTCCTCCAGCACAGTGCGAGAATTATTGCAGGCGACCGGCAATGATTCTGTCGCGCCGTACGGAGTGTAGGCTTCGCCATCGGGATGGATGATCTGGCGAATGCGGTTGAGCACATGGGGTGGAACGGGCGCACCGGCACTGAAAATTTTCGTGATTGTCGGAAAATGAATGTCGTTTTCAATGGCATATCGTGAAACGGTATTCCAAAGCGCGGGAGACCCAAATGATTGGTTGGCGTGGAATTGTTCAACCGCGTCTTTAATGTCGAGCGGATCGACATCGGCGGGGCGTGTGGCGTCCATTTTAGGGAAAACGGTTGTTGTACCCATCGCGCAATTGAAGAGTGCGAACAACGGGAACCCAGACACGTCCACGCCGCCTGGTTCGATTTCGAAATAATCCCGAATTTGGCGAGCTTGTTCCAAGAACACGCGGTGTCGATAGAGCACGCCTTTGGGAGGTCCAGTGCTACCAGTTGTAAAGATTATGGCCGCATCGGATTCGCGGGTTTGGACCAATGGCTCAAAATCGTCGGCGTTCCGTTTTTCAAAATCGGACAGCGCCGTACAGCCGGGCCAAAGTCTGGAACCGACAACAACATTGGATCGACAATTGGGGAATTTCCAAAACATCAGGTTACGCATCAAGTGGGCCAAGCCGATCCCGACCATGCCCTCGGGTTTTGCTTCCGCCAGGCAGCGGATCATGTTTTTTCGCCCCATACCTGGGTCGATCAAAATTACAACTGCACCTGCCTTGAAGAGTCCAAACACCAGTGAAACAAACTGAATTCCCGGTGGGACCATCAAAGCTAGTCGTGTACCTGGCTGGACGCCGATTTGGTTCATGCCCAAGGCGATTCGATTCGATTGCATCTCCAATTCAGAAAACGAGATCGTATCGTAATCGATCGGACGAGTTGCTCTTTTCACTTTTGGCGCGGCTACCGCGATCGCGTCTGGCATTCGTAAAGCCGTTTCGGTAACGACGTGCCCTACGTTGGTGAGATGACTTAACGGCCAAAACGAAGCGGCTGTGCTGGTTTTCAAATTGTCTTGTTTGATTTCTGAGTCCATTAAAACCTGCCTGCGAACAAAATTTTCTCGCACCAACGGCTATTTTGGCGACTCAAAAAGTTCAACATTTTGGTAAATTGGGGCGCATCGACGTTGCAGAATTCGCGCGTCCATTCGTACGGTAAAAGAGACCATTTTATATGGATATTGATATCTACCAACAATGCCCGTGTCATTCGAGCAAGAAGATAAAATTTTGTTGCGGCAAAGATATTGTTGCAGATTTGAACCAGATCGTCGCAAAATGCAATTCAAATCAGTCATTGAGTGCACTCGATCAGATTGAACGGGTGATTGCACGCATGGGCGAAAAAGACTGTCTTTTAAATTTGCAAACTCATATTTTGTTTACGATGGGTGAGATCGGCAAAGCGGAAGAGGCCAATACGAAATTTGTCCAACGCAATCCAAATCATCCGGTTGGGCGGCAACACGAGGCCTTAATCGCGCTTTCCAAAGGCGATGTTATTGAAGCGATTGACAAACTACAAGACTCCATCGATTTGGTGCAATCGGACGAAATTCCGTTGCCCCTATCCAATGCGTTCAAATTGGTTGGTGGAGTTCTGTTGAGTGCCGGTCACATCGTCGCTGCTCGTGCTCATTTGCAGTTCGCGTTGATGATTCGTGGCGAGGGGACCGAAGAAATCAATGCAATGTTGGCGGAGTCGTTCCGGATTCCTGGCGCTCCGCTCATCCTGAAAAATGACTTTCGCTTGGAGCCGCCACCGGCGGACAAAGAGTGGACTAGTAAATACGAAACGGTTTTGCGAACACTGGGTCGCGGCCAGTTTCGTCTCGCATTGAAAATGCTTCATCGTCTGAACGAACATTGGCCGTCCCAAAAAGAAATCGTTTTCGGAATTGCGGTCGTCAACTCAATGTTGGCCAACGAAACAGAAATGTCCGACGCGTGGCATCATGCGGCATTCAATCCGGAGATGCCACGTTGGCGAGCGGTCGAATCCGAATCTCTATCGCAAATTTTTCTCGACAGCGATCCGTCTGGTGAGTTGGACATAGTTGCATGTCAGTACGCCGTCAAAGATTTGGACGAGGTTTTCAAATTGCTTGCAGCGGATTCGCGGTTTGAACCAGCGCCGACACCGGAACAGGATCCGTTTGACCAAGGACCGGCGCCCCGCTACGCGTATTATATGTTGGACCGTGAGCAGATTCAGGCGACCGACGATCTGTCGGCCGGCGAAATCCCATTGGTGATTGGTGAGTGGTTGTTGTACGGGAAGCAAACCGATCGTGACGCGCGGATGGTGCTGGTCGCGACCAAGAACGAGTTGTTTGATTCGTCGCTGCAGCACGTTAAAGACTTGATTGGCGGCGGACTTGTTGATGGCAAAGCCAAGGAAGAGGTTGTATCTTCGACATCGATCGCGGCCGATACGTTGGCTTGGAATTGGCGAGTACCACGTGGTGTATCGGTGGAGTTGCACCGCAAATTGATTGCGGAATATCGTCGAGAAATTTTGTTGGAACGATGGCCGCAAATTAAGTTTTCGAGTTTGAATGGCAAGACTCCAGTAGAAGCGAAGGATGATCCGGAACTGAGCATACAACTCGAGGCACTGGTGTTGAACCTGGAACAGTCAACCTTGTTGCAATTGTCCGGCGAGGACGATGTCCAAGCATTGCGTGAGAAGCTTGGCTTGCCGGTCGAAAACGCGTTGGACGCATCGCAACACGCGGATGAAGTTTGGACCCCGTTACGACTTTGTCAGTTCGATCCCAAGTCGTTTAGTGATGATCAACTGTTCGAGGCCTACGCTGAATCGGTCACGATCGGCAACACGCGAGTCTTGAAACGAATTATTCCCGAAGTCTTGCAACGGGAGACCTTGGATCAAATTCCTCGTGATATTTGCTATTCGATGCTGGCTCAATTGACCGATGACGATAGCCAAGCCATTGATTACCTTCAACAGGCCCGTCAAGAAGCAAAAAATGCTGGGCGCAGTATTGGTCAGTTGCTTGTGCAGGAGTTTGAGGTGCGCTTGACGCGTGGAATGACCGACAAACTACCGGAGTTGCTACAAACCATTCAACAAAAATATATGGCCGAGCCCAATGTTGAATATCAGTTGATGCGGGTGCTTTCCAAGTTCGGCTTGATTAGCCCAGACGGCAGGACGGTTTCATTGCCCACGCGGCAACCGGCCGAAACCGCTTCCGAAACAGAATCTAAAATTTGGACGCCCGATTCAGACGAACCAGCGTTAAGTTCCGAAGGTCAACCCTCGAAAATTTGGGTTCCCGGTTCGGACTAATGGGCTGATCCCGTTGCCTGGGGTTGATTGTCGATTTTTGACAGGAAATGAAATTGCCAAAATTCGTAGTTAGATACGGTTCAATGAGAACCTTGGGTTTGATGAACGCCAAGGACAACGTCGACTTTTCTCGCGGCACAGAAGTCGTCGTGCGTTCCAATCGCGGCCTCGAAACGGGTTTGGTGCTGTGTGAGGCCAATGATGACGCACTCAGTCAAATGGATCAGCCACCGACCGGTCAGGTCATTCGTGCGATGACGGACGATGACGCGCGCGAGGCCTCCCATATCGACAACCAGCGTGGCAGCAAGATGGCAACGTGCCAAAGACATGTGGATGCACTTGGCTTGGAAATGAAGTTGGTGGATGTCGAACAATTGTTCGGTGGTGAACGAATTGTGATCTACTATCTTGCAGAAGAGCGGGTCGATTTTCGACAACTGGTCAAGTTGCTCGCGGCCGATTTTCACACGCGTATTGAAATGAAACAAATTGGGGTTCGAGATGAATCGAAATTGTTGGCGGACTACGGAGATTGTGGCAAGCCGGTTTGTTGCAACAACCACCTGAGTAATATGCCGCCGGTTTCGATGCGGATGGCGAAATTACAAAAGGCGACATTGGATCCGACAAAAATCTCCGGTCGGTGTGGCCGACTGAAATGTTGTTTGCGCTACGAATTTGATACTTATGATCAAATTCAGAAATCCATGCCGCCAATTGGTTCGCAAATCGTTACCCGTGATGGCAAGGGAAAAGTGCTTAACCAAGAAATTCTCGCCGAACAATTGTTGATTGAGACAGAAGATCACCGTCGCGTCTTGATCCCGGCAAGTGATGTCCTTTCGGTGATAAAATCCAAATAAATTGTAGTGAGGGACTTGCAATTCCATCAGACCGATTGAAATTGTTGTCGGTTCGAAGGATGATGTATCCTAATATAAAAAATCTTGAGTCGCTATGTCGGAAGAATCCTATTCGCTGCATCAATTGATTGGCAAGGATCCTCGCTATCCTGTTGAAGCTTACGTGTTCATTCGTGAAGCGTTGGCGTTTGCCGCCGATTCGTTGGAACTTGGCTCTCAAAATTTGGACGAGGAAACGGCCGAAGCGGAAGCTCAAAAGAACCGTCGCGAACGTCATTTGTCCGGGCAAGAGTTGTGCGAAGCGATTCGTTTGTATGCACTCAAGCAATACGGTTTCATGGCCAAAGTCGTTTTGAATAACTGGGGTGTTCATGAAACCTCGGATTTCGGCGAAATCGTTTACAACATGATCGATGTAGGGATTATGAAAAAATCCAGCCGTGATCAACGAGCCCATTTCAATGGGGTTTATCAATTCAACGAAGCGTTCGAGCAGAATTTTAAAATTTGTCCGTCCAACACACCGCGAAAGAACTAGACGGTGAGCGAAAATAAAGCGGAGCATTCGTCGCAGACATCTGTTGACGCACTACGAAAAGCTCCCAAATCCAAAATCGGACTGTTGGTTTCGACCCTGGCACTGGTCGTTTGGATTGGAGTATTGATTTACATTGCTTGGTTGACTTCGTTCTGACGCTCAACATTAAAAAGTTTGGTTAGTGCTTTGATTTCGGATGGAGCCAACAATGGAATCTAAGGATCTTATTCGCGATAATCTCGAAAAAAGCCTGGTGCGCGTATTGTCCAAAGTTGAGGAAATGAAACCGTACGCTACGGTTTTTCCGACGCCGAACGAGGGGTGCCATACGCTTTGGATTCTTGGCCATTTAGCCTTTATTGAAGGCCTCGTTATACATCAGTTCATGCTCCAACAATCCAATCCGGTCGCCGAATGGAGCGAGCCGTTTGATGGAAACGAAGTGGTTGCCGATGAATCGAGCTACCCGCCTTTTGATGAAGTTCTGGCCAAATGTAAACAGATGCGGCAAGTTACGATCTCCAAGCTGGATACACTTGACGAAGACGATCTCGATCAAACAAGTGGGGCTGTACCTGCGGGATTCGAGGAAATGTTTGGAACGTATCGGTTGTGTTTCCAATACGTTTCTGATCATTGGTACATGCACCGCGGTCAACTGGCGGATGCCAGGCGGGCGGCAGGGATCGATCGGATGTGGTATTGAGCGGAGTTTGGCGCTTATGCCAGATCAATTCGGGAAAACGACTCGCCCAATTGAGACAATGAATCGAGCCAGCGATTGACTAGCTCGATGTCGTGAGGGGCGGGCGACACGCCCGGCCGGATTTCGCCATTCAAGACCGAATCAACGGCGATGCTGGTCGTCAGCGATACCAAGCGTGCCATCGCACTACCGTCTTCGTTTCCAGATTCGTCCAGACAATAAACCTGATGCCAAACCGTTTGTCCTTGTTGTTTGGCTTGAAGTTCAACCGACAGAACGACTCGATCTGGTTCGTTCGTTTCATATCGATAGTCTTGCCAAAGCTGTTGGCTCTTGTCCGCAAGCAATTTTTGCCCAGCATCACCGTCAGAGTTTTCAACTAGATCGAAAATATCTTGCCAAGCATGAGACCAGCCATCCAATCGCAAGGTGCCTCGAACGAACTCGCGAATATTCCAATCGTCGCCAAACTGATAGGCCTTCAAAAACGGAAGTGAATTTCGATTTGGATACGCCTGAAAGGTCTCCGTCCCATTGGGCAACCGTGTTGCGTACTGCTGCAGCGAGGTCCACGGTTTTTCAGTTGTTTTAGTTGCGCCGTCGTCGATCCATTTGGCCGGAGATTTTAGCGCCCGCAAAACACCGAGCGGGGACCAGGAAAATTTGTATTTGAAGTCATTCGCATGTTTTGGGAAACCCCCACAATATGAGCGAAAGTAATGCTCGTTTTGCGGATCAAAGTCATCTGATTGTTGGTAGGCGTCGACCAATATGTGAGCCATCAAATGATCGATACCCGGATCCAGACCGACTTCATTGACAAACGACAGGCCCTGTTTGGCAGCTCGATCTGACAAGGCTTGCATGGATTCGGAAACGTAGCTGCTGGAAACAAAATGAGAATTTCGCTGCAAACAGATATCTGCAACTTGCAAATGCATGTTGGCGGGCAACATCGAAACGACGACATCGCCTTGACTCACTTCTTCAGAAAGACGCTCCCAATCCAATTCTCTGGCTTGGGCTGACGAACCAACATCGGCTAAAGCCTGTTCTGCTTTCTGGAGGGTTCGATTCCAGAGAATCATTTGGTTTCCGTTTTTCGCAAGGCGACGGATGCCGGGTACGGAGCTCAATCCAGCTCCCAACCAATGGACAATCGGCATATTAGGCTTTCGGGTTTAAAAGGGCAGTTTTGGATTCAAAAATATCGTGGGCTTGGCCCCAGACGCCTTGGTCCAGTTGATCAAGACGAAGAAGATACGGCATCAGCTGGTCACAAAAATCCTCGCTGCTTTCTCGAGGTAGGAGAGACGGCAAGTGATCAATAGCAATCAAGCTCAATGGTGCACTGCCAAACTCCAACTGAATTACTGGCTCTTGGAATGTGGTGCATTGATCGTAAATCGGAATGGGATTGTAATCGCCATAAGGGTCGCAGCTGACGTCACAAATCACCTTCAGGTTTCGATCCGTTCGGGATTCTAGCAATTCCCGATTGATGAATGGAGGGATGGCTTGTTCGACGAAAACGCAATTGAGAAACATGTCGTGTTCCAGTGCTTCCGAAAACGGACCGCCGTTTTGCGTTTCTTCAACGTCCCACTGAGTCACGTGTGCACCAACCAATTTCAGCAGTTCGACAGCACCGCGTCCACAACGGCCACGAGCTCCAATAACAAGGGCAGCGGGCTGGCGATCGGATTGTTGCAAGAGACAACGAATTTCTTCAATCAGTTCTGCTTGGTTGTTCCGTACCGTGACGGCCTCGAGAACTAGGTCACGTTCCATCAGATGGTGGGCGTATGCAATGGCGGCGAGAGCGGCACCCGCGAACCCCGCCCAATGTCCGAATGCAGCGACGCGGCGGCCCGATTCGTCGAGCAGAAATTCTAAGTCATACAGCGCACCACCGCCTTGTCGAAAACGGTTCAGGTAGTTTTCCCAGCCGGCTTGGTATTTGAATACATGTGCGAAATGGATGTGATTGTGAATCAGCGGTTCACTAGAGGTTTCGAGCTCTTTCAGCCCCAACACAATGGCGTCCGGCGGCGCTTGGGCTTTCCATGAGAATTCAGGAACGATACGGCAACCCAATGCCTCGTATTCTTTGTGGCAAAAAATGGACTGGCTGGATTGTTCGACGATGACTTCGTATCCGGCTTCGACCAACACTCGTGCGTGTTTGGGAGGGAGTACAGTCCGTCTCTCCGCTGGCTTCGATTCGGAGCGTAGCCAAATGGTTGTTGCCACGATGCACTTGGGCCTGGATTAATAATTGGGAAGATAAATGGAATTCGGGATTATAGACACGATCCTCTGACTTGTCTGGACACAAATCGCCCTAGATAATCGGAGTTCAGAAAGTGAATCACTGGGCGGCGGCAAAAATTTCGTGTCTTACATAATCGGAACAGATGAAGCAGGTTATGGCCCAAATTATGGGCCACTTACCATTTGTGGGACGTTGTGGCGGGCCGATACTGTCGACTGTGACCTATACCACCGTCTGCGGAGTTCGGTTTCTCCCAGCTTGCGTGAATCCGACCAAAAGATTTGTATCTGCGACTCCAAAGCCATTTATTCGTCCGTTGGATCGATCAGTCAATTGGAGACGTCGGTGTTGGCCACATTGCATTCGTTGTCAAATACGATTCCGAAGACAATTGTCGAGTTGGCAGCGTTGATCTCTCGAGGCATCGATTTTTCTAGTGACTTTGGTTGGAATGACACACAATTCCAATTGCCGATTGCGGCGGTTGCGGAAACTGTCCGTTCTTTGTCGTCGCGTTTCCAATCCGATTGCCGCGTTCAAGGATGCCAGTTGGTGGCCGTTGGCGGTGACGCTGTATTCCCGGGACGATTCAATCAGTTGATTGAGAAAACCAAGAACAAAGCCGAATTACTTTCGGCAACGACACTGGGAATCGTTCGGCAGTTGCTTGACGTTTGTAACGAACCGGTGAACGTGTACTGTGACAAGCATGGCGGTCGCAGTCGATACGCGGGAATGCTGAACCAATTCGTGACTGACGAATTTGTGCAAATTGAAATCGAATCGCGAGAGTCAAGCGTGTATCGTTGGGTCGAACAGGGACGTGAGATCAGGGTTCACTTTCAAGCCAAGGGCGAAAGCCAACTTCCAACAGCGCTGGCATCGATGTGCGCGAAATACTTTAGGGAGGTCGCGATGGCAATTTGGAACCAGTATTGGATGCGAGTTGTTCCAGGAATCCGGCCGACACAAGGGTATCCGGTTGACGCTAAAAGATTCCGAAACGAAATCCAAACCAAACAGTTGGCGTTGGGTTTGTCCGACGAATCAATCTGGCGATCGAAGTAGTCGTTTACGATTGACGTTGCGACGGAATCGATCGACCTGCCCAAATAAGTCCATTGCTTTTTGCCAGGTACGGAACGCGTTGGGCGGATCTTGCGCTTTGGTGTAAGCGATATAAAGGATCCGGTGAAGAATGGCTTGGCGGAAAATTCTCGCGTTTCTTGGAATCCTTCCTCGCAACGAAAATTTCGCGTCGCCGTCGGCTTCGATGGTCGTTTTGACAATGGATACGGCTTTTTCGTATTGGTGTTCTTGGAATAGCACGTGCACATAGTGCATTAGACAATACAAGCCGCTGGCTTGGATTTGACGGCTACGAGGTACTACAGGCATCAAATTTGCAAAAATCTCACTGGCAACTTCAAAGTTTTCGATGGCTTTGTCGTTCTGGTCGCCGTCAGCATGCAAAAGTGCGATGCGAAAACAAAGTTCACCGAGTTTGAATTGATAATCCAAATTGTTGGCGTATTGATTCTGCAATTCGACCATAATCTCTTTCGCCTGAGAGAGTGATCTGATGGCGGCCTTTCGACCGTCTCGAAGTTTCAGGTGCCTGGAATTCATAGCCCGAAAATGTCCAATGGACCGAATTTGAGCAAGCAGATACTTATATTCCGGATTTGCGTTGTTTGAATCGATCAACTCCGACGTCAAAGTTGCGGCTTTTTGTAGCGACAGCCGACTATTCAGGTAGTTTTGATTGGCGAGTTCAATCGTCCCAAGTCGCGTCAGCCCAACCGCACTTACAAATCGTAGTTCTTCGGCGCGTTTAACTTCGGCCAAGAATCTCAATGCCTTGTATTTGGAAAACGCGTTGTTGGTTCTGGCTTGTTTCCAACGCCAGGTGAAAAAGTTGTAGTTGCTTCTTCCCAACCCGAGCACGGCATCCCGCAACCTTCTGGATTGAAGATTTACGTACTCCAAAGCCAATTGGTCGGTTATTTCGAGAGCTTCTTTGACCTCGGCTAGTGATTGTTGAGGGTCCAATATGCGGTAGGGTTGCCATTGAACTCGCGGAGATTGGTTGCGTCCGGCAAACCAAGTTGGCGGTATCCAGCCTTTGACTTCCTTGAACGAATCGGGAACACCAAAACGATACTCAATCGTCGGTGCACCTTTTAGTAGCAGAGACTTGGCCAGCTCCATTCTGACGACCGTTTCCAAATCTCCACTTTCGCGTTTGAGTTGTTCTCGCAATAGCGTAATCGATTTTTGAAACTGTTTTTTTGCTTCTTTGCGATCAGTGAAACTCCCTTTCTGTTGATGGGCCCGACCGCACTCATTGCAAACTCGAATCAAATCCAAAACGGACTGGGTGTCTGACGGGGACGAATGGCAAACCGATTCATAGATCTTGATCGCCAAGCCGTACGAATCTACAGCTTTTTCGAACTGTCCGGTCAAATGGTAAATGTTGGCGACCCGGCGATGCGAAAATGCCGAAAGAGACTTGAGTTGCAAATTCGTTTGATTTTTTTCATTGTTAGCAAAATTCAAATAGAACTGCATCATTCGGTCTAGTAATTCGGCATCTGATTCTTTGATCGTTGCGGAAACGCCCTCAAGGTCGCCAAACCCGTCCAGCGAAAATTCTTGATCTTCTTGAGCGTCTTTAAAGACGAGGTTTTTAAAAAGGCGATCGTAGAATTGAACGGTCACGTCGATCGCGTCTTCGGCAAGATTGAGAGCGCTTTTGGTAGCCCTAACTTGAACATCCGTCGAATGTAAGCGTTGCTCGATTTCCGCGGTCAGTTGCTGGTTCTTTAACAAGGCAAGCGTTGCAGCGGTCGCGATCGTCAACAACATAAAGGCGACAAAAAACGATGTGAAGGCTTGGGCCGGGTTGCGGCGTCCCCAACGCCACATGTTTTCGAGCAACGAAATCTTACGGGCGCTGATCGGTCGATCATCCAAAAACGCTCTCAGATCTTCACGCAATTCCGCCGCCGTTTGGTAACGGTAGTCGGGTTCCCGCGAAACGGCTTTTTCGATAATTCGATTAAGGTCGCGCGGTATCCGGGGCTCAAGTTTTTTGGGTGGTGCGGGATCGGAAGTTGTGATTTTTCGTATCAATTCCGGGGTGGTGGCGTTTTCGTAGGCTGGTCTTAGCGTTGCGATCTCGTACAGGGTTAAACCAAGGCAGTAGGTTTCGCTGCGTTCATCATAGGTGCCTTCAAAACTTTCTGGAGCCATGTATTGAGGCGTTCCGATGATGTCGCCAGTTTTTGTTATGGATTGATTCGATATATTTTTGACTAGGCCAAAATCTGTTAGCCAAACGGTTTCATTTTTGTCAATCAACAAATTTGCTGGTTTGACATCGCGATGCAACATCCCCAAGGCGTGTGCATACGCAAGACCGTCAGCAAGTTGGGCACCGACATCTGCCGCCCAAAGGTAACGTTCTCGGGTGGAGTAGATTTTTCGAACGGGTTGGGTGGCGAAATCCTGGTCACTGGGTGAAGTGATCGAATTGCCTGGTGAGACCGGCATGGTTTCAGTCGAATAGCCGTCTTCGGTGTTGGACTCGCTCATCGAGTTTAGGTGGCGCAAGATGTCCGAAAGGCTTTCTCCGTCGACAAACTCCATGACGTAATAATGATGATCTCCCGTTTGTCCAAGGCCAAACACACTAACGATATTCGTATGGTGTAGATTTGCAGCCGCTTGAGCTTCGCGGCGAAAACGTTCTAGGTATTTCTGGTCGTCGAACTTTCGATTCGGCATCACCTTGATTGCCACGCGCCGCCCGAGGGATTCGTGGGTAGCTTCAAACACGACGCCCATCCCGCCACGCCCAAGTTCGCGAACAATTCGATAATCGCCGATTTGTTCTAGCCGAGTGATTTGCTTCATCTCTCGTTTGAGCGAATCGGTGATCGTGTTGCTCTGTGTCTTCAGTTCCTCGATCATCGCGACAGAAGTCAACAGCTCTTCGATTTCGCTGCTTAAACTGGGGTACCGCTCGATGAATTCGGCGATAGATGGACGGCTTCCCTGGCGCAGGCGAAGTGTAAATTCTTCGACAACGTTATCAAGTAACTCTTGTTGTTGATCCGGACTCAACATTACTACATACGGGATTCGTCGGTTTGCAGAGATTCCATTATCTCCTTCAACCGCTTTAAGGCTCGAATGTATCGTTTGCTCGCTGCCGCGGGCTCGATTTTCAAGATTTCTGCGGTCTCAAGATTGGAAAGTTCTTCGAAATGACGGAGCGCAATGACTTCGCGATCCAATTCATTCATTTCGTTTAACGTTTTCTCTAACCGATTGATCTGTTCAGCGCGTTCAATAATCTGACTGGCGGATGTCATTTGAGCCACCAGCTGGGCAGCCAAAGCCAAGGACGTCTGATTGCCTTCCGATTTTTGAGTCAAATTGATCTCTCTTCGCACGTCCCTTTTCTCAGCACCAAAATGCTGGCGATGAATTTCGTGTAGACGCTGGTTGGCTTCCAAACGCAGCCAGACAAAAAATGGCATATCCGGCTTGTCCAGGTAGGAATCAATACGTTGCGCCGCGCGAACAAAAGTGTCTTGAATCACGTCCGACTCTGAGACACGGCCGCTTAAACGGTAGTCTAGGCGGAACGCAATTACGCGCGCAAGGCGATCTCGCACTTCCGAGAAAAACCTGGCGAGCGCTTGTTCACGATCAGTCGTTAGCTGTCGTAGAACTTCTTCATGTTCCGGTAGACCTGTTTCCATATGCTAATTCGATACACGCAAGGACGTAATTTTCAGGACTGACAAATGGTGTTGCGCCGATGGGTTGGTGCGATTGCAACCATGGCAATTGAAACCAAGTTCCTCGGCTGCCTATTATTATTACGACAAAGCATGCCTTCAGAAATCAGGTTTCACCCCATGGTTGCCCAGTTTCCGACGAATTGACGGTTTTAACGGCAATTTTTTGGCCTGTCCTGAATCGTTTTTTTTCCCGTGTAGATTGAAAGAGACGTAATCGCTACCTCGTTTATGGACAGAATAATGTGGAAATCGTTTGCAATTGCTTTGTTAGCTGGATCATGTTTTATCGCGTCGACACCTGCGCAAGATAGCAAAGCTAAAGACCAAGACCGACAGCAGGCTCGCAACCGAAACGGCCAATCTGGCAAAATGAATCGTCGCGGCCGCCAAGCCGGTTGGAATCCCAATGTTATCTTTCAACGTTTGGATAAAAACCAAGACGGACAGCTATCAACCGATGAGTTGCCAAGCCGCTTCCAAAACCGATTGATTGGATTGGATCGTGATCAAAACGGAGCGATTAGTTTGAATGAACTGATCACTGGAATGCGGAACAAAGCACAGGCCGGCGCTGCTGCGAACAAAAACAAAGCCGATTCTGGTAACGCCAAACGAGCCCGCAGTATGGGGAGTCCGCAAAACGTGGCGGCCGTGTTCAAGCGAATGGATCGTAATGGCGATGGCGTCATCAGCAAAGACGAGATGCCACAGCGAATGCAAACTCGCTTCGCGAAGATGGACAAGAACGGCAATGATCAACTCGACAAGAACGAAGTTGTTGGCGTCCTTGAAATCATGAAAGCCCAAGGTGGAAACAAGGGTGGTCGTTACAACACGGATTCATCGAAGACCAAGCCGGTAAAGCCAAAGCGTCCGCCTCGCAATTAAGAGTTGAAGTTTGACGGACCTTTTACATTGCACGTTCGTACCTCCCCGCTAGTTTTCTTTCGGTTTAACACGTGGCCAATCGGACTTTATTATGAACTTGAAAAATCTCCTGTCTCGTTTTCCAACACCCCAACGGTTGTGTTGGCTGGCTGCCATCGTGCTGTTTACGTTTTGGAGCTCGAGAACGGTTGAAGCTCAGAAGATTCCTGGCGAACAACTTAAGTTCTTCGAAACGAAAATTCGTCCAGTTTTGATTCGAGAATGCTATTCCTGTCATAGTGATCAAGCGGGCCAAAAGAAGGGCGGATTATTGCTAGACACTAAAGTGCGTATGGAGATTGGTGGAAATAGCGGCCCGGCGGTGGTTGCTGGAGATTTAGAAGAGAGCTTGGTTTGGAATGCAATTAATCATGAAGACTTCGTCATGCCACCGCGAAAAAAATTGGCGGATCGAGAGATTGCTGACTTCAAAGCATGGATCGAAATGGGCGCACCGGATCCTCGTAAGTCAAAAGTCGAGAAAATCAAGGCTAGCGTGACAGAAGCGGATATCAAGGAAGGACGCAAGTTCTGGTCGTTCGTACGCCCGCGCATGCCCGAGATCCCGGCCATGGAGTTTGAGAACTGGGCCCGCAATGACATTGATTACTTTGTTGCGTCGAAATTGAAACAAGAGCAGCTGGTACCGGCCAAGGACGCCAAACCGTTAACGCTATTGAGGCGTTTGACAATCGACCTCACTGGTTTGCCGCCCAGTCCCGAGCAGGTGGCATGGTTTGAGCGTCAGTATTTTCAAGATGCCGATTTGGCCATTGAGAAATTGGTTGATGAGCTGCTGCAGTCGCCACAATTCGGAGAACGCTGGGGACGACATTGGCTGGATGTTGCTCGTTTCGCAGAATCGACCGGGCGCGAAGTGAATGCAACATTTCCGCACGCTTGGCGTTATCGCGACTATGTCATTGACGCGTTCAATGCCGACAAACCTTATGACGAGTTTATCCAAGAACAAATTGCGGGCGACCTGTTGCCGGCTAAGACTGACGAGCAATGGGCCGAGCAGTTAATTGCGACCGGTTTTTTGGCGATTGGGCCAAAAACACTTACCGAGCAAAATGCCCGCCAATTCAATCTTGACCTCGTCGACGAGCAGATCGACGTTACGACTCGGGTGGTGCTGGGAGTTTCGGTTGCCTGTGCACGTTGCCACGATCATAAATTTGATCCCATACCACAACGCGATTATTACGCGATCGCAGGGATTTTCGAGAGCACGTCGACGCACTACGGAACACTTGATTCGACGCAAAATCGTCGGCCCAGCAACCATTTAATATTGCCGGTCGATGAACCTGGCCCCAATGCACCGACTTTCACACCGCAGCAAATTTCGGAGTTGAAAGAGCAACTTGCGGCATTAAAAGATCAAATTGTCGAACTGCAGCGCGAGCGCCGAGAAGCTCGCCGCAAAGGCAATATTGATGCTGAAGCTGCGCGCAACTTTGCGAACTTGACAAGAACGGTGACGCGCGTTGCGGCCATTGAAACTCAATTGAATGCGGTGGATGAGACGGGTCAGCCGTTGTCGTTTTGTATGGGCGTGCAAGACAAGCCCAATCCTGACGATGCACGGTTCTTGGTACGGGGTGAATTCGACCAACCAACCGAGTCCGTGCCGCGCGGGTTCGTTCAGGTGATTAGCCGAAAGCAACCCAAGATAAAATACAATTCATCCGGTCGGTTGGAGTTGGCCAAATGGTTAACCGACAAACGTAACCCATTGACAGCACGCGTCATGGTCAATCGGATATGGCAACACATGTTGGGTGAAGGAATTGTTCGCACGCCAGAGAATTTTGGCGCGACCGGTTTGCAACCTACGCATCCGGATCTATTGGATTTTCTGGCGATCGAATTCGCACAGAACGATTGGTCGGTCAAACAGATGATTCGGTTGATCGCGAATTCGCGGACCTATCGAATGAGTGCGCAGTTCGATGATGGCGGCTTTGAGAAGGACCCTGACAATCGGTTTCTTTGGCGTGCGAATCCTCGCCAATTGGATGCGGAGTCACTGCGAGATTCGATGTTGTTTGTCAGTGGCTCGATCGATGCGACGCGACCTCACGGCTCGACCGTTGCGAAATCTGGAATGACGCTGGTGCGAGATGGGCGAATCGCCTCGTTCCAATTCGGGGAATCGGATTCGATGATGACCATGGCCAGCGGTCGACGATTGAGAAATGTCAAAATTTATGAAACAGACTCCTACCGGGAGTTTCGTAGCGTTTATTTGCCAATTGTTCGTGACAGTTTACCACGAGCACTTGAGGTCTTTGATTTTGCAGAACCTGGGATGGTCGTGGGTAAGCGAGAATCTTCGAACACCCCGTCACAAGGTTTGTATTTGTTGAACAACGAATTTGTCGTAAAGCAAAGTCAAGCACTGGCAGAGCGGTTAATGCGCGAAGCGGATTCCACCGAAGATCGCTTGAAACGGGCTTTTTTGTTGGCTTATGGCCGTCCGGCTACAGACGACGAATTGAATGCCGCGCAGGCGTTTTATGATACTTACCAAACGAGGACGTTGTTTCGCCGCCGGGGTGATTCGGTGGAGTTGCGAAAACTTGCTGCGTTGTCACATTCGATATTGGCCTCTGCCGAGTTCCGATACACTAATTGAAATCGAGGAAATCATGAACGAAAAATCGAACCATCAAATGTGGGACCTACCGTCGCGGCGGCAGACTTTAAAGGCCATTTCTTCCGGATTTGGATACTTGGCGTTTTCATCGTTGGCAACGATCGCCGCCGCCGACGAAAAAAAGCAAGCGATTGGCGGTCCGTTGGCACCTAAATCTCCTCATTTCCAGGCCCGTGCCAAGCGCGTGATTTTTCTTTGCATGCGTGGTGGTCCGTCACATGTTGACACGTTCGATTACAAACCGAAGTTGGCCGCCGATCACGGCATGCGCGGCAAATACGGGGGCTCACTGCTGAAGTCGCCTTGGAAGTTTAATCATTGTGGCGAAAGCGGATTGCGGATTTCTGAGTTGTTTCCCGCGTTAGGCAAACAAGCGGACGAAATGTGCCTGTTGAGAGGGATGAACACCGATCAACCGATTCATCCGCGGGCGCTGACTCAAATGCATACCGGTACCGCACAATTCATTCGTCCCTCGTTAGGTGCTTGGACGTTGTACGGTTTAGGCAGTGAGAATGATAGCCTCCCTGGTTTCATTTCTCTGAATCCACCGGCGGGAACGGCGCAAAATTACGGTAGTGCGTTTTTACCTGCAATTTATCAAGGTACAAAGATTGGGCGATCCGTCGGGCGACTCGGAGCTCGTTTTGGAAATAACAGTTCGGTTGTACCGGACGTTAGAAATCGGAACGTAACGTCTCGGCAACAACGGCGTCAATTGGATTTTATCCAAGAGCTTAACCAGCAAAAATTACAGCGCGATAAGCAACATCCCGGTGTCGAAGGGGTAATCGAGTCTTATGAATTGGCGTTTCGTATGCAAGATGCCTTGCCGGACGTAATGGACATTTCAAATGAATCAGAAGCGACCAAACGGCTGTACGGCATTGGGCAAAGTCCTTCGGACGGGTTTGGGAGGCAGTGTTTGTTAGCGCGTCGTCTAGTCGAGTCGGGAGTACGATTTGTCGAAGTTACTCATGGCAATTGGGACCATCATTCGAATTTGGAAACAGCTTTGCCGCAAAGATGTTCCGAAATTGATCAGCCAATCGCTGGGTTGCTGCAAGACCTCAAAAAACGTGGCATGTTGAACGATACCCTGGTGATCTGGTCGGGTGAATTTGGTCGGACGCCGGCGGCTCAAAACGGCAACGGCAGGGACCATAACAACCGCGGATATACCAGTTGGATGGCTGGTGGTGGTGTCAAAGGTGGGTTTAGTTTCGGGGCGACCGATGAGCATGGATTTGAAGCGGTGGAGGGAAAATGTCATATTCACGATTGGCACGCGACGATTTTGCATATGTTAGGTTTGGACCACAAACAACTCACATATCGCTATGCGGGTCGAGATTTTCGCCTTACGGATGTATACGGTGAGGTTTTGGCTGACATATTGGCATGAGAAAAGAAAAAATAAATTTATTTGGTTTTGCCTGTCTCGGCGTCAGGGAACGTGCGTGTATGTCTTTAAAGCGAGTGTGAATTGTGCTCACGCAAGCAACTTTTCGCCAAGAGTCCGTAATTCGTGACATGAAACTCCAACGGATTCTTGACGATTCGGCCTAACGGTTACTGTCCCTCTCACCGGCTTTCGCATTGAGCACGCACTCGCCTTTTTTTATGCGCTCAACCTGAATTTGCTTTGAGGCATCAAAGTCGTTCCACTTCGGGCTGCGACACATTAATCGCTGTTACCCACAAATCTTGTGGGGCGCAACGGCATTGCTGAGTATTGATGTAACGAAGATCGAGTGCGAGGCGCCGCATTATTCGCTTTGCAAGCTATATAGCAAAATATTGATCGCCAATTTGATGGCGTCGTTGCGTGCATAGCCTTCACAATGAGAGACGGTGGCGTTTTCCAGGGCGCAGCTCAGATCGAGCGGGGAATAAACGACAACCCATTTGCCGTTGATTTCAATTCCTTGAAATTGCGGAGCAACGGTTCTCCGGGCAAAACCGCCGCGTTTGTTCCGGTCCGGTTTGGTTATCGTGACGGATTTTATGTTGTAGCCACCGAACTTATCCGTCCAAATTGGATGATTGGCGGGAATGGGTTTGAGTTTGGCATCGGGAACGGCTCTAACAATTTCTTTTTCAAATGCTTTTTGAAAGGCCGGAGCCGAGCAAATCGCATCGGCAAAGATAAACCCCCGGTTACCACCCTTTAAGTAATTTGTCAGCGCTTCGATCTCGGCGTTTTTGAAAAAGAATGTATTCCGGCCATGCATAAATACAAACGGATGGTCGAATAGCTGTTCGGGTACGGGTGAAATCAGTTTTTTTTCCAAGTCGATGGTGAGTCCGATTTCCGATGCTCTCAGCAATACATTGCGCCACGCATTTGGCGCGTCGTCGGATCCACCCTTGTGATCTAGTTTTGGCAATACCAATGCTCGATTGTTCAGTACCGAAACAAGCCCGCTGTTGATTTGCGGTGTGTCGAGTTTATCACGCAACTGCCGCCCGGTTGCGTAAGAAATGACATTCACGCCAAGTTCCCGAGCCTGTTTGATTTGGTCAGCCGCAGTCGATGCGACTTTTTTCAACGCGGCTTCTCGGTTCAATTGCCAATGGCCGGATAACGAGCGAGGCACGTAAACGACACTGGTACGGCAACAGGCCTGTAGACCTAGGATTGGCCAATCTTCGCTAGGTTTGATTTCGAAGTGAGCGTTCCAAATCGGGTGGTTGCGAGCCAACGGAGTGAGCTGGGAGTCGGGGAACAGTTCTAGCATCAACGCTCGAAATTTTCGGTCAAACGCGACATTGTTTCCGCATCCGTTGCCTTGGTTCGCTTCAGCAAAAATAAAATTTCCGTTTTCAACGTACTCTTTTAGAGTCCGTTTTTGAGCGCTCGTCAGGTCCAACTGGTCTCGACCCGAAATGAACAAGACTGGCGTTTCGACGAGGTCTTGAATCGAGGCTTCATTGCCATTGATGGTCTGCCAGTTTAATTTTGTATCCCATTGTTTTTCCAATTCTCGTGTCAAATAATGAACGCCTTTGGGGTGTCTATCCCAGTCGTCTCCAACACCGGACTTGTACTTACCCATGACGATGGGTCGCTTGCCTTTGGACAAAAACAGTAGAGCGAAACTTGTGGCGATGGTGCCTTGCGATTCCAAAAACGAGGCCGCCCCCCGCCAAGATCCGTTGGCTCGTTGTTTTCTAAGCAGTTCGCGGGCGCCTTCTCGATACCAGTCGTGGTCACCAATGAATCTGCGACCTGAAAGACGTCCCACGCGTTCCATGCCGTACAGATAATAAAATTTGGCGATGAGTGAACCATTGGGCGGGTTGCCGCGGACAGAAAACCGGCGAGCCATCCACTCCATCGCAGAATCTATATATCTTGATTTGCTGTTGGTTTGGCAGCACAGCACTTTGCCTCGCCGTACCGGGATGTCTTGGTCCTCCAAATTCTCCAAACAAATTATCAACGAAGACACACCGGCACACGTCATACTTCCGTTTACACGATGCCCCGAAACGGTGTAGCCAAATCCACCAGATCTGCCATCAAAACAATTTTCCCAATAATCCCGCGCCATTTTCCAAACATCCAACGGGATATCTGCTCCGGCGTTGTTGGCCTCGTGCAAAGCCAACAAAGCGTATTGCGAATTGGAGGCGTCACCGGAACCCTGCGGGTAGCTCCAGCCACCGCGAGAAGGTCCCTGTTTGATCTGATTGCCGACCAGCCAATCGACGTCGTTTTGGATTTCGACGGCGTATGATTTGGGGTCTGCAATCGCCAGCACCATGAGCCGGATGGATGCCACGTAGGTTGACAACTTAATTTCCGGTAGGGCCAACAATTGGTCGAGCGCCTTTTGAATAGGTTCGCTCTTGGGTGAAATGCCAGCATTCAAAAGTGCCAGGGTGGCCAGGGCGGTCGCTCCTTCGGCGTGTCGATCGGTCACCGCCCGCCAACTTCCGTTGGGTTGTTGACTGTCCAGCAAGAATTTTTTGCCGCGTTCGATGCTGCGGCGCACCTCGGCTGCCGACAATTCTTGCGCCTGCAAAGCGTTGATTGGGATACAAGATGTTATGCTTATTAAAGCCAGAGCGCAGCTTAACGACATCCTTCTAGTCATCCGCCCACCATTTCTTCTGGTTTTCCGGTTTCGGTTTGATCCGTATGATTGTTGCAATCGCGTCGACGCGTTGTTGCGTGCTGATTGCTTCCATACAATTTGGATAACGTACCTATTATTCGATTCAACCGATTTCGGTCTACAAAATAGTCGATAATTGATTGGAAATGATACGCCGAAATAGTGGCCATTTGTCAAAATGAGGATAATGTGACGAGTAAGCAACGAAGCTTGGGCGATGTTCTCCAAGAATTTAGTCAGCATCGACAATTGATGCGGGAGGAATTGGGGAAAGTCATTATTGGCCAAGAAGAGGTCATCGAACAGTTGTTCGCGGCGATTTTCACTCGCGGTCATTGTTTGTTGGAGGGAGTGCCTGGGCTGGCCAAAACCTTGATGGTCAGCATGATCGCCAAAATATTGGATGTTAGCTTCAAGCGAATACAGTTTACGCCTGACTTGATGCCGTCGGATATCACCGGCACAAACGTTCTCGATGAAGACGAGACGGGTAAACGGCAGTTCAGTTTCGTCGAAGGTCCCGTGTTTACTAATATTCTTTTGGCGGACGAAATCAATCGAACGCCGCCGAAGACTCAAGCAGCATTGTTACAGGCGATGCAGGAGCGGGAAGTTTCCGTTGGGCGAGATACTTACGATTTGCCCAAGCCATTTTTCACAATTGCGACTCAAAACCCGATCGAACAAGAAGGGACGTACCCGCTTCCCGAAGCTCAGTTGGACCGATTTATGTTCAACATTAAAGTCGGATATCCGACAGCGGACGAGGAAGAGCGAATATTGGCTTCGACGAGCAAAGGGGAAATGCCCGAAATTAAAAAAGTTTTGTCTGCGAAGGCAATTTTAAATTTGCAAAAGTTAGTTGGTAGCGTCGCGGTTTCGGATTACATCATCAAATACGTTTCGTCATTGGTGCGAGCGACCCGCCCCAAAAGCGATGATGCTCCTGGGTTTGTCCAAGAGCTGGTTGACTGGGGAGCAGGACCACGAGCCGGACAATTTTTGATTTCGGGTGGCAAAGCGATGGCGGCGATGGACGGTCGTTTTTCTATTGCGATTGAAGACATCAAGAAGGTCGCGTTGCCGGTTTTACGTCATCGGATCAGCACTAATTTTCAGGCCCAGGCGGAAGGGATGACCAGCGAATCAGTGGTCAAGAAATTGTTGGACGAGATTCCCGAGCCCGAAATCGAAAAATTCGAGTAAGGCGTTGATTGATTCACTTCAAGTTGAGCGCCAGGGAATGGAATGGCCGTTGAAAAATACCTAAAGCCGGAAGTTATCAACCAGATTAAACGGCTTGATTTGCGCGCTCAGTTTGTTGTCAAGGGTTTTTTGCACGGGCTGCATAGTAGTCCGTTTCACGGTTTCAGCGTTGAGTTTTCGGAGCATCGCAAGTATGCCGCGGGTGACGACCCCAAGGACATCGACTGGCAAGTTTACGCCAAGACGGACAAATACTATGTAAAGAAATTCGAAGCAGAAACCAATTTGAACGGCTATTTGGTTTTGGATTTGAGTCGTTCGATGGGCTACACCTACCGACAAGAGCTGACGAAGTTTGATTACTCGGTTTGCTTAGCCGCTGCGTTGGCCTATTTGATGATCTTGCAGCAGGATCCGATCGGTTTGATTACCTTCAACGATAAGATACGTCAAAGTTTGCCTCCCAAATCGAAACGGGCGCAACTTGGCAATTTGTTGTCGCTATTGGCCAACCTGAAACCTGAGGGAATCGCAGATTTTTCGACCTGTATCCACCAAATTGCTGCGATGTTGAAGACGCGAAGTTTGGTCATGGTTTTTTCAGATCTGTTGTTTGACGATGATTCCACGATGGACGCACTGTATCGGTTGCGCCATGGCGGACACGACATTATCTTGTTTCATATTCTTGACGAAGCCGAAGTCAGTTTTCCGTTTCGCGGGCCGTGCCGATTGACCGACCCAGAAACGGGGCAAGAATTGAAGGTGGATGCGGATGGGTTTCGCAATGAATACTGCGGTGAGTTGGAAGCATTCCGTGAAGAATTAGCTCGCGATTGCAGCAATAGTGGCATCGATTACGTGCCGATCGATACGAGCATGCAGTTTGACAAAGCATTAATCGAGTACTTGCACAGTCGTCGAGCGAGGTTTTGATGATTTGGGCAAATGCGACGGTACTCGGTTTAGGTGGCGCGTTGTTAACACTGCCAGTCATTCTACATTTTCTGATGCAACCAAAACCAAAAGTGCTCGAATTTCCGGCATTACGGTTTGTCAAGAAGCGTCAATTGACCAATAAGAGCCGCATGCGATTGCGGCACATCGTATTATTGATCCTTCGATGCTTGTTAATCCTTTTGATGGCGGCGGCATTGGCGGGCCCTTCGGTCGCGTCCAGAGAGTTTGGGCAGTGGGTGACTTTAGGCGGTGTCGGGATTTCGGCTCTCGTCGTGGCGTTAGCCTTGGCAACCGTTTTTTTTGGATCGGAAAAGCGGAATCCAATGTTGTTGGGGATCCTGTCATTCTTGTTGTTGGGACACGTCGCTTACATCGGTTGGGCGGGAATAAAATTGACGAATTCCGATTCAACGCAACTGTTAGGCAACTCGGAAGCACCCGTTTCGGCGATCCTGCTGATCGATAATTCGTTTCGAATGGATTATCAACATGAGAATAAAACGCATCTCTATCGGGCCAAAGAATTGGGTCGATGGTTGATCGAACAATTCCCTTCTGACAGTCAAGCTTGTGTTCTGTCGTTAGAAAACGATGTGCCTTTTTACTCCGTGGACTTGGGGGCCGCCCGCAATCGAGTTGACAATCTCGAAATCGTGTTCTCAGGAGCGAGCTTGCCGGATCGTCTGGCGCAAGGGCTAAATTTGTTAGACGAGGCCGAGCACGAACGCAAAGAGGTCTATTTGATATCCGACCTTTCTCGAAAGAGTTGGGAATCAAAAAGTGACACCTTGCGAAAACGATTGGAATCCGAGCCCTCGTTGTCTTTATTTGTATTGGATGTTGGAAGATCCAATCTCAAGAATTATTCTTTGGCGCCGTTGGAATTGGAGCGGGAGTCGCTTACGGAAAAAGGGCAATTGCGAATACGCACGAAAGTCGCTCGGTCCGGCACGGCAGGTCAACGAAACGTCCGTTTTCGAATCGAGCGTCAAGACAAGACCAAACCGGTGATCCGGGACCAACAAGTTTTGGTGCCGGAAAGTTTCGCCGAGCGAAATAAAGTTGTAAACCCCGGGTCCAATGGTTCAGAAGATGTTGAGTTTCAATTCTCAGAATCGCTTGCACCAGGGATTCATCATGGCGTGGTTGAATTGGTCGGTGAGGACGCATTGTCGCATGACAACGCGCGCTATTTTACGGTCCAGGTGCGAGATGCGTGGCAAATTCTGGTGGTTCACGGAACCGGTGTAACCCCCGACAATTTGACCGAAGCGATCGTCGAGGATTCGGCATCGAGTCTTTTTCAGTGCACCGTAGTTTCACAAGAAAAATTGCCGGGCAGTTTTGAGCCGTATCAGGCCGTCGTATTTTTGGATCCGGATCCAGGACTGCCCGAAACGATATGGGCCAATTTAGAAAAGTATGTATCGAAAGGGCATGGTTTGGGGCTTTTCTTGGGGCCTAACGCAGCCTCTGGTCCATTTGCGGACACGACATTCCATGGAAGGCGTGCACAAAAATTGCTGACGGGAAAACTCGGTAGACAATGGCGACGACCCAACGCGGATTTGTTCTTGAGTCCTGACAATCTTGCTCATCCGATTTTCAAGCAGTTTCGAAGGTGGGAAACGGCGGTTCCGTGGAACGACTTTCCGGTTTTCATTCACTGGGACTTGCAGCCCGACGAGGCTTGGCAGGACTACCCGACCAAGGCGGTGTTGCGTTTTGGGAACGGCAAACCTGCGATTATTGAACGGCAAATTGAAAACGGCATCGTGATGGTGATGACAACACCAATTACTGAATCGGAACAGATGCAAGGGCGAGACCCTTGGAACCATTTATTCACTGGCTATCCGATCCCTGCTTGGTTGCTGGTCCGCGAAATCAGCGAACATCTATGTCGCAGTCAGGCGGACCGTTTGAATTTGAACGTAGGAGAGTTCGCTTCGCTAAACAACGACTTTCGGGTCCATCCCAATGAATATCGCATTTTTACACCTCGTACGACTTCGGAAGCAGAGAAAATTACGGCGGTCGATTCGCGAGTCAAGTATCGTTTTACCAGTTCTCCAGGGCAGTATCGTCTGAGAGGCAGTTTACAGGACACTGTATTGCGTGGGTTTAGCGTTAATATTGCCGATGGTGAGGCTGACTTGTCACGCGTTGATCCAGCGGACATCGACAAGGTATTGGGAGCCAATCGCTATCAGCTGGCCAATGACAAAAATCAGCTGCAGCGTCAACAAGGCGAAACCAGACGCGGCCAAGAATTTTACCCGCTGCTGTTGTTGATGCTGGTTGTCGTTCTCGGCGTTGAGTACTTGTTGTCAACTCGTTTTTACAGCTAACGGACAAATGCAAAATTGGACGATTCAACCGATTGCTCACCCTATGATCCTAATGATCATTGTTGCAATCTTGGTCGGATTGTTGCTGTTGCGCCCTCGTTTTGCGCAATTGAGCGGCCGCCGCCGCATCGGCTTAATGGTGTTGCGTTTGGCAATCATTGCAATGGCTTTTTTGGCAACTTTGAGACCAGGTTGCGTTCAAAAAATGGAGCGCACTCAATCGGCAACTTTGGTCGTCTTGGCCGATACTTCGCGGTCGATGGAGTTGCCGCATCGGAGCGACGATTCCACTCGGTTTGAATCGATGCAGTTGATGCTAGAAGAAAATCGAGAATTGATTTCTGAATTGGTTGGCGGAGGAATTCAATTCAAGTTTTTTGGCTTTGATGGTGAGGTTACCGAACTCCCGTTTGAACAAGGTGCCGTGGTTTTTCCGGAGAAACCCAAGGGAGGTGAGACTGACATTGGGAATTCAGTGTTTGAAACTGCTTTGGCTTCGCGTAAGGAACGTGTCGTCGGCATGCTGGTGCTCAGCGATGGCGTGATCAACGTATCGGATCCGAAAATTGAACTCGACCAAGCAGCCAGTATTCTCGATGATATGTCGGTTCCGTTATATGCCGTGCCCTTCGGAAATTTAGGCGACACCGGTCAAGTTGCGGACGTGGCTGTCTTGAGCCTGCCAGAACAACATCGAATCGCGGTCGAGAATCAGTTGAACGTAGAAACGACCATTTCGGCTCGCGGTTTTGCGAACCAGCAAGTGGCTGTGCAATTGTTTGTTACTGACGCAGACGGCAAAGAACAACTGGTCGATACGAACCAATTTGTACCCGACCAAGCGTATGTCGAAAAAAAGATATTGCTGCGACACAACCCGCTAGAGGCGGGCCAATTTCGGATGAAAGTCAAAGTGACCCCGAGCGGATTTGAAGTAGCCACCCGCAACAATGAGCTGCCATCGTTTTTAAATGTTTATGAGGGGGGCTTGCGAGCCGTTTACTTGGACGGTGGTATCGGTTGGGAGCAGAAGTTCCTTAGAGATGCATTGGCGAAATCGGCTCAAGACGTCGAGTTGATACATTTGTCTATTTATTCGGATACGCGCAGCCGCAGTGATTGGCCGCTGGGTGAAGAAGTCGCCCAATGGTTTCGCGACCCAACGATCGATGTGTTTATCATTGGCGACGTGGATGCCAATGCCTTGTTCAACGCCTCATCGCAAACCAAAAACCTGGCGGCCTTGGTCGACGCAATTGACCAAGGAAAAGGATTTTTGATGTTGGGCGGGGCGCACAGTTTCGGGCCGGGAATGTACCATTCGACTCCACTCGATGATATTTTACCGATCGAAATGGAGCTTGATGAGCGCCAAGACTTTCCACCAGCAAGGCTACGCAATGATCTGCACATCAACGAGCCAGTGAAGCTGATTCCGACGAAGGACCACTTCATTACGCGTCTCGGATCCGAAGCCGACTATCGCGAAGCTTGGAAAAAGCTCCCACCTTTGGTTGGCGCAAATCGCTTCGTGGGCGTAAAAGACAATGCGGAAATTTTGCTGGAATCAGAAGCCGGTAACCCGATCTTGGTCGCCGGCCGGTTGGGTGGCCGAGTCTTGGCGTTTGCCGGGGATTCGACATGGCGGTGGGTCATGCAAGACTATGAAACGGAATTCAAACAGTTTTGGCGGCAGATCTTACTGTGGCTTGCTGATCAAGACGGTCGCGAAAAGAACAGTGTTTGGGTCGATTTACCACAACGCCGATTTCAACCGGGTAGTTTCGTTTCGTTCCATTGTCGAGCCAGCGACACGATTGGTGCGTTGATTTCCGGTGTTGACTTTAAAGCCGAATTGATAAAACCGGACGGCTCAATGATCCCACTCGCGATCGATTCGACGACCTCGAAAGGCTCGATTGAACAAGGTATCTTGGCGGATCCGGGGGTCTATCAGATTCGATTGTCGGGCGAACATCAGGGGAATAATCTGGCGGACGCCTCGATCGAGTTTGTTGTGTTTGATCGCGACAAAGAAAAAGCGACGGCTGCAGCAGATCCTGATCAAATGGCCAAGTTGGCGGCACAAACGGCAAAGCATGGTGGTCGTATTGTACTTCCGGAAGAGCTGGGAAATTTGTTGCGAGAACTAAAAGAAAATCCTCCGGAATTGATCGAAGTGCCATTGAAATGGCAACTGGGGCAAACTTCGAGCGACGGTATGGCTTTTCTAGCCCTATTTGCACTGTTGCTGGGCGTGGAATGGGTTCTTCGCAAACGTTGGGGATTGGTCTGATTTACGAGTGGTGATTTTCTAGTGTCTATCGCAAAAATGTTATAAAAACCGTTGATTACAATGGATCTGAGCCATGATCCGAGCGAGTTTTTAGCCCAAATCTGGCTGCAGAATATTCGCAACAGTTCGATTATTCAGCATTTGCAATGCCGGAATGCAAAATTTTCCTATTCGAAATCTGTCCTGTGGTTCCAAAAATCATAAACTATTGGATTAGATTGCCGCGTTGTTGATTAAACACGGTCAAGATCCACTATTGTTACTCGTATCAAAAATCTCCAAACCTGGAGCCGGAACCGATGAAGAATTTTTGCACATTATTGACCCTTTCAACCGTGTTGTGGAGCCAAACCCTGGCGATTGCCCAAGAGGAATCAGCCAAGCCAGATCCGAAGCTCGAAATGAACATTGAAATCACGATGACAATCATGAAGAAAATGTTCGACAAAGCTGAGTTGACGGATGAACAGTCATCCAAAGTCGATGAGATCCTGGAGAAACACACTCGTCCAAGTGTTGTGCTAAGTCAAAAGTTGCAGAATTTTATGTCAAAGAAAGAACGCGACATATACAACAAGGCCCGCAAGATGGCTCAGAAGGCAAAGTTAACTGAGAAAGAAATGGAAGACTATGCGTTGCGTAAGGCCGGATTGAGTACAGAGAAACAGGCCGAGTACGTTAAGCTCAAGAAAGAAATTATCGCGTTAGACGGAAAACGGAATGAGAAACTTAAAGTTATTTTGAGCGAAGAGCAGATCAAAAAAGTGCCGCTGTTCAAGTCGATGTTCGCAAAAAGCAATACCAAGCCAAAAGCGGCGAACGGCAGCGCAAAGAAAGACTCAGCTGGCGCCGACGGAAACTAACACCAGCGGCATCGCTCGTTGCACGCTGTTACCAATAAACAAAAGCCTGTCTTTGGACAGGCTTTTTTGTTTATGATGCTTAGTCGGTATTTGGTATCGGGGTTGACGATTGGGGCTGTTAAGGAATAGCGATGGCAGAAATTCGTCTCGACAAGATCGTCAAGCGCTACGAAAACGGGTTTGAAGCCGTCAAACATATCAGTCTCGAAGTGCGTGACGGTGAGTTTTTGGTGTTGGTCGGGCCCAGTGGCTGTGGCAAGTCGACGACGTTAAGAATGATTGCGGGACTAGAAGAAATTTCTAGCGGTGATTTGTTTATTGATGGCCGACGTGTTAACGACCTGGAACCGGGCAAGCGGGATATTGCGATGGTGTTTCAGAATTACGCGCTGTATCCCCATATGACCGTTCGCCAGAACATGGCGTTTGGACTCCGAATGCGAAAAGAACCAAAGGCCGTGATCAAAAAACGAGTCGACGAAGCGGCTAAAATCTTATCGCTTGAAGACTTGCTGGACCGGAAACCCAAAGCTTTGTCCGGAGGCCAGCGACAACGCGTTGCTGTCGGACGAGCGATCGTCCGCAAGCCGGCGGCATTTTTATTCGATGAACCGCTATCCAACTTGGACGCCAAATTGCGGGTGCAAATGCGAACCGAGTTGACCCGGCTCCATCAAACGTTACAGACGACCACGGTGTACGTGACCCACGATCAAGTGGAAGCGATGACGCTGGGCGATCGTATCGTGGTGATGAAAGACGGGGTGGTGCAGCAGGTGGATGCTCCATTGAATCTATATCATTATCCAGCCAATCGTTTCGTAGCCAGTTTTATTGGAAGTCCCGCAATGAATTTTGTCGTTGGTGAAATAGCCGATGGAAAGTTTGTGACAGAGAGTTTTTGCTACGACGTAGGACTAAGCGATGTCAAGGAGCGAGTGGCCACACTTGGGTTTCGCCCCGAGGACCTAACCACAAACCCCAACGATCCCGTGTTGATGACTTGTGCGATTGATGTGGTCGAACGATTGGGGCACGAAACAATGATTTATTGCCGCGATAAATCGGGAATACTGGTGGCTCGCTTGGACGGGGAATCGAGTGCCGAAGCGGGAAACGAGGTCACGCTTCATCTGCCCAGCCACGCCTGGCATGTGTTTAGCGGCGAAGGCGACGAGAAAACCATTGCTTGTGGCAAAGTACAGTCCAAAAAAAATGGCCGGTAGCTTGAGCTACCAGCCATGATATTCAACAACAATTTCAGTAGATCTGTTGAACGTATTATACGTTTCTGAGCAAGTTTCGGACGCGGTGTCCTACTTGTCGCTGAAGTCTAAGAACCACCAGCCGTCATCCCATTCCAAGGAAACTTTACGCCATCCCAACGGAACTTGTGGGTATGGGTAAAAAGGACCAATGTAAGGCCAAGCCGAAGCTGAGTATTGCTTGGGATAGCTGACCGCGCCATAGTTTGGATGTGCAGCGTAAGCGGGCCATGCATAGCCAGGTAGGTTAGCGTTGTCGCTTACGATTCCGGTGCCATCTCCATAGTAGCCACCGCCACCCATCATGGCCCCACCGTTGCAATCGTTGCATCCCTGAGCGGCTGCACGTGCGAATGGTAGCGGGGTGCCTGCGGCGATAGGCGCGGGTGGAGCTGACATGGGTTGCGAGTTCATCATCATTGGCGCGGAAGTCTGTTGAGCGGGAATTGGCTTCAACAAATTCTGCTGGAATGATGGCTGCATCGCTGGAACTTGTTGCATTGGTGAGCTGATGACGCTGCTCATTGCCGGGCCAGGGATTCGAGGGCGACCAACGGGCTCTTGGTAGGCGACCGCCTGTGTCGCTAGATCTTTCTTGGGTTCGGTAGCCGACACTGGTATTTCCATGCGTCGAGGCGCTTGTGGAGCCGAAGCCTGCGGCAAACGCTGAGGAGACCGTTGCGTTTGAGGTTGCGGGTAGGACTGCTGAGGCATACGGACGGGCTGTTGTAAACGCCCCTGATTTTGCATTGGGTATGTGCTGGTGTAAGGCTGCTGAGGCCGCATGGCCATCCGTTCTTGCGGCATTTGAGCTTGCGCCTGTGGTTGCAATGGATTGAGCCGAGCATTAGCGTTGTTGACATCAATGTCGTCGACGACTTGTACCACACCAAGGTGGCCGGCCAATTGTGCGGTTCGCAGAATCAAAAGTTCTTGGGATCGGTTGGAAACAAATCCTTTGAACCAAACCGTTCCCTTGTCGACTCGCATGTCGACGTTGAAACCAAACAGGTTGCCCTGTTGTTTTTCCTGCATTAGTCTGGCCTTGATGAAATCAGCGATCTGCTGATCGTCGGCCATGGTTGAAGCTGGCATGATTGCGGCGACCGCGACCATGACGCCAAGCAAGATTACTCGCATCGGATCCCTCCTGAATCAATGTTCGTTGTCAAAGCCAGCTCATTCGTTAGAAAAACGTTTGGGTCTAAGCTGGAAATGACTATAAATCTGAATTGTTGTTAAACCAAATGGATGGAGGGACAGCTGTTTCGGGCTGCTGTACCAACATCCAATCTTGTTGTCGTCCAGGAGCTCGTGAGAAGTAGTGAGTTTTTTCGGATTTTGCCAATCTTCCCGGGAATTCACTGGTTTCGGATTATCGGTGTTAGACTTTTGCTAGCGACGACTGTCAAACCGTAACAGTCGGGCAAAAAATGAGGTGCTCTTGCACGAAGATTGGCTCGGGCTGAATCCCACTGGGGGTGTTCGTCACGCCGCAACGCGGGCGGGCTGTTGAATCGCTTCTCTGAATTTTCGTTTTCCATATTCGATCAGCGTCGGTTCCCAAAAGACGCCCAGCAAAGTTTGCTCAAGCGTCTGTTCTAACCGATTCAGTGAATTCGTTGTGGCGTTATTCTTGCGAAGTTTATCCAAATCGATGACCCACATTTTGCCCGCCGGGTCAATCAAGAAATTGGCCGGATGTCCATCAGAAAGTTCTATGTTTAATTTCGCGTGCAGGCTCCAAATGTGTGCCAGCTGTTTGATGTACTGACGGATCAGGCGTTGGTTGCGTGACCCCGTTGCTTTTTCTTTGAGTGTTTCACCTTCGACGTATTCGTAAACGTAAAAGGAGTTACCGCGAAAAACGCCGAACCGATTTTCAAGGTAGGCGACAGGTTTTGGAGTGGGGTAGCCGTTGTCATACAAAAACCAAGAATCGTTCCAACATTTTTCGGCGCGAGAACGAGAAACCCATTGTTTGGCGAAGTGACGCCAGCTCCGTTCGACATGGCGTTTGATCACGAAATTTTGAACGTCGGACTCGAGTTTAACGGTCGTGCGAACGCAAGCTTTTTGGATCAATTTCGTTCCTTGGTCGACAACGACGTTGGGGTCGCACCAAAGACGATGGGTTAACTCTTGGTTGGTATCGAAGTCATAAACCATCAATTTGGAAAACGACTTTTTCGCAGCGAATCGGTTCATTGTTTGTCAGATCGGCGGTAAACGACGTTGCCACCAACAATGGTGTAGACAACTTTGGTATCTAGTATCTCTTCGTCGCGACATGTTAGTAAATTTTGTGAGAACACCGTAAGGTCAGCTAATTTGCCAGGGACTATTGAGCCTTTTTCGGATTCTTCAAAGCCGGCGTAGGCGCAATCGACGGTATAGGATCGGAGTGCTTGCATTCGTGTCAAACACTGTTCGGGAAAAAACGTCACTTCATCCGTCAATCGCCGAGTAACACTCGCATAAAACGACGCGATCGGATCGATCGATTCGACCGGGGCGTCGGTTCCATTGGTGACGATCGCGCCCGACTCCAGCAGAGATTTCCAAACGTAGGCACCCTGGCCGGACCTGCGCATTCCCAATCGCTGAGGAACAAACACCGCATCGGACGTACAGTGGACGCCTTGCATCGAGGCAATCACTCCTAGTTTTCCAAACCTGGGAATGTCTTGCGGGTCCAAGTGTTGGGCATGCTCGATTCGCCAACGGCGAGGAAAATTGGAAGGATGTTTTTGAAACATCTTTTCATAAATGTCGAGTACTTCTCGATTGGCCCGGTCACCGATCGCGTGAACACAGACCTGATATCCGTTTGCGATCGCGATTTGAGCCGTCTCGGTAACGGATGCAATGGTTGCCGTATTCAAGCCTGAACTTGTCGGCATATCGGAATAGGGAGCGAGCAGCCAAGCACCGTGTGGTCCAAGTGCCCCGTCGATCGAACGTTTAACGGCTCGGACGGTCAAGAATTGATTGGCGTAGCCAATCCGCTTGCTTGTCGGCAAGAAACGACGCAATTTGTCATTGGAATCGCGTATCATCACCCACAGGCGAACACCAAGTTGCTTGTTGTCCGCTGCTGATTTCAAATATCGTAAGGAAGCGATACTTGTTCCGGCGTCTTGAAAACTGGTGATACCGTATTTCAGGCATTCGCTTGACGCTAACTCTATGGCCTTGAAGACATCGGCGTTTTTTTGTTCGACTGTTTTTTTTGCTTCATCGCGAGCCAAGGCCCGTGAGATCAGTCCGGCAGCGGTTTCGCGGAACACGCCGGTCGGATTACCTTGTTCGTCATGTAAAATTTCGCCCCCGGCCGGGTTTTTTGTTTCTTTGTTGACGCCGGCTATTCGCATGGCGTACTCGTTGGCCAAACTCATATGACCGCTTGCATGTGTCAACAAAACTGGATTGTTGGGAGTCAACTTGCTCAACGCATTTGCGGTAGGGTATCCCTCAACACTGGGTTGCGGTTCGGACTTCCATTTAGATTGATGCCAACCGCGTCCAATGATCCATTCCCCCGGTTTGGCGAATTCGGCTTCTGCTGCGACCATTTGGACAATCTCTTCCCACGTTTCTGCTTCGGCCAACCGCAGCATCATCAACGATTCTCCGAGACCTAAAAAGTGAGCGTGACCCTCGATAAAACCCGGGGTTACGAACTGTCCATCAAGCTCAAGTTTTTTGGTGCCTGGGCCAATGAATTTAAGGATTTCGGCATCGGAACCAACGGCTAGAATTCTGTCGTTCTTAATGGCCACTGCTTCAGCATTGGCACGCGACTGGTCCATAGTCACGATTTGAGCGTCCGTGATGACCAAGTCGGCCGTTTGCCCTTGTAGGACGGCAGTGGATAGAAATGAAAACGCCAGCAACGAAAGAATCTGGATAAGTTTCATACAAATCGTGCTCTGCGGAGTAGATAGTTACGTAAACCCTGTTGGCAAATCCTTGCCTAGAAACAGTTTAATAAACTTGAGACTCATTGCGAATGACGCTGGATTGAATGAAAAGTCATAGGAAAACCCGAACAGGATCCCATTCGGGCGAAGTTTCTCCATTTTTCTGATCCGGCACATCTTCCCACGATTGCATTGATTGGTCCGCTAGCAGGCTAGTAATCCGTTCCATTGAATCTTTCGCCGGGACGATACAACGAAAAGGGTTGTTGCCGCGTGAGCTAGATGTGCGCACCTACGGCGATAGATTTCTGACTGGTCACTTTTTTCATTGGCTTTATGTTCCGCAATCTTCTAATTCTTGTCTTTGTGCTGCTGTTCCACGGTAAAGTTGCGCCGGTTGGCGCTATTCAGGACGTTGATGAAAACTACGGTTTGGCCGCTGGACATTACGAGCGGCAAGAGTATGAATTGGCAGCCGAGAAGTTTCGCGGCGTGATCGAGCGATTTCCAAGTACACGCCAAGCTGCCTCAAGCTACTTTTTTCTGGGCGAATCATTGGTCCAATCGCAAGATTATCGGTCCGCATTCCCGGCGTATCAAATCTTCCTCAGACGACTGCCGCAAGACAGCTTAGCCACGCGTGCACATTTTCGAATGGCCGAATGCGCGTTTCGTTTGGGTTGGGAGCAACGAGCGGCAGAACTATTGGAGCGTTTCGTTGCCGAGTTCCCTGAAGATTCATTGAATGAATTCGCATTGGCTTATTTGGGTGAACTACGGCTAAAACGCGATGAGCCTCAATTGGCGTTGCGCGTATTCGAACGCGCCTTGCAAAAGTACCCGAATTCGGTGCAAGCAACAAAAAATCGTTTGGGTTTAGCCAAGGCGCTGCGTGAACTGTCACGATTCGAGGAAGCGCAGAAATTCTTTGAATTGATCACCAGTGACCCAACCAACCCTTGGGCCGCTGAGGCTCAACTTCAAATCGGAGTGGTCAAATTTCAATTGGCAAAATTTGAGGCCGCCAAAAAATCGTTTGCCGATACCATTGCAACTGCAAGCGACAATTCTGATTTGGTGATCGAAGCAAGTGTCTGGCTGGCCAAGACCGAAATGGCTTTGCGAAACTTTGACGCAGCTTTTACCCAGTATATGCAGGTCGTCGATTCGACCACGAATCAAAAACTCAAGATCGCGATCCTTTTTGATGGTGCGTTGGCCGCATCCAAGGTGGGCAAATCCGACACGGCCTTGCAATGGTTGAATCGATTGAGAAACACTTGGCCTGAAAATGAGTTGTCAGACGACGCGTTGAAATTGGAAATCGAACTGCTCTACCGTCAAAAAAACTTTCAACAAGCTCTGGCCGCAATTGCCGTTTTTGAAAAAGAACTTAACGACCAGGCAATGCTACCTCTGGTGTTAGAGTTCAAAGGAAGAATTCAATACGAACTTGCGAAACATGCGGAGACTGCCAAGATCTTTCAGAAGTTGCTAACGGATTTTGGGAGTGAACCAGTTGGTAAGAATCGCAGGGACACCTGGTCGTATTTTTTAGGATTGGCGCAAATCGGGCAGCAGCAATTCCAACGCGCGGCTGATACGCTCGATGCATTGCGACCTACGGATACCAACATTCAATTCTTGGCGGCCGTATTGCTTGCCAAAGCTTCGGCTGCCAGTGGATTGGAGCGTTTTGAGTCTACGGTCGTGTATTTGGAACAATACTTGGCCCTGGATTTCGACCACCCCAATCGAGACCGAGCGCTTTCAGAATTGATCATCGCTTATGCCAAGACCAACCGTTGGTCAAAGCTCGATAACGCGATGGAGACGTTTTCATCCACGACCAAAGACCGATCAGTGTTTTTGGATTCGGTTTTGTATGTTGGCGAATGCGCCCTAAAAAACAAACGCTATGAACAAGCAGAATCCTGTTTCCGATTGCTAACCGATTCAGCGAATCCAAGAAAGTACGTCGTACGCGGTTTATCAGGAATCGCTTGGACGGAAATGAGCCGTGGGGAAGAGCGTACATCCGTCGAAGTTTTTAAACGTCTGATTGACGAGTATTCAGAAACTCCATTTGCGGCCGAGGCGGCGTTGGTATCTGGCAAGTTGTTTGAAGAGCAAGGGCGATTCGAAGACGCATTTCAAATGTATGAACTGATTCACAACCGATTCCCCGATTCTAAATTCGTAACATTGTCAAAATTGAGAATGGCCACCTGTTTGACAGAAACCCAGGATGACTCCAGGCTCGGATTGGCGGAAGCGTTACTGTCGGATTTAGTAGCGCAAGAATCGGAATTTCAAAAAGAGGCCCAATATGCGTTGGCATGGATTTACAACGATTCCCAACGGCCGGAACTCGCATTCAATCTGTTTGCAGCGTTAGCGGAAGACAAGACGGAGAATCCGTATTGGTGTGATGCTGCGTATCGCGTTGCCAAGAAACATATCGACGAAGGCCAATTTGAAAAAGCGCAACCAATTATTGCGCAATTGGAAAACGAATCTACGCCGATAGAAATACAAACGAGGATACATTTTCTTTCTGGACAACTTGCGGTTCAAACCGGCCAATGGGATCGTATCCATGAGCTGATGAGTCGCGTGCTTGCGGATTGCGATGATGAATTGTTGCGCAAGCAATCGCGTTATTGGTTAGCGGAATCGCTGTACCAAACCGAGAAATACGAGCAAGCAAAATCGGAATTCGCCAAGCTTACTGAAAACCCCGACCTCGTATCGGTTGATCGTCGAGCATGGTCAGCATTGCGACAGTCCCAATGTTATTCCCACCTTGAAGAATGGTCGGCCGCACTTGAGTTAGCAAGTTCTGCCAAACGAAAATATCCCGAGTTCGTTGCGCAGTACGAATTCGATTTTACAATCGGCAGGGCTCATGCGGCGCAAGGGCGATTACGTGAAGCCCGAGCGGCGTTTAGACGGGTCATCCAATCCGAGTTGGGCAGATCGACCGAGACAGCCGCCATGGCGCAGTGGCGTATCGGTGAGTCCTTTTTTCATCAAGAAAACTACGAACGCGCGATCGAGGCCTTTTACAAAGTCGATTCGCTGTATGGATACACCCGTTGGCGCGCGGCCGCGCTGTTGGAGGCGGGGAAATGCCAGGAATACCTGGGAAACTGGAACCACGCGGCCAAACTCTACAGCCAGCTGATCGAAAAGTATCCCAACAGTCAATTTTGTAATGCGGCCCAAGAACATTTAAACACTGCGCACCGGCAAGCGAAACGCACCACCTCAAAACACAGAAAGTAGCAGGAACTTTGACATATGAAAAATAGGATTCGAGTGACGCGGGTAATCAAAATTAGTGTTTTGTTGTTCGTTGTTTGCATTGGTGCCAGCAACTGGAGCGTCGGACAAGAACCTTTGCCGGAAAACGGATTTGACGTTCCGAATACGGCCATGACGGAATCGAACGAGCCTCCTGGGGCACAAAACGGACAGATCGTCGCTTCCAAACGCTTGACGGACGTATTGCGCAATGGCGGGCCGCTGATGATTCCAATCCTTCTGTGCTCCTTTGTTTTGGTTGTGTTTACGTTTGAAAGATTGATTAGTTTGCGAAAAGGTCGAATCATTCCAGGTCCGTTTTCAACCAAGTTCATAGAACAGTTGACCGATGGTTCATTGGATCAAAAGACGGCCATGGACTTGTGCGAGCGAGATGGAAGTCCAATCGCTCAAGTTTTTCGAGCGGGTGCACAAAAATGGGGCAAAGTTTCAGTGGAGGTGGAACAGGCCGTCTTGGACGAAGGTGAACGGCAAAGCAACCATATGCGTCGTTATTTACGATTGATCAATGGGATTGCGACGGTTTGCCCACTGTTGGGATTGCTCGGCACGGTGTTAGGGATGATCCATGCATTCGATGCAATCTCGACTGTCGACGCCGTGGGCGTGGACCCCAAAATCATGATTGCGACTGGGATTAGCCAAGCGTTGTTGACTACGGCAGCTGGAATGACGGTCGCGATTCCAGCGTTGATCGCGTACCTCTTTTTTACGAGTTGCGTTGACCGCCGAGTCATGGAAATCGATTCTCTTTCGATGAAGGTAGTCCGAGCGGTTTGCGCTGAATGTCAAGTCACGCCGACAAAATCCAAGTCGAGTAGAAAAGCGGCTGCATAAACGGAATTCACGATGCCACTAAAAGTTAACCAAGACATTGATTCGTCGATCAATTTGACACCGCTGATCGACATCGTCTTTTTACTGATCATTTTTTTTATGGTGGGAACAAAGTTCAGTGAACTTAACGAGAGTGAAAAGAACATCGCACTGCAAGTGCCTCGCGTTGCCAACGGAAAAGCCCTCAGTGCAGCACCTCAGAAACGGGTAATCAACATTTTGGCCGATGGGCAAATCATGTTGGACGACCAAGCGGTCACCTTGCAACAACTCGAAGAAGAGTTAACACGAGCCAAGCAGCAATTCAAAAACCTTGGAGTGGTTGTCCGGGGCGACGAGAACGCCAAATACCAAGGGGTTGCCGAGGTGCTGTCAACATGCCGAAATTCGGAGATTAGTAATTTAAATATTTCCGTGCGAACCGCGCAACATACCTCTGGCCAATTGAAATAGCGAAGGCTCTCGCATTGGAATTATGAAATGAATTTGGAACACCTGATCATCGCAGAATCAACATTGTGGCAACAGTTGGTACATCTTTTGACCACGCCAAGCTTGCAGTTGTTTTTGTTGCTGGGTTCTGTTGTGTTGGCAATATCCGTAGCGCTATTGACGATGACTCGGCTGGGGCATGCTCGACCGATCACGAAGTGCGTCGTGCTTTCGGTAGTTGCTCACATTCTTTTGCTCGGTTACGCGTATGGGACGCGATTGATATTTCATGTACCGGTGGCCCAAACAGATCCTCCGATTCAGATTCGAATTGCTGACTCCGTCGATGACACCAGTAACGACAATCCGGCGGTCAACGTGGAACAAGCGGCGGTGGAGATCGAACAAGTTCCCGAATTGGAGGCAATTTCCAACAACGAGCCACAGATGACCTCATTTCCGCTGGCTCGCCCAGAACATGACACGACATTCGAAATTGAGCGAACGGTTGACATGGTAACCGAAGGCGAGACAGCCACCGAAGAAGCGATCGACATTGCTCTATTGGACCAGCAATCGCCACAATTCAATGTGCAGCCTCCGCAATTGGAGTTTAAAAAAAGCCGGGCACAAAACGATCCAGCGCCTGTTCCTCAGCAAATTGAATTTCAACGCCACGGAGAAGCCGATGATACGATGTTTCATCAGCCCGAAATTGAGCCGATTAAAAACGAATTGGCGTCAGTGCGACCCGAGGCATTCGAGCCGGAAAGAGATGCAACAGCATTTTTACCAGCGACCGATTCGCAAGCCAATCTTGCCGACAACGAAAATCAGCTGCGAAGTACAAATCCGATTCAGCAAGACGAACTGTTGGATGCGAGACCGCAGCCTCAAACCAATCAGCCGCCAGTCAATGATATTGTTCCTGGCATGCCATTAAATCCAAACAACGCGCCTCGTAGGTTGACGGACGGTTTGCAAATACCTCAGAGTTATCAATTACGTATGTTGCGAGCAAGGTTCGCAACGAAACGTGGTGGAACAGCGGAATCCGAGGCCGCTGTGGAACGCGCATTGAAGTGGTTGGCATCACAACAGAAAGACGACGGCCGGTGGTGTCCCAAAGAGACCTCTGCCGGTATCGAAGAAAAAGTGTTCGGGCACGACCGCGGAGGTTGTGGCGTCAACGCTGAAACTGGAATTACCAGTTTAGCTACTTTGGCGTTTCTGGGTGCCGGCTACACGCATTTGGAGGGAGAGTACCAGAGCAACGTTCAAAATGCGTTAGAATTTTTAGTCCGTCAACAGGCAAATAACGGAGACTTGTCCGGCAACGCGAAACTGTTCGCCCGAATGTACTGTCATAGCATGACCCTGTTGGCCTTGTGTGAAGCCTATGCTATTACCGGTGACAAGCGATTACACGCTCCGGTGAAAGCCGGAGTCGCATATAGCGTTGAAGCGCAAAACAAAAATGGCGGTGGTTGGCGCTATCAACCAGGTGATTCTGGTGATATGAGTCAGTTCGGTTGGCAGGTGATGGCTTTGCATGCGGCCGAAACGGCCGGCGTCGAAATCCAAGCAGCAACAAAAGTCAGAATGAGAAAGTTTCTGAAGAGTTGTCAGACCGGGCGGTTTGGAGGGCTGGCCAGTTACCGACCGCGACAGGGGCCCAGCACCGCGATGACCGCGGAGGCGTTGGTATGTCGTTCGTTTCTTGGAATCGAGACCGATCAGCAAGAGCTGGCAGAAGCGACACAACGTATCGTTCAAGAGCCGCCGAATCTCGAACGCATTAATCTCTACTATTGGTACTACGCTACCCTGGCACTTCAGCGTCATGGCGGCGAGGAATGGCAGAACTGGAATCACAATATTCAGCGTGTCTTATTGTCGCAACAAACCAAGCAGGGCAGTTGGTCGCCGGACGGTCTCTGGGCCGGTTATGGCGGTCGCGTGTACTCAACGGCCTTGGCGACGCTGAGTTTGGAAGTTTATTACCGTTATCACGATGATGAATCACGCCTGATTCAAGTCAGTGAAATCGAAGGTTCCGGTAATCTTGACCGGATTCCGTGACGATGCAGTTTGACAGTATTTTCTTCGAATCTAAAATGAGATAATGGTCTGCGATCCGACTTTGCGTTGTGGCTCGGTTCGAATTTCGATTTGTATTTGATTGGTGGTTTGTATGTTTGGGATAGGAACTCCAGAGTTAGTAATATTTGCCATCATTCTTTTGGTGTTGTTCGGCGGTGCGAAACTTCCTGGATTGATGCGGAATCTTGGTCGAAGTGTCAATGAATTCAAGGCCGGAATCAAGGAGAAGCCAAAAGACAATTCGGCGAGCGAGTCTTCGCGCCAGCAAGACGCGATCAGCAATGAGCAGGAAGCAAGAGAAAAGGAAACGATCGAAAACTAGCCTGTTATCTGGAAACGAAACAACGGCTGTGCTTATATGTTTGGATCGATTGGCTACGCTGAAATTATTGTCTTTGGAGTGGTGGCCGTTATTTTGTTTGGCCGTAGACTTCCCGAAGTCGCGCGGAACGTCGGAAGTTCTTATGCGCAATTCCGAAAAGGGCTATCTGATATCCAATCTTCTATTGAAACAGAAGACAAGCAAGATTATTCGTCGAATGAGGAATACGAACACACATACGATGACGTGGTCGAGCCAATGGGTCCGAAATTTGAACCGCCCAGCGAAGATTCCGACTAGCCACCAAAGCGGATTGAAGTCGGCTGCTGTCTTGCCATTCACGCAAATAGGGGCTTGAAATTGGCTCCAATCATTACACTCTTGGTGACTGTGACCATTTCATTGTTAGTGACTCGCGTCGGCGCTGTTGCCCTGAAGTTGACTGGGCTGTCCCAAGAAGTTGCTCGTTTTCAGGCACGTTCCGCATTTACCGGCGTCGGGTTTACAACCGGAGAAGCGGAGTCACTGGTTAATCATCCGGTGCGCCGACGCATCTTGATGTTGCTTATGTTTTGGGGCAATATCGGGGTCGCAGCGGTGATTGCCAGTACGATAGCAAGTTTTGCCTTGGTAGAGGCCAGCTTTCAAACGTGGATGATTTTGGTTTTTGGTTTAGCATTGATGTGGGTGGTGTTTACCAGCCGATTCATTGACAACCTTATATCCCGATGGGTCGAGTATGCGCTGGTTCAGTTCACCAATTTGGACGTTTGCGATTACACTTCATTGTTGCATTTGCACAGTGGATTTGTAGTCGTGGAATTGCAGGTCAGGCACGAGGATTGGATTGCCAATAAGACGTTGGAGGAGGCGAATCTTTCTTCCGAAGGCGTCTTAGTGCTTGGATTGACTCGAAATAGCGGGCATTATGTTGGTAGTCCAAACGGGAGAACAGATGTTCAGTCTGGCGATGTACTGACCGTATACGGGCCCAACGATCGTTTGGAAGAACTCGATATTCGTAAACAAGGCTGGCAGGGTGACCGAGCACATCGGATCGCGGTTCAAGTTCAAAAGGAAGTCGAGCAAGAAGCCTCAGAATCCGATATCTAGCCCATCATCAGGCAAATATCTTTCTTAAAATTAAAAACAAAGCCGTTAGGCTGCTAATCCCGGTGATCACACCCAACGAGAACTTCAACCAGTAGCGTCCACCGAGGAAGTTGGACATCGCGCGCAGCACTCGATATAACGGTGCGATTAGGCACAAAATAGCAAATAGGGCAAGATCGACCAATTTTGACGGAAATGACTGCTTTCTTGCGGTACCAAAATCAGTCGTCGAATCTGTGGTTTTGTTTTTGTTTCGAGGCGAATACGTCTGATTTCCGACCAGCGACTGAAAAAAATTTGAGCCCACCAACCGCGCGAACAACCCCCTATCGCGCTTTTTGCGCATGGATTTGGATTTGTTATTTTTGCTGGTTTTGGCAACCATTGGGCTGACATCGAGAGGTTGGAAAAGAGAATTCTGGCGTGAAAAATGGGTTTTAGACATTATAACACGTGATCGTAAGATAAATACGTCCGTCACTTCTAAGAGTTGCGGCATATCATTATCAAGGCGCTACAATATGGAACGGAAAGTGCAGCTTTCCGGTTTAACTTGTTTCAGTTACGACTATATTTATAAGTTTGCGATTGCCTAAGTTTATGGCGCGCGCGGCCGTTTAGTTTAGTGAACAAGTAAAGGTCTGCCCAATCTAAGTCATTGCAATCTCAAGAGAGACTTGCGGCCGGCTGCAAAAGCGGCGGTGAAACTAGTAGATTGATACCTGTTTGAGCTCTTAAAAATTCATGGCAGAACTGAGGATTGTTGCGGGACCTTCTCGAGGCGAATCGTTCAAGATTGGTCTGGGGATTACGTCGATTGGTCGGGAACAGACCAATTCCATCCATCTCAATGATTTCGAGGTATCTCGCCGACATGCTGAGCTTCATGTACGTGCCAATGAATTTGTTCTGGTCGATTTGTCCAGTTCCAACGGCACCATCGTTAATGGCGAATCAATTACCACCCGAGTTTTGAAGACCGGCGACCAATTTCTAGTTGGACAGACGGTCTTCGAGTTTCATGAGACCAGTTTCGCCAATGCGAGTGCCCAAAAAGACACGGTTGAAAATGGTAACGACGATAGCCTCAGTTCGGATGGGTCGGGTTCCACGTTTGACTCGGCTGACCAGCTGCTAAGAGCCAAAAGCAATCTGGAAGTGCTGTACCACACGGCGATGGCCGCAGGTTCTTATCAAGGGCCGGAAAGCCTGCTGCAGAGAATCCTAGACTTGGTGTTCTGTTGGGTTGCGGCCCACCGCGCTTGCATCCTAATCCGCGAAGATGAACAAGAGAGCATTTATGCCAAGTCCATTGATTCCGATCAACCCGATGGATATTCGACGACGCCATTCGATATCGAGTATGCGGTAATAAAATATGTCTTCCGAAAGAAGGAAGGCGTTGTGATAAATGACATCGCCAATGACGAGCGGTTTTCCAATGTGATCGACGCTGAATACTTGAGCCAGCGGCAAATTATTTGTGCTCCGATCAAAAGTCGTTACGGAATTCGTGGCGTGATCTATGCGGATCGCTCCAAAATGCCTTTAAAAGAAGGTGATTCGGTCGGCCTGCCCTTCGACGAACAACAACTCAAATTGCTGATTGCCATTGGATTGCATGCCGCGGTGTCGATCGAGAATGCCGAACATTATTCAATGATGTTGCAGACGGAACGGGTGACCGCAGTCGGCAACGCGATGGCTTCGCTCTCGCACCATATCAAAAACATTTTGCAGAGTATCAATGGCGGCAATCACCTGATTGAAGACGGGTTGGCCAATCAACAATTTGGATTGATTGAAAGCGGTTGGCAAATCGTTCAGCGCAATCAAGAGAATTTGTCGAATTTGGTCATGGATATGCTTTCTTATGGTAAGGCGAATGTGCCACGATTGCATGATTCGAATTTAAACGAATTGATTTCTCAAGCCGTGCAATTGGTGGAACGGCGTGCGGAGCAATGCCAGGTACAGATTGTTTACGAGCCATTGCGTTCGATGCCGATGCTTAAGCTCGAGCCGGAATTGATGGTTCGTGCGTTGCACAACATCTTGTTGGCGAGCATCAATTCTTGCCGAGAAAACAGTGGCGGAATTGTCGAAATCGTGCTCAAAACGGAATTCGAATACGATTCCAACATTATTGAAATTCGCGACAATGGTGCGATCTTGTCGAATTTGGAACTGCAATCGTTGTTCGATCCTCTCGCCATTTCTGAAAAATCCAATCGGATTGGGTTGGGGATGGCCGTTGCCAAAAAGATCATCAACGAAATGCACGGGACTTTAAATGCGATTTCAGAAGAACAGGGAACTCGATTCACAATCGAGTTTCCGAAAATGCATCAGGACGATGCAAGTCTCAACAAATCGGGTGCTCAGCAATCGTAGCGAGTGACGGTTAAGAGCTCAGGATAGGACGTTGAGTCGTTGGTGGCGCGACCATTTAACCGTGAATTTTCTGGAGGAATGTTTTTCACGTTGTGACGATTGTTGGGGCAACTCTAGCGATTGTCTGGATTGCTGCCTGGGAACTCTTCGGTCTCGATAGACCGTAAGGTCTGCAAAAAATGTATCGTTGACGCTCGCGGCAATGAAATGGCGATAAGTTATTAGAGTTGGTTTTTGGTAGCTAGCATTGTGATTTGTGACGAAACCCAACTTTCAAGCTTTTGAAAAATTGCGTTAACAATTAATCTGTTTATTCCTGAAAAGGGAAAATGCTTTCCGTCGTTGTCAAGCGGAAGCATAGGTGCTTTCGGATCAAGGAGGATCGAATGCCAAAGACAAAAGGGAATTGTCTGAATTATATTGGTTTGTCTTTGACGTTCGTCCTGACAATCTCGTCGCCCGTCAACGGGCAAGCGACGAGCCCATCTAAAAAGGAGATCGTCGAACCTGTTTTTCGCGTACCTAAAATCAACCGCGAACTGGAACGCCAAACATCGAACGCAAATGTCAATTCCCAGTCGGGTGTTGCTAACTTTTCTGCGGAATCTGTGAATCGTTCGGTGCAGCCCACCGTCGCTGCTCCCGTTGCTCGCGTGGCAGATGCTCGTGAGCTTGCGCCGGTCGTTCCGGACAAAAGAACAGTGGGATTGGTTCCCGCAGGCGAAAAACTGGCGGCGACAACCAAAGTGCCACATCCTTTGGACCGAGCTGTTGAATTGGCGAAGAATGGCCTGCAAAACAGTCGCCAGAATATCGCCGACTACACTGCGATTTTGGTGCGTCGCGAAAGAGTTGGTAACGTCTTGAGCGAACCCAACTACATCAAAATCAAGATCAGAAATCCTCGTACCGTTGGCAATCGGGACATTCCTTTTAGCATTTACATGAAGTTCCTCAAACCACGAGGATGTGCTGGTCGCGAGGTGATCTGGGTGGACGGTTCGAACAGCGGGAATTTGATTGCCCATGAATCTGCGCCGCTGCTGAAGTTCAAAAACTTTCATTTGGACCCCACTGGTTTTTTGGCAATGAAAGGCAACAAATACCCCATTTATGATGCTGGACTCGAGAATTTGATTTTGAAGCTAGTCGAGAAAGCAGAGCGCGATCGCGCCGCGGGTACTTGTCAAGTGCGATATCTAGACGGCGCAAAAATCAACAAGAGACCGTGCACGGTCATCGAGGTAAAGCATCCTGAAAAGAGAGCGCCTTACGAATTTTATCTCGCCAAAGTTTACATTGATGACAAATATCAGATTCCGGTCCGATACGTGTCCTATGATTGGCCGATGGCTGGTGAGAAGCCAAAGCTTCTCGAGGAGTACACTTATGTCAATGTCGACCTCAACGTCGGACTGACGGATTTTGATTTCAATATTGCCAATCCCGACTATGGATTTGCCAAGTAGCAGATCGGCGAACCCAGACCGGGCAGGTGGTTCATCGTAACGTTTGCCCGGGCCTCTCGATTTATGGCGGCGACAAGATAGAATGGAGGTCGTCCCCAATTCTAAGCCGTAAAAAACAATGCCGGTTCGAAATCTTTTTGTTATCGCGTTGACCGCTGTCGTCTCTTTGACGTGCTACAACACCGCGTCTCGAAATCGTTACGCCAATTTGTTTGCCGAAGCGTTGGATACGATTGAGAGTCAGGCCTTGCAGGTGGTTCCCAAGTCGGAGCTATTTGATTCCGCCATGAATGGGATGACGTCGCGATTGGATGGCCATTCCAAATATATTAGTGGTGAGATGTTCAGGGTCTTTAACGAAGACTTGAAGCAAGAATTTGGTGGCGTCGGCATGTATGTTGAAAACCACCCCAAGACGGAACAACTGACCGTGTTGGCGCCGATTCCTGGGGCACCGGCTTACGAGTCGGGCATTCGTTCCGGCGACATGATTTTAGCAATCGACGGCAAATCCACCGAAGGATTGGACCGGTCGGACGCTATCAAGTTGATCCGGGGACCCCGAGGTGATGCAGTGACGGTAAAAATGGGGCGCGATGGGATGGTGACGGAGCACCGCTTAGTCAGACAATTTATTCACGAGCCGTCCTTGTATGGCGATTTTCGAAACCCGGATGGTCGTTGGAATTACTTTTTGAAAGACTATCCCAACCTAGGGTACATGCGTTTGATTCAATTTGGCAACAAGTCTTCTGACGAAGTGAAGGCGGCGTTAACCGAGCTCAACGGCAAAGTTGACGGCGTCATTTTGGATCTGCGAAACAATGCGGGCGGACTGTTAGACGGAGCGATCGAGATCTGTGACTTTTTCCTTCCTAAGCAAAAGTTGGTTGTCAGCACACGTGGACGAAATCGGGTCTTGGAAGAACAGCATTTTTCCTATCAGTCATCGATATTAGATTCAACGATCCCTGTCGTGGTGCTCATCAATAGAAATTCAGCCAGCGCTAGTGAGATCGTCGCGGCTTGTTTGCAGGATCACGACAGGGCGGTTCTCGTCGGTGAAACGACTTGGGGAAAAGGCACGGTCCAACACGTTATTCCAATTCACCGCAGTAAGAGCGCTTTGAAATTAACCACAGCCAGTTATTGGCGTCCGAATGGAAAAAACATCGATCGTTTTGCCGAAGAGGCACTTGAATCCGGCAAGTGGGGTGTCAGCCCCAACAACGGGTTACAGGTTGAGTTGAACGAAGAACAGGTGTTTCAAAACCGTCGCCGTCGTAGCTTTATGGATTTGCGGGGGCTTGTCTCGCCGCAAGATTTTGAACAGCGTGACAACGAAAATCTGACTGGAATCAAAGACGAACCGTTGGAAAAAGCGATTCAATGGCTTAATAAGAAACCTGCCGAACGTATCGCGGCATAATGAACCTTAACCTGGACACAAAGAAGTGGAACAAAAAGTAAAAGACTTTTTTGCAGATTTGGTTTGCCATTCGGGCGTCTCTGGGTTTGAGCAACCAGTGCAGGACGTGGTTCGCAGTTACGCCGCGTCTTTTGCAGAACAGATTGAAACGGATTTGCATGGGAACGTAATTCTGGCCATCAATCCCGATGCGGACGTCCGCGTTATGTTGGCTGGGCACGCGGACCAGATTGGGATGATTATTTCTCATATCGACGAAAACGGTTTCGTATATGTGCAAACGATTGGTGGTTGGGATCCGCAACAATTGGTTGGGCAACGAGTTTCGATATGGACGGAAACGGGGCCCGTCAATGGCGTGATTTCTCGGAAGCCCATTCACTTACTTGAAGAGTCGGAACGAAAACAGGTTGTTAAGATCAAGGACCTATGGATCGACATCGGAGCCGCCAATCGCGACCAAGCGTTAACCGTCGTCAATATTGGCGATTCGGTAACCCTGCAATTGGGATACCAAGAATTGCAAAACAACTTGGTAAATGGCCCGGCAATGGATGACCGTTGTGGCGTTTGGGTTGTGGTGGAAGCCTTACGACGCGCGAAAGAATTGGGCGTTGAGTGTGGACTGTTTGCCGTCTCTACGGTTCAAGAGGAAATTGGATTACGAGGTGCAAAAACGGCGGCCTATGCAGTCAATCCACATGTCGGCATCGCCGTCGATGTCACACATGCAACCGATTGTCCAACGATCGATCAACGGCAACAAGGCGATATTGCTTTGTCTTCGGGGCCTGTGATCGTCAAGGGTCCCAATGTGAACCCGAGGGTGGCGACGGGTTTAACCGATACGGCGGCAGCCAATGACATCCCCTATCAAATGGCGGCGCTGGGCCGGGCTGCACCAAACGATTCCAATGCGCTTCAAGTCACCCGTGACGGCGTGGCAGCTGGAATCGTCGCAATTCCCAATCGTTACATGCATAGTAGCGTTGAAACGATTTCTCTGGAAGACATCAACCACGCGGCTCGTCTATTGGCCCATTTCGCAAGTTCAGTACGAAACGTTGAAGACTTCGTACCGTAGAGATTTATCGACTATAGCGGTTGATCGCGGGTTGGTCATCGTGGCGGTTTTACGATTGGCGATATCGGGGTTGAGCCGAAAACGAAAACTCTGGACGAAATTGGCGGATTCGGTTTTGGTTGATACTCTGTGAGCTAAATTTGATTGCGCCCCATTATTCGTGCAATCGTTCGGTAACATCGATGTCGGAAATCCCTGTAATTGTTGTCGATGGCCTAAAAAAGGCCTATCAAAACGAAGTCGCTGTCGATGATGTCAGTTTTCAGGTTAACCCCGGGCAAGTGATGGGGCTAATTGGTCCCAATGGCGCCGGTAAAACGACCACCTTGAGAACGATTGCGGCAATTATTCCGTCTAGTGGAGGCCACGTACGTGTCGCCGGTTTCGATGTCGACAGCGATGCATTGCAAGTCAAGAGCAGGACGGCCTACGTTCCAGATGACCCACAGCTGTTTAATGATCTCACGATCGAACAACATTTCGCGTTTACAGCCAGTGTTTATCAAGTCGACCAGTGGCAAGAGCGAATGGGCGACATTTTGCGGCGATTTGATTTGGTTCGAAAGCGAAATACTCGAGCATCCGACTTGTCGCGCGGCATGCGACAAAAACTTGCGATTGGTTGTGCTTATTTATATCAGCCACGCGCGTTGCTATTGGATGAACCGATGACGGGGCTAGATCCACGCGGAATTCGCGTATTAAAGGAAACGATACTCGAGCAAGCTAAGCAAGGCGCTGCAATCATTATTAGTTCTCACTTGCTGGCCATGGTCGAAGATATTTGTAGTGATGTCTTGATCTTAGAATTGGGATCGAAAAAGTTTCATGGTGACTTAGTTTCGCTGAAGCGAGAGTATAGCGACGATGGTGACGCGTCGACTCTCGAAGACGTCTTTTTTAATGCTGTTACCAGTCCATAGCACACAACATTCGGCTATCAAATACTCTAATGATGCAGCCTTTAACGACGCGAATGGCGACTCGAATTCCGAACTGGTTGGCACAGGCGGATATTCTATGGACAGAACTGAAGCGACGTTGCGGGGTTCCCAAACCACATCCTGCGGTTCCTTTTTTGATTGAGTCATTGTCGGTGGCCAAAAGGACGCGCGTCCTTGACCGTATTCGCTCTCCGCGCCGATTCGTCTTGACGTTCGTCGCAATCGCTTTGGGCCTTGTTTGGCTTGGTCAGGCGATATTGGGTGTGCTGTTCCGTTCACCGGCATCGACCGATAGGTTACACGAGTGGCTGACGCTTTCGTTTTTTATTTACTGTGGCTGGTCGTTTTTGAAGCTTGCGGCCCAGAAACCGGTCGAGCCATTCGAATGGACGAATACCGAAAAAGAGTTGTTGCTTGGAGCGCCGTTGAAACGCAGAGATGTTATTTGTTTTCGTTGTTCGACGATCGCACGTTCGGCATTGATCAAGGCCACGATATTTACGTTTGTTATGATCCCGGACTTGAAGTTATTACCAGTTGGATTTCTGGCAATTTTGGCAGGTCTAGTCTTGATCGAATTTGTCCGCCTCGCGACAGAGACCGTTGTCTACGGTTTGTCTAAACGAGAACTGATGTGGTATCGGATCGCGGTGTTTGGGTTCGCAGGTATCGTTTTAGGACGAGCAATTTTGCTGGTCTTAAATTCGCCTTCTCCCAACCCAGCTGAATCGACGACGGTTTCGATTCGGTTTGTCGTACAGGCACTCCAAGAACTGCGGATGCAACAAACGACTTGGTACGGAGCTGTGGTCTTAGCCCCATTTCAGTGGCTGGCTGATTGTATTGCTGCGGACAGGGTTACCATTAGTTTGATTTTCAAAATGCTATTTGTTGGCTCGGTGGTCGTCGTAATGAGCGTTGTGATCACCAAGCTGGATACTCTATTCAGTCGCCGACGTGCCAAACTGGAGTGGGCAAAATTTAGCACGTTGGTGCGAACCGACTCAAACGAAGTCGAACGGAGTACGTCTGGTTCAGTTCGCCGACCGGTTCGGCTGTCTGGTATTGGTTCGTTGGCGTGGCGTCAGTGGCGTGGCGCGATGTCGTTTCGATATTCATTGCTGGTAGCGATGGGAATTCCCGCTGGGCTAGCCTGTATGCCTGCGTATGCTGGAATAAAAGATTTGGCCCTAGTTGCCAACACCGTCGGTGCTCTAGCGTTTTACAGTATGATATTGCTGCCCGCTTCACTTCGATTTGATTTTCGTCGAGATATCGATCGGCTTAACGTTTTGAAATCATTGCCGATTAGTCCATTTAGCGTTTGCGCTGGTCAATTGGCCGTGCCGCTGTTGCTGACGACGATTTTTCAGTTATTTGCGTTAGTGCTCGTGATGTCGATTTCGCCGTATTCTCCCATCTATATCGCGATCGCCATTGCAGTATTGGCGCCGTTCAATTTGTTCATTTTCGGTTTTGAGAATTTAGTATTCCTGTGGTACCCCTACCGTCACAATCAGGAAGGACTTCAAGTGCTGTTGCGTTCGATACTTGTGTTTACTGCGAAGTCTTTGCTGTTTACGTTGGCGTTCGCTGTTAGCTTTGGGTGGGTTTTGGTCTCTCGGGCGATCGCCGACAGCCTCGGTCCGTTATTGCCGAGTTTTATCAGTCCGCCGCTCGTGTTTTCTTTGGGGCTGTTCTTGATGGCTTCGGTTGTGTCATTTTGCACGTTTGGTTTGCTGGTAAGAGCTTTTGAGAAATTTGATCCCAGTGCGGACTTGGTGGGCCTGGACTAAGCGCAAACCGATGGATGGGGCGATGTTTTCATGGGATTGGCAGCAAGAAAACGTGCGCCCGGAAATCAAAAGCTGCCCTCAATTGAAAGCCGGAGCGCACTTACCTGCTTGCGCAGGTGTTTTGGGTATTGTGTTGCAAACGCCTCATGTTGCGCCGAACGTGCGAATTCGAAACCGCGATTTTGTGTGACGCAAAAAAAGTGTTAATCGTGCCAACGAAGTGCACGAGATAAGTATCTGTGAAAAGCTGCCCGCTCCATCGAACGTTTACGTCGAATCCTCTAACGAAATCATACAACTTTATCGACGTGTGGCAAATCCAATGGCCATTTTTGCGCACCCGTGTGAAAAGTTCTGTCTGGGGTTCTGTCCGGGGCTGCAGTTCAGTCTGGGGCTGCAAATGCCGAAAAAATTGAAAAATTCGGGGAAACCGTATAATCGGACGCATTCTTGCCTGTCAGAATCCAAGAAAAATGCCTGAATGTGTGCAAGCAATGTGAAACGTAAGCGATAACGTTGGTTGAAGGGGCAGGAATCAGCCACGCTCGAGGGCAGCGAGCGTGGCTGGTTTATTCTTCATAAAAAAAGAGGAGGCCGTTCAGCGGGGCAGGTGCTGACGGCCTCTAGTCGGTAATTACCTTTAGTGTCTATCGGAACGGAACGATTTCTTCTCGTTCATTTTTTGTCGTTTGCTAAAGAATTCTTTGGATTCGTCCTGCCGACGCGCGCGTTAATTCGAAGATTCGTCAATGGTGAAACAACGTCTACAATTGACACCCCTCAATTGGATGATGTTACCGGGTCTTCCGGGCTAGAATCCGCTGAACTGGATTCGTTTGTTTCTTTATCGATTTTGGATTCGGCGTCATTCTTTTTCGCGTGAACCGATTTGCCGATCAATTCGGTGATCTCGTTTCGGTCCAATTCTTCCCGCTTCAAGAGTCCTTCTGCGATTTTCGCCAAATGTTCCCGTTTCTCATCAAGCAGCCGAGCCGCGTCCTCAGATGCTTTTTGCAATATCTTGTGAACTTCCTCGTCGATCGTGATCATCGTATGTTCGCTAAATTGACGATTCTGATGGATCTCGCGCCCCAAAAACGGGTCATCGTCGGTCATTTTGTAGCTGACCGGACCCAATTTTTCGCTCATTCCCCAATGCGTGACCATTCGTCGCGCCATCGACGTGGCCCGTTCAAGGTCACTTTCTGCACCCACGGTCAATTCGTGGTAGATTAGATCTTCAGCGGCCCGTCCTGCCAGCAGGACGATTAAATGGTCGCGAATTTCGTTTTCGGACAAATTCATGCGATCTTCGTCGGGAACCATCTGGGTCACCCCCAAGGCTTGGCCCCTGGGGATAATCGTGACCTTGTGGACGGGGTTCGCTCCGGCAAGGTTCCACGCCGCCAAGGTATGACCTGCTTCGTGATATGCCGTGCGTTCCTTTTCTTTTTCTGTCAGAACTTCTTCACGTTTGGCGCCCATCAATACTTTGTCGTGGGCATAATAAAAGTCAGTCATCTCCACCTTGTTCTTGTCGTGGCGAGCTGCCCATAGCGCGGCTTCGTTGACCAGGTTTTGTATGTCTGCTCCAGTCATGCCAGCCGTTGCTTGGGCGATTACTTTTAGATCCACGTCCTGGGCAAGCGGAACATCACGAACATGCACTTTAAAAATGGCTTCGCGTCCAGCCATGGTTGGTCGACTAACGGTAACATGTCGGTCAAAACGTCCGGGCCGCAGCAAAGCAGGGTCCAGAATATCGGGGCGGTTTGTGGCCGCCACCACGATCACCGAGTCGTTCGCTTGGAAACCATCCATTTCTCCAAGGATTTGGTTCAGAGTTTGTTCGCGTTCATCATGTCCTCCCCCCAGACCGGCACCACGTTGGCGTCCGACCGCATCTATCTCGTCGATAAATATGATTGCCGGTGACTGGCTCTTTGCCGATGCAAACAGGTCCCTGACGCGGCTAGCGCCAACGCCGACAAACATCTGAATGAACTCGCTACCGTTGACGCTAAAATAGGGGACTTCGGCTTCACCAGCGACGGCACGTGCCAGTAACGTTTTTCCGGTTCCAGGCGGACCGACCAGCAAAACGCCTTTAGGAACCCGGCCTCCAAGTTTTTGGAACTTGGAGGGATCTCGTAAAAATTCGACGATTTCCTCCAGATCTTTTTTGACACCCTCGAGACCCGCGACGTCAGCAAACGTAACAGGTTGAGCCGAAGCATCGTATCGCTTGGCCGGACTGCGTGAAAAATTCGAAAGAAAACCTGTTCCTCCCATCATTTGATTTTGTGCCCGACGAAGAGACAAAAACATCAATAACAGTAGCCCCAAAGATACAAAAATAAAAATCGCCAAGTATATGTTAAGCAGGCTATTGCCTTGAGAAAATTTGATGCTTTTCACACCTGCGACCAGTAGTTTTTCTTGGAGCTTCTCGCGGGACTTTTCATCCAGCCAAACAAAGAACTTCTTTTTCAACTTGGCGGGGCGATTATCTTTGTCGATCGTGCCGTCTGACTTGCGTTTTGGTTCTGGGTTAGGTGTAATTGAAAACGTACCGTAGGCGCCTTGTTCGACAAATTCGATGGTTTCAACGAAGCAACCAACCGGTTGTTTATCATCGTCCAGGATCTCGACGCCGTCGTAGTCTTTGCCATCGATGAGATTATTCAAATAGCTGTAGGAAATGGTGGAATAATCCATGCCCTGCACACCAAATAGAAGATAGGCAAATAGAGCGCCTATCAAAAAAAGCAAAATCCAGAAGTTGATTCCGCGCGCAGGTCGTCTCGATTCCTGTTCTGGATTTGCATTGTCGCCCTGGTTGTTGTTGTCCATACGTTTACCTATGAAACCGGAAGCCGATGCGAGCGGAGTCGTCGTGAGCCGGTGCAATTCTAGTTAATTATGCCAAGCGGAGAATTTTAATACATTGGTGTGTTTTTTGCGATGTGGGGCCGTTCGGTTCGACACTAATGACGCGAGAAACCGAAACATGAAATTGAAAGGCTTAAAGACCTATCTGACAGATTTCTGGAAATAGAGTAATTTTTGCGTTGACAGATGTTTCGGCAATCGTGCGATCAATAACGGCTGTTCCGTTTGGCGATGTTCTTCAAGAAATTGCTGCAACTCTTCAATCTCGTTTTCGGACAATAGCCAATGTGTCTTGACTTCCAAGGAATTTTCTGCCGCCAGCAACAAGTCTTCTAACACGGCTTGGCGGTCCATGTTTCTGATTTGAGTCACCTCGGCGCATGAGTATCCGTCATTTGCCAACTGCCACGTCCAATAGAAAGACGGCTTCAAAATCGAGGTTTCGGGCTCGTCGACTCGGTGTAAGTTAACCGGATCCAAGGCCGGATCGTTAGCAGTTTTCGATTCTGTGCTATCGTTGGCGGAATGATCGGCTGGCGGATCGCTGGATGTAAGTGCCTTGTCCAACGGCATCGTTTCCGTTCCCCCGGCGGATTGCTCGTGGGTTCCCGTTTTCTTCTGCCGAGGTTTTTTTCCCCGCAGTTGCAACGCTGCACTTTGTTGTACTTTTAAGCTGAGCATCGCCGCCGCCTCTTCGGGATCAACGAAATCGCCCGACATCAAGCGTTTGCCCGGTTCGGTAATTTGAATGACAGGCCGAAATTTCGAAGTTTCCTGTTGTTTCAAGTAGCCGTGATCGATCAAACAATCTAACAGATCGCATGCATCCGATTGACGCATCGGGCTGAGCAAGCCAAATGTGCTGAGTTTGTGTAGCCCCATCCCCTTTACTTTTTTTGATTGTGAGCCAGTTAGCATTTGTGCGATCAAGTTTTTGCCGATTCTGCCATGGGTGCGAGCGGCACCGCTGAGTGCCACTTGGATAGAATACACGCAGGCATCCAGCTGTTGCTGGTTTAAATTGATATTTCGTTGTGGCGTCGAGCGACCGGCACAGTTGTCGCAGCGGTCGCAGCGACGGACTTCCGGGTCGCCAAAATAATTTAAAATTTCGATTTGGCGGCAACGCTTTGTCGTGGCCAAACGAATCATACTTTCTAGTTTTTGATACTCAGACTTTTTTCGTCGCTCCATTTCGGCAAAGTCAATGTCGAGTTGTTCAAATGTTCTGTCTCGCGCCAACAAGTGCAAGGCCCGCCCTCGGAAGGGAGGAACATAGTCGATGGCCTCGAGCTTGCACAACTGGCGAATGGCGCGACTGACTGCATCCCATTTCATATTCAAATCGTCGGCGAAATTTTGCGGAGAGAAATAGACCCGCTCACCACGCAAGCTTCCGATCTTCTTCTCCAAGCCGCGTAATACTTTGCGTTGTGATTTGGATTCTTTAGGAAGATAATCGACGAGTGAAGTGAGCTCAGAATCGATCTTAATCGCGGCCATGTTCTGTCGCGAATCCAGTCGCTCTAACGCGCCTGCTTTTTCGAGCAAACTTTCACAAGTGGATATCGCTTCGGTTCCCACCGCCAAACCCAATTCTTCTTTGATTTCCATTAACGTCAATTCGATCGGATCGGAATCGATCGCTCGCAGGAAGTCATATACTTGTTTGACGACTGCTCGCGACGGGTAAGAATTCTCGATAAAGAACTCTTGAATGAACCGATCCTGATAGGAGAATAAAAGCAGGCAATTGGATTTTTTGCCGTCGCGACCTGCTCGTCCGGCTTCTTGATAATACGCTTCAATACTGCCGGGCAGATTGTAATGCAAAACGAACCGCAGGTCTGATTTGTCGATTCCCATTCCAAAAGCATTTGTTGCGACGACGACGGGAACCTCGCCACTCATAAAACGTTCTTGAACATCGCGTCGTTTTTCAGCCGTCAACCCGGCATGGTAAAAATCGATTTTTCGATCCGATGACTGTTGCAAAAGTTCGACGACTTGTTCGCAGTTTTTCCGTGTCGACGCATATACGATCCCGGCGCCGTCATTGGCATTCAAGAACTCTATCAATTGAAGATCGCGGGCGTGATTGCTGGACACGGACTGTACATTTAATGCCAGATTTTCGCGCGCGAAACCTGACACGAACGTGGAAGGCGTTTCTAAGTACAGGACACGCGCGATGTCGTCACGTACATGATTGGTCGCCGTCGCGGTCAATGCGATCGTTTGCGGATTTCCCAAGCGTTGCCGAAAACGTCCAAGTCGGGCGTAATCCGGGCGAAAATCGTGACCCCACTGGCTAATACAGTGCGCTTCATCGACCGCCAGCAATTGAATTTTGGTTTCTGCGATGGCTTGCATGAAAGAGCTACTGCGGAGCCTTTCGGGCGCGATATAAACGAACTTGTATTGGCCATTGCGCATGCGCTGAATGCGAGCCCATTGTTCGTCGGCAGAGATCGAACTGTTGATCAAAGTGGTCGGGATTTGCAAATCCAACAACGCATCCACTTGATCTTTCATCAGGGCGATCAAAGGACTGACCACGATGGTTGTACCTTCGCGAATCATCGTCGGAAGCTGATAACACAGGCTTTTTCCGCCGCCGGTCGGCATGATGCACAACACATCCGAACCATCGATGACCGCGCTAATTACCTCTTCTTGGCCGCGTCGAAACGCAGTCAAGCCGAATTGGCTCAGCCATTGGTCAAACGCAATTTTGGGTTCGGTCACAGGTGCGGGCGAAAATTCTAGACCAAAATATCACATTATAAGTCAGCTCAAGATTCTTAACAGAAGTCCGTCGCCACTGAGCCACACAGTCGGCGGTTGCCGGCTATGATGTTCTCGCTAAACAAAATCCCGAAATTGCGGTCCGATGTTCAAAAAGCGACGATCGGTCTTGGACCGCGGACTTGTTGCGAGAGTTAGCGGCTTGCAAAACCAGATACCCCCCCATAAACACGCATAGTCCTCCTAGGGAAAAAAGCAAGCATCGCGTCATATTGCGGCCGAAGCTTCGTTCCATCATTTTCACCGAGCTCAAACGATAACAACGTTCGTTATTTGTCAGAACCGCATAGATTATGTTAATGCCCAATCCAACAGCAATCGTGGCAACTAGCAAATCACGACTTTGAAAACGCGTAATATCGGCCGTGAGTAGATCGAAAAATTGAAGGTCAAACATGCATGTGGCTCAGGGAGAAAACACTGGCAGGTAGTTTAGGGGCATTTGCAGAATAATGCTGCCCATCGCGGCACCGTATTCCGGTCCAGCTTCACTGGAGGCCCAGGAACCATCGGCAGATTGTGACTCGATCAATTGCTCACGAATTGCAGGATACCACTCGTTCCAGTAATTGCCTCCGGCATGCCACATCGCTTGGACGGCATAATATTGCGAATAAAAGTAATGCCCACCGCGAGCGACACCGCTTGGCTTGTATCGTTGTAAATATTTGAGCGCTTTTTCGACTCGTTCGCCTTCATAGATTCCTGCGCTATACAACGATGTCACGCCGGCGGCGGTCATCGCGAAAGTCGTGTGGCCCCCGTTGAGGGTGTAGCGGAAACTACCGTTGGAGTTTTGACTTTTCTTGACGTATTCGATGCACTTCGTCCGTACTTCGTCAGAGACGTCGATCCCGGCATCGCGCGCCCCACGGAGTCCCATGATTTGGCAGACGGTGATCGAAAGGTCGGCATCACTTTTTACGGGTTGGTACCGCCAGCCACCGGCATTGTTTTGGGTTTCGCAAGTCAGTTTAACTGCTTTTCGAAGCTTGTCTCCAATCACCTTCTTTTGCGTCATGCCATACGCTTGAGAAAGAAACAGCATGCTGAAACCATGGCCGTACATGTTTTCGCGGGCCGAGTTATCGGTTTTGGCGATGTATCCGTTGTCACGAACGTTCTTCAGGACGAATTCGACACACATGTCGATCGTCTTACCGTATTTTCCAAAACCGGGCGCATGGCCCCCGCACATGAATGCCAGCCCGCCCAGCGAACTAGTTGCAACCCCAGAAGACAACCCGCCATTGCTGAAAGCGCCGCGATTTCGGCCGGATTTAACCTGTCGTTGATGGAGGAACGCGAGCGACTTTTCGACGGCCCGCTTGGTTTGGGGCGTGACTAGCTCGGCCGGCGATTTTTCACCAGGAGTATTTTTTCGGTCACGATAAGATGCACCGGCACTTGAAACGACCGGAGGGGAAATCCCCAGGACTCCACTGGCGACTGCCAACGCGTTGAATTGTCTGCGATTCATCTCATCCTTTCCAAAGTGAATCGGTCTTACTCTTGTCGTGCGCAACCCATCTTATGCGGACGATAAACTTCAAGCTTTGCGAACCTTCAAAAACTCGGACCATGGCACAATCGAGCCACGTTAGGCTCGAACCTATTCATCATCCAATATTAAACCGTATACCCAGAGCGGTCAAAACGGACCGCTGATACATTCTGATTAATTCACGCAAATGCTGAAAGATCAGTCAAAAAAAGCCATGTTTCTAACTTTTTCGAAACCGATAAAATGGTCGTGTCTGATTTGTATAAATGGAATGTAACTACCGGGAATCTGAAAATGGCTACTTCTCTTGTCGACGTCCAGGACCTCTCCGTCAACACCATCCGCACTTTATCGATGGACGCCGTACAGGCAGCCAATAGTGGGCATCCAGGGACGCCGATGGCTTTGGCGCCGATCGCTTATACACTGTGGTCCAAACATATGAAGTACGATCCCGCCAATCCCCGCTGGATGGCCCGGGACCGTTTTGTACTTTCATGTGGCCACGCTTCGATGTTGCTTTATTCAGTATTGCATCTGGCAGGCGTCAAAAACGAGTCTGGTGGGCCAGCAATTTCGCTGGAAAATATTAAAGATTTTCGTCAACTTCACAGCCCTTGTGCAGGACACCCTGAGTTTGGTGAAGCCTTGGGAATCGAGACGACGACCGGTCCGTTGGGACAAGGCATTGCAAATTCGGTCGGTATGGCCGCAGCCAGCAAATGGTTGTCCGCCAGTTTCGATCCGGCGGTCTGCGGCTTTAATGTCTACGCGCTGTGTAGCGACGGTGACATCATGGAAGGAGTGGGTTGTGAAGCAGCTTCACTGGCTGGCCACCTGCAACTAGACAACCTGTGCTGGATTTACGACGACAACAAAATCACCATCGAAGGCCGAACCGATTTGGCGTTTAGCGAAAATGTTGCCGAACGATTCCAAGGCTTGGGTTGGAATGTCTTAAGAGTGGAAGACGCTAACGATATAGCTGCCATCGATCGTGCGATCGAGACGTTTGCGGCCACGACGGGCAAACCAACGCTTATCATTTTAAAAAGCGTGATTGGATATGGAGCACCCAACAAACAGGATACATCTTCCGCGCATGGCTCACCCTTGGGTGAAGATGAAATCCAATTGGCGAAACAGAACTACGATTGGACATTCGAAAAATTTGAAGTGCCCGAGAGCGTCTACGAACATTTTAACGAGACGATTGGGAAACGAGGTGCTGATCGTTTTGCAGCCTGGAGCGAATCGTTTGCGCAATGGAAATCCAGCCATGCGGAAGGTGCAGCTAATTTAGAAATGATCGAAAACGGTCGTCTACCAGAAGACTGGCAAGATGCGCTACCCGTTTTCGACGCCGACGCAAAGGGGATGGCTTCTCGAGCTTCATCCGGAAAAGTGCTTAACGCAGTCGCCAATCGAATTCCATGGTTAATCGGTGGATCGGCGGATCTTGCTGGATCCAACAAATCTCTAATTGAGGATCCCTCGGCTGGCCATTTTAGTGCCGAAAATTTTGCCGGTCGTAATTTTCATTTTGGAATCCGCGAACATGCGATGGCTTCGATGTGCAACGGCATGTCATTGTGCGGCATACGAGCTTATTGTGCCACATTTTTTGTGTTTACCGACTACCTGCGGCCGGCGATGAGATTGAGTTCGTTAATGCATCAACCCGTGCTCTACATTTTGACTCACGATTCAATTGGATTGGGCGAAGATGGTCCGACGCACCAACCGGTAGAACACTTGGCGGCCTGCCGAGCGATTCCGAATTTGTTAGTCATGCGGCCAGGCGATGCCAACGAAGTGGCACGTTGTTATGCGGCAGCATTGTCGCAAACGGACCGGCCGACTGCGATGGTTCTCTCTCGTCAGAACTTGCCGTCGCTGGATGCCGAACAATGCAATATCAACACCGGCGCAGAGCAAGGTGGTTATGTTTTATTGGATGCCGAAAATCCACAATTGATCCTAATAGGTACCGGTAGCGAGTTAAACATTTGTATCGAAGCTGCCAATGAGCTTAATCGATCGGGGACGGCAACACGTGTCGTTAGCATGCCGTGTTGGGAATTGTTTGATGAACAGGATGACGCGTATAAGAATAGCGTGTTGCCGCAAGAGCTGACTTTACGCATTGCGGTCGAAGCCGGGATCAAACAAGGTTGGGAAAAATACTTGGGCGAAAAAGGCACGTTTATAGGTATGGATTCGTTCGGCGCATCGGCCCCGGCAGAAACGCTATACTCCCATTTCAAAATTACGAAAGAAAATGTGGTCGAAACGGCCAAGAACATGCTTTGATATCTTGGTAGGGAGCGCAGAGCAAGGAAGAACATTGAGCGAATCAACTGACAAACAATGGATAGAGGACCAAGTCAAACAGCTTGGGCCGTGGCATCATAATATTCAAATTACCGATGAGTTGAACGTTGGAATCCTATTGGGAACCGACCCAGAGGTCGCGCGAGAACACAACGGCGGGGTTTCGTTGATTGAGCCCAGCGAGAAATTCTATGAGCGAATCGAAGGTGTGTTTCCCGATGGAATGGTAGGCAAACGATTTCTAGATTGCGCTTGCAATGCTGGCGTGTATTGCTTTTTCGCGCGACATGCGGGCGCCGAATACTCCTATGGTTTTGATATTCGCGAACATTGGATCAACCAGGCCAATTTTATCAAACAGAATCGTACGGTTACTCCCACCGATCGCATCGATTTTGAAGTTTTAGATTTGTATGATTTGCCGGGTAAGGAACTTGAGCCATTTGATTTCACGTTTTTCAGTGGCATCTTTTATCATCTCCCAGACCCCATTTTGGGTTTGAAAATTGCGGCGGACGTGACGTCAGACGTGATCGTCGTCAATACGGCATCAATCTATGATCCCGACAATCCGGGCGGTCTGACGCCCAGGAGAAGAACGAGTTCGGATTATGTGATGTCGGGCGTTTCAGAATTGGCTTGGTTTCCCAACGGACCCAAAGCAATTTTGTTAATCTTGAATTGGCTTGGGTTTCGCGAATTCAAGTTGACGAAATTCATTCAAAAGGAAGATCGGCATCGTTTCGAAATTTTTGCAGCTCGTGAGATCGGGCGACTTGAGAATCTGCGAGGTTCCAAAATGAACGTTCGACAGGGCGATTTCAGCTAGCAAGAATTGTCGTTTGGTATCCCAACAAAATGTGCTATCTACCGAGTACGACTTTGTGTTTTGTTATGCGGTTGAGTTTCTCGTGGTCAAACTGCGATCCAGCCAGTCATTTGTTTGCATGAATTGCGGATGCCCATGCTGATCGTCGATCAACAGAAGTTCCTGTAAGCCTGGATTTGCCATGTCCGTGACGCCGACTAATTCTATTCAATCTACCACCCCTTCGTCCCAGCCCACGACTTCGGACAAACACCCAAAATCGGGTTTGTTGCGACGGTTAGAATCTCTGGCCCCTTGGCGAATGAACATTCAAATCACGGAACAGGTTTCGACTGGGCAGGTGCTAGCGCAAGCAGCGGGAACGCAACAAGGACGTGACCGGAGCAATGCACGAACAAAATTTTTGGGTCTTGTCGACGCCTTGTATCCACATGGCATGATGAACAAGAAGTTCTTGGACTGCGGCTGCAATGCAGGCGGATTCTGTTTTTGGGCCCGCGAGAAAGAAGCTCAATTTTGTTTCGGTTTTGATATCAAGGAGCACTGGATTCGCCAGGCCAGATTTCTTCGTAACCGGCGCAATGTGTTTCCGGCGAACCGAATACAATTCGAAGTCTATGATCTGTACGATCTGCCCGATAAAAATCTTGATCCATTCGATTTTGTACACTTCAAAGACTTGTTCAATCATTTGCCTGAACCAATGGCAGGCTTGCGAATTGCGGCCGACTACAGCAAGGATTTGCTGTTTTTTGCATCGCCCTTTGTGTTGAATCGCCCCGATGGCTCGTTAGTTATGGATCGCGGGATCCGGCCACTGATTCATGGCCGTAATGGAGAGTTGGGGTGGTTGCCGACTGGCTCGGGCGTTTGTGCCGAAATTATCAGGAACTTGGGTTTTGAAGAAATCAAACTGATTCAATCGAAACGAGTGCGTGCGACTCCTTTGCGTGGGCGGCTTGAAATCATTGCGGCACGAGAAAAGTCCCGTTTAAAACAGGTGCCGGGAACGCTGCTTTAGATTACTTGGTTAGAATCAGTTTGCCTTGTCGGGTCCGACGCAGCCGGTAGATTTGCCCCTCGTTCTCAATCCAAATTTCGTCTCCACATCGAGACAATGATTCGAAACTGATAATTTTCGGAAATTCGTGGTCCGCCAAATTCGTCTCAACCGACTTCGGTCGATCCTGGGACTTGGAATCTAGACGGTGCGATCGATTTGGTTCGGCATTCATATCAAAGAGAAAGTCGAAAATGGCTCGATTTGCTATTGAGATTAGTTCTCAAAAAGCGGAGAATAGCATTCTATGAGATTCCGAATTCTCAGCAAGCCATTTAGCGAGCAATTAGTGCAGTCGCGTAGCCAGCAATGTATCGGAATTGAGTCTGTGATGCTGAAGCACCATTTTCTTAGCTGGCGAACTAAAAATGAGTACAAAGACACTTTGCAAGATCAAGAAGCTCTTGAAAAAAGACCTCGAATTGTATGTGCGTCATGTTGATACGCCCAAATTCGTTTGTAAGTCTTGCGGCCGGGTGGCCAACGAGAAGGGTTTGATTTGCAAGCCGGTAAAAATTAAGTCTTTAAATACATAGCAAAATGCTATTTGCTGTTTCGACGTGCTTCGAATTTTCGGGCAACATCTGACCAATAACGTTTTGCGCACACCAGAATCCGACTGAAGTAGCGAGTCCCATCAGGAACACGTCCAATGACCAATGGTAGTGCTACTGGCATGGACAAGCGGTAAATGTAAAATTTGAAAAGCGCAAAAAAGAAGAGAAGAGAGCAGGGGGGTTAGACCTGTCGTCTTCTCCAAGGTTAATTTAATAACCAGTTTTTGGCCCTTTAGAACGCACGAATATCCTGCCGAGCCAAACAAGGATCGAACAATTGTTCCTCCCGTTCCACCAAGTAAAATCGAGCGAGATCATTTGTCAAGTTTTACTGGTTTGGATATCTCATTTAGTGGGCAAATTGCCCAAAAAACGCGGTATCGAACGAATCATTCATTTTTTCTTCCACGTTCTTGAACAAATTTAGTCATTGCCAATAGGGTTTTCTTGCTGACGTGGTGTTCGATACCCTCGGAATCAATTGCGGCCGTTTTTTGATCAACGCCAATAGCTAACAGGAATTGGAAAACGATTTCATGACGTTGTTTGGCTTTTTGGGCCAAGCGTACACCTTTGTCCGTCAATTCGATGGGACGATAGGGTTCCGTTTTTAGTAATTCTTCGGCGACTAAACGCTGGACGATCCTGGACACCGTAACATGACTGACGTCAAAACGGCGTGCTAAGTCAGCGACACGACACTTCGATTGAGTTGCCATGATCTCGTAAACGGCTTCAACATAGTCTTCTGCCGTTTCATTGGCATGGTCACTACGGGTCCGACGATGTGGCAGTGAACGATTTCCGGTATCGGTCATAAGTATCGGCCAGCCGTGCAACAATAAATGGTTTGATCAAAGAACTGTGTTCGTCGCGGGCCTTGCGGAGAGACAAGGAGCTCAAAGGCGTTATGCGAATAATCGCAACCACCAAACAGCCTAAAAATGGACGCCGCCCGTAACTTGGGACCGTATTCAGACGGGACACAGAATTGAAGTATGTTAGTTATCCCTTAGGTTTTTTCAACCGTGTACCGGAACATCCTACGATTGAAAACGCAGCTTGGGCAAGAATCGCCCCGTGGTTCGCATGTATTCCAAATACCGAGCCCCAAATTGCCGTATTGCGATTTGTTCTTCGTCGCGGGCCAATTTTAAATAAACCAACCAGAGGACCGGCAACGTGAGCATCGTGATTAAAGTCGGCCAATTAATCATGCTACCAAGCAAGAACAAGAAAAATCCAGTGTACTGAGGATGTCGGATATAACGGTACAAACCCGAGTCAGCCATTTTTTTGGCTTTCACGGATTGGTACAACTGCCGCCATCCGACAATTGCCAACAACGCACCGATCAAGATCATCATCTGTCCGAATAGCGTGAACCAAAATTGAGCGATGATCAGGTTTTGTTCTGAGAATCCAAACAGGACTGGCCACAGATGGCCGTTAAAATGTTGTTCGGCGTCAGATTTGGTTCGCCCCAAAAAATTCATGACCAAATAAGCGGTCAACGGAGTGCCGTACATTTCCGCGTAAAGCGCGACGACCCACGCCTGGGCGACGCCTGCCGATTTCCACTCTGATTTTTTTCTAGGTTGTAGAATCCCGTACAGAAACACCGACAACAACAGGATGTAGGCTCCGACCAACCACCAGTTAAAATAACCAACTTGAAGCATTTCATAGCTCTCAAACATCGTGTGAGTTTCCGGTTCGCCTGTTGCCAGCAACGGTTCCAATTTGATACAAACCAATTGTAAATACGAACCGCATTTCATTTTACGACACAACCACGTCTAAATTATGCCTTCTCCAATCCTCGAATCTGTAGTTTCAGGCGCTGGAGTCTGACTCGATCATTACCTGCCCATTTTTTTTTTTCGCTTCGAACTGGAATGTAACGCTAATGTTTTCGCGAATTTGGAAGCTGATCTCATCTTCGTTTGCCATTTGGGGAAAAGCTCGTGCGTCACTTATGTCTGCGGCGATGACGTATTTTACAATGCTCAGTCTGGCGCCCTTGTTGGTTATCGCCATTGCGATTGCCGGCTTGTTCTATGGAGATCGTATTGCTCAAGAAGAAATTATCGATCAGGTGACTCGGTATACAACCGAACGCGTTGCCGGTACCGTTGCCGAATTGATTGCCAATACTTCTCGGCCGGAGTCAGGCTTGGTGGCTGGTGGCATCAGCATTGTGATTTTGGTGTTTGCAGCTTCGGGTGTTTTTTCGCAGCTACAAGACACATTCAATGAAATTTGGGATGTGCCGGACGAGCAACGGCAGGGAATTTGGTTGCAGGTAAAAACACGTTTGATCGGCATCATAATGGTGTTTGTCGCCGGAGTGTTATTGGTCACGACACTTGGGTTGAGCACGGCAATCGCGACGGTCTCGAATTTGTTTCACGAAATTCCCAGCCTCGGGCTCTGGCTAGAGTGGGTGGATCGTGGTGTTTCGTTTCTGTTGATTCCATTGATTCTTGCACTATCGTTTTGGTTGATTCCGAGAACCAAGATTCATTGGAATGACGTTTGGCCGGCCGCCATTTTGACGGCGCTGCTGCTAAGTTTAAGCCGCTATCTGATCAAGTTGTATTTGGAGTTTTCCACCACCAGCGAGGTATATGGTGCGGCAGGATCTCTGGTCGTTTTGTTGGTTTGGATTTATATGGGCGGCCTCGTTTTGTTTTATGGCGCGGCGTTTAGTCGTTCTTGGACGGAGTGTTTTGGATCGCGTTATCAATCCCAACAACAAACTGCCGACAGAAATGTCCAAGACCGTGACAACAATTTGGCTAGCAAAAAAATGACGTCGTAAAAACGAAACATCCGGAATTACCGATCAATATCCATTGTGATCCAGTTTACGAAAATAATTTGGCTTGTTTTTCATCTCACGAGAACCAATTAATTGGAAGTCCGTATAACCTTAACTGACGGCAAAAGGGAACAGGTTGATTTGGCTTTACTGTAGGCCAAATCTATAGTTAGGGCGAACTTCTCGTCTCGAATTCTGTCATTCCTTGTGTATTCATCTCATTCATTCCTGCAGGTATCCGATGGCGGAAAGATCAATGACCAAGAAGGAAATCGTCAGAACCATTTCTGACGAGATCGGTCTTACGCAACTTAAAACAAAAGAAATTGTTCAGAAGACGTTTGATGCGATCATCGATGCGTTGGCGACGGAAGGTCGAATTGAACTGCGAAATTTTGGCGTGTTCGAAGTCAAAAAAAGGGCGGCTCGAAAAGCTCGTAATCCGAGAACGGGCGACCAGGTCGAAGTGCCAGAAAAGTTCGTCGTGACTTTTAAGCCTGGTAAAGAAATGGAGGCCCGAGTCACCCAGTTGCTTGAAAACAAAGAGTCGACTCAAGCGAACAACAACCACGCCAATGGAACGGCCTTGCCGTCCAGTTCCCAAGCTCCGATCGTTACTGATCGTCCATCGTACGATTCGCCGTAAATGATCCGTCATTCAAAAACGATGGCGTTTGTTGGTTAGAACAAACGCCAACTACAACTCTCGTTTCTAAATCTACCGACGGGACCAGTTAGAAATCGATCACTTTGCCAACGTTGATTCCAGGTTTCGGATACCAGTACTCTCCCCGCTCATCGGGATACAACGGCGTTTTGCTTTCCAGGTTCTCGATGGCGTCGACGTCACAGAGCTGAATTTTTGAATTGATGGCGTTGTCCCATTTAATGACTTTGCCCGTGTAGGTTGCCAGGCGTCCCAAGATCGCCGTCATGGTACTTTTGGCACCGTACTCGCCTTCATTCGGCAAAACGCCATTACGAATATCGGCAAACAAGTTGTGATGCTCTTGTTGATGCCCGCCGCGCTTCCCACGTGACTGGAATATCTTTTCCCCTGCGGTATCAAAGATCCTGGCGCGAGAAATGTTGGCATAGCCTTTGGTTCCGTGAACGTGCTCGCTAACGTTACTCGCTGTTTCCGGCATGTGTCGGCATTGGCTGATCATTTTATGACCATTGGCATACGTGTACTCGATCATGTGATGATCGTAAATCTGACCAGTGTCTTTGCCCGTTCGCACCAGCCTTCCGCCTTGGCCTTGCGCTGAAACAGGAAAGTCATCCAACAACCAGTTAATCACATCCAAGTTGTGAATGTGTTGCTCAACGATATGGTCTCCGCAAATCCAGTTGAAGTAATACCAATTCCGCATCTGGTATTCCATTTCGGATTCGCCGTCTTTGCGAGTGTGCTTCCAGACGCCGCCACCGTTCCAATAAACGCGGCTGAACATCAAATCCCCGATGAGTCCGTCCTTGAGCTCCTTCATCGTTTCGCGATAAGCTTCCTCATGCCGGCGTTGTAAACCTACGGCGACCGCCAGTTGTTTTTCTCGCGCCAATTCCGATGACTTCAGAATTCTCCGGACACCAGGCGCATCGACGGCGACCGGCTTTTCCATAAACACGTGTTTGCCCGCTTCGATCGCCGCTTCGAAATGCAAAGGACGAAAACCAGGTGGCGTCGTCAACAATACCATATCGATGCCCGAATCGATCACACGCTTATAGGCATCGAAACCTAAAAACTTTTTGTCGTCGGCGACCTTGGTTTTGTCAGGGTGTTTTTCTTTGCATCCGGCCAAACACTGGTCCAATCGGTTTCCAAACGCGTCACCCAAAGCGACCAGCTCAACGTTGCCTTCAGTATTCATCGCTTGTTTAGCCGCTGAGGTCCCACGCCCACCGCATCCCACCAAGCCAATGCGGATCGTATCACTTCCACCAACGTTAGCAGAACGTGATAGTGCCAAGTTTGCCGGAACCGTTGCTGCTGCCGTCGCCGCTGTTCCGGTCTTCAAAAAGGTTCGCCTCGAACATTCCGATGACTTTTTCACGAATCTCTCCCTATTAATTAACAATTCGAATTGATGGTTGACGAATTTCGCATTCGCAGCGTGCATTGCAACGCAATGGTTTTCCGCGTTCGTTACAATGTAACTGGATCAAACTTCACAATCAATCTAGTGGATCGGAACGTGTGTTTTTCAAAGTGGAACCGTTGGGTATTGGCGATTGCCGTACTAGTACCCGCCGTATCGCTCGCCGAGGATGATCCGCGATTGTTCCGTCGCGAGACACGGTTTCCAGCAATGGGGGTTGAGATTCGTGTCGTTGCATACACGGAACACTTGGAGAGTTTTAATGGTACGGTCGCTGCTACTAAATTGAGAGTTTCGGAATTGAACTCGGTATTCAGCAATTACATAGAAGAAAGTGAAGTTGCGAAAGTATCTAATGCCGCTCCGAACCAAGTGCAAGTCAGTTTGGATCTTTGGCGAGTTGCCGGTTTGTCGGATACCCTTTTTCGAGTATCCAATGGCGCGTTCGATCCGACGATTGGAGCGGTCACGAAACTGTGGCGGATGGCGCGAAGACGAAATCGATTGCCAAATGACATTTCTATTTCACGAGCGATGCAAAATGTAGGGTGGCAAGAAAACATTTTTTTGGACCCAACCAAACGGTCGCTTGCCGCTCGGTCCGATGCCGTCGCATTGGATTTTGGTGGCGTTGCAAAAGGCTATACTGCCGATCAAATCATTGCTGTTTTTAAACGCCAAGGCATGAGGCGCGTGTTTGCTGACGTCGGAGGCGATATCGCGTTCGGTGAGGCACCACCTGGGGCCCTGGGTTGGTCGGTCGCCGTGGAGGTCGGCTCGAAACCCTATCCAAAACTGAGATTGTCCAATTGTGGGGTTGCCACTAGCGGAGACGCGAAACAGAATTTACAAAAAAATGGCGTTCGACATTCTCACATCCTTGATCCTCGCACAGGTCAAGCAATGCAAAACGGACATACCGTGGTGGTTGTGTGCGAATCTTGCGCAAAGGCTGATGGTTACGCGTCGGCGCTGAGTGTTTTAGAGCCAGAAGTTGGCATGAAATTGGCCAAAACTGTCCCCAATTTTCATTGCAGAATTGAGACGGTTAACGGAGCGGATTCGAAGGTTTGGACCAGCAACCAGTTTGATTCTCTATCGGAATCGAATTGACTCATTCGCAAATCCAGCTACGAGCTTCGGCAATCGATTCGTTGACGAGGAACAACAGGGCTTTGGGGTCAATGGGTTTGCTGACAAAAAATTCGCAGCCCGCCGCCTTGGCAGCCTTAACGTCGTTTTGACATTCTGACTTGCCCATCACAATGACGGGTATGCCACAAGTCGAAGATTCGTCCACGATTTTTTGACACAGCGTGTTGCCGTCCATGTCCAACAGCTGGGTATTGATCAAGATGCAATCTGGAAGTGAACGTTTTGCCGTTTTGAACCCCAGCTCTCCCGATGTATGGGTGATCACTTTGAAGCTTTGTTGTTGAAAACAATCCGCCAAATAATCCAAGAAATCGCGATCCTGATCGAGAATCAAAATACAATTTTGGTCAAAAATATCGATCGGATCGGGTTCTTCGTGAGGGTTCAAGTCGATTACCATTTTTCACTGCTAACTTAATTGAGTTGGACAGTTAAAAATAAACCGCCGTTAAGTAGGAGCAACAAAAAAGCGACAAATCGCAACAATGTCGGCCGGAATCGCATTCGATCAGCAGGGAGCTGCCGACCGCGAATGTCCATCGAAATTCCTTAAAGTCGCTTTGCTTGTACGTCGTAACGGTCGTAGCGGTTGGCAGAATTGCCGGGAATCCAATCAGCGTTACTCCAGTTCCCAGTCCAGTCCGATATCAAAATTTCCGGCGCTGTGAGTCAGGGCGCCAATGCTGATGCGATCCACCCCAGATCGGGCGATCGCTTCGACGGTTTGTAAATTCACGCCTCCCGAGGCTTCCAACTGAATATCTGGATTGTTTTGGTCGCGAAACTCGACGGCTTCCGCCAACTGTTTTGCGTTCATGTTGTCCAGCAAGACGATATCGGGATTGGCTGGCAGCGCGATTTTTAACTGGTCGAGAGTATCGACTTCGATTTGCACGACGGTTTGTTTTCCATAGGGCAACCGATCTTGGTTGTCGGCAACCCATTGTCGGGCCATTTCGATGGCGCTGGAAATCGACAAACGATGGTCATCAATGTGATTGCCGTACATCGCCAAATGATTGTCTTTGATCATGACCGCATCATAAAGTCCCATTCGATGATTGCGGCCGCCGCCGCAAGCGACCGCATATTTTTCGATTCGCCGCCAGCCTGGTGTTGTTTTTCGAGTATCCAAAATCACGGCCTTCGTACCCGTTATCCGTTTTACGAACTCTGCCGTCAACGAGGCAATACCTGACAGTCGACACATGAAGTTCAAACAGGTACGTTCCAGCATCAAAATTTTACGAGCTTCGCCAGAAAACACGGCGACCGCCTGTTGTTTGTCAACGGGTTCTCCGTCCTGACATTTAATATCAACGGAAATTTCCTGACCGAATGTTTTGGCAATCAGCGCGACCAATTCCATGCCCGCAATTACGCCCGCATCTCGAGCGACAAACGTAGCGGTGGCGGCGACGTCGTCTGGGACAACTGACAACGTCGTGCAATCCATGCCGTTTTCCAATTCCTCCGAACCGATGTCTTCGCGCAAGGCCATTTGCGTCAACGCGATGATATCTGCGGCAGTTGCATCGTCGATGCGTTTCAATGGCTTAGGCATCTTCTACTCCCAAGTAGTCGACAATCGCTTTCTTGATTTCATCTCGCACGCGACGAAACACGACCATTTTTTCGTCGTCAGTACCCGTCGCATCAGCTGGGTCGTCAAACGGCCAGTGGAGTGTCTGAATTGCCGCAGGCAGTACCGGGCAATCGTTTTTAGCGTTATCGCAAACGGTAATCACCAAATTAACCTGGGACAAATCGATGTCGACGACGGATTTTGAAGTCAAACCGTCGGTAGGCAAGTCTAATTCTTGAATGGCTTGAATTGCCATCGGATGAACATATCCAGAAGGTTTGGAGCCCGCCGAACAGACTTGCCAGCGCGCTGCACCTAAATGGCGCCACAGCACCTCAGCCATTTGAGAACGACATGAATTACCGGTACAAAGAATTAATACTTGACGGGACATAATCGCAAAATGATCTGTTTTGTTATCAAACGAACGAGGTTCTATTGGACCCAGTGCCATCGGATTTAGCTAGTGGTTGCGGCGGTTGAATGACAATAGCCAATTCGTTTATGCCACTCCGATTGGGGCACTTGCTAGTGATAAGCGGATTCGTTTGCAGAATCCAAATTTAGAATCGTTGGTGTCAGCTATTGCGTTGCACGAGCAAATAGTGAAATTTAAACGACTTTATTGAACCTGAAATGCGAAAATGTGTCGAATGGAACGACACCCTTTTGAATCTAAATATGCTCGACAACGTTCCAGTTAGATCTTTGCAACACGGCGATTTGACCATCGAGGGTTACTCTCGTGCTGCCGTCCAAACCTATTGGCGGATTCCCGAACTGAAAATCGGGTTCGATCTCGGTGCGCACCCCTGGGATTTTATGGGGACCCCGACGTGGTTGATTTCGCATTGTCACCTGGACCACATCGCCGCCATTCCCTCTTATGTTGCTCGGCGACGTTTGATGAAGATGGCTCCGCCGCGCATTTTGTTGCCTGCATACGCTGTTGAACTGGTGCGGCAAATGTTGCGAAGTTTCGAGCGGCTGGATCGCGGTCGATTGCCCTGTGAGCTAGTTGGGTTGGAGCACGATCAAGAGTTTGACTTGTCGCGGGAGTTGGTCGTGCGAGCGGTCGAGACCAAGCATCGGATTTATAGCTTGGGCTTTGTTGTGTTCGAGCGGCGAAACAAACTCAAGCCTGAGTTTTCCGAATTGTCTGGCGACCAGATTCGAGACTTGAAAAATGCGGGCACGGAGATCACGAATGAGATTCGTTTTCCATTAATTGGGTATACCGGAGATACGGCGCCGGCCGGACTCGACCGCAATCCTATTTTTTACGATGCCAAAATCCTGATTACCGAATTGACATTTGTCGCCCCCGATCACAAAAAGAATTTGATCCATAAACATGGCCATATTCATTTGGACGACATTGTGGACAGGGTTTCATTGTTCAACAACGAATTGATCATCGCGGGGCATTTGAGCACGCGTTACAACAACGACCAAGTCCGTCGAATCGTCAAAAAGCGTCTGCCCGATTTTATGGACGGTAAATTGCACTTGTGGCTCTGATTCAATGATTGGTTCGCCGACATTTTCTCCTAGCCTGCGTAACGATCGGTCGCTGTACATCCATGTCCCGTTTTGTCGGCACCGCTGCGGCTACTGCAATTTTGCATTAGTCGCGGGTCGGGACGATTTAATCGAGCGTTACCTGAACGCGCTAAAAACTGAGATTGAATGGCTCAGTGGGCGACACTACGTAAAAACAATTTTTTTGGGTGGTGGCACGCCCAGCCATTTGAGCCCCAGCCATCTACAACGTCTGTTTGAGATCATTCGTTCCCGGTTCGAGTTCGATGATAGCTGCGAGATTTCGATCGAGTGCAATCCGAACGACTTGAATCTTGCCAAGGCCGAAGCTCTTGCCACGTGCGGAGTCAACCGAGTTAGTTTTGGTGTCCAATCCTTCAACGAACAAAAGTTGAAGTTTTTGGAGCGTACCCACAATCGAGACGATGTTGCCGCGGCGGTCAAGAATGCCCGGTCGTTCACCAATAATTTTTCATTTGATCTAATTTTTGCAACTGCAAGTGAATCACTTGATACGTGGCATTCGGATCTGGCAACAGCCTTTGCATTCTCGCCGAAGCACATCTCAACGTACGAGTTGACGATCGAAAAAGGAACTCAGTTTTGGAATCGACACCAGATCGGTGTGTTTAAGGTTCCAGACCAAGAGCAACGGGCGGATCACTATTTGCACGCGATTGAACAAATGCAGCAGCGAGGGTTTCATCATTATGAAATCTCAAGTTTTTGTCGACCGGGTCACGAATGTCGACACAATTCAAGTTACTGGAATGGGACTGAGTATTTCGCGTTTGGTCCCGGTAGCGCTCGGTTTATCGATGTTGTCCGGGAAACTAATCATCGCAGTACCACGCACTACTTGAAGAAAATGGAATCCAACCGCAGTCCGGTTGCCGATCGCCAGGTGATGACACCGCTGGAAATCGCGATGGATCAAATGGTATTTGGTTTGCGCCAGCTCGCAGGAGTCGATGTTCAAGCCATTGAAGAAAAAGTTGGGGTCGAAATAGCCACCATCGGGTCGCAAAATTCGATACTATTTGAAAACGAATTGCTGGAACTGGATTCGGGGACTTTGAAGCTGACAACACGGGGATTGTTGCTCTATGATGCGATCGCAGCCGAACTCCTGTCTTCGGCGGGTTGATTGGCAAATTGGCGATATTCTAACAGGCCGGAATTACCTGAAAAACGGGTCAATTTCGTACGAAACGTCACAAAGATTGACTGTTTGGAACAATACGGATACCCTTTTCGTAAATAAAGGCCGTCAAAAGCCGAAATGGCAAGTATCTTTTCGAAAACAACATGCGACTCTTTGGAGATCGAAATGAATCAAAATAATCCATATTCAAGTAACCCGTATCAATCACCGGTCAAATCCTTTGGCATGGACCCGATCGCCGCTGCTGCGGCGACCGATGATCGCGTCCGTTTTATTCGCAATACGTACCTGCATTTGGCGGGTGCGGTGTTTGCATTCGTCATGATTGAACTCTTGCTGTTCAATATGGCGCCTGGACTGATTGCACATGTTTCTGGCCTGATGATGGGAAGCCAGATTTCCTGGTTGATCGTATTGGGTGCGTTCATTGCCGTTAGCTACATTGCCGAAAAGTGGGCGACGTCCAACCAGTCTGTGGGAACGCAGTATGCTGGTTTGGGACTGTTTGTCGTTGCCGAAGCCATCATATTCATTCCCCTGCTGTACATTGCCAACACGTTTGCACCGGGTGCGATTCAAGGTGCAGGGGTTGTGACGTTGATCATTTTTGGTGGGCTATCGGCGGTTGTGTTTGTAACGAAAGCCGACTTTTCGTTTATGCGTTACGCATTGTACCTGGGCGGTATCGCTGCCATGGCTGCAATTGCCGTCGGCTTGTTCATGCCAGGACTGTTGGGTGCTTGGTTCACGTGGGCCATGGTCGTTTTGGCGAGTGGTTATATTCTGTACCACACCTCGAATATTTTGCATGTTTACCGGACTGATCAACACGTCGCTGCGTCGTTGGCGTTGTTCTCGTCGGTTGCCCTATTGTTTTGGTATGTTTTGCAATTGTTCATGAGCCGCGACTAGGATCGGTAATTGTCAAAACTCGATACGTATCACAAAATCCAAAGCCGCATCAGAAGCGATGCGGCTTTTTTAATGTCGTTTTGTAGAATCATTACCAACACAAAATTCATCAGAATAAAATACCGAAAACGCAGTTGATTCAGTTTTTTGCGTTTGAAGATGGCAGATTAAACGGAAACGCGCAACGTCATAAATCGCGATTCGAGTTGGTATGATGCACCGTGCTGCGACGGCAGCGAACGCGACGGCTAATCACTGGTGCAAGATGCACTTAACTGTAGTGGGGTTGAATGTTGCAGCCAAACCTGACGGATCGACGCTACGCAAAAAGCAAGTTTGCTCTAATTCAAATTTGGATCGCCATCGCGTTTTACACCGCTTGGCAACATAATGTCGTGACCAAATCGCTCACAAATGCTTTTCCAAAGCGTTTCGGAGTCTGCAAATATGTCTTTGTTGTGGGCGGCGCAAACCAGCCAACCTCCGCACTCCAATTCCATTTCTAGCTGTCCAGGTCCCCAGCCGGAATATCCGCTGAAAAGCTTCAGGCGAACCTCTGCATTGGTTACCAGTTGGCTCAAGCGGTCGCTGGAAGTCGTCAAATAGATGCCCTCATGCACTTCGTTGTCGGTTATGCTGAATTGATCGTGAAGTGCCAGGATCGGGCCTTCGACCGGTCCGCCGACGAAAATTTTGTCTTGTCGACTCACCTCCATATCCGTCGCCAATTCTTTCCAATCACCTAACGCCATGTTGGTTGGACGATTTAGAATCACTCCCATCGCTCCGTCGGCATTGTGTTCGATCATGAACACGACGGACCGATAAAAGTTTGAATCCGGCAAATCCGGTACGGCGATTAGCAACTTGCCTGCCAAAAAGTCCATGACAGCGTCTCAGGTTAACAATTTCGAAGATTTCACGCCATTTTAGGAGAATTTGGCCGTTTGACGATTGATTGTTTTCCGATAAACTACCGAATTACGCAATTGGTTTAGAGAAGTGAAATGAAATCCGACATCCATCCCCAGTATCGAGAGGTCGTTTTTAAGGATAAAACGGCTGATTTTGCAATCCTCACACGATCTGCCATCAAGACTAATGAAACCATTAAGTGGGAAGACGGAAACGAGTACCCGGTTTATTACGTCGATATTTCCAGCGCTTCGCATCCTTTTTATACCGGTAAACAACAGTTTGTGGACACCATGGGCCGGGTGGAAAAGTTCAAAAAGAAGTTTGGTGGCGAATACAAATCGACTCAAAAGAAAAAGAAAAAGGTCAACAAATAAGACCGATTCGAATACGAAATATTTATACAGCGGCCTAAGTTTGGGTCGCTTTTTTCATTTTTAAGCTGGTCGAAAAAGTTCGGTAATTATTTGATCTGATTCAGCCAGCTGTTTTTGGAAGCTATTCTTGCATATTTGATCACGACTGGTTTACCGGTTGTCACGTCGATGGCGTGACTGTTGCGATGGTCAAAGTTTTTCAAGCTTCCGAACTGCGCAATATAGGCGTCAATCGCGGCAAACTTTTGACTAACAGTCGCTTCATTCGCTTTCTCCGCGCCCGGTGCGCTTCCCCAAATAACGGTCGTGCCATTTGTCGTCCACAATTCAAACTGCGGATTAGCGGACGGAGCATTGCTTTTAATGGCCCGTGTAACGAGGCGATAAAGCTCGAACTTGTCTTTGACCGGCAGCACAATTTCGGCCAATCTAGATGCCGCAGAAACGCGATCATCGGCTATGAAATGCCAGGGCAAGGCGTTGTTTAGATCGAGCCGCGGCATATTGATTCGTAACAGAGAATTCCGAACTCGAGCTGCTTCAGCCGTGTCGAATAAAGATTCGTCAAATAAAATACCATCGCCGTCAACGATCAAGGCGGCGGCGCGAATCGGTTCCAGCAAAGCCGTTGGCTGCCGGTAATTCAAAACGACGTCCAGGCCGTGATTGGATTTTTGTATTCGTTCGATTTCGCGTATCCACGGTGTCTGGGTGAGGATTTCACGCACGACGGGAACGAGACTAGGATCCAAAAGGGATTGTCGGTCGTCGATCAGAGATTGTTTGATGTCGGCGACGAGTGGAAGCGCCCAATGTGGGCCTTGACTGACGTTCAGTTTCGAATCGACTAATACGTAACGCTCGTGATTCAGAAATTTTTCGCGATAGCTGTGCCATGCTGCGATTCCAGAGTACGTCAATGTACCGGTCGCAACGAGGAACCAGACTGCCGGATGGAGCAGAAAATACCGGATAGAAAATCCGTTGTTGGAATTGCGTTTGGATCTCATCGAATCGACCTCCGAGCCAGAAAAAATGGTCGTCCACGGATGACCTATTTATTTGTATCGAGATCGGACCCTTTTGACTTTTGTGGGCGCCCCAAAATGCCGTGTAAAGAACTGGCCGTTGGGCGAATCTGTGGCAATTGGGTAGGCCTATAACGAATCCAACGTTTTTCCGGCTACCAAACTTCCAAACCGGATTCGATGTTGACACCGAGCTTCTCGGATACCTGATTTTTGACCAAGTCAATAAGCCGCAATACGTCGACTGTGGTCGCTCCTTCATGCGCGATAAAGCTGTTGGGGTCTCGATCAGAGACTTCGACGGCTCCGACTCGCGTGCCCTTCAAGCCGCTTTGTTCAATGAGCGTGCTGGCCGACTCGGCACCGCTGTCCTTGAATACGTAAATGGATGATTCAGAAACGGGCTGCGAAGAGCGTCGAACGATCCATAGCTTCTGCATACGCTTGGTGAGTTCTTCCGGGTTTTCGCGTTCGTATTGAAACGTCGCATTCAGAATGACGAGCTCATCGAGGCTACTTTGGCGATAAGAAAACGATAAAGAATCTTTTTCACGATTTATGACTTCACCCGATCGCGTCATGACGCGCGCTTCCATCAGTGCGCTGCCAATATCGTAGCCATTGACGCCGGTGTTCTGATGCAGGGCCCCGCCGATTGTACCGGGTAATCCAACGAGGTTTTCGGGACCCGAAAATCCTTCACGAACTGCGGTCGACACAAAGTGAGATAGCTTCGTTCCGCCGGACGCGACAATCCGATTTTCGTTGACGGTCAAGCGACAAAAGTCAGGGGCGGTCAAGCTGATCACCAATCCAGGAACGCCTTCGTCTCTGACCAAAATGTTCGAGCCGCTACCAATCAAGCGGACGGGCAGCTCTTGCTCGCTAAATCGTCGGACCAACTCCACTAGCTCCGTTTCGCTGGTGGGTTCGGCAAAATACTCGGCGACACCGCCCAAATTCAAACACGTATAAGGCGCCAGCGGTTCATTTTCTCGCAAAATGTGTTCTAAGCCGGTTGCAATACTCATTTCCAATTCGCAATTCCTAAAAAGTTATCTTACCAATACCGCTCCAGCACAATTTGTCCTGGCGATTTGGAGCGATGCTTGACCATGCCGCGGGCGCCGAGTTTTTGTTCCATGTCATCAAGCATGGCCGGATTGCCGCACAACATCACCGTCGAGCTGTCGGCACTAATTTTTAAACCCGTTTTCGCTTCAAGGGAACCGTCGTCAAGGAGATTTGGAATACGACCGTACATGGCACTGTCGTGTTGTTCTCGCGTCAACGTTTGCACCAACTGGAAACCTGGGTGTTGTTCTCTGTGCGCCAAGAGTTCTTCAGTGTAGGCCAGGTCCGCAGCGTATCGGACTCCATGCACGACAACGACTTGCTCGAATCGATCCCATGGCTGTTCGGTCCGCAGCATTGCGATGTAGGGTGCCAATCCGGTGCCGGTCGAAACGAGCCACAAAATTTTCGCATCGGGCGTCTTTTTTAACGTGAAACTTCCAGCTGCCCGTTCGGATACGTCGACGGCATCTCCCGGTTTGAGACTCCAAAGACGAGGTGTCAGTTCGCCGTCTTCCACCAATACAATGAAGAACTCAAGTTCGTCCCCGTGGGGCGAAGCCACCGAATAGGGACGATTGACACGGTTTTCTTCGTCCCCGAGGGCCAAGTGCAAAAACTGCCCCGGCTCAAATGGCAAAACCGCTTCGGGCCTGATGGTCAACGTAAATAAGCCTTCTGTCCACACCTGTTTGGCGACAACGGTCGCTGGGCACCATTTTGGCATTACTACCTTTTTTGTTTGGGTTGCTTGACGACGCCAGTCGAATATCCTTCGGTTTGACTTGACTCCAATGATCATCGGAGATTTTCGCGTGCGTTGCAATATCCGACGACCGTCTGGCAAGTGAAAATTCGATCTGAGATACTGTCCGGTTTCGCCAATTATTTCCATTCCAAATTACGATAACGAACCTATACGCGTGAAAACAATCCGATCTGCAGGGCAATTGATCACGGTTTTGATGCACCGCCTAAAACATTTGGTGGATTGCAGTTGGATTGTGAGATTTGCAGCTAATGACATTAAACATACCGCGCTGATGTACTAAAATTTCGCTTGCCCTTAAAAGACACCTTCGCAGGATTCCCAATGACTTTCGACGCCAATTCGATCCCGAATCGTTTCGATTTTTTGGAAGCTCAAAGCCGCATTTATGACATGTGGCTTGAAAGAGGCTATTTTCACGCCGATCAAAACTCAAGCCGTCCCAAGTTTACTGTCGTAATTCCTCCACCAAATGTAACCGGTGCCCTCCACCTAGGTCATGCGCTGAACAATACGCTCCAAGATATTGTCATTCGTCAAAAAAGAATGCAGGGATTCAATGCGTTGTGGATTCCTGGTACCGACCATGCGGGGATTGCGACTCAAGCTGTTGTCGAACGGCGGTTGAAGGAAGAAGAGGGAAAGACACGACACGATCTCGGTCGAGAGAAACTGGTCGAACGTATTTGGCAATGGAAAGAACAGTATGAGAAGCGAATTCTCGGTCAACTGCAAAAAATGGGTTGTAGTTGCGACTGGGAAAGAACGAGGTTTACATTGGACGAAATTTGCGCGCGAGCGGTTCGCCATTTCTTTTTTGACCTGTTTGGCAAGTCACTAATTTACCGGGGAAAACGCCTGGTCAATTGGGACACGTTTTTGCAAACCGCCGTAAGTGACGATGAAGTTTTCTCGAAAACGGTCCAAGGCAATTTCTGGCACTTCAAGTATCCTTTCATTGACCCCAAACCTGGTGAACCAAAATTCGTCAGCATCGCAACAACACGACCGGAGACGATGCTGGGTGATACGGCGGTTGCGGTTCACCCAAATCCAGCCGCGGCTTTGGACAAATACGAAAACGAGTTGCAAGAAAAACTGGCCAAAGCGACTGAGGCCGATCGCCCCGTTGTTGAGTCTCAAATCGCGCAGGCCAAAGATCGACGTGAACAGGTTTTACAAAGGCTGATTCAATTGAAAGAAATGGCCGATGACAAACGCAAGCTACGTCTGCCATTGTTGAATCGAGAAATCCCATTGGTCACCGATACATGGGCCAAACCTGAATTGGGAAGTGGCTGTGTCAAGATAACTCCGGCACATGATCCCAATGACTACGACGTCGCCATTCGCTGTGGACTGCCGATGATCAACATCATGAATACCGATGGCACGCTAAATGCTGAAACCGGGGACTATCAAGGTCTAACCTTTAAGCAAGGTCGGAAGAAAGTCGTCGAGGACCTAGAGGCATTGGATCTCGTTGAGAAGATTGAAGATCGAGAAATTGAATTGCCGCATTCGGACCGTAGTAAGACCGCTATTGAGCCGTTTCTGGCCGACCAATGGTTCGTTAAAATGGCGGACCTGGCGCAATCGGCGATGGACGCGGTTGCCGAGGGGAAAGTCACAATTACTCCGTCACGCTATGAGAAAGGCTATCATGATTGGTTAGGAGAAAAACGGGATTGGCCGGTTTCACGCCAATTGTGGTGGGGACATCAGATTCCCGTTTGGTCGCGGCCCTGTGCACAGCAGGATGATGTTCAAGCGATAACTGAAAAGATTCGCTCGTTGAACGGATTTACGTCGGGAAATGTTGCAATTCAAATCGAGGAAAGCTCTGAAACGGATCCGGCAAAGAGAAAGGTTTTGCAACTCCCAGACTGCACCGTTCACGTTTGCATCAAAAATCCCAGCGAGTCATTCGAAACGGCTTTGCTGGCCGAAGGCTTCGTCCGTGAGGAAGATGTTTTGGATACTTGGTTCAGTTCGGCGCTGTGGCCGCATTCGACGCTGGGTTGGCCAGAGTCGACAGCCGATTTGGACAAGTTTTTCCCGACGTCAACTTTAATTACCAGCCGGGATATCATCACGCTGTGGGTTGCCAGGATGGTATTGGCCTCGTTAAACAACACGGGCCAAGTTCCCTTTGAACGCGTTTTTATCCATCCCAAGATTCAGGATGGATTTGGGGAAACGATGTCCAAATCGAAAGGGAACGGGATCGACCCGTTGGATGTAATCGATAAATTTGGTGCCGATGCCTTGCGATTTGGTATGGCCCACTTGACGACCGAAACTCAAGATGTTCGCTTGCCGGTCCAATTTGAATGCCCGCATTGTCAAATTACGATTGAGCAAACGAAAAAGAACCGAATCCTGCCACGGATCGATTGCAAGTCTTGCGGTCAGTCGTTTTCGACGCAGTGGGCTGAAACGGCAGAAGACAGAGCAATTCCGCGCGGCCCGGTTGTTAGCGATCGGTTTGAAAAAGCACGTAATTTCGGAAACAAGTTATGGAACGCGTCGCGTTTCGCCATGATTAACTTGCAGGGATATGAAGCGGCCCCTATAGCAGCATCAGAATTGACGTTGGAAGATCGCTGGATACTGAGTCGGTTGGCGACCGTTTCAGACAACGTGACACGAAATTTTGAAGCATTTAGGTTTGCCGATGCAACTCAAGAGGTCTATGAGTTCTCCTGGAACGAGTTTTGTAGTTTTTACGTTGAGATGCTCAAAGACAGATTTGCCGATGAGTCGTTGAAACCACATGCGCAGCGGATGTTGGCGTTTACTTTGGATGCGCTGCTTCGCCTGCTGCATCCGATCATGCCTTTCATCACGGAAGAGATCTGGCAAAACATGGCGAAGATCTGTCCTGAACGGGGCTTTGAAACGACCACTCTAGCTTCGGAAAGTTTGATCGTCGCCGATTGGCCCGATTTACCAGCCGCATGGAAACAACCGGATATTGAAAATCAGTTTGAACAATTTCAATTGGTATTGGGATCACTTCGAGAAATTCGCAGCGCCCAAAATTTGCGGCCCAAAACGGAAATTGAATTCTCGGTTCGCACCTCCGAGGCGATTCGAGATTTGCTTGAGCCCATGCGCATCAATTTTGAATCGATGGCGAAAGCAAAACTAACCGAGATGGGGCCTGCTGTGGAGCCACCCAAAATTAATGCCACGGTGACGCGCGCGGGCGTGGAAGTCTTTGTTTCATTGGCAGGATTCATTGACGTTGATGCGGAATCTAACCGGCTGCACAAAGAAATTGCCAAGGTCGAGGGTTTGATCGCGGCCAATGAACGAAAATTGGCTGACGAGAAATTCATCAGCAATGCACCAGAAAATGTGGTCCAACGGGCCAAAGATTCTGTCGCCCAAGCTAATGAGCAATTGGCAAAGCTGAAGGCATCGTTAGACGATTTGGCGGCATTAAACTAGGGCCGGCCAAACAGCACTTGGCAACCACCGGGTCTACCCGTAACCGCTGCTGGAATTAGCCAACAAGCTGCGGATCGCGTATTTTGGATTGATCACGTCAGAGCCGAGCAGTCTTTTTTTACTGCAAACCGAGCAACGAAAGGGACCGACAATGGCACTGGTACCAAAGGTCACTCCGAACAAGAATGAATAATAGGTCGTGCCCTTGAGGATATGGTAGTGTTCGTTCTTTTGTTTGCAACTAAAACAATAGACCGTCGGCCCGGACAGTTTCTCTTTTTTGGCGTGACGTCGTTTCGGTTTGCCGTGGACGCGCCGTCTGGGTTTCGCCTTTTTAGCTTTAAACGGGCCTCGACTGGACCGTTCCATGGCAATGCGTTGCAGCCGTTCCTTGCGGCTTTGCTCCGTTTCAAAGGAACCGACGATTCCATCGATCGAAAAATCCATGCCGGTGTCGTGGTTCGTCTGAGTGTATTCTTCAAGTTTGGCCCGTTCTTTTCTTTCTTTTCCAATCGTGCTAACGGTTGGCACGGACTTCAACTTCCTCTTTCGTCTGCGCCGTTTCTTATGAGTGATTTCGTGAGTTTCGTCAACGACAACGACCTCCGATTTATCATCGGGTTTTTCTGAGGTTTTGGCACTGGATTGCTGAACGCGCGAGGACGAACTAGCCGATACTCCTTTGCCCGAATATTTCCATTTATGAACATGAAAACGCGGATTCAAGAAATTGAACCGGCACATTCGGCGGTGACCACAGCAGCGGCAACGAAAGGGGCCGAATAGCCAAGCAATGCCAAACGTTAGACCGACTAAGAGGTGATGATACGCTTTGCCTTTCAAGGCGTTGTAGTGATATTCCATTCGGTGGCAAGAAAAACAGTACAGCTTTTTGTTTTTTCCACCAGTTTTTTGGTCGCCAACTTGATTAAATCCATCGGAGATCGAACGCTGGAAGTCCTCGACTTCTTCGGCGACGTCGGGCACTTGCGATGATTCAGATTTTGGATTGGCTTCGATCATGAGGTGCGACAAGGAATCGTACGTTTGCTAAACTCGTCACAACATTCAGCAGTTGCACAATTCATAATATAATTGCGACAGGCGGGTTGCGGAATTCGCTAGAAGGTCCTGAACCTCTTTTTATGACAATATTACCGAAAAAGAAGTGCCGATTGGCCAGATTATACCGGTAATCTCGGCCAATCGAAGTTATCAGCCCGACGCCAAGTTTCTAAGAACTGTTTGCAAAATTCCGCCGTTTCGATAGTAGTCCATTTCAACAGCGGTATCAATGCGTACGACAGCCTCGAATTCTATCGTTTGGCCGTCGTCGGAGGCGGCGATCACTTTTACGGTTGAGCGCGGTTTCAACGAGTTGGACAGTTCAGGAATTTCAAATGTTTCGTTGCCGGTCAACCCAACCGACTCGCAATTAGCGCCATTTGCAAATTCAAGTGGGAGAACGCCCATACCTACCAAATTACTACGGTGGATGCGTTCGTAGCTTGCCGCGATAACCGCCTGAACCCCCATCAACATGGTGCCCTTTGCCGCCCAGTCGCGACTTGAGCCGGTCCCATATTCAGTCCCAGCCAGCACGATTAATGGAACGTTTTCGCCTTGGTAACGCATTGCCGCATCGTAAATCGTCATCGCATCGCCAGACGGCACATGGGTCGTGAATCCACCTTCGGTTCCGGGTGCCAATAAGTTTCGAATGCGAATATTCGCGAACGTACCACGCAACATTACGCGGTCATTTCCACGTCGCGACCCATAGCTGTTAAAGTTACGTGGTTCGACTCCATTTTCTTGCAAATACAAGCCGGCCGGGCTGTCTTTGGCAATCGCACCAGCCGGTGAGATATGATCGGTCGTCACCGAATCTCCCAATTTGGCGAGACATCGAGCACCGCGGATTGGCTGTATGTCCCCGACTTCTCGTTCAAGTCCTACCAAGAAGGGCGGCTCTTGTATGTAGGTGCTAGATTCGCTCCATTCGTAAATGTCGCCGGCACCAATCTGAATGTTGTTCCAGGTTTCATTGGAATCGAAGGCACCGGAATACTGAGAGCTAAACATCTCAGCCGTTACGCAGTCCGCGATCACTTGAGCGACTTCATCTTGCGACGGCCAAATGTCATTGAGAAATACATCGTTTCCATTTTCGTCTTGGCCAATGGCTTCGGCCGTCAAATCAATGTCAGTCGTTCCCGCCAACGCGTAAGCGACCACCAACGGCGGACTCGCCAAGTAATTGGCTTTGGTATGCGGATTGACGCGACCTTCAAAGTTTCGGTTACCGCTTAACACCGAAGAAGCAACCAGATTGCCGGATTGAATGGCGTTGGCAACCGGTTCGGGGAGCGGACCGCTGTTTCCGATACACGAAGTGCACCCGTATCCGACAGTGTGAAAGCCAAGTTGTTCCAGTGACTCGGTCAATCCAGACTTGTCCAAGTACTCGGTGACCACGCGGGAACCCGGTGCCAGACTCGTCTTGACGTAAGACTTAACTGTCAAGCTTCTGGCCACGGCATTTCTGGCGAGCAATCCTGCAGCAACCATCACAGAGGGGTTGCTCGTATTGGTGCAGCTGGTGATCGCGGCAATGACCACAGAGCCATGCCCAATGTCGGTCGTGTGGCCGTTGTTTTCGACTGTTGCGACGGAAGTCAATTGATCGGACGACAGTTCGAAACCGCGTTTTGCAATCGGATCGGTCAAAGACTGATTGAACGACCGTTTCATATCGGACAATGCTATGCGATCTTGCGGTCGTTTTGGACCAGCAAGAGAAGGCTCAACTGTCGAAATGTCGAGCGACAATGTTTTGGTGAATGTCGGCACCGGGGCGCCGTCGGTTCGGAACAGGTGTTGTTCTTTCATATACGCTTCGACCAACGCCACTTCTTCGTCGGTTCGACCAGTACGGGACATGTAATCCAACGTCTCAATGTCAACGGGGAAAAAGCCCATGGTCGCACCGTATTCTGGCGCCATGTTGGCCAACGTGGCGCGGTCGGCGAGCGACATATTTGAAACACCCGCACCGTAAAACTCGACAAATTTCCCAACCACACCTTCGGCGCGCAGCTTTTCAGTAGCCGTAAGTACCAAATCCGTAGCGGTGGTTCCTGGTGACAAGTTGCCAGTCAGTTCAAATCCGACAACTTCGGGCATCAACATGTAAATCGGTTGCCCCAACATGGCTGCTTCGGCTTCAATCCCACCGACGCCCCATCCCAGAACGCCCAATCCGTTAATCATTGTGGTATGACTATCGGTTCCCACTAAGGTGTCGGGCACAGCCACTTTCCCTTGACCGTCTTCACGAATGAACACACCCTTGGCCAAGAACTCCAAATTAACTTGGTGGACGATTCCTACATTGGGAGGAACGACGCGAAAGTTATCAAACGCGTGTTGGCCCCAACGCAGAAATTCGTACCGTTCCCGATTTCGTTCGAATTCCAATTCGACGTTGGCTGCGAGCGCCTCACGACTCCCGAATTGGTCGACTTGGACCGAATGGTCGATCACCAAATCTACCGGAATCAAAGGATTGATTTTTTTGGGATCGCCGCCCAGACGCCCCATCGCCGAGCGCATTGCTGCCAGATCAACAACGGCCGGGACACCGGTGAAATCTTGAAGAACGACTCGAGCCGGCTTGTATGGGATTTCGACTTTTGCGGGTGCTGCCGCTTCCCAATTGGCTAGCGCTTCTACATCTTTCTCAGTCACGACCCGGCCATCGCAATTTCGCAAAACTGACTCAAGCAAAATTCGGATCGAGTAGGGCAATTTTTCGATGTGGCCAATTCCAGCGTCCGCCAACGCGTTCAATCTAAAAATCCCAATATCCTGCCCTCCGACGGAAAAGTGGCTTCGCGCATTGAATCGGTTGGAAACTGCCGTACTCATAAAAAACCTAATACCTTGCTTAGCTCTCGAAAAATGGAGCGGTCGATGTTCTTGTTAAGACGAAAAAAGAAGCATTTGATTTACCTCTTTCGACGCCCGTGAGGCCACTGAGCCTATCCCAATTCGACTTGATTTCTCAATCCTTATCGTCAGATTTGCGAGTATTTTTGAATTTCGCTGGGCGTTTATTAGTGTCCAGATTGCCAACAAAAAGTCAACGGATGTCGCCCGTTTGTGCTCTTTCCATGAATGTTCATTCAAGTCAGAATCTGGAATCAACCTGTCGTCGAAATTAAAGCCATGATGTCCATTGAAATACTCTGCTCGTCCGAATTCGCCGCTACATTGTTAGCGTCGACGGCCAACGTTTCCAGTTCCGTTACGATCTTGTTTTGCGCCTTGTTGGCGGGTTTGATCGCTTGTTTGGCGTTAGAAGAGGTTTTGCACGCGAAAAAATCAATTATCGCAGGTGCATTCGCGGTCATTTGTTTGCTCGCTGGGACCGCGACCGGAATATTTTCCTTCGAAGAGGTCGTCGTTGGTTCGCACGAAGCCAAACTAGATCAATCGGTGACGGCGGAGTATGTCGACGACTTGGAAGAAAAGCATCACGTCGAAATACCCGTTCTCGAATCCGGTGAAAATCATGACTCAGTCGAACCCGCGGTCGTTCATGTCGGCGGTCATGAGATTTCGATGCCGTTCTATATCCCAGGCATCGACTGGAGTGTGATTGCCATCATTCTGGGTTCCAGTTTGTTTGTCGATGTAACGAGCCGCAGCGGACTGTTTTCCTGGATTGCCATCCGGGCGACCAAGCTATCTCAAGGTGATCCTCTCAAGTTGTTGGTGTTGTACGGAATGATGACGGTCGTGTTCTCGGCTGTTCTAAACAATGTGACGGCGATGATTATCGTTGGTTCGCTCACAGTCGTGTCGCTTGAAAAGCTCAAGAGACGAGAGCAATTGTTGTCGTTTCTGTTAATCGAAGGATTGTTGACTAACATCGGGGGCCTGCTGACGTTGATCAGTAGCGTACCCAACATCATTGTCGGCACGACCGCCAATATTAGCTTTTTCACATTCTTCGTCAAAGCGGCACCCTACGTCGTCATGGCCACAGCGGCAACGTTGTACTTGGGTGCCATGGTTTTCAATATCAAAAGTAATCGCGATGCGCACGAAAAAGAAAAGGCTAAAGAGATGGTCGATGGATTCGACGAAAACGACGGCATTGAAAGCTGGACGTTTTTTAAAGTCGCCATCGTTATGCTGGGACTGTTTATCATTTTGATTGCTGGTACTTCTGCTTTGCCATTAATCAACAAATTGGGAATGGGATTCGTTGCCATGTCGATGGCGGCGATCATGCTGCTGATGTTTCGGGCGGAAGTTGACAAATTCTATCGGGCGGTAGACTGGGATTTGATCGGCTTTTTTATGGCACTTTTTGTGGTTATCTACGTGATGGAACATGCTCAAGTATTGCACTGGATTGGCTTGGCGCTCCAATCAGTAATGGGTGACGTGACACAAGAAGCTGCCAGTGCGAAAGACGCGGCTGTTTTGCTCTTGGGTTCGGCAGCGTTCAGCAGCGTGACAGACAATATCCCTTTGGCGGCAATGTTGGCGAGTATTTTGCATGACTTGGGTTCACCAGATTCTTCTGGTTTGTGGTGGTCCGTGATATTCGGTGCGAACTTGGGTGGCAATCTGACACCGATCGGCTCAGCTTCGACACTTGTAGCCGTTACGATAATGCACAAACACGGACTGAAACTAAGTTTCGCGCAATTTGTTAAAATGGCTTTTCTATTTGCGATCGTTCAAATCGTGTTGGCTGTCGCATACGTGATCTTTGTGATCCCGGTTTTATAGTTCTGCTGCTTGCCGAATACAATCCAAAACAGTGGCACTGATGTCCGTCGGATGGACTTGAGCGAGGTGCCGCCAAGATGGCGCGGCGTTGACCTCCAGAACTACAGGTATTCCACTGCGGTAGATCAAATCTATGCCAGCCAGGATAGCGTTTTGTGAGCGGGCCGCCGTCAACGCGATGTCCTGTTCTTGTTGGTCCAATGAATATCGCGAACATGTTGCGCCCTGACTTGCGTTGATGATCCAATGTCCGGGGCGACGCCGGCACATGCCAAACAATTGATCTCCAACCACCAAAACTCGCACATCTGAATCACCATGCTCGACGAATTCTTGTTGGTAGATAACATCGCCGGCAGCAATGCGATCGGAAAACACTTTTGCGGCGACTTCTTTTTCTCGAATCCGTAAAATGCCCCGGCCGCGGCTACCAAATATTGGTTTGAGTACACAGTCGTTGCCCAACTCCTCAAAAAAACGTAAGGCTTCCGAGAGATTCTGTGAAACATATGTTTTTGGTACTGTCAGGCCAGCAGCCCGTAGTTTCTCCAGACTCAAATATTTATCGATGCTACTTTCGATCGTTTTTGCTGGGTTAATCACAGGGATCCGATGCTGTTTTTCCAATCGGTCCAACCAATCCATTCGAAAGACGATTTGTTGCAACGAGGCCGCCGGCATGGCCCGGGTCAAAAGGGCATCGTATTTCCTGGAACAGATCCCGTCGACAACGAATTCAGATTTTTGAAAGCGAGCGTCGATCGCAACGGCAAGCTGGTCAAACCTGGCCGTCGTCACACCATACTCGTTTTTGGCAGCGCGTTTCAAATCCTCGACGTGCCAGCTGTCAGGTCGATCGATGACCAGCAAATTCACTCAGTCACCCGATTCAAAAGAAACCTTCAACAAGTCGGAACGAATTTCACCTGCCGTCGCCGACTTGCCAGACGCCAAGCAAGTCACGGTTACCTTCGCCGGGCTGAAAAGCATGCGATCGACCTTGTAAAAATCGCGGTTGTACTCTTCAAAGATATCTTTAAAGGGTCGGCCGAATTGTTCAGACGACGAGCTGGGAATGGTTGTCACAAATTCGTCAACGTCAGGGAGCTCATCGACCCACAAATGTACTTCGCCACCGTACAAAATGGCATCGTTGGTCCAACCCATGGCGATGTAGTCGTCTTTGGCTGCCGGAGGCATCGGGGCATTGCCCGCACCACGTACGACCTTGTTGAGATCAAAGCCCATTTCAAACAACTTATGCATCGCGGTTTCTACGCTGCGGGCGACAACTTGAATCGTGCCTGGAAGACTACACGTTCGAGCCAAGCAAAGCGTCAATTGCTCCGTTCTGCACCGGCATTCATCGGCGAATTCGGCTACATCTTTGGCAACCGGAGTCTGGTTGGTTTCCAGAATCCCGACCGCGTTTTGATCGTCGGTCGTTAATTCGCATACGTGCAAAATTTCTTCGCGACCGCGTTTCAATCTGGCTGGACCAGAACACATTGAAAACAAGTTTTCGGTCGAAAACGGCCAGCCGGCATATTGAGATGCAATACACGCAAGCACCGGTTGATCAGTTTCAACCTGCAGCATTTCCAAGCCTAAGACTCCTGCGTTGGTCGACAACGAGACGTTCGCGCGATCGGCCATGCAAATTCTTGCCAACTCGATTCCTGCAGCCATTGTGCCCTGACGATCCGTGCCGAAATCCAAAATCGTCGTACCATTGGTTGTCTTCGAGCAAACCACGTCCAGTTCGTCCGAGTTCGCCGCGACCGTTTGGCAAAGCCTTTCGGCGTCAACGTTTAATCCATTAACCATCGGCAAACCGTTTACCTTGCCATGTTGCTCGAGAATCAAACTCGTTTTGAATTGCATTTAAAACGGCCGGTTTGTCCAGACACCAACTGGGCCCAACAAAGTAGTCGCCGGGTGCTTCGCCACTGACGCGTTCAACAATCATGTGGGGTGGAATGCTCTCTAAGAATTCGACCAAAGTTGACACGTACTCATCCCGGGACATAAGTTCGACCTCACCATTGCGAACTTGTTCTGCCAACGGTGTATTCTCAACAACATACAAGTTGTGAATTTTTACTGCGTCTAAATCTGAAGCCGCGACGGCAGCGGCAGTTGCCATCATGTCCGCATGCGATTCGCCCGGTAGTCCCAACATAATATGCGCACAAATCTTGAATCCGCGATTGACACTACGCTCCATTGCATCCAAAAACGAGTCATGATCTTCGCCTCGATTCATCCACTCCAACGTTTTGTTGTGAATCGTTTGCATGCCATATTCGACGGTCAAAGGAATGTCTTCGCCAATGGTCTCCAGCAAATCCAACACGTCGTCGGGAACGCAATCACTGCGAGTGCCGATGGCGAGGGCAACGACATCGGGATGTGACATCGCTTGTTCGTAAAGCGGTTTGAGTTTCTCAACCGGAGCGTAAGTATTAGTCGCCGGTTGAAAATAGGCCATGAAATGATCGCATTTGTAACGACGTTTTAGTCGCGAAATCCCATCATCAATCTGATCGCGGATGTCCAATCGAGGCAATCGACGACTTGGGCTAAAGCTGCGGTTATCGCAAAAAACGCAACCGCCAATGGCTACTGTCCCATCGACATTGGGACATGTAAATCCAGCATCGACGCTAACCCTTTGGACTCGATGCCCAAATGTCTTACGCAGATAAAAGTTATAACCGTAATAATTTAGGCCTTCTGAGCGCCAGTCGTGGAAGCTTACGGTCGATTTAGTTGACGTCAAAATGACCACCGAATACAGTTAAAGTTAATTATTAAGCTGATTTATAGCTGAATTTGATTGAATTATTTTTCTTTTTTATCGTATTTATGAACTACCAGCCATGTCTACCGAAAGCAAACCGAAATATGGAGAGTTAGTCCCATTGGGCGGCGGTGATCCCATCCCGTTGTTGAAACCCAGGTTACGAATAGGGCGTCGAGAGGGATGCGACATCGTATTGAATTTTTCAAACATATCTGGCCATCATGCATTGATGGAAATCGAAGAAGGTTATTGGTTCGTTCGTGATCTCAAGTCGCGTAACGGAGTCAAAGTTGATGGCAAGAAAATCACGGTTGGGTTACGGAAACGGCTGGATCCTGGCACGACGGTTCGGTTTGCCAAACACGAATATGAGTTAGACTATGATCCGCATTCCCTCGGAGCCTACGGTTCTCCGCCGCAAGACGAGCAGCTCGACGATTTTATGAGCACGGATTTGTTGAGTCGAGCGGGACTTAAACGAGAAAAATAGTCAGACGCTAAAAAGTAATCCGCCATTGAATCTAAGAGCACGGCCTTTTGCGAAGGCCGTTTTTTATTGAAGTACAAGAATTCGCGTTGCAAACATGCGATGACAAATTGGCAGCATATTCAGATTCGATTTCCGATTATTCCGGTAAACGCCCCATTTTTGGCACCCTAGACCAAAAACTACCGTGTTTTTCTTTGGGGTCGCCTCATTTTTGCTTTGGCACGGGCTTTGCATTTCTGGGGCTGGACTACAACCGCCTGCCATTGCGCATTCGGAAACCAAAAATCAACCGTTGTACGCGGCGAAGAAAATAAAGAAGTCAAAACTGGAGGAATCTTATGTCACAGGGCGAAAAGATAATCGGAATCGACCTCGGTACGACTAACTCAGTCGTGGCCGTCATGGATGGAAACGAACCAACCGTCATCGCAAACCAAGAGGGTGATCGCACCACACCAAGCGTTATCGCATTTAACGACAAAGGCGAAGTTTTGGTCGGTGCTCCTGCTCGCAACCAGCGAGTCACAAACCCGGAAAAGACAGTTTATTCAGTAAAACGTTTTATGGGGCGGCGCCATAGCGAAGTCCACTCCGAAGAGAAAATGGTACCCTACAAAGTCTTGGGTAACGCCGATGAATACGTAAAAATTGGCGTTGGTGAAGACGAGTTTACGCCGCAAGAAATTTCCGCGAAAACGCTTCGGAAACTCAAAGAAGCTGCCGAAAATTATTTGGGACACAAAGTCAACAAAGCCGTGATCACGGTTCCCGCTTATTTCAATGATGCCCAACGTCAAGCGACCAAGGACGCCGGTCAGATTGCCGGACTTGAGGTCGCTCGAATCATCAACGAGCCGACAGCTGCGGCGATGGCTTACGGCTTGGATAAAAAACAAAATGAACAGAAAATTGTCGTGTTCGATTTGGGTGGTGGGACGTTCGATGTCTCCGTTCTAGAATTGAACGACGACGACGGAATGAAAGTCTTTGAAGTTATCAGTACAAGCGGCGATACGCACTTGGGGGGGGATGACTTTGACGAAGTCTTGATTAATCACGTTGCTGACGAATTCATGAAGTCCAATGCGGTCGATTTGCGAAAAGACACGATGGCGTTGCAGCGGCTTCAAGAAGCTTGCGAAAAAGCCAAGAAAGAGTTGAGTAGTCGTCCGAACACGGACATCAACTTGCCGTTCATTTGCCAAGACTCCGATGGCAATGCCAAGCACTTGCAGATGAACATTACGAGAGCGGATTTTGAACAATTGATCGATCCCCTGGTCGAGCGTTGTCGCCGTCCCGTCGAACAAGCACTGAAGGACGCTAAGCTGTCGCCCAGCGATATCGACGAAATCGTGTTGGTCGGCGGGTCGACTCGTGTGCCTAAAGTCCAAGAAATGGTGAAAAAAGTCTTTGGTAAGGATCCGCATCAAGGCGTTAATCCTGACGAAGTCGTCGCCGTTGGTGCCGCGATTCAAGGTGCGGTTTTGGCTGGGGATCGAAAAGACGTCTTGTTGCTGGATGTTACTCCGCTGACCTTGGGTATTGAAACCGAAGGTGGATTGTTGACGGCGTTGGTTGAACGAAATACGACCATCCCGACCGAAAAGAAACAAACGTTTAGCACAGCGGCCGACAATCAAACTGCGGTTACCATTCAGGTCTACCAAGGTGAACGCAAAATGGCTGCGGATAATCGAATACTTGGCAAGTTTGATTTGACAGGCATTCCGCCGGCACCTCGTGGTGTGCCGCAGATCGAAGTGAAGTTCGATATCGACCAGAACGGGATCTTAAACGTTTCGGCGAAAGATCTGGGCACCGGCAAAGAGGCTAACGTGGAAATTAAAGAGTCGTCTGGCCTTTCCGACGACGAAATTAACAAGATGCAGTCCGATGCTGAAGCGAACGCCGAAGAAGATCGGGTCAAATTCGAATTGGCAAGTGCTCGCAACGAAGCCGATAACATGTGTTATCAAATGGAAAAAACTATTACGGAACATAGTGAAAAATTGAAGGACTCTGACAAAGAGCCGTTGGAAAACGCGATCGCCAAGGTACGTGAAGTCGCCCAGGAAGACGATGTCGATGCTATTAAAGCAGCCGTCAAAGAACTGGAGCAAGCATCGCATGCCCTGAGCAAAGTTATGTATGAAAGTGCGGCTGCTGACGGTCCCGGCGCTGCATCAGCTGCGGAGCAACCAGAAGCCGAAACGGTTCCTGCGGATGATGACGCGATCGATGCTGAGTTTGAAGTCAAAAACGACTAGCAATCAAATTCGGCCGTTCGCATTCGGTTAAACAAATCGTTGCAATCAAAGCCACGCTCTACGCGTGGCTTTTTTGTTGGCTTGAGGTTCTCGGATGAAGAATCCAGAGTTTTGGCATGCTTCTTGCTTTTCTTTCTGACACATCAAAGTTCTTTTCAAAATTGCAATAATCGCCCGGCAAAACGCGAGCTCATCGATATGGAGGAAGCCAATATGTCATTTCGATTCGAAAAACTGACAACCAAAGCACAACAAGCGGTCGCGCACGCACAATCGACCGCTGCCGAACACGGACATGCCGAAATCACGCCGCTTCATTTGTTATTCGAGCTGCTAAACGAAAGTGACGGTATCGTCCGGCCGCTGCTGGAAAAAATGAGCGTTCCACTAAACCAACTTCAGACGATTGTGCAATCGGAACTAGAACGTTTCCCTAAAACAACGGGTGGCAGCAATCCAGGTGCCAGCCGTGAACTTCAATCCGTGTTTCAAAACTCGGCAAACGCTTCACGCGAAATGAATGACGAGTTTGTTTCGACGGAACATTTATTGTTGGCACTGTTGCGCGTCGAATCGGCGGCCAAGAGAATTTTGGAAATGAATGCGGTCGAAGAGCCAAAACTGTTGGAAACGTTGGCTCAAATGCGCGGGTCGCAACGAGTGGTCGATCAAGACCCGGAAGGCAAGTATCAAGCGCTTGAAAAGTATGCCATCGACTTGGTCGCCCGGGCTAAAGAAGGTAAATTGGACCCAGTGATCGGACGCGATGCGGAGATACGCCGTGTGATTCAAGTGTTGTCACGACGTACAAAGAACAATCCTGTCTTGATTGGTCAGCCGGGGGTTGGCAAGACGGCGATCGCTGAAGGTCTCGCGTTGCGCATTGTACAAAATGATGTTCCCAATTCATTGCGAAACAAACGCGTCGTTGCTTTGGACATGGGTGCGCTAATTGCCGGAGCGAAATTTCGTGGCGAATTTGAAGATCGACTTAAAGCGGTCTTGAAAGAAGTGACCGATTCCGCCGGGCAAATCGTCTTGTTTATCGACGAACTGCATACCGTTGTCGGTGCCGGAGCGGCCGAAGGGGGGAGTGACGCCGCGAATCTATTGAAACCGGCACTTGCTCGTGGTGAACTTCATTGCATCGGTGCAACCACGCTGGACGAATTTCGCAAATACATCGAAAAAGACGCCGCTTTGGAGCGTCGTTTTCAACCGGTTTATGTCGAGCAGCCATCCGTCGAAGATACCATTTCAATTCTTCGCGGGCTCAAAAAGCGTTACGAAACCCATCACGGTATTCAAATCAAAGACGACGCGTTGGTCGCGGCAGCAAAACTCTCCAATCGTTACATCACCGATCGGTTCTTGCCGGACAAGGCAATCGATTTGGTCGACGAAGCGGCGTCAAAACTATCGATGGAGTTGGACAGTGTGCCGCAAGAAATTGACGAAGTCCAACGTCGGATCACCCAGTTGGAATTGGCCGCGCGTCAACTCGCTGACGAACAAGATCCCGCGGTGCAACATCGGCTCCGAGAAGTCAACACAGAAATGGAAGCCAAACGGAAAGAGTTGGCCGATTTGCGCGAACAGTGGGAAGCCGAAAAATTGGGCTTCACCGATGTCAAAAATGTGCGTCATCAACTGGAGGAAGTAGAATTAATGTTCAGTCAATTGGATTCTGCCATCAAGTCCAAACAGGCTTCTGGCCAAGTCACGGAACAGGATTTTCGACAGTTGTACGAGTTGGATACGCAACGCAAAGCATTGGAAAAACAAATCGGAATCGCCGAAAAATCGGAAGCTCACCAATCCGATACCGAGCAAAAACGATTGCTCAATGAACATGTGACTGCTGAAGAGATTGCGGAAGTTGTTAGTGGGTGGACGGGAGTGCCGGTCGCACGCATGATGGAAACTGAGAAGGCAAAATTGTTGGTCATGGAAGAACGCCTTCATCGTCGAGTAATTGGCCAAGACGAAGCTGTGGTTGCCGTCAGTAATGCTGTTCGCCGCAACCGCAGCGGTTTGCAAGATCCCAATCGTCCGATCGGTTCGTTTTTATTCTTGGGACCAACTGGCGTTGGCAAGACTGAACTCTGTAAAGCGCTGGCCGAGATAATGTTTGACGATGAAGGAGCCATGGTCCGTATCGACATGAGCGAGTACATGGAAAAACACAGCGTCAGCCGATTGATCGGAGCGCCTCCTGGATATATTGGTTACGATCAAGGCGGCAAGTTAACCGAGGCGGTACGCCGGCGACCGTACAGTGTGATATTGCTGGATGAAATCGAAAAAGCGCACGAAGATGTTTACAATATCTTGCTGCAAATTTTGGATGACGGCCGCTTGACCGATAATCATGGCAACACGGTTGACTTTACGAATTCCGTGGTGGTGATGACCAGCAATGTCGGTAGCCAGATTATCCAAAAAATCACTGACGAGGGCGGCGATGAGGCGGAAATCCGAGATGCAATCGAATCCAATCTTAAAATGCGGTTTGCGCCTGAGCTGTTAAACCGAATTGATGAAAAAATCGTGTTCAAGCCGTTAGGCCGAACAGAAATCCGAGCAATTGTCGATTTACAGGTTGCTTTGTTGGCGCATCGGCTGAGCGAGCAAGAAATGGAGTTGCAAGTTTCCGAAGCAGCACGTGAAGCCATCGCGGAACAAGGGTACGACCCCACTTTTGGCGCTCGACCGCTAAAGCGGGTAATCCAGAATCAACTTGCCAACCCGTTAGCAACCGAGATTTTACGATCGAGCTTTGAAAACGGTGATCAAATCGTTGTTGACTTTGACCGCGATACGTTTGTACTCAGCAAAGGTTAAACACAAGTGCCGCGAGCCTTGGTGTCGATCAGCGCCAAGGCTCTGTTTACAAATGGAGGCGACTATTCGCCGGTCGAAATCGCAACAAACAAGCTAACATCGCGGAGGTCGACGACGCCATCATTATTTAGGTCGGCCATTTCAAAAAAACCGCCGTTGATAATCAAATCGTCAAACGGCTGGACATCGTGCAAATCGAACACGTCGTAGGAACCAATCGATATGTTGCCGCCTATCCATTGCATGGCAACGAAAATGCATGCCGTTTTCGATGGATTCGGTGAGCGGATCGATGTTCCTATTTTCGACTGCCGAAAACAGTAATCTGATTCAGATGAAAAATCCCGGTGCGATCCAATCCAATTTTCAAATATTGACCGGTCGTTCCCGCAGGCAGGTCAACGTTGTAATCCGACATAGCCGAGGAAGCCGACCACACTTTACTCCACTGGTTGCCATCGTTGGAGATCCACATCGTCAATCCATCGGCACGATTGTGGAATTGGGGGTTGCGGCGGTTTTGCATTTTAACATGGCGAATTTCTGACGGCTTAGCAAGTTGGATCGTCACGTAGGGGTTTTCGATCGGCGGTTCTGGCGAATGAAACGCAAATTCCCGTCGATTAGCACCAATCGGATTCAACGTAAGATGCACGTCCTGATTCCAGTGTGTTGGAAAGTCCTCCCGAATTCGAAGCTTGCCATCACGAGAGATTTCTTCGAATCCATTGTGTTTGCGAAGCTTATTTTTGCTGCCGCCGGTCGCTATCCAATTGTCTTGGTCGGCGTACAAGGTCCCCAGAAATTGAACCAAATCCAGAAATTCTGAAGGAGCGATCGTTTGCACCAGCCCCTCAGGCATGGAACTGGCTTTCATCGCTTTTCGTTCCTCAATGTCGTCGTTGTCAATATCGACCCGTTTTCCTTTGCCGTCATCGGTTGCTACACCTAAGCTCAGTCGCGACTCTGTTTCCTCCAGTACAAAGCCGTTAAGCACTTTTCCTTCGATCGTTAGCACTTGGACCGTCTCGAAACCTTTGGCGATTTCCTCGTTGGGCCACAGAATATGCTTGATGATTTTTTCGCGATTGTATTTGCCGGCCAAACCATCGAGGGCGGGACCAAACGCTTGCCCTTTGTTATTGATCTGGTGACAAGACGAGCAAGTTCTCTCAAACACGACTCTTCCACTGGCGGTACTGCCGCCCTTAATTTTAGCGAGCGCGCGTACGGCGGCTTCCCGTTTGTTCTGCGGCAATTCAGGATTTTGCGCGTTCCGCAATGGCCTGACGGCTTTCCCGCCCGGACCTGAACTGGCGATGAAATCTTCGAAATACTCCTTGGCATCCATCGTCGAATTCGCCAATTGAGTGGCATCTTTTACGTATCGTTTCAACGCATGCAACGTGTGTTCCAATGTATACTCAATCCAATAGTCCATGGGTTGCGCGAGAACCTGCAGCGCAATTTCAACGGCTTCTTTGTTCTGTACATAACTCAACCCACGAACTCCTTCTAATCGAACCCGCGGATGAGGATCTTGGACCGCCCGCTTGAATACGGCAAATGCGGCGTCGAATCTAACAATTTCATTGGCCACGCAATGGACGGCGGCCGCTCGCGCATGGAAATCATCGGAACGCAGTACACGATCCACTAATTCCGGATTCAAATCACGAAAACTCTCTTGCAACCACATTGCTTCGCAAAGTTTCTCGTCCGACGCATCGTCGGTCAGCCACGAACGCATGGACGACATCACAGCCGCTTTATCTCGCGCACGTAACTCTCGACGAGCTCGGTAGCGGGTACGCAATTCGTACGACAAGAGTTGATTTAGCAATTTTTCAATCGAAGCATTGTCTTGCAGCTCCGGTTCGATTAACGGTTTCGCTTTGTTGACCAAACGATAAATTCGTCCGTGTTCGTGATCGCGATTGGGGTCACGCTGGGAGTATTGCATATGACCGATTAAGGCGTTACACCAGTCGCCAAACCAAAGTGCCCCGTCTGGTCCGATTTGAGGGTCGATCGGGCGGAAAAAATTATCTGTCGAATCGATCAAGTCGCTAATCCGTTTTCCGGAAAAACCGGCTGTTCCTGGCTCGTCTGACATTTCGAATCGAGGAATCCCATGCATATTGATTACGCAGGCATAAATGAACTGCTCTTGGATTTCGTCTGGCAAATGGCGACTTACCAAAAACTCATTGCCGACCGCCGGACGCATGCCCTGATTGTCAAAATTGGCTCGTAGTGTTTTTCGAGGACCTACGGCATATCCCGATAGCGGGCTGGTCCAATGTTGTCGAGCATTGGTGCCGTCACCGACGATACCCATGCCCCAACGATCAAAAACCATGCACCACGGATTGCCGTAGCCGGGTGTTTTAAAGTGCCGGAATCGCCATGATTCCGGGTCCAAGACATATCCACCTGAAGGGCCTTTGTTGCGAAACGGCCCCCAAGGTGTTTCCATCGTCGTGCTCATCGACACACCTTCAAGCATGTACAAGCGTCCGCCGTGAGACCACTCCCAAGCGCCCATCGCATGGTGCGTATCGTCGGTTGCAATGCCATCGATCACTTGCGTTACTTCGTCGGCTTGATCATCGCCATCCGTATCCCGCAGGAAAATGATTCTAGGTTCATCGACAACTAATACGCCATCCTTGTAGAACTCGAAACCGGTGGGACAAATCAAGCGGTCATAAAACGTCTTGCAAACGTCCGCTTTGCCATCATTATCGGTGTCTTCAAAAATAAGTAACTTGTCACCGGGCTTGGCAGAACCGGGCAACCATTGTGGGTAATTGATCATACAAGAGACCCACAAGCGACCGCGGCTATCAAATGCCATCTGAGCGGGGTTGGCAAGTTCCGGAAATTCACGCTCGGACGCGAATAACTGAACTTCCATGCCATCTGGCACAGCCATTTGTTCCACGGATTCTTCGGGTGTGGGATACTTCAAAGTTTTGGGTTCCCGCATGCGGCGAAAGTTGTCATCACGGCTCCCAAACATGGTTTGCGGAATGAACACTTCACCTGTTTTAGAATCGTCGGGCACGTCGGGCACGGGCCGGTTATCGGCCAAATCCCAAATGTACTGGTCGCGCACAGCAACCATCTTGCGAATCTTTTGATACTCGCCGGGAAACGTTTGTTTGTCCCAAGTCCTTCGTCCACCGTAAACGTACCAGCCGTTTAACATCCGATAGTCTTGAAGATGGAACCAAGATTTATCGTTTACGGCGTTGCGAATTCGATCGAAATTCTCATTGATATTGCCTAAGTTATGTTCTCCCATGAGTTGCTTGATCAACTGCTCCGCTACCAAGCGGTCGCCATCCTCGTTTAGGTGGATTCCATTGATTGTATATTGTGCACCGGCTTGCTCAGCGAAAGCTTTCAATGTCGGTGAAAACAGGTCCACGAACGGGATTTTTAATTCTGCCGCCAGTTTTTCAATCGCCAAGCTGTATCGCGCCAACATCTGATTGTTGCTGGCTCCATCAGGAAGCAACTCGTTTGCTGTCTTTTCAAACGCGGGAGGTGAAACCAGAACAAATCTGGATTCCCGGTTTTCCTTTGAGAACAGATTTCGATGTTTGACGATCCAACTTCGATAATCATCAATGAAACGCGCCGTGTCTTCGCCGTAACTAAAATGTTCGTTGAACCCAAAAAAACAAATAAACAATTCAGGGCCGAACTCCGTCAACGGATTATCAATTTTGGTGTAATTGTCCGGTCGTTGTTGTCTTGCGACTTCGTCAGCGGGCCAACCAAAATTTCGAAACACCAGGTTGCTGTCGCGAGTTGCCAAATGCAAGTGTGATTCAAAATGTCCATACAAGTTCATTCGTTCCGCAATCGAACCGCCCACTAAGGCCACACGCTCGTTTTGCCGAAATTGAATCGGATTCTCGACTCTGCTTTCATCGAACCCTGAACTTACACGGCAATGGAGAGCCAATATCAAAAGGATTACCAGGGCTTTATTCATAGATACAACCAAACACAAAACGGATAAACGCAAATTCTCGCTGGCTTCAACTTAATTCCTTACGGGTAAAAAATAAAGTAGCAGCCGTTTTTGACAGAATGTTCCACTAATCGAAGGACATGTATCGAGGCAAATACTGGTCAACGCGACTCATCCTGCTCATAATGACCGGTTCAAATGATACTGAATCGCCTGCAAACAATTGGATCGTAAATCAACGAGGAACCTACAATGGGATTAAACCGTCGAGAATTTGTCAAACGTGCTGCCCTAGGAACCGCGGTTGCTCCGCTTTTCGGAATGGCGACTTTATCAGCCAAGGCGTCTGTTGGCTCTTCCCTCGAGCCGCTTCGATTCGGTGTGATTGGGTTTCGTGGACGTGGCAAAGGTTTGATTGGTGCGATCAAAGCGTCCAAAGATGCGAAATTGGTCGGCCTGGCTGAAGTCGACGCCAAGGCTTTGAATCAGCAAGACAAAAACGATGCCTCTATTTTTCGGACTGACGACTTTCGCCGATTATTAGATCGGAATGATATCGATTGCATTGCTTCCGCGACACCGAATCATTGGCACGCGCTGGTAACGGTTTGGGCCACGCAAGCTGGCAAACACGTGTACATTGAAAAACCAATTTCTCACAACATGTTCGAAAGCCGGGCCATTGTGGCTTCGGCAAGACAAACCCGTCGACTGGTCCAATGTGGTTTTCAAAACCGGTCTGAAGCGGGGTTAATTGATTTCTTTGGCCGTTTGAATGCGGGTGAATTTGGTAAAGTCCAACACATTCACGGGACCTGTCACCGACCAAGAAAAACCATTGGCAAACGAGATACGCCGCTCGTGGTTCCCAAGCATATCAATTATGACATGTGGCTCGGCCCTGCCGCGGACCAAAAAATCATGCGTCCCAGTCTTCATTATGATTGGCATTGGGATTTCAATACCGGCAATGGCGATGTTGGAAACCAAGGACCGCATGAGTGGGACATGATGAATTGGGCGGCAGGTGATCCCGAATGCTTGCCGGAAAAAATGCAAGCCGCCGGCAATCGGTTTGGTTGGAATGATGCCGGCAACACTCCCAACGTGATGGCGTGCTCGGGACGGATTGACGGAATCCCGTTTTGTTTTGAGGTGATGGATCTAATCCCCGGCGACAAGCCTGCCCATGGTCGCGGTGTTGGGGTAATCGTAGAAACGGAAAAAGGGATTTTTGTTGGTGGACGTGGAGGTGGACGATTTACGCACAGTGACGGAAACGTTGAGACGTTTCGACCGGGGAAGAATCAGAATTCAACCAACGATCACATGCAAAACTTTATAGATGCAGTGTTAACGGATGACGGTAGCAAGTTGCGAGCCGATTGTTCGGTGGCGTCGCGTTCTTCGTCGATGGCGCATATGGCGAATATTAGTTACCAGTTGGCCTCTGAAGTTTCGGCGGACCAAGCCAGGGAAAATTTCTCAGCGACGTCCCAACAACGAGACATGATCGGACGATTGACGCGATCGCCAGAAATATTTGCGAGGTCCAATAAAACAACCGTTGAATCCAGATGGCAAGTCGGCCCGAAGCTAGATTTTTCCAATGACAAAAATGAGTTCGTTGGAGGTTCGATGGAATCAGCGAACCAAAAGATGTCGCGGGAATACCGTGGCGAATATAAATTTCCTCAGCTGGCAATGAGTTGAGGACGGGTACCCGCCATTTTCTTAAAAATGAAACGAACCGCGTCAGTTGGGATACTGAACGCGGTCTTTTCGATGTAATTAGTAAGCTGTGGTTTAGTTCCCCAACAACAAATCAACGAATGGCACGACATCTAACAAGCTGACGACGCCATCGTCGTTGATATCAGCCTTGTCAAGAAAACCTCCGCCAGTAATCAGAGCGACGAAAGGCGCTACGTCTAACAAGTCGACGACACCGTCACAATTGACGTCACCCAACAAGAAATCGCCGCTTTTTACGATCCCTGTGATTGCCAGTCCACCGGCGTCCCCAGCGGTACCGAGGTCAGAAAACGTTCCCGCACCCGAAAAATAGATTCGAAGTTCAATCGCTTCTGATATTTCGGTCAAGGAACTAACGTCGAACGTTGTTGGAGTCGGAAACGGATTAATCACGGGCGAGGCGATGTCGGATGCAAAATCGTCGAGGCTGGAGCGAACTCCACCGCCTGTCGAATTGAAGAATCCGGGAGACCAAAGTATCTGCCCGAGGTTAACTTGGCTGGATTTTTCTGGCGTGATTGTCACAGAGATGTAGATGTTGGGGTCGTAGCCAGCCGCCCAAGTTCCAACGGGCCATGTCGCTGCGTTGGTAAACGCTGCCAGGCCGACCTGAGTAAGATCCGATACCATTGCACCGTCTTCAACAACCACCGCGGGAAGCGGATCCGCAGAATCCAAAACGCCCGTGTCATCGTCAAATCGAGCCAGAGCATTGCTGGTGACTGGATCGACGTTACCGCGAATAATCCAATTGCCCGGAATGGCAAAACTCGAAATCATTGCCGCTGCCGAGAAATCGCTAGGATCGGCAGATGCTCCAATCCAAGATTGCAATAGATCGGTTCCCTGGTCGATGGCGGCCGGAAATGTATTGGCAACCACCGTTGCGTCGTAGGTCACCGCGATAAATACAAAGTTACCACCTGAAATATCGACATCCGGGATGTCGATAAAGTCGATCATCCCATTTCGAGTAAAACTTTCGTTTTCAATCGAGTGGCTACCACCGGCCAATTCGACGAGACCCGATGTTGGATCGCCGTCGTCATCGTTGAACACGCGCCACTCTAAATTGTCGCCAACGATCGATATTCCATCAGTATTGCCACCTAATCCCACGGCGATGTTTTCCAGTGTCGGGCCCATGGCATCCACTTCAAACATGTTTCCCCAGTTAACAAACGCAACACCGTTTCCAATACGCGTTTCTGACGTGCCATCATCGATGCTGTAAAGAAATTGTGCCGTAACGGTCGCTTGGCCAAACAAAACGATCAGCATGGCAACTAGAAAGGATGTTAATACTCGTCTCATACTCAGAACCTCTATTTTCCCGATGTTTAAGTGACGTCGACAAAACTACTTTGGTTGGGGGCCGAGTAAAGCAGATCGGTTCGAATAGCATCAATAAAGCAAGAATTTTTGGTTTCCCATGCGCATCACAAAGCCATCAATTACAGTTTAGATAACTTTAAGCCAGCTTCTGAGGGCCGTTCGATCGGTCGTCGGCGTGATTTGCACTTTCACGAAAACTGGATGGCGTCATCCCCACCATTTTTCGGAACTGACGTGTAAATGAACTGGCGTCACTATACCCACAAGTTTTGGCCAGGTCTGTAATGGGCTCGTCGGAACGAAGCAATTTTCGACACGCCAATTCAATGCGCATGCGGCCGATGTATTGAGAGGTTGAAACCCCAAACAAGGAACGCACGCGACTATCCAGTTGGTACGATGAGAGTTCCGCGATATCGGCCAATTCGTCGACGTGTAACTGACGATCCAAGTTTTCGCGAATATGATTCAGTGCTGCCGCCACGCGCTGCCAATCGTCATGCAGTTCAACACCAGAATTGAGGTCTCGAGAAATTCCGGACAGCCCAACGATATTGCCTTGTTGATCCGCAATCGGTTCTTTCCATGTCAAGCACCAACCGGTAGTGGAGTTGGGATATAGATGCAATTCCAACTCACCAAGGATTGGTTCACCCGAACTAATCACTTCATGGTCACTTCATGGTCTTGGCGTTTGAAACGTTCGCCCATTGCCGACGGAAAAATATCCATCGGCGTTTTACCAATCAATTCCTGTTTGTGTTTTAGGCCGCAACGTTCGACCAAGGGTTGATTGACCCACACATAACGGCAACTCCAGTTTTTGATGAAGTAAACCGTGTCGCTGATATGATCAAAAACTTCGTTGCCAATAAAAGGGCGTCCGACCGTTTTGAAAAACGTTGATTCCATAGGTCCGTTACTAGTGTTGCTTTAAACTACAATCCCATGCCTTGCCCAGAATGTTCCTGGATTGTAGCCAACGGCAAAGGACTACTGTGGAATTTTCACCGCCTTGCCCTCAAATCTTCCCCCCCCACGCTCGGAAGGTTGGGGAACGTTCTCTGGTTTTCGAACGGTGTTGGGACTTGATTTCGCTTCCTGGCAGCCGACCAACGGCATAGTCGTTGCAATGATACACAAAAATAAACAGGCCCATCTCTGGACTGATGCTGACGAACGGTACAACGCGTATTCCAGCTCGTCAACCGGCTCATGCTTGTTAAAACTCATCGATAAGGACTCCATCGTTCGTTCCTGCGAGCGCCAATAATTGTGCAAAATCGATGCTGACGCTCATGGCGCGAGTCGAACCGTCGCCAAATGCAAAACTGACAATACCCGGGTGCATGCTACTGAATTGTTCGAATCCACGCTCGGGTCCGCTGGCCAACTGATTCATTACTGGCAAACCCGTCGATCCAATCCACATCCATCCGAAAAACGTTTGAGATCCATCATTATTGGTTCTCAGGCCAGACTCGTTCTCGCCCAACATCAAGGTGTTGGATGTGCCATCATGAATATCGGATGTCTTTCTTTGTCGTCGATTGACGAAATATCCTGCGCCTTGGCTAAAAGATGGAGCCAGCCCAAATGCTCCCGAAACTCCGATGTAGTCCGTTTGGCCAAGACCTCGTTCGGTTCGACCATAAGCGACAACTGACGCCGAACCGCCTGACTCTTGGACCATGTTGCTGTCGATACTAAAGTCTGGATCGCGAGGATCTCTAGATGGGCAAAGGAAGGTAGGGATTTCCGTAAACACGGTCGACCAAGTCATCGGAAAATAGGTCCAATAACCGCGATAAGTCACGCCTGGACGAATCTTGGTGTCCTGTCGCAAGACATCAATGTCCATGATGTCTTGAACATTCCCGCTTTCGATAAATGGAAGCAAATGCGGTAACACGCCAAAATTTTCGAATTCCCAAGCGCCTAACGGACAATTGCCACCGCCGTTGGGGTAGCAAGGGAAATCTCCGAACGGACCGGAGAAACCCATCGGATAAGTCCCGAAACTGGATTCGTAGTTGTGGCACGCCAACCCAAGTTGTCTCAGATTGTTTTGACATGCTGTCCGTCGAGCGGCTTCACGAACCTGTTGAACCGCCGGCAAAAGCATGCCGATCAAAATTCCAATAATGGCAATCACGACAAGTAACTCGACCAATGTAAATCCATCTTTGGCATCGCGTCGTTGGTCGTTCCGGTGAGACTTGGAGAAAGAGAAATCAAAACGAGTAAACATTTGAATTGCCTCCAATGTTGTTAGCATCACAACATTCTTAAGAATTTAAAATGACAACTTTGCAATTTTTAGAATTCTTCATTGGCCCGGTCTACATTTTTGTTTGTCATGCCCAACGTTTTAGCTTTACTTTTTGACGGATGTGCAAGTTTCTGGTAATCCGTTCGGCAAATTGCACACAATAAGGAGAACTTTCCAACAGATTTGTCTTGGACGACTCTTCTCGATTCGTCGAGTAGATTAGACTATGTCGCTAATTGGTGTCACCGATTCTGATTAATCGCGAAGTAGTCTGTAACTCAGGTGTCCAGTATAGAATCTCAATTTCAGGTGGCACTTTAGTTTCTCATGGGAGAGTTTGCAGCTTTAGGCACGGCCGTTGTTTGGGCATGTTCAGCAATCTTGTTCACGCTGGGTGGCAATCGAGTGGGTGCAGATGTCGTTAATCTGGTCCGACTTTATTTTGGCTTTGTTTTTATCGCGTTGTTTCATTGGTGTTCCACTGGAGAACTGATAAACACCTCCGTGGAAAATTGGCGACATGGCATTTTGTTTCTCTCTGCTTTCGTTGGACTCGTCATTGGTGACGGGGCATTGTTTTACGCGTTCGTGAAAATTGGGACTCGTCTTTCGATGCTGATCATGTCGTTGGTACCGGTTTTCAGCGCCCTGTTCGCCTGGATTTGTTTCGGAGAAAAACTGGTCGTTTGGGAATGGTTGGCGATTTCGTTTTCGATCGCGGCCATTGGCTATGTGGTTGCCGAACGACGATCGGGCGCCGATGAGAACAAGACGGTATCCAAACGCAATTTCTTAGTCGGTGTGACTTGCGCACTGATTGGAGTCTTGGGCCAAACAGGCAATTTGATCATTACCAAGTATGCGCTGGTCGACGAATTTTCACCGCTTTCAGCTACTGAATGGAGGATCTTTTATTCATTTTTTATTTTGACGCTGTGGTCACTTGCACGGGGCAAGTTCGTTTCCACATTAAAAAAGTTGACCGATCGAAAGGCGTTAGTTTTGATAGCAGCAGGCGCTTTTCTCGGGCCATTTGTTGGCATTTGGCTGAGTTACATTGCGATTAACCACACTAGGATTGCGATTGCTTCGGTCATCATGGCCACGCCACCGCTGTTGTTGATTCCGTTGTCGGCTTACTTTTTCAAAGACCAAATTACAGCGCGATCGGTCATCGGTACTTGCTTTGCGATCGCAGGCATTTCGGCGTTGGTCCTGGTCCAAGAGCAATCCGATCCAACGGAAAACAGAAAAGCTCAAAGTACCCCAAGGGGACACTTTGAGCTGAACAATGGACGATAGGTATGACCCGTTTGTAGACAGGGCAGGTTTCGCAAGGTCAGTTGAACGCTTGCTTAGTAATTGAAACGAATACCAGCAAAGATATCTTGGCTGATGTATTCAGATTCCAGCAAAATGTTCGGATTGGCCATTGTCGATGGGCCACCCGTTCCGATGGCAGGACCACCAAAACGATTTAATTTCGGGTCATCGACTTCAAAAAAACGATATTCGACAAACATTTCCATGTTGGGACGCGCGCGGTAACTCAAACCGGCCATCCACTGATACGCGACTCCGGAATCGTCACCATCCAGTGTGGCGACGCCATTGCCATAACGAACACGGGAATCAACCGATGCAACACCGATTCCGCCGCCAATGTAAGGAACGAATTTTCCGGCGCCCAACAGCATGTCGTACGCGACGTTGAGCATTCCCGCGTGGCTGTTCTGCAAACCGCGGACATTGTTCTGCGGATTGCCGTTGAAAACGACAGTGTCAGGAGTCTGTGAACGGAATGCGTATTCCAGTTCCATACGAACGTTACGGCAAACACGACGCCCGATGGCACCACCAATGGCGTATCCTTGGTTAAAATCGATGTTTAAATCGCGTTGATAACCCGTTGACGTCTGATCATCCATCTCGCTCGAACCGACGAACATCGTGAAGTAGGAGCCTTTGCAACAAACGTCGCCACATCCGCTGCCGCAACATGGACCCGATAATCCGCCGTCAAATCCACTTCCATTAGAAAAGAAGTTTCCGCCAACTGAAGAATCGCATCCACCACCAGAGTCGCAGGCCATTGCAGGTCCCTGCATCGGGTAATTCATCGCTGCTTGAGGCTCTTGAGCCACTGGCGCTGGAGCCGTTTGAGTTTGGGCTGCTTGATAGGGATTGTACGGCTGGGCGTAAATGGGTGCACCGCCGACCGGCATAGGAGATGAGATTTGATAGTTCTGTGCAAAACACATTGTTGGAAGCATCAAAAATGCTGCTAAAACCGTTTGGATTTTCATGGTATTCCTCCTGCATATCCATTGTTTCTGGGCATCCCTTCAATCGTCTTAGCTGTTTCATCCACTTTAACTGGATGAATCCTTATACCCACAAAAACCGTAAAAACAGATAGAGGGATCCGTCTGCCGTTAAACTTTTACGGTTACTAAATTTGCAACGATGGCTTTCCGGCTGGATTGCCATCCCAATCGCGTTCAACCGATAAAACGATTTAACCGGCTGCCGTTTTCCTACCGATCGCCGGTTTGTTTTGATTCTCGCTCAGAAAATTACCGTGTTCGATGGCCCAGTCGTATGACCCGTGACAAACCCGAAGACGGCGTTGCTCTGGCCACAAATACACACCGAGTCGAAGTCGGTTTCTATCAACGACATCACCAAAAAATATTGTTCCTTTTGCTACTGTTTGCCCCGATCTATTTGGCGCTTGCTGCGAAAGTTCTTACGCCCGGTGATATGTCGGCCTATCTATTGGATGTATCGCATTGGTTACCACCCCACAACCAGTTGATCAAAGACATGGAGCGGTTTTCCGAGGTCGCCGGTAAGGAACGAGGGAGTGTGATTCGTATTAGCTGGTTGGGGTGTCAGCTAGACGACCGACGACTGTACGGTTTTGCCGACGCCATCAAAACGAAAACCTGGGGGATAGATTTGTTGCCCGATGATCCCGGCAAATCAGTATTTGATGACGTGTTTACGGTCAAAGATTTCGTCGCCAAGCTGAAGTCGGACCGCATCCAACTTTCCGATCAGCAATTGTACGCCCAATTGGAAAACGTATTGATTGGTCGTGACGGAACGACCTGTCTGATGATGACACTCCCGACACGCGATCCCGTGTTGCGCTCGCACGCGGTAAATACAATCTACGATACGGCTGACGAAGTCGATGGCTTAGATCGTGGTGACCTCAAGTTATTTGGCGGGCCTGTTTATACATCTCAAATTGACCGAACTGGTTTGGAAATTGCCACCCAGTTTACCCCGTTTTCGATTTTGATGGCGATCACGTGTGCCTGGTTTTGCCTGCGAAATTTTTGGGTCATGTTGGCTGTATTCTTGAATGCAATTGTGGCGACGTGTTTTGCCTTGGTTTCAATGTATCTGACAGAAGCGACGATGGATCCGCTGTTGATGTTGATTCCTGGATTTTGGTTCATCATGTCCGTCTCGACCAGCTTGCATTTTGTCAATTATTATTTCGAAGAGCGAGAAACGAACACACAACCGATCGACCTAGGAACGGCGACGGTCAAAGTCGCGTTGCGACCCTCTTTCTTAGCGATGCTAACGACTTGTATTGGTCTTGCCTCTTTGTGCACCAGCGAAATCATGCCGATTTGGAGATTTGGTTTCCACGCGGCGCTCGGTTTAGCGTGCAGTTTCGTCGGCGCGTTTTTGTTTATGCCGTCTTTCTTAGTGTTGGTTTCAACGCGGTTGAGAGACAATTCATCGGGACGAGGCGATCGGTTTTGGAGCGGCTACGAATCGTTTGTACTTCGATTTCAACAAAAAACGTCGCTGGTGTTCCTGATACTCATTGCGATCGGCGCAATTGGGTTTGGTCGCCTGGGATTTTCCAATAAACTTCGCGATCAATTTGCACATCGTACAAAAATCAATAGCGATACGGCGTGGTTCGAAGAGCAAATTGGCCCTGTAATCCCAATCGAGATCTTAATTCGTTTTCCGAAGAACGATTTGCCGCGCCCCAGCCGGTGTCTGCAGATCGTCAATCAGCTGCAAAATAAAATTAACGAACTTGAATTGCCGACCAAAACGCTGTCTGCGACCGCGATTGTTCCGTTTGAAGCTGGTTCTGGAGCGCGACAGGCCATTTTCCGGACCGTGCTTGACAAAAGAATCACGAAGCATCGTCAAGCCATGAGCCAAACAGGCTACGTGATCGATGAAACCGATCACGAACTTTGGCGCTTAACCGTGTTTGTTTTCAACAGTGTCGACACGACGATGAGCGAGTACTTTACGGCGATACAAAATACAATCGCCCAACAGCGCCGGACTGTTGGAGCAGAGGGTGCTGCCGTCAGTTATTCATTTGCGGGTTTGGGATCAAGGATGGCAGTGATTACCAGTGAACTGGGTGGCGGCTTAGTGCAAAGCGTATTCGTTTCTGCCGTGCTAATCTCGCTAGTGGTAATCATTTCGTTGCGCAGCTTCATTTTGGGAATTGTGGCTATGATTCCCAATATTTTTCCTATCGTCATGTCGTTCGGTACGTACGGATTTTTTCAATCGACACTCGACATTGGTTCAATTATGACAGCCAGTATTGCCATGGGAATTGCGGTCGATGATACGATTCATTTCATGTACTGGTTTAAGACTGGAATTGGTAGCGGCAATTCCCGTGACGAGGCGATTCAGCTTGCAATCCGCAAAAGTGGACGAGCGATTGCGGCTACCTCTTTGATCTGTGGATTAGGATTCTTGGTGTACTTTTTCTGCGACTTTATGCCAGTCGCTCGGTTTGGCCAGCTATTGTTTATCATGCTGGGAGCGGCTTTGATCGGCGACCTGTTCTTTTTACCCGCTCTATTGCGTTCCCTTCCGACGGCTTTCTTGCGTACTGCAAAACAAACCGGTCATGCAAACGGCAGCGAATTTCAAGTTCAAACAGGACGAGATCAGCATGAAGCGATATAGTGGTTTGCCATTGGTTTTAATTCTCGTAGTGTTGTGGTCGTCGCAGGTTGCTTGTTCGCAGCGCACGGCACCGGAGCGTTGGTCAGAAATTCGCTATCCGATGGCGGGCGCCGTGCTTGCGATTGATCCGGAGTTGACGTTTGGTGAAATGCTCGCCCAGTCCTGGAGAAATATTGATCAACACTACAAGCAAGTTCGCATAAACGGCCGACCGCTCTCCAAAGTAAATTTCGAATTGCAACCTCAAGTGTCTCAACAAGGTGCCGTGGTCGAGATTCAGATGCGCGGGACCAGCGTGGGCGCCACCAAATCTTTAACGGAGAGACTCGAAATTCACTCCGACTCACTTACTCAATTCAAAGCTCGTCAAATGATGATGGCTACGGTCGATGGATTGGCGTTTTCTGATCTGGCTCTTGACGTCAATTCCAATCAAAGCCTGAGGCACGTAAAAACTAGAAAACGAAGTCCATCGGCGATATTCGAGAAGATATTCGTAAACAATGCCCCAAAAAAGATGGCCGAGCGCGCACAACCCATTGCCAGACTCCAAGTCCAAAGTCAACTCGAGGCAACAATGCACCAAATGCAGCATCGGTTCCACTCCGGGCTATCCCGCCTCTGGCAAAACCAGCCACAATGGTTAAATCAAGGTTGGGCATTTAGTTCTGACTCCAGGCGCATTTACGTGTCTTCTGGATTTGTTGAAACCGGCGGCGGAACGGGCATACCGAATTTGATGTCCCCGGTTTCTTTGGCCGTGCATCAGGATTACCTAACGGAATTGGCAAACCAATGGCGTGATCAGGAATTGTCTTCGGATCGTATCAAGATGGGATTGAACGGTCTAAATCTAATGAGTTCGCGGCAAAATTCAGAAGATGAATGGGCTATAGTATTGGCAGGGACACCCTTCCGATTTCAAATTGAAAAAGATGGGATCACGGTTCGAGTCAGTATCAAACAGTTCCGAACTGAGAAACGAGTCATTGAAAATGTTGGCGTTGAATTGCGATTCGAGCCAAATCAAAGCGATTCCGGCTGGATGTTAAAACGAGATCGCGAACTGAAAATTGATTCCGCAGCTTCGGGTGCTCGCCAGCAAGTTGTCCGTTCGATAGTCCGCAAGAGACTGACGACCGTTTTGCCAGAGGCCATTGCGATTCCGAATCTGGTTTCTGGGCAATCTTGGTTGTCAATGGATCTCGGTTTGCGGATGACTGATGTAAAAATTCACCGAAACACGATGGTCGTTTCCTGGGAACGCCTATAAAAATTGGGCCACGCCAAACGAGTCATTTTGTGTGCGTTATACTTCTTTCGAGACTGTCAATCAAATTTCTGTTGGATCTTTCGATGATGCGCCCCACCGCTTGCCTGTACGTCCTGTTGTTCGCGACAAATGTTTTTGCGATGCAACATCAAGATCACCTGCCGTTATCGACTTTGGCCGCCATCTCTTGGGTCAGTCCTGGCGAGGCGGACGTGGATATTCAAGATTCAGCAATCGCCAAATACCTTGCTCACGAGTCGATTCGTGCAATATGGGCATTCGGAGATTCCAATCCAGCATTTCAGGTTCTTGCTTCCGGGCGATTAAGAAAGTTCCGGATGTCGCAAGTTACCTTAGCTGTCCTCGACATATCGGCAAAACCAATTGTAATGTTGGAATTAGCGGATGCGTCTGATACTGATCAACTGATCAATGCGCTAGTATCTGAATTTGGCGAATTGAACCATGGAGTTCGTGAAAACATTTCCGATACAACCATAAAATTTTCTTTCTCGTCAAAAAAGGAAATTTGGATAGGGCGAGACAGGGGCCTAGTTTGCATGGCCGAAAACCGGCGACAGTTGGAGCGTCTTCAAAACAAATCGGATTCGGGGCTGGGCACAACCAAACCATTTCTGAACACTGTTGAGAAGTCGTTTGAACATGCGAACAAACAAACAGCGATTTGGTTTTACGTCAATGCGGCCCGGTGGATCAAACGATCCGCCAAGGAAAATGACGATGGCAACTTGGCACTGGCAATTGGAGAGGGGCTAGACGCTATTCAGTATGTCGGCGGCAGCGTAAGTTTTTCGCGCGATGAATCACGCGGCGCGTCCATTGCTGCTCGAGTACTCGCGGAAAAGCCCCTTCGCCGCGGTATGAGACTGGCCGAAATGCCCAATACTCAACCGGTGCAATGGCCAGTTTGGGCGATGCAGTCTGATTTCGCCGGATTCTTGAATCTCGATTTTGCAGGGTTGCTCGAAAATTACTCAACGATTTTCGACGCGACGGTCGGGGGCGGTGAAGACGGTGTCTTTTCGGCCGTGCTTGAGGATTTGAAGAACGAACCAAGCGGTCCAAAAATAGACGTACAGTCCGAGATCGTTTTGAATTTTGAAGAACCGGCATATTTCGGATGGAATTCGATGGAGGACGACGAATCGATGCTGGTTTCGATACGATTGGCGAACGCAAAATCGGTTATCAAGGCATTATCCAAGTTCTACGATGGCGATGAAAAAGCGAAGCGAATTCGAGCAGGCTTTCCAATTTGGCGAGTCGATCCATTGGATGCTGTCGGTGACGGAGCTACCGATCCCTACTACATCGCTGTTCATGTTGGGCACTTTCTCTACTCAACAAGTATCGAGCCGATCAAGCGGTTGGAACAAAGTCACGTTGAACTGCGCGCACATTCGGATGCTGCGAACGGGTTGAACGGAGTATTTTGCACGAGCTTGAAAGGTAAAATTGGGGCGTTGATGCAACGCATCCACAGCCAAATGAAACGGGGGGATGCCAGTGCTCCGTTCGTGCAAGCGATGCATTCTTTGGGATTGCAATTGGATCTAGAAAAAGCCAAAGGTCTGCCAACGTTCGAGTCATTTGCGGACTCATTTCAAACTCAGTTTTTGCTAGGCGTCCGCGCGGAGCCGGATGGCTGGTCGATTTCCGGCAATGCAAAGTGAGCTTGCGAAACGGCTTTTGCCGCCGCCGTTTGTCACTAATGCACGTTCATGTAACTCGTGGCGACTATTTACTTTGCGCTTCGGTTCGGAAATCGTGTTTCGTCGGTTTCTCAATTCTATTAAAATGGCCAACGGTTTGCTATTGAAAGGAGTAAGTCGTGAACCGAATCTGCATCGCTTGGATTATTGTCGTGTTTTTTTGGACCATTCAAAACACTGAAGCTCAAGAGGTTTCGTCTGCCAACAACGGGCAAACGAATCCGCGAGAATCCGAGCATGGTTTTTGGCCTTCGATCAGACTGACCGCCGATGTCGAATTTTGGTTTGATATCGCAAGACGCGAATCGCTGTTGTTTCTATCTGACTGGTCGTTGGAGCATCGATGTGGGCGGTACTGGGTCGACAGGTTTTCGCGACTGATTGCTCCCAATGACCGGCCTGTCGGATACTGGGGAATCGACCACAGTTCTCGAATTCCCGCCGGTGGGAATCGCCCCATTCGCTGAAGGAAACAGGAATCGAATTCAGTCGTTGAGTGAATTCATGCCCGTAGGCAGTCTAGTGAAACCAATGTTGAGCATGCGGCGATCGAAATCTTTTAGTTGTACAAAGTCCCCCATCATCAAGAATTCGTGAATATCCTGTGTGATTTGACGGCTTAACGATTTGAAATTGGTGAAAAGCTGCTTGGCTGAACCAAACAGACTGCGCGATTTTTTTGAAGAAAATCGTCGCGTGATTTTTTCAGCCCGTCGGAGATTCGGACGTGACTCCCACGGTTTGGTCCAGCTGCGTTCAAGATTCATTTGCATTGCCAACACGGATGCTTTGTCCATCCGTTTTCGTTCGGCCTCTGTCAGTCCAGCCAAGTCGTCAACGGCCTGAGTTGTGTGGTAGGATTGGACGAATTGTTTCAAGGATTGGCGGAACGCGCTACGAGTTACAGGTAATTCTTTGATGCAATCCAAAAACGCGTCTTCGCCCGTATAATTCAGCGCTAGCGATGCTGCTTGAGCGTAATAATTGCGAAACGAGATATTGCTGATTAACTGGGAGAGCAAGAAAAAGCCCCACAGCACTCGGCGATTTACAAAAACGCAAAATTGCACCAGCATCACCAATGGTGTCGAAATTATGCCTCGTCGAAATCGGATTCTCGAGAGCGTTTGGTCCCAGGAGTCGCGGATTTGGGCAGCATTAAAAAACCAGGAGTGCACCCATCTAATCAGCCTGGCGATGGGCGATTGGAATTCAATGGTTTTCTCGATCATTTCCTGGGCGATCAATGATGCTGCTTGTTGCTGGCTCAAATTAACAAACATAGGAAAGCCGATTCCCAAAATAATGGAGTCGACTTTTTGTTCGCCAGAGCGGATATATCTGGCTTCGATGTCAAAATGGTTTTCAAGTTCGCAAACCGTTACTGAGGAAATCGAAAAATAGGCAGAGATGTCGTTCAGCATCATAAACAGGGCCGGCTCAGAACTTCGCGTTACGCGTCGAGCCAGTGACTTGCGGCGTTTCGAAAGCAATGGTTTCAGTAAGAAAAAAGCGACGCCCAAGCCGATGACGATGATGCCAATGTAAATCACAAAGACCAGGAACGATGCTTCGTCACCTAACGCAATGATCGAAGTGTAATTGTACAATGCGTGATAGGCGACGCCTGCAAGTATCGCCAAAATCAGTCCGGCGTAACCCGCCGCAAGCCCCAACATTCCCACGGCGACAAATGGGTCGAACCAAGGAAAGTGATATCGAACTTCCATTTGGTTTGCAGGCGACGAAGAAGCGGGCTTGGCTTGAGCCCCAGCGCTCTGAAGTTCGGGGACGACCAATTCCGAACTGGCGGCGACTTGAATTGGGCGAGATTTGGTTGGGGTGGCCGCCGCGATAAGTATAGGTTCCCCACATACAGGACACTGGATTCGCTTACCAAGGTACTTCGCCGGTATCTTGAACCTGCGCGAACAATGATCACAAGCTTGTCTAATCATTGAATTGCAAACAATGCTGGCTGTTGTTCACCGGACCAGCTGACGTTCAACTGACTTCAGGCGCGAGAACCAATCTTAGCATTCGGTGCAGCCGTACAAGTTGAGATAAAGAATTGTTCACAATCCCAACTCATCGATCGCCAATTTGGCGCGTTCGAATTCCGTGGCCGGAACAAAAACGTCGACGAACCCCGGAGATTCTGCCTGAAAACCCGAAACAAATCCTCCTGTGGCGGTTGCCTGAACGCCACATTCTGACAATCGTGCGACGAAAATATCGGCTTCATAGGCGGTATCAAATGACGCCAATTTTTTTGGAGTAGACGGGTCGATTTCAGCAGCTTCTTTGACGCTAGTGACGAGCCATTGACCAATCATAAAAAGCGCGAAAGCCAAGCCAAAAAATGTTGCCCACGGCAAAATCATGTCCACGCCATAGATCCGCATCAGCAATGCAAAAAATGCGGAAGCGACCGTTGCTACGAAAAGGTTAGCCAATGAATACTGAAAAAAAGACTTCCGTTGGCCGTTTTGCATTTATTCACCATCCGATTGTTTTTGAGCATTTATTATTCGCGTCATTTTGGCATCAATTAGATGCAAACTTGATGGACCGGGTCGTTCTTTACAGATTTTATTCAATGTCAAACCCAATCAACAGCATCCGAGTTGACTTTCGGTTCAAACCTCCGTATGCAGTGGTGGGAAGACTGCGTTCGAGGCCGTTTACGAATGAGCAAGAGAGCCAATTGGCCGTATTTAACAAGAATTGGTCATGTAGCTGCACCATAAACTTGCTGAACTTCGCGCGAAAACCTTAATCCTTCCATGACCGGTACGCTAAGCAAACCGGTCACGAATAAAAGACCGGTATTTTGTGTCGCAAGGTCAACATATGGCCCCCTCAGAGGCGGCGCGAATTGTAGGCTATTGATTGTCATCTGAATCTGGCGATTCAACTTCTTGAATTTCCACCGAGTCAGCCGATTCAAATTCATCCGTTTCCAAGTCGGACGGGGCGACCGATTTGTCTTCGACTCCAGCCATGTCAGTAATTGTTTTCATCGCTTCGGCCACCGAATCTGCGAGTTCGTCGTATGTCTTGCCTTCGCCGCCGTGAAACGTTTTGTCGATCTCACCAAAGTCATCCAACAGTGATTCCGTTGCAGCCTTTAGGGCATCGACTTGTTCGGTTGTGAATTCTTCTTTTTCGGCAAGTTCAACCAATGCACTTAGCGAATGCCCAACTTCATGCAGTGGTTCATGAGCGCCGTCCAGATCGCCACTTGCGAAACCATCACGAATTGCGTTTTTCATTTCGACCAGTGTGGTGACGACTTCGGCAAAAGATTTTTCTTCAGTTTGATCTTCGACTTCCAGTCCCGCTAACTGCGAAATTGTCTTCATTGCGGACGTGACGGTGTCTGACAATTCGTCGTAAGATTTTCCTTTGCCGCCGTGGAGCGTCTTGTCAACCTCGCCGAATGACTTGATCAATGACTCGACCGCGTGTCGCAATGATTCCATTTGCTCGCCGGAAAAACTCTCTTTGCTGGCAAGGGTCGCCAGCTTGTTTAAAGTGTGACCAACCTCGTGAATCGGATCATGCGCCGCTTCGATGTTGCCGCTGGCAAAACCTTCCCGAATCTTGTTCTCGGTTTCAACCAGCGTCATCACAGCATCCTTAAAGCTCAATTCTTTTGCTTCCGGCTTGTTTTCGGCGGCATTTTCGCATCCAAGGAAAAACATACATGTAACGACTCCAAGGAACCCCCACAATTTCGGTGACATCGGAATTCTCAACTTTCTAAACAACTGGGATCTGAACGTTGTTTTATTAGATCCAAAATTCTAGTTACCACAACCGCGGTTTCGCCGATGGATTCGGTGTTACAATATCTCGCAAGTTTGATATTATTTTCGGCTCGAAACAATTGTTGAACCAATTAGACCGATGCGTCACCAGACTCAATGAGCAAGCAATACATTTTTACTATGGCCAGGCTGACGAAAAAGTTTGGCACGAAAACGATTTTGAATGACATTTGGCTTTCGTTTTACCCTGGAGCGAAAATCGGTGTTCTCGGTCGTAACGGCGCGGGTAAAAGTACAGTCTTGAAAATCATGGCTGGCGTCGAACAGGACTTTGATGGAGAAGCTCGTTTGACCGACGGTTTTACCTGCGGTTATCTGCCACAAGAGCCACAACTCGATCCCGACAAAAACGTCTGGGATAACGTGATGATGGCGGTGGCGCCTCGGCGGGCGTTGTTGGATCACTACAACGAGTTAAGCGCGCAGTGCGCCGAGCCGCTCGATGACGATGCGATGCAAAAAGTCTACGACGAAATGGCCCGAGTGCAGGATCAAATCGAGGCGACCAATACCTGGGAGCTGGATCGTGAGATCGAAATTGCATTTGACGTCATGAATTTGCCGGACAAAGAAGCGAACGTCAATAAGTTGTCAGGTGGCGAGAAACGCCGCGTTGCCCTTTGTAAATTGTTGTTGGAAAAGCCAGACCTGTTACTCTTGGATGAACCGACTAACCACTTGGACGCGGACTCGGTGCATTGGCTGGAGCGAACGTTGCAAAAATACCATGGGACGATTGTTGCCGTGACCCACGATCGTTATTTCTTGGACAACGTAGCCGGTTGGATTTTGGAGCTGGATCGGGGCGAGGGATTTCCGTTTGAAGGAAATTACTCGGCTTGGCTTGAACAAAAACAAGCCCGGTTAGCCGTTGAGCAAAAACAATCGGAATCTCGCCAGAAAACCTTGCAGCGCGAGTTGGATTGGATCCGCATGGCCCCTCGGGCACGTCAATCGAAGAACAAAGCCAGGATCAGCTCGTACGAACAAATGGCTGCCGAACAAGGACGAGAGCAAGATCAGGAGTTGGAAATTCAAATTCCGCCGGGTCCGCATCTAGGGGACTTGGTGATTGAAGCCAGCGGTGTCAACAAAGGGTTTGGTGATCGCGTATTGATGGAAGATATGAGTTTTCGTTTGCCGCCTGGTGGCATCGTCGGTGTGATCGGGCCCAACGGCGCTGGCAAGACGACTCTGTTCAAAATGATTACTGGAGCAGAGGCACCTGACTCTGGCGAACTCAAAATTGGCAAAACTGTTGAGCTAGGATACGTCGATCAATCGCGGGATGAATTGGACGCAAATAACACGATTTTCGAAGAAATTTCTGGTGGGCACGAGACCATTGAGTTGGGGAAACGCAAAGTCGACGCCCGCGCCTATGTCTCGCGATTTAATTTTCGAGGTCCAGATCAACAAAAGAAAGTTGGTAAACTCTCTGGTGGAGAAAGAAACCGCGTTCATTTGGCAAAGCTGTTAAAACGGGGTTCGAACGTGTTGCTGTTGGACGAGCCGACCAATGATTTAGATGTCGATACCCTCCGGGCTTTAGAAGAAGCAATTTTGAGCTACGTTGGTTGCGTGGTGGTTACGAGCCACGATCGTTGGTTCTTGGACCGCATCGCAACCCATATATTGTCTTTTGAAGGGGACGGCTACGTTCACTGGTGCGAAGGCAATTATCAAACCTACGAACAACAACGGCGCGAGCGATTGGGGTTGAAAGAAGATGAACCCAAACGATTCCGCTACAAGAAACTCTTGTCACAATAAGGAAATAATTAACGATGACGATTGTACGAACGGGCTCGACAAAGAAGTACTCTGAGAATTGGTCCAAAGCGTTTGGCGATACGAAAAAGAAAACGGCCAAGAAAAAAACTGCCAAAAAGGCTGCCAAGTCGGCCAAGAAAAAATCACGGAAGAAGTAGCGATTGGAATTCCACGCTTAAAGCGTTGAATGAATTGGAAACTGACGCAATCGAGCGCGTTTCCTGGTACCGACGCACGGTTATGTGTTCATCGTTGAATCCGGTGGTGATCGTCAGTGTTTGGGTACATCTATGACGCGACTCTTGGAGTGAGCTGTCTTTTTCAAGTGTTGACTCGGACCATAGTCGCATTCGAATTTGTTGCGCACATCTATTGAGCTGCAACCCAGCCAAGCACCTTTATCTTCGCTACCGAACGAGTACGTGCTGGTTCGTTTCTAACGCCAAAGTGCTCTTTTCAGTTGTCTTGACGGGCGATTTTCCTTGTCCGTTTGATCGCCGTTTGGGGAATCCCAACGTGGGGGCTGGTTCTCAAGGCAGAGAAACGATGAGCTCAATGGAGTGTTTCCCGCTTCCGAATTTAGAAAAACAGAGGGAAAAAACCATGTTAAACCGTAAACGCCTATTTAATATCGCACTGATCCAGGGTTTTTTATTTGCATTCGCCTGTGGACCGAACCTATCTGCAGCACCTCAAGGATGGAAAGACTTCTTTCGCGAACTCGGGAATACGGCTCGTGAAATTTCTGAGTCTCAGAACGAGTCTGGCGATATCCACGCTCGCTCTGGATCTGCACAATTCAATCAACAACAGCAAGCTACATTCACGACGAAAGAAATCTACAACGAATTATTAGCCAGCACCGTTTGGATACGAACACCAAAAGGCGCTGGTACCGGATTGGTCTACGACAAAAACAAAGGTTTAATATTGACCAATCACCACGTGGTCGAAGGTTTTGAGTATGTCCAAGTCTTACCACCGAAATTTCAATCCGGCCAGTTAATCACCGATGAAACGGAGTACACGCAATACACGCGACCGCTGACTGGATTCGTGTTGGATAGTGAAACCAGCAAAGACCTAGCGTTGCTCCAAGTCCAAACGCCGTTGCCGGATTTCATGAAACCAATTCGGATGGCAAGACACAGCGCATCGCCGGCCGAACGTGTTCACATCGTCGGAGGCCGCACTGCCGAGAACCAGGGTATGTTCGTCTATGCCAATGGCCACGTCCGCCAAGTATCAAAAGGTCTTAGTCCGATGGCAAGTAGTGTTTGGCTGATCCAAATGACCGTCCCTGCCAATCCAGGCAATAGTGGCGGCGCGATCGTCAATGATGCCGCTGAATTGGTTGGGGTCGTGACCGGGAGCTACCAAAAATACGAAGATGTGTCCGTTGGTACCGATATTCGCGAAGTCAACGCGTATGTTCAAGCCGTGCAGCGTCTTTATCCGCAAGACTCAGCGGAAGAAAGCTACGCTGTTGGGATGCGTCACTACATGGCCAACCGCCTGGAATCCGCCACGCGACATTTTACCAACGCGCTTAAAAGGAATCCGAAGATGGCGGCCGCTTTTCGAATGCGGGGGTTTTCGTACCGGCTGAAAAACGACTTCGAATTGGCGATGAACGATTTTGACTCGGCTGTCGATATCGATCCGGCCGACGCCGTCGCTTTTCGCGGCCGGGGGCTCGTCCATAAATCGGCGGGACGTCTGGACGCAGCCAAGAATGACATGAACAAAGCGATTCGCCTGGATCCGACGATGGAGTATGCTCACTATGATCGAGGGCTCATCAATTGGTCTTTGAAAAAGTACGATGAAGCGGTCAAGGATTTCGGTCGAACCATTAGCATCAATCGATTCAATCCCGATGCATTCATCAGTCGCGGTCTTGTTTTTCTTATTCAAAACAAAGTTGAAGATGCGTTGAAAGACTTTGAAGCGTCGGCGACCATTCGCCCATCAGCTGTTGCCCTGAACAACATTGGAGTTGCTCATCGGCGGTTAAAAAATTCACAGGTGGCCATGGACTACTTCCTACAAGCGACAAAAATGGATCCCGGTTACTACCTAGCATGGGAAAACCTGGGTGAAGTTTACTTTTTCGATAAACGCTATGAGGACTCGATTTCCCACGCTGGTTATGCTCTGCACCTCAATCCAAACTCATCACGTGCTTTTTATATCCGCGCTCAAGCCGAATTGTATGGCGGTAACAAACACCATGCCTTGAACGATGCAACTAAAGCGATCCGGTTGTATCCGAACTTTGCAACTTACTATGCATTGCGCTCGGAAATCAATCGAGCGTTGGGAAACGATAAAGAGGCGAATGACGATTTGCAGATGGTCACGAAACTTGATACCCGCATTGCCAGTCGCCAGGCACTGGCCAAGCCAGTTCTCCCAGACGCAACCAACGTATCGGGGCGGTGGACCGCAAAATCAAAGATTCGTGGCGTGCATTTCGATAGTGTTATCAGGTTCAAAGACAACCAATTGTCCTTTGTCAGCAACTGGTTGGATGTTGTCGGGCAAAAAGGTCAAACTAGCGGGCAAGGAACATTTACGATAAAAAATGGTACTCTCGTTTTTCGCGACTCTAGTGGCCAAGTCAGCCGGCATGCCGTCGGTTTCAAGGATGGCAAACTAAGTCTCGAGTTTCCGGGGATGAACGTAAAGCAAAGTGTGTTGCTTTCCAAATCCTAGCAGACGATTTTCTCGCTTTGGGCCAGTTTTGTGACTGGCCGTTTTTACAGTCACCGATGGCAGACATGAATAAACTCTGTAACTGAGATCATTCCAACCGCAACCACTTAGGAAGTGGCGTAGGTTTGCCATCGTGATTGACGCAAGCCACCGTTGTTTCTCCTTTGGCCAACACTTCGTCTTCGCGGGAGATTTCATAGCAATGGTGGATGCGAACACCTCGCGCTTTGGTAACTTCCGTTTTTAAAGTCAAAACATCATCGTACTTTGCCGGGACAAAATAATCGCAACGCAATGAAACGACGACCAACATCAAGCCCTTTTCTTCAAACTCTCGATAGCTAATCCCACTGCTCCGCAGCATTTCCACTCGGCCGATTTCGAAGTAATTGACGAAATTGCCGTGGTGAACATGGCCTTGAGCGTCGGTTTCTTGGTAGCGAACGCGTATTTGCGTGGTATGGCGTCTCGGAACGCTCGGCAATGGATTGACCGTATTCATCAGATTTTTTAAATTACGGAGCTTGGTCTACGGGCGTTTTGTGGGTCAATGGTACAAGGCAGCATGCCGCCAAATTCATATGGATTTGAACTTAAAGTTGCGAGATTGCAATGTCGTATGGGGAAGATTCGGGGTCAAGCCTCGGTTTTGAAACGATTCGTGGGCGGGATTATCCGACGATTAAACAGTTTACAGTTTTCCTCGAGAACCGAGTCGGGCGCCTCCTTGAGGTCGTGCGTTGCTTTCAAAACACGAGCTCCCGCATTGTGGCCATGAATATCAACGATTCGACCGAATGCAGTCTTGTACGGCTGGTGTTGACTCACCCTGAGCAAGGGCGAGAGATTTTGGAAGCTCAAGGTCTTGGCTTAATCGAAAGCGATTTGATTGGGATTGAGTTGCCGCCAGCGAACCAGCCGATGATTCATGTTTGCGAGGCATTGCTGCAAGCAGAAGTCAATTTGGTGCAGTTTTACCCATTAATGGTTACGGCTGAAGGCAATATGGCGGTAGCCCTAATGGTCGACAATATTGAACTGGCCCAACAAACCTTGGCCTGTGAAGGTTTTGACATGATCACAGAAAACGATCTGTTGGATATGCAATAGGCGCCGCAGAGCGATCGCATTGATTGCAATTTTCAGTTGTTGATTACTTACGAGCCACGGAAATAAAATGTCTATTCGTGTCACTTGCCCTGGCTGCCACGTTCGCTTTGACGTCAGTGAAAAATTTGCCGGTAAAGAAGGCCCGTGCCCCAAGTGCAAGTCCGTTATCCAGATTCCGGCTGCCGACGAACAAGTCGTTGTGCACGCCCCCGAACATTCCGGACCTAAAGACTCGAAGGGCGAAGCGGTTCTGAAGCCGATTTCGCGTTCCGAAATGGTGCTGTCCGGCGTCCAAGTTACTCTCATTGCCTGTACGATTTTAGGGTTCTTGGCCGTCGCATTTGTAATGCGCAATATGTATCCTGACAAACAAAATTTTCCCATATACATATTGGCGATTGGCGCCGTCTTGATGGCCGGGCCAGTAGCCTACGTTGGGTACGCGTTTTTGCGCAATCAAGAAGCCACGCCGTTTTCCGGCAAAGACTTATGGAGTCGCTTGGGCATTTGCACGCCGGTCTATTCGTTGTTGTGGATGATCATGCCGATGATGGCTTACGCGTTCCCCGGCAACGAAAATAGCATTGGTGCCGTCGTGGGCTTGGTTGGTATGATTGCTGCCGGTGGCGCGATCGGAATGCTCGTATTAGAGTTTGATTATCTAGTGGGTATTTTGCACTATGGTATGTACTTAGGGCTATGCTTGCTCGGAAGAATGATCTTGGGCTTGGGAGTATTGCCTGGCTCGATCGGTGAAACCAAGGATGTGCCCTCGACGGTCATCTCCTTGCTCGCAAATTTCTCCCACAGTTCCTGGATTTTATAGTCCGATGATCCCGGAAGTGCGCGCACTGAATGACAAAAAAGACGTCATTCGAATTCCACATCAAATCGATGTCCCGGTGACGCCACGCGTGCTGAAACTCATCGATTCCAGACCGTTTCAGCGATTGTCTCGGATCCGTCAATTAGGATTGGTTTCATTTGTCTATCCTGGTGCCACCCATTCACGATTCGAACATTCGCTTGGCGTATACCGCAATGCACTTCTATTTATCGAGCGGTTAAGCCAATTCGATTTTTTTCGCCAGACATTTGATTCCGCACAGATCGAGGCCGTCGTGGTTGCTGCTTTACTGCACGACATCGGACATTGGCCGTATTGTCATCCCATTGAAGACCTTTCGCTGCCATCCGTTCCGGAACACGAGTCGATTGCCGAAAAACTCGTTCGCTCGAACGAGTTATTGGAGCTAATCGAATCCGACTGGTTGGTACCGGTCGACCTGATTGCCCGACTGATTGTTGGTCAACCAAGTAACGACGCCGAGCGGCTGTTGGCCTCGATACTGTCAGGCCCGATCGATGTCGACAAAATGGACTATTTGCATCGAGACAGTTTGCATTGTGGCGTTCCCTATGGCATGCAAGTCGATGCCCCACGACTAATCCATTCGATTGGAATCAATTCACGACAAAACGGGATTGCAATTTCTTCAAAGGGTAAAACGTCAGCCGAGTTGATGGTGTTTGCACGATACGTGATGTTCAACGAAGTGTATTGGCATCGTACGGTGCGTAGTGCGACGGCGATGTTACAGCGACTGTTCTACAATTGGTTTCAAGAAAATCAACGATTGTGCGATGCCGATTTTTTATACGCGTTGGACGACCGAAATATGGTTTTGCTGTTGGAATCCGACTCGGAACTTTACCGTGGGTTATTCGGTTCACAACGCAGCCTGTACAAATCCTTACTCGACTACTCAGCCAATCAGGATGCGCAAGTATTCAACGCGATCGCTCACAAACCATATCCACGCATCTTGGAAATTGGTCAGAAGCTGGTTCGATGTTTGGCCGACCAGACCGGTGATGCGGTGAAACTGGATGAGATACTGATCGATGCTCCACCGCCCGGACTAGAAGTTCAGTTCCAAGTTGAAGTGAAGGACGAAACGACTCAAGCATCTCTAGAGAATTTGTCTCCGGTCGTCGAAGCATTGGCAACCCAACAGTTCGATCATTTTGTTAAACGCGTCCGCGTTTTCATACATCCTAGACTTGATGACATGCTTGATCCGGAATCTGTCGCTTCGTGTTTACGCCAAATCGTCGTTAACGACTGAGCGTTCCTTCGTCCAGGTCGGCAACCAACACACGAATTGGATCCACATTGCTCGCCCTTGCTGGCCACGTCGCGTTAATGTTACTGCCGTTTGGCAAGCGTACACCACCGTCGTACCAAAACCAACCGCCAGAAATAATGCCCACGACTTCACGTTTTTCATTGAAAACGGGGCCGCCGGAATCACCTGGCAACAACGCCACATCGGCAAAAATCTTTTCCAAGCTGGACGGCGATGAAGCGATCGCGCTGAAATGACGCAAACAGCATTTCAAATCCGAGCCTCCTCCCAGCCCGGCGAATTCGAGTTGGTCACCACCCTTGATCGGTTCGGTTGCTAGCTTTGCGGGCTCGATGGTGTTCGGGATCCATGCCCAGATCAGAGCGATATCGCGTTCCCGATCGGTTTCGATTACTCGACAACCCTTCGATCGCTTGCCGTTTCGAAAATTGATTTTAATGGAATTGTCGTGAATGTCTTTGACGACGTGCCAAGCGGTTAAGCAATAGCCTTCGTAGCCATCCTTAATCGGTTTGGACTTATCGACCTGAATCACAATTCCGGTACCAGAACCGTCCCCGGCATCGACTTTCACAATCGCTTGATGATGAGTCGCTTCCTGAGTCCAATTCCAAAGACCGGATTCTTTACCGACTTGGGCATCTGCGTTCACAGCGAACACGAATAGAACTAAGCCAAGCCATAGGGAAATTTGCCGTTTCATAATACTGTCCTCCCGGACAGGTAACAGGCAAACTGCTTTTGTCGATATAACAAATTCTTAAATTGCTTATGTACCTGCCCGAATGCCACATGAATTGGTTGAAGAATATTACCAATTCTTCGCATCTAGAGTTTAATATCGGCAGCGAGAAAATCCGTCTACAGATGATTTGAGTCCAATTAAGCAAGCACTTTCGCGATTGCTTGGGCTTTCGGTAAGGTGTTCCGATTTTATGGACACTTTAATTGCATGGCACCAACGAAAATACCGAAAACCAAAAATTACGGTTTGGTGCAATTGAAATATTCAGTCCTGCTACTAGCCGATGCTAGCGTAGAGGCGTATAATGTAAGTCCGTGTGAGAATTGACTGCGGAGTCAATTCAAATCGATCGTGGCTGAGTCGTTTTTCGCCGACTGGAAGCACGCATCGAGAACGATTTGAGTTTTGAGTGCCACCGAAGGCCAAAACGGATCTGTTTTTCCGGAGACAACTAACTCGGAAAACGTTTTGAAAAGTTTGGATTCTGGGGAGTCCGGGGCGTTGTTGGCCGATTCACTGGACTGTTTTATTGTCTTGTTTTCGAACATATCAAACTGACAATTTTCAACCACGAAGTCTGCCTGGTTCAGTTCGAATTCTAAATCTTGATTGGCAAACGGTAACACGAAATCTTTGATTCTTAGATCGCCTTTGCTGCCTCCCAGCACCGCCCATTGCTGATGATGGTCTTCGAAACTGCAATAGAATCCTGCTGAAGCGTTGTGAAATTCTAACTCGCCTGAAAATGACATCGGAACAAAATCTTGCGAGCCATCGCGTTTCAGTTGGCTCAAGCACCGCCCGCGCACGCATTTCGGCATCTCCCAATTCATCGCCCACAATGCAATTCGAATATTGTACCAGCCCAAGTCTCCGAGGCATCCATGAGGCTCCAGTTGACTGTCGGTGCGGATATTCTCGTCACGAAACGCTTGGTCTCCACGAAACGTCAAATGGGAATGAACGCGCCGGACTTCACCAATTTGGTCATCGACAATCGATCGCATCATTTTCAGCCGCTGGGTGTGCATCAGCATGACACCATCCATAAATTGCACATCATGGGTAGCGCATGCATCGATCATCTCCTGTAGATCGTCGGCTTGGATGGCACACGGCTTTTCGCAAAGCACATGTTTGCCGGCCTCGGCAGCCCGGATCACCCACTCTTTTCGCATTCCCGTAGGCAGCGGAATGTATACTGCGTCCACGTCTTCGCGAGTGAGCAATTCAGCGTATCCTTCAACAGGATCGGGAACGTGATCCAGCGGGACTTGTCCCTGACAAGCGTCGATAAATGCCTTGGCCTGGCTGCTGTTTCGACTGGCAACCGCCGTCAATTTTGCGTTTTCCGCCAGTTCAATCGCGTGCCAATTCTTTTTACCGATATCGGCTGTACTCAAGAATCCCCAGCGGCATTGCTTCGTTTCCACCAACGCTCTCCTTCGTTATTGCTCTTCAAAAGCCTCTTGCAACGCGCAAACTTCGGCCCGCCTGCTCAGTGCCGAAGCCGTAATCGCTTGGGAGTCCAAGCCAAGGTATTCCGCCAACCGGTACGCCAACTGCAAATCAGGCACACCATGATATTGGTTAACCATCCGTTCATCGACATAGAGCGTATTGCGATCGGTATCGTATCCCGATTCAAACGCACCTTGCAGTTCGGTGATCCAAATTTCAGGTATGCCGGCTTGCCGACAGACTTCTACAGACCAAATTTCGTCACCCTTGCATTTCATCAAGAGCAATTGGGCTTTCACGTCGTCCAAGCCGTTACCCTATTCCGAATCCGGCTTACAGAATCGATCCAGCCAATCGAAAAAGACACGATGCCAGACGACCCCGTTTTGTGGTTTCAAGACCCAGTGACCCTCGTTTGGAAAATACAAGAATCGAGAAGGAACGCCTTGGACTTGAGCGGCCGTAAAAGCTTCCATTCCCTGATTGATCGGAACTCGGAAATCCTTTTCGCCATGTATCACCAACAACGGGGTTTCCCATTTACCAATATAACGATGGGGTGAAAATTGATTGTAATCTTTTTGAATTTCGTCAGCTTTCCAATAAGGTCCACCCAAGTCCCAATTGACAAAGAATAATTCTTCGGTCGAACCGTACATGGATTCCAAATTGAAGACACCGCAATGAGAAATCATTGTACAGAAGCGCTTGTTGTGGTTGCCCATCAACCAATACACGGTGTATCCGCCGAAACTGGCGCCAATTGCCCCCACTCGCTTTTGATCGATATAAGGTTCCCGGACCATGGCATCGGTAGCCGACAAAATATCTTTCATCGCTTGACCTCCCCAATCGCCACTAATTTGGTCATTCCATTCGCGTCCAAATCCGGGCAACCCTCGGCGGTTAGGGGCGACAACCACGTAACCTTGGGCCGCCATCAAATGAAAGTTCCAACGGTATGAAAACCACTGTCCGATTTGTCCTTGAGGACCGCCTTGGCAATACGTCAGCATCGGCCATTTCTTGGCAACACTGGCGTCAAAGTCTGGTGGATGGATGACCCAACAATGAATTTTTTTGCCGTCGGTCGCATCAACCCAACGTTCCTCGATTTCAGGTAACTCTAGGGATTCATAAATTTCGTCGTTAATTCCCGAGATGGTGCGATGCGTTGCGTCGGTCAATTTCAAGATCGCCAACTCCTTGGGTCGTAACATATTCATCTGAGAAACGAGAGCATGGTCACCGTCTGGCAATACGTCAATCAAAGACCAATTGAACCGACCCTGAGAGACTTGTGTTGCTCCATTGGAGTCCAAGCTGGCTCGGAATATCTGGTTGGTGCCGCGAAACTCTGATACAAAAATCATCGACTTTGAATCGGGAGTCCACTTCGCATCGTGGGCAGTTTGATCCAGTCCGGCCGTCAAATCTGCAACTTGATCACTGGCCCGATCCAGAATCATGATTCGATTGCGATCACTTTCAAAACTGGCACGCTCCATAGAATGAAATGCCAAATACTTTCCATCGGGAGAGTACACTGGGTTGTTATCGTAGCCTTCCATACCTTGGCTGACGTTGCGCACCTTTGTCGGTTCGGCGACGTTTACGATGTAGACATCGCTGTTGGTGGATTGGGCCCAATTGTCGACATCTTTTATCGTATATGCGATTTCGGTTCCATCCGGTGACCAATTGAATTGCTCTGCTCCACCAAACGGCGGCACGGGGCAGTCGGCTTTGACTCCCGGCATCAAGTCTTTTGCTGCTCCTGCGGTTCCATCATCTTTCAAGCTGGCAATGTGTAGATGTGAATACTTAAAGTCATGCCACGCATTCCAATGTCGATACATCAATCCATCGATGATGCGGGCGTCCGCCTTGGGCAAATCAGGGTAAACTTCAGTGACTTCTTCATCCAATTTGACATCCACAGTGAACGCGAGCATCGTTCCATCCGGCGATACTTTCAGGTTTGCAATTCCCCCCTCGACGCTGGTGACTTGTTTCGAATTCCCGCTAGCTGGATCCAGCAACCAACATTGTGGGGAATCTTCGGAATCCTCCGTCGCGTCCGTATCGGGAGCATCAGGTTCATTCCCCTCCATGCCAAGGAAGAAGACACGTTCACCCTGCTTCGTATTTATCCATTGAACCGAACTGATGGACGACCACTTTTTGATAACTTCAGAGTGCTTATTGGTTTTGGCATCCAGCAAATGCATCGTCGAGCGTCCAGAATCCTTACTGAGATCGTAGTGGCGCACGGTATAGGCAATTTTGCTGCCATCCGATGATACTGCGGCTTCACCAAGCCGTCCTAGTTTCCAAAGCAATTCCGGAGTCATGCGTTTGGGCTTTTCGGCAACGTCCGTCGATTGCTGCCCAGACAAAACGCAGGGGAGCAAAAAACAGAAACACAATAAATGAGCGGGAAACTTCATGGATTGGGAACTCCTCGGTTGCAAATGAAGCTATCAAATATAAGCTATCCGTCTCAAAAAATCAGTGGTTCAGGTAGAATCTTTGAGGTCGAAGAGGCGGCGAAACGTCGTTTGACTAATGAATCTAGGGCATCAAATATCGTTCCAGGAGGATCCGGATGTTGTATCTGCTAATGGCCAAGAGTGTGTTGTTGATTCCAGTAATGGCACTCGGATCCAACACGATGCCTGCTCAAGAATTCAATATCGACAATACGCATTCGTCGTGTGTTTTTTCGATAAGCCATTTTAATATTGGCTATATCTATGGCCGGTTCAACAAGGTTGCCGGTAACGTGGTTTTGGACACCACCGCGCCCAACAACAGCAAGTTTGCGTTTTCAATCGATGCCCAGTCCATCGATACCAACGATCCTGGACGGGATACCCATCTGAAGAGCAACGAGTTTCTAAAAGTTGATGAGTTTCCGACTATCGAATTTAAGTCGACGTCGGTCCAACGCAAGGAAGATGTATTCCACGCCACTGGTGTAATTACTATTTGTGGCGTTAGGAAGGAGATCACGATTCCGCTCCAGTTATTGGGGGTTGGGAAAGGACCCTTTGGAGACGTTCGAGTTGGTATGTTGGGGAAATTTACGATTAAGCGAAGTGAATTTGGTGTTGATAAAATGCTCGATGGAATTGGCGATAAAGTCGCTGTGACTTTCAGTTTCGAAGGTATTAGAAAGTAATCCGTAGCGTTTCAGCTGATCGCTTCAAAGCCGCAAATTTTCAAACTCAGATGCAATCGCCGATTTCACAAATGACGTTTGCATTCTTGGGAACGTAAATCGCTGGCTCTGCGCCGGTCAAGCTATAGGTGTCCATACAGCGAATGGCTGGTGAGTAAATATGCATGGTTACTAGGTTGTGGCCATCGGCCTGCAAATTCGAAACTTGGTGAACGTCAGAATCTTGCGTCGAACACACGTGGCCGACCGAGTAGTCGGTAGAAGAAACGGCTTTGATCTGACCACAGTCACTGGACTCAAACGTCGTTTCCGTGGCGACACCCTCCATAATTTTCAAACCGCAAGTAGATTGCGCGTGATCGTGAATCGGACTCCGCTGTCCACTTTTCCAACAAATGCAAAGAAGTTCGTACCATTGCCCCTCGCAGATCAAATTTCTTCGGTATGTATTATCACCAAACACCTCGAAGGGCTTTAGTGTTTCCCGCGTGGCCGTGTTTTGGGCGAGAAGCTGTCCTAAGCGTTCAACACTGGCACGTTCTTTCAAGTTGTCCAAATAATCTACCAGCTCACGTAATTCAACTGGTATGACAACGTCTTGATTTTGGGAAGATGTATTCATCTCTTTATTTTCGATCGACATTCAAAATTTGTCAATTTCAAGGCAGCCAAGCTGAATAACTGTACTGACATAATGGCGTTCGAAAATGCGTGTTTGGCTAAAACCTGCCTATTTCAAACAATTTTCACCCATGAAATCTGATCATACCCATTCTTCGGTACTTTGCATTTTGGCACGCGTTTTGCTTGAAAGTGAGGATGATACCGGTCAGGTAAATCTGAAATGAAAGGCCAATATGAATTCGAATCGCTTTGATTTCGGAGCCAACGTCGCGCCGAGCAACGAATCCAACAACTATGGGGCGTTTTTGGTTGCGACTGAAAAACTTACGGGATCAAAATTTGAACGTTCAGTGGTATTGCTAATGCAAGATGACCAACGAGGAACGTTTGGTGTCGCGTTGAACAAACCGGCCAATGAAAGTGTAAGGACGGCCTGGAAACAGTTAACGGGTGCGGATACGTCTGACGCGCCCTTAGTAGCGGGTGGGCCATTACAAGGGCCGGTATTCGCTCTACACCAGCTGCCTTCGCTAAGTGACGTGGAAATGCCTGGTGGATTGCATGTCTCTGCACAAGTCGAAAACATTCAGCAATTAGTCGAACAATACGAATCACCGTATCGCATCTTTGTTGGGATTGCAGGTTGGCAGCCAGGGCAACTGCAAGACGAGTTAGAGTCAGGGCTTTGGTATTCTTTGCCGTTGGATGTTGCAACGGTATTTGACGATCCCGATTGGATGTGGGAGATGTGCGTTCAAGAATACGGTCGTCTCCAGATCGAGGAAATCATCGGTCAGGAAATTTGGCTCGACGACCCAAGCCTAAACTAAAAAACGCTAAAAAACGGGGACAGGTCCAATTAGAGAAGTTTTCGAGACAGCAATGGCGTCGGTCCAAACTTTTTTCTCGACGGACTCATAGCCAAGGGCCAGCAGTAGGAGTCACGACCAACCAAAATTTGGCGGAGTCAAAACTCTGCCAAACAAATCGTATAGCAAACCAACCAAACTGCTTCGAGATCAGCCGAGTAAATCGAGAAGAAGGCAAATACCGGGGCTGCTGAGGAAAGGACTTCCAGTGACTCCATACATCTGGTCGTTTAATCCTATTCTCGATTCTCGTTATTTGACTCCGACGGCTGCTGGTTGCCAAACACGCTAAATCCTTTGAACAAATTGAACGATGGCAGCGAGCTAGAACCCGACCGTTCAATATCTAGGAATCCGTGAACTGAAAATTGTTCGCGAGATTTTGCCAACTCCAGTTCAAATCCACGGAACCACTTGAGCAACGGTGAAACGTAGGCATCGGGTAACATGGGATTGGAAAAATCTGGCCAAGCTGTTGAATACCATACATTGCGACCGGCTGCATTTTTTAACTGATACTCTCCGCCCAGCGAGCAAACTAAATTCACATCCAACAGATTTTCTACCGTGGATTTTGCCAATTCAGGAACCAGGTTGAATTGCTGTGACATCATGTTTAACAAACGTGTATTGGCGATCGAAGTTTCCCAGCTACGACGATAGTTCTGCGAGTTGGCCCAGTCTCGCAAATTCGAATGAGCCAAGTCGCCGACCCGAACTCGGACCTGTGCCGGTCGATCAGAAATGACGACATCGGCGTGTTGTTTCAAATCTTCCAGTCGTTCACGATCGAAAGAGACGGCAGCAAACTCGTCCCATTGCGCCCGCCAAAGACCGAACATTTTGGAGTACGTAAAACCACCTGAGTCCGGTTGTCCACCGAGGCGCGGCAGCCAATCGAGGTATCCGGCTTTGGGCCACGATCCAACGTATCCTGGCACATTGCGAAACAACTCCAGTGTTCGAAACAGAGAATTCGGCTTGATTTCTCGCGAGGACTCAAATTCGTTTTGGATCGCGCCGAAAACTTGGTGCTCACCGATCCGTCGACTCACAGCCCCACCGTCCAGACTTGCTTGAAACGAGACTATATCGTTGGGCGTGCCTTTGATTTGTTCGGAAATGGGGGGGCCCAACATCGAAAAGAGCCATTCGTATTTCTCTTGTCCAAACGGCGCGACGCGAGCATCGTAAACAATTCGTTCAACATTGTTTTCATGGCTGTACCGTTTCAGGGCGACGAACATCGGGTCCAATTGTGATAGGTTTTCCGTAAAGAAAATACGACGCTGTCGGTACCATTCGATTTCGCGCGCTGAAACGCCGCTGATTTGAACATCGGTAATTGGCACAAAAAAACCACGTCTGCCTCGAATCGAATCGGTCCAATAATTGTCTTTCCATGTCAATTGGCTCCCATCGGGGCGGAGACCAAAATTCGCCGGTAAGAATCCGTTAGCCACCAAACTGGCCATGTTTGAAGAGTCCACGCCCTCATTGGATGCCGCCAAGGACGCAAGTTCCGTAATCTGCATGTCGGCGACGCTGCGATTGCGTCGCGCTAATTCAATTTGATAGTGCGGGCCAAGCAGAGTGTACAACAATTGAGCCGGTACGAAAATGAAAACGGTATCGTCGCGCGACAGCGGCATCTGTTGACGGGCATAGCGAAACTCCAAACTGTCCGCTAATGCCCGCGTTCCAGCTGAAGCTTCGATAAACCGTTTTGCCAAACTCATTGAACTGGTTACCAAGTGATTGTCGCCACGAACGACGTAAAACGAACGATAACGATTGTCCGGCGTTCGCAAAAACTGGACCTTCACGCCATTCAAGTCAACATCATCGATCCGGCAGCCATCGGCGCCATGGTCGTCGGCGAATTTTTTCCGCTTGGTGGTTAAGTTATTCGTGAGCGCTTGAGTGTTTTTTGCGTTTAGCAAGACGCCGACGGAGGCACCATCTTGAAAAAACATGTCGTTGCCAATCACGGCCACGTCGGCAATTAGGTTTCCCCCAAACAGACGATCAAATTCCGTTGACTGGATTGCCAGCTGATCCAAGAATTTTGAAGGAATCCTAGCCTGGTAGCCGCGTAGATTGACCATGTGACTTAGATCACCGCCAAACTCGTCCGTCAATCGTCGCAACCAAATTTGATTGTTCCAATTGCCGAACCGCAAATAATAGCATTCTTCGGGTACACAATTCGCGAACGGCTCCAATTCAACGTGCAAGAAATCGCTGGGATCCAAATCGGCGTAATTCCAAAAGACATCGCTGGGCAGCGGCTGGTTCGCGGCGGAATGATCGGCCCGTCCCAACAGTGTTTCTTCGATCGTTTCCGACCTCAGTGATTCGACGTCAAAAATCAACTCCAACGTTTCCATGAGTTGATCTTTGCTGCGTTGACGTTCTGCTGGCAGCGAAAGCCCCAGGCGATTACTTAGCATTGTCCGCAAATAGGTTTCGATCAAAGGAGGGTAGTCGCCCCATTCGTTTTGGCGTTGAGCTTCGACAACGAATTCCCGCCACCATTGGCCGTAAATGCGACTGAACTTCTTCTCGCGCGCGTATTCTACTTCGACGGTTACCGATGCGGTACAAGCTCCCTCCAATACCAATTCCAAAGGTTTTTCTCCGCGAAACAAAAACCATAAGTTGTGCATTGAATCGGGTTGGCCGACTGGGTTGCCCGTAATTTTCTGGAGGAATCGATTGACCGCAGGGCGCGTGAAAACGGGATAGAAGACTCGGTTATTTTTTTCAGTAATTCGCGTTGCGCCGGATTGATCGATCATTTCATCGCCAGCGCACATGCGATACTTCATCATGCCGACGCCAAACGGCTGACCAGCATATGCTTCGACTCGGAAAATCGTTGGAGCATCGTCCGAATTTCGGATAGCGCGCTGCTTCGATTGGAATGCGATGGCCGGTGACAAGCACAAACTCCAGATCGCCAACGATAGCAACAGAACCGGACTAACCCTTCGCCTTGTTTTCACTCGCTGGGGCTTCGTGTTGTCATGGGTTGCAGTTGGGGCAGTGCCTGGGCAAACACATCGGTTGCCCGCCATCGAAATTCCCAATGCCTCGACGGCTGTTTTTTTATTCGTTTTCAATTTTGAGTCTATCTCAACAATCGTTGCTAAGTGCGTCATACCCAGGAGACCAAAAACACATAAATTCTGCAGTCAATTTGCCGCTGCTACCAGGTTACAATACTAGCAAACGTAGTATTCAAGAACACAGGATCGGTTTGTGAAACACGACATTCAGCTTGCGGCAGCACGTATTACGCAGGCCGATGCCATTTTGATCGGTGCTGGTGCTGGAATGGGAGTAGATTCCGGATTGCCGGATTTTCGTGGCAATCAAGGCTTTTGGAAGGCCTATCCGCCGATGAAAAAATTGGGTCTTACTTTCTATGATTTGGCAAATCCGGTTTGGTTTGAACAAGAACCGCGACGAGCCTGGGGATTTTACGGGCATCGCAGGAACCTATATCGAAAAACCACGCCCCATCAGGGATTCTCTATTTTGAAGAAATGGGTCGATTTAAAATTGGGTAATGGGTTCGTATTTACGAGTAATGTCGACGGACACTTTCAACGAGCGGGATTTTCCGAAGAACAAGTCGTTGAGTGCCATGGCTCCATTCTATTTTCGCAATGTGCGGTCCCTTGTAACACCAGTATTTGGCAGGCGGAACCGGATAGTATTGACGTTGACCTTGATACATTCCAGGCATCGGAACCCCTGCCGGTATGTCATGCTTGTCAATGCGTTGGCCGACCCAATATTTTGATGTTTGGCGATTACGGCTGGATCGATCGTCGAACGAATCAGCAGCACAAGCGGTATCAAAGCTGGCTTGCCAAATTCAGCCATTCCAAGGTGGCGGTTATCGAGTTTGGCGCTGGTACGGCCGTTCCAACCGTTCGCTATCAATGTGAAACGCAGGCCCGTCGATTTCAAACCCCTTTAATTCGAGTCAATCCTCGCGAAGCCCAAGGCGAAGGTGCAATTTCGTTAGCCATGGGCGCACTAGACGCGATTCAGGCGATCGATGAACGGATTGGCGAAAATGCCTGAAGACGATCGTAATCCGTTTCGTCCGCCAGCTACAGTGGATCAACCAAGACCGAAGTTGGTAACAAACGACGGCTGGAGGAAGAGTAGAGATCGCTGGTCCCAACGAAGTTGGCTATTGGGGATTGCCTTGTTTTTGTTTGGTGGGGCCATCAGCTATTTTGCAACGGGAATCGTCAGTAGTTTTGGAATCGTGCTGGTTTTCATGAGCTACGTGGTCGTCATTTTTGGACCCATCAGTTGGTATTGGTTATCGAATAAATCGGATGAATAGCAGTGGATTGCACCCATGAATTGCTTAACCAATCAATGGGTGAACAATCGGGCGCGATTATGGACTCGTGTAACCGCGATAAAAAAACTCGAGGCGAACGACCGCTGAAGGAACGGGCTATACCGCGTCCGGTGTGGGCTTGGAAACATTGGTCAACGAAACCACTACCGACCAATCCTCGACCTTCAGTCCAGTGTCATAGGTATTGCCTGGTTCTTCTTCGGCATTCACTAAGACGTCGGTTCCGTCAACCGTTGTAAAGACGTAGTCCAAACCGTTGGTGTCGATACGAGCAAGCGAACCCAGCGTCTTGTGATAAATTTCGATCACGTGAGCCATTCTCAATTGTCCGTCATCCTCGGCATTCGTCTGGTTCAGAAACATCAAATCGACTTCTTCGTCCGATTTGATCGAAGAGTGGTCTGCGTAAAAGTAGAACCGGTCTTCAACCCCGACGGCCAGCGATTGATCCATGCCGTACCAGCTTGGCATCCAGATTGCTTTGAGTGTCGCACTTTCAAACATTGAACCCAATTCGTGTATTGTTAGACCAGCTGGATTGTGGCATTTTACGATTTCCGCCCCCCGGCCATAATTGATGCCAAACCTACCTGGCAAGAGTCTAAAGCCCAAGGGCCCGCATGGCAAGAATCGTTGCTACTTCAAGGCATTACAAATTAATGGTGATGCCACCACGCTGTAGTTGATTCGCCAAATCAAATACGTTTTTGAAAGGCAAGCAATGAATACCGTTGCGTTGGGCTCCTGCGACGTTATCTTCCCGATCGTCGGTGAAAAAAATCTTCTCCGGGTGTACGCCTGCCATCTCGATCGCGGTCTGATAAATTTTGTCGTCTGGTTTCATCGACTTGCATTGGTAGCTCAGGATGTTCTTGGAGTTTTCAAAAAACGAGGCAATGATCGGGAACTTTCCCAGAACGAACTCCCAATGTGCGACGCAAGTGTTTGACAATACGGCCATTGGTACGCCTGCCAAACTCAATTGCGCCAACAATGGCACGATGGGTCGGTTTAACCAAAAAATGTCGCTAATCGCATCGCAAAACTGGTCGGTCGTTAATCCTGAGTTGGCTTGTTGATTGAATTCTGTGACCAATTCTTCGGTGCTAATTTGGCCCGACTCGTATTGGAATTGCAATCCCGAATCAAAGGCTAGGCGGTAGGCTTCGGCCGATGACAATTCGGTCAGGCTAGAGAGGTTCTCACCCATTTTCGAGTGATCGAAATGAACGATGACATTGCCAAGATCAAAGTAAACAAACTCGACTTTTTTTGACACGAATGATTCCATTTGGATGAAGGCCGCAACTCAAAATTTACTAGCAGTGTATATCGCGCACGTCGACGGCCAAAGGGTATCGGTTGCAAACAAAATTGAATGCCGCGGCGGTTGGTGGTGACGCATCGCGCCGTGCATGCATGTCAAAAAAGTGTCCATTGGCGATAGAACGGTAGGATGTGTCGCAAATTCCCGCTTTAAATTGGAATTTCACTTGGGTTGGCGAAAAACGGGACTCAATTCGTTATCATTGGCCGTCCTTTGCGTGTAACACACCAATCCAATTTTTGATTCTTTTCAAGGAATGAATGATGACCCTAGCGACTCAAGAACAGACTCGCCCCGCAAATCTGAAAGAACTGATTGATTCTGGCTGGGAATCGAAATCGGTAAAGGATGAGATTCGTGCGAATTTCTTGAGAATGCTGCGCAATGGCGACCCTCTTTATCCGGGAGTGGTTGGCTATGAGAATACGGTTATTCCTGAAGTCAACATCGCGCTAATTTCCGGCCATGATATGTTGTATCTTGGCGAAAAGGGGCAAGCTAAAAGTCGAATGATGCGCGGGCTGATCCGGTTTTTGGATCCCGTCGTTCCCTATATTGATCTTCCGGATTGTCCCTTCCACGAGGATCCCCTGAATCCGATCACCCAAGCCGGCAAAGCCTTGGTAGCCAACCGTGAGGCCACGGAAATTCCGGTGCTTTGGTGGAACCGTGAAGATCGCTACGCCGAAAGATTGGCGCCGGGCACGAAGTTTGCGGACATTATTGGGGAAATCGATCCGGCTAAATTGGCCGGCGGCGTGTCGATGTCGACTGAGGAAGCGCTGCATTTCGGACTGATTCCCAGGATGCATCGAGGGATTTTCGCGATCAATGAATTGCCCGAACTGGATGAATTGGTGCAAGTCGGATTGTTCAATATCCTAGAGGAACGCGACGTACAGATTCGCGGCTATCCCGTCCGTTTCGATATTGATGTGTTGATTCTATTCTCGGCGAACCCATCAACATTCAATCGCAGCGGCAAAGTGATTCCGCAATTGAAAGACCGAATTGGTTCGACGATCCAAACGCACTATCCGATCGAAAGGGAAATGGGGATCCAAATCATGGAACAGGAGGCGTCCATCGATTTGGGCGGCGAGTTTCCGGTCGTGGTACCCTACTTTATGAAAGAGATTTGCGAGCAGATCACGATTCAGGCTCGCAAATCAAAATATGTCGATCACCAATCCGGGGTAAGTGCGCGGTTTAGCATCGCGAACTACCGAACGATGATTTCAAGTGCGCGGCAACGCGGCGTCATTTTGGGAGAATCTCCCAGTGTGCCACGCATTAGCGATCTTGGCCATTTATACACTTCGTCGTTGGGCAAACTCGAGCTTGATCTGATGGGTAGCCATCAGATGAGCGAAAAACAGGTTCTGGACAGTTTAATTGCAGAAGCCATCTCCATAGTTTTCGATGAATACGTGACGGCCCACGGCTTGAACGAGATTTCTGAGATTTTCAACAAAGGGGTGCGAATTGACGTAGGTGACCTTGTGCCATCGTCCCAATACGCCGACCGATTGAAACGGGTGCCGCCTGCATGGGAGAAAGCCTTTGAGGTAAACGCGTCCGAAAACGATGCGGTTCGCGCTGCTTGCGTTGAATTTGTACTTGCCGGGCTGTACGCCAAAGACATGATTTCTCGCGGACAAGAGCACGGACACACTTCGTACGAGATCTAGATGAATCGAAAAATTGGCGGTATTGTTCATACCTATTTAAAATACGAACCGGCTAAGTTTCCAAGTCCTACTCAGCCTCCTCCTGATTTTGTTTCGCCATTGATGAACCAAATGATGGCTTTTGGCGGCATGCGCGAATTGACGGATGAAGAACTGGCCCGAGCCGTTCATCTGGATCCATCCCAATTCAAGAACCTGGGCCCTAGCCTGGACATGATTAAGGCGATTCTTGAGGAACGAAAACGAAAAATTTTAGCGACGTACGAAACAGATCACGTAAAGCGACGCGCAAAAAAAGAATTTCACAAAGCCGCTAAAAACGTACAGCCGACAAAATCTTCGCGGCAAGCTTTTAAAGATGCGGTTGCCAAAGAGCAACTCTATGACCTGGAACGCATTTGGTACCAACAACACGACGACACTCACCCTTTCGCTCGTGATCTAGTTCCCTTGATGGCTATCCTGGCGGACAAGTATCAGGTCGACCAGCTTGTTGCCAAATATACATTTACTGGCAAGCAACCGTTGACCGTTCCGGAAGCGATTGAGGTCAAAGAGGAACTGGAAGAAATAGACCGTTTACTCGAACAGATTGAGGAAGCGAAACAGAACGCGCAAATCGCCATTATCGACATGGACCAGTTGGGCGAATTTATCGACGATGACATGATGCATTCGCTCCAGGAGATGCAGCGAATGATCGAAAATTATGTTCGTGAAGCCGCCGAGCGACAAGGATTGAAAAACGAGAACGGGCGATTTTCGCTGACCCCTGAGGCGTATCGTGTGTTCCAAGGGAAACTGCTAAGTCGAATTTTTAGCGATCTCCAGGCTTCACGGTCCGGACGTCACAATGTCGATGTGATTGGCGATGGCGCGGTCGAGTTGCAAACGACGAAACCATATGAGTTTGGCGATTCCGTTTCGCAAATGGACATTCCGCAATCGTTTGTCAACGCGATGCTGCGAGACGGTGTCGAATTGCCGTTGCGTTTGAAACCGGAAGACATCGAGATTCATCGCACCCGCAACAATCCGAAAGCCGCGACCGTTGTCATTATGGATATGAGCGGCTCGATGCGATACGACGGACAATACATCAATGTCAAGCGAATGGCGTTGGCAATGGAGGGGCTCATTCGCAGCGAATATCCCGGCGATTTTATACATTTCATCGAAATGTATTCGTTTGGCAAAATTCGCCGGCCGGGCGAAATCATCGACTTGATGCCCAAGACGGTAACGATCTCCAACCCGGTCGTGCAACTCAAAGTTGACATGAGTCGCGACGACGTCAGCGAACACATGGTGCCACAGCATTTTACCAATATTCAACACTCAATGAGGTTGGCCCGAATGCTGCTGGCGGCTCAAGATACCCCCAACCGTCAGATCTTTTTGATCACCGATGGTTTGCCCACAGCGCACTTCGAGGATTCGTTACTCTACCTGCTATATCCTCCCCATCCTCGAACGGAAGAGCAGACGCTTCGCGAAGGCGCGATGTGCGCTCAAGAGGGGATCACGATCAATATGTTCTTGGTTCCCAGTTGGTCGCAATCCGAAGAAGACATCCGATTTGCCTACAAGTTGTGTGAGTCCACCAAAGGGCGAGTTTTTTTCACAGCCGGCAAGGACTTGGACCGCTTTGTGGTTTGGGATTACGTGAATCGTAAACGCGAAGTCTTGTAGTTCTTGTTGAGCTACGCGTATCACCGCGAGCGTTGAAGTTACTCGAAAACGATCTCGTTGCGCAGAACCGGGTTTGATGCCAAATCAATTTCTTCCCAGTAAAACGCCTGTGCGCGAATCAAATTTTCCACCGGCAAGAAGTATTGACTCAGCCCCGCCACTTGTTGACGCGATAACTTCTGGTCCGATTCCGCCGCGATCGAATTCGAGATTACCACCAAAAAATACTTGTTGGGCTTGGCGAATAATTCAAAACGTCCATCCGCATTGGCGCGGACAACAGCACCGCCTTGTGAGTGAATATAGTCAATGGTCGGGTTCTCTAACGGCTCAAAACGGTCGGGGCGAATCGTGTCAGGGGACTGGCGCGTCACGGCGATGGGGTTTACAGGCAACAGCAATATCACAGCCCCAGCATCGGCAACGCGATTGCCGCGCATCACAACCGAAACCATCCCAGAGACGTTTTGTTCGGTAGCGGAAGCCGGTCTAGGCGTCGTTGGATTGAGTGTTCCAACCATCAATCCGAAAATGAAGAATGTAACAGCTGAAATTCCCAATAATGCCGCCTGGAAATACACGACCCATCTTGGGATCAAGATTTTATCTGATGGTCCGGTTCGTATTTTTTCGAAATAACTATCAGGTTGAGTGTTTATTGAATACTCCCTTGAAATCATCAACGGTCCGAAAACATCAATCTCAATTTACCCTTTAAATCCTATTCGATCATCTCGAAACGACAATCTGCAACGATCGCGATTCGAGATGAATTGAATTATTTGTTCGGTCCGTGACAATGTAAACGCTCGGGCGACTTATATTCGCATCGCTATGGCTCCTGTTCTTTTGGAATGTTTAAATGCACAGGCATTTGTTCTCGTTTTCGGTGTTTATCTTGACGATCGGATTCTCGACCGAGCTTCACGGCCAAACTGTGCCTCGTGTGGTGACAATGCGGAACGGAACACAATACATTGGTCAAATAGCGACCGTCGCTGAGTTTTCTGCGGAAACACCTAACCCCTGGAATTCACAACAGATTGCGTTGGTCGACAACGGCTTGAAGCGAATTTTTTTCCACAAGAATGAAAACAAAATCGGCAATATTGCTCCGTTGAATGACAATCATCCGCTGGCGAATCCTACCGAATTCGAGATCGCTCAACTTACGTTCAACGGAACCTCGCGGGGCTACGGTAGTTTGGCCATCCAACCTTTCAACGAGTTTGGTCATCGCGTCGTCCAAGTAACGAACTCTGAGGGGCGTTTTGTGTTCAGTCAAGGGATCACAAAAATCACTCCGCTTTGGTGCGAGGTTGAGACGTTGGCAGATTCCAAGGGGATTAAGCTGCGTGATTGGACCATGCGTGTGGCGACCAATTCCATTCCGCCACAGATATTGCGAAATTTGATGCTTAGTAAAATTAGCGATCGTGACAATCCAGCCGAGTACCTATCGATTGTCGATTTTTTTCGCGAAGCGCAAGACTACGAAATGGCGATCAAAGAACTCGCGTTCATCGGGCAAAAGTTTCCCGACATGAAAGAAGTCATCGACGAACAAGTTACAGTGATTCAACAAGCACGTGCTCGACGGTGGATTCGTCGAATCAATGAAACCGTTGATGCTGGTCAACCCGCGATGGCGGCGGATATGTTACGTGCTTCCGAACGTAGCGGAATCGCCGGTGAAATATTGGCCGAGCTGGCAAGTATTCAAAATACGCTTGAGAATTCTGTTCAACAGGTCAGCAATACGAAGCAACCAGTCTTAAATTTGATTGGTGAACTGTTGCAAGCGCCTGAGGCCAACTTGCTGGAACAAGATCAACTCCCAATGATCCAGCGTTTTGGAGAATTGTTGAATTCGGAGCTAAACGTTGCCAATCAGTCACGGATGGACGCATTTATGCGTTTTCAAAGCGACGACCAGATGACCAAATTGCAAAAGTTGTCGCTGGCATTGAGCGGCTGGTATTTAGGAAGTATCAATGCCACCGAAAATTTCGCGGTCTCGCAATCCTTTATGCCCGTTCACGGGTTAGTCTTAGAGTATCTAACGACGAATGAGCCTGCTCGCCGTATGGAGATATTGGAAGCGCTGAAACAATTCGAAGGGAGTGAACCGAGATATTTGGCGCCACTGATCGCCAGAATGCTTCCTCCTAAAGCGCCTGATTTGAAGCGAGTGAATTACACCAAGGAACCCATGCAATTTCAAATTGAAGTTCCTGGTACCGAAGCCGCGCCGGCAAAAGAGCTGTTCGGCTACCAGGTTCAATTGCCACCGGAATACAATCCCTATCGGAAATATCCGTGCATTATTACTTTGCCTGGTGATCGTGATTTGGATCGGCAGATGGCCATTTGGTGTGGTCCTTACAACGAAAAATTGAATATTCGAGTCGGCCAAGCCGCAAAAAATGGTTACATCGTGGTAGCCGTGGATTGGCTACCGCCGAAACAATTTGATTACCGCTACACCAATCGTGAGCACCAAACGGTCTTGGCCGCCTATCGAAAAGCACTACAGCAGTTTTCGATCGATACCGACCGCGTGTTCTTGTCCGGCCACGGATTCGGGGCCGATGCGGCCTATGACATTGGTATTTCGCACCCGGAACATTGGGCCGGCGTGATTGGGATTAGCGGTCGCGTTGCCAAATACCCGGATTTGTATCGCGATCATGTGCACAATGGCCTGCCCATATACTGCGTTGTCGGTGAGAAAGATTTAGTGTCAAAAAAGTCTAGCCAAGATGCTTGGAACAAGTGGTTGAGAAGCAAAAAGTTTTTTGAATGCACGGTTGTCGAATACCGAGGTCGCAGCAACGAGTTGTTTGTCGAAGAAATTATCGATGTGTTCAAGTGGGCCGGCGGACATCGACGTCGGCTGCCGGACAAAAGTGGATTTGCGTTTGAGGGAGATCTCCGTCGGCCTTGGGATAACTATTTCTGGTTTTATGAGTTGCACGGATTCCCATTGGAAAAAGCCGTTTGGCCCGAGTTTTTTGCAACACCGTTTCCACGGCCGATAAAAGTAAAAGCTGAAATTAAGAACAATCAAGTCAATCGGATTTTCGTAAGCACCTTGGGAACCGGAACGACGGTTTGGCTATCGCCCGAGTTCGTCGATTTTGGTCAAGAGGTAAGAATTGGAACCAATGACTTCAAGGACTTTGTGCAACCGTCGCGAAAAATCTTGCTTGATGATGTACGCTTGCGTTGCGATCGTCAGCATCCGTTCTGGGCCAATTTACACTATACGGGTAAATGGGAAGCCAATGTATCCCGTGATCGGCAAATCAACGGATCGGCTCCATAGACGCTGAGGCTTCCGGAACTGGAAGACAAGTTGGGCCGATTCAAGTGGAACCGGGTGTCGATGGCGCTAAGATCGCTTTGACTAGGGAAAAGCCTAGCAACACAAGCATGAACACGCCGAAAACGAATTTTGATTTGATCACAGTCGGTGATTACGGGTTAGCACTCGAACTCGAGGCAGATGACGAACCGCCTCATCATCCGCCTCCTGGACTTTTTGCCGGAGCATTGCATCCTGCAAACGAAACCGCAATCGCCGACAAAATTAACCCGAAAACCAAGTTCTTAGCGACGATTTCTAACTTGAATCGCATGGTTGGTCGGCTCCGGTAAACTGACTCGATTGGGTTATTAGAACATACCGCCTCCGGCACCACCACCGCCGAATCCACCAGCACCACCGCCGAATCCACCAGCACCACCGCCACCTTCACCTTGGACAAAGCTAAAGGTGTCGATGTCTTGGATGTCGAAAAATGCTGGCGACGCGTTGACGAGAATATATAGACGATCCGCGGTTGTCGCCGATGCAAACAACTGCGTACCTTCAAATAGGGTCGTGATTACGGGCATGTATCCAACATCGTCGGGCATCGCGACGTCTTGTTGCAATTGGTCAGGAATATATGATCCGCCAAATCCTTCCTTCTTGGCACCTTCGCGAGATCCATGGTAGTCGCTGGCAACCCGCCGGTCGTAGGCCATTTTGAATTGTTCCGCAATCGCGCGGCGACCGACAAAAATCTCTTTTTCTGCTGTGGTCGCAATTTCGTGATTTTCCAATGATTGAGTTCGGCGACCGTCATCCAGGTTGAACAGAACCAAATTGCCTTTTTCACCCAAACTAATTTGACGTTGTTCGCTAACCTGTTTTTCCGTTCGGAAATGTTTGTAAATGGATACCGTAACCTTGTTCGCGGTGACGTCGCCCCAGACTTTGTTGATCTTGAGCTTATAGTCACCAGAAAAACCACGTGGCAGGACATAGTATTCGGCCAACTCGCCAGACTCATTGGGGCCGTTGGCAAAGGCATCGCCCATCATGATTCCACCGGATGTCGTGCGCTGATTGTGTCGAGAGCAAACCGTTCCGCCTGGCTCCAAGACGTACAGGTCGATATCGGCATCACCGGTCCAGCTGACCTTGATAATGCAATCGCGAAACAACGCTTCGTCCAATTCGCGGTTGTACGCTTCAAATTCTTTGATGCGCTTTTGCTTTTCCAAGTCGTATCGTAAACCGGCAGCCGCCAATTTGGCTTTTTTGACGACGTCTCGATGCGTCGGCCAGGCTTGATTAAAGATTCCCAGTGTTGCCCAGCGAATGCCTTCTTCGTCATTGATTCGACGAGCCGCGTCCAGTGCCATCGCGAACGCTTCGGGTTGGTGCGTTTCGAAGTCGACAATTTGCTTCAACAAATCAATTGCTCGCTTTTCCATGTGATTGTCGATCATATACTTGGCCGCGATCATGACATCGTTTTTGTCGTAAGAAAAATCGACAGCTGAAGTCAAGGCTCGGGCAATTTCTGATTCTGGCTTTTCAGCAATCTGCAATGCCAAAACCAACGCTTCATACATCCAAGGTTGAGTTTGACTATTTTGAATCGCACCGAGAATCATGCCAACGACTTGGTCCGCGTTTTTTTCCTTCATCAATTCACGCACGGTATGACGGACTCGAGCCGGTGCAGGATGGTGGTCCGCAAAATAGCCGGTCCACGCCTCAAACGGCACATCGCCCGCTGGAATGCTAATACGCGTAACTTCCTTAGTTGCAGATTGTTTTTTTGCTGGCTCTTTGGGCTGGTCTGAATCCAGCGTGTCGACGATACAGAATACACCGCCGCCGCCGCCGCCGCCTTGGCCGCCACCACCGAATCCGCCGCCGCCGCCACCGAGGCCGCCGCCACCGCCACCGCCGCCAAAGCCGCCGCCACCACCGCCGCCGAAGCCGTTGGCACCGCCGCCGAGGCCACCGATTGGAATGCGAGGTGCAACCAAATCGCCGACGTTATAAACGTTGGTAACAAAGAACTCAGGATCACTGGCAACATCCAGCGAAATGATCGTCAGAACTTCGTCACGAACAATGAAGGTCGCGTTCTTTTCCTTCAACATCAATCGCAACGCATTCTTTAAACGAATGCCTTTGACATTAAAGGTAATCAATTCATCTTCGGTCAAACTGTCGTCTCGGGCCGAAACGTCAAGCACAACGTTGATACCATAGTCATCACGCAATTCATCCATGACGTCCACAAAAGCAACTTCGTCGTATTCCAAGTCAGCTTGTTCATCCAAAGCATTTAGAATCCTCTCGTCACTTTCATTGCCGGCTAGACGAACACTTTGGTATTTTTCACGATTGCGAACTTTTGCTTCCCATTCAGCAGCATCCGGGAAAATCAATGGTGGTTCACCTGAAAACGCGGTCGCTGATTTTTCCGATTGGAACAAGGTTGCCAAAAACGCAATTTCACGTTCGCGTCGCAGCTTCAAGTTTTGTTCCAAGTTCGAAACGATACTAGCCGACTCATAAGTCAAATTCGTGGCTGGCAATTCTGGAGCCAATTCAAATGCCTGTCGCGTAACGGACTCAGCCGACGCATATTGTCGCTCATTCAACAGCGTTTCAAATCGGTTGATCAATCCAGCCAATTCAATTTCGCGATCGACATAAAGACTTCTCGCTTCCTCAATTTCAGATGTAATCGCAATGCTGCGTTGAGCACGATCGAGATTCTCCTCGTATTCCAACAGGGCTCTTCTTGCACCTTGCAAACTGGTGACCAACCGGCTTCGTAAATCGGCAACAATCGAACGGTCGACATCGGAAACTTGATCCAACACCTCAATCATGGATTTCAAACGATCCACTGCTACCGAAGGGGTGTCGATTTGTTCCCGGCGGGCACGTTCCATTTCCACACGGACACGAACTTTGAGTCGTTCGGCCAACATGTTTGAGATATCAATTTCGTTGCCCAACAAGTCCTCAGTCGTAGCCTTGGAACCCATCAATAACGCGTCAATCTCGTCCATCGACTGTCGTGTCGGTGCATTAGGATTGACCAAACGAATGGCCCCCGAATCTGTGGCAGAAGAACCTTCCATACCCGTTTGGTTGGGGAGACTTGGGCGGCTGTCCGACCCTGGAGCGGTATCGGAACCCTGAACTGAACTGGAACCTAGGCTCGAGCCGGAACCCTGAGCGGAATCTGAACCCTCGGTCGCTGGATCAGCATCAGGAGCATCCGAGTCAGCAAACGGGTCGTCTCCAGCGTCGTCATCGTCTAATCCAAAAGGGTCATCTGGATCTTGCATCGCTTTGTTCAACAAGGCTTCAGCTTCGGAATTGATTGGATCGGAATTCAAGGCCGCCTCTGCCAACGTTTTGGCGGATGAGACATCACCCCGAATCAAAGCTTGGGTACCAAGGTTAGCCAACTGGGTTGATTGGTCTTCCATGACACGTGCGATTTCACGCAGGCCTGAAGAACCAACAGTAGGCAATGAAATTCCGTTATCGCCACGGGCGTCTCGAACCAATTTTGGCAAGAACGAGAAATCTACATTTGAGTCTTCTACCGCAAGGGACCAATTCAATGTCTGCGTTTGTCCATTGACTTCGCCGTCCAATGACAATTTGACTTGAGATTGACGCGTTTTCAATGAACCAATCAAGATCGAGTCACGGTCGCTTCGCAGTGGAGGAACCGTTGTTGGATAGACTTCAGCGACGTTGGCGGGCAATTCAACGTTAGTGGGCCAAAAGACTTCACCATGAACGGTTGCGGCAATGCCTTTCGCACCTTCGGTGATCGACCGTTTTACGTCGGTATCCAAATAAATGTTACCGCCGGTCTGATTGGCGATGGCGGAAAGTGTTTCGATATCGCGTTCCGGTCCAATGGCGTAACTGGAAAACGAAACATGGTTTTTAACTAAATTTGCAACCAACTCACCGAACGGTTCCGACTTCAAAAAATCACCTCGACTAACGCCGTCACCGATGTAAACGACACTACGGTTGCGGTCGGCAGTGGACTCCATCGAAGTTGCCGCGTGGGTCAACATGCGAGGCATGTCGGTAGAACCAAGCGGAACACGTCGGCGAAGTTTGTCCAACGCCACTTTGATTTCGTCTCCATCAGGAGCAACGAAGCGTTCTGTCAACTCGACTGGTTCAATATCCACGGCGAATAACTTCACGCGATCGTCAGCATTCAAATTGACGAGCAATCGGCGTAGGGTGACGATCGAGTCTTTGCGATAGTTACCCGTCTGACTGGCCGAGGTATCGACATAGATCACGATATCGCTGGCAAGTTGTTTCGCATCATCAACTTGACGGCTCAACGAAATTGCGAAAGAAGTTTCACCGGTGACACTGTCAAAGGTTGCAAGTCGAGACGACTCGTTGCCGAACTCGGAAATGGATGCTGTTGACAATGACGATCCAACGCACACGGCCAAAGCGGTTACCGCCAGGGAAAATCCAAACGGACGGAAAGTGGACATATTGAACTCCGAACCTATAAGTATTAGGGTTAGGCCGTAAAGACGACCCACCTTGCCTCTTTAATCTATTTCAATATTACTACAAAATTATTCTATTTTGACGCCCGTATCACCGCTACCAAAAAACCCAATTTGGGCGTCGCAATCCATGCTTTATTATTCCGAAAAATCAACAAAACCTGCATTGAGCAATCTTGCTACAGCGTTTTGAGGCAGTCTGCTCAAAGATTGCACGGATCTTCAAAACCCAACTCTACGTCGAAAATCGAGAAAGATCCGAGTTTTTCGAAAAACTAGGACGATCTGTCGCGTCCATCATGGTCGACCTAGGAATACTCGCCAGCAATCGGTATGCCATTTAAGACATTCAGCTGGATGTCACGATTTGGCCAGCGACGTCGGCACCACCACGATTTGGGCAGAAATGCCGGAATTCAATCCCTGTTATCGTGGCCTGGAGCGAAAGCGGCGATCATTTCAGTATGCCAGATTGAGTCGCCACTTTATTGACTTGGTTATCAATGCCAACGGCGACCGCGTACAAAAGTAATCGAGTCGATGGCGGTCGTTAGAAACTGGTCGGTCAATTGATTGAGTTTCAACGCCGCAAACTTGCTTCGCTGGTTGGCCCAAAGGATCAGCTGCCCGAGTCCGCGGTACCAAAGCTGATTTTCTAAGTTTTGGTTGAGCAATCGCACCATGATTTCGATTTCAATGTGGCCAGAAAAGTCTGCGATGACCATATTGTTGGGGATCGGATTTGACGCGATGGGCGAGTTGACTGAGGCCGCGGATTCCATCGAGTTCAATCCGAAATTCTTGAGCTGCCCCAAATTTTCACATAGCTGAAATTCGGCCAACTGAATTTTTTCCACGACACGATTGAGACAGGCCTTCCAAATGCATCTTGTCGGAACATTCTCCACGGGATGCTTCGAGGGTGTGAGGCGAATGATTTCAGAGTTCCCCAGCGAAACGCCCCAGCGGTCGCAATGTTCGTAATAACTCCAATAGTGGTCACCGTTGCAAAGCTGCTTGTCGATGCTGTTGGCAATGACAACCGGCAAGTCAACGACTCGGTCGGAGACCATCCGGATCGCACCCGACGGAAGAGCTGCGAGGGCAATGCTTTCGTGAATTTTTTCAGCGGCCTCCCGAATACACTGCGTCAACGGGCTTTCGGTATTTTCGAGACTTTCAGCACGAGAGCCGTCGAAGTGTCCGTCAGACGCGATCCAACAAACTGGCTCAAATGGTAGTTCGCACTGCCAAGATTGTCCTTGTGCCTGGAGCGATAGTGGCACAGAGGACAACAGGCAAGCAAGGGATAAGATGATTCCGAAATTCTTGGCGGTGTAGCATGCCATGGAAAACTCCGTCTTGTATGATGATCGCGACCACTGGCCGCGCTTCGATTTGTCGTTGAAGCTTCAGTTTCAAGTCAAATGAGGCTTCGCTCGGTTAAATTCAACAATTCTGATAGGTGTCTCTCTAATGCATCCCACCCTGTTCAAGAGCGGTCAATTTTTTTTTCGGCCAGTATTGAATCCCAACGGCAAGCTAAAACGAATCGTTTAGGTAATCTCTGTTTTTAATTTCGGTTTTTTCATGCTGGTTGGGTATTTCCAGTAGGAAGATTTTTTCAACGAACGACTTTCGTCTAATCGAGGCATCAAAAACGAATACGGAAGTTTTGACGTTGGTAATTCGTTCGACAGGGTTGTGAATTTTCGAACCGAATGGAACTTGCGTCGTAGAAGTTTGGTGTTTGAAAAATAGTAGCGGCAGACATAAAATCACCGAAAATTGGTTGATGTTTTGAAGGCGATCATCGCAAGGAGATACTCGTGAGACTCACATTAGTACTTTGTGGTTTATCAGCATTTGTTGGAGCGATTTTGGGTGTGATGGTCGCATCTAATATGCACTTGTTAGACGTAGCTTCCGCGCAAACAGAGACCGCTCGGGCGCCTAGGACCGTCGAACAGAGTTTTCGCCAACCTGACCCTGCTCGCGTCAACCAAGTGGCAAACAATGCCAAGTTGTCTCCGGAAGAACGGATCAATGTTGCTGTCTATGAAGACGTCAATCGCAGCGTCGTAAACATTAGTACGCTCGCTAACCGGATGGACTTTATGTTTCGCCTCGAGCCCGAAGAAGGATCGGGAAGCGGATGGGTTTTTGACAAACAAGGGCATATTGTCACAAATTATCACGTGGTCGCCGACAGCGATCTGGTCGAGGTTACATTGTTTGATGGTTCTTCGTATCGTGCTCGAATTGTCGGGCAAGATCCTCAGAATGACGTGGCCGTTTTGAAAATTGATGCGGATCCATCCATCTTGTCACCGGTTCAGCTCGGGGATTCCGCTGGTCTGCTCGTCGGCCAGAAAGTACTGGCTATTGGCAATCCATTTGGTTTGGAACGAACGATGACCGTCGGCATCATTTCCAGTTTGAATCGAACTTTGCGAAGTAAGAACCGTCGGCTGATGAAGAACATTATTCAATTGGACGCGGCCCTCAATCAGGGTAATTCGGGAGGGCCGTTGCTTAATAGTGGCGGCAATCTAATTGGAATGAACACGGCGATCGCGTCTCTTACCGGTGAAAATACAGGCGTAGGTTTTGCTGTGCCCGTCAATACGATTAAGCGCCTGGTGCCGCAGTTGATTCGATTTGGGAAAGTCCAAAGAGCGTCGTTGGGAATCGATTTGTATTGGCGTTCCAGCCAAGGGCTGCGACTAGCGACGTTGGTCCCTGGCGGTCCTGCGGAACAGGCCGGATTGCAAGGATTTACCTTGGAGCGGCGTACCAGAAATCTTGGCAATGGTTTTCAAGTTGTCGAAACCGCGGTGAATCGCAAAACGGCGGACCGCATATTGGCCATTGACGACCAGCCCATCGAAACGACGGACGATGTTCAGGAAGTCTTGGATCGATCGAAGCCAGGACAACGGGTTACCGTTTCAATTGAGCGAGGAGGTCGGCGGATGAATGTACCAGTGAACTTAGGTGTGGAACGTTAGTCGTCACATTCGATCAATCTAACGATTCGATTGTTAGCGGGTGATCGGCGTTGGGGTCGGAAACACGTATCGCTAAACGCCCTTCAATCGCTTTTTCGATCGCATCACCGACAATTTCCGAACGCCAGCCTTTGGCCAACGCGGGACGTGATTTTTTGGGAATCATTCCCAAACGCCAAGCGGCAAAATTTCGCAGCTCATTGGACGTTCCGACCAGCGAAGGAGCGATACGCTTGGTCCGACAAACGACATTCAGAACCGTTTGCAAAAATTGTCCGACCAAGCCCAAATTAACGTTCTTGCTTTTTTCCAATTTTGCCGGCAGTTCTTTGTCAGGGATCGACAATCCTGCAGCGATGGCATCGGCAACTTCGTTGCAGATTTTTTTGTTGACTCGCGAATCAAAACCGCGAATGGAACGAAAACTGGATACTTTCGCCGAACCGCGTTTGGCCAACTCAATCATCAAGTCGTCCGGAATGATCCGTTTGGGTGAGCGGTTCTGCCTTCGAGCTTGGGAATCTCTCAATATCCATAGCTCTTGCAAAATTCCCAAACTTCGCCGGTTCAGCCGCGAAGCACCGCTAATTCTTGGCCATTGCGGTTGACCTTCGTTACAGATCAAATCGTCCATCCACGTTTCAATTTCTTCCTGGTACCAGGACGTTCTTTCGGATGCTACCAGCGCTTCGTCAATCTTGTCGCTTAGTCGTTTCAGGTGAACGACATCGCCGACGGCGTACTTGATTTGTTTGTCCGACAGTGGGCGACGCTTCCAATCCGTACGCGTCTCACCTTTGGCAACGTACTCTCCCAACAATTGCGAAACTAAGTTACCGTAGGATGCTGGATAGTCGTAGCCGACAAACGCGGCCGCCAATTGAACATCCATCAGGCGTTTTGGTTTTTTTTGACAAGCTCGATAGCAGAATAAGAACTCTTCCCTAGCCGCATGGGCAATAGTGATGTGTTCCCCTTCGGTCAGCAAATCCCAAAACTCGTCCAGGTTGGAGATTGCCAAGGTGTCGATAATTCCGATCTCATTGTCGGCTGCTACCTGCAGCAAACAGAGTTCTGGGCGATAACGATTTTCAGAGACAAACTCAGTGTCGAAACCAATGAATTCCGAATTGGAGATCCGATCGCAAAAATCACTAAGATCTTGATCGGAATCGATTCTTGTAAATGAATCTGTGTTCACGAATAAACAAACGTTGGAATAACGCGAGGACTAAACTGCAGTTCATACCCCGACCACCGGAGGTCGTTACTCCAGCGAACGCAGAAATCAGGCGTCTGCGCTCACAGGAGTAACGAACTTAATCCAGTCACTACCGAGAGCAATTGAACCGAAAGTTCTAAACGATTATTTTTAGCTTAGTCATAAACTTTCGAATTGAACAGTTCAGATAGATCGCAACTTGAACAATCAGCAAAACTGCATTCCAACAACCAAACTCCTAGTCAGTGTTCGAAACATCGACGAAGCCCGGCTGGTGCGCCAGCATGCTGTCGATGTGTTGGATATCAAAGAGCCATTGTCCGGCCCACTGGGCTGTCCAGAGCTCTCGATCGTTAAATCTATTCTTTCCATCGGACGTTCGAGCAAGCAGCTAACCAGCCTGGCACTGGGTGAACTGAATGACAATCACCACGATCTGGAGAGTTTTTTTGCGGCGGCCGACCCGTCAAAATTGCTTCATTACGTGAAGTTCGGTTTGGCAGATCAAGCGGGCAGGAGTTGGCAACCGACCGCGAATCAACTGGTGGCTAAGCTACCTCCTCACGTCAAACCGGTTGTTTGTACCTACGTAGACCGTCGGCCAGCAAATGCCCCTAGCGTAGTTGACGTCTTAAGGTATGCGGCCCAACGAGGTGTCGAACTGGTATTGCTCGATACCTTTGATAAATCGGCTGGAGATTTTTTTAAGCACGTCTCGGCTAATGAATTTCTCGAGTTCAAAAAAATTGCTCATGCGATTGGCGTGCAACTTGTGATCGCCGGTTCGCTTCGCCTCGATTCAATCGCAAGGGCGATCGCATTGCATCCGTCGATTATTGGCGTCCGCGGTGCGGCCTGTTTGTCCAACGATCGCACGTCATCTATTTCTGCAGAATCAATAGATAAGTTGCTTCGCCGATTTCCAACAAAAGTCCAGCGATCAAATGCGTCATGCAACGCAGCGCAACGTGAACTCCGACTTTCCGCTTCGGGAACGTTTCCAAAAAATACTTGACATTTGGTTTTTGTAATAGATATTAGCTTTCAACGTGAGGCTAGCTGTTGTGAGCGACGACAGCTACCAGGGAAAAATCACGGCAAGAGCCATTATTTTGACCGAGGAAGGATTACCGTGCGCGACTCAGTTTTGGATGCTATTAAACAAGGTCAGTGGGATTTCGAACCGGAAAAAGTCGCTGTAGACGACTACGAATCAACACCAGCCCTCCCCGGTTCATCTGAAAAAATCACAAAGTTGGCTGAGCGAGTTCGATTTGGTTTGCCATTGTGGCATCCGCAGGATCGGCAATCGTTTGATGATTCAGAAGAGGCTTTTCTTTAGACATAGCCGCATTTTTTGATGTTGCGCGGTACCGTTTAATTTGCCAATTTCATTTTCAAATGCAAAAAATCGAATCAACTGCGTTTCGTGCTGGAACTATGCGCAACATTAAACGGCGAACATCAAACGGCGTATAGGTAGGGATGTTTAGTTGTCGGTATTCGATCGTGTGTGGGAACACATGTTCGCCCGCGGTTTAGTCCGTTGCTGGAAAGTGCTGTTTGTGCGCTAGCGGTCATTCCTGCAAATCGGTCTAGCCAAACGCGGTGACGAAGTATAATTAGGGCTTCATCAATACGTGTTTAAGAAAAGCAGGACGCATGCCAAAGTTCAATGTCGCCGTTGACCATGATTTGAAACGTGCGGTTGTCGTTGAAAAATTGAAAGGTTTTTCCGAGAAAGTCCGTCAGGCGTCGACGGTGGAATTGACTGATGTCAAAGAAGACTGGGACGAGGACGGGAATTTGGCATTTTCATTCAAGGCAATGGGGATGAAAATTTCCGGTCGATTGGAAACGTCTGATACCCAGGTAATGGTTGCTGGCGAGTTGCCGTTCGCGGCTGCCATTTTTCGCGGGGCGATCGAAACTCAGATTCGTGAAAAAGTCGACGAAGCGTTGCTTGGCTAGAAACGCGTTCGACTCCCTTGAAACACCTATTCGACGGTCACACTTTTGGCCAAATTTCGAGGCTTGTCGACATCACAATCGCGCAAAATGGCAATGTGGTACGACAATAACTGCAGCGGAATGACCGAAACAATGGGCTGCAGGAAATCTTCGACTTGCGGTATGAAGATGACGTCGTCCGCAAATTCAGCAATGCGTTCATCGCCTTCGCCTGCAATAGCGATCACGGGTCCACCGCGAGCTTTGATTTCTTGCAGGTTGGACATGACTTTTTCATAAATGAAGCCATGCGGCATCACAAATACACTGGGCGTGTTTTCGTCGACCAAAGCGATGGGACCGTGTTTCATTTCGGCGGCGGGATAACCTTCAGCGTGCACGTAGCTAATCTCTTTCAACTTTAATGCACCTTCCAAAGCCGTGGGGAAATTGTAGTGGCGCCCCAGGTACAAAAAATTGTTGCATCGCGAATACTTTTCGGCAATTTTTTTAACGGCTTCATTGGTCGTCAAGGCTTTCTCGATCGCGTCCGGGGTTTCCCGAATTCGGTCCAAGAGTCTACGTCCAGCGTTGTAACTAACGTATCGCAACCTTCCCATATACAAGGCCAGCATCGACAACGCCATGCATTGAGAGGTGTACGCTTTGGTCGATGCCACCCCAATTTCTGGCCCGGCATGCAAGTAGATTCCACCGTCGGCTTCTTGGGCGATCGAACTTCCGACCACGTTACATATGGCCAGCGTTGAGTGGCCTTTCCGTTTCATTTCTCTCAATGCCGCCAACGTATCGGCTGTCTCGCCACTTTGCGTAATGGCAAACAACAGTGTATCTGGATCCATCGGCGGGTTTCGATACCGTAACTCACTCGCATACTCGACTTCCACCGGAATTTGTGCGATCTCTTCAAGCAGGTACTCGCCCACGAGCGCCGAATGCCAACTGGTTCCGCAAGCGGTCAAAACGATGCGTTTGACTTGACGAAGTTGTTGTGGGCTGATGTTTAAACCGCCAAAAACCGGCGTGGCGTCGTCATCGTTTAGTCGTCCTCGCATGGTGTCGCGTAGCGATTTCGGTTGTTCGAAAATTTCCTTCAACATGTAATGATCGTAACCGTCCAGATCAACATCTTGTGACTCAACCGCCAATTGTTGAATGTCGTGAACGATAATCCCTTGGTCACGATGCGATATCTCCAAAGACTCTGCCGTGACGCAGGCAACTTGGTGATCGGCGAGGTAGACAATTCGCTCCGTGAAACCGACGAGAGGTGACGCGTCACTGGCGACAAAATGTTCTTTGTCGCCCACTCCAATTACTAACGGGCTTCCCAACCGCGCGGCGAATATCGCGTCGGGCCAGTGTTTGAAAATAACGGCTAAGCCGTAAGTGCCCCGCAGCTTTTGCACGGCTTCCTTAATTGCCATCATGCCGTCATGGTGTGTCAAGATTCTTCCATTGGGAACTTCAGCTTGTTTGTTGCGCAAGATGTCGGCAATGAGATGAGCGACAACTTCCGTATCGGTTTCAGAGACAAATTTGCAGCCTTTGGCGACCAAACTGGCGCGCACTTCCGAGAAATTTTCGATCACACCATTGTGGACCAAAGCCACGGCATCGTCTCCGCCGAGATGCGGATGGGCGTTGATATGAGTGGCCGGACCGTGCGTCGCCCAGCGTGTGTGTCCGATTCCGATACCGGAATCGTTTTGGTTTTTGGCGACTTCGCTGACCAAGCCCGAGATGCGGCCGACGGATTTGGTGACTTGGATCGTGTTGTTAGCGTCAATGGTTGCAGTGCCAGCACTGTCGTAACCACGATATTCAAGGCGTCGCAAACCTTCGAGCAAAAAATCCTGAGCGATACGCGGACCAACGTAACCGACAATTCCACACATTATGCTACAACCATTCGTTTAATATGAGCGATAAGATTTCAGGCTACCGCAAAATCATCCAATTCTGATGAAGGATATGTCTCATTGTGGCGTCAATGTGTCGACAAAGATACATTACTCGTATTAGAGACAAACCGCGGGACAAAATTACGTTTGTAATCATTATAACGATGGACCCGGTGGCTAGGACGACGGGATCAAGCGGATTTGCAATGAGGGAATAATGCGTGCAGAAGTAATTGCCATTGGCGACGAACTGGTTTCTGGGCAACGGTTAGACACCAATTCGCAGTGGCTGAGTTCGAGGTTGGCGGAGCTTGGAATTGAGCCCCAGTTTCACAGCACCGTTGGAGACGATATTGAAACGGGTGCCGAGGCATTCGGTTTGGCTGCCAAACGCTCAAACATGGTTGTCACGACTGGGGGAATCGGACCTACGAAAGACGATCTGACGCGCATGGTGTTGGCCCAGATCGCTGGGGTTGAATTGGAATTTAACGCGTCTGTGGAAAAGCACATTCGCTCGATTTTTCGATCCTATGGTCGCGAAATGCCCGAGAATAATCGAATTCAAGCTTACTTTCCTGCCGGTTCAAGAATTATTGACAACCGCGAAGGAACGGCGCCGGGAATCGATTTGACGGTTGGCGATTGTCGTTTTTTTGTCCTTCCCGGTGTTCCCTACGAAATGAAAGAAATGTGGAATGATTATGTTTCGCCCGCGATTTTGCAAGAACTAGGGCGCAGTCAAACCATACTGCATCACACCATTCATTGTTTTGGTGCCGGCGAAAGCCAAATTGAATTGATGTTGGATGGCATGACAGACCGGAACCACGTGCCGCGCGTCGGCATTACCGCCAGTCAAGCAACCATTTCATTGCGCATCACAACGTTTGGTAACGATGAAAATGAATGTCAACAATTAGTACAACAGACTTCAGAACGAGTTTCTAAAAAATTGGGCGGACTAGTCTTTGGTATCAACGGTGAGACGCTTGCCGATGTCATCTGCAAACAACTAGCCCATCACCAAAAAACGATCGCGGTTTACGATTGGGGGTTTGGTGGAGCCGTAGGACTGGAATTGTCTCAAGCGGATGTGGACGGTCGAGTCTTGGTTTCCAGCCAATCTTTTCCGCAAGAAAAACAACCCAATTTAAATGCCGACTCGTTCGAATTGAGTCTCCCGGAACAGGCAGATATGCTACTCGCAATTTCAGCAATTCGTCATTCAGAAGGTGAACAGTGGTTTGATGTCGTGGTCCGTTCCCAACAAGAAGCGTTCCAAGAAACAATGCGTTATGCAGGACATTCCGGATTGCGAGAGTCGCGGACAATCAAACAAGTATTAAATGTGTTAAGGTTGAATCTGACGTCGTTTTTGCCCGATTGAATTCATTTTTGCATGGGGCGTTTCGTCACAAATCGAACTGGCCCCATCGCTCAATCTTGCACTTGGCATCGCCGATTTGCTGGTCGGTAACCCATTTGTGGAATTGTTGGCTGGAAGTTAGTTCTAGCACCTAGGGACTGCTGAACCTTCGCGGGAACTAGTCTTGGGGCGTCGGTTCAAACTGACGTTGAACGATTGCGCTGACTTTTTTGAATTCTGGCGTGCCAGCTCGTTCGCACCATTCAAACAATGCCATTTCTGTTGAAACCAGAACGGCGCCCGCTGTTTCCATGCGTTGCATCGCCGTCATAAAGTCTTCCTCGGAACGCGAGCCGACTGCGTCGATACACACGCAAACATTAAATCCTTCCGACATCAAGTCCATGGCCGATTGAAAAACGCAAACGTGCGTTTCAATCCCGGTTAGCAGGACATGCTTGACGTTGCCATTGTTCAGTGCTTCCAGCAGCGTTCTGGATTCACGGACACTAAACATAGTTTTCTCAAAACATGGGGCCTCTCCGAGTGTATCTCGCACCGAAGATACTGTCGGTCCCAAGCCTTTGGGGTATTGTTCCGTCGCGTACACGGGAATTTGAAGAACCCGTGCCCCATCAATTAGACGCGTGATATTAAATTCCATAACATCGTGGTCATCGATGTGAGGCAAGAGCTTTTGCTGGACGTCGATCACGATCAGAGCCGTGTCGTGGCGGTTCATCAACAACGGGCTGCGCCGATGGGTTTGTTCGATGGGGTCGAATTCGTTTTCTGCCATGGCAATCACTCACTCAAAAGGAACTCTTGCAAAAGCATAAACCCAGTCGAACGTTTGCTCAACGGGTCGACTGGGCAGCAACGACAGACCGGCCGCTCGCTAGCTTGCTTCGATTACGTACGTGCCGGAATAGAAGTCGTGGAGGCAGCGTTTGGTTTCATTTGCGAAAATAACAAAAGCGTCGATCAAACTGAAAAATGGAATCATGCTCAGCAACGCAGTGCCCCAAACTCTCAGGATCACACCTTGGAAGAAACCCGGTGGGTTGCCTTGCAGGTTCACGATTTTGATGTTTAAACAGTATTTGCCAATCGTACGACCATCCATTGCGATCATCGTCCATTGGACCACTTGCAACATTAACATTGGCGTCAATGCTACGATCAAAACGGAAAAGTTGAGCGTTTCGGGTTCAAAATCTGCAGGTTGAAAATTCATCACTATCATGGCTACAAAACTGACGCCAAAGGAGAACATTACAGCCACGGAATCGACGATCGAAGCAAAAAATCTTCGCCAGCGGGAACACACGAGGCCTTCAGGGCCAGCGCCCGAAATCGAGCTACGCCGAGCTTCTCGGAAAATTTCTGCATCGGTCATTTCCTCTGCATCATTCAAGCCATAGTCGACAAGCGTCGCCAATTGAACGGCTGATTGTGGTTCGGCCAACTCGGCCGTGGGCTGTAACTCAAGGCCTTGTTTGATCCGTTCGGGAGTTGCCTCAGGAACGGTTAGTGGTTCGGAGCAATGTTCGCAATTGACTTCTGTACCCACCAAATCGGAAGTCGAACAATTTACATTAAAGCAACGGGTACATCGAAATCCAATGGGTTCTGCAGAAGACAGAATGGACATTTAAATTCTCCAATACATCGTTTTTGCGGTTAAAGTGTTTTCTATTCAACCGTACGTTAGAAATAGAGTATGCCGTTTGAAGGTCCACAGAGTTGTGGAAACACGTTGTCTGTTTCTCGCGAACAATCGGCACAACCGACACAATCAACTCGGCCATACGCATCGGACAATGCAAAATGCGTTTTTGGTCAGAATCCGAATGGCTGTGGCTGGAACGTGTGGTTCCGCGTTTTTTGACCTGGCCTTTGTCCGGATGCGACGATTCGGAGAATTTGTTACCGACGATTTGGAATGCTTTGTGTAGAATCTGATCCATGAATTCTGATTGTTTTGGAACTGGAATACGTGTTTGTCAATTCGAAACTAAAACCGCTAACAATTGGCAACGTTGAAATTGGATTTCCGATCGTTCAAGCCGCACTTTCGGGCTATAGCGATTGGCCAATGCGCGTGATTGCAAAACGCTTGTCCGCGCCCTACACGATTTGCGAGGTCATGCTTGATCAGTTCTTGGTGAGTTTGAAAGAACGCAAACGAACGAGCCATTTTCTTCATATCTCCGAAGAAGAGCATCCTGTTGGCGGACAATTAATGGGCGCTGAGCCTGAGCAGTTTGCCGAAGCTTCGCTTAAACTGGTCGAAGCCGGGTTTGACGTCATCGACATTAATTTTGGCTGTCCTGTCAAAAAGGTACTTGGTCGGTGCCGTGGCGGCTTTCATCTTGGTCAACCGGAAGTCGCGTTAGATATTGTTCAAAGAACGCGTGATGCAGTGCCTAATGAGATTCCTGTCACGGTCAAAATGCGCCGAGGAATTGATGATACCCAGGAAAGTGAAGACAACTTTTTTGAAATCTTGGATGGGGCGTTCAAGATCGGCGTTGCGGGAGTGACGGTTCATGGACGCACGGTCAAACAACGCTACATTGGTCCTAGCCGATGGGAGTTTCTAAAACGTGTGAAACGGCACATCGGAGACCGAATCTTGCTCGGAAGTGGTGACTTGTTTACTGCTCAAGACTGTTTAAACATGATCGAAGAGACGGGAGTGGATGGCGTCACCGTAGCGAGAGGCGCGATTGGCAATCCCTGGATTTTTCAACAGGCGCGCGCGCTGGCTGACGGGCAACCCCTTCCAAATCCGCCGACCCTCCACGAGCAACGGGAAGTGATTCGAGAACATTTTCGTTTGGCGGCTCAAGTTTATCCGGAAAATCGCGTTGGCCCGATCATGCGAAAGTTTGGAATCAAGTATTCGATTCTTCATCCACTTCACGATCAAGTTCGCGCCAGCTTTGTTAAAATTAAGGACGAAGCCCAATGGATTGCGGCCTTGGATCGCTGGTATAGCAACGACGGCCCTGGTGTGCATCCTGATGGCCGGATGCATAAAGCTCAAGGCAGCTGCGAAAACAGTTGACGTGGTTTTGCCTTGGGTTTGCGTTTCCCTGCGTTTGCTCAAACACGAGTACAATTGGCTCGGGCCGTTCAAGGAGTACAATTTGATTCTGTAAACGCAACCCGTTCAAGATCATAGAATCAAACATGCCCCCTACCGATGTTGAGAATGCACGCAAAAAAATCGGTGCGTTGACCGAAGAGATTCGTATCCATGACCGCGCGTATTACGTTGACGCCAAGCCAACGATTTCGGATTTGGAGTACGATCAACTGCTGAAACAATTGCACGATTTAGAGTTGAAATTTCCCGACCTTGTTACCAGCGATAGCCCAACCCAACGGATTGGCGATGAACCGGTCAGTCACTTAAACCAAGTGGGCCATAGCGTGCCGATGTTGTCGATCGACAATACCTATGGGATTGACGAATTGTTAGACTACGGTCGAAAAACGGAAGATGCGTTGGGAGGGCCGGCGGAATGGGTCGTCGAGCTGAAGATTGATGGCGTCGCGGCGACTTTGATATACGACAATGGTGAGCTGGTTCGCGCATTGACGCGTGGGAACGGTGCGGTGGGTGATGATATTACTCATAACATTCGCACGATTGCTGACGTGCCGCTACGCTTGGCGACTGAGGATCCGCCTGAGTTGCTTGAAGTCCGCGGCGAAGTTTATATGGCCAATACTGAACTGGTTCGCTTGAACGAACGTCAATCCGCCGCTGGGGAACCGTTGTATGCCAATACGCGTAATGTTGCGGCTGGTTCCATTCGTTTGCTCGATCCACGAATATGTGCCGAACGGAATTTAAGAATTTTTTGCCACGGCACCGGGCTATGTGAGGGAATGAAAAGCGACAATCATTTAGATTTTTTGGATGAAATTGGAACGTTTGGGTTACCACCAACACCGCTTGTACAAGGTTTCAATTCCATTGAAAAAACGGCCGAGCATTGCACACAGATTGTCGATACGTTGCACGACCTTGATTTCGAAGTAGACGGTTTGGTGGTCAAACTGAATCGATTCGATCAACGAGAAAAACTAGGCGTCCGATCCAAGAGCCCGCGTTGGTTGATCGCCTACAAATGGGAGAAATACGAGGCGCTTACCAAGGTCAATTCCATCGAAGTACAAATTGGCAAGACTGGGGCCATCACGCCGGTCGCAAATTTGGAGCCCATTGAATTGGCCGGGACAACGGTCAGTCGGGCGAGTCTGCACAATTCCGAAGAAATCGAGCGTAAAGACATTCGGGTCGGGGATGTTGTCGTCGTTGAAAAAGCCGGCAAAATCATTCCTCATATTGTACGCGTTGAAAAACACGAGCGCAAGGTCGATTTGCCGAAGTTTGTTTTTCCGACCATCTGTCCCGAGTGTGATACCCAAGTGACTAAGGACAAAGGTGGCGTCTACATTCGCTGTACGAATCTTCGTTGTGCGGCGTTGGTGAAAGAACGTATTCGGTATTTCGCAACGCGTAACGCGATGGATATTGAAGGAATGGGCGATAAGATCGTCGACCAGATTGTCAGCGAAAAATTGGTCAATAATTATGGTGATCTCTATCGTTTGACGGTCGATCAATTAAAAGCCCTTCCGCGGATGGGTGTTGGTTCCAGTACAAAGCTGGTAAATGCTATTCAGGCAAGTAAAGATCGTGGGTTGGCGAGACTGTTGAATGCCTTATCGATTCGTCACGTCGGGACCACGGTAGCCAAGGTCCTGGCGCGCGAATTTCAAACGATGGAAGCGTTGCGTGCGGCGACGCCTGAACAATTAGCCAATGTCAATGAAGTCGGAGATATCATTGCAGAAAGCGTGGCGGACTTTTTCGCCAGCGATTATGGTCGCGATACCATTGAGGATTTAATCGCCGTCGGAGTCACCACGAGTGAGGAATCACCAGCCGATAAGACTTTGGGCAACCAGTTGGCAGGAAAAACGTTGGTCGTGACCGGCACGCTTTCCGAGTTTACACGCGACGAAATCAAGGCATTGATCGAAAAACATGGTGGCAAGGCTGGGAGTAGCGTTTCCAGTAAGACTGATTATTTGGTCGCGGGAGAGAAGGCTGGCAGCAAGAAAGTCAAAGCTGAAAAATTGGGTGTCAAAATATTGAGCGAGCGAGAGTTTCAGGCGCTGATCCAATAGATCTGCACATCAACCCTCAATCTCGATTTCCACTGGGCAATGGTCTGAACCGAAAACCTCGTTGCGAATGCGCGCGTGCGTCACACGATCCATCAGCGTTTCGGCTACCCAAAAGTAATCCAAACGCCAGCCGATGTTCCGCTCGCGGGCATTGACGCGCTGAGTCCACCAGCTGTATTGGCCTTCTCGCTTGTCAAACGCGCGAAACGAATCGACAAAACCGCTGCTTTCCATCGCATCCAACGCGCTTCGTTCTTCGGCCGTAAAGCCGGCATTTTTTTTATTCGCTTTGGGATTGGCCAGGTCGATTTCTTTGTGGGCACAATTCAGGTCGCCACAAAACAACACGGGTTTGTTCCTGTTCAACCCGTTAACGAATTCGAGAAACGCTACATCCCATTCCATACGATACTCCAATCGCATCAAGCCGCGTTGCGAGTTAGGCGTGTAAACATTGACCAATGAAAATTCGTTGAATTCGATCGTGATCACGCGTCCTTCGTCGTCGTGTTCAACTCGTCCAAGCCCGTTAAAGCAAGCGACGAAGTCTGGCTTACTCCAAATCGCAGTACCGCTATAGCCTTTCTTGTTTGTTGCTGCATTCCAATGTAGAACGTAGCCTAAGTCCTTCGCCCATTCCAAATCGACCTGGTCAATCGACGCTTTGGTTTCTTGCAGACAAAGCACGTCGGGTTGGTCTTGCTCGACGAATTCACGAAAGCCTTTTTTCAGTGAGGCCCGGATTCCATTGACGTTCCAGGAAACAATTCGCATTTGAGTGGTCGGCAATAAGATGCATAAAAAAAGGGAGGCCGTAACGACCTCCCAATCTATTCGATTTTAGTTGAAAAGCTACTTGGCTCCGACTAGCTTTTCTTCTTTTTGTCGCTTGCGTTCAGCGATCACTTCTTCTTGAACGCTCATCGGAACTTTACGATAGCCACGCAATTCCATCGTGAACGTTCCTTGACCCTGCGTCATTGATCGCAAGTCAGTCGCGTATCCAAACGTCTCGCTCAAGGGAACTTCACAAAGAATCTTGACAGAGCCATCGGGCTGCATGTCGGTTGCTTCCATGATTCCGCGTCGCGAAGTCAAATCCCCAACGATTCCACCTTGGAAGTTTTCTGGAGTTTCAATTTCAACTTTCATGACCGGTTCAAGAATCACAGGCTTAGTCTTGCCCATGAATTCTTTGAACGTATCGCGAGCACAGATTTGGAAAGCCATTTCCGAACTATCGACATCGTGATACGAACCATCTTCCAGATGAACTTTCAAACCAACAACTGGATATTCTGCGAGAATTCCTTTTGTGATTGCGGTACGCATGCCTTTTTCGACAGCAGGGATATACTGCTTGGGAATTCGACCGCTAACGATCGAATCTTCGAAAACAAACACCTCTTCAGAACCGTCTTCCATTTCCAACGGTTCGAAATAACCAACCACATGAGCGAATTGACCGGAACCACCCGACTGTTTCTTGTGCTTGTAATTAAATTCGGCCTTTTGAGTCGGTGTTTCTCGGTAACTTACCTTCGGGGCACCAACTTCGACTTCGATGTTGTATTCTCGTCGAATTCGTTCGATGTAAACGTCTAAGTGCAACTCACCCATCCCAGCCATAATGACTTCGCCGGTTTCTTCGTCCGTTGAGACCTGGAACGTCGGGTCTTCCTTACGGAACCGTTGCAGTGCCTTACCCATCTTGTCGCCACCGGAACGCTCTTTCGGCATCACAGCAACCTTGATGACGGGCTCGGGAACATACATGTTCTCAAGCGTACACATCTTTGCTTCTTGAGCGTACGTTTCACCGCTGGCACAGTCGATTCCCATGACTGCCACAATATCACCGGCCGTTGCTTCATCCAATTCTTCACGTTTGTCCGAGTGCATACGCAAAATTCGGCTGAATCGGTCTTTTCGTCCCGTGCGCTGATTGATGTACATCTCGCCCTTCTTGATCGTACCCTGATAGATACGCAAGAAGGTTAACTGACCATATGGATCTTCAACGATCTTGAAAGCCATGCCCACGAATGGCTTGCTGGGATCGGGAGTCAATTCGTAATCTTCATCCGGATTATCGTATTGCAACGCCTTGATCTGACGATCCAGAGGTGATGGCAAGAACTGAGTGATCGCGTTCATCAGAAGTTGAACACCTTTGTTTTTGAATGCCGTACCCAAAAACACGGGGGTAGCGCCTTGCTGTTGAACTGCTCTCAAAGTCACGTCGTAAATCAAGGATTCGGTGATCTCTTCTTCACCCAGCAACTTTTCCATTAGATCGTCGCTGTACATCGCCAATGACTCTAGCATCGTTTGGCGGCCTTCCGCAGCGACGTCCGCCAACTCGGCAGGAATCTCTTCTTCACGAATGTGTTCGCCCTTGGCGCCATCAAAGTAGACGGCCTTCATTTTGACCAAGTCAATGATAGCCTCAAATTCTTCCCCCAAACCAATTGGCAATTGCATTAAAAATGCATCGGCTCCCAATTTGTCTTTCATCTGCTCTACGACTTGATGAGGATCCGCTCCGGTACGGTCCATTTTGTTGATGAACGCCAAACGCGGTACGTGGTATCGCTTCATCTGGCGATCCACAGTTAATGATTGGGCTTGTACTCCACCAACCGCACATAGAACCAAAACCGCCCCGTCCAATACGCGCAGACTGCGTTCCACTTCCACCGTGAAGTCAACGTGGCCCGGCGTGTCGATCAAGTTGATCGTGTGATCATTCCAGGACACCGTCGTGGCGGCACTGGTAATGGTAATTCCACGTTCTTTTTCCAGTTCCATGTGGTCCATGGTAGCGCCATCGCCACCACCACGAACTTCCTCAATTTTATGAATTCGACCGCTGTAGAAGAGAATACGCTCACTGAGGGTAGTTTTGCCTGAATCAATGTGAGCCGAAATGCCAATGTTACGAAGTTTTTTAAGGTTCATTATGACACCAAGTGTTTTTCCTTTTAACAACAATCGATTTATTACGGCCACATGTTTCACCGTGCTGTCAGCACGAACGCAACTCCATACGGATACATGTCGAAGTGACCGATGAGAATCTTCTGTAGCCAGAGTTGACCGCAGTGCAGTGCAAGGGTTCGCACTGTTTAGAAATCAATAGTTCTAATGGTAGTCAAATCAGCCATTCGTAAAAGATCATTATTGACCGATTTACCGGATTAATTGGAGCTCCATGTAAAAAGATCACTTTCTAGTTCGGTCGCCTCGAAGCGGGGCTTTAGCAAAGTAAAGCCCCGGAAGAGGTGTTATTGGAAAACCCTGCGGACGTTTCAGGATTGAAGTGAAACTAGGGTTTTGCCGCATATTCGAACTGAATGGGCCGACGGGCGCCTACGGCAACGTTGATCGATCTTAGTGGGATCATAGTTTCCCAGGGGCATTTCCACGCCGTTTTTGGGCCTAATACCATTGGCACACGTGCCCGTCTGTGCAAAAAATGGCGGGCATGTGTGTAATTTGCCCGTTGTCTGTCCGGCTCGTGTTAACCGTTCGTTAATCTTGGCTTCGGCATAAATAAACGGTTTAGCAGACCCAGAAATTTATAACTCGCTGAACACTAGCTATAGCTAGAGCGCATTTCGTTTTGGTGTAGCGTCGATCCGTCAATTTTTGCCGGAAATTTCGACGCCACGACCGCTACAGTTAAGTGCAACTTGCACTAGGCCTGCGTTTCGTCCAAATCGGCATCAGCGATGCTCGAAACAACAATCCGATTCCCTTGAATTGCGATCACTTTGACTTGTCGATCTGGCTCAATGAACTCCCCATCGCTAACCACATCAATCGATCGGCCTGCGAATATGGCCCTCCCGGCCGGTCGCAGCAACGATTCACTCTGGCCCCAATCTCCGACGGAAACTAGCGGATGATCGCTGGGAACGGGTTTTTCTGTCCGGGGATTGGAGCCGGTATCTTCGTCCGGAGGAGCCAAAATCAGCTTGTTGAATATCGGAATGTGCCCAATGTTTCGAATGATCAAACCAGCTGCGATCGCAAACATGGCACCGCTACAAAGCAACATGAGCAGGCTCGTTAAAAATTGATTCCACTCTCGACCTGTAGCCGGAAAAATAAAATCTTGACTCGCCATGAAAATACTGGCCACCGTCAACAACAAGCCGGCGATCCCCGACACGCCCCATCCTGGAATGACAAACAACTCCATCATTAAAAACGTAACGCCGGCACAGAACAACAAAATTTCCAACCAAGTGGATGTACCGCCCAAGAAACGACTCCAAAAAAACAAAGTCGCACACAAACCAGAGACCAAGCCACCAAATCCAATGCCGGGCGCACTCAACTCAATGAAAAACGCAACAAGTCCAACCAAGATCAGCAAACCCGTACCCACCGGGTGATTTAGATAAAAAACCACCGCGTCGGTCGTCGTATGTCGCAATACCCGTTCGGTTCCCGGGTCAAAACCTAAAGCTTTGGCAATTTCTTCGCGGGTTGCACCAAATCCCTGCGCCAGGCCAAGTTCTTTGGCACGGGCCCCGTTGACTGTCAAAAAGCCCTTTTTTGTCTCTTCAACAACTTGCCAATTCAGCCCTGGAGGGGCGTCTTCAGCATTGACGCCTTTGAATTTCAGTCGACCATCCTCGGTTCGTTGGTACACGATAAAGTCTTTATTGATCATCGCTTCCGCCAAATCTCCTGGTCGGCCTTTAGATTCTGCCAAGTCACGGGCTTGGCGAATTAACTCAGACTGAATTTTTTCCGGTGCGAACCGAAACGCAAACAATTGTGGGTCGTAAAAGATAACACCAATATCGCCGACCCGTGCCAATTCCCCGACGATCAATTCATCGCATCCAAACGTGACCAATGCCGCTCCGCTCAATGCCTTTCGAGGTACAAAACCGACCGTATAAGCCCAGTCAATATCGCGAAGCATCTCCGCCAAATTCAGACTTTCCGTTTTTAATCCGCCAGGGCTGTCAATCTCGATCACAATCAAATCTGCCGACGCGTTCTTGGCTTGTTGGATCTTTGCGCGAAAGTACTTTGACAATTGCCAATCGATCTCGCCTTTGAATTCAATCAAGAAGGGCCGTTCGATTGAGTCCGGTCGTTTCTTTTTCAAATTCGGAACTTCAGCATCGGCCCTAACGGCATCGCCGATGATCGACAGCCAACCACAAACCGCAATCATCAGAATGAGCCGCCAACAAAAATGGAGTCGAAGAATGGAAGTCACGTTTATCACTGGTAAACCACATTTAGTTCCAATTGCTTGTCTAAGAACCGGTGCTGGCAGCCAGGTGCTGTCACGCTTGCTGCTGTCGTCTGGAAACTCCGGTATCCGCGTTTCGGTTTATTCATTCTAATCCTTGAACGAATTGGCACAAAACCTGCAAAAAATTTGCAAAGACTTTATTCCCGAATTTAGGCAATCAAAAAACCGCTATCACGGATGATTCGGTTTAGGCAAACGGCGAAGAAATCGTCATTTAGAATTCGGGCCATTGCAATCCAGTTCCAAGGAAGGTGACTTCGGATGAAATTCAGTGCGCTTCAATCAGCAGTCCTATGTTCTATTTTTCTGGCTGTTAATTCGTTTCTCGTGCGATGCGATGGCCAAGTGATCGAGCAAAAAGCGCATCTTTACTTTTTTACCAACGCCTCATGCGGCCCCTGTCGGGTCGTCGAACCTGAAGTCGAACGGCTCTACCGCGAAGGCTATTCGGTGATGAAGATCGACACGAGCCTCCACCCCGATTGGACGCAGCGATTTCAAGTTACCAAGACGCCAACGGTAATGTTGGTATCGGGCAACCGAGTTCTTGCCCGCCAATCGGGCTATGTCGATGCCAATGAAATGAAAGAGTGGTTCTCACGTTTTCAAAGCACCAAGGCGACCAATCCAAAATTAAACGCGAACGTCAGCGACAACGAACATTGTCGCAACAACACGAACATTGCAGGACCACAAAATAGCACCGTTCACAAAGGGACATTTCAACCAAAAAATTCGATCGAATATCGTGCCATGCAAGCTACGGTCAAGTTAAAAATTGATGATCCACTGGGAACCTCGTATGCCACTGGAACGGTTATCCACTCGGTCGATGGTGAGTCGCTAGTGTTGACTTGTGGTCATGTTTTTCGCGATTCCAATGGCACTGGCGAAATTACGGCGGAGTACGGTTTCGCTGATGGCCAAATCAAAGTCGCAACCGGTGAGCTTTTGTTTTACGATGCCGACGCTCGAGATATCGGTTTGGTTGCGATCTCGACAGGTACAAACATCGCGCCAGTCGAGTTGGCGAAAGTCGATTTCCCAGTCGTCAACAACACGGAGATTTTCAGTATTGGATGCGATCAAGGTAACCCGCCGTCAATTCGGCATTCGAAACTGAAAAATCGAGCAAAGTACGACGGTGTGATCAAGTATGAAATCTTCGGGCGACCGGTAAATGGACGAAGCGGGGGTGGTTTGTTTACCAACAATGGACAACTGATCGGTGTCTGTAACGCTGCGGTTGTCGACGTCGACGAAGGGGTTTACGTCGCGCTAGATACCATCCATTGGCAGTTAGACAAGGTCAATCTAGCTCATTTGTTCCCGAGTGAAAAAGTAAATGATCGAGCTACACCATCGGCTGCTTTGCCTGCTTCCCGTTTGGCTCAAATTGATTCCACGGTTCGACCCAAAAGGGTGTTTGATTCGGTTCCCGTACGATCTCCCGATGCGCGCCGATTGGCCGGTCACGACTTAGCGCAACGGACGGTCGCCAATCAAGGTCAGCGAAACACTGAAGAACTGATTGTGGTTCTACGAAACCGTGAAGAAAACGGTCAGATGGAAAGTTGGACCATTACAAATCCCAGTCCAGCGCTGATCAATAAGCTTAAGGATTTGCAGCGAAAATCCCCGGAAATTGAGCGATCGGAAACCAACCGAATCGCCGAACTGCGCCGCGACATGCCAAATTTACAACAGACGACTGGAAAAAATTACAACGGTTACCAGCTTCGTGCTCAGTCACCAAAATAGATAGAACCTAAGAGATCGCGGCGCCAACAAAAAATAGCCTCCAAGCTTTACTTGAGGGACGGTCGCCAGAGTTATCTGTAACGGCGATGTAAATCTTTGGAACTATTCCGAAATCGCTGCGTCTCAATGATATCGCAATTGCATCGACCACAATCATTGAGGCCAATTATGTTGTCAATTCTTGTTCAAAAAACCTCGTTTTCACTCGCGATCCTTTTGATTGCGGCGGCAACCGTTCAGGCGGAACAGTCGGTCGAAAAACCGACGGCTCGTCCTAGAATTGAGGTATGTTTCGTGCTGGACACTACCGGTTCGATGGGAAGCTTGATTCAAGGTGCCAAGGATAAAATTTGGTCCATCGCCAACGAGTTGGTCAATACGGAACCGGCACCACAAGTCAAATTCAGTTTGGTAGGGTATCGCGACCGGGGCGACCAGTACGTTACCCAAGTTCATGACATGACGGATGATCTAGATGGCATTCATTCCAAATTGATGGCATTCGTAGCCAACGGCGGTGGCGACGGCCCCGAGTCTGTCAACCAAGCTTTGCATGAAGCGGTCACGAAAATCACCTGGGACACCGATGATCCGAAAACGTTGAAGATCATTTTTTTGGTCGGTGACGCTCCACCTCACATGGACTACGACAACGAAAGTCAGTATCCCGAAATTTGTCAAAACGCCGTAAGAAAAGACTTGATCATCAATACCATTCAATGTGGTGCCGATTCGAAAACCACTCGTGTTTGGGAAGAGATTGCTCGCCGTTCGGAAGGCAGTTTCGCAGCGATCCAGCAAAGTGGCGGCACGGTTGCAATTGCAACTCCGTTTGATGCCGCGATCGCCAAGTGCAATACTCGTATGAATGAAACGATCTGTGGCTACGGCGACTCTTCGATCCAATTTGACATCAAGCAAAAGATCGCCTCCAACGAGGCATCCAAGGCGGAGGCCATTGCTGATCGAGCCATGTATTTTTCTAAAAGACGAGGCGGCGGTTTTGGCGGCGGCGGTGCCAAGGCGATCGGGGGTAGAAATGACTTGGTTGAATTGTTGATCGATGGCAGAGTCGAGATGGATGCGATCAAAACGGATCAGCTTCCCGGGTCACTGCAATCTTTGTCCAAGGAAGCCAGGACGGAAGAGTTGGAAAAACGAATTGCCAACCGCAAAAAGACACAGGTGGAAATGGACCGACTGGTAAAACAGCGCTCCGACTATATTGCCAAAGAAAAAGCACGGCTTGCCAAACAGGGAGCCAAAGACAGTTTCGATGAGAAGGTCAAAGACATGATTCGCAAACAAGCGAAATCGAAGGGGATTGAATACTCCAAGAAGTAGAAATGACTCCCAAGTTTTGGCATGATCCCATTGGTATTTAGCACGAATCGCCAGCCAGTTGATCTTTGGTAACAGCCGAGTGATTCTCGCCGAAGCGTAGCCAAGCTCGAATCACTCGCTGGCGCTTTCGTTGGTGATCTTCACACCTGAAGGCGCTTACCAGGTGGGCACACGGCCAATAGTTCCGCGGAACCGATGTATTCAAACCGCCAGTTCATACAAATTTTTCGTTACGCCTGAAACGGAGCGGGTTCGTATTGATCGAACTCGCTAAATCGTTCTCCGGCCCGGTCCTCAAATCGAGTAAACTCACGCAGCCACGTCAGTTCGACATCATCTGTGGGCCCGTTGCGCTGTTTGGCCACAATGATCAATGCCTCGCCAGCATTGTCTTCGCCATCGTCTTCGGCGGACTTGTAATAGTCTTTACGGTGAACGAACATCACGACGTCGGCATCTTGTTCGATCGCGCCGGATTCACGCAAATGACTCATCCGCGGTCGGTGGTCGCGGGTGTCTTCGGCTTGACGATTCAATTGTGCCAGACACAAAATCGGAACTTTTAATTCACGAGCCAATGCTTTCAAGCGCCGTGCCATTTTGGCGACCTGCTCTTGTCGTGGGTCCCGTGGATCATCGGGCTGGATCAACTGTAAATAGTCAATCACGATGGCGCCCAAACTACCTTCGCGGCGTATGATTCGCCTTGCCGCACCAGCAATCTCAGAAATGTTGCGCGTCGGGGAGTCATCAACAAATAGCGGTACCTTGCTGAGTTCGCCGGTAACGCTGATTAGTCGTTTACGGTCATCCGCTGACAAACTACCGTTCCGCAAGCGATGACCATTGACTTTGGCTACACTGCACAACATCCGCTCCACCAGTTCAATTGCCGCCATCTCTAAACTGACAAACAAAACCGCTTTATTCGACTTCATTACAATGTTCTCCGCGATGTTCATCGCGAATGCCGTTTTTCCCATACTCGGGCGGGCGGCCAGAATTACAAGTTCAGAAGCATGCAGTCCGCCCGTCAAACGATCCAAATCAGTGAAGCCCGTCTCTACGGTACCTTCCTGCACTTCGCCACGAACTCGAGACTCCAATCGATCCATCGCCACTTGAAGGACTTCGTCGATGTCCGCCAAGGACGATTTTTGCCGACTTTCTCGAATCGCAAATACTTTTTGTTCCGCCGAATTGAGCATCGTTTTGGAGTCTTGAGTCGGATCGTAAGCCGTTGTCAGAATGTCCGTGCAAGTCGTAATAAGATTACGCATCGTCGCTTTCTCTCGCACGATTTCCGCATAATAAACCGCGTGCGCTGCCGTCGGTACCGAGGTAAAGATTTCAGCCAGACCAGCCGCCCCGCCAACCAATTCGAAATCACCGCTGTTAACCAGTCGTTCGCGTAACAGCGTGAGATCAAGTTTTTTGCCGTCGTTGTGCATTGCCATGATGTGACTGAACAGACGAGAATGCGCTTGATCATAAAAATCGTCTTCCCGTAGAATATTGACGATGTCGTCGCAGGCTTCAGGCATCAACATCAGGCTGCCCAAAACTCCAGTTTCCGCTTCCAGGCTAAACGGCGGTTCCCGATCGAGAATACTATCGGCTTTTTTTTTCTTTTTCGAGGAAGTGCGTTTTTCCGCCACGTCTTGTCCTTTCCATGAACGAGGGCCAATCGAAACCGATCGCGAGTCAATTGAATTGTTGGCCACTTAGACATCAGCGGCAAGCCGTCTTGTGCGCCAATTGGCTACTGACTGGGATCGGGAATCTACAGGTGTGTTTCAATGCAGCATATACGGCAAATCTAATGATCTTGTTTGGGTTACTGATCTGGTGGGCTACCGTTTCGGATGTGCTACCGTGAATAATTGGTGGAAAATCCGTTCAAAGAGTAGCTTGCCAAAAAAAAACGCCCAACGTTTACCACTGGGCGAACGGAACTTTCAAATGTCTACACCGCAACGTTCAAATGGGACCACTTCCGCCGAATGAAGCAGTGAACAGACGGCTAGTTGGCGTCTGCGTCAACCGATGGAACCACCCAAACTTTCAATTCGGATTCAATGTCTTGGTGCAATCTAACTTTGACGGTGTACAGACCAAGTTCTTTCAAGACACCTTCCAATCGGATTTGATCAGCACTAAGAACGATATCATTTGCTTTCAACGCACTAACAATCTCAGGCGCACCAACGCTACCGTACAGGTGCCCTTCATCGTTGGCATTGGCTTCGATCGTGACGCTTTGTTTGGCAATCAGATTGGCGAGATCTTTCAAGTCTTTGACTCGCGCCAATTCAATTTCATGAAGTTTCGCCTTGTGCTTTTCAACCATTCGCTTGTGATGATCGGTGGCAATGGTCGCAAGCCCTTGCGGCAACAAGTAGTTGTTCGCAAAGCCGGGCTTAACTTCAACGACATCACCTTGCTGACCCAAATTCGAAACCGATTGAATTAGCAACAGTTCAACGCCGCCGTTAGGTCCCTTCGGCAGCCGTTTCAAATGGCTTTTGGCACGTTTCTGCTTTTTCGCTTTAGTACTAGGCATATCAAAAACTCTTCAAGTTGTTGTTTTAAAATGGAACATCGTCGTCTGGTGGCATCGGACTGGAGGCTGAACTTTGGGCGGCTGCCGGTTGGTTTTGCTGGGCATGTGGTGTGCCACCTCCTCCAGGTGCGCCGCCACCGCGACCACCTAACATTTGCATTCTTTCGCCAACGATTTTGACCTTAGATCGCTTCTGTCCGTCCTGTTCCCATGTATCGTACTTCAATCGTCCTTCGATCAAGATGGGTGACCCTTTGGAGAGGTATTCCGAAACGACTTCAGCCGTTCGGCCCCAGAGGGTTACGTCAAAAAAATTGACTTCGTCCACCCATTCATCGTTCTTCTTAACCCGTTCATTGACCGCCAGACCAATGTCCGTCACCGCCGTACCACCGGGTGTATAACGCAACTCAACATCGCGGGTTAGGTTGCCGACCAAAATCACTCGATTGAAACTTGCCATGGTTCAACCTTTCATGGAACTGAATACGATGCGTAATCCTACGTAATACTCGCTCAGTCCCTTGACTCGTTGGGTCACTTATTCCGCAGCGACCGACTCTTGTTTATCTTCAGTTTTCTCAGCTTTGCCGTCTTTTTTTTCTTCGGATTTCGTTTCATTCTCAGCCGGGGCGTCGGCAGAACCGCGGGAATCGTTTGCGGCAGCTACCAGTGGCTCGACCAAACGCGGGTCAATGCTGGTAACCAAATGTCGGATGATGATGTCGTTCAACTGGCACGCGCGATTGAACTTTGGCAATGCATCGGAATCCAACTTTACATACGAAAGCCAGTAAACACCTTTCCGCTGCCCATTGATGGGATAAGCCAATTTTTGCTCATTCCACATGCGGCTGGCCAACAGTTCACCACCAACGGACTCAACAATCTCTTTGATCCCGTTACTGGCCCCGCCCGGGTTTCTGGCATAGGCGTTGGCATTGAAAATGAACATGCTTTCGTAAACTTTAGCAGCCACGATATTTTGTCCTCTTACTTTTTAGTTTCTTCAGTATTCGTATCGTCTGTATTAGCTTCAACGGCGTCCGACAAGTTTTCGGATTCCGGCTTCTTTTTTTCTTTTTTTGGCTTACCCGGGTCCGCGTTGAATCGGTTCATCGCGGTTTGCATCCCTTCGGCAACCCAAACTTCTGCGGCGTCGGCACAACGTTTAACAGCCCGATCAATTTCTGCCCGGTCTTCCTCGCCAAATTTACCAAGCACGTAATTCGAAACATCCCACTGGGGTGGCGGTTGACCGATGCCAAGTCTCAGACGCCCAAATTTTTGGGAACCCAAACGATTGATCGTATCATTCAGCCCATTTTGACCACCGGCTGAACCACCTGGACGCAATCGAATTCGGCCCAATGCCAAATTGAAATCGTCGCAAATCACCAGCAATTCGTTGAGTTCCAGCTTGTAAAAATCAACGGCTGCTCGAATGCATTGACCACTCAAGTTCATAAACGTGAGTGGGCAAATCAGTACTGTTTTCTGGTTGTGTATCGTTGTCTCGACAATCTCACCGTTAAACTTTGACTTCCGGCGGCCCAAACCGTACCTTGCCGCGAGTTCGCCAATAACTTCAAAGCCAACGTTATGTCGAGTTCCTTTGTATTTTTGTCCTGGGTTGCCCAGCCCAACCACCATTTTCATGTTAAATTCCAACTGGCAGTTGTCGTCGAAAACGAAAAACCGACGGATTAGTCTTCTTCACCCTCGTCTTCACTCTTGCGTCCGATGACTTCTGGCTCCATTGGTGCATCCGCGTCAGCTTCGGCAGGCTCTTCGTCAGCTGCACTCGTTTCAACACATTGCACGACAATTTCTTCCCCATCGGTTATCAGCGACGCCCCATCAGGCAATGCAATCTCGCTCGCTTTAATAACGCCATTCAATTCTAAATCATTGATTTTCAATTCCAGTTTTTCGGGGACGGACGTGGCCGGGCAGCTGACTTCAACGTTGTGTAACAGATGCTTGACCATACCGCCTGTCTTGGACCCGGGGGCAACACCAACCAACTCAACTTGTAACGTCAAGTCAATCGACTCAGATGAATCAATCCGCGTCAAATCGACATGTAAAACGTCGACGCCAAAAGCATCCCATTGGACCTCTTTGATCATCGCGCTTTCGTTATACTCGCCCTGCAGTTCAACCACTCGGCTGCCATGTCGGATTGCCGCTGAAACGTCTTTCGTCAGTAATGACAGCGGGACATTGTCACCCCGACCATAGAGAACGGCGGGCGTCTTGCCAGAACTTCGCAGACGACGGTTACGCAAAGTCCCTGTGAAATCTCTTTTTTCGCAATTTAATATGTCAGCCACTTTTGGACCTCAATCTTCAGACAACCAAACGCCGCCTAAATCCATTCGTTTGAAACAGAAAAACGGCAACACGAGTGCTGCCGAGAATTATCAATTCGGAATCGGTAGATTGTGACACAAACAAGCACCATTACAAGGCCAACTTGTCTTGCGTCCTCGGTTTTTAACGATTAACTTTGACTCGAAGATTCGTCATCGGTTCAATCCGGGGTCGGTTTCCACCCACATTTTGACCAGCAATTTAACTCCACGTAATCGGAATACTCAAACATATGGCAAAAAAGGCAAAAACATCCGGAAGCGGTAATCGTTTTGAGTATGTCGAGCCGATTGGGCACCGAGTCTTAGTCCGCAAGGACGAGCCCAAACGCGAAACGAAAGGCGGTATCGCGTTGCCCGATGCCGCCGAAATCCCCACGATTACCGGTCGAATCGTGACCATTTCAGCTGCCATTGAACACGATGAAGACGTGCCGTTGCGACAGTACGATAAAGTCTTGTTCCATCCCAAGAACGCCATTCCGGTCGATTTCGAGTCCGACAACCAATTGTTCGTCGTTCCCGTCGAAGACATCGTCGCCGTGTTTCGGCGAGATGCTACGCATCGCGAATAGGCCGATGTTGCGGTATCCCCTACCTTCTATTCGACGCGGACAATACGCTCTTCGACTTTGACCGAGCTCAATGCCACGCCCTTGAAAAATCGCTCCAGCAGCTGACCCACAACTTCCGAGTGGCTGGAGTTTTATTCCCAAATCAGTCTCGGCTACTGGCGGAGATCGAAGCGGGAGAAATCTCCATCGACACACTCAAGTTAGCTCGGTTCGAAGATTTTGTCCGACAAGCCGAAATTGATGTGCAGCCAACGATCCTAAATCAGCAATACATTTACAACCTGTCGCAGTGCTCATTGTTGGTCCCGCATTGCGAGTCGGCCCGGCAAAGACTTGAAGAAATCGGTTGTCAGATGGTCATCCTGACCAACGGCCTATCACAAATTCAACGCCCACGTCTTGCCGGTTCGAGCATTTTCAAGTTTTTCTTGGATTTCGTTATCTCCGACGAAATCGGATCAGCCAAACCCGACGCGACCATTTTTCAGATCGCGTTGGAGCGGCTGGGCAATCCAGACAAATATCAAGTTCTAATGGTGGGTGACAATCCGATCTCCAACATCAACGGCGGCTTGAGTTTTGGAATCGATGCATGTTGGTATGGCACGAATCCAAAAAAGTTCCCTGCCACGCCAACGTATTCAATCAATGACCTCCGGCAATTGATCGACATTGTCCAACCGACCTCCAGCGGCAATTCGCCCAGTCTTCGTTTACAGATCCAAAGGCAACAATACGCGCGAAATTCCATGCACGGTGCCGTTGGTGTATTTGACATTGAGCGGCGAAAATAAACGTGGGTTGTTGGCATCAGGGTCCTTGTCGATCATGCGAACAAAACCCGCGATTTGAAACGTCTCTCCATCCAACAACGTGGCGATCTCTGCCGACTGAATAAATTCAGCGATATCGATATTGTTCGGAGCGACATGGTAAAGCAATATATTGGTCAGCGGCCCAATAGGGTCGCCATCTCCCAACGCAGTCAATTGTTCTACCAAGAAAGTCCAAGCCGCTTGCTCGGTGTGGCCTTCAAAGCCCAGATCGCGAGCCAGTCGAATGAACGCTCGATCGTTGGGCGCAAACAGCGTCAATTGCGCGTCCTTGTTTTGCAGTGCCTCGACTAGTCCAGCGGTTGCAACCGCGCGGCGAAGCATGTCGTAGTCGGCCTGATTTTTATCAAACGCCCCACCATTATCGGCCAAGAATCGGGCAATCGTTTGTCCATGCACATGCGCTCCCGCGAGCACAAAACAAAACAGTAGCGTTGTCATTGAGAACGTTGGTTTCATTGTCTATTCCTAAAAATGAAGGATTGAAATATGACAACGAACCGGAGTTAGCGATGCAATTTAACGGCCGAATGCAGTATGTTGGTTTTCCCGAATCTTCGGTTAACCAGGACAGGGCGCTGCGGTACACCGCATTGGATACCGGACGGCATTTTCGACTCAGTCTCTTCTTGTCGCGTTTGCTCGGCAGACGGCGACCTGCCGCTCACCATTAAGCCGCCGATCCTAGCGTTTTTTGTTTTGGCTAAGACTTATTTCATTTAAGCGTCGCGCAATCCTTGCAAGATGGCATCAACACTCGACTTAGCATCGCCGAATAGCATGGCGCTATTGTCAAGATAGAACAAAGGGTTATCAACTCCCGAGTAACCGGTTCCCATACTTCGTTTCAAGACCACGGTATGCTTGGCCTTCCAACATTCCAGCACAGGCATCCCATAGATTGGACTATTGGGGTCGTCTAAAGCACCGGGGTTAACGATATCGTTGGCTCCAATCACCAAGACCGTCCCCGTGTTTTCAAAGTCTTCGTTGATCTCGTCCATTTCCAAAACGATGTCGTATGGGACTTTGGCTTCGGCCAACAACACATTCATGTGACCGGGCAGTCGTCCCGCGACCGGATGAATCGCAAACCGCGTGGTGACGCCTTTATCTTTCAATAACTCGCAAATTTCCCGGACGCTATGTTGCGCCTGAGCGACAGCCATCCCGTAACCGGGCACAACGATGACTTCGTCCGACTCCAACAACCACTGGGCTGTTTCTTCAGCTGATGTCGTGTAATACGTTCGCTCGATACCGTCGTCGACAACCGTTCCACCATTGGTTCCTTGGCCAAATCCACCCAAAATCACGCTGACAAAAGAACGATTCATCGCAGCACACATGATGTAACTCAAAATCGCACCACTACTGCCAACCAACGCACCTGTCACGATCAACAAGTCATTGGGAATTAAAAATCCAATCGCCGCCGCAGCCCAGCCGCTATAGCTGTTCAGCATCGATACCACGACCGGCATATCCGCACCACCAATCGCCATAATCATATGCCAACCTAGCACACATGAAATCAAGGTTACAAAAACCAGTGGGACGGTCCCCCAACTGGCCGCCGAGCCTACGTACCAAAACAATAACAATAGACAAAACACGCCCATCGCGATGTTGATCAGATGACGATGAGGAATCAACAGCGGCGTACTGTCGATACGGCCGTCTAGTTTGCCAAACGCGATTACGGATCCAGCAAAGGTATAGCCGCCAATCAACACGCCAAGAAAAATTTCAATTTTGTGAATCGCGTCGACGCCATGTTCGGGATCCCAGTGAATAAAGTGGTTGCTAATGCCAACCAGCACGGCCGCCAGTCCAACAAAACTATGGAGGATCGCAACCAACTGCGGCATCTCGGTCATGGCTACCCGGTGAGCCAGATAAATTCCGATCGCCGAGCCCGCAACCAGCGCCACGATCAAAACAAAAAATCCGCCGACACCAGCGCCATCGTACAAGTCTTTGACAACGCCGATTTGGCCACTAAAAAGTGTCGCGAGAATCGCCAACGTGATCCCCACAATGCCCAAGATATTTCCGCGACGTGACGTCTCGTGCTGGCTCAATCCACCCAAACTCAGGATGAAACAAACACCAGCAATCAACCAAGCGATCAATGGAATGCTACTGCTCATGTCAATCCTGCTTTCTAAACATGGCGAGCATTCGGTGAGTCACGTAGAAACCGCCAGCCACGTTTATCATGGCGATCAATACTGCAAGTGCAGCAAAAAACGCTGCGAATGAAAACTGAGGAATGATTTGTAGCATTCCTCCGATGATGATGATCCCACTAATCGCGTTAGTCACGCTCATCAGCGGTGTATGCAACGCAGGATTGACATTCCAGATGACTTGGTAGCCGACGAAGCAGGCCAGGACAAATACCGTCAAATGCGAAACGAAACCCGAGTTGCCAGGTATATACGCTCCCGACCACAGCAAGAGTAAACCAGCAGCAATCATGCAACCGTTTACAACCAACGATTTGGCGTCGAAACTCATGTCGCCAATTTGAACCTTCGTCGGTTCCTGAGTTGCGGGCTTTATCGGTTCCGTCGCTACTGGTTTAGCCGGGGGCGAAGGTTCTTCAATTTTTGGCGGCGGCCACATCAATTCGCCGCCATGGGTCACGATCGAGCCGCGTACAATCACGTCTTCCAGATCCACTGCCATCGCACCGTCTTTTTCCGGTGTCATATCGGTCAACAGGTTGACGATATTATTGGCATACAAGGTCGAAGACTGGGTCGGCAATCGGCTGGGTAAATCCGAATAGCCAATGATCGTCACGCCATGTTCGACAACCTTTTTACCGTGCTGTGACAATTCGCAATTGCCACCATTTTCGGCGGCCAAGTCAACGATCACCGATCCCGGCTTCATGCTGGCGACCATCTCGGCCGTGATCAAACGAGGTGCCGGTTTCCCAGGTATCAACGCCGTTGTGACGATAATGTCAACGTCTTTGGCTTGTTCGGCAAACAGCTCCATTTCAGCCGCAATGAACTCTTTACTCATCACTTTCGCGTAGCCGCCTTCACCTTCGCCACTTTCTTCGAATTCCAATTCGAGAAACTCAGCACCCATGCTCTTGACTTGGTCTTTTACCGCCAATCGTGTATCGAAGGCCCGCACAATCGCGCCTAAACTGTTGGCCGTTCCGATGGCGGAAAGTCCAGCAACCCCCGCACCGATCACCAGTACTTTTGCCGGCGGTACTTTTCCTGCAGCTGTAATTTGCCCTGTAAAGAAGCTGCCAAATTCGTTGGCCGCTTCGATCACCGCGCGATAGCCCGCAATATTCGCCATCGAAGACAAGGCATCCATCTTTTGCGCGCGTGAAATTCGCGGCACACAATCCATTGCCAATGACGTTATGTTTCTGTCTTGCAGAAGCTTGAGGGTTGATTCGTTCTTGGCCGGCCATACAAAACTGATGACCGTGATCCCCTCTGTTGCTGCAGCCAATTCATCTTCATTGGGCGGGTCGATTTTGACGACGATATCGCTTTCTTGCCAAATCGCATTTGAATCCGTCGCGATTCGAGCTCCGGCTTCTTCATAAAGTCGATCCGGAATACTGGCCAGTTCACCAGCGCCCGACTCAACCACCACGTCGTAGCCAAGTTTTTTTAGCTTCTTGGTCGATTGGGGGGTCGCTGCCACACGCTGTTCACCATCTGCCGCTTCTTTTGGAATTCCTATAACCATCAATTTGTCGTTTCTAGTTCAAATAAATCTAAGGTGCGGCGTGACTACTTTTGCCCGATGGCAATCCGGCTAACAAGCAACGCACAACATCGTAATTCCCGCCAGAATCCTCAGCAAGCGGTGGATTGGTCGGCATTGTGTCCATTTTGCAATGTTAAGTTTTAGACGATGGGTACCGTGCTACTTTCCGGCATTTCGACGGCCGGGAACGTACCCGATGCCCGCGCGCCTTTGACAAAATGTGGACGATTAATGTGGGATTTTACCAGATGAGGCATCCAAAGTGCCTTTTCGACTAACTCGGTCAACACCATCGTATCAAGTGGCTTTTTCAAATGGTAAGCGCCTCCGAAATCGTGCTGACGCCGAATAACATTGGGGCCTTGACCTCGAGATGTAAAAATGACGGGGACGTCCTCTCGCTCTGGCAAAGCGTGAATGTCGGCAATCAAGTCCTGCCCCGGGGTACCCACCCATAGACTCAAGTCACAAATGACCAAATCCAATTCCAATTTCATCGCTGCTGACATTGCCGACGAATGACATACGGCAGAGAAGACATGGTAGTCGCTGCTGCCGAGAATGCGGATGGTTTGTGCCAGTGCCGTTGGATCCGTGTCAGCAACGAGAATAATAGGTTTGTTGAACGCGCTCATGAAATGGCCTTTGGGAAAATCTCATTCCGCCAATCCTTCAGCGTGACAAACAGTTCCTTTGGGTTGGTGCCAGTTCAACTGGTCCTCTGTTGTCATCGTGATCTTGCCTTCAATTCTTTCCTGTTTTTTCTAATCCGAAATATCCAGACAATCCGAAACAATCAGAACCTCAAGGAGTATACTCGACGAATGTAGATTGGGCCATTCACTGATTCTGGATTAAGCATGGCGTTTTCTTTGCGCGACGTATTGTTTCTTGTAGCGATCATTTGTTCCGCCCTCAGCCTTGCGCAATTACCTGTTGTCATTCAATTCACGTTGTTTGCATGTTGCTCAATTCCACTGAGGTTTGTTTTGACGGAACGGGTTTGGAAATTTTGGGTATCAGGAGGTATGTGGGGTATCGCGATCTGGTATATGATTTTTTGGGTGCTCTTGGTCGCTTGGCAATTGATTTTTCCAGACGACGACGTGCATTCGAGTGGACTTTGGCATTGGACACGTTTCGCTTTGCCTCAGGCATGTTTGCTTGGTGGTTACGCTGGTTTCTTGTACCTTAAGAACGTCGATCAAAACGAGCATTCACCATGAAAAGCGCAACTCTCGTTTCTTGAGGTCTCTTGCACGACGCCAGTAAAACGCTTAACGTCAAAGTCGGGCACAGAAAAAACCGGTCGAACGGCTAATTTCTCAACTTCAAATCCAGTAGACCAAAAATTGTTAAATAAAAAAACATTGCGAATTGGCGGGGTTCCCGAACACTTTAACCTACCCTGGCACAATGCGATTAACGCCCACGCTTTTAAAGAAGTAGACGTCGAATTCGTCGAATTTCCAGGGGGGACCGGCGCCATGACACGGGCGCTTAAGGACGAACAACTGGACATGGCCCTGCTGTTGTTCGAGGGAGCCGTCACCAACATTTTGCGCGGCAACTCCAACCGCATCGTAAAAGTTTACGTCGACTCTCCATTGATTTGGGGGATTCACGTCGCGGCTGACAGTCCAATTGCGACGGTCGATGAAATTAGAGACAAAGTCTTCGCGATCAGTCGGGCCGGTTCCGGTTCTCACTTGATTGCCATCGTTGACGCTGCGGAACGCGGCTGGCCTACGGATCGAATTAAATTCTCCAAGGTTGGTAATTTAACGGGGGCCCGCGAAAAGTTGGCTAACGGAAAAGTTGATGTGTTCCTATGGGAGAAATTCACGACGCAACCATTGGTCGACAGCGGAGAATTTCGTCGGGTCGGCGAACGGATTGTGCCTTGGCCTGCCTTTGTAGTTTCCGTTCGCAATTCGGTGCTTGATGAACACGCAACGAAAATTAAATCGTTGCTGAATGTCGTCGATCGGTTTTGTGCTGATTTCAAAAATGCCAACGATTCTGTTGACGTTGTTTCGGATACATTCAATATCAAGCGGTCCGACTCGGCCCAATGGTTTGAGCATGTGCAGTGGAGTCAAGGGTTTGATTGCCCGGAAGAAACCATCCACAAGATCGTGCGATACCTGAGTCAATCGAAAATCGTCAACCAACAAAAAATTGAAGTCGATCAAGTTTGGTGGCAACTTTGACCATGGTAATTTGGATGACTCGGCTGAAGTTCAAAATACGCGACTTGTTTTTGGTCGTGACTCTATTCTACCCGGTTTTTGGCTTTCAGATTCGAGTTCAAAAAAGCGTTGGCAAATTTAAATCGGCGTTTTTAGGCGAATGGTATCTTTCTTGAAAATCTAAGCCCTCACACAAAATTCCAATACATGTCGCAAGTTAAGTTTGCCAACCGGTCACACACACGCTGGACTATATTTGCTTTCGCCGGCAAACGTTGTTCAATACATTGCTATTTATAATGATCGACACGGTGTTTATTACGAATATGATTGCGAATCCAAGTTCATGATCAAGAATTCTGCGGCATCAAGAACAAAGCACCATCAAACAGGCGGCAAAATTTGGTCTTAGACGGTCTTGGTAGATTTCTACTGATCGTTGTCCAACAGATCGACCATCGCTTCACCCATAGCCAAGCCAACGTTCATGTACGTTTTGGCATTGCCGCCGTAGTGCGCGTTGGAACTGGAACCCATGCTTAACGGATGCGTGTATACCGTGGCGACACTTCCTTTCAGCTTTGGGTGTTTCTGAGGATCATTGATCGCCAATTTGGCGTCCAACAAATATTTTTCGTTACCCTTGGCATCTTCTTTGCGCGTTTGGCCCAACGTCGCACAAACAAATTTTGCATTGGGCGCATCAAATTCAGATCGCAGGGCCCCAATCAATCGCACTAAGTTTTTTTCGTACATCATGGCATGTCCCGCGTTGTAGCGATCTTTGTCACCTTGCCACCACAGGAAACCAGCGACCTGGTACGATTTCGCGCCCTCATAGTATTTTCCAATGTCATTTAGCACATCTCTTGCGCGAGCGACGTCGCCCGCAAATTGAACGCCGGCAGTCCAACCGATCGGTTTCGGCTCGGTGCCTTTTTCCCAACGCGAAGGCGTTTGGCCATAGCCAGCATAAATATAAGTCTTGCCGTCTTTAGGGTCCGTAAATTCGTAGGACGGAGATCCCGGAGGCAATAAATCCCATCCCAAACTGCGGTTTCCAATCGAACTCTTTAGAATCAAAATTGGCGCTTCAATGGCGTGTCCCAGTTGATGCCCAATCCCAATTTCAATTCCGATCTTGCCACCCGATATCGTCAGCCAGTCGTTACGCCTCAATCGACTTTTTCCAGGTCCTCCACTTCCCATCACCTGTACGTTGCGAACGTCGCTTCGGGTGGTCCATTGTCCTGTGTCGTCGATCAAGAACGGATAAAGATTCTCTTGCTTTACGGCGTGCTCCAGCGAGCCTTCCTTTTCACCTTTGACTTTTCCCATTTCCAGCGTATTCGACTGGCCCATGATGATGAAAACTTGAACCGGCTGGCTCATATCCGCCGGCTTGCCATCGGGGTCCGGCAATGTGTCTTCGTTCGCGATAGCGATTGAAAAAAACGTCAACAAAACCGTCGCAACGGCGATTTGAAACGGGATTCGATTGTTCATGAACGGCTGCACTTATTTAGCAGGTGGGGTTGTGAGTTTGGACGAAAGATGACGCACATAATTAACTGAGCGACTGCGTCATCTTAATCTTGGGTTGTACCAACCACAAATTGCCAGATGTCCCAGCCGTTCCGGCTTTTCCCGTTGATCTAAAAAGCTACCGGAATCCAGCGTGTTTCTACAGCTTTGACCACACGGCAGTTGAATGGCATTTACACGCTCGAGCAAATTTGCTAACTGACTGCTTCTTTCTACCGAGATTCCGAAGGTTTTCCATGAAATCCCTCCGCCTAGTCCGTTTTACCTGTTTCGCGCTGGTTTGGATGCTGGTTCCGATCGGTGTTGTCGCGCAACAGTGGCAACCGATTGGTGACACGGACAAAAAACAGGATGATCGCCCCGTTACTGAAGAAACCCGGAATGGCTCCGAACCGACACCGACCTTTTTTGACGACGACGCTATCGAAAAGTCAAGCGAGTACAAACCGACCGTAAAGGTAACTGGATTCTTCCATCTAGACGCGGCTTGGTTTACTCAGAACGACGTTAACGTGCAAACGCTCGGCGACATCGACGACGGGTTGGGTTTTCGTCGGGCTCGGTTGGCAGCCCAAGGCAATGTTGCTCAAGACGTAGAATACATCGTTGAATTCGATATCGCGCAGAGCCAGGCCCGGTTCGTTGATGTTTGGTTGCAAGCCAACAATACGCGCTACGGCAATGTCCGCATCGGTCGTTACCGACAACCGTTTGGCATGTCAGAATTGACAAGCGTTCGAGAGTTGCCGTTTCTCGAACGGCCGGTCACGTTTACGCAAAGTCCTTTTCGGCAAACAGGTGTTATGTTGTTCGACACCATGGACAATGAATTAGGCACTTGGGCGATTTCCGGGTATCGCTTTTTGAGCGATAACTTCGGCAACGTGTTTTCCGACAGTGGCGGTTATGGCATGGCAACACGTCTGACTCGCATCGTGCGCCAATGGAGGGAAAACCAGCTTGTCCATGCCGGCTTCGATTACAGTTACAACGATCCTGGTCGGGGCGTCGTACAATTTGTTAGTACGAACGAAGTCTTTGTCGGACAAAATCCCAATTTGGGGCTACCAGGTTTAAGTGTTCTGCCCATCGTTGGGGTACCGCCGTTTGTAAACACTGGTCTGTTGCCGGCAGAAAACGCTCAGTTCTTTAATTTTGAATCGGCAATCGGTTTCGGACGGATGGCCTTGCAATCCGAAGTTCGCTGGATCCAAGTCGAACTTCCTGGAGGCATGACCGCCAATTTCCCGGGTGCCTATGCACAAGTTCGATACATGTTGACGGGTGAACCAATTCCTTACAATCGAGCAAACGGTGTGTTCGGCCGGGTTGTACCATGTTGCGACTGGACGCCATCAGGTGGTTTAGGGGCTTGGGAATTGACCGGGCGAGTTTCTCACATCGATTTAAATGATGTCGGTGTGGACGGTCGACGACTGACCGATTTCACGGTCGGCTGCAATTGGTACTGGAACCGCTATACCAAACTCCAGTTTAACTGGATTCATTCGATGTTGAATGATGTTGCATTGGGTGACAGTACCGCCAATGCCTATGCCTTTCGCGCCCAAATTGACTTTTGATGGCCTGGTGGAAGTGCGTTGGCGTTGCCTTGCGATTTCAGCGTTCTAAACATTCGTAAATCGCCAGAACGATTTTGTTGCGGTTCTCGGGCGCGGCTTGATAGGCCATGATGGCTCGATCGCCCGGTGCAAGCCATTCCTCTTCATGGTCCGCTAAAATCTCTTTGGCTCGTTTTTTTGGAATGCCAACGCCAATTAGCGTCCGCTCAATGGCGGCGCCTGCCGAGACATTGTCCCAGATTACCGACAAACGATGCCCTGGATATTGCATCCGTAGCTTCGATTTATCGTCTCGCAAACCGTAAACACCGTACGAAGCCTGCTTGCCTTTCACTCGAATTAACATGCACCGAACCTGTTTTTCTAGATCGCCATGGCCGATCACGGTATCAGTATCAAATTCAACCCAGAACCGCTCCGGTACTTGAGCCTCTTTCGTTTTGCTAAGCAATCTCGCCGCGACCGGAGCACGATGCGAGTTTCCGTTACGATCACGGAATCGAGTAAGAATTTGAATCGAATCTAGTTCTTCAACGTATGCCAGTTCTTTGGTTGCCGGAAGTGTGACCGAGGTCGCGTCGTCTTGCCAACTGGCTGTAATGGGGGCGAAGGTAAGCAACAAGAGAATAATAAAAAACGTCATGCAACAGGTCTTTATTTTAGCTCGTTTCCCTAGACTAAAAATCGGATTCGAGTGAACTCAACCCACCTCCACCAATCTAGCGATTGGTTTTCATGATGTCAAAAAAAGGAAGTTGCCTAAGAACGGCGCGGTAAAATGCGGTAACTGAAACAAATCCTAGTCCCGATTTCAAGTTGCCGTGAAATAGTTAGTGTTAGCGAAGCTTGAATGACCTGCCGACGATCGCGACATTGCTCGGAAGTTGATCGTCTAAATTGAAATAGTTGATATAGGTTACCAAGCCGTTTTTCGTTCGAGTCGTATAAGCCCATCGCCCCAACTGGTAATTAAAAAGAGATTTCTTGTAGACGACCGCATTCGTTTCCGCATTAAGCTGCTGTACAAAGTCCCGGAAGTCGTTGATGACGACCCCAAACCGTATTTCGTCACGGATTTGAATCAACACTTTAAAGCAAAGTACAAAAATAGAAATGAAAAACAGAATCGAAACGTACAGCAAATAAACTCCTTAGATGGAACTTAAGTTATTCGTATGATTTTTGCTGATATTGGAACGCAATTAAAATCAAAATGTGTCAAGGAACGGCAAGTCGGTCCCAGTTTCATGTGTATCGCCTTACGATTTTATCTCGACTCTCAAGATGTTTTTGATCAGGCCAAACCTCGAATGATATCGAGCCTGTTTGCCGGCGCGTCCGGCGCCATAAAATCCGGGATCGTGTTTTTGGTTCGTTTGGGTCGCGACAAAAATTCGACGGGCCATTCGGTGATTCGTTCAACCGTCACATGTTCATAAACACCTGGCTCAGGTTCGTTAATATGTTCCCTTTGCAGAATAAGTGCGAGTGGTTTTTCGGCCCCGCGATTGGATTGGGAGAATTCCAGGGCGTCACCAAAATTGTCGAACGCAAAAAAGTAGTCATCTCCTTCGCACTCATCGGGAGCGCCGCGTTCTGGATGCATCCATACTCGATACTCCAAAACTTCATCCCATGTATAGCCACCACCAGAATAGGCGTAACCATCGTACGTGCCAACAAGCTTGCAGTCTGCTACATCGGGATAAGAATTTTCTTTCATTCGAAGTTATGGCCCTTGGCCGTCGAGGTTTGGCTGTAGAAAGCTCAAATGATGTGCCGCATGAGCCGCATGAAAATGTTCAAACTGCATTTTCGACATGCTACCAAATCCAGGGTGAGGATGGAGTTTTTTTTCCAGTTCCAAAAAGGTGGCGATACAGGATTTGAGTTTTTCAACTTCACACAAGTCGTCCAACTCCGCAGGCGGGACAAATATGGGCGCCGTTGGGATTCCGCTAGGAGACTGGCATTTCAATAGATTCGGTAATGCAAATGCGCGCAAAAATGGGCGTAGCGGATAGCCGAGAACGATCATCCAGTTCGGGTACCCGTCCATGTTCTTTTCAATTGTCAATTGCAGATGGCGGCAGATTTGACCAAGAGACCAATTGCCGTTTGTTGAGTAACCTTTGGCAATCAATTCGTCCAATTCACCATTTACTTGTTCAAGCCGTTCAAACTTTAAGTCGCGTCTCATGATGCCAATCCGAATTCCGGAAGGAGATTTGCGCGACTGTATTTACAGGTCCTTGCTGGGCAACGCTCCCGATGTGCTTTGGTTCGACGATTACCATCACATAACAACCTGCCCGAGATTCGCAAATCCCGTTGGCGCGATCCAAACTTGCCTGCCGTCGGTCGAAACTTTGGCATTCCATTCGACTCCTAGTTCTCAAGCAATGCTGTCGGTGTTTCGCCATCGATACTGACGACCGATAGATAAGCAGAATCTACCCATCTGAGTTTGCCGTTTGTATCGCAAACGCATGCCATCGCATGTTTGCCTTCAGACGTGTCAGCCATTAAATCACCCAGTAACCAATTTGGTTTCTTGGATTGGAACGCACCAAATCCAGTTCCCACTAGAACGTATTTTTTGCCAGTACCTTTATGAAGTACAACGGTTGCCATCAAGAGTCCTTTTTAACGAGACACGAATTGAACAGTCTAACCAGGCAATGACTGGCCGAGCCGATCCGTGGTTTGTCTTTGCAAAAATCGAATCGGGCAAGTTGGGTAGGCCACACTATCACGATAGACGTCTTGGTTCAATGGTGCAACAATCCATTGTTACTTTCCAGCCGTCGAAATCTTTAGCGGGGCCATGAAAAATTGTCGCTGGCAGAAAACGAAATAGACATAGCAAAGAACCGCGTCGCTTATCCATTTGTAAAACCGCAACCATTCGGCACTGAGGTTCAAACAATAATCCCACGAATGGGATGCGCTTTCGTCAATTGTTGACGTGATCTTCGCTTATCCGTTCGTGGAATCGTAACAACTCTTTGTCCGACTGATAACGAATTGCGTTCCAGATAACGCCGCAGAAACATCCAGCGATCCAACATGTTGGGCCACCGAATCAATTGGTCCTACGTAAGTGGATGGATCAAGCAACAAAGGCCACCAGCATTCACGTTTGCCACGTCGCGTTAGATCCGTCGTCGTTATTGGACGACCAGACAGGCGTGTGAATTGGACCAGATGCTCGTCGGTGATTTCGCAATCCGTCCACGTATACAGTTCCAGACGTCCTATCGAGTTGGTTTTCGCCATGAGTTCATTTAATCAAGCGACATAACGACGATGATCACCACGTTGCGATTAGTGATCATCCATTTCTAAAACGCCCACCAATCGCAACTGTGGTGCATCAATTTGTTATCCCACGATAGGAGTTACCATTGGTAATCTACAGCGTATGAGTCCCAATCCAAATTTTTCATGTTCTCATTTATGAATTTGATAGTTGGCAGCCCGAATTCGTCTTGGAACCAAATTATAACGCAAGTTGATGCATCTAGTTCACTGTTTTTGGTTGGTTGAATAGAATGAAAAAATCCAACGCTAGTTATCATCGGCATCCATTCGGTTGGGCGGTATCCTTTCGAATTGCCAGGAATGTGATCCATATCGCCAGATTCTCGAAAATGTTTCGTCCGCCGGGGAGGAATCAATATTGGATCCGAATTGAGCGAGTGAAGCTGTTTTGCGCGTTTGATCGTCCATTCGACATGGCGATTGTTTGTTTCATTTGACGGGGTGCCAACAGACAATCCAGCATAGGTTTGCATTTGATGAAGGTCCTGCAGCGTAATTGCCCGTCCGCACTTCATCGTGATTTCGCAATGCAAGTGATACGCTGTGTTGTAATCCATCCAAAAATGCGCTCAATGGGATAACGTTAGAAATCACGGGGGGCGGAGAGTTGACTATCCACCAAGGCAAACCGCGCAAGCCGTCCTCCCGTGCATTTCATGGTTCTGCAATCTCTTCGTAGAAGTAATCGTAGGGCCACAGGTCCGTGTCATCAATGCTTGTGGTCAACATGCAGCGGTTGCGCACCAGTTCGATGCACGTTGACTTGGGGAGATCATCGGTCACCGCATCTGTGTCATTAAGCGACACACGACCATCGACGTTGTAGAAAAACCGATTTCGCGAGAGATAGTCGCGACGGTGCGACGTACGCCATTGCGAATTGTGCCCCCATCCATGTGAGAGATCGTTACAAGGTCGGTCTGTGCGGCGGTAGGTCCAGTATAGAGTGCTGCGTTCAACGATTGACTTGTTGACGACACTGCGTCCCGCAACTACAGAACACCCGGAGCGACAAAACATGAGGTCACCAAGCATCAGCGACGGCCAAAGGCAATCTTCAACGCACGCAGGATCGTCATGGTTCGTCGTCTGGCGTACCGAGAGGATCTCGTGAAAGAACGGGTGGTAATTGATCTCTGAACGAAGTTGAAACCCAAGTCGCTCGTGAAAACGACGAAAGTCGTCGAGCGAATGTGCTGGGCCACCGTAGCCACCATCTTCGGTTCGAGTCTGAAATCGCAAGAGCAGAATGGACGTGATACGGAATATCGCATACAGCTGGGCGAGGTCGTCCGAGGTGGCAGCAGTCCAGTCGTCTTTCGTCCGGCGCTGGAAGTCAGCGACCCACTCTATCTGATCGGTGTTGCCGCCGAGCCACCCATCGAGCACATCGCCGTACGCGTCGTTGCCAACGTATTCGAGCAGTGTTCGATGTAGTTCGACAAATGGAAGTTGTGTACCGAGCATCGATCGAGCTGCAGAACGGCGATGATCAACACGTTGCGATTAGCGATCATCCAATTCTAAAACGCGCACCAATCGCAACTGTGGTGCATCAATTTGTTATCCCGTGATCTAGGTTGTTTACCTTGAAGACCATTTAAAAAGTTCGAAGTCTTCGACAGACGATTTAACAATTGTGAAGCCGATCGCAGCGAAATCGCCATCAGCCTCGTATATCAGTTTCCATTCTTTCGCACCAAAATCAATGCTTCTTGAGTTGTGCGCCGAGACGGCACCATCAATTATTTCGACTCTGGAAATTTCATTTAAGTGAAATTTCGGTTCCCCAACTGTTCGCCCAATAGATTCGGATTCAATTACAACCGGAACCTGCATGGTTAGTTCGTATCGGTCACCAAAATACGCGACGGAATTGAATAGATTATAATTAGCGCCATCGGTTACGTAATGACGACAATCCTCAAATGTGGCACCCATTTGTCTTGCGGGGTCGATCAAGTGGAAATAATTGGCAGCAAACTCTTGGTGTTGTCGACCCGATCCAGCGGCACCCCAGTAGATTCCAATGTACAAAAATGCTAGTAAACAAAAGATCGAGAAGAACGCGAAAGTCCCAACTAGTACAAGAGCAATTAGCCAGCTAGAAACTGTGCGGTATTCCACGGCTTAAAACAGCCCTCCGAGCGGGATAACGGCAGCGATCACCGAGCCCGAACGATAGATCATCCATTCCAAAACCACGCGCAAGTCGGGCTTCGCGTGCATCGCATTGTTATCCCGCGTTAGTCGTATCTACCGTTTTCAAATGGCAACACGGGATTGTCCTCGTCCCATTCTATCGGTATTCGTTCACCATCGACAGCATATTTTGGACCCAGATAACCGGCGGTTTTGACGTACAGCCCGGTAATCCAGCTGTAGTCGATTACCCATGTCCAGTGATGACCTGAGTGCATTGCGCCTGCATCGTTGAATTGGATTGCGTACTCGTTTCCGTTTGGGCTGGTAATTGTTCCGCCATCAACCCTTGCCATGATGTAAGCCGTTGATTTCGCGCCAGCAGGTACAAATTCGCGATAACCACGTAGCAGCAAGAGCACCAGAGTCGCGGCGATTGCCGACACCTTGATGATGAATTTGAGTCGCCTGTTCATTTCGAGAACTCAAGCGGGATAACTATTGTATACTATCTGTTTAATCGCTAGTAACAGGGGCGTGGTTTTGGGTGGCTGCCGTGGATTGGTTTGAGTTCTGCGGGCGTTTTGCCACTTTTCCTCGGCGTACTCCGTCCTTTTGGGTGACACTGAGCACCTGTCTTTGGTCGCAAGCTAAAACCGCGGCCCGTATTACTATCTATTTAATCGCCAGTATAACAAGTCTTTGCCGGTATACTATCGATTAAATCGCGAGTATCCAGGCACCTGCTGCCGTTGGTGTTGCGTCTTGGTCACGAAATTAAGAAGGATGAACCTTGTTTTTGTTGGTTTTTTGCGCGCTGGTGGTTTCAACGGCTCAAAACGACGAACTTGTTACTAGCGATTAAATCGCCAGTATAACGGGGATTAGCCGGTATACTATCGATTAAATCGCTAGTATCCAGCCACCCGCCGTGGCTTGATTGCTATATTCAGTGCTCGGTCGTCGTCGTTTACCTTTGATTTTTCGAGGTTTTCGTGCGATTGCAGTTGCGGTGGCTAAATCGCGCTAATTTATTACTATCGATTTAATCGCTAGTATAACAGGTCTCTGGTGGTATACTGGCGATTTTGGCGAGGCTCGATAGGGATCTTGAGCCTATTCATATCTGTTTTAGCTGAATTTCGGATGCCCAGAACTCGCGTTTAACTGGGCAATGCTCCAGCCATTTCATGCCCCCTGAGCAAAAGACTTGGCCTCCGGCCCGAACGTAAGCTGCAACAATATACAAGTGGTGCGCGTCTGCGCTACGGCTTTCCAGGTTGGGTCAGCTGTAGATTTCTTCGCGTTCAAAAGTCCAGGGAAGACCGACTCGACGCCTTTACCAAAACGAACTTACTCAAGCGGTTCGTGAAACCGATCGGAAAGGATGGGATGGAATGTCTGCCAATCAATTCGCTGCAAGCGTCAAAACGTACAATCTAAAATCAGAGGATGAACTTTGGTTCCCACGCTGGGTGTTTCGGTTCGCCAAATACCTTGACCTCACACGAAATCAACGCATAACGACTAGCCGTTCTGAAGTTATTCGCTTTTTGAGAATGTTGCGAGATCGAGGCACACCTGCTTGGCAACGTTTGCAAGCCGTCAAGTCGCTCCATTGTTATCAAAAACGCATCGTCGGGACCGACGACTTGCATGTCGAAGATGTGATCCTAAAGCTCGGTCAAATTGCGGACCAGGAAAGGCTATCCCAAACGCAACATTCGGATGAGCAATTTTCAAATACAATTAAACAAAACATTGATGACTCGTTACCACCGTCTTTGATGCGGATGCAAGAAGAGTTACGACTGCGGCACTATTCCTTGGAAACTGAAAAAGCCTATATGAATTGGTGTCGCCGATTTGTCGCGTTCATGAAAACGGCTGAAATTGAATATTGTGATGAAGTCGAGATCAAGACATTTTTGACGGAGTTGGCTGTCGACGGAAACGTGGCGGCTAGCACGCAGAATCAGGCGATGTCGGCTTTGCTTTTTTTGTACGAGAAAGTTTTTGCGCGCGAGTTAGAGTTCCTGGATGTCATCAAGTCAAAGAAGCCACAACATTTGCCGTTGGTACTAAGCAAACGCGAGATTCACCAACTATTTCCATTGATGTCGGGCCGCAATCGTTTGATGTTCCAACTGCTGTACGGTTCTGGGCTAAGACATAAAGAGGCCTTGCGATTACGTGTCAAAGATATCGACTTCGATTTGGCGCATATCGTCATTCGTGATGGAAAAGGAGCAAAAGACAGGGTTACCGTCTTGCCGCACGCGACAAAGCAACGATTGTTGGAGCAAATCGAAACGGTTCGAACGATCCACGAGAAAGATCTGGAAGAGGGGTTCGGTGAGGTCTATCTGCCGTATGCTTTAGAGCGGAAGTACCCGAATGCCGCGAGACAAATTGGATGGCAATATTTGTTTCCGTCCCAGAAAAAGTCGATGGATCCACGAACGGGGAAAATTCGCCGTCATCATATTCGAGAAAGCTCATTTGGCGAAGCATTTCGGAAAGCGGTTCGGACCGCCAAACTTGACAAGCCGGCCGTTCCACATTCATTAAGGCACAGTTTTGCGACGCATTTGTTAGAAGACGGAACCGATATTCGAACGGTGCAGGAGTTGTTGGGTCACAAAGACGTTTCGACGACGCAAATCTATTTGCATGTCATGAACCGGCCTGGCCTCGCGGTCCAAAGCCCAGCCGATCGATTGTCTGATGAACGGGGTGTATAAAAATCGCCAGTGGTTAGGTGTTGCGTGCTGATGCAATGGATGGTGTGCCGGTGAACCAATCATGGATCGCCAAAAAATTGTGGCGGGTGATTCGCTTGATTGCGCTCTTGATGTTGGGTATTCATGAGAATCAAATACTGAAACGTAGTTGATTCGGTTTTTTGCGTTTGAAAACGGTAAATTAAACGGAACCGCGTAACATCAAAACTTGCGCTTCTGGCTGGTAGTGGATTTCACTGTCGTGTTGAATTGGATTTTGGCAGCAGTTTCGGGGTAGGACCAGAGGCGCGTTTTCGCCAAAATTGGACTATCGTGCGCGGATCGAAACGGAATCGATGTAGACGTGGTCTGAGTTGTCGCTGCCGTCGCAAACGAATCTGAAACGTGTCGTGTCCGTGAATCGGATTCGAGTTTGCGGCCGAAGGCTTAACGCGGACAATCGTTGAGGCAACGGCAGCGTTACGGTCTGGTTGTAATGGGTGTCGTTGTCAAAGTCGTCACCCAGTCGCCAGTCTTGCATTGTCTGATAGGTGTCGCCGCCGTCGGTAGACAGTTCTAATCGAAATCCTTCGGTGGCACTCATGTTGCGACACAGGAAATTAAAATCAACTTGAACTTGCTTGCTTCCCGCCAAAGGCAAATTTTCGGTTGTCATCCGAGATGTGTTCGAATCGTCTCGCAAACGCACGCAATAATTGTCGTGCGAAGCGTATTGGGCGTCATCCGCATTTCGGCGGGCGTCACTACCACCGTCGACCCAAACGCCCCAATCGGTTTCAAAATTCTCGTAGTCCAATTCGTTCCAAGTTGACGGTTCGTAATGAATGATTAAGGACCGCAAGGCTTCTCCGGCGAACCAGCGATTGGTTGAAACGACCGGCGTTTGGTAGCTGGTATCGGCAACCAGTTCGATGTTAGAATCACCGGTGGTTTTGAAGTCTTCGATTCGGGTAATGCGCAATGGCTGGCCCGCGTTGTCAAACACCCGAAGGGTGAAGTTCCGGGATGAGCTGTTCAGGTTGACGATATTCATCAACACATAGTTTTGGCCTTCGGGGTGTAGTGTCGTAGCGTAGTAGCTGGACGGTGCCTGCATTTCGAAGTTGCAACGAAAGGGATCGTCGTCGATCAGTCCGGTGAAATGCCGATAAGCGTAATACTGTTTTTTTCGTGAGGGTGTGTTGCCCCAAGGCGTATGGGTTAACGAAGCCAAATTCGTTTCGCTAGGATTGTTGCCGGCGAAATAGTGAAACACATCAACGCCATTGTTTAAACCCAAACACATCCAAGCGCTAAAAATCAAGCTGCCTTCGTGTTGATCATCCAATCCATTGGCGGGCAAACGGTCGGGGTTGTTGACCGCTTGACCCGGATGCGCTTCGTTCTGGGTGAATTGTTTACCGCCTTTTTCGATGTGAAGGCGGCGATAGTTTCGCGCCTCATCGTCTTGCGGCCACGAACCGCCGTACAGGTGACCACTGACGATGTCGATATAGTCCAGCGTTCCAGTGTTGGCCCAATGCTCGATCCAATCGGCCGATTTATCGAGGTTCACACAACTGGGGCCAATGATCTTGGGCATCGGGCCGGTGTAAAGTTGCGGATTGGAGATGACTAGCAATTCCAATGCGGGTACGACGTTTTCATAAATTGCCGCGCTTTGATCGCGATTAAGCCAGGGCTTCAAATCGGGTTCATTCAATAGGTCGACCAGTTCCACGTCCAAGCCGTGTGCCAAATGCAGGTACACCATGTTGCCGAAAACCCACTCGGCGATTTCGTCGTACAAATTTGGATTGTCGTAATCGAGGCTGACAATATTGCCTTGGTTGTTGAAGACTTTTAAAAAGTCCGGATAGTCCTGAGCATAAAACATCATCTTGACGTCGGTGTTCCGGACGAATGCGGCAGTGCGAATTTCGGCCGCGCCATCAAGATTGTTGGCATCGGCAAGATTGAGATTCCCGTAATCTAAAAAGAACGGGTCATCGTTGTCGTTGATCTCTTCGAAACTGCGCTTGAACGCAAACCGGATATACTCCAAATCCAGATCTTCGAACAGCCAATCGTAGACGACCTGTTGATTCGCTGGCGATTGTCCGTTGACGATGTGGGCCCAGTAGTTGCCAAACCCGACGCCGCCACCAAGGAATTTTTGATTGTGTTGTTCCGGATAAATGTCGACGTACTGCTGTTGGGCCGAAACGACGGCCAATTGGAGTAAGGCCAAAGTCAAGATGGCAAAGAAGCAGACCGGTCGATGAGTTGTGAGCATCGTCATGGTTCGTTGGGACAGCGAAATGAGATTATGGATGTTGACGGATACTTATTGCATTCCAGCAACAAAGGTAACAGCCTTTATACGAAACGGTCCTCAAATTTTGTGGAAGACAGTCATCGAGCGTATTTCAGCCAACAAACTTCGGATTTGGACGGCGGCTGGCGTCAAATTGGGGTGTGATTTGGGGCGGTCATCTGGCGGCCGTTTTAAGGCTAACTTTTCGCAAGCGAGGTCATTTCAACCTGAATTGCGAAGCAGTTTTTTGGAGCCTTGGGTTCCAAGTACGGCGCGCAAGTTTTGATGTTTCGCATTGAGTATCAGGACGAAGCGCAAGCGCGCGAACCGATCTAGATTTCCGCAAAATTCACTCGCTTGCGCTTCGTTTGCTTCATGCTGGTATGAATAAGCATCAAAACCTGCGCCTCGTGTTGGCTTTGCACATCGGGCTCGTCTTGGTTTTTACATCCGCGGAGATGGAATTCGCACTGAGCTTCGCGCTAGTCGTTATCTTCAACCAATTTGTCGTAACATCCTGGCATCCGGTCGTCGATGCGGTGGACTTCGTGTTCGCCCGGGATATTTACCAAGTGTTTTCGCCGGGCAAACTCGGGGTCGATTTCGGCGTACAAAATGGCTTCGTCGGCGTGATCGGTATGGGCCAGCTTTTTGCCGGACGGATCGCAAATGCTGCTTTTGCCAATAAATTCAAACCCGCGTTCGTTGCCCACTCGGTTGACGGCCATGAAGTAAATGTGGTTTTCTAACGCGCGGGCCGCTGGGATGATGTCTGCCGTCAAGCCGGAAGTCGGCGGCCAATTGGTTGGCAAAACGATTATGTCGGCGCCCATAAGCGTCAAAGCGCGTGAGGCTTCCGGAAACGAACTGTCGTAACAGATGCACATCCCAACCTGAATTCCTTCCACATCGAAAACTGCAAATTGACTACCAGCGGTCGTAAAACGGTCGACACCCAGCATTGGTAAGTGGACTTTGCGATAACTTCCAATCAGGCCAGCGGGTGAAACTAAGTTAACGGCGTTGTAAATTTTGTCGCCCTCTTGCTCGAGATAACCGTAAACGATCCGAGTTTCAAAACGTTTGCAGATGTCGAAGGCCTGCAAATAAGTTGGACCATCGGCGGCTTCTGACAATTGTTGGGCCTCGTCCAGCGAGCGAAAACAATAGCCTGTGGTCGTGCACTCCGGAAAAACGGTCAGCCAGGCGTCGGCAGCGACCGTTTCGGCGACGAGCGTTTCCATGCGAGACAGGTTCTCTTGAACATTGCCAAAGGCAATATCCATTTGGACGCCAGCAATTTTTAGATTTTTCATGGTCACCTGCAATCAGAATGTTTAATCGCCGCTCGACGTATCACTATCTTTGAGTCCTTGCAAAGCTTGGTCTCTCAATCGTTGGTAGCCTTTATTGTTGCGATTGCGTTCGATCAGGCGGTTAATGTAACCAATCGCTGTTTGATACTTTTTCGCTTGATTGTAAAACGTTGCAACGCCCAGCAAATAGGTTTCGTTGTGGGGTTCGAGTTCATGGGCTTTTAACAGATACTTCTCCGCCTTGACCATGTCGCGCATGAGGTAGCATGACAATCCGTAACGGTAGAATAAGCCATGGGAACCAGTAAGGCCTTCAGCGCGTTCGGCATCGCGAGCGAGCAGGCGGTTTTCGTCTTGCCGCAGTCTTTTGGCGTTGGCCACCAATTGATCCACCTTGGTTCCCAAGTTGACATTGTTGTTGGATTGTGGTGACCGAATAATTTCGGTGCGAAAACGATCGGCTTGTTGTTCCAAAAGTGCCGCCAAGTTGGAACGTGGCCCGGCAAAATTGGGTTCGACGGCGATTGCCGAACGGTAGGCGTCTTCCGCTTTTTTGGGTTCTTGGTTGGCTTCGTAAAGACTACCCAAGATCATGTGATTGGCGGCCAAATCACTGCCAATGCGGAGGCTGTCTTTGTATTCGTCGAGTGCTTTTTGAAAGCTTGTGTGACTGATCGAGCCATTGTTTCTTAGGCTTAACGGGATGTTCGCCAACAACCTAGCTGCGGAGATGCGAACATGGCGGCGGTGGTGAATCAGCAACGGGTCGACCAGATCAATATAGTCCGCCAATTTGCGCCCCAACGCCGCATCAGGGGCATAATTGGCCGTGGAAATCAACTGTGCTATTTGTTGATCGATTGAGTTTAGGGTTGCCGAAATAACTTTCGGATCGTCGTCAGACAATAGCTCGCGCAAAAAACCGATTTCCAAAGTGTCGTTCTTTTGGGTTAGCGCTTCCACAGCGGAGGCTCGGAAAATGGCCGGTGCGGATCCGGTTTTCGCCAATCCCATCAACGCATTCAGGCTCGATTTGTCGTTGGACTTCCCCAGCACCAGTTGTTCGTAATATTGAGAACGTTGCTTATTTGTGGCGGCATCGGGGTACCACTCTTTAAATGCCGTCGCCATGATCATATCGACCCGCTCCAATTCGTCACCAATCACGCTGTCGCCATTCTCTGCAGCAATGATCCAGTCAAGATATTGGGTCAGTGAACCTCTCTTGTCCGGCGGCAATCGGTTTTCGTCGACGTGGCAAGCCGTACATGCGTTGGGTGTCCCGTGGGCCACGCTGACATCCGGGCGCGGTACGCGCAAGCTGTGGTCTCGTCGTGAGTCAACCGCCATATATGTCGTCGCCGGCATGTGGCATTCGACACATAATGCGCCGGCAGAGCCAGTCTTGTGTCGATGGTGAGAGGGGGTGTCGTATTTCCCGGCTGGGTGTTGATGGCACGATGTGCACAACTGGTTGTCGTCAAATTTAACTTTCGCGGAATGCGGATCGTGGCAATCGGTGCATTTAATTCCTTGGTGGTACATCTTGCTTTGGATGAAAGACCCGTAGACATAGTCCTCGTCACGAATCTGTCCGTCGTCGTGGTAGATTTGGGGTGATAATAACTGACACGCAAAATGATCGTTGAATCGATTGCCCGCTTGATGGCCATTGCAAATTTCCGTTCGCCGCGAATGGCACGGTGCGCAGGTCTCGACTTGCGGAACGTTGTCGGTCGTTTTCAAATTGTTGGCCAGGCCTAGTCCGTGGTTTTTGTCCCAAAAGAACCGCCTTTTGTTAGCGATCTGTACGTGCAGGCTGCCGGGGCCATGGCACGATTCGCAATTGACGTCGATGTCGGTGAAGGTGGTCGAGTACTTTCCGGTAAGCGTGTTGAAATTCTTCTGCAGGTTCGTGCTGTGGCAAATGGCGCAATTGGTGTTCCAGCGTTGACTGATGCCGGTCCAATGGAGCGGATCATCGGGCGCCAATTTTTCATTTACGTCGGGCGGGGTAAGATAAAACCATTCTTGTTTTTGAACGTCCCATGAAATTCTGAGCACTTGGTACTGGCCCATCGCTTCGGAGTCGTTTGATGGATTGAGTTCGACCATATATTGCTGTAAAGGTTCGTAGCCAAACACCATCTTGACTTCGAAATCGCGCATCTCGCCATCGGGTCCTTCGGTATGAACCATGAATTTGTCATCGGTCTTAAACATCCGAGATGTGATACCGAAATGTTCGATCGTCGAGCCGTCAAATTTGGCGAGGACCGTTTCGTCGTTGGCGACGTCCATGGCAAAATCATGGTGCGAGCCATGAAACAGGCTGTGTTGTTCCTGATGGCAATCGATACAGGAATTCCCACCGACATACGTCGCGACGGCATCCGCTGGAATCGGGTTTTGGTACTCGTAAACGAGCGCGGCTCCCAATGACGCAAGCAACACCACCAATACTAATCCTGCGTACCAACGATTCATCAAAAACGGAGCCGAAAACCTGAGTATAAAAGAGTGCTATCACCTCTATGGTAACCGTCGATTCTATTTTACTCTACGTCTCATCGATAAAACGTCGCGGGTGCAACGGCGGATGACTGAAACACAGAAAGAAATTGACGGTTGTATTGAGCGATGGGTCAGCCAATGTGATCCAGGTGGTGTTCTTTGTGCCCAGGGAAAACAAACGGATGGTCTTAACGTCCGTACGGCAGGGCAGGGTGTCTTGAGTCTGGGGCTACCTGCAAAACATTTTCGCGGCAACATTTTGTCTCATCGGATGTGGTGGTTTCCACAAGGGATTCCCGACGGACTGGCTGTAGCGCTGGTCAGCAGTCGAATCGGTAAACGCCCTGACAAAAAGCCGTATTTGTTTGATGCCATTCGTACGGTAGGTGGCCGTTTGGTTCACCAATCAAAATTTCTGATCAATCACGCTGGAACGGCAACGGCTCCTTATGTTGCTTCGATGGCGGAGCTGTTTGAGTTACCGATCATGGAGTTTTTGCCGATGCCGGTCGAATTGGACTCGGACTGGTTTGCGCAGGAAATGCAACGAGATTCAGGGCAGTTTGTCGGATATTACGATCCACGGTTCGATGCGTTAGAGCCAATGAAAGACCCAGATGGATTGGTTGTCGGTTCAGCGCTGGAACTTTTTCTGATGTCGTTGAGGCTCAAGGGCAATATTGCGCGTTCGGTTCATCGGCGATTGAATGAGGATCGAGCGGGCGAAACATTGACACATTATCTTGCGAACTCTCAAGCCATCCCAAGTGAATCCGCGAAACAACTGCAAGCTATGGGGGCGATCCCCTGGTACTTGTACGCTCAGTACGATGAAGATGAATCGTTGCGGCCAATAAAAAAAACCGTATCAATAGTCCCCTTGCAACAATTCGAACAGCATCATGAATTGAACCAGTATCTAGCGCATTGGACGCGGGAACGACATGGTCCTTGGCCAAACGAATCGAACAAAGGGTTTATCGAGAACCTGATTTTAGGAGTCGCTCCATCTCGTCATGGCAAGTACATGGCATTGGCTCGAATTTTAGCTTCAGGGCGATTGATTGCCAGCAATCGAATTACGAGAGATTCAACGCCGGTGGTTTGCATGACGGCACGAACCGTCGATGAGTTTCCCGAACGGCGCGTCTTTCGTCCGCATTTGAGCCGCTGGGATTTTGAAGGTGTCGGCATTGCCGTCAAACGAGACATGGTCGTTGCATTGGGCGGTCAGCCGGTCGTGTATGGAGACGACGAAGATTGGGAACAGAAAAATCATCAAGCCCGACCGTTTTTTCAAAAGTGTTCTGAATCGGGCGTCGATTGGCACGTTGAACAGGAATGGCGTGTGGTAGGAGATCTAAACTTGAACCAATTGCGTCCGGAAGACGCTTTTGTTTTTGTGGACGATCTCGCGGAGGGCCGAAAGATCGCTGCATTGTCGCGTTGGCCAGTTGTGTTGTTGAACTCAAAAGTTTGACCGTCTTTGCGGATGAGTGCTGTCAGTCGACAAATCTATTCGATCCATTAAAGATTTCTTCCGTACCACAATCGCGATGTGTGCGTCCTGCCGACGGTCGACGGAATTGCTATCACCAAAGATGCCTTGCCATCGTCGGTCGCATCTTGTAATTACGCCATACAAATAAGGAAATTTTATGGATTTGGGTCAGGGAATGGACCAGATACTAGCGGTCTCATTGCATCGTCAACCGGAACGAAAACCAAGACAGGGCCAAATGTGGCTTTACATTGTTGTTTTGGTTCTTTCTTTAGCCATAGATAGTTCTATATATGCCCAATCGGGAGGTCGGCAACCGATTCCTGCGCGAACGCCCAAGGAACGGGCGCCGGATATTGGAAGTGTCCAGCGAAACGTCGAGCGCGACGCTGCAAACTTGATTGCGGACGTAGTTTTCAAAGGCAACGACGTCGTGCCTGATTATCACTTGAGCCGAAACATCGGCACCCGGGCAGGTCGGTATTTTGATCCAGACCAGCTCCAGCAAGACGTGGATAAGCTGTGGCGGATGGCGGAAATCAAAAAAATCAATGGTCCGTTTATTGATCAGACGGACGACGGATTGGTGATTACTTTCGATATTGTCGAACGGAAACACATTCGGTCGATTGAATTCATTGGTAACCGTGGCTTGACTGACCGAGCTTTGAAGAAAGAAACGGATCTAGAGATCAAGCAGCCATTGGATTTGCACAAAATTCGAATGGCCAAAACGCGCATTGAAGACTTGTACAAGAGCAAGGGTTTTACGAAAACTCAAGTTGAAATCATAAATATTGACGAAGTCGAAGAAGGCGACGTCAAGTTCTTAATCCATGAAGATCAAAAACAACGGGTTTGGAAAGTTGACTTCGTCGGTAACGAGTTCGTCTCCGATGGTCGACTGAGAAATTTCGTGAACGCCAAGCCGGGCGTTTTGAAAGTCTTTGGTGGAGTTGCTCAAAAAGCGGAGATCGATCAAGACATTGTCCGTTTGGAGTCGTACTACAAAAGTTTCGGTTTTTTCAATGCTCGAATCGGACGTGAGGTCGACGAAGGTCGCAACGGCAAATGGCTGACCATTCGTTACATCATCGACGAGGGGCCTCGATACAAGATTCGCAATGTATCGTTTATTGGTAACCAAGTGTTTTCCACTGACCAGCTGAATACGATGGTCGAACTAAAGCCCGATTCTGGTGAGTTGCCGGAATTCAACGTCTCGAAAATGAACCAAGACGTGGTTAGTCTTCGGGATTTGTACGGCAGTGAAGGGTTCGTTTACAGCAGCGTGGAGGCGGAGCCACGGTTTTTAGAAGAGCCAGGGTTGTTGGATATCGTTTATCGCATTGAGGAAGGCAAGCAATATCACGTTGGCAAGATCAATGTGCATATCTTGGGCGACGTAACAATTACAAAGCGTGAAGTCGCATTGAATCGGGTGTCGTTAAAGCCGGGCGATAAGATCGATGTTAGAGAGATTAGAAACAGTGAACGTCGCCTAGGTTCAGCGCAGATATTTGCTGGACGCGACGCGGGTCAAGGGCAGTCGCCGCCACGTATTGTGGTTCAACCACAGGCGCTGAATGAAATTGAACGAACGGCCAAAGCCGATCCGTTCGGTTCGGCCCCGCCACGACGATCCCCAGGCTCTTCAACACGGCACAGGTAAACAAGATGACGGCACGCAGATTGATTATGGGAAAAAGAATTTGGTTGTTGTCGATCGTGATGGTCGCGGCTTCAGGATGCAGTAGCCAACTGTTTAAGCCTGTACAGCCTTGGTATGTTGGCAATGCGACGCCTGGTCCGCAGGTCCAGCAACCGGTGCCTTCTGAGGACTTGAGAAAGACGAACGCGAGAGCCACCAATGTGGATCCGAGAATTTCTCAAGTGCCGGTTCGCCCACCCACGACGCAGCCCGCACCGCCAGTCGATTCACCGCAAATCAGACAAGTTAAATCGGGCTCCCAGCAAGCCGCAGAACCAGTTGTGTTGACGGCTGATCCTGGCGATTCCCGTGTATTGAAAAACTCGCGAACGGCGTCTCAGTACGATCAGTTCGGCCGGCGATTGGAAACCGAAGGCACCATGCCATTTCGTCCAGACGCTACATCGGAGGGAAGCTCCGGCAATGCAAAACCGATCAGCAATGATGAATCATCGACAAGCAGTCAACTGCAGTTCAATACGCCGCAATTTGAACGTTCATTCCACTCATCACCAAGAGCCTCGGAACAAAAGTCACCGCTTTATTTCGGCAACGGTGCCTCGACAGATGGGGCTACCAAAACCATGTATCGAGGGCAGAGCCCTCAAGAAGCGGGCGCCGTTTTCATTCCGACGACTTTTGAAGACGCCGGTCAAGTTCGTCCGGTAGCCGCACAAAACCCAGAATTGCAAAACTCGAGAATTCCATTTTCGCCAATCCAAAATCCATCAATCGACATTGGCGGCCCTAACGAATTGAATCCGTTTAACCCCAATTATGCCCCTAGCGGATCGGGTACGTTTCCGTTGAATTATGCGGATTTAGATATCTATGTTTCCGAGACATCGACGGGGCGAATTAACTTTGGGGGGGCTTACAACTCCGACAGTGGCTTGGTCGGTCAATTCGTAATCGACGAAAGAAACTTTGACTTGTTTCGATTGCCGACCAGTTTTCGTGATATCGTCGATGGAACAGCATGGCGCGGTGGTGGCCAAAATTTCCGCTTGGAATTGGTGCCCGGAAGTGATGTTGAACGCTATTTGGTAAGTTTTTCGGAACCGTTTCTGGGCGGAACGAGAATCAGTTTCAGCAGTAGCCTGTATTATTTTCAACGCCAGTTTTTTGATTATGACGAAGAACGATTGGGCGGGCGATTTGCGTTTGGTTATCGCTTGACGCCGGACATTTCGGTTAGCACTGGGATTCGAATGGAGAATGTTGAAATTTCGGATCCACGCAACATGACTTCACCGACGCTAAACGGGACGTTGGGCGATACTGACTTGTACGTAGCGAACGTGGGCATCATCCGAGATACGCGCGACCATCCGTTTTTGCCGACCGAGGGGAACTACTTGTCGGCGACGTTTAGTCAGGGTTTTGGGGAGTTCGATTATTCGCGCGGCGATATTGATTTTCGTACTTATCGCTTGATGTATCAACGTCCCGATGGGTCGGGGCGGCACACATTGAGCTACGGAACGAAGCTTGGTTTCTCCGGATCGCAAACGCCTATTTTCGAAAATTACTTTGCCGGTGGTTTCTCGACGCTTCGCGGTTTTGATTTTCGTGCTGCTTCACCATTGGAAGGTGATATTCGCGTGGGCGGTGAATTCCAATGGTTGAATACGATCGAATACATGTTCCCAATCACCGCCGATGACATGATCAAAGGGGTCTTGTTTACAGATTTTGGTACCGTCGAAGAGAACATCGAAATTGATAGCGAGAACTTTCGAGTTGCACCTGGTTTTGGGTTCCGGGTTCACTTGCCAGCAGCAGGAATCGGTGCGCCGTTGGCCTTTGATTTTGCGTTCCCGGTAGCGGATGCGGCGGGTGACGAAGAGCAAGTCTTCAGTTTTTATCTTGGGGTTTCCCGCTAAAGCCTTCTTTTATATCGCGAAGGTTTTCACGGAAATTCCGTTTGAGCGTGGTAACGAATCGACGAACCGAATCCCATGCGTCGTCGTACTCTAGCAAAACGGCCGTGAACCACCGAACTAAAAAAAATTTGCTTATCCCTTTTTCGATGGAGCGTTTCAGGCTTGGCCCGCGCGACCGACGCTTGTTTGCACGATGCAAATTCGAATTGCGATACGTGTTATTCGCCGCGATGGACCTCTCGGACGTACGTTTAGCCATGGAACGATCGGTGGGGGTGGTCGGAGGAGGGATTGGTAGGGAGGACATGTTTGTCCTGGTGTGGGTCTCATTTTACCATGAAACTGCGGCGTGCGGGCGGTCGCACCGTAATCAATGTTATTTTAGCCGTAGGTCGCATACGTTCTGTCTCGAGCTAGTTTGTTGAACCTGGAGACTGAATTATTACTCGTCTCCAAAAATTAAATTGGTACTGGAATATGACGTGCCATAGTTGTGCGCCAAACTAACAACCTGATCCAATGCGTCCATGAATTGGGCGGCCGATAATTCGCGCAGCGGATGAATAAAAACGGACCACAGGTATTCCTCGTCGACGCAGTACCTGGCATCCAAAGCACGGTCGAAATTCGCCAACATGAGGGTTTTCCATTCGTCTTCCGGTAGATCTTCGATTTCAAGCACGGGCGACATGATCCGCATGCGGTTGTGCGTTTCGTCGGTAATCACAAATACCGGCCATTCTTTTATTTCAAACTTCCAATAGCCTGGTCGGTCGTCTTCGATCGTTTCCGCCCGTTCGCGGATCAGTTCTCCGATTCGTTGGTTATCCATATATGCGGGTGCAATCATGAGTTTACCGCTTCACGTTTGTTGAGATGTTCAGCTTTTCTGGTGGAAGACACATTCTGACGTTACGAATAAAAGATTCCAATTGGGCTTGAACCAAACCCGATTCAATGTCGTCTGGGTTTGTCAGCCGATGATATTGCTGGCAATCGGTCATACTTGTTGCTGCGTTGCTATGGGCAGCTTGGTGATGCCTGTTCAAATGCAAGACCGAGCGCCATGAGCAAGTCGCAATGGCCGTTTCTCGCCGTCGTTCACTTTAATGTTGAAAACCCCGTTGCTTGGACTGCAAGATTATAGCCAAAGAAAACGGCTTTTTGGTAACGGGTAACGGTTTGCAAAGAATAAATGGCAACGGTAGGTCGCAAAGCAGTGCGCTCAGTTGCAAACACAAAAAAAGCCAGCGTTTTGTTACGCTGGCATGACTCAGTGAATGAGAGCGACGGTGCGACTCAGGCAATCTCGTCGAGCATTCGCTCGACCGCTTGATCAATTTTCTCTGGCGTTTCGTAACGTCCAGCCGCGATTTGTTCTTTCAATTCGGCAACTTTCTCAGTGCGAATTCCGCTGTTGGCTTGAATGGCTTGAGCCTCTGCGGAGATGTCGAGTTGATCGACGGGAAACGCATTGACCTCCGATGAAACGTTGGAAGTTTTGTTTTGAGTACGTAAGTTAATCGCGTTCGTATTTTGAACCGTTGTTGTTCTTCGAATTTGCATTGTATATCTCCCCGGTTACGGGCTGTGGTGCTGGGGTTTCCAGCTAACCATATTATAGTTGGCACAATAATGTTCGTAACAACTCGGATGTTCCTTTACAGGTTGTCAGACCTACTACTTTTGGGCCTTGACGTGTTTTCCTTTGTGATCAAATCCATGACCGAATTGCTTCCGATGCGTCTCCAATGGCTTGCATTTCCGTGTCGATGCGAGTGCCGTCCGTAACAAAGTTGACTTTGCATTTAATTGGAAGCACTAGTGGTATCGTCGACTTTCAAAAAACAAATTTGGTTACGCTTTGGAAAATGTGTTGTAGCGTTGCCATTGTCGATTTGGAATTTGGAAGATTTTGCGAACGGTTAAAACACGACGAGTGAGTTGTTTATTCGCTTTCCAAATTGGTCGCCTCGAAAACGTAGACGCTGACCAACCAAACGTACTTACCAACGTCAACAATTTTTTCTTGTTTTTAGTTGGCCAGTTGTTTGACTGGGCCTGTTTTACGTGCACCCCAGGTCTGGGGTTCGAAGAATATTCTATTCGAAGCAAAAATAACGTTTATTCTGCTGGCACGCCCTAACCAGACGAGAAAGTATAGGAAAAAGCGGTCGTCAGAGGCAATGGGATTCTTTGCTCCACGATGAAATTAGCTGCTAGCTCGAACCAAAACGACGTTGCTTACGTCCAATGGATTGAGCTAAGTTAAACACACGTGCTTATGGCAGCTTTCAAACATGCCAGCAGGTGCTGAAACCAATCTTAGAACTCAATCTATTCCGAGATACGCCAAGAGGGAGTGTCAGAACAGTTGGCAAGGATTGCTTGCGGAAAACCCGTGCAGGTAAATCTCATGTCGATCCGATGTTTTACGACTCCTCAAGTCCGTTTGAATCTTCCCGAGACTTGTCCTCCGTTGATGATGGACATGGACCGATTCTTCGAGTTCAGTTTTTGGATGGCTGAAGAGTTACTCGAGCTGGAAGGCGATTTCGCCGCTTGGCAAACGCCAGCAACCGGACTATACGCTTGCGATGCCAACGGTTTGCCGGAAGATTTGCAAATCGATTGGGAGAGCTGTTAAGGTCGTCAGCCTGATGGTTGCAGGTTCGATGCCACTACTGCTACTGTTTAGAGCTGTCCGCTAGAACCAATATCCTTGGCACATGCGTTTCAAAGAATCGCTGGTCTGACCGCCTGCTCGACGCGTAACTTCCTTCCCGCCTTCGGTATAAATGAATGTCGGCACGTACCGGATTCGATACTCTCTCGCTAGGGAGGGGTTGGACTGGACATTGATCATTTGAACGCGATAACCATCACTGCGTAGATCGACGACCGCCGATCTTTGTTTTGGGCTGCAAGCGCCTCAGGAAGGAGAATAGAAATATAGTAGTTTTCCAGAAGGCGCCGCTGACTCCGATGACGTGGATGCCAGAAACTCACTAACGTCCTGGTTATTCATTTTTAGTCCGAGGACGCACGCAATAGGCACAATAAAAGCGAGTACTGCACCGATCACCGCAAACTTGTTCATGATGGTTGCCTGATGAAGAATTGGTAAGAGATTGTCGTCGTCTTCAATGAAACCATAGGTCACCGATGGCGGTCGTCAAAATACTTTGAGCACCAAATCGGTTTCTAAGCGAAAATCGGTTCCGGTTGTGGGCAATTTGGGCGAACAATTGTTGGATTTTGTTGGATCAAATACTTAATTGGTGCCAAAAACTGCTTATTACGGTCCCATAAGGCATAAATCTTTGACACAAACTCTACTATAATGCGTCGGATAGCCTGTCGTCTGTCTGGCAAGTTTTTGCTTCCGGCATGCGTTTTGGCATCGGTGTTTCATAAAATTTACGGAGGCAAAAAATGTTTCGTTGGTTAGTGATGCTGTTGGTGGCATCCCTATTGGTTCTAGGATTTGGACCTGGTCTGGGTACAGACTGTATGGCATTCCAAGAGGATGCTAAAAAACAAGTTGAGGATAATACGGAGCTTAAGAAACAAGACTCCGACGAAGAAGAGAAAGCAGAAGAGGAGGTCGACCCTGCAGTCAAAGCCTATCAAGACTTGCAGAAAGACATGCAAACGGCGCAGCGAGAATTTATGGTAGAGGTTCGCAAGGCCCCACGAGAAGAACAAATGAAGTTGTTCATGTCCGGTGGTCCCAAGATTGAGTTCGCCAAAAAGTTTTTGGATTACGCCAAGGAATACGCTGACTCCGACAACGAATTTGATGCGGTCAATTATGCTGCCTTGAACGGCGATAGCGAGGTTGCGATGACCGCGATGGAAATCTTGACCGATAAATTCTCTGATGATGACCGCATCGTTCGCATGCTGTCTCGATTTAGCCGTTCCGTTCAGTTTCCAGAAATGAAGCACGAGCAGTTTTTAACGACGTTGGCAAAGAAATCTTCGCGCGACGAAGTGAAAGGTGCCGCAAAGTATTCGTTGTATGAAATGATGCAGTCGATTCCAGACATGAAGGACGCATTGGCGGCTCGGCCTGAAATGGCTGACGCGCTCCCTGCGGCATCTAAAGAGTTCATTATGAAAGATCGTGGCGATCATTCTGCCATGCTTGAGAAAATGTTGAGCGATATTGCTGAGAACTATGCCGACGTTAAATTTGGTCGTTCGACGTTGGGGAAAATGGCTGGCGACGAGCTGTTCGTTTTCAAGTTCTTGTCGGTTGGCAAAGTGGCTCCCGATATCGAAGGCATTGATTTGGATGGTGAAGAGTTCAAATTGAGCGATTATCGGGGCAAAGTTGTATTGCTCGACTTCTGGGGCGATTGGTGAGGACCATGCCGGGCGATGTACCCACACGAGCGGTCGCTCGTAAAGCAATTGGCCGATAAGCCGTTTGCATTGGTAGGTGTTAATAGTGATCGAAATCTAGAGAAGATCCGTGAAATCGTCAAAGAGAAAAATTTGACGTGGCGTAGTTTCCAAAACCAGGGTGGTGATGAAGCCATTTCTGATAAGTGGAAAATTCGCGGCTGGCCAACGTTGTTCGTTCTAGACGCGGAAGGAAAAATCCGTTTCAAAGGTCACGGTGGAGATTTCGATAGCGTGATCGAAACTTGCTTAGATGAAATCGGTCACAAGGTCGCGATTAAATCCGTGCAAGAAATGGAAGCTGAAGAAGCCGCGGCCAAGAAAGCTGAGGAAGCTGCCCAGGAAGCAGATTCCGAGGAAAAAGACGGCGAATAAATTCGCGGTTTCTATCGAATTAGCAGTATATCCAGCACCGACATCGGTGCTGGATTTTTTACGCGCTCAAGTTGCCTGAGACGACGGCATGGATTGGAATGGAGCGCGTTCAGCGCGTTCTGTTTCGTGCGAATGGCGCGCGAGTGAAACGCAGGCGGTTTCTACAGAATTCACTCGCTATCGCCTGCTGATATTTCGCGGTCAGTATCGACACGAAGAAGTACCAACACGAAGCGGCAGAGCTCCAGTTTTGAAGTTGCGCATAGCGGTTCAAGTTGCCACTCTCAAACGATAAAATCGAGTCGACAGCGTTTTCAGTATTTGATTCCCTTGAATACCAGCACGAAGCGCGCTTCGGGCAGGTATTTCTGGCGAATCGTTCGGCACGGGGACGGATCCTGGCAGCTAAAGTCACAAAAAAAACTCGCCGCGAACGACGAGCCTTAACACATGCTTGATTGGTGAGCGGCTTTAGCCGCCAAATTCAACGCGACGACGACCTAGTTGATGTTGAAGTCGCTGGACGATGCTGCTGTGCATTTGGCTGACGCGGCTTTCGCTCAAGTCCAAAGTGGCACCGATTTCCTTCATGGTTAATTCTTCATAATAGTAAAGAATGATGATCAGGCGTTCGTTTCGGTTGAGGCCCTTAGTGACCAATCTCATCAAGTCATTCTTTTGAATCCGGCGCGTCGGGTCCTCGCCCTTTTTGTCTTCCAGGATGTCAATTTCACGAATGTCTTTGTAGCTGTCGGTTTCGTACCATTTCTTGTTCAAGCTGATCAAGTTGACCGCGTTGGCATCAGAAATCATCTTTTCCAATTCTGGAATGGAGATTTCAAGTTTTTCAGCCAGCTCAATTTGAGTCGGTGCTCTCCCCAAACGTGTTTCCAAAGACTTCGTGGCCACAGCCAATTTACTGGCTTTGGAGCGAACCAACCTCGGAACCCAGTCCATCGATCTCAATTCGTCCAGCATCGCACCACGAATACGCGGCACACAATACGTTTCGAACTTGACGCCTCGCGTCATATCAAACGCGTCGATGGCGTCCATCAAGCCAAACACCCCGGCCGAAATCAAGTCGTCCAACTCAACACCATCGGGGAGACGTTGCCAAATCCGTTCGCCATTGTATTTCACGAGTGGAAAATACCGCTCCATCAGCTGGTTTCGCAGATCCTGATCAGAGCATTCGGGTTTGTAGGCTTGCCAGACTTTAAGGATGTCGTCCTTTTCTTTTGCCGCAACCACTGCCATAAAATCCTCCGTGATACTTTGTGCAATCTTTTATTTCTGGCGCCGTTACAATACGGCGTTGCTATTCAAACGGTTCTCGAATTTGCGTTAAGCAACTTGCGAGCAGGAGTGAATAACAAAATTGCAACTATCGCGTCAATGAAATATTTACATTTCTGAAAATTTTCGATGAGCATTTTCGTCGTTCACACGTTCATTTCCGAATGCGCACAAAGCAACGGAACTGATCGGTATCGAGAGTTATCGTCGTGATAAACTTGATGGGTAAATCTAATGTTCGGGCTATGACGATAAATGAGAATATTTATTCTGCGTGAAAGCAATTCAAGCTAGCGAGATCGTGTTGTTGAACTCATGCCGCTTTTAAGCGGCTACCGAGTCGTTGGATTGGATGGCGTCGATCGAGATTTCTCCGATGGACTCGACGTAGGTTCCTACAATTTCGCGCGAACCCAATACGATCACGTCGATTTCGTGGTCGGATGCCAAGCTGCTGATCATCGGGCGAATTTCTTGGCGTACGCAGATTCGAGGTGTCAATTGACTGGTTTTCATGCTGTCGGAGCCTTGTCGCAGCGATTTGAGAAATGCCGCGATCACGCTTGGCCGAAAACTGCTTTCCAGTTTACCGTTGTGCCACTTCATTTTATTGAGCATTTCATTTTGGAATTCATCGTCGACCGTAATCGCTTTGATGGCGTGTCCGCCCTGCAGATGTCTGGCCGTGATTTGAGGCGCCAGTCTTTCTCTAACTTTCTCAACCAACGTCCAGTGGTCCGTGGTTCCTTGAGCGAACTCGTCACCGATCGTTTCCAGTATTAGGCCCAGTGGGCGAATGGAAACTTGTTCGGAAACCAGTTGTTTGAGGAGCTTTTGCAGGTCTTTCAAGCTGATCAGATTCGGTAAAACCTCTTCAATGATGGCGGGCGAAGTCTTGCGAGTTTCTTCAATCAATTGATTGGTGGCATCTCGTGTCAATAAATGGGACGCATATTGATTGGCAACTTCAGCGGTTCGACTGGTCAAGACCGATGTCGCCGACGCAACGTTGTAGCCAAGGCGAGCGGCGGCGTCTCGATTGCTCGGCTCGATCCAGTAGGCCTGGCCGGAGGAGGTGGTTTCTGTTGCAACGGCGTCGGGCAATGGACCCGATGCATGGCCCCCATCGACGGCAAGTACCAATTTTGGAAAAATCGTACCGATGTCGACGGGATTGCCTTGTACCAAAATGCGGTACTCGGTTTGGGGCAATTGGAGATTATCGCGGATCCGAATTTTGGGAAGGATCACACCCAAGTCCGAGGCCAGTTTTTTGCGAATGTCCGTCACTGCAGGCAGTAGTTTTCCGCCCAGCTTGGGGTCGGCCAAAGGGATCAAGTCCAAGCCCAATTCCATTTCTAAGATCTCATTGCCGAGCAATTTCTCGATCGTAAGTTCGGCTGGAGCCTTTGACGCAGCACTGGTGTCTTCCGTCGTTTCATCCGTTTCTGGGCGCGTGGAAGCGAATCGCGCTGCGGCGAAACAAGCGATCGATAATATCAGCAACGGTATTGTGGGGAGCGACGTGAACATCATCGCCAATAAGAAACAGCCGGTGATCACCAACGCGATCGGGCGCGTCGAAAGCTGTTCAACGGATTCGACTGGTAAATTTGATTCCGAGGCCGGGCGAGTGATCAGCATCGCGGCTGCGACGGATGTAAACAAGGCCGGTACCTGGCTGGCCAATCCATCACCAATCGTCAATTTAGTGAATATGCTGGCCGATTCCAGCAACGACAGGTTTGACGTTAGGCCAACGATCAGGCCGCCAACAATGTTGATTAACGTGATCAAAATTCCAGCGACGGCGTCACCCCGCACAAACTTGCTAGCACCGTCCATCGCTCCGTAGAATTCGGCATGTGCCGAAAGTTCACTCCGCTGTCTTTTGGCTTGGACATTGCTGATCACGCCCGCATTTAAATCCGCATCAATGGACATTTGACGACCAGGCATACCGTCCAGGGCAAATCGGGCTGTGACTTCGCTGATTCGCGTTGCTCCCCGGGTAATCACCACAAATTGTACGATGACAATGATTAAGAAGATGACGAGGCCGATCGCCAAGTGGTCTCCGGCAACGAATTCACCGAAGCTTTGAATTAACTGGCCGGCTGCGGCCGTTTCCTGACTGGCACCGGAGGACAAGATTAACCGAGTTGTCGCGATGTTGAGCGACAGCCGTGCTAGCGTAGCCAGCAACAGCAACGACGGAAATACACTGAATTCTAAAGGTGTTCGCACAAACACGGCCGTCAAAAGGACGACAACGGCGATCGCGATGTTGGCCGACAGCAAAACGTCCATGATGGGTGCCGGCAACGGTACGAAAATAATGAACAGACATCCCAAAATACCGACAGGCAGCAACAATTCCTGCCAACGGCGATGCAAAAGGCCGCGATACCAAGGCATTTCGTTCATGTTTTCGTTTTCAGGGGGGAGAAATTCGGGAAGAGCGTAGGCGTTTTTTGCTGGCGCGTCCACGTCAATCGACACGGAGCAATCGTCGCAGGCGTTACAGTTGGAACGACTGCACTTATAACTTGCGATCCTCAACCGCGTATTTTCTGAGCCCCGCCGCTGAAAATTCTAAGCTTTAGAAATTGAACTTTTTGAAGAATGCGGGAAACATGCAAGCGACCAATCCGAACGAAACTCCATTTGTGGGAGCTGCATGTCAATTGACGTTCGGAACAATGGACTTGAACCGGCCGGTCTGCGATGTTTCCGAAGAGTTGATTCAGTCATCTTCAATTCTCATCTTTGATCAAATCGAGACCGCCAAAGAGATCCGGGAAGAATTAACCCGCGGTGGATTTCGAACGGTTTCTTTCACAAACCAGTATCACGTCGCAAACGATGCCATCGTGGGTGAAGAAGCGACCGATCTGTTGTTGATTTCCGGTGAACGATTGAAATCGGATGACGGAAAACGCCTGATTTCAAGTTGCCGAGAGAACCACGTTTCATCCTTGGTCTTGGTACCTGCCGACGACGCCACGCAAATCAAACGAATCGCGGTGGAGATCGGAGTGGACGATTTCCTAACACTACCGTCCGATGGATTCGAAGTGGTGTCGCGAACTCGAAATACATTGCACTCAAAATTGGCGGGTCGCAAACTGGCAGAGTTTTCAGCGCAAATCCAATCTGACATCTTGATCGATTCGCTCACGCAGATTTCCAATCGACGGGCATTCGATTTTGAATTATCGCGAAAGATGATCGAGTGGGAACGCCAGCGATCCCCGCTGGCGTTGCTAATGATCGACATTGATTACTTCAAGCGCGTAAACGACCAGTTTGGCCACCCCGCCGGTGACATGATTCTGATGCAGGTGGCGGCTGCCATCAAAGATGCAGTTCGTGATATGGATTTGGTTTGTCGATACGGCGGGGAAGAGTTTGCGGCGATTCTACCGATCAAGCGACCGCAGGAGTCGCTGCAATCGGCAGAACGCATTCGCCAAAAAATTGCCGCTACGACATTTGAGGCTGAAAATCTCAAATTGAATGTGACGGTGAGTATTGGTGTTGCCGAGGCGATGAAAGGCGATGATCAAGAGTTGATTGTCAAGCGAGCCGATACCGCGCTGTACGATTCGAAAAGAAATGGCCGCAATCGAGTGACCTTTCATGACGGAGCCCAATGCAAAGAAATTCAAGATCGGGAGCCCGATCTTGACAACGCGGAATCCGAAAGCGCGCCGAGTTGGGCCGTCAACGATGATGTGTTCAATTTGTGTTCGTCAAATATTTTGATTGTGGACGACTCTTGGGCCATCACTCAAGTCGCCAAAAATTTCTTGTCCAGTGCCGGCTATCGCAATTTGATTTGCGAAACCGACTCGCGCAAGGTATTGCCTGATTTTGATCGTCATCCGCCGGATCTGGTTTTGCTTGATGTTAGCATGCCGCACGTGGACGGTTTGACGATTCTCAAGCAGATTCGTTCGAACCCACAGCACGAAAATATCCCCGTAGTGATTTTCACTTCGCACACGGATTGCGAGACGAAGAGCAAATGCTTGGAATTGGGCGCCAGTGATTTCTTGCAAAAGCCATTGATTGCCAGCGAACTAATTGCTCGGGTTCGCAATACGCTGCTGGCTCACGCCCATACGAAATTCTTGGCGAATTATTCCCGCAAGCTTGAGCAAGAAGTAAAAATTAGGACCGCCGAATTGATCGCGTCGCGCCGCGAAGCCATTCAATGTTTGGCCCGCGCGGCGGAAATGAAAGACGATCATTCTGGTTTGCATGTGATCCGTGTGGGCAAATACGCCGCGATCGTCGCCAACGAATTGGGGTTCACCGACGTCCAAGTTATCGAGTTGGAGCATGCGGCTCAATTGCATGATGTCGGGAACTTGGGTCTACCTGATTCCGTCTTGAAGAAACAAGAGCGATTGACTGACGAAGAATATTCAATCGTTCAAGACCATTGCAATCATGGCGGTAAGATTATTCGTGACGATGTGTCGGACGATGAAGGACTGAATGTTTCGTTGTTGGATTCGTGCAGTACCCCCGTGATGCGAATGGCAGCGTTGGTGGCTGAAACTCACCACGAAAAATGGGATGGTTCGGGCTACCCTCATGGACTGAAAGGTCAGAACATCCCCATCGAAGGGCGTATCGTAGCCGTCTGCGACGTCTTTGATGCAATCAGCAATCCGAAAGCTTATCGGGACGCCTACGACCTAGATCGAAGCTTTGAAATGATACGGGACGGCGCCGGTTCCCACTTCGATCCGGAAGTCGTCGAAGCGTTTTTCCGGAGTCGGAACGCAATCGTGCAAGTGTACCGAGATTTTGGCGAAGCTTTGTTGGTTAACTCTTAATCCAAATTCGCGACCGCTGTTTTTTGTTGCCGCCGGGTTCTGAGATTTAGGAATTCCACAATCAGCGCGAAGGCCATCGCAAAATAAACGTAGCCTTTGTCCAGATGGGCTCCGACGCCTTCGGCAATCAACATCACGCCAATTAAAATCAGGAAACTCAGCGCCAACATTTTGACTGTTGGGTTGTCTTCGACAAATTTACTAACCGTTTCCGAAAATATTAACATTACGATGACCGCAGCGACAATCGCAGCGACCATTACCCACAACTCATCGACCATTCCGACCGCTGTGATCACCGAATCGAGTGAAAACACGATGTCCATGATGGCGATTTGTGTCACGACGTGAACAAAGCCAGCCGTCACCGGGCGAACGTCCTGATTGGGGTCGTGGCCCATTTGTTCGTGCATTTCTTTGATACTCTGCCGTACCAGAAAAAGTCCGCCGCCAAAGAGCACAAGGTCACGCACGGACACTTGATTGATTTCTTCAAAAGTGTGTTTGAATTGTTTGGGTGCTTCTTGCGGATCGTAGCCCGTCATGGCGTTCAGCCAGGACTCGGGAAAACCCCAGGCGGTTAACTCGAACAGGCTGGATTTTAATTGGTTAACTACCCAAAACAAAACAAATAGCAATCCAATTCGGGTTACAAGCGCCAACAGCAGCCCGATCCGCCGTGCCATCGGTTGTTGTTCTTTGGGAAGTTTTCCAGAGACGATTGAAATGTAAACCAAATTATCGATCCCCAGAATGATCTCCATCACGGCCAGGGCGAGAAGGGCAAACAGATTTTCAAAGGTCAGAATATTTTCCACAATATCTTCTCACGGTCGTTTTAATCTATGCAGCGATGATAGTAGATCCGGGGCGTTTGCAAAACCGAGGCTTGAACCTGAAAGGCGTCTTCGACGAGTAGAATTCGTCCAATATTGTGCCGATCTTGACGAATGTTTTGAGCTCGATGAATCGTTTGTGTGTTTTTGAGCCCAGTGTCCACGTTGTCGATTAAGAATTATTGATTCAGCTATTTGACCTGATTGCGATACCCAACAATGTCGCAATAATACTAGCGAAGCTATTTAATAACCCTTCAATTCGGAGAGTCGATGTCCATACCTGTGTCAAGCAAGCCCGTTATTTTGTACGACCACTTGCCTGGAATTCTGGCCGGTTACCCCGCTGTCTTGTTTGCCCTGTTGGCGTTGTTTTCATTGCCCAATGAGTTTTACGAAAAATCGCTCTCGCAACCGGCGATTGCCGACGTGGCCGAATCAGACGCGGAAGAGGCCACTGCGGCGACTTCTGAAGACGTCAAACCAGAAACCGAAGGGGAAGCAGCGACTCAATCGACCGCGGATGCAAATCGGCCTTGGTATGTGCCCAATCCGCATATGTTGTTTTGGGTGGCGTTGTCGGTCATGTTGGTCTGGTATGTGGCGTTCCGTTTTAATTTGCCAAAAGGGAAGTTCATTTTGATGTTTGGCTTAATCGGAACTTTTGTCGGGATACCGGTCATTCTAGAAGTTTTCGACGTGGTTGGAGTTTTTTCTTGGACGGGCCGAATGCTGGGCTCATTGGCTCCGGAAATGAACGCAGGGGCGTTTTTCGTTTTGAGTTTGGTCTTTTTTATTATCTGGATAAGCAATCTGGTTTACAGTCGGACCCACATGAAAGTCATCATCGACGAGTCGGGGTTAACCATTAATCGACTCGGCGGCAAAGGGGAACGTTTCGAATTGATCGGTTTGAAAACAGAAAACGAACCGCTTGATTATTTGGAATTGTTCCTGGCAGGTATCGGTTCGTTATCGCTCAAGACACGTATGGACCGTGAAATTTTCAAGATGGACCGCGTTGTTGGATTGTACCGGATTCCATTCTTTCCATTTTTTAAAGGTAAGCTTGAGTGCATTGAAGAAATTCTCAGCTACCAAGGGAAAGTGGTTTCTGTCGATTCGCAAGATGCAGCCGAAGCAGCAGACCAAATGGGTGCCGAAAGCGAAGAAGCTGCAGCGGCCGGCGGTGAAGAATTTGGTGGTCACGATGGTGCCGGAAGCGACAGTGGTGGCATCCGCTAGACTCTGATTAACGATTGGTTTCGAAGTTCCGCCGAGGAAAAATTGGGCGCCTGAATTTTTAATTGCGCGTGACAGAGGCACGGCGATTGCCGTCTGCTTGAAGCGATTATCGCCAGCGTCTTTGACCACGTAACGACTGATTGCGTAACCGCCGGATCGACGTCGAATCATCAGGACCCGGTCGTTCGTCTTGGTTTCGACGTGGTGGCGGCAGAATATCGCTATTGGAGCCACTTCCTTCGTCAACGCTTTCTAATGGACCTGTGTCAATGTCAAGGCCGCCGTCATCGATGGTATCGCGACTGGGCTGGTTCGCGTCATGCGGTTTGAGATTGTAGTCGGCAGCTGGTCCACCAAAGGGGCCGGGATCCGAATAGATGGAGCCGACGCGCCCCCAAACCGGGTCGGATCGCTGCACGGAGCCACCATAGTTTGGGTAGTGGTAGTCATAGGGACCGCAACACATGGCACAGCCAGTAACCAACAGCGTTGCCCAGCTACAAACTAGGGGCAGGCACCAATGCGAATTTTTTTGTTGCGATTCGGTTTCGGCGATCTTTTTATCAACGTTCATTTTTTTGGCCATATTTTTATGGTTCGGCTTCGCGTTAGCGGTTCCGGTTAGTTTTTACCTTTGATGGCGGCTTGCGATTTCGAGAAATCGGAGCCGGGTCGGGTCAGCCCAAACTTTTCCCAATTCATCGGGCGTGAGACTTTCACTTTGGGGGCTTCGTTGGTTGATGTTGGCTTTGAAGCTTGAATGTTGTGGTTTGACGGTCGAGTTGAGACTCGCCGATTGACCTTCGGCAGACGTTGAGCGTTTGAGGTATGCAAATCGCGTCGCGGCGCCGCTAGCACTTTTGCCGTGGACTGGTTGGCGGTTGGCGACAATTTAGGGATTACTGCCTGTTCGTAACTGGCTTGTTGAATAAACGACGGGATCACGGGCTTGGAATCATCGTTGGATCTTCGTCCAAGTCGGCGACTGGAATTGATCGGGATGTCGTTACGCGTTGTTGAACCGTCGGTCCTTGGCTGTTGCGGTGTCGGCGATGCGCCGTTAATGATTTCCGGCGATTCCACCTCGTAGTACTCTGTTTCAACCGCCGGTTCGACATACGAATCGGTGGGGATGGCTCCGTCGTGAGTGGCCTCGAACGTTTGCGTGTTTGGCGGATAGATTGGCCCTTGACTGATTACTTGGGGACGCGTCCAGCCGTAATTAATTTGGCGGCTGGCCCCGCGTCGACGGGCGTGTTCTGATGCGTCTAAGTAGGCTTTCCCTGGCCACGCACCTTCGGCAAAACCGATGCCGTTGTAGGCCAGGATCGTGCCTTTGCGGCGGTGTATTAAGGCAATGACTTTGTTGTACTCGCACAAAGCGGAATAGAAGGCGGCGGCCGCCTGTGTTTTTCTTCGTTGAGCATCCAGTGCGACGTCCAACGTTTCCAGACCAAGTTCGACGATCTCGTCAAAGTGTTCTTTCTCAATTTCAGTGTCTTTCCAACGATTGAACGCGGATTGCATGATTCGGCGGTTGGCGTCGAGGGCTCGAACCGCTTCGCTGATTTCACGAGTTACATCCAACTCCATATCTTCGATGCGAGCAATATCGCGAGCCAATTTCAATTGTGCGTTTCGAACATTGGAGAGTTCTCGACGCAAGCCAATTGGAATCCGATAGTCGAGCCCCAAGGAAAACTCTTGGAAATCGCCGCGGTAAAGATCGTTGATCGCACCGCTGGTAACATCGGGAAAACCGATTGGGTCGGAATCCCCAGTGCCGAACTTGTTTCCCAAACCCAGCCAGCGATACAAGGCCGTAACGTTGACTTCTGGTAAGAGTGAGTTCTTCGAGTACGCGACGGCGAGTTGTCGTTTCTTGACTTCCCATCGCTGTTGGCGCAATTCCGGTCGAAACGTCAGTGCTTCGTCTAGTGTCGAACACCAGTCAAACTCAACCGGAGCGATCGTCGCCTCGTCGATGGGACGGATAATGCGACCGTCGGTTGTCGCCAAGCCAAGTAACCACCTTAGATCGCTCTCCGCGGTCAGCAGTGTGTTGTAGGAATCAATGACTTGAGCGTCGAAGAAATGGTATTGTTCACTGGCTTGGGCGACTTGTTGAATATTGACGTCGGCTCCTTTGTCGTACTGATCGAAGACGATTCGCCAAGTCTCCAATGCGGCGTTACGGCCCTCTTTGGCTGCTTCCAAGTTCCGGTAGGCACAGTGTAAATCCCAATATCGAATTTCAACGTTGGTTACCATGTTTTGCAATTGGGCTTCCAAGTTGGCGATTTCTTGGTCGGTACCAATTCTGGAAATCACAATCGGCATTCGTTGAATGAACGCACCGCGTCCTCGCATCAACGGTTGTCGCAATTCAACTTCCAATGCTGTCCGATAGAAGCTGTCTAGAACTTGGAGGCCAGGTGGGACTTCGGTTGTCAGTGGATTATTGTTCTCGATCCACTGATTGGTGTTTCGGAAAAATAGCTGCGTTCCGTTGGCAGTCTTTTTGGCGAATTCGGCTTGCCAGTTGACCGTGTCTTGTTGGAAAACTTCCGGATTCAAAAAGTCAACGCCTGACGACGGGTTGGCGTTTCGTGGTTCATCGTTGGTCGTCCAGAATGCGCTGGCGGTGAATTGTGTGTCGAAATCAGCAAGTGCTGCTTCCACGCCTTGGTTCACTTCTAACCCAGTATTGGTCAAGATCGAACCGGGATTGGAAATTTGCCCCGGCGTGCCGATAAAGCCCGGTTCGGATTCACGGACCGCAACGTTGTAGAACGTACCCGCCGCCGCTGGGCCGTTGGCCAGGTTGTCGATCCCGGGAGCCACCCGCGTGCCTTGCAAGTTTGGCGTTCCGTAACCGCGCAGAACCTTGGAGTTCTGGAGTGAAATTCCGACGCATTGTTCCAACGTAAGATCCATATACGAATCGAAATCGGGATCAATGACAGTGATCGGGCGCGCTGCCTGAGCGACTTCTTCCAGTGAGGCCACATCCACATCTGGATATTCGATTTCCGTCGCGCGCTCGATGTAGTGACTCAGATCGCCTCGATCGTTCAAATACATAGGGCGCGTCGGATAACAGCCGGTAAACAGTACCGCCAGCATTGTCAGGACGATTCGGTAACGTGAGGGGTTCTTGCTCATGGGATTTCCATATCCAACATTGAGTAAAATATGCGTCAGCGACTCGCAGCGATCGCCGTCGCACAATTCAGCAATCAAACGAATTGCTGTTCGCCCCCCCAGGCGTTGTTCGATAGTGGTCTTCATAGCTCAAGCGCAAGAAGACTTTGCTCCAACACAACTGGTATCGTCTCTCCAATCCGCAAACTTTTACAAAACCGGATTTCTTTTCATGTGCTAGCGGACGGGAGGCGGTTGGTGGTGAAATTGCCGAGAAAAACGTTGCAAAGATCGAAAATCAGACGTTGAGACCGGCACATTTTGCGGATAAACTACGCTGTTTGTCCAACTTGGACGAAAAACAGCGTGTTGGGCTTGGTTTGATCGCCGAACGGAATATGATCAACAGCCTTACGAAATTGATAAAGTATGTCCAAATTGAGCCCGCGTGTTGCGCCGGCATTTTAGAGGATAGAAATGGCAGTTCCAAAGCGTAAACACAGCAATTCGCGTTCGGGCAAGCGTCGCTCCCACGATGCTTTAAAAAATCGCAATTTGGCCGTTTGCCCACAATGCAGTTCGATGGTCCCTTCCCATGTCATTTGCCCCGATTGCGGTTATTACATGGGTCGAGTGGTGAGCCCTGTCGAAGAAGAGATTCCGGAAACGACGGCTCCGACCGAGTAAGTTTCGAACCAGAGATTGTTTTTTGACTGCGACCGGTGTTTTGAAATGCCGGTTTTTGCATGCGCTAATTGAAAGAACGGTTGAACATCCGCCGATGCGGCCATGCTAAAAATGTGACTTCTTCGCAATCCTGATTCCGTTGTGAAAATGGGCGGTCTGGGCAGACCTTGCATTCTCTATTAATCGTACTCATTGTTCGAGTAATGCTGACCGATCCAAATGTGCAGACAGTCTATTGCGCCGGACCGGGAGGTTCTTTTTGTGAAATCGTTTATGTTTAGAATTTTGATGTTTACGTTGTTTGCGGTCGTTTGCAACGAACAAATTGTTTCTGGTCAGCCGCAATGGCCATCGGATTTTCAAAATCTTGGCGCTAGCTTCTTCGAATTTGGGGCGAAGGCCTATGATCGGCCGGGCGATGATTCGGGGTTCCCGATTTTGGTCGATGGAGTAACTAACGCGGTCATCTACAATTCCGATGACTTGACCGATTTGGGGGGAGGCGCTGGAGCTGAAGTCCGATTTGGTTCTGTGGGGCGACGCGGGCAGAAATGGGAGTCTCGAATTTTCGTGACCAATTGGTCGGAAGCCTCCAATTTTACCCAACCAAACTTGACGACGCCATTGACTGCGGACTTGAGTCCAGACTCCGTTGATATCGCTTACGATTCAGAAGTGTATTCGTTCGAGTTCAATGTTAAGCAAACGGTGCTCCCGGGACTGTCAATTATTGCCGGACCACGGTTCATCTCGTTTAATGAAGACTTGGAATTTTCTTCCGATTCGTTGATTCCCGTGCCTCCTTTCGGCGATCAAGAATTTGATACCGAGAACACGATTGGTACCCGCAACTCGATGCTCGGTGCCCAAATTGGGGCGTTGATTAACGTGCCGATTTCCCGCGATATCTACATCAATGGATTTATACGTTCCGGTGGCTACGTCAATTTTGTCGAGATGCGAACATCTGCGGTAACGTCGTTAGCCGAAGAAACGAATAATACTTTTCGCCGCAACGATCATTCCTTTGTGGGCGAAGTCGGCGGCAAGGTATATTTTGATGTGTTGCCAGGAATTCTGTCTTTCTTTGGTGGTTACGAAGCCACTTGGTTCGATGGCGTTGCCTTGGCCCCGGTTCAAGCTCAAACGCTGACACCCACCGAGATCATCACCGAAGAAACGCCGTTCTTCCACGCGGTGACCTTTGGTGCACAGTATCGACGCGGAGCCAATAACCGACGTCGCTAACCAATTAAAGTTAGAACAAAGAAAGGCGGCCTGCGATCGGCCGCCTTTTTATTTGCTTTGAACAAAATTTGACTAGCGCACATTTCCTTTCGGTGCAACGTCGATCCGCCAGTTTTTGCTGGAATATTCGACGCCACGACCGCTACGGTTAAGTGCAACTTGTACTAGTTTATGATGTAGGTCGAATCCATCCACTTTTCAATCTTCTTGGCTGCATCCTGCAAATGCGATAGCGTGTACGCATCGTAAGACGAATTTTCTGCGGCTTTGTCGACCTTTGCTTTCAAATCGCGAAGAGTCATCGAAGCCAAATTAGAAATCGGCTTCATGGCCGCCGAGCCGATACGCCCTGCTTTGGTCAAATCGATCAAGCGATCCAAATGCTCAGACTGAAGGTTGCGACGGAGGCTGGAAACCGCTGGTTTGCGTTCCGTGAACTTGCCTGTGGGGGCTTCTTCCAATTCTTTCCAAACCGCAGCAGTCACCGAGTCAATGATGTCGACCAATGTCAACGCATCTTCGTCGGCGTCGATTCGAATCTCATTGTCGAATACGCGACGGAGCGTTGAAGGATTCATCAATTGTGACAAAGCGCTGGATTGGATACCGATCACTCGATCGTGCAATGGCCACGCGGGTTCATTGCTGGCCGAGAACGATCGACCGCCCCAAGGGTCGCTGGTCATGTGCAGCAACAGTTCTGGAGTCAATCCAAATGCTTCATCGAACATTGTATTTTCGATTACGAAATTTAAAGCTTCTCGTTGCTGTTCGGTGGGAACGACCTCGATCGGCTTGCGACCATTGGGATCCCCTTTTTTGTCACGATTGACAAACGTTCCACCGACCCAGTTGGCCATCATGCTTGTTGCTTGGTTTTGCAACCGCAGTGTCAACAGGTAGCCAGATCTCGCTTTGGACCAACTGTCGCCGTCTTTAACGAATTCATCCAAGATGCGTTCTCGGTGATGCCGCGCCAAACTGACTTGGTTCTTCGCAAAATCCAACGGATCCTTGCTGAAGTCGTAACGACGTGCCAGTGGGTCGGGACCGATGGTGTCTTCGTCAGTTCCAAAAGTTAATTGAGGTTCTGCCACACGTGAGAGAATCTTTTTAAGTTTCTTTTCGTCCGAGACATAGCCGTATTCAATGGCCCACATATCATAAGGTCCAACCCCGATCATCGCGTAGTCGCCTTGAATGGCATCGCTATCGAAATTGAAGTTGGTTGGCAAATAATCCATAACACTTCCGGCCAGTGGTTTTTTGCCTTTGACTTCCTCGCTGTTGATTTCCTTAAAGGTATAAATGCTGGAAGCCTTGAAGTTATGACGCAGTCCCAAGGTGTGTCCAACTTCGTGGGTAACCAAGTCGGCCAGCAGCGGACCAATGAAAGATTCCGGCATTCCGTCCAGCATTTGCTCTTGGGATTCTTCCTCTTTCTTTTCGCCGTCTTTGGCTTCGTCTTTTTTGTCGTCGATCAAATACTTTTGCATCATTCGCATCAACGCGACATCGTAGCCTTTGCCCTCAGCGGCAAAGCAAGCGCCGTTGGTCTGGCTGACACGGTCGACCAAACCATCGAGAACATCGTCGCCCAGAGCGATCGTTTTAACACCACTTTGGTCGTGGCCAGCATACTGTTGTTTTGCTTGATGTTGAATTGTGTCCTTGATAAAGCTACGTTGGGAGGGCGTTGCCAACCGGACGCGTGGGTCCCAATTGGGGTGCTCTGCGTACCAAGCCAACGTTTCCGGCGTCACACCCTGCATGGCGATTTTCGGCATCAGGTCATCGAATTGGTCTTCGAAAACACGGATCCAGCCGTCGGTCAAAACGATGTCCGCGTCCAAGATTTCACCCGTTCTGGGGTCAACTCGGCTTGGGCCAATCGCAGTGCTGACGTTATTGTTGAGCCAGCGTACAAAATTGAACTGGACGTTTTCAGGGTCTTTTTCCATGTGTGTATTGGTTTGTTTGTCTTGCTGGCGGACTTCGATCGCGTCCAAAATGCCAACGTTCTCAAACGCCTTGTTCCAATTCAAGATTCCTTGACGGACCCACCGTCGGTAGCGTACCGGAGTTGTGTGCTCGATGTAAAAAACGATCGGCTTTTTTGGAGGGCTCAATTTCAGTTTGGGGTCTCGCTTTTCCAGATGCCAACGGTTGATGAATCGAACATTGGTATCGTCAGATTCATATTTGCCAAAATCACGGTAGGCGGTCGTAAAATAACCGATGCGCTGATCGGCTTTTCGTGGCTTGAAGCCAGGTGTGCCCTGGATTTTGCTTACTGAATAATGCAGCGTCTTGAGCCCGCCACCCGCCACGGGAACCTCAAAAGCAATTTCGGTGTTTTTTTCATATGACTTGGCCTTCTTGACGCCAATCAGACTGCGCGTCGCACGATAGCCAGGGCCAAAAAATACGCTTGCATTGCGAACCAACAAATCGTCCAAATCAATCATGGGGCCACCGCGGGGAACCATCGTCAAAATTGGAACATCAATCAAGACGCGGTCCGTGAAAATGCGCTCAACTGAAGATTTCGATTCATCATCGGAACCGCGGACGCCAACGTTTTCGGCGATCAAAGCCAATCGCTTACCGTACTTTTTCCAGTAAATATAAAAGTCTCTTTGTTGTAGGCCGGCAAATACTTCGCCGCTGGCGACAGTCGTTGCGATAAACGTTCGGTGTTTTGAACTGGCGTAATCGCGCGGAAGTTCGGCCAACATCTGGCCGTCTTTTTTGTCGCTAGTCCAAAGCTTAATGTATGGCTTTTTGCCATCAGCAGATTTGACTTCGGTGTATCCCTTTGTGACTTTGTCGACCGGTGGGAAATCACTGGCAGACTTGGCAGCTAATTTTGCCGCCATTTCTTTGGCTTTTTCCATGTCAGGTGCGGCCTGACTGACTTGTGCAAATGCTGAATCGCTGCACAACACGATTGCCACAACGGCGGCTAAAATCACACCGTTGTTAAACAAATTCTTAGTCATTTGATTCTCCTAATTGAAATCACTGCGGTCCGACAAAGTCTCGATTTTGTAGTCTAGGCCAGACATTTTGAGCAGGTCGGCAGATTATCTGACACAAACCGCAAATTCTGTGGCAATATTAATGGCCTGCCGACGAATGGACCCGGCGAAAATATTGTGATAAACAGAGATTTTCATGCACCGCAAAGGATCATTCAACAACTACAGGGCAAATTGAGGTCGTTTTGTTCGGTATTACCGTTGAAATCTGTATGGTGGAACACGTTAAGGGAATGTTTGAACAGATTGAAACAGCATGAATCTCTTTGATTACTTTGGCCGGCCAGCCTATCTCGTATTGTTGATTTTGCTTCCATTTCTATGGGTGTACAGTTTCAACTCGTTGGCCGGTTTGGGAAAGTGGCGACGCGTATTTGCGTTACTGCTTCGGTCTAGCGTGTTTTTACTAATGGTATTTGTCCTGGCCAAAGCGCAATGGCCGAAGACTTCGGACAAATTGACGGTGATCTATTTGTTGGATCAAAGTTCGAGTATTCCGCAGGCCAAGCGTGAATATATGTTGGACTACGTTTATCACGCGGTTTCGAATCATCGACGTGCTAACAAACATGATATGGCTGGTGTTATCGTGTTTGCCGGTAACGCGAAAATCGAAGCCGCTCCGTTTGACGGAGAGATTCCCTTGATCGGTCGGATCGAGTCTGGCCACGATTTGCGAACCGATGCCACCAGTTTTGACGCGGCGCTTAAATTGGCCAAAGCCTCGTTCCCCGAGGACTCCGCTCGCCGGATCGTAATTGTTTCTGACGGCAACGAAAACTTGGGCGATGGGTTATCGATGGCCCAAGCGATTGCCGAAGACGGGATTGGCATCGACGTCGTACCAGTGACGTTAGACGTCAAGAACGAAGTCGCTGTCGAAAAAGTCGTTCTGCCCAGCGATATTCGGCAAAGCCAGGAATTTGAGGCACGTGTTGTCTTGAACAATGATGCCGCGTCTGAAGGTGATGAGCCCGTAACCGGAAAGCTCCGCATCACCCAAAGCAGTTCACAGCGGGAAGAAGTTATTGCTGAACAAACGGTTACTCTAGAGCCAGGAAAAAACGTTTTCCCGTTCGCGCATCGGTTAGACAAAACCGATGCGTTTACTATCCAAGCCAATTTTGTTCCCGACAACCCAATCCACGACGGCGTGATTCAAAATAATAAAGCTTCGGCATTTACTTATGTGCGTGGCAAAGGTCGCGTCTTAATCATCGAAGATGGAAATGCGGAAGGCGAGTTTGCGGAACTGGTTGAGCGTTTGCAAACTAGTTCGATTGAGGTCGATATCATGGCCTCGACCGAGTTGTTCAGTTCAGCGGCGGAACTACTTCAATACGATTCGATCGTGCTTGCGAATGTTCCTCGTGCTACCGGCAACGATGCAACATCCACCGAATCGTTTAGCGACACCCAAATTCGAATGCTGGTCCGGAATTGTGAAGAAATGGGCTGCGGTTTGGTCATGATTGGCGGCGATCGTTCGTTTGGGGCAGGTGGTTGGTCCAACAGTGAGCTCGAAAAAGCGATGCCGGTCGATTTTCAAATTAAAAACGACAAAATCGATGCAGTGGGTGCTTTGGCGTTGATGATGCACGCTTGCGAAATGGCCGATGGAAATTATTGGCAAACTCAAATTGCCAGGAAAGCGATCGATGTGCTCGGGCCAATGGACTATTGCGGGGTCGTTGAATGGAGTAACACCGGTTCTCCGCGTTGGCTTTGGAAGATGCCCAACGGAATGGATCGAGTCTTTCAAAAACGCAATATGATGATGGGCATGGTCGGTCGGATGCAGATGGGAGACATGCCAGATTTCAATCAACCAATGAAACTCGCATTGAATGGTTTGAAGAACACGAAAGCTTCAATCAAACACATGATCATTATCAGCGATGGTGACCCTACCGCACCATCCAACCAATTGTTGAAGGACTATGTCAAAGCAAAAATCAAGATCTCGACGGTCCTGATTGGAAACCACTCGATGACGACGCCGATGCAGAGAATTGCCAAAGTCACTGGCGGTCGATACTATCCCAAGACGAATCCACGAGCATTGCCAAAGATATTTCAACGTGAGGCCAGACGGGTCGCGAAACCAGTGATCAAAGAGTCGGTGAACGGTATGAATATCGTGACCAATTCGATCAGTAGTGGTCACGAAATTTTGCAAGGAATCGAGACCGCTGAGCTGCCGCGTGTTTATGGTTATGTAATGACCACGGTAAAGAAAAATCCACTGGTCGAACAATTGTGGGTTGCCGACGAACCGAAGAACAATACCGAAAACACGACGCTGTTGGCCACTTGGCGGTACGGCGTTGGCCGGGCCACCGTTTTCACCAGTGACGCCGGACGTCGATGGACCTCGAAATGGCTGGGTAGCCCATTCTACGAAAAGTTGTTCACACAAATGATTCGTCATTCGATGAGGCCGATTACCGAGAGTGCCAACTTTGATATTGGTACCGACGTTCGAGACGGCAAAGCCAAGATCGTGGTCAATGCTTTGGACGATAACGAAGAATTCTTAGACTTCTTGAATATCAATGCCCGCGGGATGGGACCGGATTTAAAGGGTTTCGATCTGAACTTTACTCAAGTCGGGCCCGGTCGTTACACGGCGGAAGTCGACGTTAATGAATCAGGCAACTACTTGTTTTCGATTTTCCCGGGCGAGGGCTACGAGCGACTCACCACCGGTGTCAACGTACCCTATTCCTCGGAGTATTCCGACCGCGAATCCAATTTGTCGTTTCTTGATTCTTTGGTTCAATTCGAAGTCGCCGACGGAGAGCAAGGCGCGATTATCCCCGGTGAATTGTCCGAAGCGGGCCGCGAAGAGTTGTTGTCGGTCAATACGTTTCGGCCGACGCTTTCCAACAAGGTCGGTATCCATGACGTTTGGCCACTGTTGGTCGTGCTGTGCGGCAGCGTGTTTTTTGTCGATGTATTTATTAGACGCGTGGCCGTCAATTTTGACTTCGTTGGGGAGTACATTCAAAAGTTGCGTCGTCGCCAGGACGATGTCGAAGTGGAATCCAAAATGTCGCGACTACAAAGTCGCAAAGCTGAAATTGAAAAACAGATAGAGATGCGCCGCGCGAAATCGAGATTTGCACCGGAAATTGATGAATCTTCATCCGGACAGGAAAAACTTGAACAAGTCATTGGCGATGAAATCGATGAAACGGCCGATCGCCGGCGACCCCAGAAACGCGACCGCTCGCTTGAATCGGTTGAAGAGGATAAAACTTATACTTCGCGGTTGCTGGATGCGAAACGCAAAGCCCAGAAAAACCGACCACGCCCCGACCAAAATGATGAAAGTTGACCCCGGTAAGCAAGGCCAATAGCTGGCCAAGAAGCTCACATGGTAGGTCGCGGATATGGAAATTTATTTACAGGACAAATGAAAAGCCGATGGTAGATAGCAGCAACTTTGAACAAAGGGCAGAAGAATTTCGCGACAAGTATCACCGTGTTCGTGAGGAAGTCGGCAAAGTCATCGTCGGACACGATGAGATCGTGCATGGGGTTTTGACTTGTTTGATGATTGGTGGTCATTGCCTGCTAGAAGGGGCTCCCGGTCTGGGTAAAACCTTGCTGGTTCGCACGCTGTCGGAGTCATTGAACCTGGATTTTAATCGAATTCAATTCACGCCTGACCTGATGCCCGCGGATATTTTGGGTACCAATATGGTTGTCGAAACTCCGGACGGCGGTAAATCGTTTGAGTTTCAAAAAGGTCCCATTTTTACGCAGATTTGTTTGGCGGATGAAATCAATCGAGCGACGCCAAAGACTCAATCGGCCATGCTTGAAACCATGCAAGAAGGAACCGTCACCGTTGGGGGTACCCGTTATCAATTGAAAAAACCATTTTTTGTTCTGGCGACGCAGAATCCGATTGAACAAGAAGGGACGTATCCGCTTCCCGAAGCCCAATTGGACCGATTTTTGTTTAAGTTAGTCGTCGGATATTCAGGCCGAGAAGAATTGGGGACGATTATTGATCGTACTACCAAGGGCATCAAAATTGAAACCAATCAGGTCATCTCCGGCGAAGAGATTTTGGACATGCAGGAATTGGTTCGCGAGGTCATTCTGGCGGACCATATTCGCGACTACATCGTTCGTTTGACGTTGGCGACGCACCCCGATGGAGAACTGGCAGCAGAAATCACGAATCAGTATCTGCGTTGGGGGAGTAGCCCGCGTGGTGCGCAAACGATCGTGTTGGCATCGAAAGTTCGGGCACTCTTGGAAGGTCGTTTTAACGTCAGTTTTGAGGATGTCCGCCGTGTCTACCTGCCTGCGATGCGTCATCGTGTGATTGCCAATTTTGAGGCGCAAGCCGAAGGCATCACAACCGACCAAGTATTGCTGGACATTCTCGAACAAGTGCCCCAAAAATCTGACGAAATGGTCGTCGCCTCCGAGTCGTAGCCCATGTCAATCGCCCCAGCATCGAACCCATCAAAATCCAAGGATGAAGAGCCCCTGTTGTCACCAGGGTTACTGGCGCAATTGGAGCGTATGGAACTGGTCAGTCGCAAAATTTTTCGTGGGCGGATGAAAGGCGAACGACGCAGCCGACGCAAAGGCCAAAGTGTTGAGTTTGCCGATTTTCGAAACTATGTCCCCGGTGATGACCTGCGGTTCATCGACTGGAATCTGTATGCCCGATTGGACAAGTTGTTTTTAAAGTTGTTCATGGAAGAGGAAGACCTCCATTTTTACGCCCTCATCGACGGCAGTGCATCGATGAGCTTTGGCGAGCCGACGAAATTTCACTATGCAAAACAGCTGGCGGCCGCACTTGGCTACATTGGATTGTGCCGGGCGGATCGAGTCAAAGTTGAAATGCTGGATGATGCAAAAACGACTTCCGCGCCGGTTTTGCGCGGGCGGCAAAATTTATGGCGGATGTTGGATTATCTGGATAATTTGCAGCCTGGCAAAAACGTAACGCTCAACGATGCGATCAAGTCTTTTTGTTTGAGAAATTCAGGGAAAGGCATTTTGGTCTTGATCACAGATTTGATGGACAAAACCGGTTATGAATCGGCACTAAAATATTTGGTGTCACAAAACCTTGACGTTTATGTTATCCAAGTGCTGTCTCAGCCTGAAATCGACCCGGATATAACTGGTGATCTCAAGTTGGTCGATTGCGAAGATGCCGACATCGCGGAAATCAGTGTCAGCCAAAGATTGATTGACCGGTATCGCCAAACCTTGGCTGCGTTTATAGAACAGGCTCGAGATTTCTGCCTGAGGCGGAACATTGTATATATGATGACCAGCACCGAACGACCGGTCGAACGACTCGTTTCGCGTTATTTGAGACAGAGAGGCCTGGTTCGTTGAATTGGTTTTCCAGTGCGTTGCCGTGGTATGGTTGGACCATCTTGGGGGTGGTTCCGCCGCTGATCTTACTGCTTTACTTTTTGAAGCTTCGCCGAACGCCACTCGAGGTGCCGAGCACATTTTTGTGGACGCGCACGATCGAAGATCTGCATGTCAACAGTATTTGGCAGCGATTGAGAAATAGCTTGTTGCTGCTGCTGCAATTGTTGTTAGCCCTATTGCTGTTGTTGGCGTGTTTGCAACCCGGCTGCGAAGGCACCAATATCGAAGGCGAACGGTTCATTTTTCTCGTTGATAACTCGTCTAGCATGTCCGCGACCGACACGCCGGGCGGTGAATCGCGACTGGAATATGCGAAAACTCAAATTCGAAATACGATTGACGCGATGGAATCCGATGCGTCCGCCATGTTGATCAGTTTCTCAAACCAATCCGACGTCGTCCAATCGTACACCAAAAACAAATCGCTGTTGAAACGCAAGCTCTCGGGAATCACGCAGACGCAGCGCACGACCGACATGTCCGAAGCTTTGACCGCGGCCTCCGGACTCGCCAATCCTGGCCGTACCAGCGATCGCGAATCGGAGATTGACATTCAAGTCGCTGATGCATTGGCTGCCAAACTGTTGATTTATAGCGATGGCGGAGTCGCAGAAGTCCCCGGTTTTTCGCTTGGTAATTTGGAAGCGGAATACCGTCCGGTTGGGGCGTTTGATTCGCCACACAACGTAGGGATTACCGCGTTTTCTATTTCGCAAGACTTGGATACCGAAAGTGGCGTCCAGGCGTTCTTGCGGTTGCAAAACAGCGATGACGAAGATCATTCCGTCGACCTCAGTTTGTACGCGGATGGCGAGCTGTTTGATGCTCGGGGTGGCGTTGCAGTTGCCAAGGAAAATTCCAAATTAATGAGCTTCGATTTGACGCCCCTACTAGGTGATTTTGAAGATTCCATCCGGGTGGAAGTACGAATCGAAGACCAGGACGTGTATGCGAACGACAACGTGGCGTATGGAATCATTGAACCGGCACGCAAGGTCAACGTCTTAATTTGTACGGAATACGGCAAGTTTTTGAAATTGGCTCTTGGTACCGAACGGATCAACAAATTGGCAAACGTCACGTTTGAAACGGCAGCCTATTTGCAAGACAAAAAGTACATCGAAGAGGTCGCGCTGGGGTCATATGATTTGATTTTGTATGACCAATGTGCTCCGGATGCGATGCCCGATTGCAGTACAATCTTTTTTGGTGCGGCTCCACCGAGTGAGGATTGGACCGTCGGCGCGAAAGACGGTCAAGCGATCATTATTGATACACTGGAAACGCATCCGATTATGAATGCGGTGCAAATGGCAAACGTGATCATCGCCGAAGCGACTCCGTTGGAAGGACCTCAGGGCTCCATCAGCCTAATGGACGCGACGTTTGGCAGCATCATGTCGATTGCGCCACGGTCTGGCTTTCAAGACTTGATCGTCGGGTTCACGCTGGAAGAGATCAATGATCAAGGCGAAACGTTGTTAAATTCCGATTGGCATCAGAAATTGAGTTTCCCATTGTTCGTACAAAACTGCATCACATGGCTTGGCGGGGCTGCCAAATTCGACTCATCGAGCGGATCGCAGCCTGGTGAATTGGTCCGTTTTCGAACGCGCCTGCCGACCAATTCCGTTAGGATCAAGGATCCAAAGGGTCGCACGGTGGATTTAACGGCGAGAAAAGACAAGACGTTCACTTATGCGGCCGCAGAAACGATTGGAGTTTACCAAGTTATCAATCGGGAAACGGGAGATGATGACCAGTTGCTTACCGTTAACTTGTTTGATGCGCGCGAAAGCAATTTGGTCGTTCGTGACGAGTTAAAAATTGGTTACGAGGAATTGACCAAGACCGACAAAAATGAGATCCCGGCTCGCCAAGAGCATTGGACGTGGGTTATCTTAGCCGCGCTGCTGGTGTTGTTGATCGAGTGGTACATCTATAACCGGCGAGTATTGATTTAATTCTCGGCGATTGCATAGAGCCGGTCGCCACGGCGGACAATCAGTCTCGAATCGCCGACGGCGGCCGCATTGAGGACCGAATTCTAGACCGGATGGTTGGAGCGAACGTCAAGACTTGTTGTCGCGTACAAACAACAGCCGACGTTTTTATCGAAGCCCCTTTCCAATCAACAGAAAATGCCGCTTATGCGGCTGCCCGCCGAGTGTGCAATCGTTGATAAAGTCTCCAATACATTTCGGTCTGCTTGCCAATTTCAAAGTCAGATTCCATTAATTTTCGACAGTTCAACGACCGGTCTTTTCGCAAGTCGGTCTGCGCCACGGCATCGTCGATTTGGCGGGCTAGGTCATCCGCGTTTTCCGGTTCTGCGAGCCAGCCCGTCATGCCCGGTCGCACATACTCACCAATACCGCCTGTATCAAAACCAATGACCGGCGTCCCGCAGGCCATGGCTTCAAGACCGACTTGCGGTTGATTGTCTTCCCGCGAAGGCACAACTACAACGTCGCAAGCAGAGTAGAACTGTGCCAGTCTTGATTCCGAATCGATAAAACCCAAATGTCGGATCGGCAAATCAAGATTGTCGAATTCGAAATCGCCGGAACCAAAAACAAAGCACTCGACGTTCTCTTTGCCTCTTAACTTCGTCAATGCGGCCAGCAACAGATCAAAACCTTTGCGATGATTGGAAATAGATTCTGCCCCGAATCCAATTACGGTTTTTTCGGTTTCCGCCGACAAGTGCCGGCGTGCTAAACGGGTTTCGATGGGGGTCAACGTGGATAGATCAAATCCCAAACGAATGAGTTCGAACTGAGTGTGACCAGGAAAAATGGGGCTGCGTCGGGCGAGATCTAAAATCCATTGACTGGGCGCCGTGACCGTCAAGTTGATATTGCGGAGCGCTTGCTGTTTGATTCGAAAGCTCTTTCGGGAAAGATCGTTCTTGGCCGGAGCAATCAATTGCGGACAATGCCCGCAACCGTTGACGAACCGACCGCATCCCGAACTGTAATGGCAGCCGCCCGTCATTGGATTCATGTCGTGCAATGTCCACACAACTGGAGTTCCTTTGGGAAGCGATCCAAAAAAAGCAGGGTAATCTGCCAGAAACGCAAGCCAGTGCAAATGAACCACTGAGTCAGTAAACGGACGGGGATCTAATGCCCGTTGCTCTGTCGTCTCGCACATGGAAAACAGCTCTTGATTCGAATCTCGGGTTGCCAAATGCGTATCGTATTGGCGATGAAGACGTTTAAGTCGCCGTTTCTCCCAGAGTCGGCCGAATCCGTTGGACTCGATTTGGGGAAGCCATGGCACGGGGTTCGCATTTTCGAAACGGACATGGCGGTCGTTCCGATCGAACAAGAATTGGCTGCGAACACCGTTTTGTAATAGACGTTCGTGAATGCGGCGGGCGGCCGCTGCGGCACCGCCGTAAGGAAACGTATTGAAATGAAATACGTTCATTCATTAAGCCGCCTTTTGTTGCTCAAATTTTTGTTTGGTCAGCAACATGTTCTCCAGCATTGCCCGATGGCCACGACGTACAAATTGCACGCGGATGGATCGTTTCCATTGCTCCCATCGCTCTTGGATAGGGTGCCATGAGGCGGTTGATTTTTCGAGTTCACTGATCGGCTTCAGGCAGGCGTCCACAAAGTCGTCTTTCTCTTGCATAAATCCATGCAACAGTACTTTTTCTTCGCATTGGACATCTCGGCGTACGCGCGACAATGTGGAAAAGGCAATTTGATCGGTGTAACGAACGCGGCCGAGCGTTTTGGCATACTTAAACACTGCCATGTCAAAAACTCCATCCCGAGCGTTTTGTGGCATCTGAGAAGCAAAGTCCATCGCGTAACAGGCACCTCCGTTGATATGTTCATGCAGAATCAACTTGGGCTGGCGGAAGATGCGGCGTTTGTAAATGTCAGGAACATGACAACCCATCATCAATGGACGCCGCCCCGCAAACCACTCGTCGGACAAACGATCAATCCAATTGGGCTTTACCGGAGCCATGTCGGACTCCATCCACAAACAAAATCCACGGCTATCTTGAAACCGTTCAGCGACGTAACACATGCAATCCCAAAACATGGCCGATGGACCTTCTGGATAACCAAAAATCGCGGTTGGGCAGGTAAACGAGGTACACGGAGCGATTTCACGAAAGCTGTTGAACAGCTCCAGGCTCGGTTCGATACGCAAGCTATTAGCCAATAAAAAATGAACGTCACATTTTGATGCTGGCACGGTTTTTAAATAGGCAGCAATTTTCAAGTAACGATCAATTTCTTCCTGCGAAAAATAGGGGAGAACGACGACGTGTTGATCGTTTGACATAGCTAGACATCCATATCTTTTTGCAAGTTGATTTGATTGTTTTAAGGTGTCGCCGGTTCCAAAGTCAATCGCATCGCAGCCATGCTAGCAAAGTAGTTTTCCTTTTTGAGATTGACCGTTTTTTGGGCCAGGGATTACGATTGCGAGATCGGCAAACACGAGATCCCAAAGTGCATGATGCACTAGTTTGGAGCCAGGAGTGGCGAATTTTTTTCTTATCGATCAATCATTGAAAAGTGTCGGTGGTCATCATCACGACTACGTGCGATGTGTAGCGGCGGCTGCATCTCAGTCTGGATACTACACCACGATTGGTACTCACAAACGTTTTCAACAATCGTCGTCTTTGGATCCGTTTGGTCAGATCAAGCGTGCGTTCCGCGAAACGACCTATCAGCAGGATAGTTATTTGAGTGGGTTGCGACATTTGACGCGTACCAATTTTGACTACCTTCCTGGTCAACCTCAGCCCTCAGAAGCCCGACTGCTAGAAAAGATATCTCCACAACGTGTGTTTCATTCGATGCGGCACGCACGGCATCAGGCTCGTCGTCGCAAGAAGATTCGTAACTTTGCAATCGATTGTGAAAACTTTTTTCAATCGACGCTGTTGACCGAGCATGATCATGCATTTTTCGCAACGGTTAACGAAATGGAGTTCATGGGATTGGCTGCGTATCTGGCCAACCATCCGCGGACCCTGCAAGTCACTTGGCACTTGCAATTTCACTTCAATTTGTTTGATGGCCGTACGCCAGAATACGAAGCGCAGCGTAAAGTCTTGTTGGCGATCCAAAATTGTTTCGATGCGGGGCTGTCCCGAATCCCATATCACAAGCTAAATTTTTATACGACTTCGGAAACACTGGCGGACCAGTTCAACCGCTTGGGCGTTGGCAACTTTAACGTCTTGGCTTACCCGGTGCGTCCAGAATTGTTTTCCGAACCGGTTCGTGTCTTGTCGGCATCTGACGAAGATCTGAATGATCGGCCATTGCGTATTACCTGTCCCGGCGAAGTGCGACGTGAGAAACGAATGGTGGACTATTTACAACCGTTGGTTGATCGTGTTTGGGAAGACCATATTCAAACCGGCAATGTTCAAATTGTGGTTCAGCGTCCGAATCGAAAATGGCCCTATCGAGAAAAAATTGAATTGAATTCGCCGACCGGCCAATCGCCCGATTGTAATTATGAATGGGTTCAGTATTTTTCACATCCGTTGAACGATATTGACTACCTACAACTGATACAAGATACGGATATCGGTCTGTTGTTTTACGACAGTCGGGTTTATTTCAGCCGTCGCGCAGGTGTGTTGAGTGAATTGTTGACCTGTGGCAAGCCGGTGATTGTTCCCGCAGGGAGTTGGCTGGGCGATCAAATTGCGGAGCCCAGTTTCCGTTACGTTGATTCACTATGTAACGTTCACAATCGGAAACGATCGCTATCGTTGTACGACTTAAATTGGAATCGATCGAATGTCCCTTTGTCGGGCGGCATTGTCTCGTTTGATCAGGGCAGCCACCCATTTGAGTTGGAATTTGAATTGGCGGATGACGAAACCAGTTTTGTCCTTGAGTTCGATTGGCATTGGCCGCGCAACCAAGGAGTGTACTGTCGATTCGAGCTTAACAATATGATCGATGACGACGCTAGTAGCCTGCAGATCATTGGGCACCGGATGAATGGGATGTCACCGGTCGTATTTTTTAGGTCCAGCCAGAAACAAGTCAATTTGCGGCTGACTAATGCATTTCACGATTCGACCGCCAGTATTCAACAGCTTACGGTGCACACACTAGATGTTGACGCTGAGTGTACACCCGTAAGTTCTGTCGGTTACATTGCAGCTGGTGAAGAAGACATCGCCAGAGGCATTGATGACATGGTGGCGCATTTCGAACATTACCGGACAACGGCTCAAATGTTCGCCCAATCCTGGTGTCAACAGCATGAACCCAAACATACGTTGTCATCGTTGGTGGCAGCCGAAACATCGACTCGCCGCGCCGCGTAAACTAGCGTATGCTTGTGTAGGTTACTTTATTGGTTCCAAGCAAATTTTTGCCGGGACTTAAAAGCAAAGGTTTGGGAATAGGATTCTAATGAACGTGATGGTAGTAGGCGGGGCGGGGTACATCGGCTCCCACATGGTTAAATTACTTGACAAGGCCGGTCACCAGGTCGTTGTGCTCGACAATCTTTCTACCGGACACAAGTCATCCGTGACCGCCAGTCAATTGGTGGTCGGCGATATGGAAAATTCTGAACTTGTCGAGTCTTTGTTGCGAGATCACAAAATCGATTCGGTGATGCACTTTGCGGCTCACGCGTTGGTCGGTGAATCGGTAGAGCATCCGGCGAAGTACTACCAAAACAACGCGGTGGCGACTCTTTCATTGCTGGAATCAATGCGCAAGTGTGATGTCAAACGAATCGTATTTTCGAGCACCTGCGCGACTTATGGGGTGCCTGACAAAGTTCCAATTGACGAACAAGAAAAACAGAGTCCGGTAAACCCGTACGGATTCACAAAACTGGTTTGTGAGCAGGCGATGGAAGATTATGCCCATGCGTATGGATTGGGCTACGCGGCGCTTCGCTACTTCAACGCGGCTGGAGCGTCACCGGACGGAGACATCGGCGAGGATCACGATCCCGAGAGTCACTTGATTCCAATCGTTCTGCAAGTCGCGTTAGGGCAGCGCGAACATATCACGGTGTTTGGTGATGATTGGCCGACACCGGACAAAACTTGCGTGCGCGATTACATCCATGTCGATGATCTGGGTGCGGCTCACATGCTTGCGTTGGAGAAGATTGAGTCTGGCCAAGGCATTAAAGTCAATCTGGGTACTGGCGTTGGGTTTAGCGTTCGAGAAGTCATTGAGTGTTGTCGCGAAGTGACCGGGAAAGAGATACCCGAGGTCATGGGGGCCCGTCGCGCCGGCGATCCCCCAGAGTTGGTCGCCAACGCGAAAATGGCAGAAAACGTACTCGGTTGGATTCCCAAGTATCGCGAACTCAAGCCAATCGTGGAGACGGCCTGGCAATGGCACTCAAGCAATCCGCAAGGTTATGGAAGTAGAAATTGACCTATTCTTTCAGAACATGTGCGTTCAAAAAAATCATCTTTGATTGCGGGCCGCAATTTAGGGGGTTAGTACCGAGCGGATGAGTTGTTTTAGCTTGATCATATCCAAACGATTTTTCAGATCGGTTTTGTCAGATTCAAACAGGTCAAAATAGTCGCGGTTGAAATCAAAATAGAACAGCAACGCTAAAGCGGTCATGATTATGGCGCCGGCAAAATAGACGGACGTGATGTACGTCGTGTGAGAGTTCCAAAGAATTGTTTGTCGGTCTGCAATTTTTGCTACGTCAATTAGCTGCGTGTAGACTCCGGGTTTGCCAATGCTGGTCTCAAGTTCTTTGCCAGCCTTGTAGCAAGTGTCAAATAGCTTTTTGTTGCGCCAGTCAATCACGGCAAAGAAAACGCCAAGTGGAGCCATCATGGTTGGAAATATCCAGCAGAGACTGGGATTACTTGCATAACACGAAATAACCAATGTGAAGATCCCGCCAGAAATTACAAAAAAAGCTGCTAGTGCGGCGTGCCTCCAAGCGAGAAAGAATCTGAGCGAATGACCGACTGCCTGATATTGAGTACTGAAATGGTCCGTATCGGTTGGTGGTACGGTGACCTGCGTGGGCAATGGTATGCGAAAAACGTTTTGGCATTGCGGGCACTCGATCGTGGCGCCAACGGGTAACTGGGAAAGGTCAAGTGGCGCATCGCACTTGGGACATTGGAACAGATGATTTGACAATTTTGGCCCTTTCAAGTGATGACGTTGAGTCGGTCCACGGCAGAAATTCGTTCGCTGCTGGTAAGATCCTTTAGATTAACTCGTATTTTCAACCAGCAGCCCTTCAAATCACATCGGTTTTTCTCGTATCATTTTCTTTCGTTTTGGTTTTGGCAATTGCCTCCAGTGCAACAAATTGACCGCTCGTGATCTCGAGAGATTGCGCCTTCAATACGAACTCGTTCACGCCGTCAGGGACCGTGTGGTTAGCTATCTTGGCCGAGGCGACATTGATACTGACGGCACCAACTATTATTATTGTGTTGTTGCGCCCTTCTTAAATTATCCGGCCAAATGGTACCCTCAAGTATTTCGTTAATTGGGATTCTCGCTGCAGGTGTATTGCTGCTGCTATTCGTGGGATGTTTAGGGTATGTCATCTGGAGTCTTTCGACATCGAAGAAAACGGACTTTAGCAGCCGGTATGACGATGTCGCCGATTCAGAATACTCGCCCCAGCAAGCGGAAAAACAGCCGCAGGGTGAAGCATTACGCCGCAAATTTTCAAGTCAGGGCACTGTCGAAGCGACCGGCGACGTTAGTATTTCCTCGGACGATGACGGCGATGCTGTATTGGAAAAGCGTAAGTTGTCGAGTCAAGCCACCGTTGATTCGACCGGCGACGCCAGCGTTTCTACCGATGACGAAGAGTAAAGTTGAATCTCTTTAGCCAATTGAAATGTACGGTCGGACTAAGCTGCGCTTTTGGAGTCGTTTTTTTCTTGACTCATTTCAGAGTCCGACCGTGATTCCTGATTTGGTGGGGATTGAGCGTGGTTGAGTTCCCACAATCGGGCCTGTTTCATGAAAGAATACATCGCGGCCATCCATGCCGTCTGCAATCCAATTTTGCCATCCAAAATTGAGCCTTGCAAAATGTACTCTCGAAAAAAACGAAACATTGGGCGAATCAACAACTTGAAATACGACGTGTCTTTTCCTTCGTCGTGCCACTGCTGTGCTTGAAATTTTGTGTACCGATGGAATTTACGAAAGTAAGTGTCATAATCCCAAAAGCAAAAATGATCGAAATTGGATTTTAAAGCGCCGACTTTGCCCGTCGAAATCGTGACTTCGCCGTGGTCACTCGGGCCGATGTAGCGACCGAGCTGTTTCTTGAATAGCCGGAGGACTTTGTCTGTGTTGGCATCGCCATGGTACATGCGATACCCAAAATAGTGGTTATTGCGCCCGATCCAATAACCGTCTTGTTCCGGTTGTCCAGCAAGAATTTGGTTGATTTCATCGGCTAACTCGGGTGTGACACGTTCATCGGCGTCAATGATCAATACCCAGTCGTTGGCTGCTTGAGGGATCGCCCAGTTCTTGAAATCCCCAGAGAAAATGTACTCACGTTCGATAATTCGGACTTTGTCGTACTTACGGGCAATCGCCAGGGTGTCATCTGTCGAACCCGAATCGGCGATTAGAATTTCATCTGCAACCGACAGAAAACTCTCGATGCATTCACGGATGTTCAGACACTCATCTTTGCAAGGGACAAGAACCGTGAGTTGTTGCTTCATTTCAATCCGTTGAGCTGAACTTGATGGACTACGAAGTTATCCCAACGGCTTCAAATAGTCAATTCCGTTATTTCTGTGTAAGAACGGCCGCCGTCGAGCTTTCTGGCGATAGGCGAGGTCGAGTTTGAAAACGACAGGTTGTGAAACGCCGTTCAGCATGTACGGCTGGCAGGCGCCCAATTGGCCTTGGTTGCGCATTTTCACACTCAAGCACGTCACGTCAGAACTCAATTCGTTCCGCGTTGGCATAGATATTGAACCTGCCAGAATCGGCAAATCCGACGAGCGTGATTCCAAACTGGCTGGCGAGCTCGACGGCCAGGCTTGAGGGTGCGCCGACAGCGACAAAAATTGGTACGCCTGCCGAAAGCGTTTTCTGCAGCAGCTCAAAACTTGCCCGGCCGCTGACGACCAGGACATATTGATGTAGCGGCAGCGCTCCCTGCCGAAGTGCTTTACCAATTAGTTTGTCGACCGCGTTGTGGCGTCCGACGTCTTCGCAGACCGAAACGACTTTACCGGCCAAGTCAAACAGGCCTGCTGCATGAATCCCACCGGTCTTGGAAAACAAGACTTGTTGATTTCGTAGCGCCAACGGCATCGTGAAAATGGTCTGTTTGTCAATGCTACAGTCGACAGAAATAAGCTGGAATTGCTGTTGCTCAAGCGCTTCCAACGAGGCCTTGCCGCAGACGCCGCAGCTAGAAGTCGTGTAAAAGTGCCGTTGCAGACGTTGTAAATCGAAATCGGTTTCCGGCGACAGTTCGACGCTAACCAAATTCGATGTCGCTTCTCCCGTCGCGACCCGGCCGCAATACTCAACCAGCCGAATTTGATCCGGTGAATTTACAATCCCTTCGGAAACCAAAAAACCGCATGCCAAATCGAAATCGTCCCCCGGCGTTCGCATCGTAATAGAAAGGCTCTTGCTGCGGCGTTTCGATTCTGGCCCCACGACCAATCGTATTTCAAGTGGCGATTCGACGACGACCGAATCGTCCACGGTCTTAGACGAATCAACCGCGACCTGTTCGACGGGGATAATTTTGTCACGGTGCGACATCAGGCTTTCCGGGAAACGAAGCGGGGCCACCAATCGTAATACAGGATCGGGGCGGCAGCGAGTAGTCGAAAGTGGAAAACCAGCCTCGCTTATTCACCTGAATCGATGCGACCGGCCCAATTTACTAGTGGTGCCAACGAGGAAACCTCATCCGTCCAAGCAACCGGCCGGATCGCCTGGGCCCAATCGAAATGCGCGTTTTCAAAATCAAATTTGCGCAGACTAGCTGAGTTTTTGGTCATCAACACCCATCTGGTTCGCAAATCGAATTCAAGATTCTCGTGCAAAACCAAACAGGACACCAACTCGAATTCGTCATTCACCGATTTGAGGACGGGCAACAGATCGACAAATTTATTGGTAATGTGGAAAACCAAAATTCCACTATCGGACAAGTGCCGCAGGTACAATTCGACACATTCTTGAGTTAATAAATGAACAGGAATGGAGTCACTGGAAAACGCATCCACAAAAATTAAGTCGAAGGCATGTTGTTTTCCATTCGCGAGTTCCCGTTTAAGTTGTTGACGCCCATCGCCAATGATGATCGGAGAATCGTGATTCGATAGGTATGAGAAATGTTGTTTTGCCGAGTCGACGGCAAGCGGGTTGATCTCATAAAATCGAAACTTATCATTCGGTTTCGCGTAACTCAAAAGCGATCCAGTTCCCAACCCGATCACCCCGACCGCAAGGGTTTCTTGCCTGGAACGCGCATTCGAAAACGCGAGGTCGGCACCACTGCCGCTGGAGTAATACGCCGAAGGCAGCCATTTTTTTTCTGTGTTTAGGAATTGCCCACCGTGATGCGTTTTCCCGTTAAACATTTTTCGATAGCCATCTTGGTCTCTTATCGTGACAATCCCATACTCGTTGCGCTCTCGAAACACCAAGTCTTTTTGCGTCCTGGTACTGGCCAAAAATAGCCAGCTGCACGCCACGGGGCTGGCGGCCACAATGCAAGAAAAAATGGCGGCGTACAACCAGCGCACCGACGGCAACCGTGACGCAAAAAAATCGGCCAGCGTGAATCCGCTCAAGATCAACAGGCAAACCAACAAGGAAATATGAAACTCGTAGTAATGGTCGAAAACACGCGGGGCGACAACGACAGCGAATATGCTGCCTAAAGCACTGCCTAGGGCGATGCAAACGTAGTAAAGGGTTAGAAATCCAGTGGACGGTCGAATACGGTGCAATTCGCCATGGCAGGCCATGGAGACCGCAAATATTACGGCGCCAAATCCGAACGATTGGAACGAAAGATTCGCGTTTGGTCCCAGATGCAGCAATAGCACTCCACCGAAAAAGGCCCCGACCAAAACGGGTATTACCCAGCGACGTCGATACAAATTTGGCCACTCAAAACAGATTACAAAACTAATCAAGTACAACGTCAGTGGCAAAACCCAAAGAAATGGATAAGAGGCAACCTCCAAACACAATACGTTGGTGGTAGCCATGAGGCACGCCGAGGCCGTCGCGGCCAACAAGCACCAACAGACTACTTGTGTCAAACTGATTTCATTGAGCGCTACGGTATCTTGGTTTGCTTTCGGCCATGTGGCATATTTTGCCAACTGCGTGCCAGCGATTGCCATCAAAATGACCAAGAACACAAACGAAACTTGCCAGATTTTCGACTGTATTGCCAAAGAAAAACTTTCTACGGCGAATGGATAGCTTACCAAAGCCAGCAACGAACCGGCGTTCGAAAAAGCGTACAAGCGATATGTGTTTTTGTGATTCTCGGTCGTGCTGAACCAGGCTTGAACCAGCGGGGCCGTTCCCGAGAGTGTCAGGAACGGTATGCCAACGGCGAAGCTGAGGTGTGTCACGACGCCGAGAACCAAGTGTTCGTTCGGTTCAATCGCTTCAAGCGTAGAAAACCGCAGCAACAGCAACGCGGCCAACAACCCACATTGATGAAACATCCACGAGACACGCGGCTGGAACATTGTCCTCAGTGCATGGGCATAGAGGTACCCAAGCAATAACCCGATCTGGTAGAACATCATCGACGCTGTCCATACCATTGCCGTTCCGCCGAAAGCGGGCAACAAGTAACGGGCGGTGAGCGGCTGAATGGAAAACACCAGCCACGCGGACAAAAAAATAGCGACGGAATAACGAATCAAGATTTTGCCTGGCGGTTGTTGGTTGAAAAAAATCCCAGTCTAATTGTTTTTTTGATCTCCCAAACGGCCAAGCCCAAATTTGAATATGGACAACTTGCAAATAGCAAAGACGTTAGAACAACTTGCTGACTTGATGGAGTTTCAAGGTGCCAACGCATTTCGGCTTCGCGCCTATCGGAACGGCAGCAAGATCATTCGCGACTGTACACGCTCGATCTGTGAAATCATCAACAGTGGTGAAGCTTTGACTGACATGGAGGGGATTGGTAAGAGCGTGGCACAGAAGTGTAGTGAGCTTTGTGAATCCGGTCGTTTGCAACAATTGGATGATCTGTTGGAGGAGGTGCCTCACACGGTTCTCGATTTGTTGAAGATCCCGAAATTGGGTCCCAAAAAAGCGGCCGTATTGTTTAACGAAATGGGAATTGTCGATTTGGAACAATTGAAAGCGGCGTGCGAGGCGGGGGAAGTCCAAAAGTTATCCGGTTTCGCCGTAAAAACCGAACAGGCAATTTTAGAGGGAATTGAAATAGCGGTGGCGGCCGGACAGCGTATTTTGTGGGCTGAAGCGGATCGACTGGTAGAGCGGCTGCGAAAACACATGCTGGACTGTTCATCTGTCGACTCCTTGGAGTTCGCCGGCAGCTATCGTCGTGGCAAAGAGACGGTCGGTGATCTCGACATGTTGATCACGTCGACAACCTCAGATGAGGTGATGGATCACTTTCGTGCTTTTCCAGATGTCGAAAACGTAATTGCGCGGGGGGAAACGAAAATGTCTGTACGGACTGGCGACGGTTTCCAGATCGACTTGCGGGTCGTGCCGGCGGAATCATTCGGCGCTGCATTGCAGTATTTCACCGGCTCAAAAGAACACAATGTTGTGATCCGTGGGTTGGCAAAACAGGCAGGTCTTCGAGTCAACGAATGGGGAATCTTTAAAACCGACGGTGACGATCAAGAACGCGTTGGTGGAGAAAGCGAGCAGGACATTTATGCCGCCTTGGGGTTGCCGGTTTTCGAACCTGAACTAAGGGAGAATCGGCGCGAATTTGAATGGGCCAAAACAAATGACCTGCCAAACTTGATTGCCGTTGAACATATTCAAGGTGACCTCCACATGCACACAACGGCCACGGACGGGTCGGCCACGATCGAAGCAATGGCGAACGCCGCCCGCGAGATCAATCTGAAATTCATCGCCATTACGGATCATTCCAAGCGCGTCGCGATGGCCAATGGCTTGGACGAAGAAAGACTGCTCCAACAGTGGGCGGAAATAGATCGGATCAACGAATGCGCGGAAGATAGTTTTGTCGTATTGAAAGGTATTGAATGCGACATCCTCGAAAATGGAGACATGGATTTGCCAGATTCGCTGCTGTCACGGGCGGATTGGGTGGTTGCCAGTTTACATTACGGCCAACATCAACCGCGTCAACAGATTACTGATCGTATTGTCGGTGCGCTTGAAAACGAATTTGTGTCGATGGTTGCACACCCGACGGGGCGATTAATTAACAAGCGAAAGCCGTATGACGTGGATATGACCGCGGTGTTTCAGGCGGCTGTTTCCAATCAGAAGTTTTTGGAGTTAAACGCCAGTCCCAAGCGATTGGACTTGCACGATGTTCACTTGATTGCGGCGGTTGAACAAGGCATTCCAATCGTAATCAACACCGACGCGCACCATCCTGCGGGTTTGTTGAATATGCGATTTGGAATCAAACAAGCGCGCCGAGCGGGCCTTCAAGTAGAGCATGTCGCCAATGCCTGGAGTTGGGCTCAGATGCAGGCCAAATTGGGCCGCGGTTAAAATTAATCAATTCGATAAAAGTCCAAGTTGGGCAGCGCTTTTTTGGTTGCGTGGTGTTTAACGCTTGACTGCCTTGGAATTTGGCACAGGGCGTACATCCGATTCAATTGGGGAGTTCATGTCTTCCCAGGCTTCCTATGTTGCCATGCTGGGCAAGGTTTTACGGTTTTTCCGTTTGTAACGCTTAGAAATTCTCTAACGGATGTAACTGTTTTGCCGATGACTAGACGGTAGGTAGGTGTGCGTGCATGCAATTTGTGCGCGTCGTGTAATTGTAAATGTCCAGATGGAAGAGTAATGAGCAACCTGTTGCCACGACGTGCCCGAACCGAGAGTTCCAATTGGGATTCACAAAGGAATGGCCTGATGAAACCGTTATTGATTTCGATTCGAACATTCAAAAAATTGACGTTGTTGCTGGCCTTTGCGGCTTTGTTGACCGTGAACCCGCAAGTGACTTCGGCGCAAGCGGGTGCATTGACGCCAAATCATCGTCCGGACAATCAGTTTCGGCCCATGCCGAAACGCCCGCAGACCGATTCGCACTCTGTCTCAGAGTCGCCGAAAGTGCGAATCGACAAAATGGTTTACAAAGCTAGTTTCGATCAGCAACCACATGTCGACCCGACGATGGCAAGTGAATTGCCTTGGACGTATCAGTTGCGGAATCTGAATTACGAACAATTCGAAGGTAAGCTGGCAGAAATTTGGGGCGATCGGCTCCTGGGCCAAGCGTTGGATGAACAACAGCGAATGCTAAGGATTTACTTTCCAGAAGGCAGGATGGCACCGGAATCTTCGATGAAATTTGATCGTTTGAACGGCATGGCAACTTACGAAGGCGATCCTAGCCGCAAGAAGGGCTGGCACGAACTAATGCGGGTCCTCGATCGCAACGAAACCCCCAATTCCATTTATAAAGCGGAAGTGATCGACGTAGGGCATGTCGATCAAAGTTACGTTCAGCTCGTTTCAGCGCAATTTCGGACCCAAGATCAAGATGAACGTGGTGGACAAGATTCGGTTGAAATTCCGGCCAATCAGTTCCCTGATTTGAGTCAAGCTGACGAAATCAGCGAAATTCTGGGCAACGTGACGTTGCGTGTATTTCCCGAAACCAACACGATTTTCATAATTGGAGATGCCGAGAGTGTCGCCAAGATTAAGGCGGTTTTAAAACGGCTGAATGAGGCGCCGGGTACGGCGGCCGATGTTCGAACTTTCAAACTTCAATACAACGATCCTGCGGAAATCGTGGATAGCGTCAGCCAGTTGTATGAGGACAGATTTTCTACGGTCTTGGGTGCTGCCGACATTATTGCGACTCCAACGGGGCTGCTTGCGGCTGGGACTCCCAAGGCTTTGGAAGCCATCGAAAAAATTGTCAATGGTTTGGAAGGTGGTACCCAGGCGACCGTACCTCCGGAAAATGTGGAGTTGTCGGAAAGTGAAAAAGGATATCGTCGATTTGTTTTAAAGTACATCAACGTGGTTGACGCGCAACGTGCGGTTGACGCTTTGTTTGGTCAATCGGCCAACTTGGCCAACAATCAGAATCGCCAAGTGGAACCGGTGCAAACACTGGCCGATCAGTTAAATAACGCGTTGACGGTTTATGCGAACCCCGAACGACTTCGTCGAGCCGCTGAACTAATTAAAGAAATCGATGTGCCTAAATCGGACAAGCAAAAGTCCCGTGTGCTAAAGGTATTTCAAATCCGCAACCATGGGGCAGGTGATTTTGCGATTTTGCTTCAGAACATCTTGACCCAAGGGTTGCAGCCGAACGAAGGGTTAAACGAAACGACAAATAATCAGACTCAGAATACGAACCAGGTTCGGCAAGAACAATTTAGTAACAACCAGCAGACCACTCAACCGTTTACTGCCCACACATTGTTGCAATTGCTGCTAGATGGTCGACCCACACCACCAACAAACTTTTTTGATACTAGAATTACGTCCGATGCTCCTAGCAATACGATCCAAGTCGTCGCTTCGGCTGAAGCCATGCCGATCATCGGAGAGTTGATTGATATTTTGGACAAGTTGCCGGATTTGTCTTCGGAAGTTAAAGTATTTTCGATCGTCAATGGCGATGCGCAGCAGATTTTGGATACACTGGACCAAATATTTGGCGGCAACCAGCAACAGGGTGGGCAAGGCGGCGCTAACCAAACGGGCTCGTTGACTAATTTGCCGTTGCAGTCACCGGGAAGCGATGGTGCCAGTCTGATCAATATTCGTTTCGCAATCAACGAACGCACCAACACAATTATCGCATCCGGGTCGGCCGGTGATCTCGAATTTGTGGAAGCCTTGATTTATCGCTTGGATGAACGCGATGTGCAGGACCGGCAAACGGCGATCTATCGTTTGAGCAACGCTTCGGTTTTGGAAGCCTCGACGGCAATCAATAACTTGTTGGATCAACGGGAAGCCATCGTGGGCGCCAACCCGCGAACGGATAGTTTGACAGAGGTCGCCCGTAGAGACGTAATCGTGGTCGAAGAGGAAACGAGTAACAGTTTGATCGTCAACGCGCGACCGGAGTATTTTCCCGAGATCGATGCGATTATCAATGCACTCGATCGACGGCCACCCATGGTCAAAGTCAAGGCAATGATTGTTCAGGTGGATTTGAATCAACTGGAAAATTTTGGTGTCGAGTTTGGTTTGCAGGATTCCGATATTTTTGGCGCGAACCTGAGTGATACGATAGGTTCAGGATTTGTTGGTTTGGATCAGCCAGCCGGACAATTGCTGTCGGATCTTGGGGTGGGCCGAGCCAGTTCCGCAGCTGGAGGTCTCTCGGGGCTGTTACTTTCGGCCGGAGACGACTCACTCAACTTTGTGTTGCGATTCCTAAAACAAAAAGGCTGTGCCAGTGTCCTGTTCAAGCCCCATGTCATGACGATGGAGAACCTTGAAGGTCGTTTTCGGCAAGGGGCGCAGATACAGCGAGCGACAGGCTCGACACTTACCGGCGTCGGCAACGTTCAACAACAGTTCGTCGAAACACCAATTGGTTTGCAGTTGGGCATTACACCTCGTGTTAGCCCCGATGGCATGATCGTTATGTTCGTCGATGTAGAAAACAGTAGTCTGGGGTTGGCCGCCGACGGGACCGTGATCGGTGTCGACGGTGCAGGCAATGCAATTATTTCACAACCCATCAATGAAACCGTTGTGCAAACAACCGTAATGGCGCGGTCCGGACAAACCGTTGTATTATCTGGTTTGATTCAAGAGCAAAAGGGGCAAACGATCAACTCGGTTCCGTTCCTGGGAGATTTGCCGGTGGTTGGTCCGATTTTTCAATCGGTTGAAAATACCGCGGACCGGACTGAGATCCTAATTTTCTTGACGCCTTATCTGGTGGATGGAGAAGATGATCTGTCGGCACTTAACCAAGATGACTTTGAACGAATGAACTGGTGCAAAGAGGATGTTGCCGAAGCGTATGGCACGACTTCTTACACTGGTGCACCTTATACCGAGCAGTATCCAAAAATTTACTATCCGGATCAGGATCCACGTGGAGTGAACCCAGATTTTCAGGGTTTAGATGAACCAATCACACCGTTTGAAAACAGCGGTAGTGAAATCGAGGGCATCGAGCCAGAATTTCAGGATGAGGGCTGGCGGAATCGAGAGAATGCGCCGAACAACGGAAGCAGCTCGCGGGCGATGCCGATGGAATACGATCATCGCCATCATTTTCAATCGGCTCGCCAAAACCAACCCTCACCTTATGCACGGTCTCAAGCCGAGGGGGACGGTCCTAATTTGCCAATCCAACGCAGTCGTAGCAACGACAGCCGGCAGTTGTTACCCGCTTTCAACGATCGTGGCTATCGACAGACAGATCAACGACAAGCTTCGTCTCGTCCCGTCCATCAGTTTCAGCCGATTGACGAGGGCAGCCAATATCCAGTACCACCGCACACACCGCGAGCACCTTTGAAGCTTAACAGCAAGTCGACCGGTGCCAAATTTAAATTGCACTAGTGCCGAGTTGCAGTTCACTAGTGTCCGCACGTCATGAGAATTTCTCGCTAAGGAGCGACTCAAAATGCGATATCCAATTGCTGCCTTGATTCTGTTGTCGGCGGTTTTGCAAACCGGTTGTTCGACGTTTTCGCCGTTGAGATCGGCGACGGTGCCTTCGCAACCCGTGGGCCAACCAACAGCGGCTGAGCAGGCAAATACTCGATATGTGCAAGCCGGAAATCCGGCGCGACTGGCGGTGATTTGGAAAGAAGATATTTTAAAAACGCCGGGGCAAAAATCGATTCACGGGTTCACCGGTCGCGTCTATTTTTACGACAGTAGCGATCAGTTGTTGCAAGTCGACGGAGAGTTAACGATTTACGGTTATGACGACAGTCAAACGCGTGCCGGTGAAGTCGCCGATCGTGTCTACAAGTATCCCGCCGAAAAAATGAAACAACGATATCATCAATCGGAATTGGGGCACTCGTACGCCATTTGGGTTCCTTGGCCCAAAGAAGACAATTTTCGAAAACAAGTGTCGTTGTTACCGGTATTCAAAACGAGCAATAATCAAATCGTTATGGGAAGCATGAACCGGTTGGTTATTTCTGGAAACCGGCCGCCCAACGAAAGCCAAGTTGAAAAAACCGTGATCGGAAGCAAGGGCATTGCCGATAGAAACGCGATTTATGATTCGAATGCCCAAAACCGGATTACTCGGCGCCCAGTGGATACAATCACCGTTCCCAATGCACTTGGAGATAGATTGGCGAGGTTGCCTCAAAACCGAAGACCTTCAAAGCAGGTGCTGCAACACTTGACCGACATGGAAACGGCCCAGTCCAATCCTAATGGGGAACTATACAACCAGATCAATGTTATGAAGCGCCAGCTTCAATCCGAAGCTGGAGGTGATCGTGGGCAACAGCCTCAACCTTCCAGCCACAACTTCAGCGATACCTCGCCAAGTGGTGTTCCACCTGCCGCGAATTTGGCCAAACCATTGGGGGGGCAGAGAGCAAATCATGTGGTGCAACAACTACAACAAACTGCGCCGCGCGGTCGCACGCCGTTGAAAAACCTTGGTACATTTGGCAAACCCGGGGCATATCGTTAGGTCGTTGTTTGATTCGCTAGGATTAAACGACCGATGGACTGATGAGCTGTTCTTCGCAGGCCACTGGAATTCGCGGCTGCGTATCGAAAGATCGCGGTTGGTTTCAATTCGTTGCTAGCATGTCGAGTCCGTGGTTGCGGGCCAGCGGGTCGCCGATGAAGAGTTGATGTTTTGGGATCCGATATTCACAAAGTGTCGCTAATTCTCCCACTTCCGACATATTGTCAGAGTTGGCGGACGATGGCCATGCCTGTCTTTGTCGAACGGTTCCGTCATGTCATTTGAATCTTCGCTTCAACGCGCCGCATTGGTGGTTAAAAACCTACCGCGTCAACACAGCCACAAACTGCTGGCCTTGCTTGAACCGGACGAGCGCGCAAAACTGTTTGAATCGATTCGGGAATTGCCAGATTATCGGCCATCGTTGGTCGATGTGGCGAGAAGGCGTTTCATTCAACATGTAACGGACTCGCCGCACACCCAGACCAAGCCAAGCAAAAAAATCAGCGAGCGACCATTTGCGTATTTGGAAGGTATTTCGGAAAAACTATTGTTCGAACTGTTGGCTGATGAACACCCTTCGATTATTGCAACGGTGATTTCGTATCTTTCCGCCGACGATGCTTCGAATTTGTTGCTAAGCTTGGAACCGGTCGCTCGGGTCGCGGTCTTGCGTCGGCTTTGTCGAGTGAACAACCGAAACCAGGTGGAGATCGAGAAATTGGCGCGGCAAATACAAGTTCGACTGAAGCAACTGTTGGACATGGAACGGACACAAAATTCAGGTATCGAAATCGCATCCAAACTGCTTAGCTGTACCGATGGCGAGACCCGCGAGTCGCTGATTGAAATCATGGATTTAGAGAATGGCGAATTGGGGTCTCAACTAAAAAGGCGAGTTTTTGTGTTTGATGAATTAGCAAAAATACAAGACTCCGTTGTTAAAATAATCTTGCATTGGACGGACACATCATTGTGGGCTCCTGCGTTAAGATTCGCGGCTCCTAATGTGCGGCGCAAAATTCTGCAAAATGTCGCGGAGCGCCCCAGGAATATCATCGTTAAAGAGATTTCTGACTTGAATGCGTTGGAACCCGTGGTTGGTCAACAGGCACAATTGGAAGTGGTCAAATCGATAATGCGATTAGTTGAACAGGGTAAGATCTCGTTGTCCAAGGGGAGGTCAAACCGCAATGACCAACGAGCCGCATGACTTGGAAAAATTTGTCTCTATTTATTTGCAAGGCTCTGTAAAAGTTTCAACGACGCCGCGATGGCTTCGCGGCCGATGGTGTGGGGACCGTTGAATGGAACAAAGTTGACGTTCTGGCCGCATTGTTGAAACATATCTCTGAGGGCTTCGGCTCCGAAAAACGGTAAGATTGGGTCCGTTCGACCGTGCGATTGAACGATGTCTAGTTTCGTTTTTTTCGACGCAGCGTTGGTCCATTCGTGTTGATTGATTAAGGCGCCGGACCAAACGATTAAACCGCCCAGGGGTTCTGGGTAACTCAGAGCCACATCGGTGGTCAACATCGCACCTTGTGAAAATCCGCCGACGACAGCGTTTTGCGCTGTTAAGGAATATCGTTCCCGGAGTGCATCGATGACTACAATGATTTGATTTCTTCTGGTCTCAAGCTCTGCCGGCTTGGAATCGCTCAATTCTCGAAATTCGCCAGTCGCCATCAGTGTTTGTAGTTTTTCAACATCAATCATCCACCACGCCCTGGAATCGAAATAAGGATCCAGCTCCATCGGACCCTGAGGAAACACAAAAGCCAGTTCTTTGAGCTCAGGCTCTACGTTTTGAAATTCTTGGCCCAACGAAACCAAGTCGGTTCCGGGCGCGCCGAAACCATGACAAAGGACGACCAGCCCTCGGGGGGATTCGGTGGGGCATACGATTCGGCAGTCCAATTCGCCAATGCGTTCAATTTGATTCATTCTTGTACCTGTTGCCCGTAATTGAACCCGCCGTTGACGGATAGGATTTGTCCGGAGATGAAACTAGAATTGCGATTTACAAAAAACTCGACGGCTGAAGCGACATCTTGGGGTTGACCCCAACGCTGCATCAGCGATTCCCGGACCGCACGGTCACGCCAGTGGGCCGGCGCCGATTCGCCCCACTTGGTTTGGATCCAGCCGGGGGCCACACAATTGACTCGAACATGCGGGGCCAAAGATTGAGCGAGGCTTTTCGTCACGGCCATGATCGCGCCCTTGGTGGTTGCGAACATCTCACCACTGTCGCCTTCCATCCCATGAGTTGCTTGGTCCCAACCGATGTTGACGATCGAATGCGAGCCGTGATCGGAACCGTGCTCTTTGGCTCGGCTGACCATGCGAGCGCCAAACCAACGCGAAAGAATGATGGTAGCGTTGACGTCGGTTTTTAGCAGGTAATCGAGTTTAGTCTCAAAACTGCGTTCTGCCCAATTACCGGTTAGAACATCTCCACCAGCATTGTTGACTAGCGCGTCAATATGTCCATTTGCCTCCCATGCCGTTTCGCAAAACTGAACGAGGTCGTTCTTGTTGGAAAAGTCACAACAACGGACATCGGCAGTCGCGCCTTGCGATTCAATTTGGCGGCGGGTCGCGCGGAGTGAATCGGAGTCGTTCCGAGCGTGAATGACCAAATCCCATCCGGTTCGGGCCAAACGTTCCGCGGTTGCGGCGCCGATTCCGGAGGAGCTTCCTGTCACCAGCGCGATGGGACGAACGTTGAGATTACTGATCGACATCCTCGTCGCTATCACTTTCGCTCACAAACATCGTTTCAGATTCACCGTTAGTGGGCTTGTCCGGTTTAGAGACATCGCTAATTTCAGCCAACGACGTAGATTCTAATTTTAATCGGATACACGCAGCTTCACGTTCACTGCGAACGAGCAAGCAATCATGGAACAAACAGATCGTATTCCAACAAACTCCGTCAATCGTTTCGATCTCGCCCAACTCGTTGTATTTTTCAGGCGTGGCTTCGATAAGTTTGAGTTTTCCGAATTCGGTGTGGACCAACAAATGTTTACCGACCAGTAACAATTGACCGTTGCCGAAACGATCGCGCTTGCGCCAAACTCGTTGTCTTCGATCCGGATTCTCGCTGATCAATGTACATTCCAAAAATCCATCTGACAAAGAATAAGCGTATTCCCCCAAGATCACAGGGCTCATCATCTTTGTTCGCAAAATGCGAGAGTTTTTCCAAATCGTTTCAGTTTGAATACCCGATTCGGTTTCCTTCAGCCGAACTAGTTCGCCTCCCAGACCATAGCCTTTTGATAACAAAATTTTATCGTCACTGATTCGGGTGACTTGAGAACAATTTGCGTTTGCGTTGCTGGCGCCCTCCCGCGGCGTCTCCCACAGGACCTCGCCAGTGTTCGGATCGAATCCCATCGCCGTGTCTTCGGCGACCAATGTCACTTGATCGCGTCCTAATAGTCTTGAGACCCCAGGCGAGCCATAGGCAATCATCTTACTGCCACCGTGCCAAATTTCGGTTCCGTCGTTTTTGTCGAGTGCGATTAGCGTGTCGAACTCGCCGTCGCTACCGACTCCACCAGTAACAATCAACTGGTCGCCATATATTAGCGGTGAGCCACTTCGGCCCCATGCCAGCGACGATTTTCCGGTGTCTTCAAATTCGTAACGATAGCCACTGGTAGTGATTTGCTCGGTCATGGGCGTATCCAACATGTTGACGATGTCGACACTCCAAACGACCTCGCCGTTACGACCGTCCAGACAGTCTACGACGCCGGTTGCACCTTGCGCGAAAACAAGGCCTTGGTGAATGGTGGGAGTGGCCCGTGGGCCGACTCTTCCCATGGACATGGTGTCTTCATGTCGGCGCGACACGGCATGGATCCATTTTAATTCTCCGGTTTTGACATCATAGCAAGTGATACATTCATCTTGGCCACGTTGTTCTTGGGTTACCGCGTAACCATTCACGGCGGCAAAACCGGACCAGCCTTCACCGATACTTTTCTTCCACAAGATTTCTGGAGGGTTGGCCCGCCAATCGGTGTCTAGCATGCGCGAACGTACAACACCATCACGTTGGTTCCCTAGGAATTGATTGAAATCACCACTGGAAGTCGGCTTCAAATCAATGCCGTTTGCGATTGCAGAGGCTTCAGGCTTGCGGACGACGTCGAACGTTCTTTCTTCGAAACGCGATTGAAGGCGCACAAACCCCAGGTCTCCGTCAAACACGACCCGAAAACGATAGAAGAAAAGTGCGACGAGTGAAATGATTACTGCCACAATCAGATAACGAAAACGCATGCGGCTAAAGAATGCCAGCCAACTTAGCCAACCGATGAACGTGATAAAAAACAACAAGTACTTGCCTAAGTTGATCAGCGCAGGTTGCCATTCGAACTGTTCGTTAAGTGAATCACTAAACACCGACAATAGAGTAGCGGTTAACACAGCAAAGACTGTCCAGGCGACAGTCCATTTGGGAAACCGGGTGGATGCGGCAGCTGTTTGTTCTTTCTCGTCCATAAGAATTCGTATCCGAGTTCAGATAAAAAGATACTGCCATTATAAAGTGAAATTTGAAATCGAGAAACGGAAGGTGTCAGTAACCCACGTTGACTGTGGTCGGGAATACGTTTTAGTTTGGGCAAACGAAAATTGTGGTAGGGCAATCGGCGTCGCGACACGGCAAACGGAGTTACGATCGGGGCTGTAGGGAACGTGTTGAGTAAGGCCGCGAAAATTTGCTGGAGCAGGAAATACCGCCGGGAAATCAATTTCAGCCAGATCGCCACGAAATACTGGCGATGATTGGTTCCAAGTCGTATCAAATTGTGAATTCAAATTGTGAATTCTTAAGGCAGAATTACGGTTTTACGAATCCGATTGTTGGCCGCAAACTAGAATAAGTAATAATGCAAATTACTAGTCTGGCGGCTTGCACGCTCATTAGGAACCAATTCACTGCTTAGCTCAACAAAGTGCCAAAATGAAAAAAATAGTTAACCTTGCCATAATTTTTTGCCTGATTTGTTTCGCCAATGTCGGATCGGCTCAAGTGACCATTGATTCTAACAAAGACGCAGGTTTTTTTGCCGCCGGCTTTGACATGGGGGTCCCCGGTTTCGTCGTCAATAACTTTGGTGCGCACACGCACGTGCCCGTCGGGCAAGCCAATAGCGACCGAGTCAATCGCGGGGTGTTTCAATTCGATATTGCGGGGAACGTTCCCGGTGGCGCTACAGTAACGGCTGTGACATTCGAGTTCGAGGTTACACAGCAGGGGGGGTCCCAAGGTATGGCTGCCGTGGATTTTAGTTTGCACCGTGTGACGACCCCTTGGGTGGAAGGAAGTGGCAACGGTAACATCGGCTTTGAATCGATGGATGGTGTGACTTGGGAAAACGCGTTTGACGACCCGATGAATCCCGTTCCTTGGACAACGCTGGGTGGTGACTTTGATGCCATGACGAGCGGTACCGTTCTTGTCGACGGACCTGATGGAATGGGAATGGGTGATCCGCCAGTTACATATTCAATCACTTCGCCAAAACTGATTGCTGATGTCCAAGCGATTGTTGATGGCTCAGCTGACGACAACGGATTTTTGTTGAAAGCTGATCCCGAGGGTGTCAACGGTTCGGCTGCTCGGGTCACGAGTCGAGAAGGTGGCAATGCAGCGAAACTGATTATCGAATTTGCGAGCAATGTGCTGCTTGGCGATATCAATCTTGACGGCGTTGTTGACCTTTTGGATGTTGCTCCATTTGTCAACTTGGTGACGATGGGCATATTCCAGGAAGAAGGTGATTTCAACGACGATGGCGTGGTCGATCTATTGGACGTCGCGCCATTCGTAGCCGTACTCACTGGCGGCTAAGTGAATCTATTTTGAATGCTTAGCAAAACCATTGAAAAATATCAGGTCTGGAGATTCAGCTCCCGACCTGTTTTTTCGTTACTCGTCTGTTGCGTTTTCTTCTGTCTGTTTTGTCCGTAGTGACCGAGTAACCTGAAGGGATTGTTGAGCTCGGAATGGGTGCGTAGGCTGCAATTGCTGAAGCCACCGCTGAACAACCAACGGATGAATTCTTGGCTATTGCCGTCGACCTGTTGGTGGCAAGCTTTTCAATCGTGAACCTGCCAATTCTTGCCATGAGCTTGGATTCCCTTGCTCAATATCTTTTCTTCACCTGGGTTTTCGATCAGTCGCGCGGGAGGCAGAACATAGCCGGTGAAAATGGATTCCTGATGAATTTTCAGCCGATTGGGATCGATCGCGGAGTTTTTCACTGCGCGATAGACGTATGGCAACAAGTCGTCAACATTGGGCTTCGTTTGGTTCAGTCTTACAAATGCCTGTTGCCCCCTGTCTTCAGCGGCAGATTCACAACGAGTGATTGACATTGCGAATGTAAACAATGCTTGTCGATTTTTGCGATAGATCTGTTCGAGTGGCGATTGCATTTTCGGTTTGCGATCGAAACAAACTGCAAGGCAATCTGATGGCGAACCGCGTCAGCGTTGCTCTTCAAAAAAAGTTAAAAAAGCACAAAAAAACGTTGCAATTCAACTCAAAAGAGAATGTTGACGGAACTCGATTATTGAATGTTCTCAAATGCCGCATAGTCCGGCTGATACACGGCCTTGCCAACAAAAAACGGGCCCATCGATTCGATGAACTCCGATGTTTGACGGGTCCGTCTCATTCTCTGTACCAAGGCGGATAAGGGAAACAATTCCTTGCCGAGAAGTCCGACAATAAAATCGTTGTCGTCGGTATTTAAGCCGTGACCTGCCAAACGAATGTCCGAAGCAAATCCAGCTCGACCAAAAGCTTGCCCGATGCCACCGTGCTCCATTAGCATCTTTCGTTGCTCTTCTTTGGGTTGTCGCTCAAAGGCACCAGATCGACGAACCGGGTAAAAAACGGCCCAAGGAGTTGTCGCGTCGCAGACACGTTTACCGCAACGGGTCAACAAAACTTCTTCTAAGTCGTTTTCGTAACCAATTGAATAGGTCCGCCCCAACATGGTGAACTCAGGTTTTTGTACCAGCGTGGTTTGGGAACCGTCATTCAACAGTGGATGAATCTGTTCCACCAAATACGAAGGATCTTCGCAGAACACGATCAATCCAAATCCTTTGGCGTCATTCAAATCCTGGTACACGACGACTTGAGCATTTCGGTTTTGGATTTCCGTGACCAAAGCACTGCGGTCGCCATGCCGAAACGCCATGAATTGCATAAATAACCGCCGGTCCAACGAGATTGGTTGGCCGTCGCTTCCACGTCCTTTTTCGCTGAGCTCTATCTTGCCTTGGTCTAAGGCGGCGTCTTTGTCGGAAGGTGAATGTTGAATTTGTATTGCCATGCTTTGCCCTTCAAATTACCTGAATTTTAAGCGTCGACGCGACGGGTTCAAGGACAGCCTTCGGAAAGCAGGCGGAATCGAATGGTCTCGAATTCACAAAGCGGCTAAAAATGCGATGAAGATTCGAGAAGTCAAGACAATTTGGGAATTCAAGTTCGTTGTTGCAGAGCGCTCCATCGGATGACTATCGCAATGTTCGATTGGCTTGTTCGACCGCCATCCGAACGGTCTTCATGAATGACTCAGGATCCGCTTGAAACTTGGCTCGCGTTTCGCTGGATTGAAACAGAACAATTCGTTGTTTGGGCGACTTACCCATAAACACTCCATGTTTTGCTTTGCCATCGACCAACGCACCTTTGTCGTGGAACAGAACTGGATCGTAGCCGGCTAACACGGGGCTAAAAGCATCTGGTTGCTGCTGAAACAAAGTTAGTTTTGATTGGTTGGTGAAAAGATACGTTCGGCCTCGATGTACGCAACCGAATTGAGGGTCGCCAGCGGCCCACTTGCCCTCTTGGATCAACGTCACTGGGCACTTGCCAGACAGTGCCAATTCGGCAACCTGGGACGCTGAAGAATCCGTTCGCTCGAGCGATTTCTCGGATGCCAACTTGGAGTTGCTGGGCACAGCCGCGGGGAAAGAATTCGAGTCACTTTGGGCCAGACGCAAACTTTGGTTTTCGTTTTCGATCTGAGCCGCTTTGGAAGTTGAGTTGGGACCGCCAAAATTGGGCGTCAAGATCTTGGCCGCGTTTTGATTCGAATGCGGCTGTAAACTTGAATTTTGCGAAGTTTCGTTTTCAACGTTTTTTAACCGTGCTCGACTTGTCGCCGGTTGGAATTGGTTTTCGCCGCCTGGCATGGACGACGCGAAATTCGATTTTTCGACAAAGAAAGTGTCGTTAATGACTCGCTTGGATTTGCCAGCGGTGTCGACGTCGTCGTTATGCTCGGCCGTTTCACTCGTATCGCTTGAAGGTGCTTGGTGTGAAACTAACTGGGTTTGTCCGGGAGAAACCGATGCGGTAAGCGCAGTCGCTTTATTGGCCAGAATAGCGCCTTCACGGGCGACGTTTGGTGCCGCGTGGTTTGCTTTTGCAGGTGTAAAATCGTTGTCTTTGGCAACTTGGGTACCGGCGTTCGCGGCCGCCAAGACTTGATCAATTTTTTGAGTTAGTTCGAGATTCTCTTGCTGGCTGGCTATTTCCGTGACCGGCAACGTATCGATCATACGAATGTAATCATCTGTCGTTTTCGGGCTTTTGCGTTTGCTAACGACTCGACCACTGGGGGTAATCACGACGTCCGCAGGAATTTCCGTGATCGAGAATTGTTTCAACAAAGCCGGGTTCAAATCGGTGTCCACATAAACCGTTTCCAAACGCTCGTTTATCTTCGCGATGACTCGCGGTGAAGTGAAAACAAATTTCTCAAGCTGTTTGCAAGGCCGACACCAATCTGCAGAAAAGTGCAGTAAAATTAGTTTGTTGTTTTCGGATGCAGATTGTTTAGCCAATTCAACGTCCGTTTTCCACGATAGTTCCTGCGCCGACATCCAGCCGGACACTGAAAAAAACAAAAATAGACTGAGTGGGAAGGTGACAAAACGGTTCATAGGAAGCTGTTTTTAAATTTGAAACTGCGACACATCACCGGTATCTATCGACAGAATCGGTGAGCGAAATTGGCGAATTTGTAACGATTAATTCGAAAAAAACGTTTGTTTGCAAATAACGCTCAAAAAATAGATAAATTTGAGAAAATGGGCTTTTTCGAAAATTAATGTCAGCGACATCGCTTGACATGGGCGACTTCTTGGATAACACTTCGACATAGTTATTAGTTAAAAGCTTCCGCTTTAATCTTTGTGGTTTTGCCACGCGGGATTCAGACTAATCTGCCTAACCGGCAGCCAGTCGTCTCAAAGTTCCTGCTAATACTTTCTCGCGGCTTTGTTCGCGTCCGGAATTAACGAGTTTGGAACTCGGTATTGGTGCCAAAGGATTCTTGGCAATCACGAATTGTCGTGGATGTCACGGTGAGAAGCGTTGGTTATATCTTGGCAGTTTTTGACATGCTGTGTCAATTTGCCTTCAATTCATTTAGAGATCTTTGCTTTATTGATTCGCATTCCTGTCGGAATGCATCAGTGACTCTGTTTTATCTGTTTTTATAGGATTGCCGTTATCGGTGGTCGATCAATTGACAGCTATTTCGTACCTGATGGTGTAGGTGTGCTTTATGGCAAAAAAACGTTACCGAGGTGGTAGCCGCTCTGGTGGCAGTGGAAGTGGTGGCGGGCGTCCCAATCGTGGAGGCGGTGGTGGACGTCGGCGACGCAATTCTGGTGGGGGCCGCAATGGTTCTCCTCGCAATCGCGGCGGTGAAGATAGAAATCAAGAACCAGTCGAAATCGATGAATCGGAACTTTCCGAAGGCGTTGGGTTGCTCGAACTTCATCCCAATGGTTACGGGTTTTTGCGGAGCGCCGCCAACAATTACGCCCGAGAACGTACCGATCCGTTTGTGCCTGGAACGATGATCGAGAAGTTTGGTTTACGGCCTGGCGTGATGATTCGAGGCATGGTGCAACCGGCTCGACGGCAACAGGGTCCACGTTTACGAGAGATTCTGGATGTCGACGGCGTCGCTCCGGATGACTATTCGGAGATTAAACGATTTGACGAATTGACTCCGGTCAATCCCGACGAGTGGTACCAATTGGAGACCGGACCACAGCCGCTAACGACGCGGGTGATGGATTTGCTGACTCCATTAGGCAAGGGGCAGCGAGCTTTGATTGTCGCTCCTCCGCGAAGCGGCAAGACCGTGATGTTGCAGCATATTAGCCACGGCATTGCCGAGAATTACCCCGACACTAAGCTGATCGTTTTGCTGATTGACGAACGTCCGGAAGAAGTCACGGATATGAAACGGAACGTCAACGGTGAAGTCATCGCCAGTAGTTTGGACGAAGACATTGAAAGTCATGTGCGGCTTTCCCAACTGGTGGTGGATCGTTGCCGTCGACTAACCGAACTTGGCCAAGATGTCTTCTTGTTGATGGATTCGATCACGAGATTGGCTCGAGCGTTTAACAAATGGGTGGGTAACACGGGTCGCACGATGTCTGGTGGTGTAGACATTAAAGCGATGGACATTCCTAAGAAGCTATTTGCCACGGCGCGGACGTTTGAAGAGGGCGGGTCGTTGACGATCGTCGGTACCGCGCTGGTTGATACCGGCAGCCGCATGGACGAGTTGATTTTTCAGGAGTTCAAAGGGACCGGTAATATGGAACTGGTCTTGGATCGAAAATTAGCAGATCGACGTGTCTGGCCCGCCATTGACATTTCTCAATCCGGTACGCGGCGTGAGGAACTGTTGCTGTCACCAGAAACGCTGCACGCGGTCACCATGCTACGGCGTACCTTGACTTCGATGCACCACGTTGACGCCATGGAACAATTAACCAAACAGTTGGGGCGTTTTCCAACGAATGAAGAGTTCATTACTTTGATCAGTGGAAAAATGGCGGTCGACTAAGGCTGCGATGCGCGTGTGATTTTGAATTCAGATGAGTGTTTCTAAGCCGGCGGTCATTTGTTTAAGTGGCGGCCTGGATTCGACGAGCCTATTGCTGCACTTGTTAGCGCGCGGCAACTCCGTTTTTGGTGTCAGTTTTGACTATGGCCAAAAACACAAACTCGAATTGGAGCGTCTGCAGGCCAACCTGCGATATTTCAAGGGGTCGGGATTTCCAATCGATTGGCACTTGGTCGATCTATCCAGTTTGGCGCCGTTGTTGCATTCGGCGCTGGTCAGCGAGAATTGGAAGGTCCCTTTCGGCCATTATGAATCGGAGAACATGAAGCAGACGGTGGTCCCGAATCGCAACGCAATATTTGCCTCGATCGCGTTTGCTCATGCGCTATCGATTGCTCAACAACGAGAACTCGCCGTCGAAGTCTGTTTGGGAGTTCATGCTGGCGATCACGCCATTTACCCAGATTGTCGACCGGAGTTTTACGAAGCGATTTTTCAGGCCTTCAAAATTGGCAACTGGAAAGCAGAGGGTGTTTCGTTGTATTTGCCGTATCTGCATTTCGATAAATCTAAGATTTTGCAAGACGCCCTTGCAGCCGCCGACAAATTGGGAATTGACTTTCAGCGAGTCTTTTCGAATACGTTGACCAGTTACGCGCCCGATTCGATTGGCCGGTCAGCTGGTCTCACTGGATCAGACGTCGAGAGAATTTTGGCGTTTGACCAACTGGGAATCGAAGATCCAATCGAATACCAGTCGGATTGGATGACTGTTGTCGAGCAGGCAAAAAAACTGGCAGCGGAATTTCAGTCGCAATGATCCCAGGTCCGATTGAAGGGTTATCGAACGCGATAACCGACTTGTATCAAAGCCTCGCGGATTCGTTCGATATGGTCCCCTTGTATTTCCACGGTATCGTCCACGACTGTCCCGCCAGCTCCGCAACTGTTTTTTAATTGTTTGCAAAGTGCAGGCAAATCATTGTCCGCAGCTGCGAGACCTCGAATGACGGTGACCATTTTGCCTTTTTTACGTTTTTCGCAACCAATCCTTGCCGTTTGTTTCTTCGGGTCTTTGTACTTGGGTCGCTGGACTTCAGGCGGACATTGGCATTCTTCCTCTAGAGCGTTTTTCAGGTTGCTGTAGCGTAGCCGCAATGTTTGAAGTAGTTGGTGCATTCGGTTTGCTTGAACTTGGAAATCAGTTTTCCAATACGATCCCAAAGGGCGTCAATGGTTCTTTCGGCAGAACTTCGCAGCAACCATTTTAGTTTTGCAAAGAGCAACTCGATGGGGTTGAAGTCCGGGCTGTATGGAGGGAGAAATTGTAGTGTTGCTCCGACCGCTTCAATCGCCTCACGAACTCCGATTCGTTTGTGAGCAGCAAGGTTGTCCATGACGACAACGTCGCCTGGTTTCAAAGTCGGAGCTAAGTGCTGTTGGGAATAAGCCAGAAAGATGTCGCCGTTCATTGGGCCGTCGATAACCAGCGGTGCGACCAAGCCTGTTCGCCGCATGGCTCCCACAAAGGTTGTCGTCTTCCAGTGGCCGTGAGGGATACGACCTACGACGCGGTTGCCGCGGCGAGACCTTCCATACATTCTCGCCATTTTCGTATTGGCTGCGGTTTCATCGATGAACACCAAACTGTCGATGGGCGTATCGAGCATTTTGGATTCCCACCATTGACGTTGAGTTTTTACGTCGGGACGGAGTTGTTCACAGGCATACACTACTTTTTTTTAAACGTGATTTGCAGATGTTTGAGTGCACGATGCAATGTTGAAATACTAATTTCAATCGGAAGTTTTTCGCATAGCTCGCGTAGGGTAATGTCAGGTTGCTCCTCGACAAGTTTCTCGATTCTATCGCAATGGTCCAACCATTTAGGATGGGGACCACTCCGTTGTGAACGCGCCGTTATCTCACCGGTCTCGCGTTGGCGTTGTTTCAAACGTCGAACCCAAGATTCGCTAACGTCATACTTCAACGCTACTTCCCGGGTCCCAATTCCCGATTCAGAATCACGTAATATCCGAACTCGCAAATCCTCTGAGTAAGCTTTCATAACAACCTCCTGTTTTGAGGTTGCCTGTTTTAACTAATTCGCCTCAATGGCGCTAGACCGTCTCGGAATTTGCTCTAGTTTCGCACATCGTTCACAGGTCGGAGGAATGTCGAATTCGGTGCCGGCAAACAAACGCATTGGGCTCTCGCGAAGTAATTTAAAATACGAGGTTTACCCCGAGTTTACGGCAACACTTATGAAAGTGATACCGTTCCGCTTACAATTGAGAAAATTTGTTGTCCGTGTTTTATGTCGTGTTGATGAACGAGTATTTCAGTCGAATTGCTGACGAGTGGAAGGAAAGAGCTGCTGAGCTGGCTGGTTGGGTCGATGCCAACATGGTGAACCGAACGGACGTTTGGGGACGTTACCTTGCTGAAAAATACCGCGGCGAATCCAATCAAGGCACACCGAAAAACAAGGCCATTACGGCTCCGTTCCGACAGGAACGTGGCAAGATTTTCTTGGCAATTACATCATTGGAGAAACATTTCAAGGCTAGTGATGGTGGCGGTGTTTTGGGTTTACATTCTTCGTCCAGTGATGGGACATCTCGTTGGTTCGCGATCGATATCGACTTGCATGACGATGACGATTTGTCGGTGACCCGGGAAGGCAATTTTGTTGCCGCAATGGCCTGGTGGAAACGGCTTCGCGAAATGGGATTCGACCCGATCTTGTTTGATTCCAATGGCAAGGGCGGGTTTCACTTGTTTGTGTTCTTGGCCAAGCCGATGGAATCGAAATCCGTCCGAAAATTCTGTGAAAGCCTGGTTTCGGATTTCGATCGACATGGATTGGACGACCCACCGGACCTTTTCCCTGGCAGTTTCGGGCCCAATCATCTGGGCAGTTGGTTGCGAATTCCGGGGCGGCATCATACGCGCATGCATTACTCGCGCGTATGGAATGACGAACCGCTGGCAGAGACTCAATGGCTTGAAGGGCATGAAGCGATCGACGTCTGGTTGTCGGTGCAATTGGCCAGCGAAGATACGATACTGAAAAATGGAATCGAACCGTGCATTCGAACCGTTTGTTTAGATTTTGATGGTGTCGTCAATTCCTACCAATCCGGATGGGAAGGGGAGTCAATCATCTCCGATCCACCGATTCATGGCGTTGACCGCGCGATTCATCAATTGCGAAAAGACTTTCGAGTGGTCATTCACAGCGCGCGATGTAAGACCGAAGCGGGCCGTCACGCAATCGAAAATTGGCTGGTTAAGCATCGCATCGAGGTGGATGAAGTTTGTGACCACAAGCCCCCGGCGTTTGTTTACGTCGACGACCGCGCGATTCGGTTCCGCGGCGATTGGCCGGAAACGATCGCAGCAATCAAAGCGTTCCGCAAGTGATTTAACATCAAGACGGAATGAAAGATGGAGATGTTAAAGATTAAGATGTTAAAGATTAAGATGTTAAAGATTAAGATGTTAAAGATTAAGATGTTAAAGATTAAGATGTTAAAGATTAAGATGTTCGCCGGGCCGATGCGCCGATCGATGGAACAACATCCCGGCTTATCGCCTACGGAAAACGCCCAGTACTTACGGGACAAATCTTTTCTGCTGTCCGGCCATAGCTTGGTTAAAACTGACGCAGAATACAGTCACGCGTCGAAACTTGGTAATCCAGAAAACATTGGCAATCATCGAAGAACTCGATAAAATGAGTGGCAGAGAAGACGTTTTGACGACATGCAGTTTTGGAGCATGAAGCCGAAGTTGGCTGATCGCGAGGGAGTGATGGGAACAAATCGAAGAACTTTTGGTTTTACGTTAGTCGAATTGTTGGTGGTAATCGCGATTTTAGGCATTTTGTTGGCGATGCTGTTGCCTGCCGTTCAACAAGTTCGCGAAGCCGCGCGACGCACGACTTGCAGCAATAATCTCCGACAAGTGGTTCTAGCCATTTTGAATTTTGAGTCTGCCCATCAAAAATATCCCAGTGGATCGGAACTCATTGATGGTGCAGAGACGTTGACGTATGCCGATGACTTGGTGCTTCATTCTACGGCCTTGCGCGTCGCCGATTTTGCTGAGTTTGGTTACGTCCGTGATTTGGTCATCTCAAACGCAAGGGCTCAGAATGTGCAACGTGTCGATTTGATTGATTACGATTTAGATCCTGTGGTGCCAACGGTAGAGTTGTTCAAATGTCCGACAATGTCTTCGCCCGTTTTCGTGACGAACCACCATCAGGACATTCCAGTTCGAATTCGTACGGATTATTTACCTTGCAATGGCTTTATTGAGTTTGACCCGTATCGTATTGTTGACGGTGCAAACTTCGCCAGAAAGATGGCCGACATTCATGACGGCACGTCGAATACCGTTTCTTATGGTGAATCACTTGGTGAAATGGTCGCTGGCGTTCGAGAGTATTGCTTACCGTATACATTTCAGCCGGGACGTTGGATGAACGTGGCAACCGACGAAAGCGTCGATGAAGGAGAGAACCGAGTGGATCCGTCGCCCTATCTCAATTCATTCGAGGGCAAAGATAAGAACACCCGGTATTCTTCAAAGCAGTTCAGTTCCAGTCACTCCGGCGTGGTCGTATTCGGTTTTTGTGACGGTTCCACGCATCCGATTTCAAAAAACACCGATCCCAGTGTATTGAATGCATTGGCCAGCATCGACAACGGGGATTTAACCGGATTCGATTTTTGATCGGGTTAAATTCGGACGGTACGCCAGTCCATTGGCGAAGCGCTCGTAGTGGACGATCGAAGCTAAATTAAAACGGAGTGCTCACGCGAACGAGAACATGCCGCCTTCCGCTTCAGTGCTCCATGCACTAGTCAATAAATTTAGCTTCGCCCTGTGCCAGGAGTTTTTGCCGAAAGCTCTCGCACAATGCTTGCAACGATTCCACGTTTAACTGCTCGGTGCGAGCTTGAGGCCCCAATTGGTGGGATTGAAGGACGTCGTCAATTTCGGGTTTGTCCAACATGTTTTTGAATGCGCTAATAGCGACGCTGCGCAAGAACTTTCGACGATGGAAAAAAATGCGACGTGTGAACGTGTGGAAGAATTCGATATCCTCAAATTGGCTTCTCTTGTCAGGCCGATGGACCAGGCGAACGATCGCGGAGTCGACTTTGGGCCGGGGCCAAAATACCGTGGGCGGTAGAATTCGAACGATGGACACGTCACAAAGACTTTGTGCCCATACCGACAAAGCTCCATAGTCTTTCGAGTTGGGGGACGCAACAAGGCGGTCACCAAGTTCTTTTTGGATCGTCACCGTCATAGACTCAGGCAAAATAGGGCATCGTAACAAATTGGAAATAATCGGCGTCGCAATGTTGTAGGGTAGGTTCGCTGCCAATTTGAAAATCGAACCCGGGTATTTGTTCATCGCATCTTGGACGGTTTCCAAAACTGTAGGATGAAAATGGTTTTTGTTCTTTAGAGCGTCTTGATGCAGAAACGTGATGTTGTCAAAACCTTCGAGTTCTTCTTGTGCCATTTGGTGCAAGTGCTCATCGATTTCTACGGTTACAACGTGCGCGGCTTGCGGTGCCAACAAACCCGTTAGCGAGCCGGTACCGGTACCGACTTCGAGAACGACATCGTCGGGCGTAAGCTCAGCCGAGCGGGCCAGCAATTCAATCAAGTTCAAATCGATCAAGAAATTCTGGCCGTGGCGTTTATTGGGGTTCAAGCCAACTTCATTGAATCGTTGGGTCAAATACGAAATGGTTTGCCTGCTTTTGGCCATCGTTGTTCCAACTTAATTTTGACGATGCGACGAATTGAATTCAGGTTGATAATTGAAAGAACGTATCACTTGATGCTAATCGCGGTTTCGAAGCAATTGCTGTTCGACATATTTGGCCAAAATGTCGGTCTCGACGTTTACGAAATCGCCGATTTCAAGCGTACCCAATGTCGTAACTTCTAAAGTATGTGGGATGAGAGCGACGCTGAACCGCGACGGCTCGACGTCGACGAGCGTGAGACTTACGCCGTCGATAGTAACCGATCCTTTGGAAGCCATTTGTTTGGTGAGCCGGGGTTCAAGCTCAAACCAAAAGTAAGACCAATCTTCGTCGTCAATGCGGCGGTCTAGCTTGGCGAGTCCATCGATGTGGCCGGAGACATAGTGTCCCCCTAGGCGATCGCCGACCTTGAGGGCTCGTTCCAAATTTACGGCGTCCCCAGCGGAGCGACTTCCCAAGCTGGTGCGTTTAAGCGTTTCTTCACCCGCTTGAAACGACAGGATCGCGCCGTCGATTTTCACGACGGTCAGGCAGCACCCGTTGATTGCGATACTAGCTCCCAAGATGGCATCGTGGTGAACGATTTGACTTATGACCGAAAGGGTTTTTGAGCCCCCTGAATCGTCGTTGATTGCAGCTATTTTTCCTTTTTCTTCGACCAGGCCTGTAAACACAATTTCTCCTTGATGGGCGTAAGCCGTTCAACTTACAACTAAGCTTGCTTCAGGGAAACCGGCAAATGGCTCAGAAACCCCTTTCGAAAATCACTCGCGACGACGACAATACGGGCTGCAAAAGCTCGAAAATTACCAAAGTCTATATTTCGGAATACGTCAATGAACACAATTGTAGATGTACGCGGAAGACAAATTCTGGACAGTCGTGGCAACCCGACAGTCGAAGTCGACGTGGTTTTAGCCGACGGTTCTTTTGGCCGCGCGGCGGTACCCAGTGGAGCGAGCACGGGGGCCCATGAAGCATGGGAACTGCGGGATGGGGATAAGTCAGTTTTTCTCGGAAAAGGCGTTACTAAGGCGGTTGAAAATATCAATGGCCCGCTGGCCGAAGCGCTCGTCGGTCTGCCCGGCACCGAACAAGGGATGATTGATCAAACCATGATTGATTTGGATGGAACCGACAACAAAAGTAATTTGGGTGCGAATGCCATCTTGGGGGTCTCGTTGGCGACCGCTAAAGCCGCAGCGGATTTTAACAACCAGCCGTTGTTTCGTTATTTGGGCGGGGCCGCCGGTGGATTATTGCCAGCGCCTATGATGAATATCGTCAACGGCGGAGAGCACGCCGATAATTCGGTGGACATTCAAGAGTTCATGGTGCTGCCGCTTGGGTTTGATCGTTTCAGCGACGCGCTTCGTTGCGGCACCGAGATCTTTCACCATTTAAAGAAAGTGTTAGCTGAAAAAGGATTGAATACAGCCGTTGGCGACGAGGGAGGTTTTGCGCCAGACTTGGGAAGTAACGGTGAGGCACTTGACTTGATCATGACCGCGATCGAAAAATCGGGATATACCCCTGGGGACCAAGTTCGCATCGCGCTCGATGTGGCGGCCACCGAATTTTACAACGTCGATAACGGCACCTACGCGATCGATGGGAAAGACCTCGATTCCGCCGGTATGGTAGATTTTCTCGCCGATTGGGTGGATCGTTATCCGATTTGCAGCATCGAAGACGGCTGTAGTGAAGATGATTGGGACGGCTGGAAGATGTTGACCGACAAAGTGGGTGGGCGTGTTCAATTGGTCGGTGACGACTTGTTTGTGACCAACACGACCCGTTTGCAGCGAGGCATCGACGAAGGGATTGCCAATAGTATCTTGATCAAAGTAAACCAAATCGGTTCGTTGACCGAGACCATCGATGCGATTCATTTGGCGCATCGAAGCAACTACACCGCCGTTACCAGTCACCGCAGCGGTGAAACCGAAGACGCCACCATTGCCGACTTGGCCGTCGCGTTGAATACGGGCCAAATCAAAACGGGTTCTGCTTCGCGAAGTGACCGGATGGCCAAGTACAACCAATTGCTACGGATTGAAGAAGCGTTGGGTGACCAGGCTCGTTACGCCGGCCCACTGTTTCCGTTTGAGTTGAAGCAAGCGGCAATGGCGTAGGCCATTGGCATCACAGATACGATCGAGGCGGTCGGAAAAGGTTTGCGGTTCAGCAGCTTTGTTCGTCCGCCAAATTCGTGGAATTTTAGGTGTTTGCACGCTGGAAGCTGCATTTCCAAAGGCATCGCAACGCCGGTCCGTCGTTGTTTTCGGTTCGAATTTTGCCAAGAAACTATTGCCTCTATCGAATAGGGGGCAAACAGTGACCATTGGCGAGGCAACTTAACCGCCCGCTGAGTCCTGACGGCAGCACGCGAATTCACGCTGGGTTCGCGGATTTAAAAGTTGATTAATGGATTGCGCTGAAGGTATGCGCTTATAGAATTGAGCCTTGCAAAACATGATCGTGCAATAGGCAAAAACACAAATGGAATTCACTGAGTTTTTAAGAGAGTTGGTCACCATAGCGAACCTGCCCATCACGATTTTAATGATCTTGGTGGTTTTGTATTGGCTTATGGTCATTTTGGGTGTACTTGGAATGGATGCAATTGATTTGGATCTGGGAATGGATGCCGACGTTGACCTCGACTTGGATCCTGGGCTCGACGCAGATGCTGGAGGAATTTTCGGCGAAGCACTGGCATTTATGCATCTAGGCGAAGTACCGGTGATGATCGTTGGGTCTATGGTCGTGTTTTTCATGTGGTTGTTGACGGTGGCGTCGAACCTAGTTTTGAACGCTGAACACAGTGTTTGGGTTTCCGTTGCTTTTGTGGTACCGAATGTCATCATCAGTTTTCTCGTTAGCAAAGCGATAATTTGGCCGTTTCTGCATATTTTCAAAAACGACGAATCGCTTGTGCAGACACGTGAAAACATGATTGGTGAAACGGGAGTCGTAAAGACTTCGCAAGTCACGGAAAAATTCGGGCAAGTCGAGATCCAAATCGATGGCCCTGCAATCGTTATAAACGCGCGAACTCGCGCCGGCGAACAACTTGCCAAAGGAGATTGCGCGAAAATTATCGCATACAACTCCGCAAACGATACGTTTACGGTGTGCCTGTCAAAATGGGAGAAAGAATAGATGCATAGCCTTTTATTGGGTCAAGTTCTTATTGGTCAAATCACTGCATTGGGCTGGTTAGGTATCGCCGCAGGAGTTGTCGCCGGTATTATCGTGGTTGGTGGATTAGCTTTTGCGATTCGGTGCTATCACAAAGTCGCTCAAGGTACCGCGATTGTACGAAACGGTTGGGGAGGCACGAAAGTCAATTTTTCAGGCCTTGTGATTGTGCCTATTATGCATAAAGCCGAGATGATGGATATCTCGGTCAAACGGATCGAGATCGACCGTAGCGGTGAAGACGGATTGATCTGTAAAGACAACATGCGTGCGGACATCAAGGTGGCGTTTTTTGTTCGTGTAAATAAAACCGAACAAGATGTGGCCAATGTAGCGCAATTGCTTGGCTGCGATCGGGCCTCGGAACAATCGGCTTTGGTCCAGCTGTTTGAAGCCAAGTTTTCAGAAGCGCTAAAAACGGTCGGGAAACAATTTGACTTTGTCGATCTCTATAATTCGCGAGAAGCGTTCCGCGAAGAAATTCTGAAGATCATTGGTACCGACCTGAACGGTTACTCGCTGGACGACGCCGCGATTGACTATCTTGAGCAGACGGACTTGGAAAAACTGGATCCTAACAATGTTCTGGATGCCGAAGGGATTAAGAAGATCACCGATTTGACAGCCAAAGAAGCGGTCAATGCCAACTTCATTCGCCGTGAAAAAGAAAAGACGATCACCAAGCAAGACGTTGAAGCGCGGGAAGCGATTCTTGAGTTAGAAAAACAGCAGCGCGAGGCGGAAGAGAAACAGGCGAAAGAAGTTGCCGAAATTGAAGCGCGTCAACGTGCCGAAGCGGACGTCATCAAAGAGCAAGAGCGACAACGAGCGGAAACGGCTCGCATCTCTGCCGAAGAAGAAATTGCGGTCGCCGAAGAAAACAAACTTCGCTCAATCATTGTTGCCGCCAAAAACAAAGAGCGAACCGATGCGGTTGAAACCGAACGTGTTGAGAAGGATCGCGGTTTGGAACGGACAGAACGCGAACGCGTCGTCACGCTGGCTGAAATCGACAAGGAAAAAGCGGTCGAAGTCGAGAAGAAGAACATCCAAGATGTCATCCGCGAGCGTGTTATCGTCGAACGTGCGGTGGTCGAAGAAGAAGAGAAAATTAAGGACACCAAAGAGTTTGCCACGGCGGATCGAAAGAAGCAAGTTGCCATTACCGACGCGGAAGAAAAAGCCGAACAGAAAGTCGTGGAAACCGTTCGGGCTGCCGACGCTGAAAAACAAGCGGCGGTTTTGGATGCCGAACGAATTGTAATCAGGGCCGACGCCGACAAAACGGCGGCAGAGAAAGAGACGGATGCTAAGAAGATGTTGGCTGAAGCGACTCAAGCCGAAACGGCCGCTCCTGGTTTGGCCGAAGCGGAAGTCACGTTGATGAAGGCTGAAGCGTTAGAGAAAGAAGGGACTGCTGAAGCCAAGGTCATCGAATTGAAGTTCTCTGCCGATGCTAAGGGCATCAAACAAAAAGCCGAAGCGATGAAGTTGTTCGACGGTGTCGGTCGCGAACACGAAGAATTCAAGTTGCAGCTCAACAAAGAGAAAGATGTGGAAATCGCGGGCATCGATGCGCAGCGACAGATCGCTGAAGCTCAAGCGACCATGGTGGCCGAAGCGTTGCAACAGGCCAACATTGATATCGTCGGTGGTGACAGCAAATTCTTTGACAGTATCGTCAATTCGATAACGGCAGGGAAACAGGTCGATCGCTTGGTTGGCGAGAGCAGTGTGTTGACCGATGTGAAGAACACGTTCTTTAACGGGAATCCGGAAGATTTTCGGGAGCAACTGCAGAGCTATATCGAGACGTTTGGCATCTCCTCGGAAGACGTCAAAAACCTATCTGTTGCGGCGCTGATTGGCCAAATGATGGGGCTGACCAGTGACTCGAATGTTTTGGGTCAGTTGCAGGGTATGATTTCGGCGGCGTCCAAAGCGGGTTTTTCAAACGAAAAAGTCTCGCGATTGTTGACGGAGTCAAAAGTTTAGTCCATGCGTAATTGCGGCCAAATTCGCCAATCCCGGTGGACTATCGGGAGATCGGCGGCAGATTGGCCGTGCTGCCATTTGACTGTTTCAATCCACCGAACGTAGGCGACTTCCGAAGGCTGATGTCAGAAGATGTAATTCAAAACGCGACAAAGGAAAACAGCGCGGATCCGCAACAGTCCGGTGATGTGCAGTTGGAACGCGGTACTTATGAAATCATTCGTAACCGCCTTTCGGGCTTTGCTGCAGAGTTGCAGTTGCGATTATCTCAGTTGAACGATCAGCGTCGGGACGTGTTTGGTTCGATACCGACTCAGTTGATTTCCTCTCAGCGGATTACGACGGCCCACAATTGTACCGCTCAAGACATCGTACCCATTGGATCCAAATTTATATTTGGCTTCAATGTATTGATGGGATTGAAAACAACGACAAACCTGGAGGATGTATTCTCGGTCTACAGTCTTGGCGACAACGAGACGTTTCACGAAGAAACATTGGATTTGTTAGACGATCCAAATTTTCAACATGACTTTGACCAGCTTTACAAATACTACAAGCAAACACGGTTCGCAAAGTTTCAATTGGTCGGGCCGCATTTGTATATGGTGTTCCAGATTGGCAAGTCTGAGACGGACATTAAGGCATTCAAGTTTCTAGTTGATGGCGACTCCTTAAAGTACGTCGACGCGCGTAGCGAGCACGAAGCCAAGTTTCCCGATCAGCATGATTTTCGATGGATCAGAACCCATCGAGACCTTCATCGGAGCGGTGATCACCCGCATATTTCGATCGAGGATCGCGTGTTTGTCGAAACGGTCGGCGGGGACTTGACCGTAAAAATTGAGGACAACACCGAATCCGGCGAGGGCATTTACGCAGAACCAGTTGTCGATCCGGATCAAACGTTGGACGATGCAGAGATTTATTACTCGATCGTCGGCAACATTATTTTGATGAAGATCCGACCGTTTAAGGAAGATCAGTTTCGATACGTAGTTTTCAATGAAAAAATTCAAACGGCAGTTCGATTGGATGCTATTGAAGACGCTTGTATTTCGTTGCCCGAAGACCATGGCTTGATATTTTCAAGCGGGTATTACTTGCAATCGGGTCAGCACAAGATCTTCGAGAATGACTTGACGGGTTTGATGTACGAGAAACGCATCGTTGCACCCAACGGCGAGGACTATTTGTATGTCTTCTACAGTCGCAGAACCGGGCATTATGTGTTGTTGTCATACAACATGATCGAGCAACAGGTCGAAAATCCGATTATCTGTCATGGTTTTTCGATCTTCGAGAACGGACATCTGGTCTACTTTAAAGGCGATGCATCCGCGCAAAAGCATCATGCGGTACAGATTTGGCAAACGCCCTATGTGGGGGAAAGCTATTCAACGACCGAAAAAAAAGATTCGTATTTGTTCAAAATCGGCAATCGCGAAATTGTACGCGCGATGGCTGAGTGCAACGAACTGATCAGTCTAATTGGTCAGGATGATTCGTATGCGAATTTGTATGTAGATTTGGTCAAAAAAACGACGGACATCATTGATTCGTATTTTTGGTTGGCAGAAGAAAAGGCATTTCAACTTGGTGAGCCGCTCACCGATATCCAGCAAGCTGCCACCGCAGCTGTGGATGAATTCGACAAGGTGGTTCGGGTTCGCAAAAACACTGAGAAAAAGTTCTCTGAAGCGCGAAAAGCGGCTGGCGATGCCATTACGACGGCAGCCACCAGACATAAACGCTCGATTGATGATTACGTCCAGTCATTGGCGGAGTTGCGTCTGGTTCGCGGCCAAGTCATTTCGCTGAAAGAGCTAAAATATATTGATTTGGCAGCCGTTGAAAAACTGGAAGCCGAGATTGTCGACAACACCGATCGTCTCTCGCGACAATGCGTCGAGTTTTTGTTAAGAGACGACGCACTGGCTCCGTACACCGAGCGGGTTTCGCAGCAACGGGGAAACATTGAAACACTGGAGACTGCTGCAGCCGGAAAGCAGTTGGAAGAAGAAATTGCGTCTGGAGCGAATCAGCTGGAAATGTTGATCGACATCGTCAGCAATTTGAAAATCGACGACGCGACCCAACGGACGCAGATCATCGACAACATATCGGCTATCTATTCGAATTTGAATCAGACCCGAGCGACGCTCAAAAAGAAATTGCAAGAGTTGATGTCAGTCGAGGGGGCTGCCGAATTCAACTCGCAATTAAAGCTGTTGGGGCAGGCGGTATCCAATTATTTAGACGTATGTGATTCGCCTGAACGATGCGATGAATACTTGACCAAAATGATGGTTCAAGTCGAAGAAATTGAGGGCCGGTTTGCGGAATTCGACGAGTACGTCGTCCAGTTGGCTGAAAAACGTGAAGAGATTTACGCCGCGTTCGACAACAAAAAATTGCAGCTGATCGAAGCGCGAAGCCGCCGGGCGACGGCTTTGATGAGCGCGGCCGACCGCATTTTGAACGGTATTCGTTCGCGAGTGGCCAAGTTCGATACGATCGACGAGATCAACAGTTATTTTGCTGCCGACTTGATGATTGAAAAGGTTCGCGACATCGTGGACCAATTAGTCGAGTTGGACGAGAGCGTCAAAGTCGATGATGTCCAAAGCCGATTGAAAACCGTTCGTGAAGATGCGGTGCGGCAATTGCGCGACAAGAATGAACTGTTCGTCGACGGCCAGAACATCATTCAGTTTGGCGAGCACAAATTTTCTGTCAACGTTCAGCCGTTGGATTTGACGACGGTCGTCAAAGACGGGGAAATGTTATTTCATTTGAGTGGCACCAATTTCTTCGAGTCGATCGAAGATGAAAATTTGTTGGCGACGCGAGAAACTTGGGATCAGCAACTGGTGTCGGAGAATCGCGAAGTTTATCGCGCGGAATACTTGGCCTATCGAATGGCAATGGCGGCTCAACGCGAAGCGTTAGAATTGTCTTCGTTTGTTGGGGGTCAAACGGAAGATCAAATTAAAGCCGTCCAACAGTATATGGCGCCTCGTTACGCCGAAGGATACGTCAAAGGGGTCCACGATCACGATGCCGCCTTGATACTTCAGCAATTGCTCCGTTTGGAACAGAGTTTAGGATTGTTGAAGTATCCGTCAGATGCGCGAGCATTGGCCCATCTGTATTGGTCGATGCCCGGCGAAGATGCATTTCGCAAGTCGATGAAAGTGCAATTGGCGGCCATGGCTTCGTCGCGAGAATTGTTCGGCGGTGAATTGGCACGTGCAACTTACGTTTCACAGCTCGAAGAAAAATTGCAAGTGGTGGCGCACGACGTCGAAACCTTTAATTTATCGTTGGTCAAGCCAGCCGCGAATTATTTATTCGATGAGATAACAAGCCCCGGGAAGCTGTCTTGTTCAATCCAAGCGGACGCGATCTGCCGGGCATTTACAATGTTTGTCAGTCGCAGTAAGCGACAGGACCTGTTGGCGACTAACAATAAATCCGTGACGTTCGCGAATTGGTTCTTATTGTTCCGCAATTGGGTTCAATCATTTATCGATCAGTCAACCGAAGAATTCGATCGAAGCTACATTAACGAAGCCGCCGTGATGTTGCTGACGAAGTCGCACGGTCATTGTGACGTCGTAGATGTGAATCCCGTTTGTGAAATATCGGGCATGGTGGGTGATCACCCGAACCTCGAATCTCAAGTATACGAATTGGACTATCACGATTTCAATTTGCGATTGGATCAATTTGAACATGTGACCCGTCCAAAATTCGAATCTTTCGTCGAGCTCAAAAAACAAATCACCGACCAACGTCGCGAGTCGCTTCGATTGGATGAGTTTAAGCCGCGAGTATTGTCCTCATTTGTTCGCAGTAAATTAATTAACGATGTTTACTTGCCGATGGTTGGTGCCAACCTGGCAAAACAAATGGGCGTCGTCGGCGAAAACAAACGCACGGACTTGATGGGGTTGTTGTTATTGATTTCCCTCCGGGATACGGCAAAACCACATTGATGGAGTACATCGCCAATCGTTTGGGAATTACATTCATGAAGATCAACGGGCCAGCGATTGGGCACCAAGTCACGTCGCTGGATCCGTCGGAAGCACCCAACGCTAGCGCTCGGGAAGAGATTGAGAAACTCAATCTTTCACTCGAGATGGGCGACAATGTGATGATCTACTTGGACGATATCCAGCATTGCAATCCAGAGTTTCTACAAAAGTTTATTTCGCTTTGTGATGCGACGCGTCGGATCGAAGGTGTCTTTCGGGGAAAGTCAAAGACTTACGATTTGCGAGGCCGTAAGGTTTGTGTTGTCATGGCCGGAAATCCGTATACCGAAAGTGGCGAAAAATTTCAAATCCCAGACATGTTGGCCAACCGAGCGGATACCTACAACTTGGGAGACGTCATCGGTGACAGTCAGGATGTCTTTGAACTGAGTTACTTGGAAAATTGCATCACATCGAATCCAGTGTTGTCGCGATTGAACTCGGGACCACGACAAGATATTTACAATGCGATCAAGATGGCGGGTCAGGACGAGCCGGCGGCCGCGACATATGCAGGTAATTATTCGATTGAAGAGATCAACGAATTCGTTGCTGTCATGCGAAAACTGTTGCAAGTTCGGGATGTCATATTAAAAGTCAACAAACAGTACATTGATTCGGCAGCCCAGGCGGATGAGTATCGCACCGAACCGGCGTTCAAGTTGCAAGGCTCGTATCGCGATATGAACAAGATTGCGGAACGTGTCGTTTCGATAATGAACGAGGACGAGCTCGCTGTGTTGATTGATTCGCATTACGAAAATCAGGCACAAACGCTAACGACGGGAGCTCAGGCGAACTTGCTGAAATTTAAAGAGCTGATCGGGAAACTTGACAAAACGGAAGCTGAACGCTGGGAAGACATCAAACGAACGTTTGCGCGCAACTTGATGTTGGGATCGGCCAGCAAAGACGATCAACTTGGTCAGGTAATTGCCCAAATGACGACCTTCAGCGATGGACTATATCAAATTCGAAAATCGTTGGATGCAGGTGTTGGTCAGCTGGTCAGCCAAGACGACGCGCCCGATACGATTCAGACGGTGGCGATGCGTGAAATCGGTCATGCCGTTTCCGAATTGGCAAAATTTAATGAGAAAATGGATGCGATTGGTGAGGCGATTCAATCGCTGGTAAAAACAACGCGTCAAGGCATTAAAAAGCAATCAGCGGCCGAGCACAAAGTTCAAGTGGTTAATAAAGTGCCGCACGCGTTCTTGGACGTTTTACGCAATCAATTTCGCGTGATGCAAACTTGGATGGAGCCTATTTTGAGAATTGCGGAGCAAGTTCCCGCGGCCGATGGCTTGCGAAAAGCCGCATTGGCGACCGAAGAAAACTATCATCAAATTTTGGACAAGATCCAGAAATTCAAGCCTGAGGATCAAGACGAGCCCGAAGGTCAGTCGTAATTCCCGAACCGGTGCTACTAAAAAGTGGTTGATTGACTGTAAAGAAAGAACGGTGCGTCGAATCAACGGCAAAAACCCGCGGCGCTTGCCTGCGGCACACGAACTCAATGTCACAAATCTCTGATCATTGGACAGAGCCAGGGAAAACAATTGCGAATTATGCGGGGTATTGTTGCGATAGCGTGGTTGGCGATATCTAAAAAATCGTATAAATATCTTAGACGTCCGGGCGAATAACATCGCTGTCGTTTTCAAAAGGCGGTTGCAAGTGAACGAAAAAGCAAAAGTAGATTATCAATATCCCAAAGGCAATGGCTGCGGCTTTGGCATCGGTTGTTTTGCAATTGGCTGCTTCGGATTCGTGCTGATTTTTTTCGGAGCGATTTTCGGTGTTTACTACGCTGCGATGCATACGAATTTGCCTTTAAGTATCGCGGAAGCTGCGTTAGAGGATTCTGGCGATGTCGAAATTGAAGGCTTGGAAGGATCGGTTTCGTCTGGTTTCAAGGCAGAAAAGTTCCGGTTTCGTACGACAGACGAAAACTGGTCTAGTTTGAACGATATACGTTTCGAATACGAGCAAGACTCTTCTTGGTTTGGCGATAGTGAACTGGTCATTCGAGAAATGTCGATCGGCTCGGGCGAGATTTACGCCGATTTTGGGCCCGACGAAATGAAAATCGACTTCGATGGCGAGATAAGAACCGAGTTCGATGAAATTCAAGAAGAAATTAAAGATGCCGAACGCGAGATGGAAGTTGAGTTTGGCGAATCTTTTGATGGGTTTGAATTTCGTATCGAAACCGTTTCAGTTTCGGATTTGAAGCTAATCAATCCAGACAAAGACATCGAAATCACCGTCAACGAAATCAGCTTTAAAGATTTCAAGTTTAAGGATGGTCGGATTGTCAGTTTTGGTGAATTGGTGGTGGATTCCAGCCAAATTGATGTTGAGACACAAGACCCAGAACGATTGGTTGCGTTAGAGAATGCGCAGCGCTATCAGGGGGTCGCCAAACAGTCTACAGATCAACGCTTGAAACAGGATATTCCATTTAGTATTGAGTTTGGGGTGGATGACGATTTCGAATTTCAATACGTGATGGAAGTGTTCGAGCAACAGGTTCAAGTTACGGATGTAACAGATGAATATTCGTTGACCCTAAAGGGATTTTCCCAGAACGAATGGTTTGACTTTGAAAATAATTCGACCTTCTTCTCAAACATGAGTATGAAGGTCGATTTTGATCCGGATAACTCCAGCCCAGCGGCGGTATCGGACGATGCGTCGTGTATGTTTGGCACGAAGCGGTTTGGGAACTTTGTCGTCCAACAGAATGAGAATGGAATGGGCTACCTTTCTGCGACAACGATCGTGGACGGCGAATCGGCGACGTTGACGTTTAGTATCACGCCGTTTGGGAACGCGAAAAATGTAAAATTAGATTCCGAAGATGTCGCTGTGTGGTCCCAAGTTTTATACGGCAAATCGGAAAACGAGTTGAGTGTCCAAGAGCAAAAAGTTTTGTTCAATGCGATGAATATTGCCGACGAAACCGAAGGCGAACAGCCGGGCCCGTCGGAGGCTGAGGAAGCTGAATCGCCGGCGGAGGCTGAGACTGAACAGGCAGCGGAAGATTCAACGGAGTAGAATTCGCCGGCCTTGTTGGTGCGGGATTGCAGGTTTTCAGAATATCCGTATGCCTTGGATTTTTTGCGTGCGCTGAATCGGGCGGGCAATGATATAGTACCTTGAACACTAGCGCGAAGCCGCAGTTTTTATGCTCCGCGGTTAAAGTGGTTTCTGTCATGAGGCTATGGATTAGAAGAGTTCCGATGATATCCAGTTTTGTTGTGTCAGCCGTAGTTTCAATTGGTGTTTTGCATCCAGTCCAAGAGAAGACGCAATCGTCCACAGACGTGAAACTGACGCGGAGTGTGTTGCGGGATCAAGTGGCCTCCGATTACCGACTTGGGCAGTTTGAATCTGCTTTGAAGGGGGCAAAGAGACTTGCCAATGAAAACACGGATGCTGTCGATGATCAGCTGTTGCTGGGCGAAGTGGCGTTCGCGGCCGGAGACATGGATGCAAGTATTGCCGCGTACGATAAGGTGATACAGTGGCGGCCAGAGTTGCAACCGCGGTTGTGGCAGCGTGGATTGGCATTGTATTACGCAGGGCGATTTGAGGACGGGGTGGAGCAGTTTGAGGTCCATCAAACGGTGAACTCTCAAGACGTCGAGAACGCGGTGTGGCACCTATTGTGTGCGGCGAAAGTTGCGACACCACAAGAAGCTGCTAAGAAAATGATTCAGGTCAAGCGTGATTCTCGAATTCCGATGAAAGCGGTATTTGAATTGTTTGCCGGGCGGTCGAAACCGGAAGACGTATTTGTCGCTGCAAAGAAAACGTCGGTCCGAGTGCGCCAAGGATCTGCGGAATTCCGATTACAACAGTACTATGCCCATTTGTATGTCGGGTTGTATTTGGAAATGATTGGCAATAGGCAGCAAGCCTTGGAAGAAATGAAAAAGGCCGATCGAGTCAACCCGTTGAGCAAATCGAATTTGATGGGTAATGTTGCGCATGTACACCTACAATTGCGTGGCGCAGTGAACAAGAAGTAGAAACGACTTCTAGACATGGGCAAATACGTTCTGAGACTTGCCGACACGCTCGACATCTCTTCTGCTAGTGGGTAAAACCCAGTGTGAAAACCGGGACACGGTCGTTTTTGTGGATTCGGCTCTCGGCCCTATATTTGATTTCGAAAGAGTAAGACATTGAATTTTGCAGACCGTCTTGTGGCGGCGATACAAGAAAAACAGACTCCGTTAATTGTAGGTCTGGACCCGCGCGTCGAAAACTTGCCGGTCAACTTTGGCGTAGGCGATCGTTCGACGACAAAAGAAATCGTGGATGCGTTTGAATCTTTTTGCAACGAGATTATCGATACGGTAGCGCCCTTAGTGCCAGCGGTCAAACCACAAGCCGCGTTTTTCGAGCGATTCGGTCCGATGGGTATGCTGGCTCTTTGGAACGTGGTGCGCTATGCGCAATCCAAAAACCTGTTGGTGATCATGGATGCCAAACGTGGCGATATCGGCTCGACTGCCCAAGCGTACGCGGACGCATTTCTTGGGGGCGCGGACAATAGTGCTTGGGGCTGCGACGCATTGACTGTCAATCCTTACTTAGGCGACGACAGTGTTTGGCCATTTGTGGAACGATGTAAACGTGTTGGTGCGGGCATTTTTGTATTGGTCCGGACGTCCAATGCTGGCGGTCAAATGTTGCAGGAACTATCGACTGGAGAGAAAACGATCTATGCGGTTGTCGGTGATTTTGTCCAAGGTCTAGCTGTTGAAACGACGGGTGAATGTGGGTTTGGTAGTGTCGGAGCGGTCGTTGGTGCGACCCACCCCGAGCAGTTGGCGACGTTGCGTCAGCAAATGCCCAATACGATTTTTTTGGTGCCGGGTCTGGGCGCCCAAGGCGGCACGGCTGCCGATGTAGCGAGTGCGTTTGACGAAGCTGGTTTGGGAGCGGTGGTCAACAGCTCGCGCGCGATTATTTTCGCGCATCAGCGTGATGAATATTCCGCCTGTAAAGACTGGCAATCGGCCGTCGAGAGTGCGACTCGGGATACAATTGGGTCATTGGCGTCTTATACGACGGCGGGTCGATTGCGTTCGTAGAATCTTGGCCGGACAAAATCGATGAAATTTTGGCCGGGCGTTGAAATTGTCCTTCTTTCAGATAATCTTACGCGATCACGAAATCGAAAAGGACAAACATGGACACCTCAATTTTCAGTGGCTGCCTTCCGGCGCTGATGACGCCTTGCGGAGCGGACCGCACCCCCAACCTGCCGGCTTTGGTCAAGAAAGGGCGGGACATGATGGCCGCCGGTATGACCGGTGTCATATATTGCGGGTCGATGGGGGATTGGCCGTTGTTAACCGATGATCAACGCAAGGCTGGAGTTGCTGCCTTGTGCGAGGCAGGTGTGCCAGTGGTGGTCGGTACGGGTGCAATGAATACGCGTTCGGCGGTTGATCATACTTGCCATGCAGCGTCGGTTGGCGCGAAAGGATTGATGGTTATTCCCAGGGTGTTGTCGCGCGGAACGTCAGCAACGGCGCAACGTGATCATTTTTCAGCCATTTTATCAGCCGCCCCAGATGTTCCCGCTGTGATTTACAACAGTCCCTATTATGGGTTCGAGACCCGCGCCGAATTGTTTGTTGATTTGCGTCGCGAATACAAAAATTTGGTGGGATTCAAGGAGTTTGGTGGTGCCGACTCTTTAAGCTATGCGGCGGAACATATCACCAGTGGCGATGATTCGCTGGCGTTAATGGTTGGAGTTGATACGCAAGTATTTCACGGCTATGTGAACTGCGGCGCGGTGGGAGCGATTACCGGTATTGGGAATGCGATACCAGAAAAAGTCTTGCATTTCACGCGGTTGTGTGAGCGCGCGGCGACTGGGTGCAGTCGAGCTCGGCGGTTGGCTTTGGAACTCGAGAATGCGTTGATGGTGCTGTCGACGTTTGACGAAGGACCGGATTTAGTGCTTTACTACAAATATTTGTTGGTTCTCAATGGCGAGTCCGATTACGAATTGCATTTCAACGAGAACGATCGGTTATCTGCAAGTCAGAAAGGATTTGTCGAATCCCAATACAAGTTGTTTCAAAGTTGGTGGTCCCATTGGGAGGGTGCCGATTACTCCTTCGAATAGAATTGTCGAATGAGTTTGCCGGAAGAATTCGTTGTACTTTGGACAGTCAGACTTGCGGTCTTCGTCTATTTTGTGCGGCTGTATTGCGACCTCGCATCTGTCTCAGGAAGTAGCCCGTGGGTGCGAACGATTTGGACTCTGGGTTGCGTCGCCAACGTTAGTCATATTGTTGCGGCAATGAGTCTTTACCATGACATGAGTCATCAACATGCCGTCGCCCATACGGCCGCTCAAACAAAGCGGGTGACTGGAATTGACTGGGGTGGGGGAGTCTACGTGAACTACGTCTTTGCGGTTATTTGGTGTTTGGATGTTGCAATCTGGTGGCGGAATGGAATCCAATGGCCGCTACAACATCGAAACTACTTGATCGCGTTACACGTTGTCTTTTCGTTCATCGTGATCAACGCGACCGCGGTTTTTGGACCAGCATTTTGGCTTTTTCTAACGCCGCCGGTGTATCTTGGCGCGCTAGGCGTGTTCTGGTTCAAACGCTCCGTGGCGGCCTAAGCAGCACGCGCGCGTTGGCTTGGTTGTTCGGCGACTTTGCGTTCGATTTCGAGTCGGGTAAGACGTTCGAAACTGGCTTCGGGATCCTTCGCATCTTGCAAAAAGACGAGCGATGTCGCGTGCAACATCCTAGGAATATAGAACCAAGAACTATCGAGTGAACTTGGTTCGTATCCCGCTGAAATGATGAGCAGGTCGGTACGGGTGTGGGAATTGGCGATGCGGTGCAGCGCTGGATACATTTCTCCGGGCACGAGTTGGATTTTTGCATCCAATTGATTCAATTGCTGATGGCAGCCCTTCAAAGTACTCGTCGAATTTGGGTCGGCTTCAAATCGATCAATACCCGTATAGCGAACGGCGCCTGACCCGCTGAATTTTTTTGCGACGCGAATCATCGTTTCGGCACGATGTCCATCTCCAACCCCGATCTCTAAAATCGAGCTAACTTTTGATTTTTTAATTGCGCGATAGAGTATTCGGTCAGATTTTGGATTTGAAAACGAGGAAAGAAAAAAGTAGCTGAGCGTGGATATTTTTTTCATGTGGGAATCCGGCTAATTCATTCATACGACAAGCACAATCGTCGGGTCACTATGAATCGTTTTCGGCTGAAAAATTGTTAAGACGTGAACATTCCAATTACAACCGTCAGTTTCTGAGCGCGCGTTAATCCTGGGCTAGGCAGAAGATTCGCAACAACCGGAACAGGTTACCAGAGCACATCCTCATGCCAGCATTCCGGCGAATGTTATCAAAATTAATGAACCTTTGCGGCAATCCAAAACGTAACGTTTCTGCGGTATTCGCTCGAAAATCTCGAGCTTGAAGACTGTTTCTAGACGCTCAAAAGGGACCACGGCGTTTTGCAAGACCACTGAAGGTCGCTTGAAGACGGCAGCCGACTACTCCGTTTTCCAACGCCAGTAGCAGCCCATGAGCGTCCATTTAAACCGGCAAACAACTTTCGAGACATTTGAAGCTCGTTTGGTAATGAGTGCCCAAGCGTTGACCGATTTTGTGGCGCAGTTTGACGTCGATCAGTCGGGCATCGACGTCGATCAACAGATTGAAACGTTGTCCAATGGCGGCGGAAATAGCTCTTACAACAACGACATTGAATCCATCCGCGAACAATACAATTTGAGCGGTGACGGACAGACCATTGCCGTGATCGATTCTGGAATCGCCTATGGCCATGAGGCCTTTGGTGGTTTTGGGGCCGGCCACAAGGTAGTCGGCGGTTATGACTTTGCCGAAGACGACGCCAACCCACATGAAGACGGTCCACTTGGACTGCATGGGACCCATGTAGCGGGGATTATTGGCGGTCAGTCGGAATCGTATGCAGGCGTGGCGCCAGGCGCTGATTTGGTTTCGCTACGGGTGTTCGATGACAATGGTGCTGGAGACCTTGACTGGGTGGAACAGGCGCTACAGTGGGTCCATGACAACCGCAATGCATTTGAACACCCGATTACAACGGTCAACCTTTCGATTGGTACAGATTGGAATTCAGATTCGTTACCGGCCGTTGCTCAATTGGAAGACGAGTTCGCTCAACTTGAAGCCGATGGGATCTTCATATCCGTGGCGGCTGGAAATCGTTTTCAGTCTTATCAGACCCCAGGCGTTTCGTATCCAGCGGCCAGTCCATTTGTCGTGCCGGTTGGCAGCCATGACGCCGACGGAGAACTCAGCGATTTTAGCCAACGCAGTTCCGATGCATTGTTCGCACCCGGAGAAAAAGTTTTGAGTGCGGTGCCGGATCATATTTTTTATGATGGCACAACCAATGGATATTTGCGATCTACCGGGACCAGCCAAGCTGCACCGTTTGCCGCTGGCGCAAGTGCGTTGTTGCGTGAGGCATTTGAGCGATCGGGTGTCGGCGATGTTGATCAAGACTTGCTTTACGATCATTTTCGGGAGACGTCCGATTCCGTTTTCGATCAGGTCACTGGCTCGTATTACAGTCGAATAAATTTGGAACGAGCGATTGCAACAGCACTGGCTGACGACCATGGAGACAGTTACTCTTCGGCGACTGATTTAGGCGAACTACAGGGAGGTGAGATGATTTCAGGGAACTTGAGCACCGTCGCTGACCGCGATTATTTCAAATTCACCGCGCAGGAAAATGGCCGTGTAACACTGCAAGTGAATTCAGGCGACGGTTTCGTCCCGCAAATTTCCGTGTGGAACGAGGCGAGCCAAGATGGAAATGTAATATCGTTTTGGGGCGAAGCTGGCCAGGAGTACCGATTCTCGGTCGGTTCTGGAAGTGGTGTCGGAAACTATCAAATTGAAGTTGGTGTCGAGACGGGGCCGGCGGAACCCGTTTACGTCGACTCAAATGGCACGCTCAACGTGCTAGGCAATGCCGGAGATGATTCAATTCAGTTTCAATATGGAAACCGAATTCAAGTCAGCATCAACGGCGCCTCGTACGAGTTCAATCGCAACGATGTGGAAAAGGTCGTCATTCGTGGCGGCGCAGGCAACGATCAGATTTCCGCGACATTTGATGCGAACATTGATTCGGCAATTTTAAACGGAGGTCGCGTTGCCGTTGCCGCATCTGATGTGAATTTCAAGGCAACCGGATTTGAAACCAGTGAATTACTCGCCACTGGTTCGGCAGATCGATTGATCATCCGCGACACCAACGGAAACGATTCGTTCGTAGCTGGGATTGGAAACGCGTCTGCGGTGGGCGCCGATTACGCGAGTACAGCCGCTGGTTTTTCGCAGATCACGATTCATGCCTCCAACGGTTATGACCGGGTGACGATGCACGGGACAAATGAGGCGGAGCGATTCCTGTCTGATAATGGCCGACATGTTTTACGCAACGCCAATGGAAGATTGACGGTTACCAACATGGATTTGACGACCGTGTTCGGCGGCGGCGGCGATGACATGGCAGTCGCTCGGGACTCTCAATTCAACGACCAATTTTCATTGTCTGGCAAGCAGTTCAATATCCAAAACGAAGGGTATCAGCTGTGGGGAGCGGGTTTCGAGCGGATTATCGCCGAAAGTCGAATTGGGGCAGACCAAATCCAATTCACCGGCACAGCAGCCGATGATACGTTGATTCATCGTTCGGAACGGACTCGCGTTAGCAACGACCAATTTTTAAATGTCGCGACGAATTTTGGCGAGATTCAAGCCGATTTGCATGGTGGAACCGATCGGGCACGTATTTTTGATTCTCAATGGAACGACGTATTCTCTTTCTCGGGCAGGGAGGCCGTTTTCGGAAACGCGCGTCAAACGATCGAGATTGATGGCGTCGAGCACATTACCGTGATTGCTGAGAACGGCGGTTACGATCGCGCGACGATTTATGGTACCAACGGAAACGACCGATTGAGCGCGAATGTGGTCCAAACAAGATTGGAAAATAGTGATGGTCCGGTCGTAAATGTTCGAAATTTTGAACGTGTCACGGCCAACACACTGGCCGGCTACGACAACACATTCTTGACGGGCGGCAACCAACGCGATTTGCTGCGGGCGTTCGACAACCAACTTGAGTTTGAGTCAACGCTGCAGGTGCTTCGGATCGTCAATGCCGAGTCGCACACCTTTGACGGCCAAGATGGGAATGATGAAGTTCTGCTGGATGGATTTGGAAGCGTTGATCTGTTGGAAGCCTTGGGCGATCAGGCGACCGCCTTTTTGAATTCACAAGAGATTAACGTCAGTGATATCGAATATCTGGAAGCACGTGCTCGTTCCGGAGAAGTTGCCAACCACGAACTTTCCGCTGTCGACTTTTTGTATTTGCTGGATGGTCAATGGGAAGAATCGGACTAATATACCATAGCGATAGCTTGTTCCATGCGAGCCCGCCAGCCAAGCCAGTGGTTTGGCATTCTTACCACTGGCTTGCTTGGGAATGAACGATTGGACTCCAAGTCAAACCAATTAAAAGTACGCGTGCTCTAGCGCCGACGGCTTAACGCTGAGTCAATTTTTGATAAATCCAAAGAGCAAATCTTACGTTGTCGCAGCCAGCAGCGGTTGATTCGTCCATTGACCATCGACCCGTCGAGCAACTCCGAGCGGGTTGTCGTCTTGCAGCAGTTGCGGCAGACGATCTGAGCGCACGTTGTCATAGCACTGCAACATAGCGAATCGGAAAATCGAATGTGGCATTCCAACGGCCGAAAATGCGGGGTGGCCGGTGGCCGGAAACGGGCCGCCGTGGTTCATTGCTGAAGATACAGCGACTCCCGTTGGCATTTTATCGTTGAGCAAACGACCCACTCGCAGTCTCAATGCCGGTTCAATCAGCTGGTAGTTCGTGTCATCTTCGCACCCGGAATGGGAATAAATCGTGCCTGTTAAATTACCTTCGAGAGCCTGCGTGATCGCAACCGCTTGTTCCATATCGTCGACAGTGACCACAAGCGAAGCGTTGCCAAAAGCTTCCGTTTGGAACGCCTCGGCATTGACTAAAAACTTGGACGCATGAACTTTCAGAACCGTATTTTGAAACCGAATGCCGTCACCTTCGTCGACATTGCCACCGCATAAGATCTCCGCCCCCGCGTCTGCCAAAGCATTGACGGCGGTTGTCAACGAGGATTGGACTGCTCCGGACAACAAAACTCCGTTCGCCGAGGAACGGACATGTCCGACAAACTGTTCGATAAACTTGTCGGCGTGTTCGTTTTGTTGCAAGACGACGAGGCCTGGACTGGTGCAAAACTGACCGGTACCCAGCAAGCAGCTACCGGCAAGTTCGCCAGCGATTGCTTCGCCGCGCTCTTCGACAGCGCCCGGCAAAAGAAACACCGGGTTGATGGAGCTGAGTTCGAGATAGATTGGCATGCCACGCTTGTCAGCGACGGATTTTAGTTTGAGGCCTGCACGGCGGCTTCCGGTGTAGCCGACTGCTGCCAGCCGCGAATCGGCAACCAATCGTTCTCCATCTTCATGTTTCGTACGGTAGATCAACTGTACGATGCCGGGCGGCATTCCACATTCGTTGGCCGCAATTTGAGCTTCTTCCGCCAACAAACGTGTCGTTCCGGGGTGCGAAGAATTTGCTTTGGCGATCACAGGATTGCCGGCAGCCAAAGCGGCTGCAAAATCGCCGCCGGAAATGCTCCCAAAAGCCAACGGAAAATTGTTAGGGCCAAAAACGGCGACAGGTCCAATTGGGCCGTACATCGAACGTATGTTTGTGGCGGTATCGATCGTTGGTTGATTCCACGTTGATTCACGAGCTGCTTTTGCAGCCAATCTCAACTGATTGGCTGTACGAGGCAGTTCCACATCAGCCAACCTGGGGCTGACGGGTAAACCAGTTTCTGCAAACGCCATTTCGCAAATCGTGTCCCGCTGGGCCTCGATTCGATCCGCGTAAGTTTCGATGAACTGGGCCAACTGGCTCGCTGGCAGAGATCGCAATTCTTGAAATGCATTGGCTGCAGCGGTCAAAGCCGCGTCGCAATCCGCCCATTCGCTAACGGGATATGAGTCGCTAAGGGTTTCACCGGATGTCGGGTTAGTTGCCTGAAAAGATTGAGTGCAATTGGACTCTACCCATTTGCCAGCGATTAGTATTAAATGACTCAAGTGACTCTCCAAGATGGTTTTTTACCGGTACTTCTGAAGGTTGATGTTTGATTCGTTGACATTGTTGATCAAAACTATTACTTTTCAAGTCGAATTGCCAGTCCCCACCGGCGCTACCCAATTGAATCCCCACACATGAAAACCATTTCCGTAATCGATTCGCATACTGGCGGTGAACCGACTCGAATCGTCGTCGCAAATGGTCCCGATCTTGGCTCCGGAACGCTCGCCGAACGAGCCAGTAATTTTGCGCAAACGTTCGACTCAATACGTACCGCGGTGATTGCTGAGCCTAGAGGATCGGAAGTAATGGTGGGTGGATTGCTTTGTGAACCGAACCACCCGGAACATACGGCGGGGGTGATTTTTTTTGACAACGCTGGACTGCTTGGGATGTGTGGTCATGGGACGATCGGTTTGGCGATCACGCTGCACTACATGGGGAGGATGCCGGTCGGCATTCACAAAATCGAAACGCCGGTTGGAGTGGTCGAAGTTGAGTTGGTAGGCGCCAATACTGCCCGCATCACAAACGTCCGAAGTTATCGTTTACACAATAGGATTTCGGTCGATTTGAACGGATATGGAACGGTCGTAGGCGATGTAGTTTGGGGCGGAAATTGGTTTTTTTTGACGGATAATTCGCCCTGTGATTTGCGGCTTGAGAATTCGGTTGAGTTGATCAGATATACCAAAGCCATTCGCAAGCGATTGGTCGAGTCAGGACAAACGGGAATCGAGGGGGCACCGATTAACCACATTGAAATTTATGGAGCAGCGACCAAGCCGGGTGCTTCGGCAAAGAATTTTGTGTTGTGTCCAGGTGGTGCGTACGATCGATCGCCTTGCGGTACCGGTACGAGCGCTAAGTTGGCGTGTTTGGCAGCCGATGGCAAGTTGCAACCGGGAGAGGTCTGGCGTCAGGAGAGTATTGTCGGCAGCATTTTTGAATGTAGCTTTGTTTGGGATGGTGACGGCGTGATTCCAACGATTCAAGGGAATGCCCACGTTTGCGCGGAGAGCAAATTGATACTGGATGCAGCGGACCCGTTTTGCTACGGGATCCTAGAATGATCGTCGCCGGCAAGGAACGAGTGGTCATCGTTGGCGGCGGGATCATCGGGGCGATGTGCGCGTGGTACTTGAACCGATCCGGGCACGATGTGACGATTTTGGATAAAGGTAAATTCGGGGCCGCTTGTTCCCACGGCAATTGTGGCTATGTTTCGCCGAGCCATGTACTGCCGCTGCCTCAGCCTGGCGCCGTTCGCGATGCCATTCCCGCTTTGTTTAAACGAAATTCGCCCTTGTCGATTCGATGGCGATGGTCACCCAGTTTGTGGCGGTGGTTGTGGAATTTTTCGCGGCGTTGCAACGAACGGGATATGTTAGAAGCTGCGACGGGAAGAAGTGCTCTGCTCCAGCTTTCTCATGGGCTTTACGATCGTTTGATCAAAGAGGAGAACGTTGATTGTGAGTGGAAGGAGCTGGGACTTTTGTTTGTATTTCGCACGCCAAAACATTTTGAACACTACGCGAAAACGAACGAGCTAATCAGCCGCGAGTTTGGTGTTGAAGCGGTTCCGTTAAATGGCGACGCCTTGATTAATGTTGAGCCGGCACTTAAACCTGGACTCGGTGGCGCTTGGCACTACCGTGGCGATTGTCATTTGCGTCCGGATCGTTTGATGTCGGCGCTGCGTGAGAAATTGGAAAATTGTGGGACGCGGATCGTTGAGGACAGTGCTGTTTCTGAGTTTGTCGATGAGGGCTCAAGCTGCCGGGCGATTCGTGCAGCGGACCAGTTCATCGAGGGAGACCAATTCATCGTCGCAACCGGGGCTTGGACGCCATTTTTGAACCAGCATTTGGGTTGCGATGTACCCATTCAGCCAGGTAAGGGATACTCGATCACGATGCCGCACCCCCATCGCTGTCCCAAGATTCCAATGATTTTGGAAGAGCACCGAGTAGCCGTGACGCCATTGACGACGAAGTATCGAATCGGTTCGACGATGGAATTTGCCGGCTACGATCCAACCATCAATCAAAACAGAATCGACTTGTTGAAAAAGGCATCGGAGATCTACCTACACGATGCCCACTGCGAGCCAGTGGAGGAACAATGGTACGGTTGGCGCCCAATGACTTGGGATGGCAAACCCGTCATTGATCGTTCACCCCGTTTGAAAAACGTGTGGATTGCCGCCGGGCACAATATGTTAGGATTGAGCATGGGAACTGGGACCGGCAAGCTGGTTCAACAGTTAATTGATCAAGAAGAGCCCGAAATCGATTTGCAGCATTTTCGACTTAGTCGTTTTTCGAGATAAGAACGGGTTGCGATCACTCGGCTTAAATTGCTTTGGCCAAAGATTCTACTTTTGTTAAATCGGAGTTACGATGTCAAAGATCGACGAGTTTGAGAGCTTGTTCAAATCGGCAGCCAAGCCCGTTTTTCATGTTGATCCTGTAAAGATAAACAAGATTCTGATTGTCGTAGATTTACAGGCGGACTTGGTGGCGGAATATGATTCTCGTTTGCGAACGTTTTTGAGTGTACTCAATACGGTCGACCATACCGTTGAAATCGAATTGGTGGATGGGGAGCATTTCGATCACGTCCAACAGTTGCTTGACATCGTGTCGGGACATAGCGCTGACTTGGTATGCACATATCGGAATCTACATGGTTCTTCAGTGGACTATCCGTTTAGTCTCGGCGAGTATGTCGACGTCTTAACACAAGCATCGCGAATTCCTGTACTGCTTACGCCTCGACCGGAGAATCTTGTGGAATCGACACTGTCCGACTCTGATCGCGTCATGTTAATGACCGATCATCTCGCTGGCGATAGTCGTCTGGTTACCTATGGAGCTTTGTTTACCCAGGAAAACGGTCACTTGACATTGGCCCACGTCGAAGATGAGCAGACGTTCGAGCGCTACATTCAAGTCATTGGAAAGATTCCCGATATCGACACCGATGTAGCGCGACAAGAAATCTTGGAACAACTGTTGAAAGAACCGCGTGACTATGTGGGTTCCTGTGTCGAAGGTCTTAAGGCTGCCGGTTTGCCATTGACTGTCGACTCGATCATTACCGTTGGACACCACCTAAACGACTACAAGGAATTGGTGATGGAAAACGAGACGGACCTGTTGATTTTAAACACGAAGGATGAAGATCAATTGGCGATGCATGGGCTGGCGTATCCTGTTTCGGTAGAACTCCGCGAGATTCCGTTGTTGCTAATCTAGTATTTTTGTGCAACGTGATGATAGGATATCGGCGTCAAAACTAGCGAGATCTGGCGAGCCATTTCGCTATCGGTGCGCATCGATTTGATTTTGACCATTTTTATCAATGCGATCGGAAGTTGTTTGATGGTTGACAACCCGTACCGTGCGGCGGAAACGATTGGAAATCCCGTTGTCGTCGAAAAGGACCCCACACGAAACAAAATGCGACGGATTGCGGGAGCGCAAAAGCGCGTGATCTATTGCATTCTCGTTTCGTTTTTTTTGACAGCGACCAATTCAGCGTTCTTGTACTTCAATCCCGAATTCGAATTCACAGTTACATCTCGGAATATTTTGTTTGCGGTTTCTATAAATGTTGGTTTGATGCAAGTGGCGTGCGTACTGATGTTGGCAATTCGAATCTATAACGTCTTCATCGGGATTCTAGTGCAAGTTGCACTTAACTGTAGCGGTCGTGGCGTCGAAATTGCCGGCAAAAATTGACGGATCGACGCTACACCAAAACGAAATGCGCGCTAATGGCAATATTCTGGTTTTTTCCGTGCTTCAATCTGTTGTTGTTAGTCGTGGCCAATCGGGATGCAACGCGAGTTCTGCGCCGCAACGGATACGACGTTGGATTGTTGGGGGACGACTAAACGACAACGAGTGGAAATAACTCGGAGTGTCGCGTGTTAGAAAAGATGGTTTGGGTTACTGGCTTCGAAATTTGATCGTCGGAGGAGGGGATTCTTCATCACCGGCCCCCGATTGTTCGAGTTTCAATTTAAGTTCTTCACGAACGACAGATAACTCGTCTGGTGCTTCGATGCCCAGTCGAACACCACCACCGGTAATTCGAACCACCGTGACGGCAATATTCTCACCGATCCAAATTCTCTCGCCTACTTTGCGGCTCAAAACCAACATGTTTTCTAATCCCTGAAATAAGTATTCCTGGTAGGCGAAACTTAAAACCCAGGTAAAACTTTTTCGCCAAACTGGGCTTGACATGCCTAAATACTAAGGGGTTTAACAAGAAATGCAACTGTTTTGACGAAGTGCCGGATTGGAGCGGCGGTCAAACAACCTAGGCTTCCTGTTTTAACATGCAGGATCTGGGGTCCTTTACCCTGGGGTCCTTTACCCTGGGGTCCTTTACCCTGGGGTCCTTTACCCTGGGGTCCTTTAGTAGTTAGCGAACGCGAATGAAAACGCGTGTTGTACCTGATTCGGTTTGATTGGATTCGACAAGCCGCCAGCCTTGCAGGCCAACCGCATTCAGCAATGCCGTAAAGTTGTCCTGCGACACGTTGCGTCCACCTAAACGTGACGCCAGGCGTCCTAGTGCATCCGAAAAGGATGAGTTCGAGCTTCTAAAAACGTCTTGGCCGCCTTCGTTCCAGGTCGCCGTGAAAACGGTTCCGTTGTTAGCATCGGTTGCTTGAGTTGACAGCGTAGCATATGCAAAAACGGGTCGATTCGCGGTTGTTTGCGTTGCTTGCTGGCTGTTTGCAATTGAATTGAGTCCAAAAAAACCGGCGACGACTAATGTCAATACAACAACAAGGTAGGACGTTTTCATTTTGACCTCGGACCGCTAACAAAAGTTAAAAATTCAATACGAGCTTGCAACGATGAAACCGCGACGCTCGTAAGGGGATTAAACCCACGACAAGTGTATAAGTTTCGCGATGAATTTGTCAAAACCGATTTTTGTAGCCAGTTGGAGCAATTGGCGTCGAATCGGCTGATATCCGTCTAGAACCTTCGTGTATCCTTGGACAGCTCGTCTATCTTTATTGTGCAATGGATCGCCAGCGTGTCGTAATCTTGATCAAACCGTAACCGATCGTTGCGACTATCGCAAAGACAACGATCCAAGGAAAGATCGCTGCGGCGACGACTGAGACAAACTCGACGCATCGGGTCAATAGAGCCGTCGAAGCGTACCAACTCGACTTCAATCGCTGGCCAAAGGCAACTGGGGTTGCGGCTACCTGTTTTCTTTTTTCTAGGGCCGTTATCGTCAATGTGGCGTACTCGGTTCGATTTCTCATCAAGTTGAGACGACCCTCCATTCGTTCAATTTCCTCTCGAATACGAGAAAGCTCCTTTTCCAGTTTGATCACCTCGCTCAAGCTTCTTTGAGAGGTGTTCATTAAATCCAACACGCGGGCTTCCATCCGCTTTTTGTTGACCAGCCGTGCCTCTAAATCAACGAATTCAGCGGTCACATCTTGCGCCGTTTGATTGTGTTTTTCGACAAAAGCCACGTCCGACAAACGGGAAACAAACGCCGTAAAACTCTGCGAACGAATCTTTAGTTTCCAGGTGCCTGTTCGATAACTTTCATTGGTTTCGAAGTCTTGTTTTTGCTGCCACGAGACGTCGGCGATGTAGCCGTCGGCACCGGAAACCAATTGTGGCAGCTGTTTTGAGAAGGTTGAAAAATTGTCGACGACTAGATCAATATGCGCGTCATACACTACACGCCGGTTAAAATTGTTTGCTTGAACTCGATCGGCGTCACTGGGAACGCGTTGAGCATCCACGCCCGACCGGACAGAAATTTTATTACGATTGTCAGCCCCGGTAAATTCTTGGACGTCGGCACTACCGCAGCCAACGAGAAAAAGCATCGCTATCGAGAAGAGCGTCTTGCGCATGAATTCTGCCTCTTGAAAATCGAAACGAGTAATTTTTTTCTTGGCAGAAGCTTTGATGTTCTACGGGCGGCTTTTGTGTGGGTTCGAAACAAAACGGAAAAATTCGGTGCTTAAGGTTTGAGATTTTGCAGGAGCACAACTTTCTTGGGCGACTCGAAGGAATAGTCTGGTCCACTAAGTTCTTCAAACGCTTGCTCAACAACAGGCGCGCGAACGTCGGCTTCGCTGTAGAGTGCATTGAAAGACTTGCTGGCAAATTGAGCCGCGAAATCATCAAACGAATCGTACTGTTTGATATCGTGGTAGGTAACGACGCGTGCGGATTCGAAGTGCGGTGCCGCCAATTCTAGTATCGCCGCTTGGGCGTCTGCACGTTCTTGGTCTTCATCGTGAAACAGCTTCATGACTTGGTTCCAGGGGCAATCTGTTGGTTCGAGGATATAAAGGAAGCCATCAGGTTTTAGGACACGGCGAACTTCTTTGAAAACTGCTGGGTAAATCGATTTTGGGATGTGGTGTAGCGAGTAACTAAAAAACACGCCATCGAGCGATCGGTTGGGAAGTGGAATTTTTTCGGCGCCCGATTCGATAAATTCAATGCTGCTTGGCAATTCGGTTTGACGATTGATTTCGGCTTGAACCTGATCCGGATCGATAGCAATCACTTGGGCGCCGAGTTCCGCCAAGATTCTAGAAAATGTGAGATTGCCACAGCCAGAGTCCAAGACAGTTTTTTCGGTCAGATCAAGAAACCGTTGGATCACGTCAACGTTTTTGATGAAACCGAGATCGAGGCTGGAGTCTAAACTTGTCATGGTGTTTATTCCGTGGGTGCGGATTTGCTATTGAGCGCGGTGCCCTGGTTCTTCAAGCAACATTCGGACGTCCCAGAGTTCGGGAAACAGGCGGACGAAAATCACTTTTTGCAGCCATGCGACACCGGCCGTTCCTCCCGTCCCTCGTTTGTAACCGATTACGCGTTCCACTGTTTTCATGTGACGAAAACGCCACTGGGCAATTTGTGCTTCGACGTCGACCAGTTTTTCGGACATTTCGTATTCGCTCCAGTACTTGTTGGGGTCCGAGTAAATTTCATAAAAAACTTGAGTCAATTTCTTGTCGGATTGATGCGTGGTACTGAAATCGGAATTCTCGTAGTCGGCTGGAATCGCAAATCCTTTACGTCCCAGATGCAAAATAAATTCGTCGTATAGGCTGGGAGCGCGAAGATCCGCTTGAATGGCATCGTATAGCTTGGGCTTGTGCGCAAAGGGCTTGATCATATTCGGGTCTTTGTTGCCCAGAAGAAACTCAACCGTTCGATATTGAACCGATTGCATGCCGCTGGCCGGGCCTAGCACGTGTCGAAATTTGACATATTCAGACGGAGTCAAGGTTTCCAACACCGACCATTGTTCGAACAGTTGCCAAATGACTTGTTTCACTCGCGAAATGATTTTAAATGCGGGTTCGAGATTATCGAGGCGGACGTGATTCATCGCCGCTCGCAATTCGTGAATGGCCAGTTTCATCCACAACTCAGAAACTTGATGCTGAACAATAAACAGCATTTCGTCGTGTTCTTGAGAAAGTGGATGTTGGCAACTGATTAATTCTTCGACGTGCAAGTAGTCAGAATAATCCAGTTTGCCATGGAGGTCGGTAATCGCATCTTGGTCCAAATCGCGAACGGGTTCCATTTTGTTCATTTCGAGGAATGCTTTGGTGGTTAAAACGTCGGTCATTGTGGCCCATGCGTGCGGAACTTTCCAGAACCAGCGCGGACAAATCGAAAGGTAACTGGTCGACCAAATGGCTTTAAAATGCAACAATCGTCAATCGAACACGCAACGAAAAGACTGTGGGTATAAATTCGTAGTCGATTGCATTGGTCAAACGTGTTGTAAATCATGAGCCAGTCGTTTTACACTTGCGAAAATTTAGCGATATGAAAGAACCGGTCGATCCTGAGAATTCGTCGAGCTTGGAATCTGCAAGTCAGACCACACGTGAGGTGCCGCCGAGAAAATTGCGCATCAACGGGCATTCACATCTGTTGCCTTATCCGGAAGAGATTCCGCCATTCATGAAGGACAATGAGATCTTCTGGGTGGACAACGATCGAAAATTTATGTTGCAAAAAGGTTGGAAACGACCAGTGACGGATTCTAGTTTTTTTCTGAGCGAGAAAATCGAATGGATGGATCGCTATAAAATCGATCATGCCGTGGTGCTGAATTTGTCACAGTTGTATGGCAACGGATTGCGTCTGGAAGAGATGAAACAGGCGTTACGGTTTCAAAATGACTTCAATGCTCGCGTTCAGCGGGAGCACCCGGAACGATTTACCTGCGGATTTGTGGTGCACCCTGGGTATCTGCGCGGTGCCTGTTGGGAAATTGAACGTTGTTACCATGAACTAGGCATGCGTTTGTTGTGTTTGCCGACCCATTTTATGGATACGATCGGTTCATGGCGTTCGATTTTTAGTATCGACAACAAACCGCTTTTTGAACTGGCCAACGAATTGAAATTGGCGATCGAGATCCATCCTTACGATGGAGAGAAGTTCATCCTGTTGGAAAACAACGCCTGGCGCTTCCATCTAATTTGGATGTTGGCCCAATGTGCAGATGCCTATCATTTTATGACTCTCAATGGCTTCCAAGATGCTTACCCCAACATTCGCGTTTGTTTTGCTCACGGTGGACTGCTGGCACAGATCAATTTGGGTCGTCGGATTCAAGGTTTTGACGGTCGGCCAGATCTATTCGAAGGCAAGCAACATCCGCGTCGAGCTGTTGGGCATCCAAATATTTTCTTTGACAGTTTGGTCCACGACACCGGTTCGTTGAAGTTGCTGGTTGAAAACCAAGGGGCGAGCCAAGTTATCTTGGGATTGGATGACCCCTATCCATTAGGGGAAATGGAAAGTATGCCTCAGTCGTCTTATCCAGGGAAGATTTTGGACTTGGCGATGGAAAGAGACGTAATCGATCGTCAACAATACGATGCGATGTGGAACGAAAATATCCTGCAATGGTTGTATGGCGATGACCAAGACGCCAAGCGTCAGCTTACCCGTCGCATCCAAGGTTAAGTTTTTTTGTTGTCAAACAAGTCCTCGTATCGAGTGGGCCGACAAAATGGGCGGTTGGTCAATGTTTGTTGAAGCGTTACATTATTGACTTAGGTGAGCGTCGGCGGCCACACCACCGGCGACCCTGGCAAAATGCGATCATTCTTTGGGGGACCGAGTGTCCGCGATCACTATTCAACAGCATATCCTTCAAGAACAACAACGTTTTCCCGGCGCGTCAGGTGAGTTTTCGTTTTTGTTGTCTGGTATTACTTTGGCAACTAAAAAGATTCAAGCGCAGGTGCGACGTGCGGGATTAACAGATATTTTGGGCACGATGGGGTCCGAGAATGTTCAAGGCGAGGTGCAACAGAAATTGGATGTGTATGCCAATGAGGCAATGATCGAAGGCCTGGGGTCGCGACGAAGCGTTGGAATTTTGGCTTCGGAAGAGAACGAGATGCCGATCGTCATGCCGCATCAGTCACCCGAGGCGAAATACGCGGTTGTGTTTGATCCACTTGACGGCTCGTCGAACATTGATGTCAATGTGAGTGTGGGCACGACATTTTCAATTTTCCGACGACCCGAGGGTGCCAATTTCGACGACCCAACGCGATGGGTGTTGCAACCTGGTCGGCGACAAATTGCATCGGGATACGTGGTGTATGGTTCGTCGACCGTCATGGTCTATACCGTTGGTAACGGCGTGCACGGATTTACACTGGACCCAGCAGTCGGTGCGTTCGTATTGAGCCATGAAAATATTCAGATGCCCAAACAGGGAAACTATTATTCGGTCAACGAAGCGTATGCCGAGAATTTCCCAGGGCCGTTCCGAGAGTTTATCGAGCACATGAGAACTGGCGGCATGAATCGTACATATAGTTCTCGATACATTGGATCCTTGGTTGCGGACTTCCATCGAACATTATGGCGAGGGGGCCTGTTTATGTATCCACCGACCCAAGCTCACCAAGACGGTAAACTGCGGTTGTTGTACGAAGCGAATCCCATCGCATTCATTGCCGAACAAGCTGGTGGGATGGCGACCGACGGCGAACAACGGATTTTGGACATCCAGCCCAGTGGCATACACCAGCGAACGCCTCTCGTGGTTGGTAGCCGAGTGGAGATGCTTGAATTTAAAAATCGTTGTGGCCTGGGCACAACCTAGCAGAGATGCGGCGTCGATCCGCGATTGTTCTGCGACCAAATGTCGCTTCGAAATCAGCCGACGAGCGTATCGAACGTAGCCGGTGAAACTTGCTTGGAAACTCAAAAAAAAGCCTTGCTTTGCAAGTTTGTACCGGTTTGTGCTTAGCGTTTCTCTCATGCATTTGGTGACAAATCCACAGGATTTATGCGTGTTTTTGACGTTGTTGAATAACGTGTCCAGCCGTTGAGCTAGACCGTTTATTTTTCAGTAAAAAACTCCCGCCAGTTGTACCGTGGTTTATTTTTTCTAGTTGACGCGCTGCATTCGTTGGAATGGATTCGAATTCTACGAAAAGCCTCAACACTTTTCTCTTTTCTATTTTTGGGGCAGATTAATGATTCAATCACCAAGCTTTTCTGGTGGACATAGCCAGAATTTTGCGCCTTCGGGAAAGTCGACAGGCGTTTCCACAACGGTTTCGGCAAGTTCAATTGGTGGCGTTGTTCGCAGCGAGCGACATGCCACCCATCAACAGTTTTACGACCGCATTCGAAAAACCGCCAATATGGACTCCACCGTATTGATCACGGGGGAGAGTGGCTCTGGTAAATCGACCATTGCACGAATGATTCACGAACAAAGTCGTCGTCGATCTGCGCCGTTTGTTGCCGTGAATTGCCCGTCATTTCCGCGTGACTTAATGGAAGCCGAATTGTTCGGCTATCAACGTACGTCGAGCGAAGGTTTGGTTGACAATTTTCTGGGCGCCTTCGCCAAAGCATCGGGTGGTACGTTGTTTTTGGATGAAATCGCCGATATGCCGTTGGACTTGCAACCAAGGTTGCTCATGGTCTTGCAGGATAATCGAACGCAAGGTTCGATGAATGCAGTGCCGTATGATTGGAGGCTGGTAGTCGCGACGCGGCAAGACTTGTCGGAATTTTGTCAACAGGGGAAGTTTCGAGAGGATTTGTACCACCGGCTGAATGTACTTCAGATCAAGGTACCGCCGCTGCGGCAACGCATGGACGAGTTGCCAAAGTTTGTACAGAACTTGTTGCGAAAAATTGCGATCAAGCAGAACTCTTCGGTCGCGAGCTTCAGTCAAAAGGCGTTGTTTAAGCTTCAGAACCATTCGTGGCCAGGAAACATCCGTGAACTCGAAAATGTTCTGGAAAGGGCGGCAACGTATTGTCAGTCGGGCGTTATCGAAGAATCCGACATCACTATCGATAAGACGGCCAAGCCTACGGTCGAATTCAATCAACCGATCGAGTCTGCGATTTGTGGCAAGACGCTGGCTGAAATTGAACGACTCGCGATCGTCGCGACGTTACAGTATTGCAACGGTAACAAAGCGATGACGGCCAGAACGCTGGGAATCAGTGAGAAAAGCATCTATAACAAAATGAAACGGCTGGGCATCAAGTACTGATCCTTGGCGCTTGTTTTCGTATTCATTAAAGCGAAATGCTAGGCAGGGAAAAAGTTGTTGGATTTGCGAAGCTGGACTTCGTCGCTGGAATCGCTAAGCGTTCCAACAAAAGCCCGCAAAAACATTTTGACGATAACTCGATCCGGAACGCCGCATCCGGATGGATCGCCGGTTCTCTATCTACTGATCGACCAATCTGTTAAGATGCAAGCTTTGTACCGAGTTTGATCTTTGCGGTGTTATCTATGTCTAGATGCCTGATCCCAGTTCTTTTTTTGACTTTGCTGTGTTCGAGCGCCGCCGGCCAAACCACTGCGACGAGCCGGAAAAATACGGTCATTGTCTTGGGCATGATTCATGGCAAACACCGGACTAGCGCGCGGTTCGGGGTCGAGACCATCAAGCAGCTGATTCGTAACGTCGATCCCGATTTGATTTTGTGCGAAATTCCGCCAGACCGACTGGACGAAGCGAACCGTCAATTCATACAGAATGGTGAAATCGTCGAGCCACGGGTTAAGGTGTTTCCAGAATATGTTGATGCGATGTACCCGCTCAGCCGTGAAATGGATTTCGTTATCGTCCCGTGTGCTGGTTGGACCAAGCCGATGGCCGACGCCCGGCGTAAAAAGCTGGGCGATTTGAAAAACGAGCAACCTGAAAACTACCGGGAGATGGTGGAAGCTCAATCCAAAGCCCAGGCGATGATTAAGAAAGAGGGGGGAGACGACAACCCCGCTTTTATCCACACCGACCGCTACGATGAAATCGTCAAGCAAGGCATGGTGCCCTATAACCGGCATTTCAATGAGGTTTTGGGTCCTGGCGGATGGGACAACATCAATCGCTCGCATTATGCGTTGATCGAAGCCAACTTAAATAAACAAAAAAACCGAGGAAAAGTTGTTTTGATCATGTTTGGGGCATGGCACAAATACTGGTTTAAAGAAAAATTACGGACACGCGACGATATAGAAATTGTCAACGTAAACGAATATTTGAAGCAGATTCGAAACTGAAAGAGTTTAATGTTTGGAAATCTCCAAGAAGGCTTACAGTCCGCATTCAAATCGATTCGCGGAAAAGGGAAGTTAACCGAAGCGAACATGCGGGATGGGCTGAAGCTTGTTGAGCAATCGCTGCTGGAGGCCGATGTCAGTTTCGATGTCGTTCGTGACTTTATGGGGCGAGTCACCGACGAGGCATTGGGCGAAAAAGTACTCTTGTCGTTGCAGCCGAGTGAACAGTTGGTCGGAATCGTTCACCGTGAGTTGATCAACCTATTGGGTGAGGGTGTCGAAGGCATATCCCTGAACAACGATGTCAACATCATCATGATGTGCGGGCTGCAGGGTGCCGGCAAAACGACGACGTGCGGTAAACTCGCGAAGCTTCTCCAGCGCAGCAAGATCGAGCCGATGCTGGTCGCGGCTGACCTGCAGCGTCCGGCCGCGATCGAACAATTGCATGTCATTGGTGAGCAAGTGGGGGTGCCGGTTTACAGCGAGCCCGACGAGAAAGACCCGGTTAAGGTCTGTCGCAACGCGGTCAAGAAAGCGCGTGACGAAAAACGAAACGTCGTCATTCTCGATACTGCTGGTCGTCTCGCGATCGACGAAGAATTGATGGAGCAATTGCGGACGATTGACCGCGAAGTACAACCGCATCAGGTTTACTTGGTCGTCGATGGTATGACGGGGCAAGACGCGGTTAACAGTGCCAAGGCGTTCCATCAATCGCTGGAACTAAACGGCGTCGTGATGACCAAGTTGGATGGCGACGCGCGTGGTGGTGCTTTGCTTTCGGTCCGACATGTGACGGGGGTGCCGATTCGATTCATTGGTACCGGCGAACACTTGGATAACTTGGAGTATTTTCGCCCGGACGGCATGGCCAGCCGAATTCTGGGCATGGGCGATGTGTTGGCACTGGTGGACGAAGCGCAAAAAGCGTTTGACGAAAAAGAACAACAACGGCTGCAGGAGCAACTGGAGAAGGGCGATTTCACGCTGGATGATTTCCGCAACCATATGCAAAAGATGGCCAAGCCGGGGCTGATGCAAAAAATGCTGGGCTTGATGCCTGGTATGGGGAACATCAAAGAATTGAATGCGATGATGTCGCAAGCGGATACTTCAAAGGAAATTCGTCGGATGGTGGGGATCATCGATTCGATGACGCCGGAAGAGCGTCGGAATCCGAAGGTCATCGAGGTTAGCCGCCGCCAGAGAATCGCCCAAGGTGCCGGGGTTGAACCGAAAGCCGTCAACGAGTTGGTCAAACAGTACGATACGATGAAGCCGATATTGACGGGTATGGCTGGCAAAGGCATGGGCGATCGAATGCAGATGATGCAGGATCTGCAGCAGACGATGATGGACCCATCCAAACGGATGCCGAAGACGAAAAAATCGACGGGAAAGCGTTTGACAGCCAAAGAACGGGCCAAAATGAAAAAGCAGCGTGACAAGATGTTGAAGGAGAAGCGAAAAAAGAAGAAAGGCAGGTAGAGCTGGACGTGCCAAATGCCGATAAAGACTCGGAAAATCGCCAATTTGGGGTGACAAAGCTCGATGCAAACCGTACAATGCTCGATTCGAAAATGAAAAAGATTCGATTGCGGTGAAGATTCCGCGGTTCATTTAAGGATAAAAAGTGGCAGTTAAGATTCGTATGAAGAAAATGGGGCGGACGCATCGCCCGTTTTTTCGAGTTTGCGCGGTCGATTCTCGGGCGCCGCGTGATGGTCGTGTGATTGAACAATTGGGGACGTATGATCCCATGGTCCCCGAGACCGATGCTCGCGCGATTTTAAAAGGCGAGAGAATCGCATACTGGCTGGGCGTTGGCGCACAGCCATCTCCGAAGGTTGCCGTCCTGATCAAAAAGTATGGTAAAGACGGCAGTCATTTACAACAACAACAAGAAGCGATCGACCGCCTGGGTGGGCGCCGAGCGAAAGCCATCGAAGAAGCTCGAGCGGCCGCTGAAGCCGCTCCAAAACCAAAGCTGGAAGAAGAAAAGCCTGTCGCCGAGGGTGAATCAACCGAAGGTGATGCTTCGGCTGAATCGGCTCCAGCCGAAGAAAATGCCGGCGAAGCCAGCACAGAGGCTCAAGCGGAAGCCACGGAAGAAGCTCCTGCTGAAGAGAAATCAGAATAACGAACCAAGATTCGAACGACATTGGCTCGGTTACGGCTCAGTAATCGAGCTTTTTTTTTGCCAATGTTGATGCGTATTGATCTGATCGAGTGCCAACAGATTGAACAAAGCTGCCAGGACCCATGACATGCGTTTCGACGTTTTAACCCTGTTTCCCGAGATGTTTCCTGGCTATTTGAGCCAAAGCATTCTCAATAAAGCTATCCGAAATGGATTGGTCGATGTTGGCGTGCACAACCTGCGTGATTGGTCGGAGGATAAGCACAACAAAGTGGATGACCGACCCTTTGGTGGTGGACCAGGAATGATATTGATGGTTGAGCCTGTGGTGAAGTGTGTCCGGGACGTGGCAGAACAATCTGATGTGGAGCCAAACGTAATCCTGTTAACTCCGACTGGGCAAAAATTGGATCAGCGGCTGATCGAGGATCTTTCTCAGCGACAACACCTAATGCTGTTATGTGGACGTTATGAAGGATTTGACCAGCGTGTGAGCGATATTTTACAACCGACCGAGGTTTCCATCGGGGACTATATTCTCAACGGTGGAGAAGTCGCTTCAATGGTTTTGATTGACGCGTTGGTGCGGATGGTGCCTGGGGTTTTGGGCGACGAATTTAGCAACTGGGACGATTCGTTTTCGCGTGGAAACCGCCTGCTTGAATACCCGCAGTACACGCGGCCCAGGGAATTTGAAGGCCATGCCGTTCCAGAGGTCTTGTTGAGCGGAAATCATGAGGCGATCGACCGCTGGCGAAAGCAAAAAAGTTTGGAAAAAACCGTAAATAGGCGTAGCGACCTACTGGAATGACACGATATAAATTCGGTTTCCGAAAAAATTATTTTGGCGTTGCCAGAGAAGATATTATGAGTCAAGAAATCATGCAGCTCGTAGAAAAAGCGAGCCTAAAAGAAAATGCTCCCGAGTTCGAAATTGGCGACACGGTCGATGTTCACTGCCTAATCCACGAAGGGGAAAAGACGCGAACTCAGGTGTTTTCCGGGACCGTGATCGCTCGCAGTGGTGGCGGAGCGCGAGAAATGTTCACCGTTCGTCGGATTGTTGCTGGTCAAGGTGTGGAACGAAAATTCCCCGTCCATTCCCCTCGAATCGCCAAGATCGATGTAAAACGTTCGGCCGTCGTCCGTCGGGCCAAATTGTACTATTTGCGTGATCGGGTGGGCAAAGCGGTTCGCCTCAAAGAACGCCAGCGATAAATACGTTTCGGCAACCCGTTGCCGTTCAAGGAATCAAATCAACCCTGCAGGCGATAAAATGGCTGCAGGGTTTTTTCGTGAAGGAATCGGACCGCAGGTGACGTCACTTCGCCAAGGCCGACGCACATTTTCGTTTGGACCGTGAATTGAGGTCGCGAGATACGGATCTCGATCTAGTTCTCGATCGTAATGTGTAACGGGAAGTAAAGGCCATTTAGTTCCGATGAGTGGCTGATCGAAGTTTCGCCGATCCCGCCAAACGCCGGTACACTCATGATTCCACGGGCATCTTCTGCAACAAAAGTTAGTTCATAGGTCCCGTTAGGTAGAGCTGTCGTATCCAATTCAAAGGTGTGTATGAACTGGGGCGTTGGTGCATTGATACTCGTATCAATATCGCCAAGTAATATCGCCAATTCCTCCGAACTATTGTCCGGGCGAATCCAAAGTTGCACATGGGTTATTCCTGGGTTTTCGCCAGCCGTTGCTAGCGTGGCGCTCGTAAAGTCACTGTCCAACGTCGTGGAACTATTGAATTCACTAGCGTTAACGAGCGTGTCGATTTCGATTACGCCATTTACGGTTTGATTGAAATTCTCGATCAAGTTTTGATTCCACATACCGCGATCGACCAAAAGTCCATCGATTCGATTGATGGCGGCTGGCAAACCCACACTTGGGAAATCATGATGCAGCGGAAAGCTATGGATGAATTGTGGAGCGGTATATTCAGGTGCGTTTCCCCGAGAGTATTCGACTTCAATGTGAACATTTAAAAAGCCAGATCGTGCTGCGCGAAAAGTTAACTCATTCGCCCCGATTTCAAGCGGTGCTGTCCCGTCGTTACCGACGGTGCCTAGTGAAATTGAAGTTGAGTACGGTGTTATAGAATTTACCGTATCCTCTAAAGGCAGTGGCGGACTTGTTGCGGAAACGGGTTCGGGGATGAAATACTTAACCCCATTTACGGTCACGGAATCGAAGGGAGTCCATTCCGCGGGATTCCAGAAATGCATTTGTCTCGTAAAGACCAACCGAGCGTCACCGGTGGCCCCATTCAACGGTGTCAAATCATCAGGGATTATTACTTCAACAGTTTCTGGTACAAAGTCATCGCTCAACACGAAATCTGTTCCTTCGATCTGAGTGCGATAATTGTGCGTCACTGAGTCAGGGGCTGGTCCGTCGAATCCAAAATTATCCCAATGCACAAGCGCAAATGGAGAGGGGGCTTTGAGTGTGTTGTAGCCAAATACGGACCACAATACGGTGTGGTCACCAGGCGACAATTTGATGGGTAGAGTTGAACTAAGAACTTCTACTCCATCCATCAACATGGTCGCGTGGTTTTGCGAAAGCTGAATCTCGCACGCTCGACGGACATTGGGAAGCGTTTGTACACCATCAAAATGCAAATCACGGTTTTCTTCAACAAGCAACTGTTCGCCAGCGGCATTAAAGAAAAACAACTGAGCGGTTTGACCGACTAGAGTGAAGCGCAACCCAATGCCCGGGTGACCAAATCGACCTTCTCCTCCGCCCACGTTGATCTGACCGGTGATGTCGACTTCTTGATCAACAATATCTAAATACCAAAAAGCTCGATTCGCGATATGCAAACCATCAATGTCAAAAACGATCCGCCGTGTTTCGTTCGGTTCGATTCGCAACGGATTACGAACTCGATGGGTCGTTTGACCGCGATCACCAAACATGACCGAAGCGTGCGGTGTTCCGCATAGTGTATGAGTGTGAAACTGGGAATTGACAAAAAATGCCTGCATGGCCGGGTCGTTACAACGAGAAAATGAAGTGTTCCACTTCGTTTCGTCAGGAAGCCCTGCCGGAACGTTAAAGTCATCGAAGAACCCAGTCATTTCTTTTCTCAATGAATCAATCCTTTCGCTGCTTCCACCATCAAAAACCCCTTGAGCTGCGTCGCCAACGATTTTTCCGAAACGATTTACATACTCCACTTTCAGAAAATACCTTTTGTCATTAAGTAGCGGCTGGATTTGTGTCCTCCGCAGCGATGTCAGTTTCTGTGAAATAGCTTTATTAAAGAAATGAATCGGTAAACTAGGTTCCGCAGGCTCAGGTGATAGCCTCCAAGTAATGCGATAACCAACGGGACCTTCGCGATCCATACCGAGATCAAAAGGAGTCCACGGGTTGCCTGCGACAAAGTCCAACTCCAGAGTGGCGACTCGATCGTCACGGAGAATCACTACGTTTGGTGCGTCCGGACCGGTGGCCGTCAGAACAATCGGATCCGCGTCCGCATACAAACGTCCTGGACAAGCAAGCGTAAACTCTATGACCAGAGTGCAAAGGAGTACACAAGCTCTAAGCCAAAATGAAGTTGAAATAGCTTCGTTCATGTTTTGTCCCAATTCAGTGTTACTATACGCAATGAAGTCGACGCCCTTGTGCTGCAAAGACATCAGTCTTGTTGGCGTTTCAAACGACCGCAACAGAGTTTTTCTCGCCTGCGCAATTTGCGATCTTGGTGAAAACAAGAAGGAATCGTTGGCGATGATTCCAATTTTGCTAGTGAACTCAATTGCAATAGACTACTGTCAACCCAGGATGCTCAATTTGCCATTTTTTCTTCGAGCATCCAAGAGTTTGCAACTAATCAATGAATGGAGGCGCACCGAGAATATCCACTTCACCCTCCCAGTTGATGTTTGCTTGTTTGCGGGAGCGACCGGAATGACATAGATCGAAAATGATCTCACATCAAGCCAAATTTGCGGTTCCTTCGAGCTTGACATTGCCAACTTGAATGTCGGCAAGGGGCCAAAGTTCCATCTCGTGGTAATGGAGGAGCGAACGCCATCATCCGTCTAAAGTCTGTTCAATATCGAACACGTTCATCACTGGCCTTTGCAACATACCAATAGCAGTGATCTTTCGTTGGAAATTGCCGCTTTTATAGCTTCGCAAACGCATCCATCGCCTGGGCGATGTGTTCGTCTGTCAACGCCGCCGAAACTTGAACGCGGAGTCTCGCTTCACCTTTGGGGACGACGGGAAACCCGAAACCAATCACCATCACGCCCAATTCAAACAGCCGCTTTGATTTTTTAATCGCTTCGGCCTCGTCTCCGATCATGATGGGAATGATCGCCGTTGGCGAAGGCGCACAATCAAAACCAAGATCGGCCAATCCTTTTCTAAACGCAGCCACATTGTCATGCAGCCGTTTAACGATGCCGGGGTCGTGTTGCACAACATCAATCGCTTTGGCAGCGCTGTAGGCAACCGTTGCCGGTAGTGCGTTGGAAAACAGGCTGGGACGCGCGTGTTGCTCAAGAACTTGAATCGCTCTTTCGGAAGCCGCAATATAGCCACCGGCGGCTCCGCCCAAGGCTTTACCGAGCGTACCGGTAACCACATCGATCTTGCCAACCAAGTCGAAATGTTCGTGGGTGCCACGGCCTCCGGTACCCAGCACACCAACCCCATGGGAATCGTCGACGACCAACATGGCATCATAGCGTTCGCACAATTCGACCAATTGCGGCAAGTGCGCAACATCACCTTCCATACTGAACACACCATCGGTAACCACCCAACGTGTGGGATGGGGGGCGGTTTCTTTCAGCAGAGATTCCAGCTGTTCCAAGTCGCTGTGCCGGTACACTTTTTTGGTTACCTTCTTCGACATCAAACGCATGCCGTCGATAATGCTGGCGTGGTTTAGCTCGTCGGAAAGGATGGCGTCTTCAGGCCCAACCAACGTTGGGAACAATGCTTCGTTCGCATTCCAACAACTGACGTAACTGAGCGATGATTCGGTACCGACAAAATTGGCAATCTTCTTTTCCAGTTCTCGATGGCAGGCCAAAGTACCGCAGATAAATCGAACGGACGCCGTTCCGGCTCCATAGTCTCGAATCCCTTGCAGCCCCGCCTCGATCACTTCAGGGTGATCCGCCAAACCAAGGTAGTTGTTGGCACACAGAACCAACACGTCGCCTTTGCCCGCGATAGATACAACCGGCCGCATCGGTGAAGTAATGTCGTAAAACGGTTTGAGTTGGCCAGATTGTTGCAGGCCGCCAATTATTCCGTTGCACCGCTCGTCGAAATTACTGTTTGGCATAACGCCTCTCCTTCCTGTTTTATCTTCATGACGACTTTGATTGCCTCTCCGGATTGCATCATCTTGAAACCCGATTCAAAGTCTTGCATTTCAATCACGTGAGTGATGATCGGGTCCAATTCCAAGCGTCGTGAGAGGATCAAGTTCTCCATTTGGTACCAAGTCTCAAACATCTTGCGACCGTTGATACCGAGCATTGTAATGCCTTTAAAAATAATTTCCGACAGATCGATCGAAATGTCGTCACTAGGAATTCCCAGCATCGCCGCAGTACCACCATTTCGCAGCGCCGCGATACCATCTCGAACGGCGCGTGGGTTTCCACTCATTTCTACCAACGAATGAACGCCCGAACCGCCTGCCAACCGACGAACTTCCTCGACCCAAGGCTGGCGGGCATCAAAAGTCGCATCCGCACCCAACTGGCGCGCCAATTGTAGGCGTCGTTCATCGACGTCGGTGGCAAAGATCCGTCCCGCGCCTGCCGCCTTGGCAACCGTTACCGCCATCAATCCGATAATCCCAACGCCCGTAATCAAAACGGATTTGCCGCTGACTCCAGCCGACATCACGGTGTGAACCGCATTGCCCAGCGGATCAAACACCGCGGCAATCTTATCTGGGATGTCTGGATGCACCGGCCATATGTTATCTTCGGGGACGGCAACGTAGCTGGCAAAACAACCGTTGACATCGATACCGATAATGTCGACCACATCGCAAATATGACCATTACCGGTACGGCATTGCTCGCATTTACCGCAACCGATGTGTCCTTCGGCACTGACGCGCGCTCCAACTTGCGTCCGTTCGACGGCGCTGCCCACTCGAACGACTCGGCCGACAAACTCGTGACCGGTCGTGATTCCGACGGCGACCCGGTTTTGGCTCCATTGATCCCATTCATAAATGTGCCGATCTGTGCCACAAATTCCCGCGTGCGTCACCGCAACCAAGACTTCACGTGGTCCGATATTCGGCAATGAGATGGCGTGGCAATAATCCAACCCGGGTGCATCCTGCAGTTTTCGAATCGCTGGCATCGTCGTGGGAAGCTCAGTCAAGATTGACTCCTGTTTGCGATTAGTCTGTTCATCCGGTATATTAGAAATATTTCCCTTATGATGCACAACGCCCGTTTGAAAGATTTGTTTGCCAAGAGCCGCAATTTTAATTCGTATTGTCCAGCAATGCGAGACAATGAGCCACAAGCTGCATCGTAGGGGTTAGCAGTGACCGTCAGGAGTTTCGTTATATCAAACCTGAAAAAAGAATGACAGGGTATGAGTAATACTGAACCACATGCTGCCGATTCGGAAAATGAGGTTGAACCACTCAGCCAATACGTTTGTGAACGGGTGCGTCAGTTGCGTAAACGGCACGGTTGGACATTGGAACAATTGGCCTCAATGTGCAGTGTTTCCCGTAGTATGTTGAGCCAAGTTGAACGAGGAACCGCCAATCCAACATTGTCGGTTGCTTTCCGGATTGCCCGCGCTTTTGGAATGACGTTGGGGGATCTGGTGGATGGTGCTCGAGCTGAACGCCGGATCGAAGTTATTCGCCGCGACGATCAAGCGGCGATGTTTCGTGACGACGAAGCCTGCAAGATTCGCACGCTTTCGCCATTAAACTTGGAAAAGGACGTGGAGTTTTATGAGGTAACTTTGTATCCCGGCGGTGTACTTGAAAGTGCCCCTCATTTTCGCGGCACACGCGAATTTCTGACCGTCCAATCCGGCACCGTGGTCGTTAAATCGGGCGAAGAAGAAACACAAATCAATAAAGGTGACAGTGTTCAATATGCCGCCGATATTGAACACTCGATCGAGAACCGCAGCAAGAAAAACGCGGTGCTATTTCTGGTGGACATTTACAACAGCCAACAATAAACCCAGATGCGTGATTGATGAATGCTACGCGTTGTTAAAACGTAGCGCCAGTGCGTGGATGCCACACCCGCACAGAGAACCAGTGATGGCTGGATCACGTTTGCGTTGCCTGTTTTGAGAAACCAAGTCAATCGTTAATCGTTGACGTGTGTTTCCAAAAACCGAGCTAGGCGATGGAAGTCGCTGGCGGGTTCGATGTAACGGACGACCGTGACTAGCGTGTCTGGATCAACCAGTTTATCAAACGGTTCGTAATGCAGATCCAATTGTCCGGAAACGCTAACCATAACTCCATTCAGCTGTTTTTCGGCCAATGCACGAAACGCGCCGACGCCCAGCTGGCTTCCGAGCATCACGTCGAAAGCATGTGGCTTGGCGCATCTTGATTCGTAGCCCAACTGCAAGCCTTTGACTTTGCGGACTTTACCGGTTTTTGTCGCGTATTCTTTTTCGATCAGTGTCGAGAAAATTTCATACAATTTCACATCGGAAATGGAAATGTGTCCATGGTCGTCTCGATCGATCCCCGCGACGTATTCATAAGGTAAAAACTCCGCCAGCCCTTCGGCCAGCACGACCACACCAAACTCTTTGCCTTCGTTTTCACGGGCGAGCATGGATTTTACGATTCGTTTAACAACGCGTTCGAGATCCATAATTCTGCGATTTGTCGTGTTGCCTGCCGCGTCGGTGGACGATTCTTCAATCATATAGTCCGCCATCACGTCTTCGACGCTAATCACCAAGCTTGCCTCGCCGGCGATCGCTGCGCCGTAGGCCAACCAGCCGGCGCTGCGCCCCATAGTTTCGGCCACAAAGTACGCCTTCGTCACTTCAGCGTCGTAAATCAAATTGCGAATTTCCGAGGCCAGGAACTCGACCGCCGTAAAGAATCCAAACGTAAAATCGATGCCGTGATAATCGTTGTCGATCGTTTTTGGTAGATGCACGACGGGTATCGTTTTGTCCGCCAGTTGTTCTTGGTAGCGTTTGAATTTGTTGGCAGTTTTCAAAGTGTCATCACCACCGATGGAGATCAGCGCATCGACATTGATGCTTTTCAGGCCCTGGTGGACGCGTTTCAACGGCGCCGTTTTGTCTTCGCACTGCAAATCGTCTGGCGAATTAATGTGTTTGCCGGGATTTGTGCGGGCAGTTCCGATGATGATGCCTTGCGTGTTGCGAGAGCGGGCTAGCACTTTGTGCGTCAGATGAATATAGTCGCGACCTTCAATCAACGGCCGGTCTTCCGAGAACTCGGCTAACGCCGAATAGCCATGCTTGATACCGATGACCTGAACACCCGCTCTCAAAAACGAGGCGGCAGCTGCAGAAATCACTGCATTGGCAGCTGGGGCGGGGCCACCAGCAAACAAAATTGCAACTCTCTCAAACGCATGTTCCGGCCGAGGTGGGGGCGACAACGTGTTAGCCAAGGCTAGGACTCCAAATCTTTATGGAATTTAAAACGTCATAAACATCCGTGAGCTTATTCGGTGATAAGCGATTTGACTATGCCAAAACCATCGCAATTCCATGGGAATCACAACATGACTGGATTCGAAAACCTGAACGCCCTTACAGCATGTTTGCGGTCAAAAGCCAAACATTGCCAAGTCGAATTGTTAATAATTTTTCAGAAATACTCGCTCGACCCATTTGGTATCGACGGTCGAGTTCACAAAGTCCTCGTGCCCCAACACGGCGAGATGGAAGTCAGCGGTAGTTGCAATTCCTTTTACGTTCATTTCCGATAGTGCACGCTTCATACACTCAATCGCTTCTTGTCGATTGTTCTTGTGAACGATCAGTTTACCGACCATCGAATCGTAGTACGGCGGAACAGTGTAACCGGTGTGCACATGCGAATCGAACCGAACGCCCAGTCCCCCAGGGACAAAGATATGATCGATGGTACCTGGGCACGGTCGGAAGTCTTGAGCCGGGTCTTCCGCATTGATTCGGCATTCGATGGAATGTCCATGACAGGGGATGTCGTCTTGCGTGAACTCAAGCTTGTCACCGGAGGCAACTTTAATTTGTTGCCGAATCAAATCAATACCGGTCACCATTTCTGAGACACAGTGTTCGACCTGAATCCTGGCATTGACTTCGATAAAATAGAAGTTGTGGTCTTGGTCGACGATGAATTCGACCGTACCGGCGTTGTGGTATTTTGCTTTATGCACGAGCCGAACGGCGGCATCGCAAATGCTCTTACGTATTTCTGGTGGCAAATTTGGGGAAGGGCTTTCTTCGATCAATTTTTGATGTCTGCGCTGCGTGCTACAATCCCGTTCCCACAGATGAACGGCGTTGCCCTGTTTGTCGGCCAAGATTTGGACTTCGACGTGCCGCGGTTGCAATACGAATCGTTCAATGTAAACCCCAGAATTCCCGAATGCGGCGCCGGCTTCGGTTACGGCTTGGTTGTAGGCCGAAGCGATTTCGCTTTCAGATTCGGCCAGTCGCATACCCTTTCCTCCGCCACCAGCAGTGGCCTTGATCAGAACCGGAAAACCGATTTCCTTTGCCACGCGGACCGCCTCTTCTTCGGTTTCAATCAGACCGTCGCTACCAGGGACAACCGGCACATCGGCACTTTTGGCCAACTCCCGTGCTGTGTTCTTGTCACCCAGTTGCAACATCGCTTCGGGAGTGGGACCAATAAAGTCGATGTTGCAGTCCCGGCAAACTTCGTTGAAATGCGCGTTTTCGGACAAAAAGCCGTATCCAGGATGGACCGCGTCGGCACCACTAACTTCAGCGGCGCTGATGATTCTGTCGATCTTCAAATAGCTTTCGTGAGACCGTGCACCGCCAACACAGTAGGCTTCGTCGGCTAAATCCAAATAGCTCGAACCGCGATCACCCTCGCTAAAAATGGCGACGGTTTCGATACCCAATTCTTTGCAAGCCCGAATCACACGCAGTGCGATTTCGCCTCGGTTGGCGATCAAGATTCGATTGTACATGTCCGAAAAATCCTCGATCCACTTTGCTGCCAATTGAACAAACACGCTCCAACACCAGCAACGGTGTCGAGCGTGTTGAGCGATGTAGAATTGATTTACGCTGGTTCCACTCGAAACAGCGGTTTGTTGACGTCGACCGCTTCTTCGTTTTGAACCAAGCACGCGACAATTTTACCGGAGACTCCAGCGTTGATTTCGTTATACATCTTCATCGCTTCGACCAGACAGACTACCGTATCGGGCGAAACCATGTCACCGACTTTCACGAAATTGTCCGAGTCGGGATTCGGCTTGCTATAAAAAGTACCCACCGTGGGGCTGTTGATATACACGGCGTTGTCGGGTTCCGCCGTCTCATCGGCAACGGGAGTCGTATTGCCAGCGACCGTTGGCGCCGGAGCAACAGCGGGCATCGTCGGCGGCATCATCATCGGAATTGGATCGGACCCACGTTTCAGACGAATGCGTTTGGCATCGTTGCGTAAGTCCACTTCACTTAAATCGTGTTCCTTCATCAACTCAATCAAATCCGCGATGCGTTTGACATCGAATACTTGATCTTCTGGTTTTTCTTTCGACATTAAATTATCTCCAGTCGCAAAATTGCGACGCGTTTTTTAAAATGTGTCGACGTGGTTTTCGTCAAGCGTTTTTGGCAACGTGCTGAGCACTTCACATCCATCTTTGGTCACCAAAATATCATCTTCAATTCGGACGCCTCCAATACCAGGCAAGTAGATACCGGGCTCAACAGTGACGACCATGTTCTGCTTAAAGACTCCCTCCCGAATCGGATTCATGAACGGGTCTTCGTGAATTTGCAAGCCAAATCCATGCCCTAGCCCGTGACCGAATTTTTTACCAAAACCGGCGTTTTCGATTACGGAACGAGCAGCAGCATCAACGGATTGGAAAGAAACGCCAGGACGAATCTTCGCAATCGCCGCCAATTGCGCATTTAATACTATCTCGTATACCTTGCGCATTTTCGGCGGGATTTTAGCTGTCGTCAAAACACGCGTCAAGTCGCTGCAATACCCCCCAGCTTTCGCCCCCCAATCGATCAAAACAAAACTAGACTCCTCGATCCGCTTGTTTGATGGAATTCCGTGGGGCAACGCGCCTCTTTCTCCGACTCCCACAATCGGGCTGAACGCACATCCAGTCCCACCGAAAGCCCTGATTTGATGCTCTAGATTGTGGGCAATCTCTCGTTCAGTCTGTTCGCCACGAAGCTGAGAACGAATCACCGCAAACGCTCGCTCGTTGATGAGAATCGAGTTGCGAATCTTTTCGATCTCGGATTTATCTTTGATGGCCCGTAGCGTTTCTACCCAGCCTTCGGTGTCGATAATTTCAGCGGCAGTCCGTTCGCCGATCGCATCAAATCGTGATTTGCTTACGTGGCTAGATTCAATGGCCACGTTCTTGAGCTTGGCCGATTTTGATAGTTTCCCAAACGAGTCGATTAGTGTCGAGCGACTGTCGCGAATAGCAATATCCAAATCGGGGCATTCTTCTTGAATCTGTGTGGTGTAACGCGTGTCGCTCAACAGCATCGTTTGATTTGGCGAGACCCAAAGCCAAGAGCTGTCTCCGGTAAACCCTGTCAAATAGGTGACATTGGTTTCGTTCGTTACCAACATGCCGTCCAGCTGGGCTCGTTTGATTCTGCGTAGCAACTTGCTGCGTCGTTGTAAATAATCTGGGCGCATCCGAAGCATCCAAAATTGATATTTAATCTTTGAATTTTTTCAGAAACGACAAAATTCCACAACGCCGATCTGTGGCGCGGAATAAGATGGCGACCCGGCTCAATTGAGTTTGCTCACCCGTAGAGCACTTCACGGCTGGGGGCAACTGTGTTGTTAGTATCGAATCGCTTGAGCCCGGTTCGTTGCAGCAACAATAACGTCAAGTAATACGGGTTCAATAGCAGATATCGCTGCCAAAGTCGTTTCGGTTCGTTAACCAGACGATAAAGCCATTCCAGCCCGCGGCTTTGCAAAAACTCTGGAGCTTGAGCCAGCATGCCGGCATGAAAATTAAATGCTGCACCGACGGCAAGCACAGGCATTTTTAAATGATCTTTAAATTCGTATGTCCAAACTTCTTGCCGAGGACATCCTAAACCAACAAACGTGATACCGGCTCCACTGGAATTGATCTCGTTGATGATTTCAATCTTTTCATCGCCAGAGATCTTCCGAAACTTAGATGGCATCGTGTCAGCAACGACCAGTTCCGGAAATTTCTGGATTAACTCGTCTTCCAATTTGTCCAACAATTCTTGCCGACCACCAAACAAGTAAATGGGGATCCCGTTTCTTGCCGCAGCCTCGCAAGTTTTCAGCATTAGATTCGGTCCATAAACGCGATCCTTCAGCCCGCAGCCGTACAGCCAATTCATCGCCCAACGTACCGGTTGTCCGTCGGGGACGACCATTTCCAGCTCATTCAATCGATGGCGATGTTCTTGATCCATCACGCCAGTCATCACGCCGTGAACCGCAAGTGCGGAAACCCCAAGAGTCGTTTTCGACTGAGCCGCGTCGATGATTCTAGCGACGGCTCCTTGATAGTCGGTCGCTGTGATTTTGACACCCAACACATTGAATTGTGAACCGTCGCTCACTGTGCCACCGCCGGTTGCCAGCGATCGATATTGTATTCATAGATCTGCGTCAGGATGTCTTTGACATTCAACGTCAGTTGCCAATCGGGGTAGTGTGATTGAAACTTGCCGACATCACTGACGTACCAAATGTGATCACCCATGCGATTGTCGTCGGCGTACGTGTAATTTAGTTCTTTACCAGAAATTTCCTGGCACATCGTAATGGCTTCCAGCATTGAGCAATGGCTAAAACGACTGCCTCCGATGTTGTAGACTTCGCCACATCGCGGTGCCTGGTGGAAATGGTCAAACGCTTGAATCAAGTCGTAGCTGTGAATGTTGTCGCGGACTTGTTTGCCTTTGTAGCCAAACACACTATACGGTGTCCCAGTTACCGTGCACTTCATCAGATAAGCCAAGAATCCGTGCAGTTGCGTGCCGCTATGGTTGGGGCCGGTCAGGCAACCGCCGCGAAAGGAAGCGGTTTTCATATCAAAGTAACGGCCGTATTCCTGGACGAGAACATCCGCAGCAACTTTGGAGGCACCAAACAAACTGTGCATGCAGTTGTCGATGGACATGTCTTCCGCAATACCATTGTTGTACGCGTGCGAGGAATCGATCTCCCATCGCGTTTCTTGTTCAATCAGTGGCAGACGATTGGGGGTGTCGCCATAGACTTTGTTGGTAGAGGTGAATATGAAGGTCGCTTCCGGGCAATGATTTCTCGTCGCCTGCAACAAATTCAATGTACCGTTGGCATTGACCGTAAAATCCATGTGCGGGTCGCGGGCCGCCCAATCATGCGACGGTTGCGCCGCCGTGTGAACAATCAACTGAATTTCGGAGCCATGGTTTTTGAACAATGCCTCCATCGCATCGGTGTCACGAATGTCTGCATCGACGTGGATGTATCCAGAACCCAATTCTTCTTGTAGGCGATTGCGTTGCCAATGCGTCGATGCCTCGTCACCAAAAAAGACTTTACGCATGTCATTGTCGATACCGATGACGGTCATGCCCAATTTGCAAAAATGGCGCGTTGCTTCAGATCCGATTAAACCGGCGGCGCCGGTCACGATCGCTATACCCATGTGTTCTTGGACTCAGAGAAAGATTGATACATTGAAAAATGTGAGCAATAGCTCGGGCGATTGAAACCCCGGAACGCCAATTCTAATTCGGCGATACAGTAGGTCAACATTCGGAATGGACAACTTTGATTATCCGTAAAATTGTTGCATTCCGCTTCATAGTACCAGCTCATGGATTCCACAATTGGAATCCGAACAGCGTGCAGATTCCACTCAATAGGCCCGACCAATGGGTCAGCTCGACTACAATGAAGATTACAGCGGTGCGATTTCGAAACCGTAACGTCGAACGTATTTGTACCTTTCAATTGCTAATTCTAGCTCGATCTTCGCGAATCCACTCGCAACTGCATGGGCTTGTATTGGCGAGCCGGCGCCAGAATAATTTCAAACCGCCCCTTTCTTGGATCTTGTCGATGAGCACATTTAAAAGCTACGTAAAAAGCCCAAGATATCGTAGCGCCAGAAACGCTGCGATCGTCGCTTTGGGTTTGATCTTGGTTACCGTTATCGGGATTTTGATCAACTCCACCGATCGAGAAAACGAGGCCGAAGACCCGATGCACGTGGCAAAAGCAGAGCTCGACTCATTTGAAAGGGTCTTGAGTCAAGGGAATGCAGAAGAAATTGTTGGTTTCCTCAAATTGATAACCTTGGCCCCCAACGACCCGTTGCCGATCATCACGGAAAAGGTAGAACAGTCCGTAAAGCTTGCCGACCAACTGTTGGAAATGGGCGATGAGTCACGTTTTATTCGGTTTGGTGCCAAAGCCAAATTGAAGAGCTTACTGATTCTGTTAAGCGCTTATCAACGTCAAGATCTAGACACCACCGTTGCGATTCGGCAAGTAACCGAATCTAGTTTGAAATTCAAACTTCACACGGATAAGGAAATTTCAAGCGCCGCGTTGTCCGCTTTGCTGTACGCCAGACTAACGTCTTTTGAAAATGATGACGCAAGTTCTGCGGATGTGAAAGCTACGATTTCGGAGTTCATTCGCGTAGACCCCGAAAGCGAAAGAATAGCCAAGGAGTTGATCGGCATCACAAACCGTTTCGCGTCCAGGCAAGTCGACGTGGATGCCTTTCTCGAACTCATCGCATCGGAATACGCCAATACAAAGAACCTGGAAATTCAGAAAGTGACTGACGGAATCCGGTTGGCTTTCGCGCGCCGCGATTTCCTGATTCCGCAGCTTAATCAAAACGAATTGGAGATTGTCAGGCGCACGATAGTTGAGCAAACTCGAGCGGCTGAACAAGCGATTGCAATGATCGCGGCGGATCGGTTCGCACCAGCCAAGACGTGGCAACAGTTGTCGCTTTCGGTTTCCGTTTTGTTGCAATCGGCTGAGTACGCCAGGGTCGAAAAACTGCTAGCCGATATAGAGGGTGTCGCCGAAACCAACCAGCAACTACCCGAGTTTGAACGTCACTTTGCAAGTGTCGAGCGATTCTTGGCTTTGCTCAACACCGATTTCCCCAATCAGCCCTGGATCGATGCCGAGGGCAATACGGTCGAACTGCTGCGGGCATCGAAACCCAATCTGTTGTTCTTTGCCTTAGCGAGAGCGAAATCAGACCACAAAGAGCTGGTTGAACAAACGGCTGGTATTTTCAAACTTCTGACCGCAGCAAATCGTCTGGGGCTGAAGGTGATCTTCGTCGAAGAGAAAACCGCAACGGAGAACGAGGGTAAGTGGAATTCATTGAAATCGGTCTGCGAACCACTTGGGATAAACGCGGTGAGAGTCAGTCGTGAAGAAAACCCGGAACTGAAAAAATCGCTGCCGCTACCTTGGTCGCCCTGTTGGTTGCTGATCGACAAGGACAAAAAGATCGTGGAGCTTAGTCCGGCATTGCCCGTGCTAAGATCCGGAATGTACCGATACGTCGAATTACTTGAGCCCGGTCCATAATTGCGGCAATTCGTTTTGGTGAACACAAAAAAATTCCCTGGAGCATCTGCTTCAGGGAATTGAATTTTTACTTTTACACCTGTCGATTATCGACTAGCGACGACGACGCAAGAAAGCGACGGCACCAAGTACGAGAATGGATGCTGCGGCTGGTTCTGGAACAGCGGTGCCTGTTACGTTGGCAGCCAAAATTGCGTAGCCAGCTTGAACATTACTACGATTCTCAAATGCAATCCCGGTCAATGTTCTACCGGCTTCCGCTGAAAGGTCGACGATACCCTCGGTCAACAACAAATCGGCGTCTAAAAACGCATTGTCCGTCGATCCAGTGCCAGCGAATGCGCCGATGTTCGGCATTCCATTATTAGGCCCAAACCAATCAGGACCGCTTAACGTCGCAACGACGTCTGCGCCTGAATCGAATGAAAATCGAACGTCAAAGGTGCCGCCACCATTGCTGATTTGGAAAACAAAACCAGCTTCCGACGTTCCATCCAAAACGATGGGTGTCGTCAAAACAGTTGCTTGCGGACCCGTTTGATCTGGATCGGCAAGCCAATCCGGTTGGACCCCAAAAGCGTCTCCGTCGACACCATCGGCGTCAAATGGGCGGTTACCAAAATCAACCGTGTTGCGATTACCTAAATGAACGATGTCTAAAGCGCCGGCATTTCCTACTAAAGAATAAGGGCCGAGCGAAGTTGTCAGCATTGGAACGCCAGCCGAGAAATCCAATCCACGATCGGAAATCGAGCGGTATCCGTTTGGTGCGTCCGGTTGTCCGGCTTCGCCACCATGAACAATCCCATTGAAATTGTAATTCAATGCAATTTGGTTCGTGTCGGCGACGACAGCTATTGTCGTCGAAAAAGCCAACACCAACGACAAAATAATCTTTCTCATCAGCAGTCTCCAGATTTCGCGAATCGGTTTAAATTGAATTCGCTGGTTGCAAAACGTGGTGAAGTTCAATCTCATTGGCGAACGTACGAGGCCTGCTCAATGTCCCAAAAGGACACTAAGGGAAATTACTTCGTCTGTAAGTATCGTTTGGGAAATAGCGTTGTTCAAGGTTATGCAAAGGGGGGTTACGTAAGTTTTTCCGATAAAAACGATAGTTGGGACCAATAACATTCATTTGTGTCCAAGCTGTCAATCTCCAAAACCATTATTGTCGTTGGGGACTAAGTCGGTGGCAGCGACCAAATGGAGAGTCTCGGTTTCCATCGATTTCTGCCGATGTAATGGCCGTTCTGACGAGAATCGTAATCACCGTATTAAAGGCACTTGTGGGGACGGACAGCTACCCTGGACCTAATTCCACGAAAACATACTGGATTAGTTATGACGGGCTCAAAATTAAATGCCAGTCGATAATCCATCCATCGCCACCGAAACCAAATCGACCGTTTCGGTGACCCGGTCATAGCGAAACACGTCGTGGACAAAGGAACCAATGTTGTCGTTGGACGCCAGATTAGTTGCAGCGCTCGAGTAAACGATGTAACGCCCATTGCTGGAAATCTGCCGACCGTCGGCGTCGACATTGAGTTCTGTCGGTCCGGACGCGCTGGCACTGGGGAATAATGCCTTCGAGATCAACACGTTTTCTTCGCCGTAGCTGGAAGAAACAACAATCATTGTGGTGGTCAAAATAAAGATGCAGTTGCGGCATTTAATCATTCGGGCCGGCCATTTCGGTCGGTAGTCGTGGAAAGTCTAAGAGAGGACAATTAAAAACGACCTACCATGCCGCCAATTTGACGTCACAGCAGGCCATTCATGAGAGACTCACTAATCGCTCAGGCGAATTCGTCAAAAAAATTGCATTCCACCCGGCAATAAGGAGGCAGCATTTTTTGGTTGACTGAACGATAGAAATTTTTTTTTCGTCATTTTCAACAAGAAGTTTCAAATGGTGGTATTTGAGGCTCAGCCTGTGTAGGCGATCGCACAAATCTAGATTCGAATTGGCATTTGATTTATTCCGTTGCGAAATTTTGCACAGCAGCAGATAAACCAGATTGATTGAGCAAGTTCGTAATATGACCGTTGGATTGATTGTGAAAATTTTGTTCGTTAGGAAAAACGTAACCTGCCATCGCGGCCAACGAACGTTTAAGACTGGCAGCTCTGATCACCTTTGATTGGATCGCAACGGCCTCGGTTTCCTTGTCAGCGAGTTCGTGGGCGAGCTCCGCTAAGGTCAGTTCGTAATCTAAGACGACTGAATGCCGAGAGCCCAGCTCAGACTCAGGTAGCGATTGGACGGCCGCTTGATACGCTTCAATCGCGAGCGACATTTGTTTAAGGCGGCAGGAGCTTCGAGCCACCCGCATCAATCGTTTCGATATTGAATCACGCTGTTGCGGTGTGTCCAGGATGGTCTCAAGTTCCTGTCGCAGCGATTGCTGCAGCTCTTCCGTCCGATCCGCGACCAGGTATGCCGAACGCAGTTCGTCAATCATGTAATCGAGTTTTTTTAGCCGGACACCGGAATGCAGGACCGACTGCATCCGCTGGATACCCTCATCAAGTCGGCCGTGTTTGGCCAGTACAATTCCCAATTGACCGCGCGTGATTTGCACGACTGGATGTTTCTCGGGCAATTCGTTTTCGACTTCATTCAAGTAAGACTCCAACAGTTCGATTGCTTCTTCCCCTCTCGTTGCGCCACTTAGCGATTTACCTAAATTGGCGACCGCGATGGCAACCGGTAAATCCGTCGGCGTCGACCTCGACTTCCAGTCTGCCAGCACCGTTTCGAATTTTTCAATCGCCGATTCCCATTGTTGAAGCCCGCAATACGTATGGCCCAATAGACTTAGTTTTCGCAATGTCAAACGATCTCGGTCCATGCGATTTTCGATCTGTTCCAGAGAACAACTTTCCAATATTTGCAAGGCCTGCTGCCAATCGTCGACGCCGCATAAAGCGTCGGCCAGCTCCAGTATTTTCATCAACTCAAACGGTTGATGCTGGCTCGTTTCGTGATCCATCCCTTGCCAATTTTTGACCATCAAAGGAATAACGGCTTCGTTTTCTCCGAGTCGGCGATACACGTTTGCTAAAACAAATCGAGTTTCAACGGCTCTCGGGTGATTCACACCGATCGTGGCTTCGAGACCCTCAAGAGCGGATTTTAACGCCGCCCGCGCGTCATACGTCTCTCCCATCGCCAACCTGGATAAACCAATTTGTTTCATGGCGTAATGCGATTCGGGGTGGTTGGCCCCCAAGTTGTCTTTGAACTGTTGGTAGACCTCGACGGCCAATTCCAAACTCTTTGAAGCCTGTTTTGAAATCTTACTGAAGGCCCATGCCAAAGCTGCTTTTGCTTTGATAGTTTTGAAATGGTCTCTTCCTAGTTGACTTTCAAGCCAGCCGATTCGATTCGCTAGAACGTCGACCACAGCATGGGGATCGCCTAATTTAGAATGTGTAATGGCAACGTTTAAGCGGGAATCGAAAGTCTGCAAATGATCCGGGCCGAGAGCGATTTCACGCAGATCTGTAGCCCGCTCGTAAAAATCCAGAGCCTGTTCGTGAGACCCCATTTCAGAAAACAGTGCGGCATAATAATTAAGCGTTCGTGCCAGCTCCTGGTCGCCGACGCGGTAGTTTTCACAATAATCCAAAATGGGTTTGAGAATCGCAAAGGCATCGTCGATTTGGCCGACTGAACGAAGCGCGTAGGCTAGCTGGCGACCAGACTCACGGGTTCTGGCGTCCCCAATTCCAAGTTCTGATTGAAATACGTCGTAGGTATGCGGACGTAAACGAATGGTTTCGGAAAATACACCTAACGTATTGAGCGAGCGGGCAATCTTGGCGATCAGCATCGCGACTTCGACCGGCTCTCCGATGGGGGAAGCTTTCAACTCATCGGCGGCCTGCTTGAGGCGGTCGACCAACACGAGGCGCAACGGACGATCATTGTTGTCGACCGCCATTTGATCGAGGTCACCAAAAATATCCGATAGAATTGCGTTGCTTTGCCGCGTTTGTTCCAATCGCTCGCGCGCCTTGGATTCGGCTGCAAGCGCACGCGACAATCCCGTGATCGTTCCCGCTAGTCCAATCAATATCGAGACGCAAATCAGTCCGACCGCCCAGGCGAGGGCTTGGTTCTTGGCAATAAATTTTTTGGCACGATACAAGGCGGTCGGACGACGGGCCAGAATCGGCTCATTTTCTAGATAGCGATTTAGATCCGCAGCAAACGCGTCAACACTCTGATAACGATTCTGCTTGGCAACCGATAAAGCGCGAGATACGATTAGCCCGAGGTCGCCACGACAAACGCGCTTAAGTCGTTTGAATTCAAGCCCGCGTGCGTTGCCCACCTCTTGTTGGTTGCCAGCGGGAACTTCTTCGAGGAGTTGCCCCATCTGCGGAGCCCCTTGGCGGATTCTTTGTAGCACATCAACAATTGCATTCTGTTGCACATATACAGGGCTTACTGGTGTTTGGCTGGAAAGCAATTCACACAGAATAACACCTAAAGAATAAACGTCGGAACGCGTATCGATATCCCTGGCGCTCAATCCTGCTTGCTCTGGACTCATGTACTGATAGGTGCCCAAGACTTGACCTGCCTTGGTGTTGGCGATGGTATCGCTACTGGAGTCGCCATCGGCAACGAGCTTCGCCAATCCAAAGTCGATGACTTTGATGACATTTTCACCATCGAAATGCGAAGCTAGAATGTTCGACGGTTTTAAGTCACGGTGAATGATTCCTTTTTGATGTGCATGTTGCACGGCAACGCACACTCTTAGAAACAGTCGAATGCGCTCTTGGATCGACAATCGATGCTGATCACAAAACGAAGAGATTTTCGTGCCGGTGACCAGTTCCATTGCCAAGAATAATTGATCTTGAGGTGTTTTGCCGGCCTCGATAATGCGGGCGATACCCGGATGATCCATTTTCGCAAGTAGTCTTCGCTCGGCCTCAAAACGTAGAACCGCCTTCGGCGAAAAGTAGTCGGGTCGAATCAGCTTGATTGCCAATCTTCGCGCGATGGGTTCTTTTTGGACGGCTTCCCAGACGATACCCATACCTCCGGAACCAATTTCTCGAATTAATTGAAACGGCCCGATTTGAGTCGGAATGGGGTTTGGGTGTTGCCAGACCGAAGCGACAAATTCGAGGCAATCATAAACGTCGGCGAGATCATTTAAACTGGTTGGGCCCAAATCCTCGATGCCAGGTTCAACCGACTGGTGGCTTGAAGAATGTTCCAGACGAATATTCAACCAATCTGAAAAAGACCGGTCGGTGGTAAAGCCAACGCTCGTTTCATCGATCGCATTAAATTCTGTTCGTTCGAACGACGCACGATTATTCATCAATTTGTTTAAGCGCTCTAGTCAATTTCACGACGGCACGATTCCATGTCATTCTAATTGCGTCGGGTGAGCGATTCATCTTGGAAGCAATTTCTACAAACGACAATCCTTCGCGGTGGTACATTAGCAATACTTTTTGGTGATGGTCTGCCAATTGGTCGATCGCGGTCAGCAGTCGTTTTTCATTTTCCCGGTTGATGGCGGCCACATCTGGAGATTCAACACCCCCGACGACGTCACCGGATAATTGCTTTTCCAATCCGATGTCACGTTTTTGACGCCGAAAGTACCGGATGCGATTCACAATATCGTTCAGTATGATTTGTTTCAACCAAGACTTAAACTGGTCGCGATTGGTGGCTCGGCAGGTCGGTAGCGATTGTTGCGCGTCAATAATCGCACTTTGGACGAGGTCAGAGGCGCTCAGTTTGGCGTTCAGACCCGCTCCAATGTGATCCTGCGCAATTTTCTTGAGATACCCGCGAAAGTTATCAAGAAACTCGCCTTGTCGATCTTTGTCGCCCTGGCGGGCCGAATTCAAGCGTTCGATAAAATCGGAAGTGGGGTCCTGATCCATGGAAAGTTAGTGAAGATTTGGAGGGGCTGGGCGGATGGAAACAACTTTCATTACGAATCCCCTGGTCTTTCGCAGCCGTTGTCTGCGGCGCCATTGCGATTGGGCAACTCGATTTTGGTGAACCTTCAGCGGTCTGGACGGTGGGAAACGCGCCGATCTGGTCGAAACTGATTTTAGCCAGACCGATCGGATTCCACCATACAAAGATCAAGTCGCTTATCCGTACTTGTGATAAGATTTTCAACCGCCGCCTGCGTTTGGTGGATTTTCCCGATAAGGTACTCAATTCTTGGAACGGGCGCAGTTCGTTAAGTGAAGAAAAACACGTTTCACTGAAAATACTGGCCGTGTATCCCAGGGCTGTTGCCACATCAATTCGTCGACGAGCTTTTCCAAACCGCTCTTTTTTGACCATCAAAAACGCGAACTTCCTGGTATTCGACCTATTACATAGGTATTGCTCAGTTTGCTGCATGACGGCGACAAGCAGCAATACAAATTTGTCCAATTGGCAGCACGAATGACAGTCCCACATCGCCTCGATTGGTCCGTTTGTCGGACAGCAGCGTGGGACAGCGCAAATGGTGGGAATACGAACCTATCCGAATTCGGCGAAGAAACACGCCAAAATAAATCAAGATTTAACCGTTCGGTTTTTTGCTTTTTCTCTGGCGGTTTAGACAGGAATGTTTGGCTCCTGAATTTAGACGTAAAACACCAAATACCGGAATTCGACAAGGAATTAAACCATGACCGTTTTCATGCAAAGCCGATTTGACCTAACCCAAGATCGCCAGCATCTCGTTATCGAAACAAATCAATCCAGTGGCTTGCCGACGGAGGCTCGTTGGTCCAGGGCGTGCCGTAACGTTCAGAACATCCAAGACTGGAAACTTGCCGAAGGCAGCCAAGGACAACCCAAGTCCGGTGATGTCGCGTTGGTCGAAGTCACTGAAGTCGGCAATCACACCGGCTTGATCACTGACGACAATCAGAGGCTTCGAATCTACACGGGCGACAAAATGGTCTGCGTATTTGGCAACCGCTACGCGACCGACGCATTCGAAGGCGAAACGGAAGGCACAGAAAATCTGAACATGTTGACCGCGGGCGGGATGATCGGTACCGTCAAATCAAAACACCACTCGGTGAAAAGCCCGACCAAGATCAAGTTCCTCGGTTTTGTCTGCGACGCAAACGGTCAGCAACTTAACTTGAAGGATCTCAAGTTTGGCCGCCCGCGTCTCCCTCAGACAAACGCCAAGAATGTGATTTTCGCGGTTGGCAGCGGTATGAACAGCGCAAAACCACGACCGTGGCTCGGATGGTTCGCGGGTTAGTCGAGAAAGGCGTTCGTGTCGCAGCTTGCAAGTTGACGGGAAGCGTATCGCATCGCGATTTGTTTGAAATGAAATCGACTTCGGCCGCGATGGCAACCGACTTTAGTGAATACGGATTTCCATCGACTTACAAATGCGAAATGCCGGAACTGTTGAACTTGTTCCACACCATGATGGCCGACTGCGAACAAGTTGAACCCGCAATCGTTGTCGTCGAAATCGCAGACGGCGTTCTGCAGCGAGAAACTCAAATGTTGCTCAAAAACCGCGAAGTGCGGCAACGTTTGTCTGGTGTTTTGCTGACCGCTCCATGTGCGTTGTCTGCGATGCAAGGAGTCGAGGAAGTTCGTAGAACTGGAAACGCACCCATCGCCGTGTCTGGAATCATCAGCAACTCACCTTTGTTTATCCGCGAATACGAAGAACGATGCGACGTACCGTTCTGCACCTCGATCGGTGACGGCAGTGAATTGGCTTTCGCCGCAATCCGGACGGTTGAAACGGCTCATGGCGAACGAAACTACGCGTAATTCAAATCCAAAAAGTTGTAGCCCTTCGAAATGGAGCAACCAAGATGGCACCCAAAAAAACGAATTTCGACCTTCCCAAATTCCGTTTCCCCTCCGATATCCAAAGTCCTTCTCAACCAACCGAATCTGAATCTTCTTTTGATTTTTCGATCGGCCAGACTTGGCGGTGGTGGCAATGCGGAGATAACGCACGACTGAAGGAACTTCCGGAAACCGACTAACTGACCGACGCGAACAACGGCCCACTTCCAATAAGATTCTGCAACGCACCTGTAACCATGTCAGCCCCGAAATTTTCTTCGCATTCGACAAGGAACAAGTCCATTCCTTATCAAATGACTGTAGACTTCCTCTCCCGAAATCGCATGATCTTTGTAATCGCGTTGCTGACGCGGGCGGCATGGGAAATCGTACCCATGCAAGTGCCTATTGTGGCTGGTGCGGTTGTCGATGGACTTAATGGCAAGGCTAGCTATGTCTATGGCATCAAGTTTTGTCCGCGCTCGATTATGGAAACGGTCCATTTCGCGGGGATTTGCCTGGGCGTGGTCGCGATCGTGTACAGTTTGACCGCTTACGCCTACTCCGTTAGTGCTTCCTACTTGGGGGAGCTGTTTGTGGGTAACCTTCGCAAACGAGTAACCGAAAAAGCGCTCAGTTTACCACTTGCGACTCAACAAAAACTGGGGGCCGGAGAATTGATTGACCGTTCCCTTCGCGACACTGGGCGACTACGAAAATTCATTGACCAAGTTGTCATTCGCTCGGCGACGAATGTCTTGCGAATCGGCTATCCACTATTCATGCTGTTCATAACCGATGTCAAACTTGCACTGATTGCGATTTCGGTTCTGCCAGTGCAATGGATTATCTCGTTCCGTCTGCAACGAAAGTTATTTGACATCACGAAGCAGACGTTAAAAGCCCGTTCAATTTTGACGTTGTCCGTCAAAGAGTCGATCGACGGTGCGGAAACGGTGCAAAGTATCAATGGTGAAAGAGTGCGTTTTGATGCAACCTGCCAAAACATCGACAACGTTGCGGCCTTGCAACAGAAATCTCACCAAATCAATGCCATAATCCGAGCCGTCGTCTGGTTGGCAACCGCCACGGGAGTCGCTCTGGTTTGGTGGCAAGGCAGTTTGATGGTCGCCAGCGGGGTGATCACGGTTGGTTCGTTGGTGATGTTTACTGGGTTCATGGAGTTTACGTATCGTCCATTTCGCTTCTTTCCCAAAGTCGTCAAGTCGTTGGAACAAGGGCGTGCCAGTTTGATTCGGATTCATGAATTGATCGAAATGGATCCCGCGGCAAAAAAACGTGAATGTGATACGCCTTGGAGAATGCATGAAGGAACCGTTGAGTTTTGCAACGTGAATCTGAGTTATCGTGGGAAACCGGTTTTGCACAACATCAACACGGCGTTTTCGGCCGGAAAACTAACGGCGATTGTTGGGCCCAGCGGTTCGGGAAAGTCTTCGTTGTTAAGGCTGGCACCGCGACTGTACCAGAAAAACTTTGGTGAAATCCTGGTTGACGGACACTCGGTCGATCAAATCTCGCTCGAATCTCTCAGAAAACAAATCACTTTCGTCCCGCAAAACTCTGTGGTGTTTAGTGGGACGATCATGGAGAACCTGCTAATTGGAAATCCAGGCGCGACTATTTCTGAGGTCAAACGGGCATGTATTGACGGGGGAGCCTGGGAATTCATCGAACAATTTCCGGACGGATTCGATACCGTCATCGGGTCCGATGGAATTCGTTTGTCAGGTGGTGAAACGCAACGGCTGGCAATCTCAAGAGCTTTGGTTTGCAATCCCAGTATTCTGTTGCTGGATGAACCGACGTCGTCTTTGGACGCTCGAACGCAAGAACAATTTATGCAAACACTGTTCGAACTGCGCGGAAAAGTCACTGTGGTTTTGGTTGGGCATCGCTTGGCAACCTTCCGCGATGCGGACCACATTATCGTCGTCGACGAAGGTCGGATTGTTGCTGAAGGTACGCACCAGCACTTGTTGGCTACGTCGGATCAGTATTGCGAGCTCGTTGAAACAACGATTCGCGATTCCAATTCGAATGATCAAACCGTCGGACGCTAAGGAACCAGAAATGATTCGATTGGACTATGTTGAAGATCGTTTGGCGGCGATTGGGACGAGCAACAGCAGTTCCACTGCAAGGCGAACCACGCGCAACATTGGTGAGACTTCGCAGGGCCGTGACATACGGGTCGTGTTTGTCGGTGGTGTTAAAGTTTGCAATACTACGTCGTCGCATCGAACTCGAGTTCTCGTGATTGCCGGACAACATGGTGACGAACCAGTTTCTAGGCAAGCTGTCCAGCTGTTGCTTGAGAGCCCGGCCTTCAAAACTTTTGCCGAGCTCTTTCAGCAACAACTAGAGTTTGCTTTCATCATCGATGCCAATCCAGATGGTGCAGCGGCGAATACGCGTACCAACGCGGCTGGAATCGACTTGAATCGGGATCATCAATTGTTGGTATCCAAAGAGACTCAGGCGATCCACAAGTTCGCTCGACAATGGGCTCCAGATCTGGTGATCGATGTTCATACGTTTCCGCCACGACGCAAATTGATGATTGCTCAAGGTATCACGTATCGACAAAATGTTCAGCTCGATGTCTCCAACAGCCTATCGATCGCGCCGGCGATTCGCGAGACATCCGAGAAATTGTTGAATTTTTTGCTTGCCGAATTGAGGGCGAAGCGAGTATTGGTTGAACGTTATTTGTTGTTTCGAAAAAATGGCATTATTCGCCATAGTACACCCGACGTGGTCGATGCACGCAACGGACTGGCCTTGCGAATGGGCGTTCCTTCGCTGTTGATTGAAGGCCGGCAGCCAGGTCGTAGAGACCCGAAAAATCAATCGGCCAAGACGATACAGGCTGTCACCCAATCCTTAATGCTTTCGTTCGTCTGGTCCCTAAAGTTCGGTAAGGAACTGAAACGTTTGAAAGACCGACAGCTGCGAACCGGTGACCAGGTGGCCATTCGCTCGAAGCTCCAAACCGACGACAATGCGCAACGCGTTTTCATGTTCGCTGACCCAACGACAGGAGCCGCGAAACGCAGAAAGCTATCCAGTTCTTTTCGCCCGAAAGTTTCACCAACCGAATCGGTAACGCTGCCAGTTGCTTATGCGATTCCAAAACAACGTATAGATTGGATTGCTATTCTGAATCGACACGGGTTTCAAACGGTTGAGATTACGTTTGGCCACGGTGTCGAATCATTTGAATTGTTGGACCCCGGCGCGTCGCTCGATCCCGTCGATTCAAAGAAAAATGGGTCACGCTGGTGCGATCAAAAAGATGTCCGCTGCTCGCCCGAGACGTTTGCCGTTTACCCGGTTGATCAACCAGGAGGTGCGGCCTTGGCAGCATTTCTGGAACCACGAGCCAAGTATGGCTTGGCGAGAACGCGAGCGGAAATGAGCCGAATTCAGCTGCTGAGGCTGATTGATGATCCTGAAGCCGCAGTGGGAGGGCATAGAATTTGAATCGTATGGCAGCGACTTCGTAACACGATGGGGCTCGCGTCAAAGACTTTGTTCTGTTTTCTGACCGGTTCGTTTCACCGGTATCATGCATTCAAAAACGTTTTTGCGGACCGCAAAATTGGTGAAGCGCCGATTTTTGCGCTTTCAATTGTATTTTTAGACGGGGCGCTACCGTCGTCATCGTCGATCGTTCCTCACGCTTTGTTAGACTTGCGGATCTAGCGCCAATTTCGAATCTTTGTGCGACCAAAGTCGCAATATCCAGTGCCAGGTGATCGCCAACATTACCGAAGTCGACGCAACATGAACGACCTGGATGATCTGATAAACGGAAACATGAGCCATGATGACTCCCATCACCATCATGGCGACCACGAACCCCAAAATCCATTTCGGTTCGGCGTGTTGGCCAAATTTTCCACCCGACCAGCGAAACAACAAAATCGAGCTGATCAACAACGTCCACGAAAAACTCCGATGAACTTTGTAGACCCAGGTTGCTTCAAGATGACTTGCCCACTGGTCGCGGTCTTGTCCTGCCGATGCTTTCGTGAGTGTGTCGGTTTGTTCTCGCACTTGGCTGCCCATGATGCCCTCGCCGAACAAACAAACAAAAAACATCAGCGTAACAACCCATACCCTGCGGCTGAGAACGCGCGGCTTGAAATCTTGATTCGTGGGCGGTTGGCGTCGGGTGAGCCAAATAATCGTGACCAACACCAGGATCAAAAGAAAAGCCAGAGCCATGTGGGCGGTAATGATTCCCGGTTTCAATCCGCTGCGCACGACGACCGCGCCCATTACGGCGTTCCCCATGACATCTAGCAACGCTGCCCAGGAAAGAGCTGCAACCCAAAAACGGTTCTGTCGGGCCAGCAACGACCCCAATGCCAGACTGAGCGTGAAAAGGCCCAACGGCAAGGAAGTCAAACGATTACTAAATTCGATCCACGTGTGAACGGGATCAAAACTATCAAGAATGGTATCCCGCGTGATGGTATCCGGGTCGATTCCGTGTCGCACCGCATGCCGTTTGAATTTTTCGATGTCCAATTTGTCCACATCGATTTGCTCGATGCTGGTCGGTGGAATGACACATCCCCAACAAGTCGGCCAATCCGGACAACCCAAACCGGAGCCGGTAACGCGTACAATGGCGCCCATGCAAACCAGTACGATCAGAGAAATCAGAGCTGCCCAAGCCAGCCGATGAAGCATTAAAATTCGTCCCTTTAGGAGTCGTTCAGCCAGCGATGGCCGTGTAGCGTTCCTACCCGCGCTAGACAATCCTATCGTGCAATGAAGGAAGGTAGAATATCACTGTGACAATAATGACCGCACAGAACAGTGGAAAGATCACCCAGATATTAGGAGACCGAACCATGGAAGGCGCAGAAAAGCGCTGCATGTAGGATACTATCCGCTTTGAATACGAATAAGTTGAAGTTCAAACGCGTGTTGGCCTATTCATTTCATAGGTGTCAGCGGCTGTTGCAAAAATTGCCTGCACCAATTTGACGCACCAAGTCGTGATATCCGATCGGCCACAACTCATTCAGCGACGGAATGTCGTTCACTCTAATAGCTTCCGGTTATTTCGCCTCCGTTTGCGCTCCCAAGAGCCCACCATAGATTCAGGTCGATGGACTCGGATACTAAAAGGCAAGTTCCAATCAGAGGCAGACATCAATGCGGATGGAGTTAGTCGATTTACTGGACGTGGCAGCTTTTGTGGCAGTACGGACCGACGGATAATCCGCTGTGCTGAATTTAACCGACTAGCCTGTGTTCAAGAATTGTTAATTTGAATGGCGACGATTACCGGCCAAGTTGCTGCAATTTATCGTTTTTTTGCTTTTTACGATGCGGCTGGATTCACTCCAAGCCAACCTGACAATCAGAGGCAACGAAAAAACGCACACATTCGCCGTGCTTCAATATATTAATAAATTTTTCCAATTTCGATTTTTGGTGAGAATAATCCATACCCAATTTCGCACGTTATTATGAGGCCACAGTTTGTGTACGGATTCGAATATGAAAGAAGAATTCATTTTTACTGAAGCATTGTTGATTGCTGATAAGGTTGGTCGCCAAGCGTATCTGAGATCTGCTTGCGGTGACGATCAAGAAATGTTGAATCGTGTTACAGCCTTACTACAAGCGAAAAGCGAGTCCGACAGCCTCCTGGATCGACCTATTGAAATCCATGAGAACGATTCGACTGTAGAAACTGTGCATCAAGTCGGTCAGCAGATCGAAAATTTCAAATTGCTTCATCTTCTTGGCGAGGGGGGCATGGGCTCCGTTTTTTTGGCCGAACAACAAGAGCCGGTAAAGCGGAGAGTGGCCGTCAAAATAATAAAACAGGGACTGAACAACAAACAGTTCATTGCACGATTTGAAGCAGAACAACAGGCTCTCGCAATGATGGACCATCCGAACATTGCGAAAGTCTTAGATGCTGGTAGCACGCATCAAGGCCAAAATTTTTTTGTCATGGAGTTGGTCAAAGGAACGCCAATTACCAAATTCTGCGATGAAAACCAATTAAACACAGAAGATCGCCTCAAGCTCTTTCAACAAGTCATCCAGGCAATTCGGCATGCTCATCAAAAAGGGATTATTCATCGCGACTTAAAACCATCCAATGTACTGGTCGCGATGTATGACGACAAACCCGTTCCAAAAGTCATCGACTTTGGCGTAGCCAAGGCAACCCACCAACCATTGACAAAGAAAACGCTATGCACGATTCCAGGCCAAATCGTCGGCACATGGGAATACATGAGCCCAGAGCAGGCGATATTGAATCAACTGGATGTTGATACGAGAACTGATATCTATTCGCTGGGCGTAATTCTTTATGAGTTGTTGACTGGTCATACGCCACTAGACCTGAAATCGCTACGCCCCGAACAATTAGAAGAGCGGTTGAGAAGAATCCGCGAACAAGAACCTAGCCGCCCCAGCATTCGAGCCAGCAGGACAGAACGATCGCGAAGCCCCAAGGAAGCCTACGCTGTTTCTGCTCTGCAATCCCTTGCCAAATCGCGCCGAACCGACCTCGATTGGCTCGTAATGAAAGCCATCCAAAAAGACCGAAGCGATCGTTACGACTCTGCCAGCAAATTTTTGGATGAGGTCGAAAGATTTCTAAAAAATGAACCCTTGAGTTTTCGACCTCCTTCTACATGGCATCAGTTCAGAAAGTTTTGTTCAAGGCACAAGCCGCTTGTCGCGTCCAGCGCTGCTATTCTAGTTGCGCTGCTAATTGGGTTTGTTTTTACGTATTGGTCGCTTGTACAACAGCAAAAATTGGTCGTCGAGTTGACGACAGAACGCGAGAGAAGTCTCGAACTGGTCGAAAAACTCGAACAAGAGAATCAAGATTCACAAGCTGCAAAGAGTTTTCTTAGCAGTTTAATATCTTCGGCAAACCCGCAATATCATGAATCACGCGGCCCCAGCTACACAGTTTTGGAAATGCTATACGACGCGGAAGCAAGACTGCATGAACTGGATAGTCGACCGACCGTAAAGGCCTATTGCCAAAGTACTTTGGGGTACGCGTTTCGAACACTTGCGGAACCGCGAAAAGCTGATCGTTGTTTAGAACAAGCTTACTTGAACTACAAGAACCATGCAGACTTTTCGACTCCTGAAGCTCGATTGGCAATGCGGCGACTGGGATGGCATAGACGCGACCCCGTTTTACTAAAACGACTGGCTCAAATTGAAAAAGAACTTGGTGTTCCTGACAAAGAACGTTCACATACGATCCATCACATTGCAGTTGCACTTAATGCGTCAGGTCAATATTCGGATGCCATTTCCTGGGGGCTGAAAACCAATAGGCTCAATCCAGACGCGACTTCATCAGTAATATCAATTGCGTTTTTGAACACTGGCAAGGTCGATCGAGCATTAGATTATTTGAAAATGGCAATTCCTATTCGAACGCAAGTTTGTGGTAAAAATGAGATGGAATTGGCTTGGAGCTATCTTCAACAGGCTAAAGCCTATGAACTGAATGGAGACTATGACGCGCGGCGGTCATCTTTACAAGAAACTCTCAGAATTCTAAATCTACATCGACACGGGTATTCAGCTTACGTTGCGGCTCTTGATGTTCTTTCAGCACAACATTGGGGTGATGTGGAGTACGCGAATGAAAAATCAACGGTTTTTGCAGGCCACCATGACGAGCCATTAATCGATCAACAAGAACAAAGATTGGTGCCGTGGCTGGAGAGGCAACGAATTAACACTTGGATTGGACTTGCAGAGTATTACAAATTACGAGGTGAGAAAAAACTGGCCCAAAAGTTCTATCGTAAAGCTGCGGATCGACCAATTTCCGACGGAAATCTGATCGAAATTTGTTATGCCGAAAGTCAACTTACCGATTGCCGAAGACAACTCGTGATGGAAAGGCTAAAGAACTTTGCACCAATCAAGAAAGATTACATAGCCGACAAGAAAGTGATTCTTGAGATCCATCGCAATCTAGACGTTGCCAGTGGGGATCTGGGCGCCGCTGCTTCCAATACGATCAAAATACTCGCCATCAAAAAACTTGGCCATCTTTGGAGACGAGATAGAGAACTACAATTACTGATAGAACTCGCCGAGCACTTGCCCGCCAACGCAGGAGTAGCTTGTTTCAAACATGAAATGGATAGGATCAAGTTTGCATCACCATCTTGCATTTACCGGATCCTTGTTTCGCTCCGAATGCTTGACTTCAAAGTTAAAAAAGGCATCGCGACAAAGTCCGACTGGGATAATGTGGAAGAAAAGGTTACGTGGTTCGGATCCGAGGCATGCAGCGCACCGGATTTTTCGAAAAGTAAGGTAAAATCATACTTTGATGAAATCCAAGAAGTAAAATCTCCGACCATCACAAGAGGTGTTCGGACTAATCCTAGGTAACGAAACCAAGTTCTAAATTACCAAAACCGTGGATTCTCAAAAACAGCCAGTGACGGAAGCCGATAAGTTGTCCCCAATGATCGAGGAAGGGCAAATAAGAAAGACTACTGATGATATGATGCCGCTCGTCTATGACGAACTACGTCGACTCGCCAGGTCTAAGCTTGCCAATGAATCTTCGGGACAAACCATCCAGGCAACATCATTGGTGCACGACGCCTATTTGCGACTAATTGGAAACGAAGACGATATCTGCTGGAATAGCCAAGGGCATTTCTTTTGTGCGGCGGCCGAAGCAATGCGCCGGATCTTAATCGAAAACGCCCGTCGTAGTGGATCATTGAAGCGCGGTGGTGACTATCAACGCCTTGAGTTGAAAACGGAGTTTATAGTTGGCAACGACCGTGATTCTCGAATTACGGAATTGGATGAAGCGATCGAAAAGTTGTCGACCATTGATGATTCGAAAGCGACCCTTGTCAAACTTAAGTTGTACGCTGGGTTAACTACAAACGAGGCTGGCCAAGTATTGGGAATGTCAACTGCAACCGCATACCGTATCTGGGAATACTGTCGGGCATGGCTCAAAGTTGAATTATCTTAATGCAATTTTTGGGGATTTGGATGCGCTTATCGCAAATCTGAACGGTGGCGGCTACACTGCTTCGGTGAAGTCAAACCGAATCGGAAATTGTCATTTCGTTTTGGTACAGACTTATCAGCTCGAATCTATTTTTTCCGCCGTCCTATCGCGAAGAATTGATCTACCGTGCGAGCCAAACAAACTTGAAAACGAGTCGGCTTATGCAGCTTGCGGACGTTCGGGTTTCACGGTCCAACCAGTCGTGTTGTCGGCCTGATCCTCTGACGGTAACGGGTGCCTTATTCAATTCACTTAATTTCCGTGAACCTGGGGTGCTTTTTGGTTTTTGAAAAGCAAGTCAATCTCTTGTTCGCCGAGAACGCGCCCCCAGATTGCGATTTCGTCGATTGCTCCGTCAAAGTTGCGACCGATTCCCTCGCGGTGCCCTCCAATGATCAGTCCTCCTTGCTCAGAAGCTGGTCCTGGTGTTGGAAGTTCCGTTTGAAGAATTTGGCTTCCGTTGAGATACAATTTGAATGAATTGGAATCGAAACTGGAAACGATGTGCGTCCATTTCGATAGCAATTCACGGTCGACATCGGTCGAGAATCCACCCTGGCCAATGGCGGTCGGCGCTGCGCCAGGCTTTACAGCGGGCTTGAGCGTATGCGTGTAAAGCTGCAGCTTGACTTTGCTGGATTCTTCGGAGGTTCGCATACCCAATGAAATGTGGTACGCCGCTTTTCCATGGGGCTTGCCTTCGGCCGTGCTTTCTATCAAAAAGTGCCGCTCGGCGGATTCGTGCTGCGGTAACGAATTGGGTTTGAACCACAAAGAAACCGTGTGGGCGGCTGCATTATCGTTTAGAATGCTGCGAGGTACGTTTAGATATTGTTTCTTTTGACGCACAAAATGCGCGGCACCTCCTCGGACTCCTATGTCGGCGGGAATGGTGGCACCATTTTTGATTTGAGCGTCAATTCGGTCGCCCAGTAAAGAGCGATTTTTTAAATCTCCGTCAAAACTCCAGCTGCCACGTAGATCGCGAACCAGGCCTTCGCCGCTTATGGGGGTCAAGTCATCAAGAGTTAACTCGACTGTCCGATTGACTTGGCCATCCGGTTGTCGGAACCGTGCAGTCAATCGAGGCGTTTCTGTCGTGGCGTCTGCGACCAGCGTTAGGAACTGATTAGGCTCAACAGAAGTCCATTCCAATGATGGTTGAAAAACGTCGAGGCTGCGAATCGTGTTGACGTGAGCCGGAGAAACAATGAAGTCATGCAAATCATAGCCAACCCGTTGCGGATGAATAAGATGCCGCGACAAGTGGATGTCGCCACCAAGGATGACGACGCCGGAAATTCGTTCCTTTTTGATGAAATCGAACAAGGCATCTCGCTCGTACCAATAGGTAAACATGTCATCGGTTTCAGAATTTTTTTTGTCTTGCCAAATCCCACCAATGGCCAGAACTTTGAACGCAGCTTCCGACTCTCGCAGCGATTTCAACAACCAATTCCATTGGTCAGAGCCGAAACAGGTCGGCTGATTTTTGTCGACTGGCGACGGCTCCGTTTGCGAGAAATAGCGTGGGTCCAGATGAAAAATCTCCACGACTCCATGATCAGATTTGTGGTACACGCCTAGGCCTTGGGCATTGCCACCGGAACCATTGACGCGGTAATTGTTGAACGCTTTCAATGTTTTTGCTTTGTGTTTCGCGAATGAAAGGCCATTCCCATTGTTTAGTCCGAAATCGTGATCGTCCCAGTTACCCAGCGTGGACGTTTTCGCAACCAGAGGGGCGAGCTCCGGCAATTGCAAAAACTGGCGATGCTTCTTGTATGCCAAACTAAGGTCGGTCGTGTCGATATAGGGAGTATCCCCGTTCAAACATAACAGGTCGACATCCAACGAACTTATCTCCCGCCATACAGGTTCCGCGGTGGCATTGGCGCAGGAGACGAAGCTGGCAGTGAAACGGTTTTTGCGAGAGATTGGGAGTGTTTTAAACGAGTGATTTTTATTGGCTTTGACGAGAGTGTCGTTGTCTTTGGTAGAGATGGAATAGCGATACTCGGAAGCCGGCTTCAGTCCCGTCAGATGAAATTTAGCGACGAAGTCCAGGTCACGTTTACTCCGTGTCGTCGCGGTCATCTTCGCTTTGCCGTCGGCATCGAATAAACGAATTTGAAAGTCCTGTTCCTGATCCCCCGCACGAATCAGAACATGGGCCTCGGTTGACTGAACCAGGCCGACCATCGGTCCGACCAAGCCAACGGAATTTGACTCCTCCGTGTCATCGGCCGCCAGGGGAAAATCGCGAATAGCATCAAAACCCAAATAGCAGACTAGCGCAAGCAATCCCGTTAAGACGCTTTTCTTGGTCGTTTGCACGGTGACTCCAGTTTGGAATTGTCCAGTTTGGAATTAAAGACGCAGATCCAATGATCTGAGCTTAAGCACTTAAAAACCGACTGTTGCCTCGCCGCCACTTCGTGAACCAATATTGCGCCAAACGTCGAGATCAATCGTTTCTGGGACAAATTTTGTCGAGGAGTCACCCAAAACAATATTAATCCCACCGGGATGATAGCTGGAATAGCTGCATTCCGCTTCATCACCATTGCTCGTCACGCCGGTTCGATTGATACGGTAGTTTGTCGAACCTAAAACCTCGGAAAAGTCGGCGCCATCTCCCGCGTCCATGCAAGGATGAAAGAACAAGAATCGATCAGCCAAAAACGGTTCATCGTTCAAATGAGTTGCTTCTCCAAACATCACCGTGTTCGATAGTCCATCGTTAACATCTCGGAACTTGAGCTGCCTCTTTGGCGGACCGTTCACGAATCTAACCGCGTTGAACATACCGTTCGAATTCTCCATCCCATTGAAGCCCAGTACGTCCAATCGAGCATTGCCTCCCGCACAAGCCAGGTAACTATTGATCGCTCGGTTAACCACGTTGTTAATTTCTCGCGACTCAACAGCCGGATCGGGCCGAGACGGGCAAATAAATGTTTTGACCGGAGTTTGAACAAGGGATGTCAGCGCCAAGCTTTGGGGCGAGCTGCCAGGAATAAACCCATCGTCGCTGAACGGTTGGGGAATAACGTCGTAGAGATTTTCTTGCTCGATGAATGGGAGTATTACCGCGGTCCAAGAATATCCCCAGCCGGAATAGACACCGTAGGGAATCGACTGGTAAGAGCTCTCATGATTGTGTATGCCGATTCCAAGTTGGCGAACGTTATTAGCGCAATCTACCCTTCTCGCGGCTTCGCGAACCGACTGAACAGCCGGCAACAACATCCCGATAAGAATTCCAATAATCGCGATGACGACTAGCAGTTCAACCAACGTAAATCCCTGATTCTTAAGTCTTCTCATCGAAGAATACCCTCCTGTTTTGTTAAAGTTGGAACCTGAGTCAATATGGAAACCTCTAGGCGTCACCTAACGATTATCCCGCATTTCGGTTGGTTCCGTTTCCGTCACTTTAGAATCGTCATAAACAGGATCTTTTGGGATTGCTGTTTCTGGGACAGATTCCGCACAACCAAACAACAAGCAGACAAGGAACAATAGTAGCGTTGATTTACTTGATTGCATGGTGTCTATCGCAACTGGAATTTAGGTTTCAAAAACAAGAAGTCGGTTTTTGTCGAACCGACTTCTTGAGCGGCTAAACGGACTAGCCACCGGTCAGCAAGTCTACAAATGGTCCAACGTCCAGCAGGTCAACTGTACCGTCAAGATTGATGTCGGCCTTGACAGAGAACCCACCATTGGTCAGCAGGTCGACAAACGGTCCAACGTCCAGCAGGTCGACAAACCCATCACAGTTGACATCGCCAACAATTCCAGCGTCCAAGAGCGACTCGCCGTTCAAGCCAGCATTAAACACGTCGCTAACCTCTGTACTGGACAATTCGCGGTCCCAGATGGCAACCTCATCGATCAATCCCTCGAAACCACGATTGGTTTGCGAGTTTCGTGCCGCACCGAAGTTTAATCCCGAATCAAAAATACCCGCCGAAGAAGTCGTAATGGTTTCGTCCAAAAGTGTCCCGTCGATATAGGTCGAAATCAAAGTATCGACATCGTCAGAAGAGTAGACTTGAAGCACGTGATGCCAGCCGGGAAGAGCAGCATCCTCGACACCAAAATTGTCTCCGGAACCGGTAAAGACTTGACCATCATTTATTCCGGGCATTCCCAATCCTAGGTCACGACATCCGTAGGAAACATCGAACGAAGTCTCACTCTCAAAAACGAAATAACGATTGGACGAGCTACCAGTTGGGTTTTCGACTAAATTGTACCAGGCACTAATCGAGAAAGATTGTCCTAAGTCAACGGGGTTTCCCATATCACCAAAGCCAATTTGTACGTTCATGTGTTGATTCTCCTGGCTCATTGCCGGGATCAGCATCAACGCGTTTCCAGCGATCCCTCCCGCAAAACCGGCAACAGCGCCTTGTACCGGGGTCGCATCAACGGAACCAATCGAAGTCGAAAAATCAGATTCAAACTCGTAGTAGCCAACCATCCCGTTTTCTAACACGCCTCCGAGTAACGTAAGTCCTGCCTGTCCAAGGTCGAAAACGTCCTGGATCTCAGCCGGAGTCAATTCACGATTCCACAATGCAATCTCATCAAGCAGTCCTTCAAATCCGCGGTCGGTTACGGAACTTCTCGCCGCGCCGAAATTCAGCCCGGTATCAAAAATCCCGGCCGACGACGCAAGGATCGTTTCGTCAAGAAGCACCCCATCAATATAGGTGGAAATCAAAGTATCGACTTCGTCGGAAGAGTAAACTTGAAGAACATGATGCCAGCCAGGAAGAGCGGCGTCTTCAACGCCGAAATTGTCTCCGGAACCGGTAAAGACTTGACCGTCATTAATTCCAGGTGTCCCTAACCCTAAGTCGCGACATCCATAGGACACATCGAATGAAGTTTCACTTTCATAAACGAAGTATCTGTTGGAGGTGCTGCCCGTCGGGTCTTCCACCAAGTTATACCAGGCACTGATGGTAAAACTTTGCCCCAAGTCCACAGGGTTTCCAATGTCGCCAAAGCCGATGGCAACATTAATCGAAGGGTTCAAGATAATTTCTGGATTCATCTCCATCGCGTTCCCTACAATGCCTCCAGATACGCCTGCAAAAGGGCCATTGACGGGCGTGCCGTTCACTTGGCCGATGGAAGTGTTGAAGTCGTTTTCAAACTCGTAATACGCGGTTAGCCCATTTTCAAGTTGGCCATAAGACGAGGAACAAAAAACAAACAAAAGTACAAAAGTCATAAAATTGGGTAATCGTTTTCTTGATGTCACGCTTGCTGCCTCGCTTAACCGATTGATGGTTCTCAATAAAGGGGTTCAAATGAAATGTCCTCTTACTGCGGAGGATCATAGTGCAATGATTTGAATAGTCGACTTCGTTGATAAACTCTTAACAATTGGCTAAGACACGCCCGTTTTTCAACTGTGGCAAAGACAAAAGATGAATAATTGATTAATTTTCGGTTTGCGATTGGAGAGGTAGGTACCCTTTTCCATACGATTGAATGTCTGTACCGGGTCCTGAAGCTTGTCCGCGGTGAGGCCAACCAGCGAGAGATTCAATTTCGTGGTTTGCAGGATTCTCGGTCGGAGGGTGAAATCAAAAATTCCAGATTTATATCGTTGGTCACGTACCGTCATACAAATTCATAAGATCATAAATGCAGACGAATCGATTGAGAAAATACTGTGTTTCGTGTTGCTTACTAGCTTTTTCCGTTCATGGGCAAATTGTCCTCGCCGACACGACATATGTGTTGAATACCGTTACCGGCAATATCGATGGTGCCGAATTGGTATCGGGTCGCTTAGTTACGGATGGAACAACTGGAACTAAATTGCGCCTTGAGGAAATCTTGGTCGATTGGGAAATCACCATTTCGGACCAAGAAACTGTAACGCTTACGCCAGAAAATAGCGTGGTGTCCAATTCGGGACTCAACTTGATTGAATTTACCGTAAACTCGAATGGAATTTTCGTCGAAGGCGTCTTGTCAGGGCTCCCTGCGTTTCGAATTTCCAACGAATTCGCATCATACGATGTAAGTAATCTAAATTTCTTTACCGTGTCGGTCAGTGCGGGCGACGATCAAGTTTCTGTATCACCACTTGAATTACCATTTGCTGTTTCAGTCGGGATCCTAGGTGACATCAATTGTGATGGCGAAATCAGTTTGACCGATGCTCTTTCTCTTCTTGAACTGTTGGTGACTGGAACATTTGATTTGAAAGCTGATATCAATCAAGATGGCGTCGTCAACCTCTTGGATGTGGCACCGTTCGTTCATCTTTTGACCGGCGGTTAAAAAAATGCCACTGCTGAAGTCAAACTGATTGGCGTCAGCGGATCTAGAAAAACAAAATGGTAAAACAATGATTCGAATCAGTTACCTCATGCGGCGAAAAACAGGCTTGTCCCGAGAAGAGTTTCAGTCGTATTGGAGTGACAGGCATCCCCAGGCTGCTCCCGAGGATGCGTTTGCTGTGCTCGGCGTGAAGCGATATATGCAGGTCCTAACTATTGAAACTGAAACGCGTAACTTGGTGATTGGACCGCGAACCGAATTGGTCGAGGAATTTGACGGAATGGCTGAGCTATGGGTCGACAGTCTGCAGGATCTGGAAACCAACTGGTCTACCGCCAAAGCAAAACAATACATCGAAATCTTTTTCAAAGACGAACAGAATTTCATCGACTGGAGTCGCTCGACGATTTTAGTTTCAAGAGAGATCAACGTGTTTGGATAGCGTGAGCGACATGCCAATGGGATTGAGTCATCCCGGTGGCGATTGGACGTTGCGCAAGTTGTCGGCAAAGAAAGTTATCCGCTATTTTTTAGCGGCACCCTGTTATTATCCTGGCACTCAACTCGATGAACTGAGTATCCACAATAGATCTAACCGGCAGTGTGATTCGGGGCCTCGACTTTCAAATTTGGTTGCCGACTTCGGAGACCTTGTGTTTTGGTGGCCGTTTTGCCACCTACTGCTTAGCAGCTCCGCTGTTAGACTTTCCTGCCGAAGTTGCGGAATTGGAAAGTGCGGCAAATACACTGGCTCCAACTCGCCCATCCGATCACCAAACTGGAAGCCAAAATGTTTACACTCCGTTTCGCAAGAAAATCGCAATTAATAAATCGTACGGTTTGCGGGCATCCGGCGTTTAACGCGAGGGACTGAGATTTGCGATTTCGTCATTCAGACTTCTTGGTATCCGCTCGATCGACGCTTTTTTCGTTGCCTTGGAATAGGAACGGACAGGCGTAAGACTGTTACCAATTCCAAGCGGTCATTGTTAATTGTAAGACCGTCGCAATGGAAACCCAGACGAGATATGGTAGTTGAGCCAATGCGATCCATTTTTGATGATTCCAGATGGCGATCATACTCCAAACGATCGTCACCCAGACCACTAGAATGTCAACCGATGCCAGTGGCAGATTTCTCATGCCAAATTGGATCGGAGTAAACGCCAAGTTGGTGATCAAATTGATCCCGAAAGGTAGGGCGACCGCCCAAGGTAGCTTCTTCAAAATGACGAGGAAAAACACGTAGCCAAACGTAACAAAGATGATGGGGTAGAGGATTTGCCAAATCAAGCCAATGGTCGAGCCATCTGGAGTCCATGATGGTTTCTCCAGCGCGTTGTACCATTGAGCCCACGTCATGATCGCTGACTTTCATAAAAATAGGGGCGCGAGAACGGCCCCTGTGTTTGATTTGATGCTTGTGCGATGCGGAAGATCAATCTTGCCGTTTGCCTTTTTCGTTTCCGCCTGATTGACGACCGCTCCGATCACGGTTTCCCCACCAACGACCGCGCTCTTCGAATTTGAACGAGTCACCCATTAGCTCATTATACTGATCTCGCTGCTCGGTGGTTAAAACCGCAAGGACTTTTTGCTCGGCCTTCTCTTGTAACCTTTTTATTTTTTCCTCAAGTTCCTTTTTGGCCTCGGCAGCCGCTTTCTTAAGTTGTTCTTTTTGCTCATCTGTCAGATTGAGTTTCTCAGCCAATTTGTCACTGGCAGCAAACCCGATCGTACCACCTTCCCGTCGAGCCTGGTTTTGCATCGAAAGTTGCGAGAGTCGTTTTTGTTGGTGAGGAAGCAGCACTCCATTGATTTGTTCCTCAATTTCGCCTCGACGAGCTTCCATGTTGGCTCGCATTTCCACAAACTTCTCCCGTCTTTCCTCACGGCTCAAATCACGCATTCCGGACCACATGTCACGCATTTCCTGGTATATCTGATCTCGCAGCGTTTGCAATTCGTTGACTTGATCATCGACCAATTCCAAATCCTCACGCACTTTTTCGTTCTGAAGCAAGTTGATGGCGCTATCGCCTTGTCCGAACCATCCTCGCGTCGATTGAGCCGATGCCCGTTCCGAACAAGCGAATAACGTGAATGTGATAGCAAGTAGCCCACAAAAAGCAAAAGATCTCATCAAATTCTCCCGCGTGAAAATTGCCTAGATTTGAATGACGTAAATATCGCATACGACCGTCTTTAGGTGCACATCATAACTTAATTTCGACATGCTAGAGCAAAAAGATCAATATTTGCGTTCGAAAACCGGGATCGGTGATTCAGCGTGTTCTGGGCATCGGTAGACAACGTAAACGTCTTGATGCGGAAAGTGAAGGTGCGAATTAAGCGTCTTGAAATCCTCCATCCGACAGGTCCATATTGGTGGGCCTGGAACATCAAGTCCGCTAAACAAATGTTTTGGAGATCTGGACAATGGACGCGCTGCGAATGAGTTTTAAAAATCGAGTTATACGAAATTGCTTGACTGTTCTTTTGATGAATATGTTTCTCGTTTCGTCTGGTCTTGCTCAGTCGGGAACGGTATCTGGGGAACTTAAACGCTGGCACAAAGTGACCATCGATTTTGCCGGGCCGCAAACCGGTGAGGCGGATAACACGAATCCATTCACCGATTACCGACTGGATGTCACGTTTACTCACTTGGGTACAAGTCAGACTTTTACTGTTCCTGGGTTTTTTGCTTGCGATGGTGACGCGGCAAACTCGGGAGCGACCACAGGGAACATTTGGCGCGTTCATTTTGCTCCAAACGAAGTGGGGCAGTGGAACTACGAGGTCTCGTTTCGAACAGGCAACAATGTTGCGATGAGTGAACAGGCCAACGCCGGGGTGAGCGCCGGGTTTTTCGACGGAGCCAGTGATAACTTTTCAGTAACTGAAACGGACAAAACCGGCAGTGACTTGCGATTCAAAGGTCGATTGCAGTACGTTGGAGAACACTACCCAAAATTTGCGGGGACGGGTGAGTACTTCTTAAAGCAAGGCGCGGACTCGCCCGAAAACTTATTGGCCTATGATGAATTTGATGGGCCATTCATCAACGACGGCCAAAACGATCAGTTCATCAAGAATTGGGCGCCCCATGTCGCGGACTGGAATGACGGCGATCCGGTTTGGGCTGGAGACCGAGGAAAAGGTTTGATCGGCGCGATCAACTATTTGGCTAGCGAGCAAATGAACGCGATTTCATTCTTGCCGATGAATATCGGCGGCGATGATCGCAATGTGTTTCCGTATCTGAATTACAACGAACGCTTGCGGATGGACGTATCGCGTTTGGCACAATGGGAAATGGTGTTCGAGCATGCGGATCACAAAGGAATGTTTTTACATTTTAAAACACAGGAAACGGAGAACGATCAATTGCTCGATGGCGGGGAGCTTGGCGATGAAAGAAGGCTATATTACCGCGAATTGATCGCCCGATTCAGCCATCATCTCGCTCTCAATTGGAATCTTGGCGAGGAGAACACCAACACGACCGAACAGCGCATCGAATTCGCACAGTTTTTTCACGACAACGATCCGTATCAACATTTGATTGTCGTACATACGTTTCCAAACCAACAGAATTCGGTTTACACGCCCTTGTTGGGAGACGAGTCGGAGTTGACGGGGGTGTCGATTCAGACTTCGCAATCCAATTTCTCACAAGTGCATGATCGCGCGTTGCAATGGGTACAAAATTCAGCTGCTGCCGGTCAACCTTGGGCGGTTGCCGTGGATGAACCTGGGGATGCCCAGCACGCGATTCGACCTGACAATGACGCCGGGAATTCTCACGTCGATGGCAGGAAAAATGCGTTGTGGGGTACTTTGATGGCCGGCGGTTGGGGGAATGAATATTACTTTGGATACGGTCACGCTCATTCGGATTTGACACTGCAAGATTTCCGCAGTCGTGACCAGTGGTGGGACTACGCCCGTCATGCGTTACGCTTTTTTCATGACAACGACGTCCCGTATTGGCAAATGGCTAACGACAACAGCTTGAGTTCGGCCGGCCAGGATTACGCGTTTTTCAAAACCAACGAATGTTACGTCGTTTATTTGAAAAACGGCGGTACAACCAATTTAGACTTGTCCGCCGCGACAGGAACATTCGAAGTCCGATGGTACGATCCGCGTAACGGTGGCGGTCTCCAATTGGGAAGCGTTTCGTCCGTCAACGGGAACGGGGTACGCAGTTTGGGTTCGCCGCCGAACTCGACCCATTTAGACTGGACGATCTTGGTTCGAAGAGACACCGGTATCAACTCCCCTCCTACCGTGAACGTCACCGACGTTGTCCCGATTCCAGGCACGGGTGGGTTGTCATTTCAATTGATAGCTGCGGTCAATGATGATGGGCTAATCTTGTCTACTCCCGAACTGATGTGGTCCGGAACGGGTCCAGGAGCCGTTACATTTGAGGACCCCATTGAGTTCTCAACCAATGTTTCGTTTGCATTTCCCGGTAAGTATTCGGTGACATTGACCGCGGATGACGGAGAATTTGAAAGCTCGGACACTCAATCGATCGTCGCCGGGGAATCGGTCAGTCTAATGTTTGAGCCGGTCGACGATGCAACCGTCGAAGGGAACAACGGCATCAACGACACGTTTATCAAATTGCAAGAGGCAGGACCATCGCGGGTGGGGTACTTGAAATTCGAGCTGTCTGGTTTGGGCCAAGCTTCCGTCTCCGCGGCAAGGGTCGAAATGACGGTCACGCAGGACCCAGGCAATGGCACGCTTCAGTTGTTTAGCGGCGCGAATAACGAATGGACCGAAGAGACAATCAATGCCGGGAACGCACCGGGCACCGACGTGTTGATTGATTCCTTGACCGGCAGTTTCGGTCTTGGCCAAATCGTGTCTTTTGATGTTTCAAATTCTATCGTTGGAGATGGGGTGTATACCTACGTCTTGACGCACAATGGTGGAAGCGATGTTTGGTTTAGCTCAAAAGAAGGGGCGTCGCCGCCACGACTAATGGTCGAATATGTCGACATTCTAATGGGAGACGTAAACTGCGATGGGTTGGTGAATCTGTTGGACGTTCAGCCGTTTGTCGATTTGATTGCCGGAGGCGATTACAACCCAAAGGCCGATTTCGATGGAAACGGTTTCGTCAATTTGCTGGATGTCGGTCCGTTTATCGGCGTCCTGTCGCAATAGCCGGTTGAGCCTGCGACAAAGGGGGGAACGGATTTCGAAGTTGTGTTTGTTCGATACCACACGTTGCTCAAGCGAGTAGAATCTGCAGATCGAGAATCCACTCGCTGGCGCTTCGTGCTGGCATTGATTCGGGGACTCATATAGGCGGGATGTTCGACGGATTTGCCGCTTGGCGATTGACAAACCGCTTGTTCAAACTTATGGAGCGGTCAACAAGTCCACAAATGGTGCGATATCGAGCAGATCGACGACTCCGTCTAAATTAATGTCTGCCTCAACTTGATAGGCTCCGCCGAATGCACTGACGAAGGGAGCGACATCCAACAGATCGACTTGGCCATCGGCATTGAGGTCGCCAAACAGGACGTTGCTGTCGACATTCAAGTTGATTTCGTCGAGACGCGGGAATACATCTTCACCACTCAAATTTGTCAGCACCATGCCGACGAAAATGGTGCGTCCAATGTCGTCCGAGTCCGAGGCAAAAAATGCATTGAATTGGATCTGATTCTCCCAAACGCCAGCGGTTGGTACTTGGTATTCGACGGCGGCAATTTCCGTGATATCGTTGGCGGCAATGGATGCATTAACGGGCACGTCTGCAGTAAACAGAAACATGCGATACGATTCATCGCCGTCCCAGTTAGTTCCGGTTCGACCGAAATCGAAAGATACGCTGAAAATTTCTCCCTCTGAGTCTATCGTGTAACTCGTGTTATTGACTTGCAGGCGATCGTGGAACGGGATGCATGCGCGAGAGCCCGGTGACGACGAGCCCAATGTTTCAGTGTCAGTCGTAAACTCTAATGTCTCGCTACCACTGGCATTAAACCAGTTTGCGGTTTCAGAATATTGAATCGGACCGGTCGCCGGTTCGGAGGCTTCGAAATTAGCGTTGCCCTTGGAGCCACCTAAAATCGTGACCGTATCGGCATGAGATTTCACGCTTGCGAAAACGGTAAGAACAAGAACGAAATGTTTCAAGAATGGATTCACGATTACCTCTACGATTTGGATAGTAGACAAGCCCAACTATGATTGAACAGGCTAAACGAACGATTGCTTTGCCAAAATCAGTTCCTGCCATTTATTAACGATAATTCATCGGGATTCCATCGCGTTTGAAATGGGAGCGGAAAGTTGTTCTCGATCAAGACGCGAGGGTTTCTAGGAGTTACTAACCAAAGCAAGTTCTGAGGGGCCAGAAAAATTTTGAATGCAAAATTTGCGGTATATTCGAGGTTTTGTGGGGTTTTCCGAGCTTGGCTCTAGCAGCTTCACTTGAAACGAGGCATGTCGCGTTTAGGAATTTCACCGCGAAGCAGTCGCCGACCTTCACCCGATAGCCAAAGGTAGTGATCGGTCGGAAGTCGTTCGAACGTAGAGAATTTTGATTTGCCAATGGGTGGATCGTTGGTGCATTTAAAGATGGCTGTGCCTTCATCGATCTCGTCGAACATGGCAATGTAGGCTGATTCATTCCCGGCGGCGAGAGTTCCATTAAACTGGTGCCAAAAGAATTTTCCGCCTTTTCGCGATATGCGACTGTCGTCGACCGCCTTAAGGTTGTTCCAACTGAAACCCGGGAACAGAACTGGCAAGTATTGAATTCCGTGACGATAGCACCAATCTCGATCGGCCCGTTGCTGAGGGACGACACGGCGCGGGATCGATTCGCAATGGCTGTAGCGGCCAACCGACCAGGGACTGATAACGTCAGCCAGTTTCAGAACATTGTGTAAGTTCGAGTCGTCAATGGCATCGTGTTTTTGCTCACGCCAATAATACGGAACTCCTAACATGATGCTCATGCCGCCCCATTCTGGATTATGTTTGAGCAGTCGGATGAACCACTCACATTTCTTCAATCCGTACTGACGACCGTCGTTGAACCCAACGCCCCAAATCGCGACCAGCGGTTTTCCATTCACGTGTAAGTATGCGAAATCGTTTTCATCGGTACCCAATTGCATACGTTGGCGAAGTTGCTTCCAGTCTTCGGCCAAGCGATCAAAATCTTTGTCAGTGATGCCAGACAGATCGTACATTAATGCGTAACAGCGACCGTGCTCAATAGCGGCATCTCGGCACAACATCAGTTTTCGATTGTCATATTTCAAATGCCGATGACTGCGATGCGACTTCGCCCCGTGCAATGCGAATCGTTGAACGAATGCCCCGTCCAAACCGTACGTCTTCATCCATTCAAAATGCCGCCTGACGGTCTTGGGATGGATTGAACTAAAGACTTGGGCCACGTTGCCATCGGCATGCCGAAACGGCGTCGGGTACTTTTCGTCGTCATCAAAATCTGATAGATCCGGCCACAAATCGATCGTACAACTGCCAGGCGCAAAGACACCGGCACGGCTGTAATGCGAAAACCCAAGCCCTGAACCATCGCCCCGAGCACGAAACCAACCTTGATAACCAGCGACGACTCGTCCGGTCAAACCTTTGGGATTAGGGAGGTGATGCGCGCGTGGACTCGCGGGCCGTAGTTCCGCGTAAGCTTCTTGCCGCGAGACAATTTGCCCGTCAGCCGAATGCGATACCGACCCTGACAACCACGCTAGCGCAATTAAAAAAAACAGTTTAATGTACAACACCAATCTCCGTTTTTTCTCAACTCTGTTTTTGTGGTTGTGGCATCGTCATTGGTCACGACGACTCATTTATCTTTTGGATGGGCGGCCTTAGCCATTTCGAGATACTTCCGATAGGTCGGCCGAGAAAGCAGTTTGTTTTGGATGATGTGGATTGCCGAGGCAACTTCTTGGTTGTCCAGCGGGTGTAGTTCTGGCAACTTAAAAAAATCGCCGGCAACTTCTGCGACTTTATTCCATATTTTCGCTTCTTGTTTTGTCATACCCGCCGCGACAGCGAACGCTTGATCTTTTGTCAGTTTATCGTCGTCCTGTTTTGCGCTGCCGGGTAAGGAAAGCGACGCACCCGCCGCAATCGAAGCGGCTAGTGCAGCCCTGCGTGTTGTTGTGGCCATAGGAACTCCCCAACGTTGTCGAATCGGATAATGACGCGAAATAGTCTGTGGTCCGCGCCACGATGTAACAAATGTGTTTTCATTCTATAACTGGCTGTTCCAGATCCATTTGAGTATCGTCCAAAGGCCGACGGTAAGGCAAGTAGCCAGTAAGAACAGAACTAAAATGCACCCGATCGAGAACAAACGATCAAGCCATGTTGTTCGGCGGAGAATTGGCGTTGTTGTAAAAGTATCGAACTCTGCAGGCGCATGTAGATCGTCAAGGACTTGGTTTAAAAAGACGGGGTATGCATCACGTGAAACCCTTGCCGCGTGCGGGAACTTATGCATCAAATCTTTGAAATCGTTGCACCGAGATAGGAATAATTTGATCGTCGCAAGTTGTCGTTCGTTGGGATCATCGACAGACAGCAGGAAATATTTGCCAGCCTCCAAATCGTCCCCCATGCTCAGGAGAACTTCCGCGAGACGATGAAAAATGTCCCGCGAGTACCCGTAGTTGTGGATACTTGAACTCAGTATTTCTTTGGCTCTCCAAAGTCGACCAAGTTGAATTTGCTCGTTTGAGCGGGAGAGTGTAGATTCGACTGTCATAATAACCAATGAACGAACGCGAAATGAATGAATGCTACGGCGACGGTAGACCGCGAGTCAGGCGTGCCTATTTGAAACTGATTTTTAGCCCCATTTCTTTCATTTGTAATAATGCCTCTGCATTGCCTAACGCGTCATCCACCGGATGGTGCGTATGCTTGGTCTTGCGAAGATGTTTGAAGTTTACAAAGGTGTCTTTCTGCATGCCTTTGTACAACGAGCCGAGATTGTTCGAGCTAAAACCAAAAGGGTTTTCGTCCAGGAAATGGTGGAAGTACCAATTGATGAATTGCCAATCAAAACCATTGTTGTCTGACACAAACATGAATCGGCCATGGCAATTTGAGTTGAGCCATTGATGAAACTCAAGCATAACTTTTTTGGGCTCGTCAAATCCAAAGTGATCTTCCCTCGAAAAGCCACTTACGGCCAAGGCATCGGGTTGGAAATTATCTGAGATCGGTTTGAGTTGGCCGTAAAACTTGCGTTTGAGCTCTGGCTCGACGATTACGGCGCCAAAACAAACAATTGAATAGTCGCCAGGAATCGGGCCATCGGATTCTACGTCCACCATCACGTAAGCCATTTTGGCTCCCTGTTATTGATACAGCAACTCTTTGATCGAGACACTTCTTTCAAATAGAGGTTCGCAAGCACGATTCGAGATCGCAATGCAATTTGCCGACCCAGCTAAATTCACGGTTCGAGTGAACACTCAATCTATAGATCGTTGTATTTTATCGCCGCGACGAATGCGCGACTTCCTGTAACCGTTTGCCAAATCGCCGACTGTCTATTTCTCAAACGTCAGTTTAAAACTGTATTGATAGTTGCCATCGGCAGGAATCCGGTACTTTTTGTGTGGACGAGCCCCCCAAGAATTGTCGCCCGCCAACCCCATCTGTTTGTGATCAATGTTGAGCGTGATCGTATCCGATGGGGGCAATTCATGTGGATGTTTGCATCGCTCGATGTCTTCCATCAAGTGCGGATAAGCGCTGGTTTGCAACAGACTACCGCCCGTTGCTGACGCTTTGATAGACATTCCGGATTCGGTCGACCATTGCATCCAGCGAACATCGGTTCGGTTGCCGGACTCTTGAGGTTCGAGATAGTAGTGAAACATATCTTTGACTGTACTTTCGAATTGGCCGATCCAAGTACCATCTTTGCGGTCGACATAAGATTCCGTTGGTCCATTACCATACCAAGCGCAGCGGCCGAACGAGTTGGGCACCTGACACTGCATTCCGATCCGCGGCAGTTCGCCCAATTTTCCTTTGGGTTGGACCACTACATTGACATGCAGTGCATCGTCATCACCGACCGAATACGTGATTTTGGCGGTGGATTCGCCGGCTGGTAATGAAACCAGATACTCAACTGTTTTCTTTTCCGCGCTGTCATCCAGACGAATCGTTTTAGCATTGGGTCCTGCTGATTTCCAAACTTTACTGCGGTTAGGCATTTTGTTGCCTTTGTCATTGTCTGTTGGTGGTCGCCAAAAGTTGAGTCGTAACGGGCTGCTGATAAATTCTGCGTCACCGTTCTTGGCACTGACAAGTTGGCCGTTGCCGTTGTCAATCGCATAGGTCATGGCGTTGGACTTGAGGGTGGTTACTGATGTATCGAACGGGGCTTTGACCGATGTCTCCGTCGCGTTTTTCTTGAGGATACTGTTCGGCGTTGGTGCCTCGTTGGATTCCAAATTGAGTTGGTCCCAAGCGACCAAATGTCCCTTGGATGCCCAGTTCGTATCTCGATTCAAGTGCCATTGAACCAAAACTGTTTGTTCGGCATCCGATTTTGGGACGACCAGTCTGGTGTTCAGCAATTTTGATTTACCGGGCTGCAACGTAAACGGTTCCGGATTTACCGATTCAATCACCTCGCCATCGGACATCAACATAACCGTCGGTGCATACGTGGATAAATTGTGAAAATCAAATTCGTTGCGAACTTGAAAAGACAACTTGCGTCCCGGTTTCAAAGCTGGCTGACTGCAATGAATGCTTTGATAGACTTTAAAGACTTCCGGGGCTTGGGGAGACAGATTGCGATCAGGATCAACAATTCCGTTGCAACAAAAATTGTCGTCATTGGGCCTGTCTCCGAAATCGCCGCCGTAGGCAAAATACGAAACCTCTTTGCCATCGACTTGGGCGGTTTTTCGAAGACCTTGGTCGACCCAATCCCAGATGCAGCCGCCTTGCAACAATCGTTCGCGCCGGAACGCTTCCCAGTAGTCGGCCAAATTCCCGCACGAATTGCCCATGGCATGCGAGTATTCACACTGGATCAGCGGTCGTTGCTCGGCAAGTGATTTTTTCTCTTCGGCACGACAATACTTCTCGCAATTCCAGATCGTCGCGTACATCGGCGTGTACATATCAACATGCTTGGCCTTGTGGCCTTGTTCATAATGTACCGGATACTTAACGTCGGCGTCGTTTTTGAGCCATTTTGAGCAAGCGACAAAATTCACGCCGTCGCCAGCTTCATTTCCCATCGACCACATGATTATCGAAGCGTGGTTCTTGAACGCTCCAACCATGTTTTTGACACGATCCAAATGGGCGGCTTTCCAACTGGGGTCTTTTGCCAACGATGCATTGCCGTAGCCCATACCATGCGACTCAATATTGGCTTCGCAAATAACATACAGACCGTAGATGTCACACAGTTCATAAAATCGCGGATCGTTGGGGTAGTGGGAGGTTCGCACCGTATTCATGTTTAGCTGCTTCATCAATCTGATGTCGCGAATCATTGATGCTTCCTTGATATAGTGGCCGGTGTCAGGGTCATGATCGTGCCGGTTGACGCCCTTCACTAGAATCGGCTTACCATTGATCAATAACTGGCCGTCTTTGATTTCAGACCGTTTGAAACCGATGTTCTGCGCGAAATTTGAAATGGTGATCCCGTCTTTGACGACTTTTATTTTAGCGGTGTATAAGTTCGGCGTTTCAGCCGACCAAGGTTCGACATCGAAGGGCAGGTTCTCAATCTCAAACGATTCGGTGGTGGTGTCGTTCTTTGTCACCGCCATTTTTAGAATGTTCTTGGCCAAGACTTTTACGGGTTTACTTGCTTTGGGGCCATCGAGAATGGCCATCTCGACAACCACATCCGCATCCGTCTCAGATTGATTCGAAATCGCGGCTTCGAATCGCAAGGTGCCTGTTTTTAGATCGTCCGACAAACGAGCGTCTATCGTGTAATCCACAAGGTCAACGTTGGCGTATGACGTCAGATAGACATCGCGAAAGATTCCCGACAGCCGCCAAAAGTCTTGGTCTTCTAAATAGGAGCCGTCGCAATACTTATAGACTTCAACCGCGATCAAATTTTCGCCGGCCGTCATAAAATCGGTAATGTCGAATTCGGCAGGCGTTCGTGAATCCTGCGAATAACCGACCTTTTCACCGTTCACCCACAAGTAAAAACATGACGCTACGCCATTGAACGTCAAAACGGTACGCCGCCCATGCCATGCTTCCGGCAGATCAAATGATTTGCGGTAACTGGAAACGGGATTGCGATTCTTGTAATTCGTGAAATGCTTTGGCGGCTCCAACATGACTTGGGGCGGCTGTTTTTTGAACGGATAATTGACGTTGGAGTACAATGGGGTCCCGTAGCCTTGTAGCTCGACATTCGAAGGGACCGCAATCGAGTTCCATTTGGATGCATCAAAATCGGATTTGAAAAAGTCCACCGGACGTTCCGACGGGTTTCCAACCCAATGAAAACGCCATTCTCCGTTTAACGATTGGCAAAATTCTGATTCCATGCGGCCTTTAGCGACGGCGTCAGCTGCATTTCCAAACGGCATCATCACCGCATGCGGTTGTCGTTTGTTAACCCGAAAGACTTGTTGGTTTTCCCAATCCGGCTGTTGGGCGAAAACGCTCAGCGAAAACGAAATAGAGATCAAAACAGAGAGTGCTTTTGAATTCATAAGATGTCGTTCAATTAAAAAGCAAAGTAAACGTAAATTCCAATCGCAAATGCCGTCAGCAAACCGCCCACAATCGGAGCTGGTTTCCAAGGCGTCAAGTCAACTGCTTGAACGTCTTCCTGAACCCAGGGTTCTGGACGCCGCATTCCGGACGAACACAACACGAACTGCAAGATCAAAAGACCAACAAACACAGCTCCCATGTAGTGGTAGTTGCGAAAGAATATTTCATTGACCCAGCCATCGCCGAAGAACGTACCGGCCACCATGAATGCCAAACCAACCAACAACGTGATCAAAGCTGACGTTCCGTTGGCCGTTCGATCAAACATGCCGTACATGATGATGGCCAAAAGAGGGATAAAGTAGACACCGTTGAGTCCTTGAAAGAAATCAAACACTCCGTCTCTTCCATAAAAAACCATCGGGGCTGCTACGACTGCGAAAATGCCGACGACCAAACTGCAAACTTGGCCAGAACGCACGACGGTGGTCGTGGACGCATTTGGCGAGATGTACTTTTTAAATACGTCTAACGAAAATAAGGTTGCCGCAGAATTTAATACTGAGTTAAAAGTCGACAGAATGGAACCGACGACAACCGCTGCAAAAAATCCGAGAAGCCACTCAGGCAAGACTCGAGACACAAGCGCTCCATACGCCAAGTTTGCTTTCCAAGCGCCGTCTTCACCTTGCCCTACCTTCTCCATCATTTCAGAGTCTTGAGCACCGATGACAAGATAGGCAGCGACGATGCCCGGCAAAACGAGGATCAATGGAGCCAAGATTTTGAAAAACGCGGCTAGCAAAACACCCTTTTGGCCTTCCGCCAGATTCTTGGCGCCAAAGGTTCGTTGAATGATCTGCTGATTAGTGCACCAGTAAAAAAAGTTCAACAGTAGAACGCCAGTAAACAGAGTCGGCCAATGCGTGTCTTCGTCTTCAGCCCCTAACGATTGAAAGGCATCAGCATCCGCAGCCTGGATTTTTTCAAAGGCACCGACGAATCCGCCTTCATCACCGGCAACGACTGACAAAGAGAAAAAGGTGATCATTAGGCCGCCGATCAACAAGCCGGCGCCGTTGAATGTGTCGGAAACAGCGATCGCCTTCAAACCGCCAAAAACAGCATAAGCGCCTCCTAGACCTGCAATGACGATGATGATCGCCCAGATCCGTGCTTTTTCATCCATCCCGATCAAATCACCAAGCCCCAACATGCCGTCCAAGCCACGTGCGCCAAGAAACAGTACAAAGGGCAATAAGATCAACATGTATGCGACGATGAAAATGAATGCGGAAACGGCTCTTACCGAAGGGCCATAACGCTCTTCTAAAAACTGTGGAATGGTGGCAATTCCTGATCGCAAGTACTTGGGCAAAAAGAATACAGCTAATACGACAAGCGAAAAACCGGCGACGACTTCCCAGCACATGACCGACAGGCCGTCGTTGAATGAACCCGCGTTCAAACCGATCAGCTGTTCCGTCGACAAGTTAGTGAGCAGCAGCGAACCGGCGATGAAAATTCCGGTAAGGCTACGGCCAGCCAGGAAGTAACCTTCGTCAGTGTCCAAGTCAGTGCCTTTGGTAATCCACCAAGTCAGTACCGCGACCAAAGCTGTAAAAAAAATAAATGTAACAAGCGTCATGTTAAGTGCCTTCCTGCGAAACTAAATGTGCACCTTGCGAGGGCGAGGTCGCAAAGCAGGGCGGAGTGCGGTCGAACTTCTCCGCAAATGAATTTTGCATTGTTGTCTTGATGCTTTCGAGGTCTGCGGTACGGGCCAATGTAATCGTACAGCCGCCAAATCCACCGCCGGTCATTCGCGAACCCAGCACACCGCCACCAACCCCAATCTGTTGACAGGTCGCGACTAACAAATCGAGTTCTTGACAGCTGACTTCGTAGTCGTCCCGTAGCGAATCATGACTGGCGTACATCAACGTTCCTAAAGATTCCCAGTCTCCGGCCCGGGCCAATTTTGTCGCCTGTTGTGTTCTTTCGATTTCGGTGATCACGTGTCGACCGCGACGCAGTTGGGCGTCTGACAATTTGGATTGGGCGGACTCGAGATCGGACAAAGTCGCAACCCGGTAAGAACCCAATTCCATCGCCGTTAGGGCTTCGGCACTTTGCTGCTTCCTCGCCGCATACTCCCCGTCGACCAACTGATGTTCCGCTTGGGTATTGGTAATTAAAAAAGACAATCCGTCGTTATTTGCCAAATCGATCATGGTCACTTCTTGGCTGCGACAATCGATTTCGACCAAACGATTCGTTTCGCCAAACACGGACGCGAATTGATCCATGATGCCGCATGGGACACCGGCGAACACGTGTTCTGCGGTTTGGCAAATCAAGGCTTTTTCCAATTTTGAAACTGCGGATTGCAACAGGCTTTCCAAAAGAGTTGCCGTTGCGACTTCGAGAGCGGCGCTGCTTGACAAGCCGGCACCGGTTGGAACGTTCGAATAAATGGCGGCATCAAAGCCTGGAATTTCGTGGCCGCGGTCTTGGAAACCAGCAACGACACCGGTCAAATAGTTGGTCCAGCAGCCATCCAGAGGTTTTAACTTGTCCAATGCGACGGTCTTCAACTCCTCGAACTGACCGCTGAACAATCGTATGTTCCGGGACCCGGATCGGGCTTTTCCAGCGACGACGGTATAGCGATCGATCGCAAATGGCAGGACGAACCCGTCGTTGTAGTCCACGTGTTCGCCGATCAGGTTAACGCGTCCCGGGGCAGCGGCCACAATTTCCGGCGCAGCGTCAAACGCTTGATGGAATGCTTCGGACGCCTTCTGACAGGCTTCACCAAGCAGCTCTGTATTTGTGATAGATCCCAATTCGCTTCTCATGCTTTTAATTCGGAGTGCTATCTTAAGCGATTCTTTACTTAATTCCATCGTGGAACCGCAAATCTTTTATACAGTTTTGCGTCAGGCATTTTCTTGAGCATCCGTTTAAAATTGGTGTAACGATTTGCCGCTTCTAGCTATCTAGATACCTTGCCCCTTCGCTTTTTAATTTATCAATAGTCAACTCTCAAAAGGGCCATCCATGAAACCGTTAACTTCGATTGTTCTTGTGTTGGTGACTTTGGCTATCAACCATCCAGCCGTTTTGTCTGCGGAACAACGGCCGAACGTTGTTTGGTTGATCGCTGAGCCGTTTTGTCTGCGGAACAACGGCCGAACGTTGTTTGGTTGGATTGTTCGAAACACTATTTTGAATTGTTTGACAAACACGGCGTCGAAACGCCGCGACTAGAGGAATTGGCGGAAAATGGTTTGGTCTTTGAACGAGCGTTCTCTAATTCGCCAGTCTGCAGCGTGGCCAGAACGACGTTGATTACGACTTGCTACGCGCCGCGCATTGGCACTCAGTACCATCGGAGAAATGTGAGCGTTCCTTTGCCCGCTGGTGTAAAAATGTTCCCGCAGCTGTTGCGAGAAGCGGGGTACTATACGGTCAACAATGCCAAGAAAGATTACAATGCGATTGAGCCTCAGGGCGTTTGGGATGTCAATTCTAAGAAAGGAAGTTGGCGAAATCGGTCCGAAGACCAACCTTTTTTTTACAAGCAGACGTTGGGGCACAGCCATGAAGGCAGTCTCCATTTCGACCGCAACAAATTTCGAAATTTCAAAACGGTAACGCCCCAATCCTCGGTATTTGTCGCGCCTTACCATCCGCAAACGGAATTGTTTCGATTCACCAATGCACTGTATCGCGATCGAATACGAACCGTTGATCAACAGATTGGTAGGGTGCTGGATCAACTCGAACAAGACGGACTGCTTGAAAAGACGTTCGTGTTTTTCTTTGGTGATCATGGCGGGGTGTTGCCACGCAGCAAGGGTTATTTGTATGAAAGTGGTTTGCACATTCCGCTCGTCGTTCGAATTCCCGATAAGTTCAAACATCTGCTGGATCGAGAATGGGAACCCGGCACTCGAACAAAGGGTTTTGTGGAATTCGTGGACTTCGGCCCAACGGTGTTGAAGTTGGCGGGGGTGGACGCGCCAGACGCGATCGATGGGCGGACGTTTCTTGGACCGGGGATTGCCAAACGTGAGGTTGAGTCACGCGACACCACGTTGGGCTATGCCGATCGATTTGACGAGAAATATGATTTAGTGCGTTCGATTCGCAAAGGTCGTTTTAAATACATCCGGAATTTTCAGCCGCAAAATTTCGATGGACGGAACAATAATTATCGTTACCAAATGCTGGCCTATCAGCAGTGGCGTAAGATGTATCAAGACGGCACGCTGAACGATGTGCAAAGTCAGTTTTTCCGCAAGAAGCCTGCCGAAACGTTATATGATTTGGAAAAAGATCCTCACGAAGTTAATAACTTGGCCGGCGAGCCAGCACATCAAGCCACGCTGGTGCAAATGCGGAATTCATTGGTGGAAAGCATGGTGGCTTTGGCAGACTTGGGGATGTTTCCGGAATCATTCTTAGCCGAAGAAGGGTTTGAAAATCCAACCGAGTTTGGGCGACAGCATCAAGATCGAATTGCAGCATTGCTCGAAATCGCGAATTTGCAGTTGATTTCATTTGCGAACGCGGAACCGAAACTTCGTGCAGCGTTGCAGAGCGACGATCCTTGGCGACGTTATTGGGCACTCAACGCCTGTACCCATTTTGGAAAACGGGCTGAAGATCTGATGGATTTAGCCCACAGCATTGTGCAGCGGGACTCTAGTCCATTGGTTCAGGCTGCCGCGGGCGAATTTCTGGGTGTTGCCAGATTGGGCGATCCGGCTCTGGCCATCCATGCTGCTTTACAACGATCGAAATCTCGCATTGAAGCGGCGATGATATTGAATATCGCGATGACTTTGCGTGATGGATATGGCTACACGTTTGATATCCAGCGCCATTGGTTTGCGAAGAAAGGCCGCAAGGACAATGTTGAGCGGTTATTGCGTTATTTGTCGAAGTGACTTGCTCGTTGTTCCAGGAGAGTGCTACATTCCGTTCCAGTAAAACCGATTCGCAGCACCCAATGGAACGACCGGCGAGTCGATGGTGGTTGTTTAGTTGTGATTTACAATGGTCGCCAATTTTGCGGCCAACTTGAATGCTGCCTTCAAACTGGAAGGGTCGGCAATGTTTCTATCGACGATGTCGAACGCGGTTCCGTGATCGACTGAAGTTCGGATGATGGGCAAGCCCAGCGTCACGTTGACGGCTTTGTCGAACGCGAGTGCCTTCAACGGAATGTGCCCCTGGTCGTGATACATACAAATAAATCCGTCAGTCGTTTTGCGGCGTGACGGGATGAAACATGTGTCCGGTGGAAGCGGACCCTCGATTTGGATGCCCAATTCTATCGCGCGTTCGATCGCCGGCACGATGATGTTTTCTTCTTCGCGATGTCCAAACAAACCGTCTTCACCTGCGTGAGGATTCAAGCCACACGTGACAAGTCGCGGCCGATTGTTGTGGATCGCGGAAAGCGCCTGGTCCGTCAACTTAATCACATCCAAAATGCGTTCGGTCGAGAGCGCGTCGGTGACATCGGCGTAACCGATGTGCGTCGTTACGAATGAACAGGTAACTTCATCGGAATACTGCATCATGCAAAAATCATCCGTGGATGCTTTTTCGGCAAAGATTTCGGTGTGGCCAGGATAGTCGTATCCGGCCGCGTGCAGCGACAACTTATTGATGGGGCCGGTAACGATGGCGTCCACGTGGCCGTGTAATGCCAAATCGATCGCATGGTCGATGTAAGCGAACGCCGCAGCGCCGGCCTCGGCGGAGACCTGTCCTTTTGCAAAGCTTTCTAAATCAATTTGCTGGAAATCAACGATCGTTGGTTTCGTTGGGTTGAATATTGACGAGGAATTCGACAGTGCTTTTATCGAAATGATTTCCAACGGTTGCGATCGAGATAGTAAGTTTTCGAAGTAAGGTTTCAGCACCGACCAGTCCCCCAGAATGAAGGGGATCGTTTGATTGCCAAGTGGTATTTCCTGACAAAATTTGGCACAAATTTCGGGCCCGATGCCTGCGGGGTCACCCATTGTGATAGCAATTTTACGAGGGTGAGAAACGGACAAGTTACCAATTGTCGCGGTCATAGATGAATTATTTCGCCTGTGGATGGAGTGACATTTTGTAACTGAGCGACACCAAATTGAGGGTAAAATCGGTGAGAAAAGTCACGTTTTTTGATAAGGGCGAGGAAAACCGCATTGTGAAGATGTGAGTATAAAGAAAAAGCTTTTGTTTCTGGCTTGTTTTTGTACAATGGGACGAATAAGTCGGTAGTGGTGCGTCTACGTTCCACTCGTAGGGACGATTTATCACCGGAATAGAGCTTGCGGTCCTTCCGCGATACCTCCTCACCAGAAGTTTACATTTATAAGGGATTTAGACTATGAAGTCACGAAATTCTATTGCTCACCGATCTGGTTTCACGCTTGTCGAGCTACTCGTGGTAATCGCTATCATCGGTATTCTTGTTGGTATGTTGCTTCCAGCGGTTCAACGCGTTCGCGAAGCAGCACGAAGAACAGCATGTACGAACAATTGTCGGCAGACAGGCCTCGCTATCCAAAATTACCAAAGTTCTCACCTCAGATTTCCTCCAGGAGCTCTTTGGCAGGACTTGGATGCAGATGGTCAGTTCGATAACCTTGAGTCTTTCAGCGTTCACGCTCAGATACTGGCAGAAATTGAAGAAAATAGTCTCCACGATGCGTTTTTTAATGGAGTTTCGCCGACTATCTTATCAGCGACACAAATCGAGCTTTTCGTTTGTCCCTCGTCAACGCAGATTGATGAAGGGAGTACCAGTGTAAATAGCAGACATGACGTGACGGCGTTTCCGGGACGCTCCACCCATTACTTGGTTTCGACGGGCCGGCTCGTTGATGTCGGCGGTACGAACGTCAGTGCGGTAAGTACGAAGTACGGGAATTTGGGTTTGAATGGCGTTTTTGGTGGCAACCCGCTTGCGGCGGATCTGACGCATCAGGAAGTATTCACTCCTGGGTCGGCGAAAGATCAGTCAGAAATTCGTGATGGCAGCTCGAATTCGATTATGCTCGGCGAGAATTCAAAAACCGAATTTGTTCAGGCACCTATGTCTGGTTTTGCCGACTTTGTTCCACTTCGTGCTGGTTGGGCTCACGGTTATGCCGTTGATGACGTCAGTGCAATGCCGATGCCCGACGAAGTCGTTTTGTTGAATGGACGAGCGATTGGTGTTGGTGTAACCCAGAATATTAATCGTCCGGCGGCAATTGACATCACGGGAACAATTTCAGGTGAGGGAATGAGTCCATTGGAATTCACCAACGCCTTTGCTTGGAACAGTAACCACTCAGGTGGTGCGATTGTTACACTGGCCGATGGCTCGACCCGGTTTTTGGCGGACACGATTGATCAATTGATTTTGCAAAGTGTTTCTTCAATTAATGGAAGCGAAATTGTCGAAGGATTTGAGTAAGACTCAAAACATTTAAAAGATCACAAAGCGGGCCTTTTGGCCCGCTTTTTTTGTGAAATGCCATTTCTTGCCCTCTCTGGCTGGCTGGCTGAATTATCATGGAAGCTGGCGATTCTATGCGCTCTAGTCAGCAGCCGGTCTCGCTACGGACCCAAAACCACAACCCGTTTGTAAAACAGAGAATCTCAGAGGATTTGGATGAGCTCCCGCAAACGCGCCAATTCGCGCCATACGAAATCCAGTCATTTTTCCTGGCAACAGTACCAACAACTTGAAGACCGAAAACTTTTGGCCGTTGACGTCGGATTGAATTTCTCCGAAGTCCCATTCGAAGGTATGCAACCGGAAGTCGCCGACGTCCACGGTGATATTGGCCCCAACCACATCGTCGAAGTGATTAACGATCGATACACCGTGCGCAACACGATCGGTCAAGAGATTCAGTCATTCGACACAGAATTCTTCTTCGGTCAAATCGCTGGCGCGGATTTGGTAATTGGACAAGACGGCTTCAATAACGACGTCATCGGAAACGTGGAAGATGTACGAGTCGTATTTGATCATGACAGTGAGCGCTGGTTCGTTTCCGGCGTCGTCGCTGATGAAGATGGCGATCCATTGCCTGGCAACGATGTGTTGCTGGCGATTTCGCGGACCGCTAATCCGATTGATGGCTATCAAAGTATTCAATTTGTTGGCGACACCACGGGCACACGGTACAGTAGTTTTGCATCGGTGGGAGTCAATGGTGGCGGCGTCGTGATCACCACCAATAGTTTGGTGGATGAGCTGAACAACGATACTTCGATTTTCACGATTCCCAAAGCGGATTTGACCAGTGCGACACCGAGTGCGATCAACATGACGCGGTTTGAGAATTTGGATCCAGCGATGTACGGCAATGTCGTGCAATTTGGAATCAATCAAACGGCAGATTCGGCGTCGACCTACGGTGTGGGAACGTTTAGTAGTGGCACGGAGTTGTCGTTTATTGAATTGACCAACACGGGCAATCCAGATCCCGTGGATTTATTTCAAACCAGTATCACTGTTCCGTTTTACACGGCAGCTCCGAACGCGCGGCAACCAAACGACGTCGCTCCGCTAAGCAATGTTTCCCCTTACTTCACGGGCAATGCCGTTTCACAGGGTGGCTACTTGTGGGCCGTGCACACCGTTCAAGGCAGCCTGGGTAATTCTGCGATCCGCTGGTATCAAATTGATGAAGCGACGGGAAACGTGGCCAATACGGGCGATATTGAAAATACTGATTTGGATTTCACGTATCCATCGATTGCGATCAACGAATTTGGGGCGTTCGCGATTGGATTCTCGGGCAGTGGCGTTGCGGAAGACCAAGCGGCCAGTTCGTACGTGACTCTCGGATTCACAACGACGGGCCTCCAAGACAATCCTGCGGTGATGATTCCGCAAGAGCCGGCGCTTTTGGAGGCCGGTAACGATAACTTGATTAACATCTTGAACGAAGCCAATCCGTTTGGGGAATACAGTGCCACCGGAGTCGATCCGGACGATCCATTCTCGTTCGTTACCTTCCAAAACCTGGTGGCGGCCAGCAATACGTGGGGAATTTCGTTTGCGGAAGCGGGCATCTCCGGAATCAATCCAGTTATCGGAGCCAACGCGGATGCGAATGAAATTTACGTCCGGCGAAACGCTGTCAATTCGGACCGGATCGAATTCGTGTTTGATGGGGTTGTTACCGACACTTTTGAGATTGCTGCAGTTGACTCCTACACATTGAATCTGGGTGACGGCGATGACACGGTAACGATCGATAACTCGCTGGCTTCTGTGTTTGTCACTAACGGGTTCACGATTAACGCCGGTGGCGGACAAGACACATTGCGCATTGTCGACTCCACCGGAAGACAATTTGACATTACTGGCGATGGTTCAGGGGTTGTTGAAGGAATCAATTTCTTCAATGGCATTGAGACCATAATCGGTACCGACGGGGATGACATTTTCACCGCAAACAACTCGGCGACGGATTGGGTGCTAAATGGTGGCTTCGGAAATGACATTTTTGATATCCGAAACTCGGCCACCGGCGACTATGAATTGTCTGGTATGGATGGGGATGATAGCTACCGAATTCCGTTGGCCAATTTCTCGATGATCACGATCTTGGATTCTCCGAATGCCGAGAACGATTCTTTGGTCGGTTTGGGAACCATGATGGATGATACGTTGACGTTGGATGGTATGAACATTGACTTCAATAACGACATCATTACCGGATTCGAATTTGCTGGTGTTGAGAATTTAGATTTTGATTTGATCGAAGGTGACGACACGTTCAATATTCAAGCCTTGAATGCAAACGCGAAGTTCTTCGGGAATTTAGGGCACGATACGTTTATCGTGTCTTCCACAGCACCAGACATTGATGGCGACGCGAGCAACATTGACGCGGAGCTGACTATAAATGGCGGTGAAGGGCCAAACCGGCTGATTGTGACAGGAGCGGGTGCGGATGCCGGCGAAGAGTTAAGCCTGTTTGACATCACTTTGACGTCCGATCAGATCATTGGCTATACCGACCTGCCCATACTTTACGCCGGCGATTTTGGAATTGGTTTGGATGGTGGCGAAGGAATCGAACTGATTGGTTCGGACGTCATTGACACATTCAATATCGAAGGTCTTTCGCCGGGCAATTCCGTGTTGGTGCGAGGTCAGGGCGGAAACGACATTGCGAACGTAAGATCTTCAGCGACGGGCACGATTCGGATCGACGGTGAATCGGGAGTCGATACCGTCCGCAGTACATTTGCCGGTGCGGTTCGCAACGTTTCGTTCACCGATTCTGGTGCCCTCCCGGAAGAACGAGATCGTTTCTCGATTCGTGCGACCGATGGGAATGAAGAGCTCACCATTGGCGACAACCATTTGAATTCTCTTGGTGAAGCTTACGCGTGGGATGGAATCGAAAATGTCGTCTTTGATGCCATGGGTGGCGATGACATGATCAATGTTAGCGCCAACCAAATTGATGCAATTCGGGTAATATTGAATGACGGTAATGATATTGGACTGGTCAACGGATTGGACGGAGTTGGCAGCTTACGATTCGATGGTCTAGCCGGTGAGGACAGCTTCCAATTCAATAGTTCGGTCGCCAATACGTTTGTGCAAGCGTTGGGTGGCGAAGGTGATGATGAATTTGGTCTGGGGGCTAACTTCTTTGCTCGCAGCAAAGTCGATGGAGGCGAGGGCGACGACGATGTCAGTATCGTCTATGCCAGTCGCGACAGCCGACGTGTGAATGCCCGAGACACCGGTGAAGAGGGCTCCGATTCGCTGACGGTTTTAGGAACGCCTACAGCGGATCGCATCGATTTGCGGCCACGAACGGTTGATCGCGAAGGCGAAATCATCACCTATGATGAAAACACCGAATATTTAAATGTCCATTTGGCTGGTAGTAACGACATTGTCAACGTGTTTGGTACTTTGGCCGACCACGTCACGTCAAACTTGGGCGTTGGCAATGATACCGTCAACGTATTTTCAACTTCGTCGTTGAAAGAGAATGTCGAGTTTTCATTCAGTTTGGCGTCGGGAAGTGATACAACGAACATCTACCGTGTTGCCGAAGGAACTCGGTTTGAGTCGTTCGGCCAGTCGGGTGATGACAGTTTCAACGTCGGTTCAACATTGTCGGAAAACGATGGCAATTTGAATCGTATCCGAGGAGAGTTGTTCGTTAGCGGTGGTGGCACGACTGACGGCTTCGATACGTTGCAAATCAATGATGTGGGTGCTGGGCAGAGCCCATTTGAGTATTCCATTACCGATCGGATCTTTGCTCATGTTCCTGGCCAATTCAATTTGAACCGTCCGTTTGACTTCTTCAACTACAACGGAATGGAGTTTATCTTTGCAAATGGAACACCGGCTCGCAATGTGTTTGTGGTTCAACCAAGTCTTGAGGCGATCATCCGCGTTGATGGCAATAACGGCATCAATGATTTGGGTGAGGGGGATCGTTTGAGTGTCATCATGCCCCCGGGTGAAGCGGAAGTGATCGACCAATTCAACAACAACGGGACTGGATTTTTCAGATTCAGTATGGGTTTCCGTAACGTCAGTTTCCAAGAAATCGAAGCAACCGACGTGACGTCGACTGACGGATTCGCCGTGGGCCTGGACGTCACGGATGAAATGTTGGCCGAACTATTGGTTGACGCGGCGACAGATGTTTGATCGGTGGATTGACGGAGGAATTGCGTGTGCGAATCATGCTGGATTCACGTGTCAAACGTGAAATCACTTGATCAAGGTTGTGTTCACGCGCTGGCGCTTTGGCGCTTCGTACAGTAATTCGTGAGAATCCAATACTGAAAACACAGACTGAAAACACAGTGATACGATTTTTTGTTTGAAGATGGTTAGTGAGACGGATACAAAACGAGCTATTCGACTCCCAACCGAGAACAAACCGCGCGTGCTTCAATTTTGATTCGACGACATTCGTTTTTCTTCGGCGGCGCTGGGTCTGGAGTAGATAGGTTCTAAGCCCCAGAAATCAGTTGCTCCTTGCTCCTGGAATTGAAACCAGCCTAGTTTTGCGACTGATTCGATCGAAAGTTGCCGTTGGGGACCGGGTGCGAATTTCAATGGCGGGTGTGCCGACGAGAGTAGGTCAATGCCCGAACCCGTGCAGGGCAACGATTTTACCGTTAAATGCTCCAACCATGATTCGGCATTCAGGATTGACGGAGGGGTGGTTAGCTGAAACCGTTTTTGCCGGTCGTAAAGATAGTCGCTTGCCAAAATCTCTCGACGTCCGATGTTAATTCCGACTGAAATGCGTTGTTCGTTGATGGTCTGCAAGTATGGTAGAGATTGATAGGCCAACCCTTCGGCGACGTTTATTCCAATGATCGGACATGAAGTGGCATATGCGATGGTCTTGGCGGCGACGACGCCCAACCGCAGTCCGGTAAAAGATCCAGGACCCAATGCAACTGTCAGCAAATCCGTTGCGCTCAATTTGAATGGAGATGGTTGAAAGAGTTGTTTTATTCCAGGAAGTAGCGTGCTCGAGGCTGATTTTGCGTCACCGTTTGGGGAGAGCGGATCGGTGTTAAAAACACTGATTTGCCGAATTTTGGCTTGGTCCAATTGGTTGGTTTGGTCTGCTAAGAAAAGTGCCTCTAAGAATTGGTCGCGATCGACCGATAAGGAAGTATCGCACTGGTAGAGTCCGGCAGCCGCAAGCCTAGTTGACGATTCGATTGCTAAAATCCGCAATGTTGACCTCTCCTGTTTCCATTTTTTGATAAATCAATTTGGATTGAATAACGTGGTAGAATTGCAAGGACTACGTGAAGCCCGTAAACTATTTGTCTTGTAAAAATCTCATCTCCGCACTCCCATTCCGAATATCCCCAAGGTCAGTATAGTGAAGCGAGCCATAATCAGCGATATCCACGGCAACTTTGAAGCGTTGTCAGCTGTGCTCGAGTTCATTGATACCTTGCGGGTCGATCAATTGATTTGTTTGGGCGATATCATTGGCTATGGTCCGGACCCGGTAAAGTGCTTGGATTTGGTGATGGAGCGATGCCAAATCACAATTTTGGGTAACCACGATCAAGCGGCGATATTTGATCCGGAAGGTTTTAACCCGGTGGCGATGCGGGCGATTTTTTGGACGCGCGAACAATTGGAAAAGGAAATTGGTCCACACGCAGATTTGCGTTGGGATTTTCTGGGAGAGTTGCCACGTCGTCATGACGAGGGAGATTTTTTGTATGTGCACGGGTCGCCGCGAGATCCAACCAACGAGTATGTGTTTCCCGAGCACGTCTACGAAAAGAACCGCATGGAAGCGTTGATGAAGCGGTTCGACCGCTATTGTTTTCAAGGTCATACCCACATTCCGGGAGTTTTTACCCAATCGGGTTCATTTATACAGCCGGACGAACGGCAGGACGGCGTCTTCCGCCTCAATGGCGAAAAATGCATGATTAACGTGGGCAGCGTCGGGCAGCCGCGCGACGAAAATTACCGCCCTTGTTTTGTCGTTCAAGATACAGAGCAAAATAGCATTCAATACCACCGCGTCGAGTACGATGCACAAGTGACGCGCGACAAAATCCACTCCATTCCCGATTTAGACAATATGTTGGGTGATCGCTTGATGACTGGGCGATAGTCTCTTTTCAATCCGAATTGTTGGTAATTGGACGAATGTCCGATATAATTTTGCGATTTGTAAAAAATCGGCCATTCCTCTTTTGCTATTCGGACTTACGGCTCGTTGCAGCGAAATTGGATATCCACAATTCGCCTCGATCTTGGTTTGCGGTGCGCGTCGGTGGTGAAGGCACAATACGGTTTGCTGAAACATCGTTATGAATACACAAGGCAAAATTGCAATTATTAGCGACGTCCACGGAAACTTGGAGGCGTTGACCAGTGTACTTGCCGATATAGCTGCTCAGGAAGTGTCAAAGATATTCTGTCTGGGAGACGTGATTGGATATGGTCCAAACCCTAGGGAATGCATCGACCGATGTCGCGAATTCGATGTATGTTTGTTGGGCAATCACGACAACGGCGCGCTGTTTGATCCCGACGGATTCAGTCGTGGTGCGGAGCAGGCCATCTTTTGGACTCGTCGTCAATTAGAAGATAAACAACAGGATGGTTGCCAAGATCGCTGGGATTTTTTGGCGCGATTGCCGAGGACCTATCGTGACGGACCCAAAATGTTTGTGCATGGATCGGCAAGAAATCCGTTGGAAGAATATGTGTTTCCCGAAGACATCTATAATCAACGTAAGATTGAGCGGATCTTTGGCTTTATTCAACAGTATTGTTTCCAAGGCCATACGCATGTCCCTGGGGTGTTTACCGAAAACTGCAGGTTTTACAGCCCCAGTGAATTGAGCAATCATTATTCGTTGAATGATCAGAAATTGATGATCAATGTCGGTAGCGTCGGGCAGCCTCGCGACAACGACCCTCGTAGCTGTTATGTGATCATGGAGGAGAACGAGATTGAGTTTCGCCGCGTTGAATATTCATTCGAAACGACTCGCGACAAGATATTTAATATTCCCGAATTGGACAATTTTCTCGGGGAACGGTTGTCGATTGGTCATTGAGGTCGCTTGCGAGCCGAAAAGGAACCGCAATAACCGGCATTAACAATCGAATTGGTAGCTTCAAAAACCCCAAATTGACAAATTCCCCTTTCCAATATTTGCCGGTATCCAGAGAATATTGCGATGTGATTCGCAATAGCGTGGGTCGTATCGACCGAGCGCGAGACGGGTCGCGTTTCGCCGCGTCCGGTCAGGGAATGCAGTTGATGACGCCAACAGATGTTCTAGTGGACCATTTATTCGGTTGAAAATTCGAGACAATTAACATTCAGGGACTAAGAAGTGAGCACGCGATTTTTGGCAACCTATACATTGCTCATTGTGGCTGTGTTGACTTTCTCTTACTTGCAGAATTTGTACAGCCCGGCGGTGCTGAATCCGGCGGATGACCAAGCGGCGTCAGCCGCCGCCGATGACGAATCGAAATCCGATGCGGACGACGCTGAATCCAATGGTGAAACCAATGAGGTATCTTCGGACGACTTGGCAGCGGCAGGCGACGGAGGCGTTGAGGGAGGTTTTGCAAGCGACAAAGATACCGAAGCAATAAAGAAGGCCATTGCGAGCGAGCTTTTCACGTTAGGCTCGATTGCGGCTGACCATGAATCCCGGTTTTTGATTACTTTGGATTCCGCCGGTGCAAATGTTCGTCGTGTGGAAATGAACTTTCGCAAGTCAAAACGTCCGGATCAATTCAAGTATCGCGATTTGGAGTTTGCGGGCGGGTACGTCGGAGAACTGGATTGTGTAGATTCTCCGTTAGGTTGTCGGATTCGTTGTGTTGGGCATGGAACTCCAGCGTTCGCGGCCGGTTTTCAAGTTGGAGATGTGATTACCCAGATTGACGGCGAGCCAGTTGTCACCGCTGACGATTTTGAAGAAATGATTGCTGGCCTTAAACCTGGTCAAGAGGTAGCCGTTGGGTATCGTCGAGGCGATTCTGAATCAGAAGCCAAAGTTGTGACCACCGATAAGCCGATGGAGTTGATTCGACCCCAGCCGGATATCTTGGACAAAGGATGGGAGGCGTTGCCGTCGTTTCGTTCTACCTTGCTCAAGCCATCGCAACAAGAAGTTTGGGAGCCGCTGGACCCGAGCATGATGGAGGCAAATTGGCAAGTAGAATCTGTAACCGATTCGTCGGTGTCGTTTTCCTACCTGTTGTCTGATGAAAAACTCAAGGAAAACGGGATCGCGTTAAAAGGGCCGATCAAATATACCAAGACTTATTCGCTGGCCCCAAAACCTGAAGGTGAATCGGGCAAAGATTTTCATTTCTTGATGGAATTGAAAATTGAAAATTTGACCGATGTCAAGCAAGAGATTTGTTGCCAGTTGAATGGACCGTTGGGGACACCAACAGAGACTTGGTGGTACCAAAATAAGATTCACGGTCGCAATTGGGCAATTGGATACATTGCCGGTGCGCGTGACGTGGTTGGTTCAACGGCCCAAGAAGAGTTCACGTTTTTTGGTGGTCCTGAGATAGCCTCAAATTTAACGAAAGCGCAACCCAAGTATTTTTGGGTGTTGACGCCGCCAGCTCAAGGTGGAAACGCCAGCCAGCAAGTCAATTACTTGAGTGTCGATACACAGTACTTCAATGTCGCGATGTTGCCAGTTGCCAACGAGGAGCCATTTACCGCTTACTCGGTATTGGCAGACGCCGCTATCGCTGACATTCCGTCGGCGGTGAAAGAGCAAAAGCTGGTCGATTGTACTTTCAAGATGTTCAAGATTCTTGAGTTGCAGCCGCAAGAAGCGTATTCGCAGTCGTTTGAAATTTTTGCTGGCCCCAAGGAAGCTCCGATACTGGCGGAATACGGATTGGATGAAGTTCGATCCTTTGGCTGGTTCGCCATGTTTTCCAAGCCATTGTGCGCGTTGCTTCGTTTTTTTCATACGATCACTTTTCAGTTAGGTTACGGCATCCCGATTATCTTGTTGACCGTGTTGGTGCGGAGTTTGATGATTCCAGTAAGTCGCAAGGCTGCTTTAAACGCTCAAATGATGCAGTACTTGCAACCGCAAATGAAAGAAATTGCCGACAAGCACAAAGACGACATGGAAAAGCGTGGACAAGCTCAACGCGAGTTGTTCCGCAAATACAATTACAACCCGTTGAGTGGTTGTTTGGTCGGATTGATTCAAATTCCAATTTTTATCGGATTGTACCGCGGCTTGTCAGTGGATATCGCGCTTCGTGATCAACCTCTGATCCCGGGTTTGAGTTGGTGTTCTGACTTGTCCGCGCCGGACAAGCTATGGTTTTGGAAAGAGTCGTTGCCGGGGTTCATGAGTTTTTTGACTCACGAGACTGGCTGGCTCGGGCCGTATTTGAACATCCTACCGATCATTACTTGTGTTCTATTCATCATCCAACAAAAACTGTTTACGCCGCCGCCAACGGATGAACAACAAGAGATGATGCAAAAAGTCATGAAGTACGCGATGGTATTTATGGGTGTTTTGTTTTTTAAAGTCCCGTCAGGCTTGTGTTTGTACTTTATCACGTCCAGCATTTGGGGGATCGCGGAACGGAAGATGTTGCCAAAGCCCCAATTGGATACTAGTAAACTGGAGAATGCTGGGGGCCAAAAGTCATCGGTCAACGAGGCGAAGGCGCAAGCGAAACAACAACTCGAAGATCAGAAGCGGCAGGAGATGGTCGACGAGAAAAAACGTCGAGATAAAGAGCGTAAAAAGAAACTAAAGCAGCGGTAACCGAAATGCGGTTGGATGTTACCGAAACCATTGTTGCTATCGCGTCGGCGAGCGGTGCATCGCTTCGGGGCGTCGTTCGAGTAACGGGTCCGCAGGCGATGGACGTGCTGGACCGGTTGACCGAAAACGGGGATTTGATTCCTGATGGGGGTTGCTCAGAATCGTTTGCTGAGCTGATCGAACCAATTGCGGTGCACTCGCGAGTGAGTTTCGGCCCTCAGGAAGTTTTGGCGGCTGAAGTCTTGGTATGGCCGTCGAATTCCAGTTTTACGCGGCAACCATCGGCAGAGATTCACACGTTGGGATGCCCTCCACTTCTCCAACGTATTTTGGACACGTTTTACACAGTGGGTTGTCGTGCTGCCGAGCCCGGTGAATTTACGATGCGCGCTTTTCTGTCTGGCCGGCTGGACTTACCCCAAGCGGAAGCGATTTTGGGTTTGATTGACTCGAAAACGGAGCGTCAATTCGAGGCGTCGTTGAATCAATTGTCGGGTGGCATTGGAGGGCCACTCAACCAGATTAAGACAAAACTATTGCATGTCCTGGCGGAGCTGGAAGCCGGTTTGGATTTTGTGGACGAAGACATTGAATTCGTATCCAACGATGAGGTGGCTCGTTCGTTGGAAACCGCGCACCAGCAAATGGTCAAGGCGCAACGCCAGTGGCGGGGACGTCAATTGGTTGACGAGCGGATGACCGTGGTTTTGGCTGGTGAACCGAATGCGGGCAAAAGTAGCTTGTTCAACTGTTTGAGCGGCGGGCAGGCAATCGTTTCTGAAACCGCTGGGACCACGCGCGACTATTTGTATGCCGACCTGGAAATAGGTGGTGTTCCAATTCGATTGGTGGACACGGCAGGAGTTGCGATTGAATCACCAGACCATCAATGCATTGACGCCGATATTTCAAGCATCGCCTATCGCGAGATTGAAACGGCGGATTTAGTGTTGGTATGTGTAGATTCTACGACGACGGTTGGCCCATTTGAACGTCGGCTGCTCGACGCAGGGGAACCGCTGGCGTTGTTAGTGGGGACCAAGGCAGATCTGCCCGGTGCGGGTTTGCTGGAAGCAACGATTCGGGTCAGTTCTCAGCTTGGCACTGGAATTGAGGCGTTGAAAGCGTCGATGGTTGAGTTTGCTAAACGGAGTGGTGACACGGCCGCTGCCATTCCAGCGACGCTTAGCCGAATCCGCCATCGCATCGAAAAATCTGAGGAAGCGATTTGTGCGGCTAAAGAATCGGTCCAATTCAACTTGGGTGAGGAAGTAACGGCGGCGGAAATCCGAGTGGCATTGGAGCATCTTGGGATGATCGTAGGCGCGGTTTATACCGACGACATCCTCGACTTGGTATTCAGTCGTTTTTGCATTGGCAAGTAATTCAGCAGTTTGGAGCCGAAGATTTAATTGAATTGCCGTTGTCAATCCAAGCCGCGGATTTAAGATAGTGGGTTGCAAACTGCGTCCCAGTCCATTGTTCTAGCGTCGAAATTTTCGAATTCGTCATGTCACAATCCAACAAAATCTTGGCTTCTTGTTTTTTGTTCGTATGTATCGCCGTTGAAGCACAACTGAACGGCCAACAAACTGGTGACCGCGTTGTTGTAACTGCAGATGTTAAAACGAAAATTCGCAACGAGCGCGTCGGAATGGTCTATTTGGGCCAAATCGACACAATTACAAAAACGCAGGGTAAATGGTGCATGCTCAGTCGCACCAAAGGTTGGTTGCCGATTCAGTACGTAATGACGTTGCAAATGGGCGAGAAGCATTTCGCGGCGCGGATCAAGAAAAACAAAAACGATTTTGATGCTTGGGCGATCAGAGGATTTATTCGTTACGAGTTGGACCAATACAATGCATCACTTAAAGACTTGAATGCGTCGATTAAGTTAAATTCTCGCAACCCGGTAGCCTTTAACAATCGTGGAATGGTTTTGGTAGCTCAGGGGCGTTTCAAGGAAGCACTTGCAGATTTTGAACGAGCCACCAAAATGAACCCTCGTTATCCGGACGCGCATCTCAATCGAGGTGTAGCGCTTCGTTCAATGGGGCAGTACGAAACAGCGATTCGCAGTTTCGACGAAGCGATCAAACATTCACCGAACAACCCATTTTTTTATGTTGATCGTGGGTCGGCAAAAAACACGATGGGCCAATTCGCAGCGGCCAAGAAAGACTTTGCCAAAGCGCTCACGATCAACGAAGACATCTCGGACGCCTATGTTGGATTAAGCATCGTTTACCTGTCCGAAAACAGTTTGGACAAAGCCTATCGGTTTGCGGCTCAAGCGGTTCGTAAAAATAACCGCAATGGGTTGGCGTACAATCAACGTGGATGGGTCCAGTACAAATTAAATAAATTCGACGAAGCATTGAGCGATTTTGACAAGGCGGTCAGATACGCGCCGGCCATGTCGATCGTTCATAACAATCGGGGACTTTGTCATGGTGAATTGGGAAAGTATGAATTGGCGATAAAGGATTTTGATCGGGCGATTCAGTTGAATGCCAAGAATGCCGAAGCTTATACCAACCGCGGCACGGTTCACATGGTTAATAAAAAGTTCAAACAGGCCAAAAACGATTTTGAAAACGCGGTGAAACTTTCGCCCAAGTTGGCAGACGCGGTAAATGGGTTGGGTTGGTTTTTGGCCACGTGCGACAGTGAAGAGTACCGAGATGGGGCCAAGGCGCTTGAATACGCAGAAAGTGCTTGTGAATTGAGCGGTTGGAAGAATTGGAGTCATATCGACACATTGGCGGCGGCTCATGCCGAGCAAGGTTCCTTTCAAAAGGCAGTCGAAATGGAGAAGAAGGCGATCAGTATGGCGCCTGACTCGGAGAAAAAAGACTGTCAAGAACGACTTGCTTTGTACGCAGTTGGCAAAGCGTATCGCAGTAGTTTTGGTAAAACTTCTGTGAAATCGCGCGGCTAGTTGATTCGATAGTTGTTGGACATTTTCGGGGAAGAGGCTAACATAACCGTATCTCCTCGAAACAGACAATTCATATGTGTTCCAATTAACTTCGATGGAATCTAGGCTGGGGTTGGCCCGTTGAAAGCACCATCCCGATTTTCAAGTGACATTGTCATCATTGATGAAACCGAACCTTGTCCGTATTTGCCGGACGAGATTGCCCGGATGCCGTTGCGCATGCCGGTCGGACGGATTAGCTTGAAAGAAGCCGATGAGCGCTTGGCGGCTGGCCACCGTCGCACCGGGGAATTCGTATACAAGACGAATTGCCCCAATTGCAACGCGTGTCAACCGGTACGAATTAATTGCGATGATTATCAATTCAGTCGCAACCAAATACGCGTGTTGAAAAGGAACGATTTGGAATTGGTATGCCGCACCGGCCCGTTGGTCGCTGACGAAGCTCGCGTTTCGTTGTTTAACCGTCACCGTCGGATTCGAGGTTTGGCCAAGCGGGATCACGATATTGATCTTGAGGAATATGTATGGGGATTTGTGCGAAGTTGTTTTGACTCGTTTGAGATGACTTATTGGCAAGACGAAAGACTGGTATGTGTGGCGATATGTGATCGCGGGCAATCCAGTTTGTCAGCGGTGTATACTTTTTTTGATCCGGAAATGGAAAAGTCATCTTTGGGAACCCATTCCATTTTGAATCAGATTCGTCATTGTCAGGATCGGCAATTGAAATATTTGTATCTGGGATACTTCGTGGCCGATTCGCCTCACATGGCTTACAAGAAACGTTTCGTTCCTCAGGAACGTTTGTCTGGCAAAACGTGGCAACGGGTTTCCCGAATCGAAGAATGATTCGCGATTAACGCAGAATCGACGTGGGCCATTTCTGGTTTGTGGTTTGGTCATCTATAATGTCGGTGCAATCGAGACTAAAATCGTCGGAACGAGTCTGCCGTCGCTAGTGTCTGCGATGTGGGATTCATGATATTGCAACGTGGTTGGAGACGAACAATTGCACGCATTGGTGACCGGTGCCAACGGATTCTTAGGTGCTTATATCGTTGAAGAACTGTTGAAACGCGGCTACAAGGTCCGTGCGATGACTCGCCGTCGTGATGACGGGTTGTCAAGCCTGAGTGTTGAATGTGTCAATGGTGATGTTCGCGATTTGGATTCTCTCGTTTCGGCGACACGAGACATTGAAGTGGTTTTTCACACCGCGGCGATATCTGGTATTTGGGGGCCTTGGAAAAAGTATTATTCCACCAATACCGTTGGCACCAAGAATGTTGTCGAAGCTTGTATTCGCAATGGTGTCGCTCGATTGGTCTATTCCAGTAGCCCAAGTGTTGTGTTTAATGGTGAGCATCAAATCAACGCCAATGAAACGCTGCCGTATCCGAAGCGATGGCTATGTCATTATCCGCATTCCAAGGCGTTGGCCGAGAAGCATGTCTTGGACGCGAACGAGTTTTCTGGATTGATAACTTGTGCGCTGCGGCCTCACTTGATTTGGGGGCCGCGTGATCGGCATTTAATACCGCGTTTGCTGAAGCGAGCTAAATCTAAAAAATTGCTTCGGGTCGGTGACGGCACCAATCAAGTGGACATGATTTACGTTGAGAATGCGGCACGAGGGCATGTTCAGGCGGCTGAGGCGATGCAGCCTGGAGCTTCGATTTGTGGCAACGCATATTTCTTGTCGCAGAATGATCCAGTGAATTGCTGGGGTTGGATCAACGAGATCTTGGAATTGGCCGGTTTGCCGCGAATTCGACGTTCGATTTCCTATTTTTGGGCGTACCGACTGGGCGCGGCTTTGGAAAGCTATTACCAGATCATGAATTTGGAAACCGAGCCCCGAATGACGCGCTTTCTAGCGGCCCAATTGGCCAAAAGTCACTACTACGATATCTCCCGTGCTAAGCGAGATTTTAATTACGCGCCAGTGATTTCCACCGAAGAAGGAATGAAAAGATTAGGGGAATCGCTCAATGGTTGAGATTTTGCTGGCAAGCAGAAATTTTGGTGATCGGTAACGCTTTAATAGGCGGTTTTTGGCCATTGCTATTTCTCAATTCTGGGGTAACCTCAGTCGTTGTTCCAGCAATTAGAATTTCCAATGATTTCGTTACCAACTTCCGAAAATTTGCCTGACGATCAACGCATTGTCATTACCGGTATTGGCCTGACATCTCCCAATGGCAACAACGTATCAGAGTTTCGCGAGGGTTTGCTTGCGGGGCGCAGTGGAGTGCGCGATTACGAGATTCGTTACTTTGGCAAGACCATCGCGGGTGTTTGTAATTTTGACACCAAGAAGTACCAAACCAAAAAAGACGCACGTCGTGGGACGCGAGCGGGAAGCGTGGGAATTTATTGTGCCAACGAAGCCATTGGCGATAGTCAACTCGATTGGGAGAACGTCGATAAGAGGCGAGTCGGCATTTACGTCGGCGTGACCGAACATGGCAATGTTGAAACCGAGAATGAAGTTTACGCGTTGAGCGAATTTGAATACGACACTTCGTTTTGGTCTCACCACCACAACCCGCGCACCGTGGCCAACAATCCGGCGGGTGAAGTGGCATTAAACATGGGCATCACGGGACCGCACTACACCATTGGTGCGGCTTGTGCCGCTGGCAATGCGGGACTGATCCAAGGCCTGCAGATGTTGCGGCTGAAAGAATGTGATTTGGCCCTTGCTGGTGGGGTTTCTGAAAGCATCCATACCTTTGGTATATTTGCTGGTTTTGCGAGCCAAGGCGCTCTGGCTAGCCACGACGATCCGACGAAAGCTTCCCGGCCGTTTGATAAAGACCGCAATGGCATTGTGGTTTCCGAAGGTGGCTGTTTGTACACGTTGGAACGACTCGATGATGCCAAACATCGGGGGGCAAAAATTTACGGTGAGATCGTTGGATACGCGATGAATACCGATGCGACTGACTTCGTACTGCCCAACAGCGAACGACAAACGGAATGTATGCACATGGCGCTAAAACGTGCGGGATTGGTGGCCGAGCAAATTGACATTGTTAGTACCCATGCAACGGGCACGGGTATGGGGGATGTCTTGGAATGTGCGGCAGTCAGAAACGTGTTTGGTAAGAGTTCAAAAACCTGGGTTAATAATGCAAAAAGTTTTATTGGCCATACGATGGGAGCGGCTGGCGCGTTAGAATTGGCGGGCAACTTGGTTTCATTCACTGATGGCGTCGTTCATCCAACCATCAACTTGGAAGAATTTGATCCGGAATGTGAACTGGAGCAAATAGTTGGTAACCAGCCGAAGGAGATCGGAAATGTTGGGTATATCCTCAATAATTCGTTCGGCATGCTAGGAATCAACTCGGCACTCATCGTGAAAAAGTTTTAGAATCGCCGAGACAAAAATCAATTGAATGGAGAGCCGGATGGCGCCTGAAGAAATACGAACAGCGATCATCGATATCTTGGAAGACATTGCACCCGACGAAGATTTATCGGACTTGAAAGACGAAGTTGCGTTTCGTGACCAGCTGGAATTGGACAGCATGGATTTCTTGGACATCGTCATGGAGTTGCGGAAACGATACCGTGTTCAAGTTCCCGAAGAAGATTACCCACATCTCAATTCGATGGAATCAACGGTAACTTACTTGACGCCGAAAATGGAAAACGTCACGGCGTAACTATTTGATTTAGACTTGTCTTTCAATGTTCCTTGGCGGGAAGTAATCGACCGACGCTTCAGTCTAGTTTCTAAACATCGGACCGCTCATGTACGACACCATCATCATTGGCGCTGGCATGAGTGGTTTGGCGGCGGGCATTCGGTTGGCGCATTACGACCAAAAGGTCTGTATCTTGGAACGGCACTACACCATTGGCGGGCTGAACTCTTTTTATCGAATGAATGGCCGCGACTATGACGTTGGCTTGCACGCGGTAACGAACTTTACCGAAAAGGGTGTCAAACAGGGGCCGTTGGCGCGGATCTTAAGACAACTTCGTTTCAAATGGGAAGACTTTGCGCTCTCGCCTCAAAAAGGCTCGTTGATTTCATTCCCCGGTGTTGATCTGGCGTTTGACAACGAGCTTGACTTGTTGCGTTCTGAAGTGGCCCGCGCTTTTCCTGCACAGCGAGACAATTTTGAAAACTTGATCGCCAAGGTTGTGGATTACGACGACCTGGATCAAGAGGCCTTCGAGGTATCCGGACGTCAGGTCTTGAATGAGACTATCCATGAACCGTTGTTAATTGAGATGCTCCTCTGTCCATTGATGTGGTATGGTAATGCCGCCGAGCACGATATGTCTTGGGGGCAGTTTAGCATTATGTTTCGCAGTATATTTTTGGAAGGATTTGCGAGACCGTTCAAGGGCGTACGGTTGATTCTCAAGAATTTAGTCAAACGGTTTCGGGGATTGGGAGGCGAGTTGTTGTTACGCAAAGGCGTGAAGACGATTCAAGTCGATAACCGTCGTGCCGTGGGTGTCGAATTGGACAACGGTGAAACGCTACAAGCAAAACGAATACTGTCTTCGGCGGGCCATTTGGAAACGCTGCGTATTTGTTCGGATTCGAGCGTGGAACAAGTTGCTAAGGCTGGACAGATGTCGTTTATCGAGTCGATTTCCATCATTGATCGACAACCAGATTCGATCGGAAATGACAACACGATCATTTTTTACAATGACAGCGAGACGTTTAATTGGCACCGACCAGATGGACCGCTCTGTGATACGCGTACGGGGGTGATCTGTTCTCCGAACAATTATGTGTATAGCGACGAAGATGGTGAGTTGTCCGATGGTGTAATCCGAATCACGACGATCGCGGACTTTGATCGCTGGAATGCATTGGGTGAAGAAGAGTATGCCCGTGAAAAGTTGCGTTGGTATGACAAGAGTGTCGCAGCAAGTGTAAAGTTTTGCCCTGACTTTCGGCCGTATGTTATCGATACGGATTTGTTTACTCCCAAGACGATTCGACGCTTCACATGGCACGATAACGGTGCGGTTTACGGTGCTCCTGAGAAACGACTGGACGGTCGCACGCATTTGGAAAACTTATATCTTTGTGGTACCGACCAAGGTTATGTTGGAATCATCGGTGCGATGATGAGCGGGATTTCGATGGCCAACCTCCATTGTTTGCGTGATTGAGGATTGGATCACGTATTTTTTGAATGGCGTGCCAAAGTCCTCGCAAACGACCAATTACTGCAGATATTTTTTGTGAATGCGTAATTTGATTGTTAATAACTGTTCTCATTAGCTCACAGAGGATTTTGGCGGCCCAAAAAGTTTGCAATGCCGTATCCTACCGCTAGAATTTACTCTCATAGAGAGGGTCTATTCCAGAACCGGAACACCGATTTGAATTATAATTACTGTATCTCTCATCTCAGTGATTGGTTCAAATCTAAAACAAAGAGAGAATCCTATGTTTGAACAGAATTCCTTTACCCCACCTAGAGAAATTCGCAACCACTTCTTGGTATTTGTCTACGGTGTAAAACTTTCGCCTCTGATCTTGAACGACAAATTGAATTCGTTTGAAGTTTTTGCGTTGTCATCTCCAAACGAGTTTGTCAACTGTTTTCAGTCACAGCGGCCCGGTTGTTTGGTGACCGATGCGGCAATTGATTTTTTCAATTATCCAAACTTAAATTTAATGTCTCGATTGATGCCTGTGGTCATGGTGACCAGTTCGTCGTCGGTAAGCGCGGCGGCGGCCGCAGGTCGCAAGGGTGCACACTCGGTGCTTAGAGATTTCACGAATCAAGACAAAGTACGTGATGCGGTTCGCTCGGCCTGCTTTGCCGACTTTCGGGGTGATAAGGCTCCACACTCCGTGCGTGGTCGACTCAACAAGTTGACTTCGAAAGAACGCCAAGTCGTTTACATGTCCCTGCGTGGAAAAACGACCAAGATGATTTCAGGTGAGTTAGGCGTTTGCCATCAGACTGTTGACAAACATAAAAAACGCGCTCTAAGCAAAATGAATTGCAATGGCGTTGTTGATTTGATGAATCTGCTGTTGGACTCGCATCGCTTGGCTTCTGGTCAAGTCACACAATCCATCGAAATCAGGGCTCCCCATCGCATGCCCTCGCAGGCTCCAGCCAATCGCGATTGGTAAACTAATCGCGATTAAATGGGGTTATGGGCATTTGAGATTGCCTTGCGGCAATTTGGCGATTCTGCCAAGTTGCCGTTTTTGATCTTGCAAGTTGCCGAAATTGGTCAAAATAGGCTTTCTTCTGATCAAGAACATTGAGCACACGGATTTATGCCCAAAGATTTTCTCCAAGGCGCCAAGGACTACTATGACGTCGTCGTTATCGGTAGTGGACTGGGTGGATTGACGGCCGCGAACATTTTGGCTCGCGAGGGCCGTTCCGTTTTACTGTTGGAACAACACTATAAATTGGGCGGCATGGCCACTTGGTTCAAACGTCCTGGCGGCCACATTTTTGATGTCTCGTTGCACGGTTTTCCCTACGGGATGGTCAAGAGTTGCCGGCGTTACTGGTCTAAAGAAATTGCCGACTCAATCGTTCAACTCGAACACGTCCGGTTTGACAACCCCATGTTCTCATTGACGACAACTTTCAATCGGAAAGATTTCACGGCGTTACTGACTGAACGTTTCAACGTTGAAGTTAAGGCCGTCGACGAGTTCTTCGACACGGCCCGCAATATGAATTTTTATGACGATCAATCGTTGACGACACGTGAGTTGTTTGATCGTTTTTTCCCGGGGCGAGAAGATGTGATTCGTCTGTTAATGGAACCGATCACGTACGCCAACGGATCGACGTTGGAGGATCCTGCGTTGACGTACGGTATTGTATTTTCGAACTTTATGTCCAAGGGTGTTTTTACGTTTCAGGGTGGTACCGATTTCTTGGTCAAGTCCATGGAATCGGAAATGATCAAGAATGGCGTCGATATTCGAATTCGTTGCGATGTCGAAAAAATCAATCTGGAATCGGACAAAATCCGGTCGATCGTCGTCAATGGCCGTGAAATCAATACCGGTTGCGTTGTCTCTAACGCAAATTTGCGCAGTACGATTTTTAATTTGGTCGGCGAACAGTTTTTTGACGGCAACTTTGTCGACGAAGCGAAAGAAGTTCGTTTGAACAACTCGAGCACGCAAGTCTATATGGCGCTGGCGGAGGGCGATCAAATCGATCGCGATACGGGAGACTTGCTGTTTTGTTCGACGGCCGATGCGTTCCGAACCGATTTGTTGTTGAGTCGCAACATTACGAGCCGGACGTTTTCGTTTTATTATCCGGACATTCGGCCACAAGGAAAGAACCGGTATTTGATTGTATCCAGTACGAATGCTAATTACGAAGATTGGGCGAACTTATCTGAAGAAGAATATGAAGCCAGCAAGCAAGACTTGGTGGAAACGACGTTGGATTCGTTGGAAAAATACGTCCCCAATTGCCGTGAACGCATTGTCCATGCTGAAGCGGCAACGCCAAAGACGTTTCAGCATTATACCAAACACATTGACGGTTCTAGTTTCGGAACCAAATTCGAGGGTTTGGCAGTCAGTCGAGCGTTGCCAGACCAAGTTGCTGGGTTATACCATGCAGGAAGTTGCGGGATTATCATGTCCGGTTGGCTTGGCACGATCAATTATGGCGTTATCGTCGCCAACGACGTAATCAATTATTTGAGTGACATGCCAGCGACGTCGCCAGTATCCGCAACAACTTAGAAGGAAGTCATGGACGGTAACTCGCTTGAGGCGATCCACAAGGCGCTGCCGCATCGGGCACCGATGTTGTTGGTTGACCGAATTGTTGAACAAACGGAAGATTCGATTCTCTGTGAAAAAGAGTTTCGCGAAGACGAGTTTTTCTTCCAAGGCCATTATCCGGATTTTCCGATTTGTCCGGGCGTGATCCTTTGTGAATGCGGCGCGCAGACGGGAGCTATTTTGTTGTCTGGTTTGGTAGACGAAGGGCAGGGCGTTCCAGTTTTGACCAAGATGGATGCGATTCGTTTCAAAAGAATGGTTCGACCTGGCGAGACGATTCGAATTCAGGTCAAACTGGACGACCAAATTTCTGGCGCGTTTTACTTGACGGCCCAGATCAAATGCGATGACAAAGTTGCCGCGCGATTTTCGTTCGTCTGCACCGTAGCACCGAAAGCACAATCAGATGGCTGATTTTCTTCAACTACAGGACAAAACGATCGTTGTATTCGGCGTGGCCAACAAGAAGAGTGTTGCTTGGCACATTGGCGCGACACTTGAGGAAGCTGGGGCAACGGTGGTCTATGTAGTGCGTAGTCAGGACCGGTACGATAGCTTGACAGCGAAGCTGCTAAAAGATCGCCCCGTTTACATTTGCGATGTCGAATACGACGAACAAATAGCGGCGGTGCGTGATGAAATTGCCGAATGTTATCCGGATATCGATGGGCTGGTCCATTCAATTGCCTTTGCGGATTATGAGGGTGGCATCAAGCCGTTTCACGAAACGGGTAAGAAGCAATTTCTTCGCACGATCGACATTTCTTGCTACTCTTTTATCGCGATCGCCAACGCGTTTAAAAACCAACTTAAAGAGAATGCCTCGGTGGTTACGATTTCGATTTCGACCACCACGATGGCTAGCGAAAACTATGGATTCATGGCTCCGGTTAAAGCGGCACTGGATTCGTCGTTAGCATTTCTGGCCAAGAGTTTCAGCCAGTTTTCTAGCGTTCGTTTCAACGCCGTGGCCCCCGGCTTGCTCAAGACTTCCGCTTCGGCCGGCATACCCGGCTACGTTGACGCGTATCTGTTTGCCGAAAGTGTCATCCCACGTGGCTCAGCAGTGACGACCCAAGAAGCGGCCAATGCCGCGTGTTTCTTGCTGAGCCCTCGTTCTTCAGGTATCAATGCTCAGCGAATTGTGATCGATGCTGGAATGGCCATTAATTACTTTGATAATGAGATCATTGGCAAAGCGATGAACAGTCCAAGTGCCTAACTTGGGCCTGAATTGAGTTGGCACCGCAAGCGAATCACTTATAATTTGGAAACCGCGACCTATTTCATTCCACGGATCGAAACAATGACTTTTAAGACCCAACCTACCTTCGTATACAGTTTGATTTGCCTGTTTGCTTTTGTTGCTTCATTGTCGGCGCAGAGTTCAGAACAGGGTTCAGGCAAGAAAGCGGACGATCATAAATTCAGTGTTGCCGACGGCAAGTTTAATTTTTCGGCTCCCGGCAGTTGGAAAAAAATTAAACCCAAATTTGACTTTTACCAAGCCGAGTTTAAATTGCCTAAAGCAGAAGGAGACATCAAAGACGGTCGGGTAACATTTTCTGTTGTCGGAGGCTCGATTCAACAAAATTTTGATCGTTGGGTCGGCCAATTCAAAGACTTGGATGAGAACGATGATGAAGCACTGCAAAAGAAGAACCGAACAATTAACGGTGCTAAAGTGCAATTGCTGGTATTGAAAGGGACTTTTTTAGATAGTGCGGGTGGTCCATTTGGACCGAAAACAGAACGTGACGACTACATGTTGCTTGGGGCCGCTTTGGAATTGGGGAAGGACCCGAATACTGGGGCTACACAAAACGTTTATATCAAAGCATACGGACCGCGGAAAACGATGGAGGCGCATCACGCGGAGCTAAAGAATATGCTTGAAGCTATGAAAGTTAAGTAGCACCAAAGAACGACCGTTGGTCATTTTAATTGGTTGGCGATGAAGTCCCAAGTTTTTTTGATGTCCGCTGGCAACGGCGCTTCGAGTTTCATTTCGGCTTTCGAGTCGGGGTGCAGAAAAATAATTGAAGCCGCATGTAAAGCTTGACGCGCGATCAGAATCTCGCTCGTATTGGACTTGCGATCTACGTCGTCGGTTTTTAGTTGATTGTGGCCGCTGTATAGTTTGTCGCTGACCACGGGGCACCCGAGATGGGCCAAATGTACCCGGATCTGGTGGGTTCGTCCAGTCTTTGGCGAAACCGAAACTTTGGCGAATCGACCTGCGCGGGCGATAACTTCGTAGAATGTTGAAGCCGTGCGGCTGGTTTTGTGGTTGTGGCGAATCGCCATCTTTTCGCGCTGATAGGGATGGGCGCCAATGGGCTGTACAATCTGATCACGGTCGCGGTCGGGTGGGGGTGATACAATGGCGACGTACTTCTTTTGCACCGACCGTGCTTCAAATTGTTGCGAGAGCTGCGAGTGAGCAAAATCGGTTTTGGCGACAATGATAATTCCACTGGTGTCACGATCCAAACGATGCACGATTCCAGGGCGTGTGGCGCCGCCGATGGAACTGAGTTGGTCAAAATGAAACGCCAGCGCTGCGGTGAGCGTGCCTGACCAATGTCCCTTTGCAGGGTGGACGACCATCTGAGGAGGTTTGTTAATACCGATCAAGTGTTCGTCCTCGAATATGATGTCCAGTGGGATGTTTTCGGGAACAGGGCCTTCGGGTTCCATTTCGGGTAAGATAAACGAAACCTGCTGGCCCGCCTTTAGCTTCAAGGACGATTTGGCGTTGGATCCATTGACTAGCGCGCCGTGCTTGCTGATCGCCCGTTGGATTTTTGCGCGCGTGATGTTTGAAAAGCGACTGCTGAGAAAGGAGTCCAGCCGCATGCCGTCTTCCTCAGGCGTGACCTCTAGATCATTTTGTGCATCAGGAATAATAGGAAAATCCGTCATAACTGGAACTGAATGCGTCGAATCATACCTAGGTTGACCGCCAATGAGTGGTCTATCGCTGGTCGAATTTGGAGTTTTGATGGGTTCTCGATACTATATAGGTAAGTCGCGTCCATCTACAGAGCGGGTCATGATGGGCGGCGAGTAAGTTTTAGACGGAGCTTACTCAATTCGATCGAGGGGGTCATTAAGGCAATCTTATGTCGACCGGTACTTACAAATTGGGGTATTGCATTGCTTGTCGTCGAAATGTTCATCATTTTCGTGTCGAGAAGTCGTGGACTGCTCACTGTTTGGATTTGGCGACACTTTACATTCTGAATTTCGGCCCCTGGTATTGTTCTAAGTGCGAGACATATTCTAGGTGCTTGCCATGGTTTCGTCGCAGAGAGCCGACGCTACGACGAATTGATGACGGATCTGAAGCCATCGGGAATTTCATACGCTCGGACGGCTCTCTGGTGCTTCGGCAAAAAAGATCGAGCCGGTATTCAATCAAGTTTCGCCAAGGTGTCGTCATCCGTTTGCTATCAGGTAAGACGAATATTGCCCAGCTAACGACTGAGTTGAATGTTACCGAGGCGGATTTGATGTCTTGGGTCAACGAAGTGTTGGTTAGCCGAGATGAACGAATCGACGAATTGACGAGCTTGCTCAAGTCCTATCATCGTGCAGCTGGTAGTTTGATTGGTATTGCCGAAGCCACGGCCGAGTTGGATGAAGAAAATATGCTTGAGGGGCAATTCGAACGTCGCATGCCTGAATCCCCCAATTTAGCAGACTGAAGCCCACTCAAATTGCAATGGATTGGAATTGCATTCTCAAAAGCACCGCCGAAAGGTACTGAATTCTGTTCGAAGTTGTGGTACCTTAGAGTCTTTCAGATTGGCGATTCACACAACTAGGAAATTTCGGTAATGGCGGACGCAAAATCGATGAAATTCATCGAGATGACGGGAAGGACTCTGGCAGAAATTGTCAACGACAACGAATTGCACGATCAAAATTTAAGCGGTGCTGGGGTTGGCGAAGATTCGATTGTCCGCGTGAATCAGCATGGCGACATCGAGGTCCGCAAATCGAATAAATGGGCCATTGTTGGTGGTCTGCTAGGGCAATTTGAGTCGCGTGTGAAGGAAAAAACAGGACTTGATTGGGTTTGATTGCGGCCCGGATGCGAGAGAGTTTGTCGGAACGCGGAGGTCTTCCGGATCTAGCCGCCGGAAACAAATGGTATTGTTTGATTCCTTTGGAGCTAGCCTAACTTTGGCTTGTGGAAATTCAGGAAAATCGTAAAGTATAGGATCTCAATCGACCGAATATTCGGTCATTAAGCGTTGCACCCGTAGCTCAATTGGATAGAGCGTCGGTCTACGGAACCGAAGGTTGCAGGTTCGAATCCTGCCGGGTGTATTAGACTTACGTCGATTTCAATTCCACGTGGCACGGTAAATGGCACGGTATTCTGACAGGAGTTGAAAAAAGCGTGCCATGGCAAGCGGCAACTCGCCATGGCACTATCTCGCAAACCCAAAGGTCTGCTCTGGTTTTTTCCTTTTAAAACTGGAGGGTTTGTACGATGGCTCGAACACCTAAACCGTGGTTTCGTAAAAATCGTGGCTGGTTTGTCACGATAAACGGTAAGCAATTCAATCTTGGCAGAAACAGAAAAGCTGCGTTTCAAGAGTTCTACCGAATCATGCAGCAACCCCAGGAAGCTCGGAAACTCTCGAGCCAGAGCCTGGCGTTCATTATCGATGAGTATCTTGATTTCGTTATGAAGAATCGCTCGCCAGCTACCTACCGTTGGTATCGTGATCTGCTGCAAAAATTCATCTCGTCGAACAAGCAGCTCCGGATCAACGAAATTAAGCCCTTTCATGTCCAGCGGTGGGTTGATTCTTATCCCCATCTGTCCAAGACTTCGCGTCGAAATCATTTCCGGGCTGTCAAACGCTGTATCAAATGGGCGCGAATTCAGGGGTATACGGATTCCAATCCGCTTGAGTGTCTGGAAACACCGGCTGCTGAAGCCCGTGAAGTCGTTGTCAGTTTCGACGAATACCAACAGATGTTGCAGTTCGCCAGGCCGGACTCGCTGCGTGATCTGATCGTAACGACCTGGGAAACAGGGTGTCGGCCCCAGGAATCGTTGCGCGTTGAGGCAAGGCATCTGGATCAGGAGAATCGCCGCTGGGTTATTCCCGTCAGTGAGGCCAAAGGCGAGAAAATGGTTAGAACCGTTTATTTGACCGACCGCGCTTTTGAAATTTCCCGGCGTCTTGCAGCAAAGAATCCTCAAGGAACATTGTTTCGCAACTCTAACGGCCGAGCGTGGACTGCGGATGCTGTCAACAATGCCATTGATCGCGTTCGCCGACGAATCTGCAGGTCGATTATCCAGGACACGGACCTGGAAATCTGCGCAGACGAAATCAACGAAATGGCCACACGTCTTAAGCCGACCAGGACCGTTAAGGGTGAAGTTCGCAATAAACTGAATTGGGAACTCAAAGCGGAAGCCAAATCGAAGTTGATGATTCAAAAAACCAAGTCTCTGGTTCCGCGATACTCCCTCTATGCCTTCCGACACACGTTTGCGACTAGAGCTTTGCAGCAAGGCGTGGATTCGATTACGGTCGCTGTTCTGCTTGGACATTCGGATCCTTCAATGCTCGCAAAGGTCTATCAGCATTTGGCACGAGATCCACAGTTCATGCTTCAGCAGGTCAATCGGACAGGTACTAAATCTTGATATGACGAAGGACGGTTTTTTTCCGAGGCCGCGGTCTGTCGGCGGTGGCCTCGGGGCCAATTACTTGACAATCCTGAAGATGAGCCAAGATTGCTTCCTCGCTGATTCTGATGACGCCTCGACCAGCACCAATTCGATGAAAAGACAACTGGCCTTTGGAAAGTAAATTGCGGATGGTTTTTTCAGAGACGCGTAGACGTTGAGCGGTTTCACGAACGGTAAAAAGTGGCTGATCTTTCAAAACAATCTCCTTTCAACTTGGTTGCCGTAAACGGTCCAGTCGGCGCCGTGTTGTTCTTCGCGTCCATATAGCTCCAGATAAGGGCCCGGGCTGACACTTTCGATAAGTTCACGAAAGATGAAGGGTTTTTTGCTGTGGCGAGTCCGAGGGGCTTGAACCCAACTCGGTAAGTCGTTGCGACGAAAACGAAGATGGCCTCCGATACCAAACAAAAGAAACTCGTGAGATACTCGCCAATAGTTTCCCATCCCAATGGTTGGTTTAACCCAAACCAGACAGGACTTGAATTCGAAACCCCAGCTCCGCATGACCGTGAATGCTTGCTCTAAAAAAGCGTTTGTCGTCCAAAGATGTAAGTGGGCACTCTGATCAACGAGGCTTTGCACAGGCTCTGAGCAAATGTCACGGACATCCATTGTGCAGTAGTGGTTTTCAGCGGCCGCTCTCGATGCGGTATTGCGATAGCGCCAGGGTGGGTCGGCAAGCACGGTTCGAAACTTAAAATCTCCCTCGACGAGCTGATCCAGGCTGGAGACGATACGAGGATATCCAGCGCCTGCTCTACTTGGGACTCTTTGGGCCATTGCCGTCCCTTTGCGAGCCGTTCAGAATCCAGGAATAAGCTGCATCCAGAGCTTGCCTGATCACAGGAATGTCCGTGCTGCCGAATCGTTTCGATTCTCGCCAAACTTCGCCATCACGATACAGCCGGAAAATGGAGACAACATAGCTGGTAGATTCACCGCGACGCCCTTTCGCCACGATCCGCACTTTAATCAATCCTCTCTTGATTTCATGGGCAACTTTTTTCACCGTCACTCTTCCCACCTCCCAGTGAGCCGATCCAGATCAGTATTTAGCTGCACCAGCTTGTCTCGATCGCTTGCTTCAACCCAGCCATCATCAATCATGGCAAAACTAAGCACCTGGCATAGCTTGACCAAATCCCAAAGTTCATCGATTTCAAGCCAGCTCGTCGGCATCCCGGATTCGGGATCGATCCTGAACAAGTTGAAACGGTAGTCTGCTTGGCCGCCTGACTTGCTGATTCTCATCAAATGCGAAACCAGCTCCCCCGAACCCAGAGCGGCGATCGGTTGTTTTGTAGCGTTATTCACTTCCGTCTCCTTTAAGTTCATTCTGCGTCCAGATCCACGCGTAGGCCATTTCCGAGACCTTCGAAACCACCGGCAGATCATCTCGGTTGAAAGACTGCGTTCTCTTCCATTCAGCGCCTTGCTGAAAAATCCTGGTCACAGAAACGCTGTACCAGCTGGAACTTTTGCCACCACTGTTTTGCCAAATGGCGGCACAAACAGTACCAACACGGATCTCATGTACGGGTTGCTTGGAAGACAATTCAAACTCCTCGATGACGATTGACATTCACTTGCACGCTGCCAATTTTTGCAAAGGTCGCGAGGAACTGACGGTGGTTTTGGTGGGATTGTGATTTGACCGTCTAGCGTTCGTCCTGAACTAGAATGTCAACAGGCGCATCCTTCGACGGACTGGACTTGCCCAATACTTTCAGGGCCGACGTGAGAGACTTGATCGTTGCCCGAATTTCCTTTCGCTCGTTCTCAATCTGCTGGAGCCGTGACTCCGCCGCGTCCTTCGCTTTCTGCAGTGCCTTGCTGGCATCGTCCAATGCAGCCATGTTTTTACTCGTGTTAGGTTGATCTTTTATTGCAGACGGGATAAACCTTGGGGCAGGAAAAAGTCACACCTCCTTCCCGCCCCTAAAAACCTTAAGGTTTAAAATGTCAGTATTCCTCTGGAAGCATTATCGTTGTGGTGGAACGATCAGCTTCTGTGACGATCCAGAACTTTTGCGAATTCCGGTCGACATAGGCCGACAAAATCCTGAAACCACTTCGCAGTGACTTGTCATTGGACTGCCATTCTTCCAGGTCAACTTCGCCCCAATCGCCAACAATGTGACGACTTAGGGCTTGGGTAATATCCTCCTGATCCAGGCGGTCGAGCGCGCTCGGTGTCAGGCGAACCAAACCATAATCAAGAATGACAACTGGGCTGCGATTCTGTTTAACCTTACCCATGTTTCCTCCGAGTTTTTACAACAGCGGCAGTGAATTACCCTCCGTTGCGGTTTACAAAATGAAACAGGTTGCCCTGTCTCGAGAATCCGAACCTGCCTCTGGGCAGTGATCGAAATTTTGCAGTCAGAAAAAAAGACTTGCCGTTACCGATTGAAAATGGCAAAAATACACGAGAGAACCGTGCCGAAATGTTCTCTCGTGTGAATAAAACTACATCAATGCAAAGGCTGCATTTTCAGCCAGCACAGTGACTAACTGAAAAAAGAAAAAACCAAGCACTAAATAAAAAGCATCGCGTTTACAGATCCAACCGCTGGGTTCGGATAGTATCGACGTACCTTTTATTTTGTTGGGGCTCATCAGCACCTCGGCCATGTGCGCGCCGCGTAAAGCCTTACCTGAATAGAAATCCATTGACTCGGGTAACTTATCGCCCAAAATTTCATGCACGCGTCCGTCGGATGCCTGCATGATAATCTTGTGATACCTGCGAGTAAATTTCCTTCCGTTTTCATGGAATGTAACCTTACAAAATTTATGACCACCAGCTTCCAATGCCATGGCAATGTCTCCTATTTTTGTCCGCGAGTTGCAGTCGCGAACGGTTTCCGTTGAAATTGCAAACGCAATTTCGGTCGATACAATCGACTTTCCTCTATCGATTGCAGAAAAAAACATTACTGGTCTCTGGGAATGCAAACAGCTCCATTCTGGAGCCGTCTGCCACACACCGCTTTGGCCGTTTTGAACTCTCGCCAAAAATATTTGCCGCGTTGTTACTCTCCGGCTATTGAGTGTGTGTTTTCCGCCAATATTTGAATTCCCGGCAGGGTGGAATTTGTGTGTTCTGTTCTTTAAACGTCTCTTGGAACAAAGAGAGATAAAACATTGATGTTTTGAAGTATGACGAATCAAGAAAACGCCAAAATGCGGTTTTGGTCCGATTCTGGTTTACGCTCGATCGAACGAAGTTGCCGATTGAAATGGCCGGAGTAACTTTTGACGCACAAACTGAGCAACCAACGGACACTAGATCCTAAAGCGAATCTTTACGTGTTGAGTCGGGGTAGTATTTGAGTTGGAAAACCAGTGGCAACAGCAGCTTACAAGAAATTTGCGTTGCATCTTCGGATGCATAAATGTTGCATCGACGTTGTCAACATTGCCACCGATCTGCCACCGATTTTGCAAAACTAGAAAAAGTTCTAGTTTTTGGAAAACATGATTGACCTAAATCCGGTTCAAAGAAATGTCGAAACAATTGAGTTGCACACTATCACTTTAAGTCGAGACTTGGGTGTGTAATGCATCATCGGCAATGAGACATTTGTAAGTTAGAATTGGCGGTCTCAACTAGAAACGAGAGACCGATGAGTGGAAAGCATAAACGCAAGAAGTGGACTGCATCGGAGAAGATGCGAATTGTGTTGTCGGGTTTGGAGCCCGGCGTTGAGGTATCGGAGCTTTGTCGTCGCGAGGGCATTCAGCCGACGCAGTATTACAACTTGAAGAGCCAATTGGTATCGAGTGCCGAATCGGTTTTCGGTGACAAGCGTCGCAGCAAAGCCGAAGATCGCCAACAGCAATTGCAGCAGGAAGAGCTTCGCAAGAAAGACGCGATCATCGCCGAGATACTTGCTGAGAACCTGGAGTTAAAAAAAACGCTTTAGGGTTGGAAGATTACAGGCAACTGCCAAGTGAGCTTCAACAGCAAGTCGTTTCGGAAGTCAATCGTGCTTTGTCTCGCGGCTCGTTGAAAACGAACGAGGTATTGAAACATCTCGGAGTGTCGCGGGCCAGCTACTTTCGCGGGAAGAAAGCCGAAGCCTGGAAACGCCAACGCGCCGAGCCGGTCAAACCGGCCCAAGCTTTCGAAGCATTGCCCGAGGAGAAACAAGCCGTCGTGAAATACGCGCTGCAGCACCCGGGTGTCCGCCATCGCGAGCTTGCCTGGAGAATGATTGACGAAGACGTGGCTTACTTGAGCATGAGTACTGTTTACCGAATTCTACTGAGTGAAGAACTGATGTGTCTTCGTCGTGGCCGCAAGAAACGGTATCGCGACGAGACAGAGAAAGCGAGTCGTCCCGACGAAATGTGGGCGACCGACTTAATGTATCTGAAGGTTGGTGGAATTCAGTATTACCCGCTGAATTTTATCGACGAGTAATCGCGTTACCTGGTTTACTGGGAGTTGCTCTCGAGCATGGACGGACATTCCATCAGTATCGGTGCCCAGAAAGCGCTTGAGAGTTTACAAATGGACCAGGAGGGAAAAGTGTTAACCCAACCGATCATTCGCAGCGACAACGGAAGCGGTTACATCAGCAAGGAGTTCGGCGGCTTGTTGGCTCATCACGATCTGACTCATCACCGCATCAAACCACATTGTCCCGAAGAAAACGGAGCGATGGAACGTTGCAACCGGACGATCCGTGAAGCGATTGAAGAACACGATCTGGTCGGTTGATACGACTCAGAAGTAACGATCAAAAAGATTGTCGACCATTACAACAACGAGCGATTAAATAGCGCCCTGGGATATCAAACGCCAGCAACCTCCTGGTACCGTGGCAACCCGGACGAAATCAGCTCCGACAGGAGACTGAAGATGTCTCAGGCTCGACACCGACGAAAGCAAATCAACCTTGGCATCCGCCAACGAACTTTACCTTTGAAACTGAAACCGAGCGCCAACTAAAGCAGACCAAAAAAGTCTCACTTACCGCTGAAACAAATCATGAACTCTCTTCTTACACGGCCGAATGCCAACCTAAACATGTCAAACTTCAGCGCAACAGAAATGGCCGCCCACCGGAATGAGCGGCCATTTTCAACACATTGCAATTTAGATTTCGAATCTTAAATTAGCCACCGGTCAAAAAGTCGACGAACGGGCCAACATCAAGCAGATTCACAGCACCATCGCAATTGGTATCCGCTTCCGCCTGAAACATGCTCGATGTTAACAAGTCGACGAAGGGATTGACATCCAGCAAGTCGACGACTCCGTCGAGATTGACGTCACCTTTGAGCACCGAACCAGATTCAACCGTGAAACGAAAGTACTGAATTGTCCCGACTGCCAGATTTCCGGATGTGGACTGACCGTTGTAGTTCAGTGTCCAGTCTCCACCGTCGGTACCGTTGGACGACGCGAAAAAGCCAAATCCGAATATCGAGTCAAATTCGCCTAACCCGACATAATAGTCACCGCTTTTGAGCCCATCAATTTGTAACTCACTTTGAAGCCCACCGGTATCGTCATTTTCATCTAACAAAACCCCATCCGAACTCCATAGCCCCAGTTCTGTATCGAAAGTGCTTCCGAATGAATCCACGGTGAACGCCTCTCCCGCCCCAGCAATTGCTCCCAGATCGATAAAATCTTCGGGGGGGTCAGAATCACCCGCGATGACTTCCAAGTCAAGCGAAAATGTCGTTGTTATTCCGTCATCAAAATTGGCAACAACCACATAGTAGGTCCCTGCCGCCAGGAAAGTGGGCGGGCCTGTAAACGGTGGGGTACCATCAAGATATCGAAAATCCACCAGGTCCGGAGCGAACGGGACGCCACCGCCATCCAATTCAACATCAGTGCTAGACAAAATGAAAAAGTCTGGATCCTCCGCTGCAGCTGTCAGAGTCATTGTAAACTCAACGTCGGTGTCAACCGAAAATTGATAGACCACTTCTTCTTCGTACGTAAAGCTTGCAAACTTCGCCCCGTAATAGGCCGCTTCGTCTCCGGCTCCGGCAGTATCACCACTGACACTAGTGGTCGAGCCAGTGGCCAATAGTCCTAGATCCTGGTCAACAACCAGTTGGCCCGAACTTGGATTTCCGAGAGTTACGAATAACCCTAAGGCAAGCGTACAAACCAAGAGCTTTTTTAAACAATTCATTGGTTGGGTCCCCATTTTTCGATTGCGGAAAGTTGCTGTCTGGTTTTACAAAGGTAAAAGTGAACTCAGTCGATTTCTCCTAACACCATTGATGATCAGCGACAAACCCACATTGCTTACGCCCAAAAACTCGTGCAAAAAAACCAATCAGTTGTTGGATCCAGATGGTGGCTCAGCTTTCGAATTCCCGGCAACATCGAAGCATGTTTGAATGCCGCTGATACGAAGCGCAATGACCGGAGGCAGCATCCGGGCATGAACGATGCGGTTTGCACCCTGTTCCGAGGCAATGTCCCGGACTGTCACTTGAGCGCATTACCTTTCGCGATAGCGCTGATCCAATCGTTTTGTCAAAAAAAACATCGCCATGGACGCTACAGTAAATGCAACTTGCATGAGATGCGTGCGCCGCTGCTGTCGTTATGACAGACAGCCCGCGCGTCGCTTCTCGTGGCAATTCAAGACTTTGGAGTTTGCCGATTGTCTTTCGCCTTGCGTGGCCCACGTTGAATAGGAGCCGCGCGACCCGCGTTAGGGTCCGGCGCATCGGCTGCACGTTCCTGAGGGACCATGGGAACCACATCCGAAGGTCCACTCGAAGAACCGCACCCGATCAAGGTGATTAGGCACAATCCCAAACAGCACGTCGAAAAATAACGATTTAGAGCTTTGGGCATTACAAACCTTCCGAAACAACTTCACCGAGTTTGGCGGTTGCATACTGTGAGAGAACCAATTCGCTGGTGGTACGGTTGACGCCCCTTGTCGAGCCATCGGCAAACGCAAAGTTGACGATGCCGGGATGAGGCGAGCTGAATTGATAAATTGAATAGGCAATCTCACCATTTGCATTGACAAATGGCTGTAAGCCAGGTGAAGGGACGAGCCATTCATTTCCAGCGTTATCATAAGCATCGCCAATGGCAACACCGGAGTGCCACGGCAATCCCCAGGATTCTTTTCGAACGCCGCTAAGAACCTCGCCCTGTGATTCACCGAAGTACAAGGTGTTGGAGGTTCCATCGAAGATATCCGACAGTTTACTCACGTCCTCTTCGTCATAAGGCGTCGCACCAGGATGGAAACTCCAGCTGCTATTAAACTCCCAGTAACCGAGCGAATGAACATAGTCGACACGAGCGTCGACTGGAGCATCAGTCCATGGTGAGTAGAACAGTGCCTCTGGCTGATTCATCGAAGGACAGTGAAAGAACTCAACCGACCAAGATTTTCGATTCAAAATCGTGTAATCAATTTCTTCGAGCCAGATAAAGTTATCAGAACCCATGGCCTCAACCGCAGCGTCGAGCCAAAGCTCATGCATTGCGTTTTGCTCCATGTATGGCATCAGCAAGTAGAGAACCGAGTCGGCGCCGACTTCTTGATCCGTGCTAGGTTTGTAAAACGTGAGTTGTGGGGGCAACTTCTGATAAGTGGACTCGTAGTTGTGTGCGGCCAAGGCGATCTGCCGAATCTTATTACTGCAATCGGTTCGTCGGGCGGCTTCACGGACTTGTTGAACCGCTGGCAGAAGCATCCCAATCAAAATTCCGATGATTGCAATTACCACCAATAACTCGACCAAAGTAAATGCCGATCGCAGAGTAAGTCCGAATCCAGTTTCTCTTCCTGCTTCTTTCATGTCTCACCTCGATAACTTGTGGGAAAACTACGGGAAATTTGCCTCCAGAAATCCAAGCGAGTGCTGCTTTGGAATCGCGCCAAAAAAACTCAAGGATTGAGTTTTTTTGACTATTTTTACTCAAGAATGCACCAGATCTCTTGAATTCAAGTCATCCGCTCGAATGCAGAATGTGACGAAACGACGTGGCCTAGGCGTTGAATTGCCGCGGTTTTCTCACAACGGACTATGAGCTTTTGATGTGAATCACCACCCAGAGACGATGAGGGCATTTTTGAAGGGGTAGCGTCGGTGGCGTTGTGTTTCCACAGAAAACTGAAGCATCGACGCTGCACCCATGCAAGATGCGCACCAGGCTCTGTCCGGTAATGGTGAGCGGCGAGGCGTTGTCAGCGGCAAGGCGATAGCCGCCGGTATTCGCGGAACATCAGCAGTAAGCGCCGTGCAACTCAGCCAGCAAACGGAAATTTTGAATCGCGGGACAGAGCCGTCTTGACTTCTTTTCCATCAATGCTGCTTCCACCGAACTGGGCCATGGATGATTCAGAGCAGAGATGTTTTCCAGGCTGAATTCCGGGGACCTGAACAGGTGAAGCAGCTGGTCGTTCTTTCGTCTCCAATTTTTTGCGGCTAATTCATGGCCGGCGTCTTTATTGGCTGAGACACCCAGATTCGAATCCGGGCTCGAATCACAATCTGCCACGACAATCAACCATAGCGACAAGACAAGCGTTACGGGCAGTCAGGATTTCATGGAACAAACCATCTTGAGTGGCTTGGAGTCGTTTCATTTGGATCTTACTGTTGCGAATTCTCTTGTTCGCGTGTTTTGATGGATTCGATGGCATTCTTCAGATTGTGCCCGGCTCCCACAAAAACGTTTGCGATCTTCCCGTCGCGGTCGATGATCACGGTGTGAGGAATACCTTTGACTTGATAAAGCTCACTGGTTTTCGTTTTCTCATCCAGGACAACGTTCAGATTCCATTCGCGCCGTTCGACAAACGAATTGACCTGTTTGGCGGCTTCACCTTGATTGACACCAAACAGCACAATGTCTTCGGACTCGAATGAGGCGACATCTTTGATCACCGATGGCATCGAAGCAACGCAAGGCGGACACCACGTCGCCCAAAAATCGAGAATTCACGATTTTGCCTTTGTAGTTAGACAGTTTGAAGGGCTTCTCATCCGCGGAAAACGTTGATTCAAAGTCAGGAGCGACGGTCCCAATCATTGGCGAGGGCGGGGCTGAACCACCCTCTCCGTCGGGACTCATCTTGTGAGCCGGCGGGGCGAAACAGGCTGTCCATTTCGAATAAGGCCGTTCCCCATCAGGCTCAGACTTTTCATCAAAACTCAATTCAAGAATCGAATCGGTTCCGACCCGGAACGATCCCAAAGCTGCCGATTCCGTTTCCAAATGTTGCCCTTGGACTCGCCTGGCAGAAGTTGTTACTCGCTGGCCGTCGTCCAGGAAAATTCGTGTGAACTCGGAAGTTCGGTTTTTCAGTCTGTGCGTTCGGTGTTTCTTCCTTTTTTTCGGCCGCTTCGGCCTCCGGGTCACGTACTTCGTTCAGCCAGACGATGTTGGAGATGCTGTTGCGATCGAAAGTGAAGTCTCTCGTGCCGACTGAAAAGATCAAGTTCTTTTCGCCAAGCTGCTTCAAATTGCCACGCAAGAGATCTCCGTTGGATGAAGCAATAATGTTGCCGGGCGGCAGCGGACGTTGAAGCCGCGGAATCGTCAATAGCTCGTCCCGCGATTTTTCGCCAAGGAAAATTGGGTTGCCGGTTCGACCGTAAATGAACTCGGTTTCCAAATTCGAGACCTCGAATTTGATTTTTGGCTTGCCGTATTCCGGCTGCAAGTTGCGAAACGAGAATGCCCGCCCTTTGAAACTGGCTTGATCGACTTCAACTCGCATGGCGACTCGTCCATTGATTCTGACGATCAGTTGAGAATCAATGGATTGAAGCGAAATATTGACTTCTTTCGAATCAACCTTGATCGTCTTGCGCTCTCCCAGAGTCCGCTTGTAATCAGAGATCATCCTAGGTCTAAGTCCGTCGCCAGTGCCTTTGATATCGAATCGAATGCGAACACCGTCGTCTTCGTCACCGTCCGAGTTAAACGCACTCAGCAGGAAGCTGTTCTTGTCGTAATACATTGCCGTCCGACCAATCCACTTAAGCTTGAAACGAACGACGTCGCCCTGAAGTCCGTTGTGGCTGAGTCGGTGGGAGATGTCCAGTCGCACGACTTCCCGATCCCCCAAGTCGATGATGTTGGAGCCTTTGGTCAGGCTCCAACCGGGACTCCAAACGAAACCAGACGCTTCTTTTCGCGGCGGCCAAGATCGATGGCCTTCACGTCTTTGGTCGCAATTTCATGCTCGCCGGAGGCAGTGCGAATATTCAACGATTTTTCGCTGGCCGAAATCGTCTTGCAATAGATCAGATCACCGTTCTCAAGATGCAGCGTATCGACCAGACCAGCAGGTGCGTTCGCCAGAGATTCAGGGCGGCTGAGTCGTTCAATGCGGCACTGGCTCTGGTGGGAAATCGAAACAGGAGATTCAGCACCAGCTTGAGACCAAAGAAAGACCGAGCCCGGCGAATTTTCATCCATCGCAAGCTTGCCGTGCAAGACGTTGTCGCCAATGGTCAAAACATGCTGCTGGTTTTCGTTACTGACCGGCTGTTTTTCTGTTCCCAGCTGAATCCGAGCGACCCCGTCGTAACGGCAACTGACGTTCGCATCACCAAAGTCCGTTTTGATTTGTAGGCTTTCCGCTGTTCCAGAGACAAGCGTGCCATGCAGTTCCGCGCCGTCGGCGTATCGAACGACTGACTGCTGTTCATTGGTTTGAGGAGCAGGTTTTGCCAGCTTGGCCGCAAAGAATTCTTCCTTGGCAATTTTGTCTTCGCCGACGGTCCACGTTTCACCATCAAAGGCAAGTTCTTTGATCGGAAAAATATCTCCCCCGGAGGTCTTTAGCTCGCCAACTTTGGCATTGCGACCAGCCACTTTTGGGCCGACGCGAAAACGTGTCACGGACAGGTCGCCGTTGAGGTTGCGGAAAAAGAAACCCGGTTTTGACTTGTCTTCCGGAAACGAAACTACCTTGTCGCAGAGCTTTACGCCCAGTGAATCAAAAACCAGAATCTGGTTGGTTTTTTGATTCCACTGAATTGTCAGCGAAACGGTGTCTGTCGATTCTGGCAGTTCTTCAACCAGAACTTCAAAGTCACCGTCAAAGCCAAGCACCAACGTGCCTTCCCACGTTTCAATCCGCGGAATGGATTCGATGTCGTCCAACGTTTTGGGAACCTTCAGGCCGAACAAAAAGTCGGGCATCTCGGTAAATTTGCATTCGAGTTGCACCTCAATCTCATTGGGCAGGTTTTTGGTTTCGACGTAGGCGTTGGCCAGAACTTTGGACGTCGAAAGTCTCGAACCGTCACAAGCCCACGCGTCTTTGCCGTTCTCATAAGAGCGAAACGCATCAAAGTTGTTGAACCCCTCTTTCACGGTTTGCTGTTTCGCCTGATCAATGATCGAAGCGACTTGATCCAGCGAGATTTTTAATTCACCGTGCCGCTGTGAGCGTGTGTGGACGAATTCTTCGTCAATTTCAGTGATGTCCGCATTGATCAGGTCACCTGTAACGGTACGAATTTGAAAGGGCAGCTCCTCACTGGCAGCGGGAGTCTTGCGATCGAATTCCACGTGCGAAAGCTTGCTCAATGGAGCCGAGATTGAATCGCGGAACAGCGGAGATTGCCAGACAAGCTTTGAATCTTCGATCTGAACAATGCGACCGGAGACAACATCGTTGTTGTTGATGGTCAACGTGTGTTGGGCCTGCGCCGACCCGGCAACGGAGCCAACGATCAATGCGGTAAAGGCAATCAGGTTCCGCGTCAGCCGATCCATCATCGGGCCGATCTTGAGTCCAAGGTTGCGTTGCGATTTGGTGTTCATGTTCATTTCAATTCGTCAGATTATTGCTCGTTTGGCAGCGGACTGTTAAATCATCGCGAGGTTCATTTCGCGTGCGACTCAACAAATCCTTGAACATCCATGGCTGGTAAAATGTAGGTTCTTGTTCGACTCTTCCTTGCGATGTTGATGCCAACAAACTTGCCATCAAGATCAAAAACGGGGCCGCCGCATTTCGACGCCAGCACCCTCGCGTCGTGCAAAATGACGCTTGGATAAGTCGTTTGCTCGCTGGCTCCACCTTCGAACTGGTCCGCGATGTGCCCGGGACCGCCGTGGTCGTGGCCATGGTCCTCGTCACCGCCCAGCGTCAATTCCTTGGTCAGTGTCTCACCGTCGCGATCAACCGTTACGGAGATCTTTTGTCCGGGACGTGTCTGAGCCAAAAAATCGGTGGCTTGCTTGAACGATTCAATCTTTGTCTCGTTCAGCTTGACGACCGTGTCGCCGGGTTTGAGGCCCGCCGAATCCGCGGCGCCTTCAGGTTCAACGTCTTCGACCACAAAAGCTTCTGCGTCTTTCTTTGCCATCACGCCAAGCAGCCCCGGCGGCATGGTGGAGAAGCGGGGGGCGCTCTGAATGCTAACCAACCCGTCGTCTTCTTGGCTGGGCGAAACAAGGAACTGCCCGCGAATCAGCGAGTCATTCATGGAGACGTCCCGCAATTCCGCAGCAATGGCGACTGATTCAGCCAACTCAATCAACGCCAAATCGTGATCCTCGCTACGAGCGATCACCTTGCCGCTGATCGTTTGATTCGATGCGGTGGTTACCTTCACTTCGTCGTCGGCGATCAAGTCCGATTTTCCAACGACCCATTTTGTTTCGTTTCCGTCCACCCAGAACGCCATCGTCGCGGTCGACTTTTCGGAACCGCTGCTGAGCGAAACACAGGCTTCGTCGAGTCTGTTTTCGAGCGAAGCCACGTTGGCAGCCAGCTCTTCGAGTTGTTGAATCGACTGGCCGGCGATGCTCTGGCTGCGATCAGGCTGAATCGCGTTGAGCGAGTCGCGAAGTGAATCGAGTTGGCCAAAGTCCAGATTGACGTCGGCCGTTTCGCGGCCGCGGCGGACTTCCAGTTTGGCTGCAACTCCCGAAGAGAACGCGTTGATCATCTTCAGATTCAGTTGCTTGGGGTCGAGAATTTTCTGGCCATCCCAAGTCAGGGCGCGATCCGAACGCTGCAAGCCACACTTGGCCACCCAGCTTTCTTCGTCCACGCTCGCGATGCGAACGCCACGCTTTTTGCCGGCGTCGGTTGGGCCACCGCTCATCATGCTGTTTCGACCGCGAATCAGGCGAATGCCAAAGCCGGGTTCGGCACTGCTGCGGCTCCAGCGAAATTTTTCCGCACGATTGAGTTCTTGCCAGTGACGGCGAAACAGATCAATCGGTACGTCGTAGTTTTCGTCAAGCTTTTCCTGAATCATGCTGCGGATGCCGACCAGTCGACCGTCCATGTTGAATAGCGGCCCACCGGAATCACCGGGCTCCATCAGACAAGTGTTTTGGATGAAACCGGAAACTTCACAGCAAGGATCAATGACGCGGCCAAAGCGGAGGTAGGCTCCGCGTTGGGCGTTGTACAGTCCGCCGTGAGCGATGCTGAACACGGGTTCGTTGACTTTCAGTTGCGATGACCAGCCCATTTCTGTGTATTGAATCGTTTCGTCGCCGAGGCTTTCCGGTTCGATCTTCACCAGCCCGCAATCGTATCCCGGCTCAAGACCAACGCCTTTGGCTGGAAACTCGCGGCCGTCGTGCAGAACGATCACCACCGATTCGTTGGGCTCGACAAAGCAGTGTCCGGCGGTGAGCACCAGGCCATCGGGCGACACAATCACACCCGAGCCATTGCCACCCATTTCAGGCATCATGATCGCAACGGTCGACTCGCGAGCGCGATCAATGACTTTCGCTAAATCTTGCTGTAGCGTTTTCAGATTCAGTGGCTGGGAAGCGGATGACGCGGTGGTTTTGGGTTGCCCTGTTTTTGGGACAGGCTGATGAGCCGCAATGCTGCTCAAGTCGGTTGAAAGCGAGAACTTGAACGAACGAGGTCGTTTACAGACCTCTTTTTGACACAACATCATTCGAACCGAGCCTGTCGCGTCTACAGACTTGGTGTCTGAAGTGACTTCGATCCGTTGTCGAACGACAAATTCCCCGAAGAGGTAATGCCGCTTTCCGATGGAAGTGTCTTTTTCATCGCCCTCTGGAATTTCGGCGTCGCCAACGAGCTTGAAGCCATCCGCCTCATCCAACGAGAGGGTTGTTGGCAAGACTTCGTCCGAACTGCCGTAAGTGTTCCACGTGTTTGGAATGGTGACCGTTACCAACAAGTCAAACTGGTTTGCGGTTTCGGTGGCCTGCAGTGAGGCTTGAAGTTCAGGATCCTGCATGCCGTAGCAGGACGAAGTTGCAATCAGGCTGTTGAAGCCAACGGTAAATAAAACCATGAACAACATCGCTGAATTCTGGAGTGAAAAAACTGAGCGAATGTTGGTCATGGGATGGTTTTTCTCTGGTTTATGTTTGTAGTACCGGCTTTAGCCGGAATCGCTGGTCTTTCCGCCTAAAGGCGGTACTACGAACTTTTCTCCGCATAAGCGCCTAACGCCAGTCCGACGAACTCTTAATCCGGCACCAACGCGATCCAAAAAGAGAGGCCGGAAAATCCCAGCCTCTCCGCGTAGTCGTTTTGTCCTATTGGACTTTCTTCTATTGGACTTTTTCGAGCAGCTCAAAGTACCGATCGAGCCCAGACTTGAATTCTTCTGGATGATCAGACTCTGCGCGGCCAGTCGATTGCCCGACGTACGTATCGTTTACTTTTGCCTGGTCCTCGTCGCTATCGCCTTCGAGTTCCATGGCAGCCAAGCCACCGTCAACGCCAGTTTGATACTTGCCCGCGGCCGAATCGCCTGGTTTTGCACCCGGCTTGGCACGTTTGGCACGAAGCAAACATTCGATCGCTTCCGTTTCCGCGCCGATTGCATCTGGCCCAGTATTCGGTTGCGACAAGATATCTGCAGCGTCCCACATCGCGACAACCGCTTCGGAAATCTGAGCAATCTGTTTGGCATACTTCTTTTCGCCTTCCGGCAAGTCCTTGATTTGCTCAAGCACCGCCTCCGTACGGTCGGCGATGTCTTCCTGAGTCACCAAAAGTGATTCAGCAAGCTCGGAATAGGCTTCGGTTTTCATTTGTTCACGAGCCTGTTCGGCTTCGCGAGTTGATTCACGCAGATCTTTCTCCGCGTTGAGGATTCTTAAAACTTCAAGAACAATCGAGGGGGGCAAACTTGCCCCGGATGACCCAGGTCAGGTCCCCTGTCATGTCCCGCCTCTGGGGACGAGCATCTCTGCCCATCGGTCCAGGACGTCCGCCACTCGTTCCGTTTTCACCTGGCTAATCCCAGGCTCGACCGGAATCTTGGCAGCAATCAAGTTGATCTCTTTTTCAATCAGGAGCTCTTCCATTTCCTCAAGGACCAATGGAAAGCCCTGTTTGTTGACGCGATTGACATAGGCTTCCATGTCTTCGCGGATGTACCTCGCTTTGTCCGAATAGCTCAGCTCGCGATCGGAAAGCAAGTTGGCTCGTGCGAGCGTTGCCTCTTCAAGCGAGTCACCAAAAGATCCAATCGTGGTGAGCTTGATGTCATCGGAAAGCTTGGTGTGCTTGCGAGCCAATGACTTGAGCCGTTTCACAAAAGTCGTTCCTTCGAGCGTCGCCAACAACTGCGAAAGCTCTTCCGAAATCTTCTGAAACTCGGCAAGCAGATTTTCCTGCTCCGCGACGGCTTCCTTCAAAGGCTGTTTTGCGGGTGACGAACCGCCACCGTTAGCCTTGTCTCACGTGCTGCCCGGCTGCTGGCTCTTGCTGGGCACAGCCGCCAGTTTGACTTCGGCAAGGCCCAGCTTGCCACCGCCACTGGACGGTTGGCTTCCGCCGCCGCCACCTTCTGACTCGCGACGATCCATGCTCGATTCGTTCATCGCAACCGAAGGGGCTTTCTTGCCGCCGGGCTTGTTCGCACCGCCTGATTTGGGCGCCGAAGCCTGAGCACTGGGGCTTGATTTATCGTCGATGACCGTCGGTGCGGCTTGGCCTGATGGAGCCGCAGATGCACTCGAAGCCTGCTTGAGCAAGCCCGCAACCGAAGGCATCTGGTTCTTCGACATCGCCTTGAGCGAATTGAGTGTCTTGGCCAATCGCTCAAGGTCACCCACAAGAAACTGCTCGTTGCGAACGGCTTCTTTGACCAGCTTTTCGCCGACATCCGTCAGCGAATTTAGCTTGCGCGCCTGAGCCCTTTCGGCAAGTGCCTGAGCTTCGAGCTCACGACGCTTTTCCGGTCGATCCAGCTCCTCGACGGTCAACCCGCTGAGCGCTTTGTTCTTCTGATGCAGCGCTGACTCACGCTCGTAAACTTCGAGAGCACTTTTGTAAAAGTCGTTTAGCTCACGCGTCAACCAAACCGCATGCTCGTCCTCGGTGAGAACGTAAACGCGATACAGCGATGAATAAACACGCTCGCGATTCGGCAGATAATCTTCGACGAACACTCGCATCGCCAGCGACTGCGGAGCCACATTTTCGCGTTTCGGCGAGAAACTGGCGTTCACATCAAGGTCGGTGGCTTCCGGATTCCCAGCCGCCACGATCTTTTCGCCAACGGCCGGATTCGGATTCTCGCTGGTCTTTTGGCCACGCCACTCGATGCCAACGGTTTTGATTCCGTAGTCATCCTGAGCATTGACTTTGAACTTCAACATCTCTTTTTCCAGCAGAACGACTTGCCGGTCGATCCCATCGCAAACCAGCGTCGGCTCTTCGTCATTTTCAACGTGAACCCGCAGCTGCAGAGGAGACTTCGACCTCAGGCCGATCGAATCCAGCCAGTCGATTTCGATCTTGCGACTCTTGGGAACCGCAAAGCTTGCCGTACAAAGACGCTTGCCATCGACTTCGATCGCTTCACCATCGAGCGTCGCTTCGACCAGATCGCGACTGGCAACCGCCTCGAAGCCGACTCGACTTCCGTCGACGATCGAAACGCTTCCGCCGCGAATGTCTCGCTGCAACGGCTTCGTTCGCTGCAGGTATTCGGGAAGCTTGACTGTTGCAGAAACCGAAGTCAGTTCCGGGCGAGTTTGTGGATTGATATTGATGGACTTGCGAGCATCACCGAGCTTCAAGTACGCGTTCGTCGGTTCCTTGAGGGCAGGCAGCTTGAAATCGTAAGCGAGTCCATCGCGATTTGCTGTGACTTTAACGCCGTCCACATATGCCGATGCTGCGCCGGGATTCCAGCGCGACGACGAAGTCAGTTCGGCTTCGAGCGAACTGGATTCCGCCACGGGAACGACCAATTCGTCGGGAAGCTTGTCGACTTTGGTGAAGGTGAATCGCTCCACCGACCGCCATGGCATCAACCAGCGGGCAAACGCGTTGGAGCCAGCGGCTGGGATGCAGGCCAGCACAACCAGAGCCAGAGCGGCCGGAATACCTACTGCCCAAATCCAGCGACGGTTGTGCGTATCAGGAACGGCCCCGTCGAGGCTTTTGTCTGCTGTTTCATTTTCGACCTGCTTCAAAGCCGCTCGCACAAGCGACTGGCTATAACCGGATTTGTCAGGGTTTTGAACCAGTTCGATCACGCCCAGCATCTGATCGCCAAAGCGTGGGAATTTTTTTCGTAACAGTCGGGCGACCTGTTTCAGTTGACGTCGCTGCCAAATCCACTTGTGGCAAACGAAAGGGAACCAGAGCCCCAATCCCAATGCACCCACGAGCAGGATGGCGCCGCGAACCCACCCACTGGTTTCGAAGAATCGGTCGAGCGTGAGCACGGCGAGGTAGGACACCAGCAAGCCAAATGCGGCCGCCAATAGCCCCTCGATTAGCTTGACCTTCCAGACGCTTCGCTGATAAGACACGAGCTTATCGCGAATGACGCCGGGCAGTTCGAGCTGGTTATGTTCGGGTTCGCTCATACATCATTCCTAAATGTGGAGAGTCGATTCTGCGGAACGTCGATGACGCTCCCTACAATCTTCTACATGCGTGTTTTGGAGGTAAAAAGCGCCAACTATCTCTTGTTTTGGTAGGCAGTCCCTAATACCCGCCAGGACGACAGCAAATCCGGGGGTTGAGCTACTTACATCATAGCCCACCAAGCTTTGGATCTTGAATTTGCCGCAAAGATCTTTGGCGTTGCTTCAAAATTCCGGCGTGAATGCGTCGTGAAGATCGCATTGTGGTTTGTTGGAGGCATGCCCAGATTTTCGGGCTGAGCCGACAACCCCGGAACGCAGCAAGAGCAGTAACTCATTTAACAATCGCGTTCCAGCCACCTGTTACATTTATTCCAAACTTTCGAGTCATTCACATGCGAGCCTTGTTTGTTTTTTGGATGTTAGCACTTTCCCTGACATGGATCGCCGCGGCCAATGCTCAGGGTCTCAAGTTTGAATTTGAGATGCCAGTCCCACTGATGACCGTTGAAGGTAAACCGGTCGACGTGATCGGCGGAGGCTACGCTTGTCCGTGCTGGGCAGACGTCAACGGCGATGGCTACAAAGACCTGTTGATTGGGCAGCTGACGAAAAAGGCAAACATCAGGTTTTATCTTGGTACCAAAGACGGCAAGTATAAGGACAACGGCTTTCTTCAGATCGACGGGAAGCCTGCCAGGGTTCCCGGCATTGGCTGATGCACGTCTCCGACTCCACAGTTGGTGGATCTGAACGAAGACGGCTACAAGGACATCATCACGGGTTGCTATGCAACTGTTTACACGGGCGACGCCTATACCGAAAATATGGAGGGTTGGTACTACGTTTTCTGGGGCAAGCCGGACGGCACGTTCAAGGCCGCTGAGGTCATCAAACGTCCCGATGGCAAACCGCTGATCGTCGAAGACGACGAAGAATCCGCTTTCTGCACTCGCCCCTTTGTTGTTGATCTCGATGGCGATGGAAAGCTGGACATTGTCGGCGGAAACTTCTCCGGGACCTTTTACTTCTTTAAAGGCAAGGGCAAAGGCAACTTTGATCCCAAGCCCTCGTTGATAAAAACCGCTGACGGCAAGGCACTGGAGATTCCACACGGACACAGCGACCCTTGTCTGGCGGACTGGGATGGCGACGGCGACTACGACCTGTTTAGCGGCGATATTAACGGCGGAGTTTACATGTCGCTCAACGTTGGCTCTAAAACAGAAGCTAGATTCTCAACGATAGTCACCGTCATCAAGGCTGAGCGTGATTCTTCAGACAAACCGCTCTGGATCGGTGACAAGTACCCGGGGCCTTACGAAGGGACGCGGGTCTGGGTCGACGACATCAACGGTGACGGAAAGATGGACATACTGGTTGGTGACAATATTCGCGCCAACAAGTTGGGCGAAGGTTACACGCGCGAAGTAGCCTTGAAGCTGGTCGCCGAAATCGACGAGAAAATCAATCACGCCTACGAAATTCAGGAAGAAAAATTCAAAGATGAATTCGAGAAGATGTCTGCTCTCGATGAGCAGATGGAAGCACTAAAGGCGCTGCAAAAGGATGACGACGAAACGAAAGCCAAGCTCGAAGCGTTAAACGAGAAGTACGAAGCCCTCAGTAAGGTCGTGTTCGAAACGCAAAGTCGATTGGACGAGGAACGCAGCGCGATCGCGGAATATACATTTACCGGTCAGGTTTGGGCTTTCATTCAGAGGAACGAAAACAGCGACAGCAACGACAGCGTGATGTCCGACACGTATGAGAAGTTCGGCATCAAACTAACGGTCGAAACGCCAGCGATACTTGCTCCCGGTGATTCGGCTGAGGTCAAGTTGCACGTGGAAATCCCTGAAGGCTTTCACATCTACGGCGCCAACGATCCGACGTTTCCGACCTCAGTAAAGCTCGACGCATCTGACACGATCAAAGCGAGTCGCACCAAGATTCCTCAAGGAAAAATTCATCGCAAGGGACCGACGAAAAACTTCTGGCTCGAGGGCAAGCAAGAGCTTGTACAGCCCATCACGATCTCGGCTGATGCCAAAGGCGATGTCAAGCTAAGTGGTTTTGTAGAATTCATGGTCTGCGACAAAAAAATGTGTCGACCGCCGGCGAATCTGAAGTTCGAAACGAGTCTCCAAGTCAAAGCCGAAGTCACACCAACCAGTTCCGATGACGAAGATGCCGATGCCAAACCGGTCTCGCTTGCGGACTTCAAGGGCTTCCTGCCTTCCGACCCCGTCGACTCGTTGGAGCTGACGGAAGAAGAAAAGGCTTACATTGAATACACCTATTCGTATGGCGAAGAAGCGAAATCTACCGAGCCACTTGCGAAATCAGAATTCACTTTCGAGGCTCCCTATCGCCTCAAGGCCGCCGGCGAACCGATCAAGACCGGCGAAGTCGGCTACGCTTGCCCAACGCTTGCAGACGTTGATGGCGATGGAAAACAGGACTTGGTCGTTGGTCAGTTCGAAGACGGCAAGATGAAATTTTATCGCAATGTCGGAACCGACTCGGCCAGCCCAAAATTTGCGGCAGGTCAGTGGATCAAAACGGGTGACGAAGCAGCCGTTGTGCCGGGCGTTTGGTGATGCACCAGCTCGACTCCACAGTTTGTGGATTGGGACAACGATGGAAAGCTCGACATCATTTCTGGTAGCTACTGCGCGGACGACGCCGATGGCGGTCACCTTCAATTCCTGAAAGGATTGGGGGAAATGGACTTCGCCAAAGCCAAAACGATCGTGGGCAAATCCGGCAAGCCGCTGGAAAACATTGAGATTAAACCCGAGGACGCAGAAGACGAAACTGCCAACGCGGAAGATCTTGGGTCACCCGACGATATCTACAACATTTGCACCCATCAACACGCGGTCGATTACGATGCCGACGGTGATCTCGATTTGGTCGTCGGCTGTTTTGGAAACCGACTTTACCTTTACGAAAACATCGGGGACGGGAAAGAAAACGAGTTCGCGGACAAGCCTGTTGAACTTCCGCTCAAGACGCCCGGCGGTCACTCGGCACCTCACTTGGTTGACTTTGATGGCGACGGCGATCTCGATCTGCTCACGGGCAGCGAAGACGGCGGCCTGTTCATCGCCATGAACGATGGCTCGCGTCAAAAGCCGAAGTACGGCAAGTTCAAAGTCATCCTTGAGGCCGGAGAGGGCGGTTGGATGAACAAGCAGCGACGGAAGTCACTGACACTCGGATCCGCAACGCGCGTCTGGGCAACCGACTTTAACGGCGACGGACTTTTGGATCTGATCGTCGGCGACAGTGTTTATTGTGCCGATCCTGCCGAAGGCGTTTCTGAAGAAGAATGGAAAAAGCAGGTTGCGAAAATCAAAAAACTTTCCAACCGCATGGGCGCCCGACGCCTTGCACTCGAACGAGCCGGTCGTGAGTTCACCGAAGAGTTTGATGAAGAGTATTGGGACCTTGTCTTCCAAACCGAAGAGGACCGGGAGAAGTACGAAGAATCCGCCATGCTTGGCAACGTTTGGGTGCTTATTCAGAAACCGAAACGAAAAGAGACTTCAAAGGCGAACTCCGGCGATGCCACAAAGTCTGTGAGTCAATCCAAAACAGAGGAGGCGACCAAGCGAGAGTTTGTCTTCGAAAACAAACATTTTGATCGGCCGGAATTGGTCATGGCTGCCACCCGGCCGCTGGCCAGCAAGATCTCTTTTCCTTCGCCGGCGATGTTTGACGTCGACAACGATGGCAAAGCAGAAATGGTGTTCGGCTCGATTTCCGGCGAAGTCCAGTACGCCGAAAATACGGCAGGGCCCGGTGAAAAACCGGTCTGGTCCGATTGTCGACCGGTGAAAACAGCCAAGGGTGAGCCGCTTGTTTTGAACAACTGGTGATGCGTCGGCATGACTCCACAGTTGGTGGATTTGAATGCAGATGGCTACAACGACATGGTAATGGCGACTTACGAGGGAACGGCTTTCCTCGTGCAAGGCAGCAAAGACGGATTCCTCGAACCCAAGCATATCCTTGACGAGGACGGGGAAACCGTTCGCATTTCGACTTACTACGATCTGGATAAATCGGAGTACTTGCATGTCGATCGCAGCGGCGACGACGAGCCCAACAACAAAGACCACCACATGACTTCGATCGCGGTTGTGGACTGGGACGAAGACGGTGATCTCGATCTGGTTTTGGGCGCCACTGAGGGCGGGCTTTATCTTTGTAAAAATAAAGGCGACAAGCATAAGCCGAAATTTTCGAAAACGAATCGCCAGATCATGGTCGAAGATCGCTTGATGATGAAAGGCGTCGGCTTGGCGACTCCTCGGATTGCTGACTTCAATGGTGACGGCAAATTTGACATTTTGTGCGGCGGTAGCGAACGACATGTTTTCTATTTTGAGAACATCGGCGAGGCCGGTAAGCCAAAATTCGCAGCTTCGAAAACGCTGGTGAAAGGCTTCAGCTATCTGCATGAAGAAGGATACGAAACGGCTATCCCGGTCCCGCAAGATTCCAAAGGCATGCCACTTTGCCCGGGTTCGGACTACTACATCGACGTCGTTGACTACGACAAAGATGGTGACCTTGATCTATTAACCGGCGCACGTGCCTACACGATGCCCGAACCGAAGAAGCTCTCTGCCAAAGAGCGTACCGAACGCGATAGGTTGAAGATCCGACTGGATGAAATTGATGCTGAAATGTCAAAAATGTTTGACGATCAATCACCCGAAGACGTAGACAAGATCTACGAGTCGGAGCAGTTCAGAAAACTGTCCGAGTCAGCGGAAAAGCTATTCGAACGGTATAACGAATTGGTCACCTCCCCCCAAATGGGATGGTACGTCTGGGTCTACCGCAACAAAGCGATCACTGCGAAATAGGCAGCTTGCCGACAAATTGAATCGGCGCAATTGATTCTGCCGGCTCTGCCGAGACTACCCCGCGATGGTGCGCATTGCCGACTCAAGTGGGCCGGACTTGTAGTAGCGGCGATACCACACCGACAGTCCGCACATCGTGACAAAGAAGACGCTCGACACGATCCACGCGACAGCCATCGAAGCGTCGCCGCGAAACTCTGTCACGACTCCCGCAGCAACCACCACGAAAATATGCCCGCTGTACCAGGTAAAAGCCAACTGGCCCGGGGTGGCCAACCAACGCGTTACGTCGTCTGACAGTTTTTCGCAGACGTGAGTACAAAACATAATCAACGCGATCGCCAGACCGCCCGCCGAACAAAGAAATAGGGGCATCGGCGGCAATGAATCGGTTCCAAAGACGGCTTGGATTTCTTCCATCTCACTGGCACTTGCCGCGTCACCCAACATCGAGACCAATCCAAGCGACGCTGATTCTGCCAACGCCCACGTTGCCAGTCCGGCCGCGAAGAAAGTCAGTCGAACGCGTGGCGATTTTAAGTCGAAACGACCAACCCAGATGCCAACAAACAGGACGGCGAGCCACGGCAGCAATGCCCGGAATCCATTGTAAAACAGGTTCAATAAGCTGCCTTTGACAGTCCAGAGGTTTGCGTACTCCAACGTTTCAAAATTCCAGTTGGTTCCAAAGTCGATGGTAAAAATACAGGCCAGGAATGCCCCGAGAATGCCGAAAACCCAGACGAACAGGGTTCGGTTTCCAGACAGTGCAAAAAACGAAGCGATCAAATAGGCGATGCCATAGACACGCAGGATGTCGCCCGGCCAGAGCAGTAGATTTAAAAAACCAACGGCCAGAAAAAACCAGCCGCGTCGAAACAGGCTGGCCTTCTTTGTGGCCGCTTGTTCGTCGGTGGTCACATTCCGAAACCGCAGCGAGATTCCAATTCCCGCCAACAGCATGAACACCATGGCAGGTCTTCCAGCGAGGCGTTCGTAAAGCCATGAAAGCACTGAGTCATCAACACGGTTCGCCGAAAGCACCATCACGAAGTGCACCAACGCCATGCCACCAATGGCCAGAGCCCGAGCTACATCAATTCCAACTAGTCGACCAGTCTTTTGAGCCTCAGAAGTCATCAAGTTGGTTTCGGGTTTCTTCACGGTTCATGTGCTTATTTCGTACGTAGCTATACCCCGCGCATGATCTGCGGTTTCAAAATGGACTGCTGATTTCAATCAATCGTTTCAGTCCGTTGGGATCAGGCAGTGGCGGCTCATGGCGATTCAACCGTTGCCCAGTGCTTCCTTGTTGCTGTTGATCCGCTTCCCGCCGACTACGACAGCAGCGATCGGATTGCCAATGTTCGCAAACACCAAACGATCCAGAATCCGATCTCCTTCAACACTTCCGATCGAAGGATGCGATGGATCTACCAAAGTAAGATCTGCTCGTTTCCCAACAGCGATTTCGCCAGCATTGATCCCAATCGCTCGCGCGCCACCAATGGCAGCCCGACAATAAAGATTTCGACCAACGGAAACTTCGTCGCTTCCCAGGATGGCTCGCCGCCGAGTCGTCAAGCGCTGACCATATTCGAGTACTCGCAGCTCTTCACGAAGATCAACACTGCAGTGCGAATCACTCCCGATGCTGATTCGCCCGTTTGCTGCCAGAAACTCCTCGGCTCGAAAAACGCCATCGCCAAGGTTCGCTTCGGTTGTCGGACAAAGCCCAACCACGGCGCCAGACGCAGCGATTTGATCAAGCTCGCCATCGCTTAGATGCGTTGCGTGAATCAGGCACCAATGCTCATCCACCGGCAAAGTATCAAACATAAACTCAACCGAACGCTTGTCGTGTGTTTTCAAACAAGCTTCAATTTCACCCGTCTGCTCCGCCACGTGAATATGAATCGGCGAGCCGGGATTAGCGCCTTTGACATGCTGGATGACCGATTCAGCCGAGTTCGTTGACACAGCCCGCAAAGAATGAAGAGCCAAACCAACTTCGACGTTCGGCGCTGCAACCGCTGCAGCACGGCACCGATCAAACAGTTCGCAAAACTGCTCATCGCTTAAAACAAACCGGTCTTGTCCGGTCGAAATCGGTTCGTCTTCAAATCCACCACGTTGGTAGAGCACAGGCAAATGACAAAGCCCGATTCCAGTGTCCCGTGCTGCGCGAAAAATGGCATCCGACATCTCGGCAATGTTTTCGTAAGTCGCTCCTCCGGCAGCGTTGTGCAGATAGTGAAATTCGCCTACCCATGTGTAACCCGCCGCCAACATTTCGCTGTAAAGCTGTTTGGCAATCTCGTAGACTTTGTCTGGATCAAGCTTGGCCACGAATTCGTACATCAGCTTTCGCCAAGTCCAAAAGCTGTCGTTGGTCGCCGTTCGATATTCACTCAAGCCGACGAATCCTCTTTGGAGCGCGTGACTGTGCACATTCACCATGCCCGGCAGCGCCACCAAGGTTTCAAAGTCACCCGTTGGAACGTTGCATTCGATGCTTTCAATCAGGCCCTCGTCACTGACCGAAATTCGAACGTTGTCTTGCCACTGTTGACCGACCAGTGCGGCTTGAAACAAAAAAGTGTTGCTCATCGCGCGACCTCAACCTGTTTGCCGCCACGGTAGACAGCGGTGCATGGATTGCCGCCGATCTGATACAAAATTTCTGCGGGAGTTGCGACGTCCCAAACGGCAAAGTCCGCTCGGGCCCCAACACGAATTTCGCCTCGATCGCTCAGCCCCAACGCCTTTGCCGCATTGCGCGTCATGCCGGCCAAAGCCAACTCAGGCGTTAGGCCAAATAAAATGCATGCCATGTTTCCGGCCAGCAGCAACGAAAGCAGCGGAGAGCTGCCCGGGTTCGAATCGGTGGCAATCGCGATGTCGATGCCGTTGTCAATCAAAGCCGCAACTGGCGGTTTCTGCGTTTCCTTCAAGCAATAAAAGGCGCCCGGCAACAGCGTTGCCACCATTTGAAAGTCCGCCAAAGCTTCGCAGTCTTGTAGCGAAAGGTATTCCAGATGATCCGCCGAAAGCGCGCCCATTTTTGCGGCTTCAACCGTCATCCCGAGGTTGCTCAGCTGCTCGGAGTGGACTTTGATGTTCAGCCCGGCATCGAGTCCCGCTTGAAGCACGCGTTTTGTTTGCTCTACGTCGAAAGCAATCGACTCACAGAACGCGTCGACTGCGGTGCAAAGCTTCTGCTCTGCCGCCGCCGGAATCATTTCGTTGCAAACCATGTCCAGATAGGCATTCGAGTTACCCTTGAATTCAGGTGGAACAGCGTGGGCGCCCAGCAAAGTCCCTTCGACATGAGTGTTGCAGGATTTGGCGACACGCTGTGCAGCACGAAGCATTTTAAGCTCGGTTTCCATATCGAGCCCGTACCCAGATTTGATTTCAACCGTCGTAACGCCTTCGGCCATCAAAGAATTCAGTCGACCAACCGCAGACGCCACGAGGTCGTCTTCGCTTGCAAGTCGCGTTGCCGTGACACTTGAAAGAATCCCGCCACCTTGGCGAGCGATTTCTTCGTAGGGAACTCCGCCCAATCGCATTTCCCATTCTTTGGCACGGTTGCCGCCGTAGACCAGATGGGTGTGACAATCAATGAGTCCGGGCGTCAGCCAACGTTGCTGACCATCAATGACATCGACGTCGGCATCGAATTGAGGAATCGCCTCGTCCGGTTCCAGCCACAGAATCGAACCGTCACCGATGCCAACGGAAAAGCCTTCAAAAGCACCGTAAGCCGTCGCTGACTTGGCCATGGTCGCGATGCGAAAGTTCTGCAATACCGTGTCGGGACGAGCTAGTCCGTTTGAGTTTTCAACCACTGCCGAATCCCCACAATTATGTTTCGAATGACCACTTGGACTTCAGCCGCTTTCGCTTCGTCCCACACCTTGTTGACTTCGTCCATGTAGTTGACTTGCGTCAGTTCAAACTGAATCGAATGCCGGCTTGAAGTTGGGTCGCCATAGTTTCGAGTATTGAAGCCGCCGACAAAACGCCCGTTGAGCACGTGGCTGTATTTCGATTGAGCTTTCAATACGTTCATGACGGCATCCGAAAGTCCCTGATCGCAGGATTTTCCGCGATTCGTTCCTATGCTGAAGTCCGGTAGAACGCCCTCGAAAAGTCGCGGCAATTGAGACTCGATCGAATGAGCCTCAATCAAAACGGCGATCCCAAACGCGTCGACCAGCCGATCCATCTCCGATTTCAGTTTTTGGTGATAGGGCCGCCAAACATTTTCGATTCGACGAGCCGTTTCGGCATCGTCGGGCGGGTCGATCCAGATGGCTTGGCCGTCAAAGCGCTCTTGAGGGATCAGGCCCGTGGTGTTCTGTCCCGGGTAAAGTGACTCATTCGATTCCGGCCGATTGAGATCAATAACGTATCGCGAATTCTTCGCCACCAGCAGGCTCGCGTCGGCAGCTTCCGGCAGATCGTAGAGGCGATCGAGAAACCAGTCGGTGTCACGCGAACTACGGCCATGGTCGGTCATCGAGTCAGCAATCTCATCGGGAATGTGGCTCCCGTTGTGAGGAATGCTGATCAGCAGCGGAATCGTTCCTTGTTGAAAATGGTGGCTCATAGCGGTTAGATTACTTGTATAGACAACCTGCCGCAAGATGGTTAGACTCGCAATATGAATTCGACTTTGCAATATCAACGCATCAAAGCCTACATCCTTGATGGAATCGACGACGGCCAATGGGCTTCCGGGGCTTTGCTGCCGTCAGAGAACCAGTTGGCGGAGCTTTTTTCGCTTAGCCGCATGACGGTCAACCGCGCGATCAAGGAGCTTGAATCGGATGGCGTCGTCGAGCGGATTCGCGGCAAGGGCACGTTTGTCGCTCCGCCAAAACCGCTGACTTCTGTTTTGAAGATTCAAGGTATTGATCAGGAAATCACGGCTCGAGGCAGCGAATACCGTTGTGAAGTTGTGACGCTCAAATCCGTCAAGGCAACCGCCGAGGTGGCCTCGCTGCTGGAAGTCAAACGAGACACCGAGGTTTTTCATTCGGGCCTTGTTCATTTCGAGGACGAAACGCCGATCCAGCTTGCCCAGCGATGGCTCATGCCGTGGCTGGCTCCAAAATATTTGCAGCAAGACTTTTCAACCACGACGCCGCACGAATACCTGATGGGCATCGCACCGTTTACTCACGGCGAGCACCGGATTGAAGCTTGCATGCCGGGCGCGAGAGTTTGCCGCCGATTACTACTGAACAGCGAAGAGCCTGCCTTGTTGATCCATCGTCGCACGTGGGTTGATCAACGGATTGCCGCGTGTGCGAAGCTTTATCATCCCGGAAATCGTTTTCAAATCACAACACAAATGTCACGATAGGAAGCAATAGCAATGTCAGTTGCCACCGAATCAAATCGAAAATCATCGCGCGTCATCAAAGCCCCCACCGGTTCGACGCTAAGCTGCAAGTCATGGCTCACTGAAGCCCCGCTTCGCATGTTGATGAACAATCTTGACCCGGACGTTGCCGAGATTCCCGACGAGCTGGTTGTTTACGGCGGCATCGGCCGTGCGGCTCGCAATTGGGAGTGCTACGACAAGATTGTGGAAACGCTGCAGCGACTCGAAAACGATCAGACGCTGTTGGTTCAATCCGGAAAACCGGTCGGCGTTTTTCAGACTCACGAAGACGCGCCCCGCGTGTTGATCGCCAACAGCAACCTCGTTCCCAATTGGGCCAACTGGGAGCACTTCCACGAACTCGACAAGGCTGGCTTGATGATGTACGGCCAGATGACAGCCGGTTCGTGGATCTACATCGGCAGTCAGGGAATCGTGCAGGGGACTTATGAAACGTTCGTCGCCGCCGCCAAGAAACACTTCGACGGAGACCTTTCTGGCAAGTGGATTTTGACGGCCGGTCTGGGTGGCATGGGTGGCGCTCAGACGCTGGCTGCGACCATGGCTGGGGCTTCCATGTTGGCGATCGAGTGTGATGAATCGCGAATCAACAAGCGACTGGAAACGGGATACGTCGATCATAAAGCGACTTCGCTCGATGAAGCGATGACGATTATTAACGAGAGCTGTTCCCGGCAGAAACCAGTTTCGGTTGGATTGCTGGGCAACGCGGCGGAGCTTTTGCGAGAGATGATCACCCAAGGGATTCACCCCGACATGGTGACCGATCAAACTTCCGCGCACGATCCGCTTAACGGTTACCTGCCGATTGGGTGGACGCTGGAAGAAGCAGAAGAAAAACGCAAGACCGACCCACAAGCCGTGGTTGATGCGGCCTGCAAGTCGATGGCGAAGCACGTCAACGCGATGCTCGAATTTCAACGCATGGGAATTCCCGTATTCGACTACGGTAACAATATTCGCCAGGTTGCTTTGGAAGCCGGAGTGGAAGACGCCTTTGACTTTCCCGGGTTCGTGCCGGCTTACATCCGACCTTTGTTTTGCAGAGGCATCGGGCCGTTTCGCTGGGCAGCGCTTTCGGGCGAACCGGAAGACGTTTACAAAACGGATGCCAAGGTCAAAGAGCTGATACCGGATGACCCGCATCTACACAATTGGCTGGATATGGCTCGCGAAAAGATCCAGTTTCAGGGGCTTCCGTCACGAATCTGTTGGGTCGGACTTGGGGATCGACACCGACTTGGTTTGGCGTTCAACGAAATGGTTCGCAATGGAGAACTTTCAGCGCCCGTTGTGATTGGTCGCGACCACCTCGATTCGGGATCGGTTGCCAGCCCGAACCGCGAAACCGAATCCATGAAAGATGGTTCCGACGCGGTCTCTGATTGGCCTTTGCTCAACGCTTTGCTCAACACGGCTGGAGGTGCGACTTGGGTCAGCCTCCATCATGGCGGTGGCGTGGGGATGGGGTTCTCTCAACACTCGGGCGTCGTGATTTGTTGTGACGGCAGCGAAGCGGCTGACAAACGGATCGGGCGTGTTTTAGTCAACGATCCGGCAACCGGGGTGATGCGTCACGCCGACGCGGGCTACGACGAAGCCATCGAGTGCGCACGTGAAAAGGGGCTCGACCTGCCGATGCTGTAGTCGCATTTGCTCAGGATTTAATCGTCGAACCACCGCCATAGGCCAGCAAAAAACCATGTTGAAAATCGCTCCCGGAAAGCTGACTCACGAACAGCTTGCAAAATTCTACTTTCAGCCAAACCAAGTCGAGCTCGATGAATCGTGCTGGGCTGATGTCGATCGCTCGCGCGACGTTGTTGAGAACCTGATCGAATCGGGTGAAACCATTTACGGGCTTAACACCGGGTTTGGACTGCTCGCCAACAAAAGGATCTCTCGAGACGACCTTGATCAATTGCAACTGAACCTGATCCGTTCGCACTGTGCCGGCTATGGTGAGCTGCTGGACGATTCGATTGTTCGTTTAATCATGTTGCTGAAGCTGGCTTCGCTTGCACGTGGATATTCAGGCGTTCGGCGTGAAGTGATCGAAGTCATCGTTCACTGTCTCAATGCGAACATTCTCCCATGCATTCCGGCTAAAGGTTCAGTAGGCGCCAGTGGCGACTTGGCCCCGTTGGCTCACATGAGTCTGGCCTTGATTGGCGAAGGCAAGGTTCGCGTTGCAGGCACCGTCTGTCATGCTGCCGATGCTTTTGAGAAGGCAGGAATCACGCCATTGAGGCTTTCTTCCAAAGAGGGACTTGGTCTGATCAACGGGACCCAGGTCTCGACGGCGTTGGCGCTTGCGGCGCTTTATGACGCGGATCAAATCTTTCGCGGCGCGGTACTTGCGGGAGCGTTGTCGGTCGATGCCGCGAAAGGAAGTGACACGCCGTTCGATCCTCGGATCCACGAAATTCGCAACCATCAAAGCCAGATTGACTGTGCACGGATGTATCGCGAGTTGTTGTCGGGAAGTGAGATTCGCGATTCCCACCGCGATTGCAATCGCGTCCAGGATCCTTATTCGCTTCGCTGCCAACCCCAAGTCATGGGTGCGTGCCTTGAGAATATTCGGCACGCTGCCGCGGTGCTGTTGCGAGAAGCCAACGCGGTCTCAGACAACCCGCTGGTGTTTTTCGATGATGGTTCGATGCTTAGCGGGGGAAACTTTCACGCCGAACCAGTCGCGATGGCCGCCGATCAGCTTGCTGTTGCGATCGCCGAAATTGGTGCGCTCTCGGAACGCAGGATGGCGTTGTTGATCGACCAACATTTGAGTGAGCTGCCACCGTTTCTGATCGAAGACGGCGGTATCAATTCCGGATTCATGATTCCACAGGTAACCTGTGCCGCTTTGGCAAGCGAGAACAAGCACCTGGCCAACCCGGTCAGCGTCGACAGCCTGCCGACCAGTGCCAATCAGGAAGACCACGTTAGCATGGCAACGTATGCCGCCCGGCGTCTGGCGGAGATGATCGACAACACCGCCGGAATATTGGCGATCGAAATTTTGGCTGCAACCGAAGGCATCTCGTTTCGCCGACCATTGAAAACGAGCAAGCCACTGGAGCAAGTTTGGGAGAAAGTCCGCGAGTTAGCGCCGTCGTTCGCAGTCGATCGCACTTTCCACAAAGAAATCGCCGCAGTTCGCGAGCAGGTGTTGCGAAACGGTTCGCTGTTGGGACTTGTTGAAGCCCAAACCCTTTCATAGGCCCGATTGAATACGATATCGCAGTTGAATGAAGACAGAACGCGATACACGGAGTAGCATCAAACGAGCGGTTTGGTAAAGATGACTTGCTTCGCCACGCTATCCTGATTTTGAAGCGTGTGGTGTTGCTAAAGAGTTCAATTAGAAAATGAGATCAAAGTAATGGGTTTCGTGTCTGCCATATGGAATTGTTCGAATTATCGGAATCGATTTTTGAGACTGGCGTTTTTCGTTTTGATTCTCAGCTTCAATGGTCTCGCTTGCCAGCTCTTCGCCCAATCTGCATCTGTTCCCTCCACGCCAAATGGCTGGAGCAAAAAGTTGGTTCGCGGAAAACGTTCCCACGTCGCATTCAGTAAGAAGGAGCTTGGTTCGGCCGACTATCTTTCCGTTAAATTTTACAAACATGAACCCTTGCTTGAGAACGATCTTGGTCTGTGGGTTCAGAAACGGCTGATCGAAGGTAACGCACCGCTGGGCGGTATATGGTCCGGGCCGATCGAAAGACTGACTCGGATGACACGAAATATTTATACAGCGCAACGCGAGTTCGAAGTCTCGGGTAGAAAGCACTTGATCGAAGTTGCCGCGGTTTGTGTGGACCAGCTAAATGTCAGAATGGCCGCCACAATCAGCAGCCAAACCCGTGAAGTGAAAAAGCACACGGTCCAGGCTCAAAAACTGATGGGGGAACTTCTGAAACTTGAAATAGCAGACGCGAAGTCTGACAAGCGAGGACTGAGCCTCGAACCCAATCCGCGAAAGATCAAGGGACTAGCCGTCGGGCAGCGAATCAAGCCGGGGCTCTACATTGGAACAACCGTTAGCAAAAAAGATGGTGAGGTAGGCAATCGGTATGACCTCGTCCTATTCGACAACGGCGAGTACAAGTTCCTGAATAAAAGAAGAGATGACTCCGGCAGCTTTGTCTATTCAGTAGCCACAGGGCGAATTGATATCGACGACCCGCTTGAAAACGATTCGAGTGACATTTGCGTCTACGGCAAAGACCGCTCAGGGGCGATGGTCATTCATCACGAATCAAGTTACCGGGTGACGCGCCTTCGTTGGAAAAAAACAAGCGATCTGAGCTCGCCAAGCGAGATCAAACGGCAACAGAAAATCGCTCAACGGGAAGCCAGACGCTATAAACATCTCACGGAAATTGGAAACGGAATTCGTTCGAGTGAAATCGAGAAAGTCGTTTTCACAACCGATCAAACGTTTCGCAGCGGCGCCGTTCAAATTGACTATCAGGCATTTTTGCTGCTCAAGGACGGACGGGTTCATGACGGTCTTCCGTGTGCTCCCGAGGTTCTGGATCTTCCGATGTCCCGCAGTCGCGAGCCAGATGCCTGGGGCTGGTGGAAGGAAATCGAAGGGGATGAAAAAGGTCGATTCACGTTTGCCTGGCCCGTCCGGCCGCGTGAGTATCGCGCTCCCAATGGCAGTCAGGCGGTTGGCGTACCGTTTCAAAAAGGGACGAAACTTTCCGGAGATTTTGGGACGGCGTCAACGCAAGTCAACTCGATCATCAACTATTCCTCGGTTCGGTGGTGGGGCATCAAGTTTGACAAAAACGGCCGTTTTTTGAAGTATCAAAATGGTTCCGTCCAATCAGGTGGCGTGCCCGGGTTGGAAACGATGGTCACGAGCGTTTGGGACGACGAAGGCTCGGTAACCGGATTTTCTGGTCCGCAAGTTGCGGGAAGTACCACACGAAAACGTTCAGACGCAGGACTCGATCGCATGGGGCGGTACGAAATTGACGGCTATCGACTGACGCTGAAATACGATAGCGGTCGCGTCGAACATCTGGGAACGTTCACGAACAATGATCAGGATCTTGTGTGGTTTGAGGGGAACGCGTTGTATCGAAAAAAAGCAGATTCGCAAAAGTGATGTCAACTCGGTTGTTGCCTGTCTGAATGCCATGACAATCGATGGTTTGAGCCAGCTCAAAACGCGAATCAGGATTTTATTCGCCCGAATCTGTTTCGACCGAATCGGAATCGGACATGCTTCGCCCCAGGCTGCGAAAGACACTCCCGCATGTCGTTTCAAAAACAAGTTGCTGGCTCGGCTTCAGCTTCTTGCCAAGTTGCTCCAAAACGGATTCACCGACGGTTTTCTTCTGACCGGCTTCCTGCTTGAGTGACTGCAATTCGAGTTCGTATTCGTCAAGGAAAATCACAGGTGTAAAACGACTGGTGTCCTCAAAAATAAATGCGTGGAACACATACTCATATTTTGCAAGGGCTTCACCAAGTTCGGTTTCAATTTTCGTTTTAAAGAACTCATTTTGTTGGTCGCTTAAACCAACTTGAACGTCAATCCACGTAACGAGCAACTGCACTCTGTTCGCAATCTTACGTTTGCGTCGGCTGTCGATCTCCAGTGTGTACTTTTGGAAATCGGCCTTTGACAAGCTTTGTTTTACCGCCGAATTCAATGCTTCGCTGGACGTAAAGAGCGAAAGTTTTGCCCGATCTTCGTACACCTGATCTAGCGTTTTCTCCAGATCCTCCATCGGCTCTTGCTGAGAACGTGCCGTCTTGTATTCGGCTTGAACCTTGGCCAACCTGTCTCGCAATACCAGATATTTGGCTTTCCATTCTTCAAAAGCCTTATCCACGCAAGCGTTTAACTTGCTGGTCTCTTCGTCGGAGAGTTCACAGAGTCTGGAGACATACGCGGCGACGACCGGCATCTTCTGCTTTTGAGCTTCCAGAGTCGCGTTCATGCCCTCGGCACTTCCAAGGGACGTGAAGCCGAAACCTGTCACCGGGGGGCCGTCATCCTGAGCACGCGCGAGCGGTGACAGGATGCATGTTGCGACGAAAAAGAGTGCCGTCGTGGCGAGCAAGTGTCTCATAGTCTTGTCAGCCCTCGTGTGTTTGGAAGTCCACAACTCTTACGTCATTCATTCTTGGAATCTAGCTGACGGAAAACGCTTTTGCATTCGGCTTCGAAGACCATTTGCTTGGCCGGCTCGAGTTTGTCCTTGAGTTGGTCGAACAACGATTTGCCGGAAACTTTCTTTTCCGAAGGAGCACCTCCGGCGATCACGTTTCCCTCTGCTCCCATAACGACCACCACACCTCCGTCAATTGCATTCTCCCCAACAATGCCTTCAAAGTTTAAATCGTCTTCGTGTAGGCGGGGCGTGAATCGAGCGCTGTTGGAAAATCCCAAATCGAAAATGGCGTATTCATCTTTAATCAAACGCTCACCAAGCTCGCTTTTGAGTTTGGAAACGAAGTACTCTGTTTGGTCTTTGCTAAGTCCAATTTTGGTGTCAACCCAGCGAACAATGAGGTTGGCCGTATTGTCGATTTCTCGTTGTTTTCTCTGCTCGGCGTCGGCCTTGTAGGTTTTAAACTTTTCTTTCGACAAACTCGCCTTGATCGCGGCAGCTGCCTTTGGGCACGCTGCAAAATTCATCATTGCTTCGGACTGTTTATGCAGTTCTGTAATTTCTTCTTCCACTTTGATCATCGTGGCGTCATCCGGGATGTCTTCGCCAGCAGAAGAGTCGCCTCCGTATTTCTTTTCGAGGGCCAGCATCTTTTTGCCGAGCTCATTGAAATCGGCTTTCCACTCGGCCAATGCTTTGTCGAGCTCGGCGTCCAGCTTGGCTCGATCCTGATCCGAAAGCTCGCACAGACGGGAAACGTGGTTTGCAAAACCGGGGAGTGAATTGGCCTGTCTTTCGACCAGTTCGCCCCACAACGACTCAAAATGCTCGTCTTCGAGACCTGCCTCATCCTGCGCTGAAACGAATGACGCAATCAAACAAGTTAAAAGGAGCGTGAAGGCAAAATTTTTAAGTGATTTCATGATTGGTGTTGCGAATGGAGTGAATGTTGATTTGAAAGAAACGACGGGTCGCGGCGTGTCAGTCGCGGAGCATCGTCGACGACTCAGACTTGATTGAGTACATCACGTCCTTGCACCGGTTTTCCCAGGCAGCAAAACGTTTTTCGTCGTTGAGGATTTTTTTCATCGCTTCATCGAGTCGCTGGGCCCGTTCTTCAATTGTTTTGGTGAGTTGTTCATCGCCTTCTTCCTCCGCACTGCCAAATGTCATGCCTTGTTCACTAAAACCAAAGGTCGCCATGAAGAGCATCGAATCGCCAGGCAGCTTGTCACGATTGAACTCGGTTTTCAACAGCTTAAAGACGTTTTCGCGTTCGGCATCAGAGAAAAAGAGAATATCGTCAAGCTTGAGCGTCAATCGAGTCAGGATGGCATCACGATAACGGTCCAGCCGGGCTTCTCTGACTGAGTCCAGCTTTTTCAGTTGGTCTTCGTTGAGATTCTTTTTCAGCAGCGCAAGCCATTTTGGAGATTGATGGGGTGGTCCCTGGTACCCTTCGTAGCCGTAATATTTTCTCATCGCTTTGGACCACGAATCGTCGTCAGAATAGTCAGCTTTCCTGGCGGCCTCGTAACCTTCCTTCCAACCTGTCAAGCGTTCCCGAACGATCGAAGAGACGTGCCCTTTGGCAGCCAGCTTGAGCTTCTTGATTGTTTTGGCTTCCACACCTGCGATAGATTCCAAATCCGAAAGATGCGATTCCATTATTGATTTGGAGTACGCTTTCAACTTTTCAGCCGACTTTTCGAAGTCGGCTTTCATGTCATCCGGCTTACGGAGATCCATCTCCTGGGCAAATCCAGCCATAGGAGAGTAAGCCAGAATCAGCCCGATCGTTAAAGCAATTTTCTGCATAGCAGTTCCTGAATTTGGAAATTTTGAAAGGTCGTTTTTCGACATGAATGCGTCCTCAAGAGTTGTGCGTTGTTATTCGGATCGGTGGTTGCCCGTCATTTCGATGCATCCCGATTCCCCTCGTTCTTCATGGGCCAGCGTTCGTAGACTGGAAGCATTCGAAACTCAAGCGCCAGTGCTAACAGTGACATCGAAGTCGTATACGCCGGGGTCTGGTAACTTCCTGTAAACCCTGACTTTGAGTCGGGTATGATGCTTCCGTCATCCTGCTGCATATCACCAATGATCTTCAGGTGATGCTTGTGCCACTGCTTCCAGGCCGGAACGTTGACCTGAAACAGGGCCTGAGCCATGTAGTAGCGCGAGTAGAACGGATGCTGCTCGTCAACGTACATCAAGTTTTCCGAGATGAAATCGGGAATCATTTCGAATTCTTTCCAGTGAGTTCGTTTTCCGATCGTGAAAACCAGTGCCGTGATGGCAGAACGTGTCTCTGGAGTCGCCCATTGCATGCGCTTGGCATAGGACGTGCGTCCGTCGAACGTCATGGAACGGTAGTACTCCATCGCGTTGTCGATAACATGATCCGGGACTTTGATTCCGGCATTGCGGGCACCCAGCAAGCCCATTAAAACCGCCCCGGAAATCGAAGTGTCCGCGCGGATGCCTTCGCTGTTCTTTTCGTTTTCCGGACCGTAGGTCCAGGCTTTGTGGAAATTGTTTTTTTGGCCGTTCATCGCACAACCAATCGCCAACTCGACGGCTTTGCCAATGTTCGGATCGGGAATGATCGAAGGATCAATGCTCAATCGTTTTTCATCCACGACGCCGTAGGCTTCCGAGAGCGCGAGCATCGCGAATCCATGCTCGTACATGTTGCGACCAATGAACCCGGATTTCTGATTTTGAGCCAGCAACAATGCCGTCACGGCCATCCGCACATTCTTGGCATACTTGCCAAAGTTCGGATCTTCGCCGCTGCACAGAAAGCACATTAAAGCCAACGCGGTCTCACCGTTGGTGGCTTTGCCACCAGAGTGATCGAACTTGCCGGTCATACCACCGACGACCAGTTTGCCGTTCCAGGTTCCATCTTCGTGTTGGCTGGCCGCCAGAAAGTCCAATCCGCGGTCAAAAATCTTTCGAGTCTCGTTGGAGACCCGACCGTCACCCTCGACTCGTGGATCCCAGTCCTGAGCGGAAAGCGACGAAGAATCGAAAACGCACTGCAATAAACAGCACATCACGAAACAAGTTGTCACGATGAATTGGTTCAGTTTCATGTCGTTTACCTCTGCGAGTGCAGACCTCAAACGGGCCGCAAACTGCTACTCTTCTTCCGATAAAATGTCCGTCAGCTTCTTTAGTTCATCCTTGTTCAGATCGAGGTGCGCCTCGAAAAGCTCAACAAGTTCTTCGGTGCTGTTGGGCGTTGCGATGTGCGTCAGGGTTAAATGGCCTTTCGTTGTGTCAGTCTCAGGTGCGTTTAAATCATGCCGTTGAGCTTTCTTCCAATCCAAAAGACGCACAGCAGCAAAATAAATGACGAAGCCCATGCCGGATGGGACCAAATGCGAATTCGTTTGATCCTTGGTTCAGGCTGCGGCAGCATAGTCAGCTCCCGAAACAGAGACTGAAAATTGTTCGTGGTTAGCATCTTGCCACCGGTGATATTGGCGACCTCGGCCAAAGCTTCAGAATTGATTGGCTTGCCGATTTTCTCACGCTTGTCCGGCAGCACCGTGATCGTGGTTTCGAGCGTCGACGAATTTTCACGGCAAGTCACAATCGCTTGGTGCAAGCCGTCTTCGGTTGGCGAAAACGTACCGGTGAACAAACCCCACTCGGAACCACCGCTGGCCGGAGCCAAATTGATTTGTTGAGAATCACCGGAACGCGAAACGACCTGCACCTTCACCGAACCCGATCGAAGCGGCTCGCCGTAGGAGTCCATCACGTTCGCACTAAGCGAAATCGTCTGGCCAACTTTCGGGCGATCTGGCGAATAGAACAAACGCATGTTGTCGCCGCCGGCCATGTTTCGTTGATACGCCATCCAGCGAGCGACTTGCCCCCAAAAGCGATAATGGTATTTGTCTTCAACACCTTCACGCCAACGCCAGGCTCCATCGGTCCCCAGGAACAGGATCTTGCCCGCACCAAATGTCTTGGTGACCAGCAACGGAATCCGTCCGTCGTCGTTGGCTTCCGTCGCATGCACGGCCAGCGTTTGCGTACCAGATTTGGCTCGCGTCACCGGAGCGTACCATTGAAAGCCCGGCAAGCCTCGCCAAACCGACGCGTTTAGCTCGGGTGTGTCGGCGAGCTTTGTCAACAAACTCAACCGGCCCGATTCGGTCAGCGAAAGTTGCGCCGGCACTCGCGAACCCCAACCGCCTGTCTGAATTTCATCCAGATGAACTGGATACAAACCCTCCAGCTCTGAAGTCAGCAGCGAAAACTGATTGCCGCGGAAGCCTGGCAGGAACACCAAGCCGGTCGCCTGATTTTCAACCATACCGCGAATGTTGCGACAGTCTTCGTAACTCAACTGTTTGTCGCCGACACCAACGTCACCCAGCAGGATCACATCGAACTTGCTCAGCTCTTCTTTCGTCCCGGGAAACTCGTCGATATAGTCCAGACCACCGCCGACGTTATCCAGCTTTGGATGAAACAGCAGCGTTCGAACTTCGACACCCGGATCGCGAAGCAACGCGTTTCGCAGATAACGAAACTCCCAACGCGGAAACGATTCGACAATCAGGATGTTCAGCGATTCTTTGCGAATCGAAATCGGCACGGAAATCGAATTGTTGTCGCGATTGAGTTCCGTTTCTTCCGGCGGAAGATCCAAAGTCAGCGTGTATTCGCCTTCCCGCTTTGGCCGCCACACAAACGCGTCTTCGTAGCGACTGTTGGCACGAATCTGAATGGTTTTCGTCAGTTGATCGCCGTCCGAAGACGTCAAAACCACGTTCGCAGCAGTGCCGGTTGGCAAAGTGCTGTTGATCACGAACGGAATTCGAGTCGGCTTGTTGATGACGCCAAAGGTCGGTGCATCAAGCGCGAAAGCCTCAAGGTCAGGCAGCGCTTCGTCGCTACCAATCGCGACGGTGTACACCGGGACTTTCTGTAACCGCAACTGAGTCGCCCCCACGGTCGGCGATTTTCCGGTATTCCAGTCGCCGTCTGACATGACAACGACGCTACGCAGGTTTTTGTGCTCTTCAGTGACTTTTTGCAAAGCCTCGTTGATGTCGGTTCCGGACGGGCCCGTTTCCGAACTGTTGAACGGTACTTTGACGACTTTCACGTTCTCGCCGACGCGTTGCCAGATTTCGTCGACCAGCAAAGGCTTTAGCCAATCGGCACGTGTCAGCGGCTTGCCACTTTTGTCTTCGCTTTCAAAGACATCGGCCGAAACCATGCTTTGCGAATCGTCCCAAAGCACGGCGAGGACAGGATCTTCTTTCGGCAAGAACTTCTGCAACCATTCCGGCTGGTTCAGCGTGAATGCGACCGCGATCGCAACGAGGACTCGCAGCAATTCCAGCAACATGGTCGAGCGTTTGAAGCCCGTTCGCTGGATCGCCAGCCACGAGAAAACCATGACAGCCAACACCAAACCGACTCCAAACGCGATTGTGGCGGGCGTGCCAAGTAAAGTTAACCACTGTGATTCGATCATGATGCTACCTGCTGCCAACCGCTGTTTGTCCGATTGAATTTAATGTCGCGGCTGCATTTTCTTCCGGTTTCGGAGGAAGGCACAAAACGACTTCGACTAACAACGCGATGCCCATCAGGATCACGAACACTTTCCAAATTTCGCTCGCCAATGACCGGCCGCTGCCGATCGAATCATCCACAAAGTTCGCGTCGAGACCTTCGAACAGTGACGTGAACTGCTCACGGGCAAGCGGCATGCTGCTTTCGGCTTCAGGGCGATTGAGGGCGATAAACGTGTCGCCTTTTTGATAAACGCCCGAACAGAACGGCCGATTTTCAACCAACAACTTTCGGTTCGAAGCCAACGATTCCATATCGCCCGTTTGTGCGGCGATCGACGAGCCCGCTTCGATTTGTTTGGCTTTGCCGATCGCACCAATGCCAAGATCCATCGCGCGGTGCATCATCGCAAACATGACGACGCCTTCGCGTGCGAGGCTGGAGTGGGTTCCGCTGGGGAGCGTCGTACAAAAATAAACGGCGCCGGCATCCGTTGTTTTACGTGTCAACAGAGGTTGGCCTTTGCTCATCCGCGCCAACGTTCGATCAGTGCCCGTCAGCGAACAGTATTGATAAATTTTCAACTGGTCGAGCGGCAAGGCGTTTCCGTTTCGAGTGTTGCGAAGCAGATCCGCTTCTTTTCGCCAGAACCCGATCGTGTCTGATTCGGGCGAGTCCTTGTCCTGTTTGACTTTGGCCCATGCCCCCCATCGCACGCCGTCGAATTCAAGATCACTCTCTTCATCGGGCGGGAAGAAGACCACCGAGCGTCCGCTGTTGACGAAACTTTTGACTTGGCGAGCCACCGTGCCTTGCGGGAATGGAGCTTGCCACAAAAGCATGGCGACTTGATTGAAGTCCAGCGTCATCACATCGGCGGGCCGAATCGTTTTGACTTCGTTTGGCTGATTGCGTTCCGGATCGACCGAACAAATCAACTCCAGTGCTTTCAGCGAACGCGGATCTTCGGTCACGATCACCGTTTGCTTCTTTGGCGATTCGGCGAAGGAGAAATAGTATGTGTTGTCGCTGGGGTTCGCGTCGCCCGGCAATTCGACTTTGCCCCAACCGGACTTCACATTCTGATCCAGCGAAATTCGATAGCCGGCCAACAAGCATTCGTTGTTAACCATGCGAGCGTTTACGACCGAGCGGACGCCGTTGATGATGACTTCGACCGGAACGACCTGTTCGGTATTGTCGTCGGTTTTCGAATCACGACGCACACGAATATCGAATACGATTTCGTGTTTGTCTTCCGATGCCTGACGCACAACGTTTTCTGCGACCACCGAAAGGTTCTCGCCCGGCGTGTCGGCGTAGTTGAGCACATGAAAGCGGACGCCGTCGAATTCCGCCAAGCCGCTTCGCAGCGATTCCCATTGTGAGCTCTCTACGTCCCAGTCGTTTTGCCGCGAGTCGGAACAGAGCCAGACGTCAGTGCGACCGGTTTGGTTGTCGGCGATGAAGGTCATCGCTTTTTCCATCAGGCCGGGGATGTTCGAAGAAGTCTCTGTCGGGGTGCTTTGCGGCAAGTTGAGCAGTTGACTTGGGTCAGCGATTTCGACGGGAGACAGGGTGGCGCTGTCGATCATGACGATCTGTTTTGCACCACCGACGACGTCGAGCATGCCGGAGATTTTTTCAAGGCCAACACGGATTTTTGATTTTTCAGTGTTCAGTTGTTGCTGCTGCATACTTGCCGATCGGTCGACCAGTACGAGCACGGTTTCTGGTTTACCGCTGGTCAGTCCGCCCACCCAGCCGGTGGCCAGCGGTCTGGAGACGGCAATGATCAGTCCGCCGATCAGTGCCATCCGCGCGGCCATGATGAAGAAGTGCCGAATCCTTGCCATCCCGCGCGATGACTTTCTCGCGGTTAGCAGGAACTGCATGGCTCCCCACTGGATCGTTTTGTGCCGGCGCTGGTTGATCAAGTGAATCAACAGCGGTAGCGCGATCAGGGGCAACGCGAACAGAAGTAGTGGATTGAGAAAGGTCATTGATTTGGATTGGTTTTTGTTTGTTCCTGATGTTTGTGGTCGGCAAGCCGCCGGTTATTTACGATCTGGCACTTACCGACGCATAAATTTGTGAGCGGCAAGGCGTTAGCCGCCGGTTCGTGCTGGTTGTTTTGGGTTGAGTACTGTTTGCAACTTTGCCGGTTTCTTCCCCTCACCCCCGGCCCCTCTCCCCACAAATTCGGATTGGGCTTGAAACAAGTGGCAAGCATGTTGGTCCGAATTTGCGGGGAGAGGGGAGCAAGGTTGTTTTTGAGGTTGTTCGTTGTTTTCCGTTCCTTGAGTTGTTGTGACTGTATTCTGGCTCTAGCCTGAGTGTCGGTGGATTGTATTCGGTGAGTTTGGCTTGCGATGCTTTGTGTGCCCTGCCTACGCCAAGCGTAAACGTGCTCATGATGGGCCGACTTGCGTTGTACGGAGTTTTCTTGTCTTGAAATTATGCCAACGCCACGCGTAAACGTGTTCATGCTGCACACGAAAAAGGCCACGATAACACTGGCTCCCCTCTCCCCGTGAATTCGGAAGTTGACGCTACTCATTGAATCAAGCGTCGACCGAATTCACGGGGAGAGGGGCTGGGGGTGAGGGGGTTCAACTTTCCATCAAAGCCTCGTCAATCTTTCGAATCACTTTTTGGGTTTCATTTTCAACTTGTTCGCAACTAAATCTCAGCACTCGAATTCCCTCGTTTTGCATCCAACGGTCTCGGGCTGCATCATATTGTTTTGATTCTTCTGTTTCATGACTTGCTCCGTCGATTTCAACCACCAGTTTTGCGGCTGCACAGTAGAAATCTGCGATGTAAACACCTAACGGATGTTCACGGCGAAACTTCTGGTTGCACCGTTGCCGGTTTCTTAAAAGCTGCCACATCAAACGCTCCCATTCGTCTGACATTTGTCGACGAAGTCGCGCGTATTCGATCTGGTTGAGCTTTTTGGTCATCTGGTTTTCCCCTCACCCCCGGCCCCTCTCCCCACAAATTCGGATTGGGCTTGAAACAAGTGGCAAGCATGTTGGTCCGAATTTGCGGGGAGAGGGGAGCAAGGATGTTTTTGAGGTTGTTCGTTGTTTTCTATTCCTTGAGCTATGGGTTTTGATATGGGTTTCGATTTTTGTATTCGTCGTCAGCAGAACACTGCTCACTTCGAGTCACATCAAAGCGACCTGTGTCATTTTCCTTTTGGAGCTCTTCCCAATAAAAATTTGGCCAGCACATCTCCGTAGTGGTCACTAATACTCACGCGGTTGTAATCCACTGCCGCGTCCCGTACGACTTGATCCAAGTCCGTGAGATACTTCGACACCGCCTTGCGATACTCTGTCGCGACGATCGACGGATCGGCAAGCAACTCGGAGCCGCCTTCGAGATCAACAAAACGCATCGGGCGATCGAACTCGAACGCGATCTCGCTCTCTTCAAGCAAGTGAAACACCACGCAATCATGCTTGCGAAACCGCAAGTGCTGGAAAGCTTGCGAAAGTTCGGCTGGATCGACGAACAGATCCGAGATCACGACCACGAGTGCCCGTTGACGAATTTTTTCGGCTGCTTCGTGCAAGGCAGCAACCAAGCCGGTCTCGCCTTGCGGACGAATCTTGGAAAGCTCATCCAACACCAGCCGTAAATGCCCCGCGTTTCGTTTGGGCCGAATTTCGTTGTGGAAGCCCTGGCCGGCACAGTACAAACCGACTGCATCCCCTTGTTCACTGGCGAGAAAACCCAGCGTGCCCGCGAGTTTCCGCGCGAATTCAATCTTAGAATCTTCACCATTTGAGAAAGCCATCGAGCCGCTGGTGTCGACGACCAGACAAAGCCGCAAGTTCGTGTCGGCTTCGAATTCCTTGATGTAAAAACGATCCGAACGGCCATAGGCTCGCCAATCAAGCCGCCGAGTATCGTCGCCGGGCACGTACTTGCGGTACTCAGCAAACTCGAGACTCGACCCCTGATGTGGGCTGCGGTGCATCCCGGCCACGCTGCCCAGCATCGGCATCCGCGAATGCAGCGGCAGCGCCTTGAGCCGGGCGATTACTTTCGGTTCGATAAATTCTCGTTGGCTCATGGTTGCGGTTTTGGGTGCTTAACAAAATATCCTGTTCGTCGGTGACGATCGCCAAGGCGAAGAAACTCAATTGTCGAACGACGAACCTTAACCTTCGCGGCTCAGTTCATCGACCAAACGCTTGACCACATCGCGACTGGTCATGCCTTCCGATTCAGCGGCGAACGTCGTCAACACGCGGTGTGACAACACAGGCTCAGCGACTTCGAGAATATCCTCCAATCGAACCATGTAGCTGCCATGCAATGCAGCACGCGCTTTGGCTCCAAGAATCAAGTACTGAACCGCACGCGGCCCGGCACCCCATCCAACAAGTGCCTTGAGCCATTCCGGCGCTTCATCGGAAGCCGGACGAGAGCGACGAGTCAGATCGACGGCGAACTCGTAAATGTGATCCGGAACAGGAACGCGGCGAACGAGATCCTGAAAGCGAATGACTTCTTCGCCAGTGATGATTCGATCGAGTTTCGGCAGCTTGCCTCCGGTCGTCGACTGGGCGATTCGAATTTCTTCTTCGCGGGATGGATAGTCGACTTCGATCAGGAACATGAAGCGGTCAAGCTGGGCTTCGGGAAGCGGATACGTTCCTTCCTGCTCAACCGGGTTCTGAGTCGCCAGAACGAAAAACGGTTGTTCGAGATTAAAGACTTTTCCGGCCGCGGTGACTCGGTGTTCCTGCATCGCCTCGAGCATCGCGGCTTGTGTTTTGGCCGGAGCACGGTTGATCTCGTCCGCCAGCACGATGTTGGCAAAGACGGGGCCTTTGATGAATTCGAATTCACGCTTTCCGGAAGAAGTTTCTTGAAGAATGTCCGTTCCGGTGATATCCATCGGCATCAAATCCGGCGTAAACTGAATTCTCGAAAAATCCAGCGACATCGTTTCAGCCAGACGGCTGATCAGAAGTGTCTTTGCCAAGCCAGGCACACCCATCAAAAGGGCATGACCTCGTGCAAACAGGCAAATCGCGAGCCTTTCGACGACTTCTTGCTGTCCGACAATGACTTTACCTAGCTCAGTCTTGAGACGATTAAAGACATTACCTAGCTGTTCAATCGCGGCGACATCGTCATTGGCAAGCATTGTATCTTCTTTGGTGACCATCGAGGGGCTCTTTTTGAGGCTGGCTCGTTCCAAAAATAGGCGTCGGGGATTGACGACATGCGGCTTGGGACGAAAATAGATTTTTAAAACGGGTTGAGCGGTGCTACAATCTCTACATGCGTCTTTTCGTTCCATATCACGCCAAATAAAAGATGTCTCGCACGTCTGGAATTAGGCGGTATCTCCCGGACAACATGGCAGATGTGACCAGAATCATCGAAGCGGTCTCAGCCGGCAAAGCGTCGGCCACGGAAGATCTCTTGCCTGTCATCTATGATGATCTTAAACGTATCGCGATGTCAAAGCTTTCTCGCGAAGCCACCAATCACACGCTTCAACCAACAGCGTTGGTTCATGAAGCGTACATGCGTCTGGTAGGGACCAACTCCGATTCATGGGAAAACCGGTCTCACTTTTTCGGTGCGGCGGCCGAGGCCATGCGCCGCATACTGATTGATCATGCTCGCAAGAAGAAGCGGATCAAACGGGGTGGAAACTCAAAGCAGCTGGAATTTAACGATGACATGGCAGTGGAATCTACTGAAGCCGAGGAACTTCTGGCACTCGATGAGGCCCTGAACGAACTGGAGTTGCTTGATCAGCAAAAGGCCGAATTGGTCAAGCTGAAATTTTTCGCGGGAATGAGTCTCAAGGAGGCCGCTGAAATCCTGAGTATCCCGCCTCGCACCGCCGACAGATATTGGGCTTATGCACGTGCGTGGCTGAGACGTCACGTAAGCGAGCAGGAGTAGGATCGGGGTCGACATGCGAACGGTTGACATTCAGGAACAGGAAATCTTTTTCGAGGCGATGGAAATCGAGTCGCGCCTCAAACGAAAGGATTTTGTTTATCAGGCTTGTGGGCAAAACAAGAATCTTTTGAAACGTGTCGAGAAGCTATTGGAGCTTCGCGACGATGAAGAATTCATTCTCGACAAACAGATCCATCTTGATGCCAAGGGGCAAATCAGCGCTGTCGATCGGATGGTCGCCGATCTCAGCGGTACTGCGATTGGTAACTATAACCTCGTGCGCAAAATTGGCTCCGGTGGAATGGGCGACGTTTATCTTGCCGAACAATGGCAACCCATTCGTCGACGTGTTGCGGTCAAAATCATCAAGCTTGGGATGGACTCGGCCCGCTTTCTGGAGCGTTTCGCCTTGGAGCAAAAGACGCTCGCGCTAATGGATCATCCCGGCATCAGCAAAGTGTTCGATGCAGGCATCAGCGAGAGCGGGCGACCATACTTTGTGATGGAGTTGATTTCTGGCAAGTCCATCACTAAATATTGTGATGAAGAACGCTTGACGATCGAACAACGCCTGGATTTATTTATCGGCTTGTGCAAAGCCATCCAGCACGCGCACCAGAAGGGGATTATCCATCGCGATTTGAAACCATCCAATATTATTGTTGCCAGCGATAATAGCGAACCGATTCCCAAGGTCATTGACTTTGGCGTTTCCAAAGCTAATCTCGATCGTTCCCCAGGCCAAACAAATTTGACTCAGTCAACGGTGATGATTGGCACGCCGGAGTACATGAGCCCCGAGCAAACGGACACACAAAGCAACGATCAGGACGTTCGCACAGACATTTACTCATTGGGGGCGATTCTGTTTGAGCTGCTGACCGGCACGACGCCGTTTGAGAACGAAGGCCTCTCGACTCGCAGCCTTGTTTCGGTACGTGAAATCATTCAGACACGGCGGCCGGAAGCTTGTTCGACGCGAATCCCGAAGCTCGTCGACAAACGGCCTGAAGTATTTCGCAATCGAGGTACCGAGCCGGCCATGTTGGTGAAATCACTGACAGGCAATCTTGATTCGGTAGTTCGTAAATGCCTCGAGAAGGACCGTGAACAACGATACAACTCAGCAGCCGAGCTGATTGAAGAACTCGAACGGCACCTGGGGGGGGAACTCCTGGAAATCGCACAACAAAGTGTCGTTTCACGGTTCAAGTTTTACTATGAACGCAATCGGACGCCAATGTTTTTGGGCTTTGTCGGCACGGCCATCTTTCTGGGATTGTTGCTCTTTACGATTCTCAACACGCTCTATATCAAACAGCTTTCGAGAGAACTCCAAGACTCAACAGCGCTTGTCAAATCCCAATCAAGGCAGGTGGGGGATTATGAGCAGAAGATGCACTTGCTGCGACTGAAGCTGAAAAGACTGGAGACATCAAATCGCGAGCAGGCAATGAAACTGCGACGGGACATTGTTCTCTTAACCGCCGTTACAAGGTTTCAAGATTCCATGTTTACACAATCTGATTCACGCTCTGACAATGGCTGGTCACGTCAACGATGGGGGATTTCTAACTGGCTCAAGCAACGGCTTGGCAATTCTGCTCTGCAACTGGTATCGACTTCCAACACGGCGATCGAGCAATCGAATCGTCGGGGCAAAGATGAGCAAGAGGACGAAAGCACTGGTTCCGTCGATTCAGTTATCGAAAAAGATGTCGCGTTTCTTAATGTTCTCATGCAGGAGCAGCAGCGAGAATTCGGCAACGAATCCGAATGGTCTGCTGCGACGCTTGACTTGCTTGGCGAGAAGCTGATGGCGAAAGGGGAAACCGAACTGGCTGCCAAGTCGCTTCAGGAAAGCCTGTACTTGCGAGCACAGTATCATCCTGCCTCTCCGGATCGCATCTGGACTCTGGTTCTCCTTTCTCGTGCGCTCAAGAAAATGGATGATCCGATTAAGTCAGCAACTTACGCTGATTCAGCCCGTGCGATGCTAAAACGTCATCCTGACTCGAAGTATCAAACGGTGCTTCTCGAAGAGTAACCCCCTTTTGCGCAGCGAATCGAATGATTCGCCGTTTGGCAAACGCAAAACCCGTCGCTGCAACTTGCTGCTCTGCTGCGTCGAGCGAGGCGAGGCATTTGAAGCCAGACGAGTTAACCAAGCTGCCGTCTGTTGACAGTCACTGGTTCGCTTCGATCGCAACTCCTATTCCGTTCCGACCAAGTACGCTCACCGCAAGGTCACGGTGGTTGCGACTGTTGAAGAAGTCCGTTTGGTATTTGGCGATCGGCTCATCGCCGTCCACAGGCGTTGCTGGCAGAAGGATCAGTTCTTCTATCAGCTGATCCACTATCTTGAACTGCTGGAACGCAAGCCAGGCGGTTTTGATTTCGCCAAGCCCGTTGAACACTGGCAACTGCCAGAGTGTTTCGGGATTCTCAGGCGAAGGTTGGAAGCCAGTGATCCGAAACATGGAACACGTTCCTACATCCGTGTACTCCGATTACTTGAACGTTGTTCGCGTAGCCAACTGGCCGATGCCGTCGAGTATGCGCTGGATATCGGAGTCAACGATCCCGACAGCATCCGTGTCATCCTGGAGCATCGCCAAGAGGAACCGGCAGAACTGTTCTCGCTCGATGGGCGTCCTCACTCACCCCTTCATTTTTTTTTACACCTAGCGCCGCTGTTTCCCGCCGCCAGGCGCCGCACTATTCAACCGCCGTCAACATGATTTTTTCCTAGCTGGAGCCTCCTACCTTCCAGCCGTAGGAAAGGCCCTCTTATTTTTCAAAAAATCTAAGCAACACCGAGCACCAAGAAAACAATCAGGCTGGAGTATGAATTGAGTATTTGGGTCGATTTGGCGAACATTCTCATTATGAAAGGGTCTACTATCGCATGGTTGACGCAACCGTCGGTTCTGGCCGTGTTGATGCCCCCAATTCGCATTAGTGTATTTTTTAAGAATCTTATCAATGAACTCAATCCAATTCATCAAAGGGGATGCGACGCAGCCACAGGCAAAAGGCAACAAGTTAATCGTGCATGTCTGCAATGATCTGGGTGGTTGGGGGAAAGGATTCGTGTTGGCGATTTCAAAACGGTGGCCCGAGCCCGAACAACAATATCGCGACTGGCACCGAAATCGGGCCGCCAATGATTTTGAGCTTGGAGCAACACAAATCGTCAACGTTGAAAAATACATCTGGGTGGCCAATATGGTCGGTCAGCGCGGAATGAAGACCGGCAGCAAGGGACCGCCCGTTCGTTACGAGGCGATCGAGAAATGCCTGAAATCAGCTACCAAGTTTGCCACAGAAAAACAGGCATCGGTACACATGCCGCGAATTGGATGTGGCTTAGCAGGCGGCAAATGGGAACGAATCGAACCGCTGATTGAACGAACTTTGTTGGAGTCGAAAATTGACGTTTACATTTACGATTTCAATTAGAAATTGACCTGTGAAAACGTAATATTGCTTGCACGATTAAGCCGATCAATAGCGGCAAACACAGCGAACATCGCAAAATTGGCTCCACCCGATCGCCCTTTGTTGAAAAACAACGAATCACTGGCCCACTTGATTTTCCAAGGTTTGCGACCAACTAGTGTCCCGTGTTCGGTTGTAGTCAACGTTGATATATGAAGTCTAAGGCAGTTCCCGTGGTTATCAGCGTAGAAACGTTTCTGCGTAGTTTTTGTTTCTCTTCACCTGAAAATGGATTCGAGGAATACGAATTCAAAATTCATCCCGTTGTCGTTGGCCTTGGCAAGTGTATCCAGAAATTGTGATTTGCTGGTCGCCACGCCGCTCCGCCATGATTCAGGCAGCTTTGTTTCACCCGTGACCAATGAAAGAAGTTCATCACGCACTATTTGATCTGCTTGAACGACCAGCCGGGGGGCAAAGCGTAAACGATACTGTCGTGCGACTTGGCGACCAGGGTAAAGGTATGGTCCGATGGAAAAAACCGCTGGGCGACGAATCGCAACGCTGCATCCAGTGAATCTGGTAGAGCCAATGGGTTGGCGACGGCGATGCTGTTGTCGTAGTTGGGTACGTGCCAGGACAACGTTGTTGCACTGCCTGCGTCAATAACCAACACCTTGCCCCTCCGCGCAAGTCGATTGGTGAAAATCAGCGCGCTACATTTGCTAGAATTACAACGCTGATGAATCGCAGCGATGTCACGGTCGACGGCTTGTGGAAATTCAGTGCGATCACGTTTTAGATGGTTCAACGCGAAGTATTCAGGACAGGGGACAAAAATCTGAGAATTTGTTAACCTGGTCTTATCCATAGTGAAAAGGCCCAAATAGCTGAAAGAAATGACTCAAACACCTAACTTTCAAGAACCTCCGTTCGTCGAGACTCTGCGAAACTCACTCAACGATCCAGAATACGGTGAGGTCATCTATCATTTTCGCCGACTCAACGAACAAGAAGTTGCTTTGTCAGATCCCGCGCAGCAGATCAGCACAATGCTAACAGCGGATTTTAGGCTTACACGCAAGGATTTTGGTGATTGGAGTGAACTTACGCCCTACCAAGCTAAGGAGTTCATGGTTGGCACGATCCCAAGAATCTTGATTCATTCATCGGCAAAAATCTCAAAAGAAGACTGCAGCCAATTTGCTGATTGGATCCTGGCGCTTTTTGAACAACCCCGATGTTTCGTCAATGGAAAGATTCTGGCCGGAGGGGACCGAATAAAATCTGTCAAGTTTGGACCCTTTGATGACGGCATCCTGTTTATCGATGACAGGATTGTTGGGATTTTCTGGATTGCCGACGCTTGAAGATGAGATGTTGCGTCGCGCACGAATCAAAAATAGAAAAAAAATTCGTAAGCAACAAAAAAGGCCTGAGTAGTTGTTCAGGCCTGAAGTCATTCGTTCTGCCGACCGTTTGCGTTAGCGTTCGGCGACAAGTCCGTTAGCAGATCGCGTGGTATCCGGTTCCGATTCTTCCAAAACTACGTCGTGCCCACTAGACGTCAGCTCCTCGGTCATTGGATCTAGTTCAAAGCCGAGTTCCCGGGAAGTCGAAGCCAGACGATCGGAATTTTTGTGATAATTCGTTTCCGTTCTGAATACCATCGGTTTGTAGCCACCACCTTTAGCAAATGCGTCCACCAAGTTGGAATCGGTGCAAGTTTCAAAAAGTGCTTGATCCCCATCCATGCTATAGACAACGCTTAGACTTCGGCCCGCTGGATTACCTTCCGATGACGACAAGACTCGCTGGATTCCTGACACGACTTGAGATGATTTTGATCGCCGAATCTCAAACCGTGTCAGAATAAAACGGTCTTTGGTATCGGGAACTTCACTGATTCGATTGCCTTCTGCGTCTAGATCCCAAATTTGCTGCTGTACGGTAATCAGACAATCAAATATAGCTACATCGCTTGTCCTGGTAAGATAGGCGAAACGCCTCTGGCGATGAAACTCCGTTTCCATGTCCCCGTTTTGAATCGTCGTCTTGATACTGGTTTCAAGCGTTTTTCCGATCATCGAACTCTCGATAAAGTTGACAACCCGATTGAAGGAGTCGTCCGGTCGCTTCGACGCGGTTTCATTGGCGTTTACCGCAGTTCCCATTGCCAAGACCAGGGTACAAATAGTGATCGACTTGAACATTGGCTTCTCCATCATTTGGTTTAATTTCGTGATTGACTGTCGATTACGTAACGTGCATGGAGAGAATCAGGGGACGGTGTTTTTTTGAATTCTGGTGAAATTCAACCGCACGAATCGGATTTTCAAAATTTGCCATCAATACCGAACATGGACCTTCAACCGCGGTCAAAATTAACTAACTCCAAAATACGTCACTCAAATCGCTGTATGATGGTGCTGGTTAACGGCGTTCATCGAATGGCTAGAAGTTCAGATACACTGACATCATGAGTCGGGCGGAAAAACAGAAACGAAGTAATCAAGGTCTCGGCCGGGCGCGCCTACTGTATCAACGTGACCTGGCCTGGACGAGCGGTTTCCCGTTGAGCATGCTCGGCTATTCCAGTGATGACCAAAACAAGGAAGAAAAAAACGACGCTGACAAAGAACAATTGTGTTGGATTCGTTTGGATAGTTTGTCGGTCAATGCAAAGCCTTTCATCGTCGACCGAGACGTTCTGCGACGTAGCACTATGGCGGCGTCCAAACTGCGTCATCAATTCCCCCGGGCTGTCAAGAAAGTCTTTAGCGACCCTGAGCAATGGTTTGCCCGGTTGGACCGGATTCTTGAGGCCGTCAAGGCTTTCCTGCACGACGGAGATGTGACGTGTTTAGAGTCAGACCATTTGCTTTCAACGGTCGCCCAGTTGAAACCGCAGAATGAGGATGTCCTGCCTTTTCAACCAGCCCTTCCGCCAGTCGTCGACGCCCTTCGGCTAGGTGAGTCGATGATTCGAAAACCGAGAGAATTGTCGATCGATTCCTGGTTGAATGTGGCGGCCCCCCATTTAAAAAAGCTTTCGACTTGCCAGCCAAGAGAATCCAAATCCGAGAACAATCGTTTGAGTCAAAGCGATTATGAGTTTTGTCTTTTAATGTTATTGCGTCACGAATTGTCGGATGCCGATCGTTTGAAGCGAATCATAAACCTGTTGACCAGTGAAGCGGTTCGCAAGATTCATCATCCAGATCCGACCAAGCACATAATGTTCTGGTCAGCGCAGGCAAGAACATTTCTCTTAAAGGAACAGTCAGCAAAGGAGAAGGTAATTCAGGGATTGGTTGAGCTGCCGGAGCGAATCACGACTCGACCTAAATTGGTCCGTCTCCTCGCGCAAGCGTTACACCAAAAACCCCAACAACGACAAGCTTACGTGGATGGCATTTCGATACTGGGTCACGATCATGTATTGCGACCAATGGACAAGGTGTATCGTGAAATAAACCAGGAGGAACAGCGGCTTCAAAGTATTGCCGGCAAATTGCAAAACGCCTACAAGTATCGACTGTACCGCTCGTCGAATTTTGCAAGTCCATCGTCGGAAGAGGTCGAAGATCGTCCCGTTGGCGAACGAGGCCTGGAATATCTTGGTTCCTGGCATTCGGCATTCGCTTTCTTTTCAAGTGGAATTTTCAGTCCCGCAATCGTCAGGGAAATCAATCTGTTTGTCGAGTCGGTTGGCCAGGAGGTCGGTGTCGTTTTGGAAATGATCGCGAGATGGCAACGGTCGCTTGAAGAGATCTACAGCAGAAGCAGTGTCTTGAACAAGGATTGGGGTAGATTGTTCGCCGCGTTGAATCAGGTCGCACGGCAAACATCTGGTGAACAGGTCGCTAAACTCGTTCGCGTACCCCAGCGTGGACCCGTTTTTTGCCGGGTTTCCTTAATTGATTGTATTTGTGGAGTTGCCGATCGTTTTGGACAGCGTTTCACAAAGTTGCCGACCAAGGAGATTCGTATAAAGCGGTTTGCATCGATTTTAGGTCAGTTGCTTGCGACGAAAGTCGAAGTACTATCACCATCCATGTTTGAATCGCTCCCAACGCTGATTGTGAGTCCATTACCGATCGACAAAGCAATGGACTTGTTGCTGAAGCTGCATCAGGACAAGGATCTACAAGCAATTGAGATCGACGATATCGATCTGGTTTACCCATTTACTTACCGTCCGAATGAAGTGTTTGAATTGCGGGGACTGCTGGAAGATGCCGACATCGATTTCGATTTGCTTCGATCATTAAAAAAGCTGGAAAACCACAAACTGGGCAAGACGATGGTGAACCGTTGGATCCGCAATCGTTGTGGCAAAACGATCCAGTTTTTTTCCGGGTTGTTATCGCTGGCACCACCGGAAATAGATTTCGCACTTCCAGAGGACGCAAAAACGAAATCGACAACCTGGATGCAACGGTATCCGCTCGCGATCCAGGAAAGCTTGCAACTACTCCATTCAGTCTGTGAAAACGCAGAAAAAGTAGCGGACAAGATTCTGGCCAAGGACTTTGGTAACGAAAACAAACGCCAATCCGAGATTCAATTCCTTAAGTATCAATTGGAATTGGCAAGCGTAGGTGATAGTCTTCGGGCGAAATTTCAAAATCGTTTGAGGCATTTGGAACAACTTGATTACTCTCAGTGGGTTGTATCAGATCGACGCATCAAAAATCTGCGTGAAAAACTTCTTGATCGGGCTATCTATGAATTCCAATCCCGGCTGCGCGACACTTTGTTGGATAGACTATGCGCAGAGCTACCGGCCGAACTGCGAAAATTATTGGAAAAACGCCTTACTCAACGGGAATTCAGTATCGTCGCAGTTGGCATTTTCAAGCTGGACTGGAAGCTCAAACAATTCGGCACCCAATTGCTGTACTTGGGTCTGTCGGACCAACGCTTTCCAGAGCTGGACTACGAGGAAAACAAGCAATTTCTTGAAGAACTGAGTAAATCGGGAATCAACATTCGACCGTGGATGGATTTGTCGAGAACCTCAAAAATGCCCTGGAAAGACGATCATGAGATTATGCTTTCCTTTGCATCCATGCCGATGGATTATCTATTGATGGGCCATCATTTTCAAACCTGCCTCTCTCCAAGTTCATTCAATTTTTACTCGACTATTGCAAATGCGGTTGATGTTAACAAGCGAGTCATTTACGGGCGGGACGCCAGCGGTAATGTAATCGGTCGTTGCTTGATCGCGTTGACTTCCAGCGGTCAGTTGGTGCGATTCCATGCGTATTCTCACGACGATGGCGAGCGATTTAACCAGCTAATCCAGAGCTTCATTGACGAATTACTAACCGAAATGGGCGCGGTTCGGGCAGCATCCCCAACATCCGTGCCGCGGTTGGTCGCGGATCGGTGGTATGACGACGGTGCTGTGCCCAGAGAAGGCAATACCTCTCCGCGTGACGACGCCCTTAGATGGTTACGTAAAAGCTCACAGTATCAGCAGGAGCATCTGGAGGTAGCCAATGAAATAAAGTCGGCCCTTGCAGCAACAATTCGCGAGCAGGACCTTGGCGATTTGATTTACTACCTAGAGTGTGACTTTGCGCCTTGGGCCATGGAGTTAATTCTGAAAGAGCTATTGATGTCAAATCAAGCGCCAGTTTTCATCGTTAGCTTTGCGGAAAAAATGTTTATGCAACATCGAAGTGAATTGGTCAATCGCGCACTTTCGAGCCTCTCCATGAAGACACTGTTGCGTGTCTTTCGACGATCGAGCTGCGTCCATGCAGGCTGTTTCGGCTTTCACAATATTGGAGAACAGGAATTCGTTCAGGTGATTCTTGATTTAGTTGGCCCGACCAACGGATTGAAATTATTGCGAGCAAGTCGAAAACGAGAAATAAAACGCGACATCGATGAAGTCTGTACTCGTCGCAGAAAACTGCTTGCCAATTGCCATGACCAGCTAGGCCGGAACCAATTGGCAAACAAGCTTCGGTCGAGATTCTAGATAGTGCCAACTGTGAGAGCGTTACCGAATGTGCACTCTACTTCTAAGCCAACTCGCCGATCATGTTCATTGTAAGGATCGACCCAATCCGATTTGCCCGGACGAGCTTAGCCAAATTTCTTCATCATACTTTCTGTGATCTCAACCGAATTGCCGCCCAGCTTAAATCGATTGAATTGGCAACCAATGGGTTTTCCCGAACATTGTTAACCGATTGGACTTCCTTTTTGCAAGATGGTGGCCACGTTTGCAGTTCGATTGCGACGGTAATTCTCAAGCCCTAGCGTCCTACTGAAATGCAAATTCCAAGAAAGAGAATTTTCGTGTCCCCAGGTTTTTGCGTTTGGCGTTGATAAGGCAGTGCTAAGTGGTGTGACAAAAAATAATAACGAGAAAACAATGAAAAATCTACGTAACTTCGCTGCAGTGATCGCTTTAACTGTTTGCCTGAGTCCCGCGGCTGATGTAAGGGCTGATGACTATAACTTCCCTAGAATCAATTCCATTACAGTCGGCCAACATGTTGATCTAAGGGTCAAAGAACGTTTTCCATTTGATGCCGTTGTCGACGCCCATGGAATGAGGTTTCACCGCAATGGCGACGTTTCATTTTCGAGAATTAATTCAATTACAGTTCGCCGAGGAATAGACTTGCGAAAACGCCATGGTAGTTCGGCAACTATTGATACAGGAAATCGGAATTTCCAAATCACAAGTTGTTATCGGACAACTTTCGATTCCATTAAGTCAATCACGGTTGGGAAACATGTACGAATCGAATACGTTGAAGGTAACTCAGTAGCAGTTTATTGCGATGGTGGATGGGCGAGTTTTCTGAGCAATGGGGATGCCAACTTTCATCGGGTAACCACCGTGGTCGTAGGTAGAAACGTCGATCTGAGGCGCCGCGGCGACAACAATTTAGCGAGCGTCAATTGGCGATAATGCACCTTTTTTTCGAACAAAATTCATAAAACACCTCGTTTTGCGAGGTGTTTTTCGTCATGGTTAGAGACAAATTTAGACGTTCGTTTTGTTCTCCTATTTTTCTAAAGACGCTCCGACAACCTGGCCATCAACCGGCTGAAATTCGACCTTCTCATCGGACCCGGCATGGGCTAGGTGGGTTTTCGCGAGTTGCCCACAATGATGAATTTCGTGTCGTATACGGAGTCGATCTGGTGGAAAGGTTGCTCGCTACCATTAACGTCTAACCAGCAATATCCAGATTCGTACTCAAGGCCGTGGCCCAATAGGTCACGGCTTTTTTCTGCGCGCGATCGTATCCATGACTTTTCAACCTTGCGACTGGAGAGTTTCGAAAGATGTTTTGGTTGTCACCCAAACACATTAGTTCCCGTTGCATTTCTATTGAAACAAATATCAAACAAGAAAAACGGAGAAAAAAATGAATTTCCAAATACGAAACGTCGCGGCAGTTTTGGCTCTTTCATTGGTCTTTGGCACGATCGCTACCGGACAGGTCTCTTATAGGGCCCATGGCCAGTCGTGGGCCGGTTACCCGAATGCAAGTGGAGGTCAAATTCAATACCATTCGAACAATGGAAATCAATTCCGAGGAAGATACTACAACCATGGCCAAAACCAGATGGGCGCTAGCGGACACTATCGCAATGGCAGCGGTACTGTAGCGGGAGGAGCTTTTGCCCGACAAAATGGTGTTCAGTCCGGAAACGCCTACTATCAATCGAATGATGGAACCTACTACCAGGGCAACTACGCCTGGCGTGACCGTAATAACTTCGGTGCGGGCGGCCAATACCGAAACGCACAGGCAAACGGATACGGCGGCACATTACAAAGAAGCGGGAATCGGACGAATATTGGTGGGAATTACAGTCGGCCCGGAACTATTGCGGGTACGCAAGAGCGTTACCATGGAAACGCCATGCTGAACGGTCGAAATTCGAATCTCAAGGGAGGTGTCGATCTATACGATGCATCCGGTAATCGAAAATTGGGATCCGCCAATGGATACCTGGATCGTCACGGATATTACGGCAACCGAAACTCAGTGCATTACGGAATAGGCGTCAACCAAAATGAGAATGTTCGCTTCAATGGTCGAAGGTCAAGCTACCAGCGCAAAGACACTACGCGCATCGGTAGTGTCGCAATCCATGGCGGGTACGGTATCGATCGGAATGGTGTGAGAGTCAATCAAGGCATAAGTGTTGGTGGCAACAAATACTCGACTGGGGGCCTTGTCGATGTCGCGGCGGCGTTTTGCAAAATTGAAGCCGAAAAGCAACAAAAATTGCGCGAATTTCAGAACGCACAGCGTCGCGCGAACGAGGCGAAACGAAGGGCGGAAAAAGTAGCTCGCAACAGAGCTAAGGAAATTCAGCAAGCAGCCCAAAGCGCCAGGCGATATGCAACACAAAGTCAACCGGCGATTCGCAGAGGCGTTGATCAAGTCAAAAGACATGTTTATTCGGCAAGGAAGTCCGCTGGCGATTTCACCAAACGAGCAAAAAATGAAGTCGAGAAAACTACCAACAGGGCTGGAAACGTCTTGAGCCAGGTTACAAGAGGCCGATTTTGAATCGGCAATCAGCAACACAACTCGAGTAAAGTGTTTAGCAGTCAATATCGTTTGCCGTTGTTGTATAACCATACGAATAAATTCTGGGGGCACTCATGTGGACTGCCCCAATTCTTGTTTTTGAATCCGATTTTTTGTGAATTCGAAACCACGACCTAGATTGATGAATGTGGGCGGCTAAGAAATGTACAGAGGTTAAAAGTTGCTTGCAAAGTTTGGGGCTTCAAATTTCTTCACAACCACTGTCCAGTTGCGGTCACACCATCCTAATGTTGCCTGAGTATTTTTGGTGATCGATTGGTGATCATGTTGACAACAGAGATGCAATATCGATCATACATCAATGCAACGTAGTTGTGACGAAACATCAACAAACACAACGGTTTACAATCAATAACCAACACAATTACAACACCTAAATCGCAGCTTCAGGTTCTAGTGTCCATTACGGACGTGGAGGTTCAAGCCCTCTCACCTGCACTTGCAAAAATGCAAGTGTTTGTTGTTCGAAAGGGCTTACCTGCTGTGAAGTTGCAAAGTCCGTTCTTGTCGGCGAAAGCTAGTTTGGTGATCGATTGGTGACGACATTGCAAATGCATTGGATTTGCGAACTCGAAATGTCACGCGAACACTACGTACGGCTACTCTCATTATCCCTATTGCTGGCTCTGAAGTCGGCGCGGACACTAGAATCGCTGACCTAGTTGATTTGCGTGATCTTTTGAATATTCGCTTGCCTGTGTAGCGATTTGAGATTTGAAACGATCACTTCTTGGGGCGCATCGGTGGCATCATCTTATTCCTGCAGATTCTGGTGGGAATCCAAAATGAGGCCCCTAATCACGGAAGCCTGCCGAATACAGGTACGAATTGAATCGATCACCATTTGATCACCAAAATTGGCGGCTGACTTCAAAACTTGTTTTTTATCAAGGCAAAATCGTATGCGGACACTAGATGGGACAATCTAGTGTCCTTTGTTGACTTCCATTTGGGTCTAGTTTTGACTTAGGATTTACAGCGGAGCAGATTGTTGACAAACTTCGTCAAGCCGAAGTAGAAATAGCCAAGGGTATGACGATTGGAGAAGCAATTGTGTGACGCCGAGATCGAGCGAGAAATATTAAAAAAAGCGACGGCGTATTTTGCGAAGGAGTCGCAGTGAAGTACGCCTGGATCAAAGCACATCGCGACGATTACTCGGTGACTCGATTGTGTCATGCTCTGCAGGTAAGCCGCAGCGGTTTTTATCGTTGGCTCAATGCTGAACCAAGCCCTCGATCGAAACGTACGACCTCGATCCGGCGATCCGTGTTGAAAGTATATGAGCAATCGAACTGTATTTACGGCAGTTACAAGATTGCTGAGAAACTCAAATCGGATGATCAGCTGGAAACGGCCTGCCGCAACACGGTCGCTCGGGCCATGCGAGAATTGGGTATTAAGAGCCGTGTTTCTCGTAAATTCAAGCCAACTACGACTGTGAGTGATCCAAGCAAGAAGCCCGCGCGTAACGTCTTGTCTCAAGACTTCGAGGCCAACGCACCGAATCAGAAATGGGCGGCAGACATCACTTACTTGCCAACGGTCACTGGATGGGTTTACCTGGCTGTCGTGATCGATTTATTCAGTCGCAAAGTCGTAGGCTGGAACATGAGTGACCGTTTAACGACACCGCTTGTGACCGGCGCGTTAAAGAATGCAATCGAATCGAGGAATCCCGATACAAACGAACTTCTTCATCACAGTGACCGTGGCTGTCAATACACGAGCGAAGCGTTTCAATAGATCCTGAGAACAACCAAAATCACTTGCTCAATGAGTCGAACCGGATGTTGTTATGACAATGCGGTTGTTGAGCGTTTCTTCTGGTCCCTGAAACACGAATGGACGAAATTTGAAAGGTACTCAAATCTCGATGACGCCCGATTGAGCGTCTTCAAATATATCGAGGCCTTTTACAATTCAGAAAGAATTCATCAAAGTTTGAATTATCAAACACCTGATGAATTTGAAAGAAAGTATCATGCATCTATAGCAGATTAGCACCAAATTCTGCACCAAGCAAATTGCATCTGCAGGCGATGGCAAAGAATCAAAAGCTGACAAAACGCAATGCATGGGTTCCACGAACAGGCAGCCAAAGTCGGGTCGAGACCCAAAGCCATCGACCCGACTCTGGTCATTGGTGATTCGCCTGTTGATCGACCGAGTGCGGCCTCCAAACCAATGCGGTCACCCACTCCGTGATCACAATTGCGAGTGGAATGATAGTAAAAAATGCAGATTGGACAATTGAAATAGTGACTGCATTTTGATAGGAGACGATGGAGAAAAACCAGTAGACCAAAAACGGAATCATGTTGCACGCTGATACGATATCCATGCAGACTTTCCTTCGAAAGAAGGAGTTTCTGTTTTCTATCAAGACTATTTCCACCGACATTAGCAGTAAAAAAATGTATAGGGCTTGAGTCGCAATCATCTGAATACTGCTCATATCATCCAGCAGCATTTTTCCCCGTACGATCTGAAATACGAACAGAACATGATAGATCCCAATCATGAGGTGAAATATCGAAAAAACAGATCGGCTGATTCCTGGTTCGCCATCATTTTTGCGAATCCACCACAAGCGAATTGACGCGACTTGGGCCGCGGTACCAAGAATTCCGTACAAGGCAAAATAGAACCAGTTGTATTGGCTTTCATGTCTCTCCATATCGCGTGGATAATAACCATTCAAAAAGACTTCCTGGAAACTTATATCAAGTTCAAAAGGTAACCAGGAAAGTCCAACCGTTTTCCACACAATTACAAACAGGGTGATATTCAGCACGAAGACTGCAGCTGGAAGCTCCAGAGACTTGAACGGATCGATTGCTTTTGGTTCACGTGTTTCTGGCATTCCGCAGACCTTGCTCGTCGAAGTCACAATAAGCTTCGTGGTCAGCGTTGACTGCAACATGAAGATAACGCACAAGTTGCAGCCAAATACTAACCCGAAACCAAGTTGCTAATGTTACGATTTAACGCTTTCAGCAAGTGCACCGATTGCCAAATTACCAAAGACAGGAATCATCTCTGCGTCCATGCGCTCTCGATGCTGTTGAGCTTCTTCGCTCAATTCAGTTGAAAGTCGTTCGGTAGGGACGTGACTGAACCAGTTCTTGCCGCGGCATGATTCCAGTTGCTCTGGAGTCAATTCCTTGACAGCCTGCTCGACCAGCGAATTCAGCCATTGTTCGAACATGGAGACATTGCCCTCGATGTAGTCAAAGGTCTCTTGCGGTGATCGTTTGTTGGCCAATTCCACATGGGTGAAATGCACGTAGGGAACTTCGAATGGGTTCAGGAACTCGTAGGAGTCCCGGTTGGTGCCCAATGTGCCCCAATCGCGGAACAGCTGTTGTGCCTTTTCATTCAATGGTAGGTAATCTTTCCCGACCTCGAATAGTCCTTTAACCAGGTGTTGTTTTGTCAGTACATCCTGGAAGCACAATTGTGCGAAGAACACCCAGTAAATTGCCCAGTCCCAAAGAATCTTTGCGGTCATCACATGCGTAACCCCCCAAATTTTGTAGCTGTCGCGATAAAGATCCACGAAGCTGTCGTTGGCGACCAGGAACAACGAATTCAGATCCTCAGCGTAATCTCGAGTCATCGTTCCGTTAGCATCGGATTCAATCAATGCCTCGGTCATCATGTTGCTCATGCAAATGAAGTCCGACCCAGGGCTATAAAATGGATCGACGAAGACTCCAGCTTCACCAATACATGTCCAACGGTCGTATGACATGACTTGATGTGAACTATAGCTGTAGTTCTTGTAGCACAAGAAGTCTTTAGGTTCATTGTCTCTCAAATAGTTTGCCAATTTCGGTTCGTGCTTCTGCAACCATTCAAAAGCTTTTTCGTAACTGTTGTAAGTCTTGACCGGATGAATATTCTCGTCGGTCACGATGCCGATACTGGTATTGCCAGATCCAAGTGGAATCAACCAAACCCAATATCCCTTACCCATCAGGTGGTTGGTGGAGTAGTATCGGGTTCGTGTCGGCATACGCTCATGCCAATTTTCGTTGTCAGGGTCCACCAAATCGTCGACATCGATTCGCCCTTCCATGCGGAACCAGGCGGCACTTGCTCCGTGGCCATTGGGCTTGGTCAATCCAAGCTTCTTTTGCAGCATTCGACGGCGCCCTGTCCCATCGACGACCCAACGACACTGGATGGCCATATCGCCCTTGACTTCATCGCTGCTGACGATGACCTGATGCGGCGCATCACCTTCGGCCAAATGAATGTCTTTTACGGAGTAACCTTCGAACAGGAAAGCCCCATCTTCAGCGATTAACTGGCGCATGTCGTTTTCAAAAATTCCGCGGTCAATCTGGTAGGACGGAACCTCTGGAAACTCAATCGCACCGAATTCTGGACGTTTACCAAAATCCCCCTGTTGATCGCCAAAAAAAAACCGCAAGCCAAGCTTCGGAACATGTTTCTTGGAAAAATAATCATGTAATTGCAAACGATCTGTAAAGTAATTCGTCCCGATCTCGACAGAAGACTCACCGACTTTCAGACAGGCGTCAGGAAATGGCCGTTTGGCTTTGTCGAACAATGCGATTTTTAAGTTGGGGTGATTCAATCGAAGCTGACGAGCCAGCGTTAGTCCAGCCAGTCCAGCTCCACAAATGACCACATCATAAACGTTGGGATCATTTGCCTTGTCGGGATAAAAAGTTGACATTTATGTGTTATCTCCAAGGTGAAAAATGAGGTTGTATACTTAACAGCGTTGTCTGTGAGGTTTTGGGTGTGAGCCTTCTGGAAGTTCGGTTTTCGGTGGCTCCTCCCTCAACCACTTGTTTCGAGGGAATTGAGTGCGTCTAAGTCGCAGTAACATCTGCTTTGAATGCTTCTCTTACCGCCAATGGAAATGGTTCCGGAACGGCACTGCCATTCGGCGTTCTCCGGATCCAACAAACGTCCTGACTACCCGCATTCAGTTTTTCCAAGCTACCGTCATCGTGAATACGATAGTTTGTAAATTGGAACGTGGCCGCGACATCGGTCGATCGAGTAACAGCCAGCTCAGTTCGTATCCGATCAAATGGGAAACCGTCACGAACAAAATCAATTCGACTGTTTAAAGGCACCAGTTCACGGATATTTCCCATCGCCACGTCACCGGTCATCAACTGTGGCACTTTCGAGAACAGAAACAGGTCGCTGGTTCGCCATTGCCAGTGAAAATACCGCGAATAATAGATGTTGGCGACAACATTTGAATCGTCCAGACAAGTACTAAAATCCTCGGCCCATAAGACGACAGGCTGATGCGGTTTGATGGCTTCCAATTTGTTCTGTTCCAGTTTCAAACGCCCCAATGAACTTGGCAATTCCGGTAGAACCTGCTCACGTTCCGACTGCGGGGCCATGGTCGTAAATCCATCCAGCAGGAACTTCGGAAAGGGCTCCTTCGTTGGTTCGTTCCGTCCGTTCAACCGGACCCAAGTCGTCGCCTGTTCCGTATATGCTAATCGTTCGAACCGCCCATCGGGAAGCTCGCGAGCAAAATCACAACCCAGCGTAATCGTCGAATCAGTCATTTCGACTTGCCAAAGTCGAGCAACAATGACATCGCCCATCATCGCTTCGCCGACGATATCCACGTTAGTCCAATTGGTGGCCATGCCAGACAAGCCATCCGAAAGCTTAAGCACCATATTCGGAATCAGATACAACAGTGCGTTTTCCCGCAATTGTCCCATCCAACTCAGGTACTGGGTGTATTGGACGTGTTTGCCTCGCATCGCTGTATCTTTAAAAGTAACAACAAAGCGATGCTCAAATACGGCCTGGTCTCTCGGTCCATCCCATTTGGCCAGTGCCTTCACGTTTTCGATTTCTCGAATTTCGCCTCGGCGGGCAATATCCGAACGAATGCTGGGTTCGGACGGTTCCAGTCTAGACGGCATTTCAGGGTCAGACGACAAGCGATCAACATGTCCGTTCGAATGTGCCGCTCCATTAGTAGCCGCGCCGTTCTTTTTCGGTTCCGCTAACGCTCCCATCCAGACCTCCGAGGACAGGACGTGTACCATTGAAGTTGCGTTGGGAGTCGTTTCTGAATGTGCTTTGGTCGGTGAAACGACCGCAAGCATTCTCTTTGGACCACGATGCAAATGGATTGGTTTGGTAACCAGAACCGAATTGGTATCCATCTGATCCGATACCAGAGCGATAACACCATCTTCCGACTGCTGAATCGCTAATGGAATGGGGGCGGCAACGCCAATTGATTTTTGGACCGCTTCGACCGCTGACCAGATTCTCGTTCCTGCCGTATGTAGACAATCGCCCTCCGCAATCAAACAATCGAGAAGAGGAACATTGTGAGTGCCCAACAGCGATTCCCATTGAACGCGAGAGCGTTCGGTAACGGGTTGAATATCACAACCGGACATCAACAAATTCGCGGCGCACAAACAATAATCATCGTCGTGCGACAAAGAAACCCTATAGTGATCGTCGCCTAAAGTAATCGGTGCGCCCGTAGCCGACCATCCGATGGCGGGTGCCGCACTGTCCGCTCCCTTGCTACGCAGTTTCAATTTGTGAACCGTCTGGGTTAATAAGGGCTTCTCAGCTTTGCGCCGGTCTGCTTTATTCATGCCATGAAGTTCGGGCATTCTCCGAACCATCATGACTGGCGACAATCCATCCGTGCCATCAAAAAGGTCTTTGGTTTGCCGCTCCAATAACACTTGTTCAAATGTATCAAGATTGGCCAACTGGACAGCCGATGGGAAATGATCTTTGATGGTAAGAACTTTAACCTTATAGCCGACCATTCGTTCCCGGATCGTTCCATTCACATCGGTCGCGATAATTTCTGCAATGTGATCTTTGCCAATTTCTTCGGCTCGCTGATGCAACGTCGACGTGATCAGGCGCCGATCCGATTTGGAATCTGCATCCGGCTCTTCCGGATCGAAGAATTCTATTCGGTCGATGCTCAGTGGAAGGCCAGTATGTTGTGGAATAATGGGCTGAGTACTTTGCAATAAAACGTCGCGGAAGTACGGATCACCAATCACAGTCGCCCCCGCTTCGACATTTGGACCAAAGATGCCTTCTCCCGCAACGGTCTGGGTACTATGGCCAACATCGAACTTGATCACGTTGCCTTCCAGAAAATAAGTATCACGCCAGCGCCGGAACAAGGGCCCCTGGAAAAGGATCCCGGTATAGAGGTCTCTTTCCGGGCAAATATCCAATCGTTCGCCGACTTCTTCTTGATGTTTTTGACCAACAACTGGCTGACCAAACACAACTTCACAGGCAAAGTGCTCGAAATGGTATTGGGTACGTTCCGTACGTGTGGTAACGGCGACGACGGTTTCACCGGTCTGCGAGCACTGTTTGATCAATTGTGCGCTGATTTCAATTTCGACTGCTCCTTCTTGCCCGACGATGATAGGTCGTGCGAGCTCGATGTTTTGTAATCGAACCACATACGGATTTGGATCAGGCATCAAATGTGCCGCGACTTGTGACATCGCTTCCATTCCCAGAACCGCCGGAAACAGACACGTCCCCTCATAAATGTGGTCAAGCAGATACGGATCGTCTTGATGTGTCAGCATCACTCGAGTCACGATCGACTGACCGGGTTGCTCACTGAGTATGTTTCCGACAAAACGTCGAGACTGATCGGAAGATTTCACGGGTCGCGTTGCAGTCTGTTCATCGCCACATACCGCTGCACACGGTTTTTGTTCCTGAACATCCAGAATGCCATGCTCACCGACTGCCGAATCACTCGGACGAAAAGTGTCGATACCGCCCAATGCACCCGTCACGATCATTTGCGGATCCGCCAAATCATGTTCCAGGGCATACATAAAGCTGGCCACGCCTTTGTCAGGCGGAATCAACCCAACCCCCATTCGCTTGAGTGCAGCTTCAACTTGAGCCTGTGCGCCCATTCCAACATCGCTCCACGCGCTATACGAGATAGATCGGACCAGCGTTTCTGGATGAAGCTTCGCATACTGACGCAGAATTAGATCCAGGGTTTCGTTCGAAAACGCATACCATGAATTTCCAGGAATGCCTGTGACACCAATAATCGAAGTCAGACCGACCAGACAATTCAGAGAGCGATTGCCCAGCGCTTCCAACAGGTTCATCGCACCCAAAACCTTCGGTGATATTTCAGAGAGTACTTCATCGGTCGATGGTGCACTCGCCTGCTTCGGATGATTTCGTCCAGCACCATGGATCAAACCGGTCACCGGCCCAATGGTGCTTTCGACATTGGCGACCAACATTTTGACAGCTGCTGGATCCGCCAGATCGCATGAAAAATACTCGCACTTACCCGGCAATTGGGCAAACCGTTGAAGATTCGCAGAAATCTCGTTGGCCGATGCAGCTGTCGATTGAGAAGGATGCGGCGAGCTGCCAACCAGTGCAAAATTGGCGCCCGTCTTCTGAGCCACAGCCAAAGCCAACTCGGCCGTAATTCCGCGAGCTCCACCAGTAACCAGGATCACATCGTTGCCATTGAGCGTCAGAGGCTTCACTGGATAATCGCCATCTTTGACTTTCCGGTGTCGAGTTTCATATCGTCGACCAAGTCGATCAAAGGAACAATCGCGAATCGGGCCAGCAGCAGAAACCTCATTCGTAATAAAATCGGTCGCCAGAATGTGACTGAGCTTGTCAGCCATATCGATAATTCGAATCTCCAGCGAAGGTGACTCCAAATGCAACGCTCTGGCAAACCCAGCCGCTGTGCAACTTTCGATATCGTTTGCACCGGGATGACCGTATTGGGCGTTGCCAAACTGAACAAAACAAATTCCGTTTGCCGCTGGACTCGAATTGAACTGGGTACTGCTGACGGCTCGTCGCAATCTGGAAATTATTCGCTGAAGTTTATCACGTGACGATCCGGCTCCACCACTTCTCGGCAAAATCGCGATCACGTAATACGGAGCTCCTTGCGAATACGCGTCACCGCTGACCGGGCCCTGTTGTTCGTCGAACGGCTCAAAGGAAATAGCAGCCTTTCGTTCATGGAATTGGTCAGCCAATTTCGACATAAAGGCCTCGTCGTCACCGGGCGTATACAACACGCGAAAATGTCGACCGCTGATGTCATGCTGAGTCGCCTTCGGGCGATGCGTGATCAATTCAATGTCGAAGTTGGCCGTCCAGGTTTGATCATCCTGAGGCGCGATTTTAACGGTTTCATTTTGCGGTACGACCGCTGTCGGTTGCGACATTGGAACCGGCAGCATGGGCTTCGGCGAAGAAACCGAGGCCGATGACGGTACAACGGAAGTCATCGGTTGTGGCACTATGGGTTGTGGCGCTATAGGTTGAGGAGCCAAGTCGTTTGCACTCGCCATCGGACTTGAAGGCGACGTCGTTTCCGTTCCGGCAGCTGGAACCGGATCTCCGTTCTTGGCGGCACGAACGGCGCTAACGACATCACCAATCGAAGCATCGGCCAAACTTGCCGGGTCAATCGGTCCCAGTGCACCCAACTTGCGTGCGGCTGTTGCGATAATATCGCCAGCTTTGATCGAATCCATATTCAAATCATCTAACAGTCGCAAGTCGCGGTTCAATGTATCCTTAGGAAACCCGGTTCGCTCTTCAATAATTTCCATGATCAGGTCTTCAACTTCATCATCCTCTGCGGGTACATCCGCCGGCGAAGCTACTTCAGTTGAACCTACCGATTCAACAGCGGCTGGCGAGGAAGAAACGATAGGAGCCAGCGATGAATTTTGGGCCAGACTGTTTTGGATCTGGACTTCAGGTTGGACGGGTTTGGGCACAGGCAACGAAGCAACTGGGGTTGGAACCGGCGCTGTAGCAGACAACGTTTGACTCATAGGCTGCGGAGCCAGCGCGGCAGGTTGCGGCATCGGAACGGGTGTGCTCGCAGCTGGCGCGCCAGCCATTGGGCTTGGCGGCATCGGAACCGGCTTGTTCGCTACGGGATTTTCCATTTGTGCCTTTGGCATCGGAACCGGTGCGTTTGCTATTGGGCCCGCCATTTGAGTTTGTGGCATCGGCGCCGGCGTTGCCATTGGTACAACAGCGGACGCTGGATTCGCTGCATTGTCAGGCGCTGAGATGTTCGATGCCGCATTTGCGGAAACCACCGAACCGCTCGCAGGTACGGGCGCCGCTTCACCGTTCTTGGCAGCCGTTACAGCCAAAACGACATCTCCAATCGATGCGTCAGCCAAACTGGCAGGATCAATTGGCCCCAGCGCTCCAAGCTTTCGCGCCGCAGTCGCAATAATATCTCCCGCCTTGATCGAATCCATATTCAGGTCTTCGAGTAACCGCAGGTCACTGTTAAGAGTGTCTTTCGGAAAGCCGGTTCGTTCTTCAATGATCTCCATGATCAATATCTCGACCTCCGGGTCGGGCTCAATACTGGCTATCGAAGTAACAGCTGCATCCATCGCAGCTGGGACAGAAACTTGATCATTATTTTCTTGTTCGGACGAAGAGGGATTAGACATGGTTGGAGTGGTCGTTTCCGACGGGCGATTGGAGGTGGGATTGGAAGATTGGTTTGGTGGGATGGGAATGGTTTGGGAAAGTTGTTCATCCACAACTGGCTTTTCGGCTACGGGTCTTGGCTGCGGTGGCAAACTTGGTTTTTGATTCATCATGTCCGACGAAGGATGTTCAGCGATGTTTTCGAACCGGTTGACCGGACCAGACGAAGTTTGGCTTGGCGAACTTGATGTTCCAGGCAACGCCATACGGTTCTTGATCGCTTCAGGCAGCATTGACGCGTCCGTTACATGGTTAGTCATCTCGCTGTTCGCCATAGATGCAAATTGTTCGGCCGTGGCCAGCACAAACTGTTCAACTTCACCTACATCCGCGATGGATCGTTCGCAAGGGTTATCGATGAAGACTCGATCCTCTGCTGGAACAAATGAACGACAAATTCTGCTTTCGAACAGCTGTCCCCACTGAACATCAACACCATTGACGAATGCTGTCGCAAGTACACGATTCATATCGCAATCTTTGTCCGGGTCAGATGCTGTGGCCAGACAGCGGACGTCGCCGTTTGGAAGAGTTTCCAAAGTTAATCTGGACAGCACCTGGTTGGGCCCCACTTCAATCAACATGTCGCATTTGGATGCCAGCCCCTGAACCATGGACACAAAATCCACACTGCTAGTAACCTGAGTGGACAAGTATTCTCGCAAATCGGTATTGGGCGCGATCGCTTGACCGGTCACACAGGAATAAGTTTCAATTTCCATTCTCTCGGGTCGCTCTGGAACCGGAGCTTGTTGTCGAAGAATTTCGGCGGCCGCCTGGACGAATTTGGAATGAAATGCGTTGGAAACGTTCAGGCGCGCCGTCGAAATTTCGAGCTCTTGAGCTTTTTGCATAATCGCAATAATCGTTGCTTCATCACCCGACACAACAACCTGGTTCGGTGAATTGACATTTGCCAGGACGGCGTAGCCGCCGACTTGTGATATGACCGATTCGGCTTGTTCACGTGAACAGAACATCGCCAACATCGCACCAGCCTGTTCGGCCGGTGCCGACATGGCACGTCCTCTTAACGAAACCAATTGCAACAATTCTTCGAAATCATATGCACCGCTTTCATGCAGTGCCGTCAGCTCACCGAGACTATGTCCACCACAGGCGACGGGATTGATTCCCATCTGACGAAGGTAACGAGAATAAATCATCGAAGCTGTAACAATGGCCACCTGAGCGATTTCGGTTCTGGCCAATTCTTTACGTAGTGCAACAAGCGTCGGCTTGTCGATGGCGCGCTGTAGGTCAACAAAGACTGTTTGGCTGAGAGTAGGCAATCCGGCAGCGGCTTGGACATTGTCTGCAATAGCCACCATTTCTCGCGCCCAACCGTAGCGAGCAACTAACTTGCGGGCCATTAAAATTTGTTGCGAGCCCTGACCGGGGAAAAGAAACCCAATCCTTGACTTGTCGCATTGATTCGAAACACAAACAGCTTCGTCAGCCGTGTGATTTGACGCTCCGGGTGCCGGTGGGTCGTTCTCAATGATCGTTTCCAGCTCTCCTAACGTGTTGACCAGCTCATCGACCGAGCCGGCGACGACGGCCGCACGGATTGGTAACTGCATCTGGTGAGCAGCACGCATCGAAAGTTCTGCGGATAGATCGATCAGGTCACCAACGCTGATCTTCTCAACGGTCTTTTTCAGGTTTTTGACTTCAACCGCCAGCTGCTCGAAACTTGCCGCAGCCATCGGATAGACTTCACTGGTTTGGTGGGATGCCAACATGGCAAACTCATCGACCTTGGACTGCAATTTGTCGCTCGGAGCATCACCCGATTCCAACGTGACATGAGAATTGATGCCACCAAAACCCATCGCCGATACACCAGCCCGAATGACCCCATCCGGATTCATTACGGCCCCGTGAACAAGCGGGTATAACGTTGTGCAAGTATCTTGAAAGACTGGGTTAGGATCTTTGCACGATCCAGTTGGAGGAAGAATTCGCCGGTTAACCGCCATCACGGCCTTGATAAATGCCCCAATGCCTGCAGCTGCCTTGGTGTGACCAATAATTGATTTTAAAGACGTCATTCCGGTCCGACGCATCGTTGCTGCTTGACCTCGTTCTGCCGCTTCCTTGGTTTGGGCCTCGAAAATACCTTTCAGCTCAATCTGGTCACCCACGCGGGTACCCGTACCATGACCTTCCACAAAATCCAGATCGGCTGGAGTGTAGCTAGCATCGACGTAAGCCCTTCGAATCGCAGTTGCCTGGCCAGAACTGCTGGGCGTCATGATGCCGCCTTTTCCATCCGATGAAATGCCCCAACCTTTCAGTACGGCGTAGACTTGGTCACCGTCACGGCGAGCGTCTTCCAATCGTTTAAGAACCGCGAATCCACACCCTTCACCTGCGATGAATCCGGCTGCTGCTTTGTCATAGACATTCATTTCACCGCGAGACAGCGCTCCCGCCCGTGAGAAACCGACCAATTCAAATGGATCAATACTTACATCGATACCACCCGCGATAGCGACGTTCATTTCCCCATTGGAAAGGGCTCTGGCTGCCGTACAAACCGCCAGCAACGAAGACGAACAGGCGCCGTCGACGATATAACCACCACCATGAAAATCAAAATAGTTGCAAACACGCCCAGCAATCGTGTTGGCAAGTCCGCCGGCAAGAGTGTCAGGTGTTGGCGGATCAAAAACGGATTTAAACATCGTTTCCATCGACGATTCCAGTGCATGGATTACGTCGTCCGATAGTCCGTGTGCCCGACATGATTTGTGCAGTACTTTTCTGACGTACGGCCAACGCAGTCGAATTGTCTGGGATCGAGTAATGTCACCGGTAAGCGTATTGCCGACAATAACTCCCGTATGTTCGCGATCCATGTTGTCGGGAGTGTAGCCAGCGTCTTGAAGCGCTTTTTCGGCAGTATCTAATGACAGCCAATGGACAAGATCCGTGCTTTCAAACAGCGATTTCGGAATCCTTCGTCCAATCCAATCAAATTCGAAACCATCGGTAACCGCACAACGCTGAACGTAAGTGTGGTCGATTGATTCACCAGCTAGATCGCAATATTCAGAATTGGGAAGGCGACAATCGGGGATTTTGCGAAACTCAAGTCGCCGAGTCAGAATGTTCTCCCACAATTGCAGAGGGTTTTTCGCCCCAGGGTACCAACAGCCTAGACCAGTTACTGCGATAGGAACGCAACGTTCCGACGAAATAGAATCCGACATCGTTTTCGTGTTTCAATTAGTGAGAGCAAGTGAGAATTGAAGGTCAATCCAAGAGGACTTCAAACGAGAGTTACGTCGATGAAATGCAATTCGGGACGTCTGCAAAATTTTTTGAGCGCAGTTTGTCCCGATAGGAAAACTGACGGCGTACTAAGCGCAGAGGATGTAATATCGATCCGCAACGCTTCAAAACGCTCAGGTCTTAGTACGTCCAAGCTTTGCACCATCGAATCTAAGTATTTCGGGGAAAATTGATGATTGCTTTCAATTCGGGGCAAAGTAAGTTGCAAGACGGGGAAGCCTGGGTGATTGGCGGAAGCATCGCAGGGTTATTGGCTGCTGGTGCCTTGGCCAAACACTACTCCAAGGTTTACGTAGTTGATCGAGACCCGTCGATTGGAACACAAGACCCGCGTAAAGGTGCTCCGCAAGGGCGGCACGTTCATGCACTGTTGCCGCGCGGAGTCGCAGCCGCCGAGACTCTGTTTCCAGGAATCTCAGAGGAGATCATTAATGGCGGAGCCAATCATGGTGATTTATGTGAAGACGCTCAATGGTGCCCCGGCGGACACCGGTTGAAACGAAATCGCAGTAATACGCGGGTAATTGCCAGTAGCCGTCCTTTTATAGAGAGCTTTTTCGCACAAAGACTACAACTTCTCCCCAACGTGGAATTTGTGACCAACTTGATAGGATGTGGATTCCGCACGATCGATGGGCGAGTCACAGATATCGAACTTTGTGATCGCGACGGCAAGCAATACGCCAAATCCGCAAATGTGGTTGTAGATGCCACGGGGCGGGCGTCCAAACTTCCCTCTTGGCTGGAAAAACACGGTTATCACGCTCCGCCAGAAGATTCAATCGATGTGAAGATCGGCTATGCAAGTGTTCGGTTTCGATGCTCTTCGGCGAAGAACGTCAACTTGAAAGCATTGATTATTGGAGCAGCTACGGACGTACCTCGGGGGGGCATTGCGCAAGCGGTTGAACACGACATTCTACAGGTAAGCTTGGCCGCCTACTCGGAAACGCCGCCGACGAACATGCAAGAATTTGTGGATTACGCCAAGACACTCGCCCAACCCGACATCTATAACTGGCTCCAGGGTGCCGAGCCGATAGACGAAATAAAAACGCATGGTATTCCCAAAGCTTATCGTCGAAGATTTGACAAGATTCCAGATATCCCCGAAGGTCTGCTTGCCATCGGCGACTCTATTTGTGCGTTTAACCCGGTATACGCTCAAGGTATGACGATTGCAGCCTTGGAGGCCCAGGAATTGGACAAGTGTTTGGCAAAGCGGCTGGGGAAGAAACGCAAACGTGTCTCGAAGCATTATTTCAAAGCGATTCGCTCCATAACGGAAACCGCATGGACAATGGGTTCAACATCCGATTTAAGCATGCCCATCATCGATGGGCAGCTTTCATTTCCAAACAATTTGATTGCCAAATGGATCGATCGTGTACAGCTGGCGGGGACCAGGGATTCGTCCATTGCACAAAAGTTCGTTCGAGTCGCTGCTCTGCTTGACCCTCCATCATCCTTGTTGACCCCTGCGTTTGTCTGGCGCGTCTGGAAGGCCAATCGTAAATCAGGGCGGAGCTCAAATGAGCAAAACCTCGTCGGTTCTCCCTCCTAGTAGATTGGCGGCTTGTGTATCACAGCAAGAACCATCGTTTTCACCAACGTCGTTGTCAGATACTCGACGCCGCATCGGAACTATTCCAGCAAAGTGGATATTCCGGTATGAGCATCGAAAGAGTTGCTACTTTCCTGAAGCTTTCTAAGGGAGTGGTCTACCACTACTTTCCAAACAAAGAGGAGATTGCCCTTCAGCTGGTTATTCGATTCTTGAGAGAACGAAACAAGAGATTGGAATCACTGTGTTGCAAAAACTGCAGCTCTCGCAAGAGAATCCTGTTTGCATGTTCAGCAGATCTTGCTTTTCATCATGAGCATTTGCGCTATTTCCCCCTTTCAAAGTACATCATGCTGAAACAGTTCCAGAACAGGACACAACTCAAGACGCGGGAACTCGCTAGAACTCTCTTCAACAAGTCGAATTCGTTTTACTCCGGTCTCGTCAGGTATGGAGTATCCCATGGCGATTTTGCCTTACCGGAACAATCTATGTGTGAGGACGTTGCCTTCATCGTGGAATCCATGATTTTTGGCGTCGTAGATTCGATTCGATATACCAACAGCATTGAATCAAGCACCGGAATCCTAACGGTGCATGTCAATTGCCTGCTCGATGGGCTTGGTTGGCGACATTGAAGTACAAACTGCTGTCGAGACGCCAATGGGCACGAACACTCCAGCATGTGGGGGGGCTGATTGCGGATAAATTTCCTAATTTCTGTCCCGTGAATATGGTTTGTGTCGGATGGGTATTGGCGGGATACAAATTCCCGTTTTGCATCGATAAGAAATCACGATTCTAGAATCATCAAAATGTTCTATTCAAATAAAAGTAATCAAAACCAAATGCTTGGCTTGAACCTGGAAAACCTTGAAGACCGCCAGATGTTGTCGAGTGTCGATATCTTTGTCGCGGGGGCCACTATCGATGAAACCATCGAGTTAAAGATCGACGATCAAACTGTTCAAGTCTGGAACAACATTGGTGGCAATGCAAACCAGGGAGAATTCCAAACACTCTCCTATACATCCAACGAAAAGATAACGGCGGATCGGCTGAAAATTGAATTTGTCAATGATGCATACGATCCGAGTAGCAATTACGACCGCAATGTACGTGTTGACAAGATTATCGTAGATGGGAAAGTTCATGAGGCGGAGCACGCCTCGGTGTTTTCAACCGGAACCTGGCGACTCGAAGATGGAATCGTTCCTGGTTTTCGACAGAGCGAGTATCTGCAGAGCAATGGCTATCTGCAATTTTCTGATCAAGCACAAGGTCATGGTTCCCAGATCCAGGTCGATGTACGCGGTATAACGGGTGACGAAGAATTTACCCTCGAGGTCGAAGGCGTTGAACTTGCTTATTGGGAAGCAAGCTCCGAGTTCCAGACGTTTACCATATTCACGACTCAAGATGCGAAACCGGGTGACGTGCGAGTTTATTTTGTCAATGATTACTATGATCCCAACACGGGCTATGACCGGAATCTACAAGTTGACCGAATTATTATCAATGGACAGGTTATTGAAACGGAAAGTGGAAATGTCTTTTCCACGGGGACCTGGCGGGCTGAGGATGGAGTTTCACCTGGCAACCGTCAAAGTGAAACGCTCCATGCCAACGGCTACTTTCGATTCGGTCTCGATGCAGGTTTGTCCGATGTAATTGCAAGATCCGAATTCGGCGGCCCGAATGACATCGAAGACATTCGCGACCCGGCGCTGGCGACAACGACACTTCGTCGGGTCACGCCCGCCAGCTACCCTGGAGATGGGTCGGGTGTTCAATGGGATGCACCAGAGCCATCCACAAATCCGCAAGTCCCCCCGAATACGCCCAACAATACCGGAACCGCCGTACAGCCGCTGAGAATCACCGATAAAATATACGCACCTGGTTCTGAAGAGAATCAGCCCAATTCTGGTGGGCTCAACGAGTATTCGCAGTTCTTTGCGCAATTTGTAACGCATGATCTGGTGCAAAGCGTTCGTTCACCCGGGCCTCCGATCTTCTATGAAGGACAGTTCATTCCAGTATCGCGAACTCCCGCCGTTGTTGGGGAAGACGGTGTTCTGCAACAGGTTTCATCAGAGACACCCACTCTTGACCTCGGCTTGGTCTATGGCCGAGATAAGGAATCAACTGAACTGTTGCGAGAAGTAGTGAATTCAAACGGACAGTACGTTAATGGAGCAAAATTGATTGCGGGAGGCGCCGGAGATGTTCTGCCGTCGTATGCCGAAGTTGCCTATGCCCGCGGGATGACCGTTGAAGAAGTACAAAGGACTTTGGGAACAACATTCTTAAACCTACCAGAAGAAGCTTTGGCCAATCAAGCGGCAACTGGTGACGAGCGTGCAAACCAGACCACATCGCTTACCGTCCACCATACCATTTGGCATCGTAATCACAACTGGCACGTCGATCAGCTTCGAGCCGAGAATCCGAATTGGAATGAGGATCAACTTTACGAAGCCGCGCGAGCACTAAACGAAGCAGAATATCAACGGATTATTTATGAAGAGTATCTTCCTAAACTGATCGGATACGATCGATTGTCGCAATACACTGGCTTCGACCCGACCGTCGACAATCGTATCATCAATGAATGGACGACTGTAGCTTTTCGTTTCGGTCATGACCAGGCATCCAATGGCCAGATTACGATTTCTGAAAATGGCGAGATCAACTTCATTCCTCTTGAAGTCTCATCGTTGATCGCGAACAACGGCCAGAACATTGACACCGATGAACAACTTGGCGATTGGGCGAGAGGGCAGTTAGCCCAGTCCAGTCAGGAGATCGATGGTCGAATCGTGCCCAGCTTGAGGAATGCTTTGTTCGGCGTTCCAGCAAACCAGGACGGCAATGATGGCTCCGAAACCGACTTCCTTCAACTCAATCTACCGCTGCTTGACATTCATCGTGGACGGGATCACGGCGTGAGCGATTACAACCAGCTACGGGCCGGACTGGGACTTTCAACTTACGGCAGCTTGGATGAATTTGCCTGGACCAACGGATTGGAAGAAGAACGACTGTCCCAATTGAAATCGGTTTACTCGGATATCTCCGAACTGGATTCTATTGTGGGTGGATTGCTGGAGGCGAAAGTCCCAAGTTCACAACTTGGTGAAACGTTTACATTGTTGAATGTGATGCAATGGGAAGCGACCCGAGACGGCGATGAATTCTTTTACTTGAACCGGTTCAAGGATTCACCGGAAGTCTTGAACCAGATCAATTCGACATCGATGGCTGACATTTTGGTGCGAAATGGAGTCGTCGACAATGCCTATGTTGACGCTTTTCAATCTCATTCCCAGTTCGTCGGCACGCAGTGGGATGACGTTATTTATGGTACCCCAGGGCGAGACCTGATTGTCGGACTTCCCGGAAATGACAAGCTGACCGGAGGCGAAGGCAATGATTCCATCTTCGGTGGATACGGCAACGACTGGCTCAACGGTCAGGGGCAAAACGATTTCCTGGATGGTGGCCCCGGCAACGACAATCTGAATGGTGGTTGGGGTAACGATTTGTTGGTTGGTGGAGAAGGGTACGATACGTTGATTGGTGGCCCAGGCAATGATACTTTTGTATTTTATCCTGGTTCCGGGAATGATGTTGTCGTCGATTTCAGCTATGGTGACCGCCTGTATGTCGCCGATTTTGGTTTCGAAAGTTTTGCCGAGTTTGAATCGTTTACCAGTAATCAGGGAAATACTCTCGTCATATCGGTTGGTAGCGACGCATTGACTCTGCAAGGCGTCTACAATCTTGGTCCGGGGGAAATAATAATTTAGAACAAAGACTTGTTATTGTCAGAATCCTGGAATCTTTCAAAATTTCTGTCGTTTTTGGTGGTAAGGTCGATTCAGTTATTTTTCAACCGAAAAATGGTGCTCAGTCACGAAACGATATGTCTCTCCAGGTTTCAGAATCGTTGACGGAAATGACTCGATATTTGGCGAGTTCGGGAAGTGTTGCGTTTCCAGACACAATAGAGTTTGATAATCGTTTCCTCCATTCGATTTATCTCCATTGAGAAAATTGCCAGAATAAAACTGGAGACCGATCTGGTCCGTATAAATCTTCATGACTCTTCCAGATTCGGGGTCTTTCACAGTAGCCGCCAATTTTTGTTTGTTTCCATTTGAGTTCAACACGAAGCAATGATCGTAGCCGTTGGGTTCAAGCTTGTTTTCATTGATTCGTTCTCCAACTTTACGAAACTTCCTGAAGTCGAATGGTGTTCCCTCCACCGAGACAAATTTACCTGTTGTAATTAAATCTGAGTCGACGGCTAATGTCTTGTCAGATTCAATTTGCAGGAGATGGTTGTGAATGGTGCCACTGCCGACGCCTCCCAGATTCCAATAGCAATGATTGGTCAAGTTTACGGGGGTCGCCTGATCGGTCCTCGCCTCGAGCTCAACAATCAAACTGTCCGTATCGGTCAACCAGTAAGTCGCTGCAACCGACAGGTTTCCTGGATAACCTTCCTCACCATCTTTACTTAAGTGTTGAAACCGGATTCCACCAGCGTCTTCCCTCCATTGAATGTTGGCGTCCCAAAGGACTTTGTCAAAGCCTCGCGTTCCACCGTGTAGATGATGCTTGCCATTGTTGATCGAAAGTTGATACTTTTTTCCGCCCAACGAAAATTTTCCCAGCGCGATCCGATTACAAAAGCGCCCGACCGTTGCACCAAAATATGGAGAACCGGCAAGATAGTCTTCCAGCTTGTCAAAACCAGCCGTGATGTTGGTCAATTTTCCATTGCGATCGGGGACTTCCAATGACACGACCGTGGCCCCCTGATTCGTCAATCTTAGAGTCAGCCCATTCTTGTTTCGCAAAGTAAACAGACTCGCAAATTGACCAGAACCGGTCTTACCCCAATTTTCAGTTTCAATTGAGTTGGAGTGTTTGATTGCAACTTCTTGTCCGCTGCACGCTATTGAAAAAATACTCAAGCACAAGAATGAAATGAGCTGGGGCTTCTTGAATGTGATTAACATCGTAAATTCCAATGTGAATTGGGTAAATGATTCTCGCCGCAACGAGTCCGAAAAATACCAACTTGCTAGTTCTTGCGTGCTACTCCAGGACTGAGAAATCGGCGAATATCAGAAAAATGGAAATAACGCCAATCAACAGCAACACGCCGCAGTGCGGAGCCCATCGCCAAGGCGTAAGATCCACAGCCTGCACATCGACTTGTTCCCAGTCGTGATCGGGCCATAAGGTAGAAATCATGAGCATCGACATGATTAGCCAGCCAAAAACAACGCCCAGGAAGTGAAATTCATGCAGTGAATTGATAATAGCCTGTAATGGATAGATGAAATAGCAACACGCGATAAAGCTCGGTCCGACAATCAGACCAAATTTTGCCGCACGCCTTGTCATTCGACCGGAGAGCATGCCCAATAGAACCACCGACAAAATCGGAATGGAGTAAATACCATTCATCTTTTGTAAAAACGCAAAAATGCTCCCGGTACTTGCCAGAAATGGGGCGATGACCATGGCGGCAACTGCAACCAGAACGCCAAAAATCTGGCTCGAGCGAATTTGAGTTACTTCGCTGGCTTGAGGATTTAAAAACGGCTTGTAAATGCCTACTGAAAACAATGTGCAAACACTATTCAGGGCCGAATTGAAACTGGACAATACCGCACCTAACATCGCAGCTGCAAAGAAACCGGTGGCCCAACCAGGTAAAACTCTTTGAGCCAATATTCCAAATGCTTGATCGCCTTTTATGCCTTCACCTTGAAAAAGAATAACGGCTATCATGCCCGGAAATACCAGATAAATTGGAGCCAGCAGTTTCAAAAATCCCGTCAACATAATTCCTTTCTGACCTTCCGCCAAACTGCTGGCACCGAAAGTTCTTTGAATGATTTGCTGGTTCGAGGACCAGTAAAACAGTTGGATCAAGAAAATCCCGGAGAACACAGCGCCGAATGGAACAGAGCTTTCCGCACGTCCAATGGAATTAAACATAGCGGACTGCTCTGAATAAAGCCTGTTCCATCCAGCAATGAATCCGTCTTCACCGCCCAAGTCAGCAAATCCAAAGTAGGCGATCAAAAATCCTCCAACTAGTAGTCCGATTCCATTAAGCGTATCCGAAACCGCGACGGACCTTAGCCCACCAAATAGAGCGTAAATAGAGCCGATCACCCCAACCACCCAAACGATAACAACCAGAGCAGTACTGGAATCGCCAAGACCCGGCAACGACGTGATATCGAGGATTCCAATCATTCCAGTGGCACCGGTATAGAGAATCATGGGAAGCAGAATAGCGATGTAACCGGTCAAGAAAATCGCATTGCAAATAGCCCCAGTGGTTTCATCGAAACGTATCGTTAAGTATTCTGGAACGGTAGTCACACCACTTTTGAGAAATCTCGGCAAGAAAAACAATGCCATCAGCACAAGCGAAACGACAGCCCCAACTTCCCAGACCATTACGCAAAAACCATCTTGAAATGCTGCGCCATTGAGCCCGACTAGCTGCTCCGTCGAAAGATTGGTCAACAGCAACGAACCGGCAATAAACGGGAAAGTGAGCGATCGCCCGGCGAGAAAGTACTCATCAGAGCTGTTCGCCGATTTCTTCCGGACCCAAATCCACGTCAAGAAACCTACCAGACTGGTAAAAAACAAGAATGAAACGATCGTAAATATGTTCATTGGAAAGGAATGTGGTGGATGGTTGCGAACGGCAAGACTTGTCAGGCCAATTGAGCGTTTGAAACCTCAATTGGACGTTGGATTCTTGAAGACTCAAGCAAAGCGTCCATAACGACCTGCGTTTTTAAAGAGTCATATGTCCAGCCATGGTCGATAAGTCCAGTAATTACGAGTTGATTGAAATCGAAAAACAATTGTGATTCCTGAGAACCAACGGCGCTATCTGATGGTTCATCAAAAACTTGCCATTCTCCGAATCGGCGCATTTCGAAGTTACATCCGTTCATATTGAAATCGCTCTTGACGATTTCAAAGCGAGGTTTGCCGCCATGATACGGCAGCGTGAAATCCTCGATTGAAACGAATCCTTCGGTACCACTGATATTGGCCCATTGTTGGTGTGCTGCAACAAACGAACAATAAAAACTCGCAGTCATTCCACTTTCAAATATGAGACGACCATCGAATTCAATTGGAACCGACTGTGTCGCATCAGAGTGCTGGTACGTCTGAATTGCTCGTCCTTCTGCCACTACCGGCAATCCATCATTTGCGATAACAAGCGCAAGTCTAATACAATACCACCCCAAGTCCCCGAGCACACCAAATGGCTCCGTGTTTGCGTTGCATCGGATGTCTAATTCAGCCCAAGATGGTTTTTCAAAGAAGCTAAATTGACTTGTAACTCGACGAATATCACCAATTTCCTTTTTTTGAAGCACAAGCTCCTTCAATGATGCGAGTCGTTTCGAGTGCGTAAACATGGTTCCATCCATCAATTGTCGATTGTTTGAAATGGCGACGGCAACCAGGTCAATCAGCTCATCACCATTGACGGAACATGGCTTTTCAATCAACACGTGTTTTCCCGCTTCCAATGCAGCCTTGGCCCATTTCCCTCGAATTGCTGTCGGCAAAGGGATGTAAACCGCGTCGATCGAATCATCATTCAATACAGCCTCATAGCCTTCGAGTGCGACTGGGCATTCATCAAAAGCAACTTGTTCTTGACACGAATCCACAAACTCTTGAGCACGATCCCTGGAACGGCTTGCCACGGCACCTAGATAACCGTTGCCCGAATGCAAAACGGCCTGCCAGTTCTTCTTTGCGATGGAGGCTGTTCCAAGAAAAGCCCACTTGCATCGTTCTTTCATGTTCACCTACATTTTTGATACTACTCTGCTGGACAATCGCTACAAACGATCGTCCCAATGAGTGGCTTTGTAATCTGAATTCATGAAAAGTATTGAGTTGTTTGTGAAATTTCTGGTTACTGATCAGAATGCTGGTACGATTAACACTGTCTCAATCGCTTCAACATGGACCCCCGTTTCAAATGGCAGAATTATGCCTGAAAAACAAAAAGAGATTGAATTCACCGGCTACCTGAGCCAAGTGCACGCTCGATTATTTGATTACGTACATTCGCTGGTTCGCAACATGAGTGACGCCGACGAAATCGTGCAGAAGACTTCGTTAATCCTGTGGGAGAAATTCGACAGCTACGACCGCAAATGTTCGTTCTTCGCTTGGGCCAGCGGGGTCGCTCGATTTGAGGTTTTGAATTTTGTCCGAAGTCGTGGACGTGATAAGTTGTTCTTTGGCGATGAGGTCGCCAAGCTGATTGCCGAGGAAACTGAGCTCAAGAGCGAACTTTTGGAACAAAGAGAGTCGGCTTTGTCCGTTTGTATTCAAAAGCTAGTCGAAAACGACCAAAAATTGGTAAGGAAATGTTATCTGGAAGATTCGTTGATTGAAGATGTTGCCGCCAGCCTCTCACGATCAACGCACAGCGTCTACAACTCGCTGCGTCGGATCAGGAAGTTGCTCTTTGAATGCGTAAACCGTGCGGTTCAGGAAGAATGTGATGGCCAAGTTTCCGCGTAGCGAAGACATATCGTTGATTGAACAGTATCTGGCTAGTGAGTTGGATGTTGCAGGTGTGGCTGCACTGGAAGATCGCTTGAAAAGCAATCCCGAATTGCTCGCTTTTTTTGTCGAATACTCGAGTATGGATCTTGCCATAAGAAAGACAGTTCGCAACCAGGAATCGTTGTCGAAATCAATAAACCCGTTGTTTCCGCAAAGCGATGCGAGCAATTCGGCCTTTGATATTTCCCGTCAATTTTCTGGGATTTGGAGGTTTACATTTACAGCAGCTTTGCTGTTTGCTCTTTGTGGCATCGGATGGTGGTTCGGAGCAAGTCAGTCGTCATCGGTCGCGTGGGTTCAAAACGCTCAGGAATGTCTGTGGGATCAGAATGCTGCATATCGCGGAAGATTCGTACGGGGCCAGGTGCTTCAAGTGCAAGAAGGTGTATTGGAACTTGGTTTTGCCAGTCAGGCCTCCGTGCTGGTCGAGGGGCCTGCATCACTGAAAATAATTTCCGATTCCAGTATTGAACTGCGTGATGGTTCGATTGCTGTCAAAATGCCCAAGGGTTTTTCAGGTTTTGAAGTGCTCACCCCCAATGGCCGCGTTCTGGATTTGGGAACCGAGTTTGGTGTTTCAGTCATTGATGGCAATGTCAATCTTGCTGTCTTTGAAGGAGAAGTCGTTGCTGTGTCGGCTGCTGAAGAAACAAAGCTCGTCTTGCGACAAGATGAATCGGCAACAATCGGTCTCGATCAAATTCAGCGAAACGTCATTGCCCCTGATTTTGTTCGCGAAATTTCTAAAACCAAACGAGTTCCTGAAACCAAATCCTTTGACTTCGGTTCTGAAGTTGGGGCAAGCAACGGCATCAAAGACTCGCTTGGCAAGGAAATTGGATTAACACGATTTGAGGGAACCGGTCGAGACCTATTGGAATGGGATGAAAACCTTCGCCTTGATCTGGAAAAAGGCGTTTTAAGAATTCAAGCGACTAAGAGTGATATCAATCACCAATTCGAACTTGGAATTGGTGAATATTTTGGAAGAAGCCTAAGTGAGTTGGGTTTCACCGGTTCAGAGGATTTCGAAGTCTCAATGCGTGTCGTCGATGTTCCGGAGCTAATTGGAAAAGGGGTGTACGCGCAATACGGGCTCTACGTTGCAAAAAATCTAAAAACAAGTATTCGGGGAGGTGTTATTCTTTGGCCTAAACCGGACGACAACCGACAGTTTCTGGTAAACAACATGGAGGGAGTCGACAGGGACGGCAATCGTTTGGGCTATATTTCACCCGGTAGTAACATTGAAATAATGCTTCGGCGAACGGACGGCAAATTTAGCCTGGAAATCAAAGATTTGGGTTCAGAGAATTCCAACACCTTGAGGATTAAACATCCGGATTTTCTTGATTCAAGTTCTGATTTTCAAGTCGGTGTTTTTGTAGCAAACCCTTTCTTTGAAAAAGCTGCAACGATTCAAGTAGACCATTTCCAAGTAACCGTGTGGCACGATAGATAGCTCTTCAGAGCAGTTTTTGCAGTGCCAACTCTGAATAAGTTCGGATTTTCCTTCGTTTCTGGGTTACTACCTGTTGCCCTACGACGAAACAGTTTGGAGTAGCATTCCTCGTTCAGTAAAGTATGAATGGCAATACAACTGTTATGAATCACATATTGGATTTCTTGTTGTCCACTACTGTTGTTCTGGCCGGCTTGGTCATGCCTGTCCTGGCTCAGAAAACAGATCAAGAAGGATCTTCGCAGAATTTTTCAAAAGCCGATATCCATTTCTTTGAAACAAAGATCCGTCCTATCTTTGAAGCCAACTGTATGGAGTGTCACGGTAGTTCTCCGGATGAACTAGGCGGGGGACTAGCATTGATTTCCCGTCGTTCGATTCTTGAGGGCGGCGATTCGGGACCAGCAATCGACCTTGATCACGTCGAGGAAAGTGTGTTATTGGACGCGATCAATTATGGCGACTACGAAATGCCACCGAGCGGCCAGCTATCCAAGGAAGAGATTGGGCTGATTACTCAATGGGCAAATAAAGGAATGCCTTGGCCCGAGGCAGAAGCAGACAAAGTGATTGATTCTCAAAAACACTCTGTCCCACAGGTCAACGCAGAAACGAAGGCGTTTTGGTCTTTTCAGCCAGTTGCAGAAGTTTCACCCCCGGACGTCAAGGATTCCAAGTGGATTTCCAATGAAATTGACAAATTCATTTTAAACAAGCTAGAGGCTGCGTCCCTGTTCCCCGCTGCCAAGGCAGCCAAAGAGGACTTAATCCGGCGAGCTTGCTACGATCTGACAGGCTTGCCTCCGACTCACGCGGAAGTAGTGAACTTCATCAACGATGACTCCGAGGACGCTTATCAGTCATTGATTGACCGGTTGCTCGACTCACCTCACTACGGTGAGAAATGGGCCAGGCACTGGCTGGACGTAGTGCGCTATGCTGAGTCCAACAGTTTCGAGCGGGATGGTACTAAGCCTTTTGTTTGGCGATACCGTGATTACGTCATCAAATCGTTCAATGAAGACAAACCCTACGACCAGTTCCTGACAGAGCAATTGGCGGGAGACGAATTGGAAAACCCTTCTAATGACGCGATCATTGCCACGGGCTACTATCGTCTGGGGCAGTGGGATGATGAACCGGCAGATTCCAGACAAGCGGTTTTCGATGACCTTGACGACATTCTTGCAACGACGTCACAAGCCATGATGGGGCTGACAGTGAATTGTGCTCGCTGCCATGACCATAAAATTGACCCGGTGCCTCAAAAAGATTATTACCGAATGTTGGCATTTTTTCGTAATATAAAACGGTATGGGGTTCGTTTCCATGACTCCGTCGAGCAAGCTTCGGTCAGAAATCTGCCACGGCTGGACGAGCCATCGGAAGAAGAGTTGAAAACCTACGACGAAGCGGTTGCCAAGAACAAACGATTAAAAAAAGAGATTGTCGACATTGCAAAAAAAGATTTTTCGCCGGTCGAGCACGAAGAATTTGCCTATGAAAGAAACCACGAACGACTGGTTCACATGCGAATCAAGAAGGAAATCATAACGCAAAAACAGTTCGACCAATTCTGGCATGCCCATCATAATCTGATGCGTTTGAGAAAAGAGAATCCGACTTCGATTCGCGTTCTCTGTGTTAAAGAAGATGGAAAGCGTGACACCCATGTGCTTGTTCGCGGAAATGCTGGCGTTGAAGGAGAGAAAGTTGAGCCTGGTTTTCCGACGGTACTCTCTCCGCCAGATCCTCGAATTAAAGAACCTGCAAGCGGCAAGTCCAGTGGACGAAGACTGGCGTTTGCCAAATGGCTAACCAGAAGTGACCACCCGCTTGCGGCGCGAGTCATGGTAAACCGGATTTGGCAGCACCATTTTGGACGTGGAATCGTAAGAAGCTCCAACGACTTTGGACTCAAAGGTGAACCGCCCAGTCATCCAGAACTTCTCGATTATTTAGCAAAGAAATTCGTTCAATCCGGCTGGAAAGTCAAAGCGCTACATCGGGAAATCATGCTCAGCAGCACCTATCAAATGAGCAGCAATTTCAACCAGTCGGCTTTCGATACGGATCCACTCAACAATTTGTTCTGGCGTTTTGATATGCGACGGCTAACTGCGGAAGAAGTGAGAGATTCGATTCTCGCAATCAATGGCCGGTTGAACAAAAAGAAAATGTATGGTCCGTCCGTGTTTACGAAACTATCTTCGGAAGTTCTTGCCGGTCAATCAATCCCCGGTGCGGGTTGGGGGGGAAGTTCACCAGAGGATCAGCGACGACGAAGTATTTACATCCATGTGAAACGGTCACTTCGTGTGCCGTTACTGTCGAATTTCGACGTCGCAGATACAGATGCAACTTGTCCAGTACGTTTCAACACGACACAGCCAACACAAGCCCTCGGTTTGCTTAATAGTCGATTTACCAACGAAGAGGCTGCCGAATTGGCGAAGCTCGTCAGCAAACAGCATTCCTTGCTCAAAGATCAGGTTGGCGAAATATTACAACGGGCAACACAAAAAGACGCTACCGAAATGGACCTTCAGGAGGGCGTCAATTTCGTGGAACGGTTAAGGAGTATGGAAGTTTCTGATGAAGACTCTCTGGCATACTTTTGTCTGATGGCAATCAACTTGAACGAATTCATTTTCCTGAAATAGACGTAGCTTTACACTAAAACCTACAGCTTCGGGTCAACGTAAAACGAGTATACCGATATGAAAAAACAAAGAAACTTTTGCAATCGAACACGTCGAGAGTTTTTGTGGCAAGCTGGCGGAAGTTTTACCGGACTCGCACTCGCTGGGATGCTCGACCCTGCTTTTTTCGCTGGCCAGCAATTGCGAGCGGACGACATCACCCAATGGAGTAATCCTCTCAGTCCCAAAGAACCACATTTCAAACCCAAAGCAAAAGCGGTAATCTTTCTTTTCATGTACGGTGGCCCAAGCCATATCGACACATTCGACTATAAACCATCCATGTACGGTATGGATAACAAAACGGTCGAAGTTAAAACACACGGTCGCGGTGGCCACAAGAATGTAGGCCGTATTGTTGAGCCGCGTTGGAAGTTCAAGCAATACGGCGAATGTGGCAAGTACGTATCTGACTTGTTTCCAAACGTTGCCAAACACGTCGACGATATTGCATTTGTTCATTCAATGACGGCTGACAGTCCGATTCATGGTTCGGCCATGCTGCAGATGAATTCCGGCAAGATACTCAGTGGTAGCCCGTGTCTCGGTTCGTGGGTCAATTATGGGCTGGGAACCGAAAATGAAAACTTACCAGGATTCGTCGTGATGCTGGATAAGAAAGGCGGGCCGATCAGCGGTGCCAAAAACTGGAGTAGCGGATACATGCCGGCTACATACCAAGGTACCGTGGTTCGCAGTACGGGAACGCCGATTCTCGATCTCAAACGACCAGCAAAAATGAGTGATGAAGTTCAGCGTGCATTACTGAATCAGCTTCGCAGTAACAATGAACGACATGCTGCTGCGAATCCGGGCAATCCTGATCTAATGGCCAGGATTGCCAGCTACGAGTTAGCCTACAAGATGCAGTCCACGGCCCCGGAGGCCGTGGAGCTTTCGAATGAAACTGAGAAAACGAAAGAGATGTATGGTTTGAATGACAAGCGAAGTCAATATTTTGGGCGGCAATTGTTGATGGCACGTCGCTTGGTTGAGCGTGGGGTTCGCTTCGTTCAGGTTTATTCTGGCGGCAATCACAACGATGCCAACTGGGACGCCCATGGCGATTTGGAGGCCAATCATGATCTGCATGCTGGAGAAACGGACAAGCCGATCGCGGGCTTGATGCAGGACTTGAAAGATCGAGGGATGCTCGATGAAACGTTAATCGTTTGGGGAGGCGAGTTTGGACGTCAACCCACGGCCGAGTATGCTAAAGGAACGGGGCGTGACCACAACGCTTATGGATTTACGATGTGGATGGCTGGCGGCGGAATTAAGGGCGGTATCAGCTACGGCAAAACGGATGAGCTTGGCGCGCGAGCAGTGGAAAAACGAACCCATGTAAAGCGGGTTCATGCGACCATTCTGAATCAACTTGGCATGGATCCGAACCGATTAACCTACTTCTTTGGAGGACTCGACCAGAAGCTGGTCGGAACCGAAGGTGCAAAGCCAATCAACGAGATCATCGCCTAGCAGTGTGGGCTGCTTTAAATATCAGGAGATTTCCATTAAGAAATTTTGTGAAGGTATCGGCATGAAAAATGTTTTTGTGTTGGCGATGGCATGGTTGGCTGTTGCATTAGTTCCTGAAAGAATAGAAGCTCAGGAGACCCACTGTTCGTCGAACAGAGAGTGTCTTGCAAAGAAGGAGTTGAAGTCATCTGCGGTCAGATTCCGTATACGACTGCTGGCGGGTTCCAATGAAACAGTAATCTTGGAGATAGAAACCAGTGTTGTCGATGGTTGGCATCTCTACCCGATTCAAAACGGGGACGAAGTTCCGTCGTGGCTGCCTACTACCATCAATTTTGATCCATTTGGCTTGGAGGCAATCGAAGAAGGTTTTGAATGTTCAATCGCACCCACCGAAAAGGTCACGGGCAATGAATCTCAACCCTGCTTGTCTGGCAAATTTAAATGGAAGCGAGACTATAGACACAAAGATGGAACTGGCTCTTTTGGCGGAGCTGGCTCCATAGAATTTCAAGCGTGTAACGACAGTAAATGCCTGCCACCGGAAACGTTAAAGTTTGATATAGGCGAATCCTTGGTCAACAACGACGATGGCGGATCCAAGTTCAAACCTAAGTTCAAACCCATTGGTAGGCCGATGAAAATCAGCCTCGAACCATGCAAGCTGGAACGCCCCAAAGTCAAGCTCTCCCTTGCTTCCCTTCTGTTATCGTCGGGAAGACCAGTCGACAAGCTGACTCTAAAAGGTTCATTACGTTTGGTGGACCAACCCGTTGATTTTTATTTGCCGAGAGAGCGGCAGTTCCGCGTCACGAACCAATCGTCCGACAATACGAGATTCGGCAACGAATCTACGTACGTGTCCGTCGATCAAAACGGTGACGGTGTCATCACCAAATCGGAAAGCTATCCAGCCAATTTACCATTCCGCATCGATAACAGAATGTTCAAAATTGTCGACTTGAGTAAGAAAGAAAAGCAGCTAACCATTCAACAAGTCGATTATCCGTTGTTCGGCACGGTTATCGGCCAACCTTGCCCTCCTTTCGAGTATACCTCTTTGGATGGGACAATCATTTCTGACAAGAGCATCCATGGCAAAGTAACAATCTTGGATATTTGGGCAGTCACATGACACAACTGCTATGAAAAATTTCCGCTGGTCGAGCGGATGCAAAAAAAATATTCATCTGAAGAACTCCACGTTGTTTTGTTGAGCGTAGACCAATCGAAAGACCTCTTTGACGCCAGAGCCCCTCAATTGTTTGAGAAATATGGTGGAGGAGATTGGCCTAGTGTTCTGATTGGAGGCTTTGCCGAAGCAATGCGTTTTGGTGATTTTGGATATGGGAAAGTAATTGTCGATAAGAAAGGTGTTGTTCGCGCAATCAATCCCGTAGATCTTGAGGCATCTTTGGAATCCATTTTTGAGTAAAGGACTTGGTAAACGCCGATAAGTTTCAGTTCCTCAATTGAAAATTGGTTTCGATTGTTGAAAACGGCTGAAAATACTGCGAGAGATTTGATGTCGACGAAATTGCTGGGGCAAATGAAAATGCCCAGGAGTCTAATCCCGGAAAAATGGGGGAGGCTAAAGCGTCATTCCTGCTCAAGGCATTCTCGGAATTTGTCGATGGCACGATAGTATCGCTTTTTTGCGGTCTCCATTTTCAAATCGATGAGCTCCGCAATTTCCGGAAAAGTCAGACCCTCGTTGTGTCGCATTTCGATGATTTCCCGATCGGTTCTATCCAACGTCGCAAGGATCTCTGAAACGATTCCCAGCAATTCCTTCCTTGCCATCGCGTCTGTAACCGAGTGCAAAGAGTCTGCAATCCGTTCAACGATGAGCTGGTCACCCGTGTTATAGACTTCAAACTCTGGGGATCTGCTCATCCGAAGGTTTTTCCGTATTGATTCGGTTAGTATCTGTTTGCAGACGATTCTTAACCAGACCACAGGAGGAATAGTAGGACTATCTAAATATGCCTGCAATCGCTGCTTTGCTCGAATGTACGATTCCTGAATCACATCCGAGGCATCAAACCTAGCTGCCAAACGTCCACGAATACGGCAATTAACCATTGCGCGAAGGGCGTCACGATTGTTGACAAATAATCGAGCTAACTCATCAACGCCGTTAGATTGCAACCGCCGTATGCCGGATGAACTTTGCAAGCCAGTCATCACTTTGCTCCTTTGACTCTTCGTTTGAGTTCATCCTGTAACTCTCTTGGCAAGCCGTTGAAGATTTTCTCTGCCTCTGTTTTTCCGCCAACGGACTTAACTACATCGTCAATCTGGTCCTTCGAAATTTTCCTGGGCGGAAGGACCTGGCCCGATCGACTTTGGATAGGATTGGACGGTGCACCCAGGTTTCTACTTTTCGCTGACTCCTCCCTTTGCCCAAGAATTTTCTCCAAATCCTCTTTAAGTTTAAGACTGACTTGCCCAACATTCTTTCCAGCAAGCAGATGCTCCAATAAAGACAACCAGTTTGTGAGTTGTTTATTGTTGTATCGCAATGATTCAGTTGCTTTCATCGTCAAGTCTCTTCCATTTGTCAATGACGCGATGATGGATTGGGCATCCGAATCAGTCATTTGATTATTCAACACGACAATGGCAAACTGACGAATCAACTCCCTGGCTCTGTGCCGGGTTGCGAGGTCCAGACCGGAATCTTCAAAAATTCCGTTCAGTCCCATGATCCGGGTTGGCATTGCCAAGTTGGAATCACGGTAGTTCGCAATCGCCTCCTCGATAAAGGCATTGGGATTCTCTTCATCCTTTAGACTTTCTAGAAAGCCGTCTATCGAGCTGACTAACTCGTTTGTTTCAGAATCCGAAAGCCTCAGCTCTTTGGAAGCGTCCTCGATGGAATCGATGGTTACTTTCCTGAGATAAGACCTGACGTTTTTCTCCGGATCTTCTACTAAATGCGCAATCAGATTCACCTCTTCTTTGTCAACAGTTTCACGATTACTCAGTGAGTAATTGAAAACAACCAGTCCCAACAGCAAAAGGAATCCGGAAGCAACCGAAACCATGTATTTCTTTCTAAATATCGCGTTAAAATGCTTTTCTGTTTGACGAACATTCTTTCTGCGGTCCGCTTCTTGACCGTTAAGGAAACGCTCGAGAACAAACTTCAATTCGCTGGTTGTTTGATATCTTTGCGAAGGCGAAAACTCACTGCATCGCTTAATGACAAGGGATATTGATTCTGGAATATTGGGATTTTTCTGCTTGGCGTCTATGATTCGGTCGTGGCCTGACGCATTGTGTACGTCAGGTGTAAACTTCCTGGCAAGAGAACCGGTTGCAATTTCGAAAAGTGTCAAACCTAGCGAGTAAATGTCACTTCTAATATCGCATTCGCCTCGAAGCTGCTCAGGAGACATAAATCTGGGCGTGCCGACGGCATCACCCACACTGCTTACACTATGCGAATAACTGGCCGCCTTTACCAACCCGAAGTCTGTGATCCAAACTTTGCCAGTTTTGTCTAGCATTAAGTTGCTTGGTTTGATATCGCGATGAATCAGGCCTTTACTGTGCGCATGTTCCAAAGCGGAAACTATTTCCAAAGCTATTTTGGCGAATAGATACCAATCATCTCTAAGGTTATTCAACCAAATTGTGCCATAATTATCACAATCGTCTTCGAGAAGCTGCTCAAAACTGTAACCCTCGACGAGCTTCATGATCATATACGCTTGTTGATCACTCTGCGTATAGCCGTATACCGGCACAATATTGGGGTGATCAAGTTTCGCAAGCGCTTTGCGCTCAATGTGGAATCGCCCGGAAATCCTATTGTCAACTTTCAAAGGAATCGCTTTTACAGCGACTTCCCTGTCCAATTCTGGTTGATAAGCTCTGTAGACGACCGCAAACGCACCTCGCCCAATCTCATCTCCCAAAAAACAACCGCCAATCGGTTCATTCTTGTCAACATTTGGGTAGGTGGACTCCTCACGAATAGTTGATTCCAACATCAACATCGACGGCAACCGAGCAGATATTTCCGCGGCAAACTGGGGATAACATTCAGCCAGTCGCTCGAGTGTAGGCGCATTGCCGTTTCGGTAAAGCTTCAAATAAGCTTCAGAAAAATCGGTAAACGTCAATTTTTCAATTTGTTGTGGAATGTTCGCCATGAGCCCATTTCAAATACAGATTTCGTTAAATTCTAGCTTTCGAAGAAATCCTCGAAGGAGTGCACATTAACTCAGCAAAGAGTTTTTGAGTTCAGTCAAAAGGGTATTCTGATTATCAGGCTTAATCTGCTGAATCTTGTTTTGACGATGTTCGAGCTAAAACCAATCTCAACGAAAAGCACACCCGATTAACGATCATATCCGGACCAGGCAATGGGACGTGAATCCGAAGGTAAATCGTTGTTATCCGAAAGCTGCAAAAGAATGAGTTCCAGCAACAACCGTTATAATCGATACAGACTGTTTTGTTGTTTGTTATTGCCACTGGCGATCGGCTGTTCCCATTTTCATGAATGGAAAAGTTCCGGAAAGGTCGGACCAGACTACCAGATTCCTGCAGCACATGTGGCTCCGTCTTGGAACCAATACAACAGCCCCAACGTGATTGCTTCTATGAATGCCGTAGACACTTGCCAATGGTGGACGGTTTTTGGAGACCCTGAAATAAATCATCTAGTCCATCATGCCAACACAAACTACCTGCCATTGCGAGTAGCGATTCTCCGCGTCAATGAACAATTCTATCGCCGAAAAATCGCTGTCGGTAACCTGGCTCCACAACAACAGGAGGCATTTGCCGAGTACCAGAGATTGCAATTCAGCGAGAATGGAAACCAGATTGGGATTGCTGGAATCGGTAATTCCTTCAGCCTGTACGATATCGGATTCAACGTGAACTGGGAACTTGACGTTTGGGGACGATTGAAGAGACTTGTCGAATCCTCCGATGCACAACTTCACGTCAGTATCGAAGATGAGCATGACATTAGATTGTCCCTGACCTCCGATGTGGTTGCCTCCTATATTGAGATAAGGGTTCTGCAACAGAGGATTCAAATCGCACGGGACCAGATCAGCGCACAGAATGAGACGGTCCGAATAGCAAGCTCACGATTTGAGAATGGCACAACATCAAAACTTGATGTGACTCAGGCACGCTCCAACGCCGAAACTACGGCAGCAACGATTCCATCGCTGCAATCACAGCTTAGGCAAGCAAACAACCGGCTGTGCCTGTTACTTGGAATTCCTCCGACCGTCCTGTTTGACGAGCACAACACCGGGCAAATTCCGTTTACTCCCGATAACGTTGTTGTTGGCATGCCCGTAGATCTAATTCGACGGCGACCCGATATACGACGAGCCGAGAGAGAAGTCGCATCCCAAAGTGCACTCGTCGGTGTGGCAGCAGCCGAGTTGTTTCCCACATTCTCATTGAGGGGAACCGTCAATTGGCAAGCGTTTGATTTCAAAGACCTCTTTCAATCACAAAGTAATGGTGGTGCGATTGTCCCTGGAGTTCGATGGGACATCTTGAACTACGGTCGCCTCAGAAACAACGTTGAAGTTCAGAATTCGCAACTAGCGCAGGCAGTTGCGAATTACCGCCACACCATTCTCAGCGCCAACTCGGAAGTCGAGGATGCGCTTACTGATTTTTCCAAAAAGAAGGAACAGCTGGTGTCATTACAACGTGCTGTCGATGCCCTGCAGGAATCTCTCGATCTAGCTGTTGCACAGTACAAGGCCGGAGACGTCGATCTGGATCGAGTAAACAACCTGCGGAAAGAGCTGATTGCTCAACTGGATGTCAGGACGAATGTAGAGGGCCAAGCTTCCATCGCGTTGATACGCGTCTACAAAACAATGGGAGGCGGTTGGGCATTGCCCAATTCCGGTCATAAAGGTGTCTGCCAAAAAGGTGTCTGCCAAAATGCTTCTCTTGGCAAAGTCCCGCCATTGGCTTCTGAGTCAATGGGAAACGCGCATGTTTTTCACGCTAGGCAAAAGCTTCCCCAAACTCAACAATCCAATCAACACAAAAACCAACCCAACAACGCTCCGCGTTTCGGCTGCCAGAGACATCCACTTGAAAGTTCTGCTCGAAAGGCGTCGCCAATGAAAGAAAGTAGCCATAGGGAATGGTCTGTTTCATTATTTCAGATTGATTCTCACCAACACCAAACGGGCGATGAACCCGCGTTTGCTTACCATGCAAACGGTATAGCAAAACCTGTTTCAAAACTCGCGTCAAGATTTGCTCCGATTGTAAATACAGCCATGCGAACAAACCGAATAGCTTCGCAAGCATCAGTTTTCACTCCACTCCCTGTGTTTGAGGATGCAAACTACCGGTGATCAAGCGGTCGAACCTGGCTGGATATTCTCTGTAGCCGTTGATTTCAGGCGGAAAATTAAGACGTACACACAGGGAACGAATACTAATGCCAATACAGTGGCCCCCGCTACACCCCCAGAAATTGCAATGGCTACGGGACTCCAGAAATCACCACCGAATAAAAACAGTGGTGTGAATCCGAAAATCGTTGTAAAGGTCGTGGAGAGTATATGTCTCGTATTATCGATAACGCTAGAGCGTACACTTTCTATCGTTTGAACTTGAGGCTCTCTGATGCTGGCCAACACGACAATTGAGTCATTAACGGTCACACCGATCATACCCATCATGGCCACCAGACTCATGAACCCCCACGGATACCCGGCTAGCCAAAGGGCTCCAAAACCAATCCCAACCGAAAGAAGTGCAACTAAGAAAAGCAATCCCGCCAATCGGAACGAGCTCATCGAGTAGACGATTGTCGCGATCATTAGTGCAACAATTATGACCACTTTCCCAGCGAGCGCACTGACGGCTTCATCTCGTTCCTGTTTGGCGCCTCCCCATTCGAGCTTGTATCCACCAGGGATCTCAAAATCTGCCTGCGATAGACGTTGCTCAAAATCGTTTTGAACTTTGGACGGTAAAACCCCGGCATCAATATAGGCCTGGACTTCGTTTAATCTTTCACCATTCAAACGCTCAATACTCACAGTTTCTGCTTTTAAATTCATGTCGCTGATCGCCGAGAGTGGAATTCCTCGATAACCGTTGTCATTCGGATCGTTTCGTGATTGGCTGCTTATTGGAACCAGTAGGTCAAGGGATGCAATGTCATTCAAGTCCTTTTGCCGCTCACCGGACACTCTAACTCGAACGGGCAATTCCTCAGATGCTTCCAAGATAGTACCGCCGGTTATCCCTTCGAGAGTCGAATTCAATTCACTTGCAATCCCAGTGAAATACAAGCCCGCCAATCTGGCTTTCTGCTCATCCACTTCAAAGGAAACTTTGGGGAGCGATTCCGAAAAACTTGCTCGCGTTGTGTGAATATGCGGTGTCTCTGACATCAACAACCTGAGCTGGTCTCCAATTTCACGCAAGGATCTGGCATCAGGCCCGGAAACCCTTACTTCTATCGGAGCTTCGAACGGTGGCCCTTGTTCCAATTGCCGCAATATCACGATCGCTTGAGGGAACATTTTCGCCAACATGTTCTGCTTGTCGTTTATCAAAGCCTTGACGTCTGTTCCAGGCACGCAATCGACGATGCCTTGACCGTATTGGGGCGTGTTGCGACGAAAAGGCAATACATTGTAATAAAACATCAGTGCACTCTCACCCAGAAACCACTTGACGTCTTCGATTTCCGGATCCTCGACTAGCACCTCTCGTAGTTTCGAAGCACACTTTTCAGTCTCATTAATGGTGCTGGTCGCAGGCAATTCAATTTCAACATACAACTGATTTCTATCAGCAGGTGGAAAGAATTGTTCTGGTAATTCAACGGCAAAAATAAACCCAATGCACGGCAGAAGCAGTCCCATCAAAATCCCCGTTGTGGGAAACTTTAGTATCAATCCAACTATCCGCTCATACAAACTATTTATGATGGGCAGTGATATTCCTTTAGCCAACCAGCCGTCAACGTTCTTATCGTGTAGACCGATACTCGCCAATGTCGCAATGACCGTGATGGCCAAAAAAAGGGACGCAATCACTGAAAGCGCCGCGACCAGCGCGATAGATCCGACAAACTCTCCTGTTGGCCCGCCCATCAAGAAAATGGGACTGAATGCCAAGGCGGTGGTTAACGTCGAACCAAGCAACGGCTTCCAAAGGAATTTTGTACTCTGTTCGACAGCGGCAAGCCGACCAACACCATTCTCAATTCGCTGTGCAATCTCGTCCACCACTACAATGGCGTTGTCAATCATTAGCCCCAGGGAGATGATCAGCCCTGTAATTGACATTTGGTGAATCGGTATTTCAAGTGAGTACATGAAGGCGAGTACCAACAAGCTGACGATCGGCAGTGCTGTACCGACGACTATCGCGGATCGCCAGCCCATCATGATTAGAATCACAATAAATATTGAGATCGCGCCATAAGCCAGGTTCCGAAGGAGGTTTTCCATCCGGGCGCTGACGTAGTGGTTTTGCTCGAACATTCGGTCAAGTACAACACCATGAGGTAGAGTTGCTTCAAACTCTCTCAGCGTCTCGTCCAACTCAGAGGCCCACAAATCGATTCGGGAAGTGGGCTGAATTTGTACTCCGACGGCAATCGCGGTGTTTTCATCCAACACGACTTTCGAATCGACTGGTGTTCTAATCGATTTCTCAATGGTGGCAATGTCCTCAAGATTCACCGAATTTGCACTATTGCCCTGCCGAATAGGGATCTGGCCAATACGATCCAACGTGTCGAATTCACCGGCCACGTCCAGAAGAACGTTGTCCTTTTCAGTGCGCAACAATCCAGCGGCTACTTTGGAATCACTAAAGGTAATTTCCCGAGAAATATTGGCTGCATTCAAACCCAGAGCAGTCATCGCGTTGGCATCAAGGGTTACCAAAACCTCTTCGTCCGGCTCCCCAAACAGTTCGGTTTTCTCAGTGCCGGGGATCTGGTCGATACGATCTTTTAGCTCTTTGATCAACCTTGTCAAAATGGCGAAATTGGGCTCCGATTCCAATTCCCATTTCAATGCAACAATTAACGCACTTGCGGTTATGTCAAACTCGCTGAAATTCGGTGCCAGTGTTTCAGAAGGCATTTCCGTTTTCGCATCTTCCATCTGATCCCTGACTTTTGACCAGACATTGGCGGCCTCGATTTCATCGACGTCATAATTCAACTCGATCGCCAGAAATGAAACGTTAGTGCTGCTGGTCGATCTAATCTCCTTGACCTCTTCAATCTCCTTGATTTTTTCTTCCAGTTTCTCGGTTACTAGTGCTTCCACCCGTTCAGCGTCGGCACCGGGCAACACCGTTACGATCCGTGCCGCACGCGGAGTTAAACGAGGGTCCTCCATTCGTGGAAGTTCGACCAGCGCAACCATGCCGGCAACGACAATAATCGCGATAATCAACAGGAGAAAACGAGGGTTCTTGTGAAGTACGGTGAACATGGTAGGAATCTAATTTAGGTTGGGAACGAACGGTTCAAACGATCGACGGGTTTCGTTTTTGGAATCCGGCAAGTGCAGTCTCACTTTTTGACCGGCGACCAAACGATGGACCCCGCTGGAAACAACTCTGTCACCACGTTCAATCGTGCCTCTTACGAGTACCTGGTCCGACTCGATCTGTACAATTTCAACATCACGCCGTTGAAGAACGTATTGGGGATTTTCCGAGTCGTCCTGACCATCATCGGCAACAGCAAACACAGACCAGAGGCCACGAATTCCATGGCTGAGTGCGGTACGCGGTAACCAGCAACCATTTATCGTTTGCTCATCTGACCAATCAAATCTGACAATTCTGCCAAACCCCGGATTTGGTAAATCAGAATCGATTGCGAATATCGCGGTTTGGGTTCGAGTCGAAGCATCAAGCTCTGGAAGTACCGATTGAAGAGTTGCTTTCGCAGGTTGGCCATCAATGAATAATTCGTATTTCGAATCGAGCTCCAAAGTACCGGTCGTTTTCGGCGGCAAACCAATCCATGCTTCTGGATGCGTTTCTTGAACAAGCTTCAAAATAACATGAGCAGGTGTAACGATTACGCCCAGATCGACCATGCGCTCAGAAACAATTGCTTCAAAAGGTGCGCGAATGAAGCAATCGTCCAGGTCCACCTCAAGCTGTTGTAAACGGAACGTCAATCCCTCGACAACGGCGACTTGATTGTCAATTTTCTCCCGTCGTGTACCGTTCTCTAGTTCTTTCACGACTTGGACCTGCGAGTTAAAACGACCTTCGCTGGCGGCTAGTTGTAGTCGCGCATCATCAACTGATTGTTGTGATCCAGCACTTTCACGCACTAGCTTGTTGCGTCGGTTTGCCGTTATTCGCCACAATTCCACACTCGATTGATATTCCTTGAGTTTCTCTTTAGCAGCAGCGATGGTCTCAATTCTGGGCCCTGCTTTCAATTCGCGAAGCAGCGCGCGTGCGGACTTGAGTTGCGATTTCGCGATATCTATTTCTGCCTGGGTCGCTCGCGTATCTAGCTCCGCGAGCAACTGGTTCTTGGCCACCCGGTCACCCTGGTCAACGAGTATTTTGGTGACCCGACCCGTTCGATTAAAACCCATTTTACTTGACTGTGCCGGCTTCAATACTCCAGAGAAAGTCCTTTTGACCCGCGACGAACTGGAGAGTTCGGCTTGAACCGATTCGACATATGGAACCATTTCAGAGTTCTTCATCTCGGAAGGAGGTGTTAGATCCGCTTCACCGGTACCTGTTTCGATAAGCGTGCCTCTGGCAATCGACTGAATTTCATGGATTAGTGGTCTCAGTGATTCCGTTTGAAAACATGCAAAGCCAATGGCACCGAGAAATATACAGCTGACGAATAAAAACCAGAGAACTCGGAAAAGACGGCTGGCCCACGAATTTTTCACGTGTGCGCTTCTCGTTGCTGGGGCGTCACGTTCGGATGTTGTTGCGTTCATTGCTATATGCCTTTGCGTCTACTCGAAATTACAGATCTATTTGTTCTGATTCTGGTCAAAAAGAATCGACTGCTTGGAGGAATCAAGGTTGTTGATCGCGGTTGGAAAATCATCCATGGACCAAAGGTTAGATCGGTCTCTATCCATCATTGCACAATCAAAATGCCTTGAGAGAAAGTCAATCATCGATAGGCCGACCTCGTCAGTAACGATCTCCGGAATCAGAGACAAGTTGTAGATTGGACGCTTCCACCAGGGGACAGCTTTTGAAGAAGGTATCGGCGTCACGATCTGGCAATTAGATGGAAGGATCGATTTTAGCTCGCGTGCCGGTCTCCCGACCGTACCAAGCACTGCGAGCTTTGGCCCCAGACGATCTATCCTTTTCTTGATTTCTTCTAGCGAGCTGGTGTTCTGGAGAGAGATGGCCACGTCACCATATCTTTCAAGAATGTCGACTTTTTGATCTTCAGATTCGACCAGACTGATTGTTCGCAGCCTCATTTTGTGGGCTAATTTTTGAACATACCTTCCAACGCTCGTCAGTGGTTCGGTTTGGATAATCCAGTCATCGATGCAAAGCTGTCGACTTTGCAAGAGGATGCTTGCCGCAATGCGAGGGGCGCCCAGAATCTCTGCCAACTCAATTGGATTCTTATTTTCTTGCAACAACAAAGACTCATCCGGACCAACGCATCTTTGTTCAACCCAGTTGTCGCCGTCAGGCAACAATACCTTGTCGCCAACCTTGAAATTCCTGGCCGACGCACCTTGTGTGATTACTACACCGACGGCTGGCAATGCGACTTCCTTCGCGTCAATAGCCAAATTCCTTAACATGGTCCAGTTGGCGGGGAAAGCGATCACTTTCACGACAATTTCGTTGCTCCGGTAACTTTCCAGTCGGTGTCGACAAACGCTGGGCCGAAACCCTGGAGGTTGCTCGCAGGAGAGTATTTGAAATTTCGAAATTGGCAGTTGATGAATCAAGAATCTGGCAATAGATAAACCCAACGCAATATGCGCTCTTTGCGCGACCGACACAGATTAGTTCGACGTTTCGACGAACGTCGGGACAACACTCCAGAAAAAATTGTTGGGCTTCTCGTCCCGATCTCAATTTCATCGACGTACAACCAGCGTCGCGCTCATGTCGAGATTCTACGTTGAGTTTCGTTGCTCACGAAGTGAGTTCGACTTAGCCGCTTCAACGTGGCACGATCCGCGAACATCCGCAATTCGCAAGAAGCCAAATTCTGAATAGGGACTGGAAAATCAAATGAACAATGAACGTCAGCCATTGGCCATTGTGGGTATGGCTTGCCGTTTCCCGAAAGTTGATGGTATCGCTGAGCTATTGCAGGCGTTGAACCAAGGAGTCAACGCAATCGATACCGTTCCTGCCGACCGCTGGGATGCAAACAGATATTTTTCATCAAATGAAGCGTCCAAAGGCAAGGCATATGTGCGGCGGGGTGGCTTTCTAAAACAAAATATCCAAGAGTTTGACGCCGCATTCTTCGGAATATCGCCGCGAGAAGCTGAAAACATGGACCCCCAACAGCGACTCATCCTGGAAGTTGTGTGGGAGGCTTTTGAAAATGCTGGATTTAGATTACCTGAATTTTCCGGCGCCAACATTGGGGTATATGTCGGCGGTTTCATGCTGGACCACATGATTACCCAGATGGCCTTTGCGAATCGGTCAAAGATTAATCAGCACAGTGCCGCCGGCATGATGATGACGATGCTTTCCAATCGGGTTTCCCATACTTTTAATTTCGTCGGTCCAAGCATGTCCATTGATACCGCTTGTTCGTCTTCATTGGTCAGTTTCCATGTGGCTTGCCAAGACGTCTGGCGAGGCGCCTGTGATATGGCGGTTGTCGGCGGGTCCAACGTAATGATGCGTCCCGAGTATCCGATGGGAATGTGCAAAGGGCACTTCCTTTCGCGTGATGGGGAATCCAAATCTTTTGATCGACGAGGAGATGGATATGGTCGTGGCGAAGGGGCCGGGGCAATTCTGGTAAAGCCGTATCATCAGGCAAAGCTGGATGGCGATATGATCTTGGCAACCGTTCTGGGAACCGGCACAAATCAGGATGGTCGAACTCCCGGCATTTCCATGCCCAATGGCGAATCGCAACGTTCACTCATCGAGTCTGTCTGTCAGGAACATGGAATTCAATTCGACGACGTCGATTATGTGGAGTGTCATGGAACCGGTACGGGCATCGGCGATCCGACCGAATGTACCGCCATTGGCAACACCTACGGAAAAAATCGCTCCGACAATCCGGTCGTGATTGGATCCATCAAAAGTAACATTGGTCATCTCGAAGCTGCGGCGGGAGTGGCTGGAATCATCAAGGCCGTGCTAACGCTGCAGGAACGACGTGCGTTTCCTCTTGGCAATTTCCAGGAACATCATAAAGAGATCGATTTTTGCAAGCTGGGAATAAAACTATCGACAGAGTTCATCCCTCTTGGGAATGCCGATGAGCCGATCAAGGCGGCAGTCAATTCGTTCGGATACGGCGGTTCCAATGCGCATGTCATTCTTGGTTCGGCTGCTCCCGCGGAGGAGACGTCAAAAGAAATGGACGCTTCGGCGCCCCAGTCGCCCATTGGGAAATCGTTCTTGCTACCCATCACGGCAAAATCGTCGAAAGCCCTGAAAGCCAACGCGAAACAGATGGCTCAGTTCCTGGAAGATTCCAACTCCAGCGTCGAAGACATTGTCTACTCAGCCGTGAAGCATCGAGCCCATTTGTCTCATCGCGCCGTTGTTTCGGGAGCCACTACAGATGAATTGGTGACTGGGTTGGAAGCGGTCGCATCTGACTCATACAACCCGAATTGTGTCGTAGAAAGCCAGCCATTTCAGGGCATCCGCAAGCCAGTTTTTGTATTCACCGGCATGGGGCCCCAATGGTGGTATATGGGACAGCAGCTCTACGAGAGTGAACCCTTGTACCGCGACGTCGTTGAAGAGGCCGATTCCATCTTCAAGACGATATCCGGATTCTCGATCCTGAAGGAGATGCTCAAATCCGAGGCCGAGTCCCGAATTCATAAAACTGTCTATGCGCAACCGGCGAACCTGGTCCTACAAATCGGAATTTATGAACTGTTGAAGAATCAAGGGGTGAGTCCTGGTGTCGTTGTGGGACATTCGGTTGGGGAACTGGCATCTGCATACGCTTCTGGAATTTTGACTTTAGCCGATGCACTAAATGTCAGTTTTCATCGCTCGCAGCTACAGGCAGAGACTGCGGGAACAGGAGGAATGCTGGCAGTCGGATTGGGCAAGCAGGAAGTCTTAAAGCGATTAAGTCTGGATAATGGCGTTTCATTGGCTGCAATTAACAGTACGTCAACGGTAACCCTCGCTGGCGAAGTTTCCGAATTGGAAAAAATCTCAGATGAACTCACCAGCGGTGAGACATTCAATCGAATGCTTGACGTTGAGATCCCCTATCACAGTCCGTTGATGGATCCGTTGATGGGGCGTCTGAAGGCGGCGCTTTCAAATGTCGTTCCCACAGATCCAAAATTGCCCGTTTTTTCGACCGTCACGGGAGAACAGGTTACAAAAGCATCTTTCGGAGCCGACTACTGGCCCAGAAACATTCGACAGCCCGTCGAATTTGAAGCCGCCATCATGAATATACTAGAACAGGGATACACCACTTTTGTCGAAATTGGTCCTCACCCTGTGCTGGCGTCTTCTCTCCGGGACTGTGCTTCCGCAGCTGGAAAGGACTGCCGGTTGATTCACACTCTGAGGAGAAACATCCCAGACGAATCCCAATCCGTTTTGCGTGCTGCCATGAACGTATTTGCTGCCGGATGCGAGATCGATTGGGACGTGCATTGCCCGGCAGGAAGATTCCTCGCCCTGCCAAATTACGCCTGGCAACGGGAAACTTACTGGAATGAAAACGATCGTGCTGCTCAGGATCGTATCAATCCAATTATATCGCCAATACTGGGTACACAAGAAGCATTGGCAGCCCCTGTTTGGCGCAACGACTTCGACCACGAACCGGTCACGTACCTGCGAGATCATGTCGTATCCGGAATGCCAATTCTGCCAGCGGCGGCATACCTGGAAGCGTTGTTCGAACTGTCAGCCATTCAATTTCCTGAAGCAAAAGGCTTCGCCGTACGAGACGTTGACATTCAACGCCCCGCCATCATTGCTCCCGAACGCGGCCTGGACTTCACGACCACTTACGACCCTGGAACAAGAAGTGTTGTCCAGCGGTCTTTAGAAAATGGTAAACTTGGGACGGGCATAGAACACCTTTCGGCACGCATTTCTGGTATCACCCATTGTAGCCCCGACTCACTCGACATGGATGGTGTCGCATCCGAAAGCACTGCCGATATCGATGCTTTCTATAGCGGTCTTAAACAGCTGGGACTGAGTTATGGAAAGCAGTTTCAAACCGTCAAACGGTTGATCAAGGCGGAAGATGGCAGTGTACTCGCACGCCTTGAATTGAGCGACGATCTAAAGTACGACTGCGACAAATATCACTTGCATCCCACTCTACTTGACGGGTGTTTTCAGTCGCTGATGTCGATGCTGAACACTTCGGACGTCATGTTTCTGCCGACGAACATTGAAGAAATCTGCTTTTACCAGACAAAGCCAGAGTCATTGGAAGTAATTTGGTGCAACGGCGAAATGAAGAAGCAGTCGTCGCGTGCCATTACTTGCGATTTGTCGATTCGTAACGATCAAGGTCAGTTGATTTGTTCGATTCGGGGGTTGACGGCTACAGCAGCAGCAAAATCCGAAGAGCGGATCGACAAGTTTGGTGATCCGGTAAAACTGCAAATTCTAAACTATAATTGGGACTATGGCGAAACTCTTGCAGAACCGTCGCGGCTGGGACATTGGTTGCTGGTAGGACAGCCTCCCGATCCTGCCAGGTTCATTGGGGCTCAGCTCGAAAACTTTGGAGCAACCATTTGCGGCGATGTCTCTTTCGGCACTGAGTTCCACCAGCAAGACAACCAGTTCACGGTAAATCATAACAGTCTTGATGACGCGAAAGAAGTCGTTAGCTCGGTTGGACAACTTGATGGCATTGTGTTCTTCGTCGCACTGGACGAGCAATTAACCGACGTTTGCTCGACGGGACAAAACGCACTGGAAGCGTTGATCACATTCACCAAGGCGATGTTGGATACACCCGTTTCCGAGCGGCCCAGGATCTATGTTGTAACGCGTGGCTGTTTCGATATCGAAGGCGAAGCTTGCAATCCAAATCCGAAGTCAGCTGCAGTGAACGGATGGGTTCGAGTCGCTCGAAATGAGTTGGCTGGATTTCAATTTTCAACCGTTGATATCTCGAATTGCGAGGATGAAATTGAGTTGTTTTGGGTTAGCCTGGAACTTGTCAGCGACTCCCCTCACGATGAAGTTGCGATTCGCGGTGAAATGCGTTTCGTCAGTGAATTGTCGGAAACCAAATTACTTTCGGAAGACCGAGTGCAAAATGCCGGTTTGAACGATGAGTCGCCCGTGCTTATCCGGCCACTCAAAGCAGACTCGGATTCCGTCGGCACCGTTCGCGTTGTTGCCGATTCGAAAAATAGCGCTTCCGATGACGAGATTGTCATTCGCGTCGACAAATCGGCCGTGCCGGCAAGTTTGTTGAAAAACCAGTCTTCATCAGAAATTGCTCAACCATTGGTTGAGTTTGTGGGACATGTTATTGAAGTTGGCAGCGACGTTCACGATCTTGCCCTGGGAGACGAAGTTTGCGGTTTGGCTCCTTCCGAAATCGCAAGCCATTTATCTGGCATACGGAATGACTTCTTTTTGACTGAGGTTCCCGAGGAAATCGATCGAGCCAATTTGCTGGCAAACATCGGAATTCTTGCCAAGATTCATTACGCATGTGGCCAACATAAAAATCTGGAAGGCAAGCGCGCAATCGTTACCCATTCACCTCACACCGATTTGTTGGTGGAGCATCTGTCCCATCAAGGTGTCAATGTAACGGTGATGCTTGAGTCCGAAGCCGTCGGAGAAGACACTCCTCAGTCGGAGTACGGCGTCTGCCTTCCATGTCCGGAAAAGCTGGCGGCGATGACTCATTCGGATGGCAAATTTGATTTGCTAGTAGCAGATCTGGCCGCATGGGCAGTTGAATACGGATTTTCATGCCTGAACGAAAGTGCCGGAGTTTTAGATACCAGCGTCCAAGCTAGGCCGGCAATGTTGCCGGCCAAAATTCGCACGGTTTCCCGGATGGATCTAAATTATGCAATCGCTGAGCCGAGCAAGTTGAAAGCGGCGGTTGAGTCTGCCGTACAAACCATTTCAACCAACAAACGTTACCCTCGCGTTGCATTCGAAGTATCAATCGCTGATCTGTCCTGGCGAAAGCTTCCGTTGAATGACACCGATACATTTCTGGTCGTATCCTATGATATCGGAACAAGAGACCTGCCAGTCGTCCATGTCGATGATTTAAAGTTCAAGTCCGATGCGACGTATTTGATCACTGGTGGCTTGGGTGGATTTGGCAAAAAGACCGCCTTTTGGCTGGCAGATCACGGCGCTGGGTGCATCGCGTTGATTGGTCGCAAAGGCATCAAAACCGCTGAGGATCAAAAGTTCGTAGAGCAACTTGAAAAGGCTGGTGTGAAAGTCGCAGTGTTCGCCTGTGATGTCGGAAACCCACGTCAAGTCCAAGCGTTGTTCAATGAGATCGCGGAGACATTGCCACCCTTGAAAGGCGTTTTTCATTCTGCGGCCGTTATTCAAGATCAACCGATTGCTGAAACAGAGTTGAGCACTTTCAAAACGGTAATGGATGCCAAAGCTCTGGGGGCATGGAATCTACATCTTGCATCAATTGAATTGAAGCTAGATCATTTCGTTTTGTACTCTTCCCTTTCCAACCAAATTGGTAACAGTCGGCAAGGAGCCTATTCGGCGGCCAACGGTTTCCTTAATGGGCTTGCTAGACTCCGCAAATCGATGGACATGCCAGCCATCAGCGTGAACTGGGGAGCTATTTCTGACGTCGGTATCATTGCGCAGGATGAGAAGCTTGAGGCATTCCTTCGCCAAGTCGGTTTAAGGGGACTTTCCTCCGGCGAAGGACTGGAGTTACTTCGCAAGGCCCTCGCCCGCGACGTTAATCAGTTCGGGGTGGTGGTGATCAAATCCTGGGCGGATTGGGCGCGTTACGAAACGGAAGGTTCAAAATCACCTCGTTTTGCCACCGTGATTGCGGCGGACAGCGATGACTGTGGCAATGAAGCGCGACAACAATTGCTCGCCGAACTGGCCATGCTGACGCCGGCCGCCCAAGTCGACCTGATGGGCAATCTGATCGCCCAAATCGTCGCGAGTGTTTTGAAGTCGGAACCAGACAGCCTTGAGATCAATCGTCCCATCAATGAACTGGGAATCGATTCTCTGATGGCGACAGAGATTCAAATCCTGTTCGAGAAAAATCTCGGAATTTCGATTGCTGTTCTGGAGCTGTTGGGCGATACAACCATCCGTTCAATGGCATCCGGCCTGGTCGAAAAAATGTCGGAGGAAATGCTACAGATTGGACAGGATGATTCCGAAAATGCGGCTTCAATGGACGAGCAACCAAACCGTTCAACCGTCGACGCTTAATCAGTTGATGGATCGTTCTCAGAGAGTTAGAAAATGGGCATTCTTGATCAACTAAAGAAAAGTCTAGGAAGTAATGAGCCGGGTCAGCCGCCAAAACGGCGTTCGAATCTGAAGATTCCTCGCGAGCATTACACGTTCTCCGAGTACGCCGAATACAAGCGGTATGAAACGGAAAACTGGTATATGGAAAAGCAAGGCTTTCCTGAAATCACTTTCTTGAAACGAATGGCAGTTTCGGATGCAACGGTCAATCTTGAAGGTCGCGAGATCATCAACTTCTCGACCTATAACTACCTTGGGCTTGCCGGCGATAAACGCGTGACCACGGCTGCCAAGGCGGCCATTGACCAGTGGGGGACGAGTACCGGATCGGGAAGATCCATCACCGGTGAAATCGACGTGCATCAACAATTTGAAAAAGAACTGTGTGAAGTTCTTGGGGCTGAAGATGCGGTCCTGTCGGTTGGCGGGTATAGCACAAACGCATTCACCGTTGGATATCTTTGTCGGCCTAATGATGCCATTTTCTATGATGAATTGATCCACAATTCAGCATTGTCGGGTTGCCAACTCGCAGGCTCAAGAAGGTTTTCGTTTAATCACAACGATTATGACGAGTTGGAAAAACTGTTGTCCGAACATCGTGGCAATTTTGAACGAGCATTGATTCTGACCGAAGGTGTCTACAGCATGGATGGTGATATCCCTGATCTGCCTCGTTTGATTCAAATCAAGAAACGATTCAAGGCCCACTTGATGGTTGATGAGGCTCACTCGATGGGTGTTATTGGTCAACATGGCCTCGGAGTAACCGACTATTTTGGGATCGATGGAAGTGAGATTGATATTCATTTTGGTTCGCTAAGCAAAGCCTTTGCGACTTGTGGTGGCTATGTGGCTGGCCCCAAACCCATGATCGACATTCTGAAAAATTACGCTCCTGGTGTTTTGCTGTATGGTGCAGCGCCCACTCCTGCAAATACGGCCGCCGGTTTGGAAGCATTTCGGATCATGAGATCCGAACCCGAACGTGCAATTCGCCTGCAGGAGAACGCCAGGTATTTTATTGAAAAAGCGAGGTCACTCGGATTAGATACCTATAACAGCAAGGATTCGGCGGTGGTACCAATCATGACTCCCGATTCGGAAGTCGCGGTTTGGCTAACCTGCGAATTGTTCGAGCAAGGCGTTTGCGCCTATCCCATGCTCTACCCGATCGTGCCCCGAGACAAATCAAGACTTCGATTCTTCATCAATACCAACCACACCCGCGAACAGTTGGATTTCACGGTCGAATTGATTCATCGTTCGCTAAAAAAAGCACCTAAATCCAAGGGGCTTTTCTAGTCCGTCAGACGACGAGCACCAAACTCAACTCTCATACTTCAACATGTTAGAAATTCAATTCAAAGATTTTGGCCCGCCGGCATTGGTCGCCCAGTGTGTCAATGCATCGGAGCCGGGCCCGCCTTCAGCTTGGGAAGCCAAGGTCAGGGTGGACGCATTCCCCATCAACCCGGCCGATCTCGCCATGCTCTCTGGTCATTACGGGATTTTGCCGACGCCGCCCTCGACCATCGGCATGGAAGCTGCGGGAACCGTTGTGGAGTGCGGCAAGTCGGTCACCGATCTGTTTGTCGGTGACAAAGTGATGATAGTCGCCAACAACAACTGGGCGCAATATCGTTGTGTGCCAGCCAAGCTGCTGCACCGAATTCCAAAAGACATGGATATTCTGATCGGCGCGACACTTAAGGTAAATCCAGCAACCGCATCCATGCTGTTGAGTGACTACGTAGAGTTGTCCAAAGGCAGTTGGATAATACAAAACGCGCCACTTTCCAACGTGGGACGCCTGGTGATCAAGATTGCAAAATTTAGAGGCATCAAGACGATAAACATCGTACGACGCGAATCAGAAATTGAACGTGTCGTGGAACTTGGGGGTGATATCGCCATCACTCTATCGGAGAGTTTATCGCAGCAAGTTAAAGATAGAATTGGTGTTGCCAGAATACCCCTGGCTCTGGATGCGGTCGGTGGCACATCGAGCAATTTGATCGCTGGGTGCTGTACAAAAGGAGCGAAAGTCGTCAGCTATGGGATGCTCTCGGGTGAACCAGCACAGATTAATTCTGAGTACTTCATTTTCAATGAACTTCAGCATGTAGGTTTTTGGTTATCCAAAAAACTCAACACGATCTCGCACACAGAACGCAGTGCACTATTCTCTTCACTAACCGATACGATTCAGAAACTGGAAATTCGGCCGCAACTGGATACTTCTTTTGGGATCGGGCAAATTTCTCAGGCGTTGAATTTCCTAGTTAAAGGCAACGGCAAACCAATTGTATTACCAAACGGAGTTCCTGATGGCAGTCAACTCGCTCAGCAATTGACGACGGGCATGGAAGTTGATTTGGTACATGAATAGAACAGGACAGCCCCAAAAAGCGGCAACCGCAGAGGATGAACTTGGCAATCCTTTGCTACTCACCGATACGATCTGGAGAGTTTCGTTGCCAATTTCCTCCAGACTGAAGTATGTCAACGCCTACCTGATCGAAGATGAAGCTGGCTGGACATTGTTGGACTGTGGTGTTGCTTCTCCTCAAACCATGTCAATATTTGGAAAAATTCTTCAAACATCTCCCTTTGTCGGCAAACCGTTAAAACGCGTTATCGCGACGCATTTCCACCCAGACCATATTGGAATGGCCGGAAACCTGGTTACGTCTGGGATCGAGTTCTTGACGGGTCGAACTTGCTGGAACGCAGCGCGAAGATTGTGGAACGAGGACCATGAGATGCCATGCGAACAACACGTCCAATTCATGAGACAAGCCGGTGTCAAAGGTATGGAATTGGAAGCGTTTATCCGGACGCCCATCCGGAAGTTTCGGCACTCGGTGGCAGCCCTTCCGGATACGTACACAGAACTCAAAGAGAGTGACACGATAAGAATGGGCTCGAGGAACTGGCAAGTCAGACTTGGACAAGGCCACGCAAACGACCACTTGACGTTCTGGAGTGATGACAAACGCTTCGCGTTCGTAGGCGATCAGATTCTCCCCTGGATCTCGCCAAATCTGACAGCACACTATTCCCATCCTGAGGAAAACCTTGTTGAACAATGGCTTCAATCCTGTGCAAGGTTTGCCCAGTTCGCGTGCGAGAATACTCTGTGTTTTCCAGGTCATAACCTGCCCTTCAACAAAGCGGATTCTCGATGTGTTCAAATGGCTGACAATTGTCACCGAATGGCCCATAGAATCCTTGAATGCCTGGATAGACCAAAAACGATCATAAGTTGTTTACCTGAAATCTATCGACGTCCTCTCGAAGGATACGAACGGCAATTACTTGTTGGCGAGTTGGTTGCTTATTTCACCTGGTTGCACAACAGGGGTTCAATAACGAGGCGATTGAATTCAGCGGGTCAATTTATTTGGCATCGAACCCCAAATCAAACAATCGACCGAATAGAACACCACGGCAAGGAATACTATGATTGCGGAATCCGAAAAATTTGACGTGATCGTCATTGGGTCAGGAATGGGAGGTCTCGCGGCGGCAAGCATACTTGCGCAAGTTGGACGAAAAAAGGTTCTGGTGCTTGAGTCGCACTTCAAGTTCGGTGGATTTCTTCATTCATTCAGGCGCAAAAAATATGTCTGGGACCCAGGCGTGCATTATATCGGTGAAATGCATGACGGATCGTTAACGCGACAATTTATGGACTTGGTTACTGGTGGTCGTGTCCAATGGCAAAAAATGGGTGATCGATTTGAAAAGCTGATTTTTCCTGGTGAAACTATTGATGTTCCTAGTTGTCCCAAGCGGTACCAGGCCGAGCTTTGCAGTCGTTTTCCTGACGAAGAAGCTAGTATCAAGCGCTATTTTCGCGACTTGAAACAGATCCAAGGCTGGTCTCATCGCTGGTTTTTTTCCAAGCAGTTTTCCGAACCTCTGGCGTCGCTCTTTCGAATGGGCTGCAACAAAGCTGCCTTTGAAAACACTCAAGCCTATCTCGACAGAAATTTCAACAACCCGCTCTTGAAAGCGGCATTGGTAGCACAATGGCCGGACTATGGTACTGTCCCCGAGTCCAGTGCATTTGGAATTCATGCAATCGTTGCCACTGACTTCCAATCGGGAGGCTACTATCCAATCGGTGGTTCGCAAAAAATTGCCAATAGCGCCGTCGACATTATCGAGTCAGCTGGTGGCAAATGTTTGCTCAGGCATGAAGTGAAAGAAATACTGGTTGGAAACAACACTGCCTACGGTGTGACGGTAGAACAGAAAGGCAAGTTGCGAACATTTCTGGCTCCAAAAATTGTTTCTAACGCTGGAGCTGAAACTACTTTTTCCAAGTTGTTACGCAATGGTGAAACGGGAGCACACGAACGAGAACTATTGAGACAAGATAGGCCCGGTCCATCTGCAATGATTCTCTATTTAGGTTTTAAAGATGACCCTCGGAAACTCGGTTTCCAAGACTGTAACTATTGGATATACGACAGTCTCAATCACAATGAACGTACGTTGCCGGAAAGCTCAGATTGTCAAATCAAAGGGGCTTTCCTTTCGTTCGGTTCATTGAGAAACCCACAACAAACATCACACACGGCCCAGATCGTAACATTTGGTTCTGAACTAGAGTGGTCTGACTATTCAGACTTAGACTGGCAGAGGCGCGGCTCGGAGTATGAAGAGCTGAAGGAACGCCGTTCTCAAGAGTTAATGGGAATTATCGAAAACAGGTATCCTGGTTTCCGAGAAATGGTCGATTACTACGAGTTGTCCACGCCGTTGTCCGTCAGAACTTTTACAGGACATGCCAACGGTCAAATTTATGGTCGTGAGTGCAGTGTCACGAGACTGCGTTCGAGCCTGTCAATCGGCACATCCGTTAGAAACCTTTTTTTAACTGGTACCGATCTGACGGTTCCAGGGGTTAACTCGGCTCTGATCATCGGAGTCATGACAGCTGCAAAGCTAATGGGGTGGCTTGGTATGCCTCGCATCCTAAAGCGTCTGAAATAACCTTCCCTGCAATGAGCTCATGTTCTTGCAGCATTTTTTCAGCCAATGGTAATTGGAGTTGGGTTGTTGAACGAGGCCTGCTAAAAGTCGTCGGTGAAACCGGAGTCAATTATGAGAACCTGACGAGCGACAGGATTGGAGACCTGGTCGCATCAGAACACACACACGCTGACCAATTAAACGGTGAAAGCCTTTCCAACATTCCTGAAGTCGAGTTGGCAAAATTGAAAACGACTCGAGCTTGCAAACTTCGTTTTCAAAAGTTGGCACTTAAGGAGATGTGCCGGCATCTACCCAAAACGGATCCTCTGCTCGCTGAGGTAATGGATAATTGTGCTCAACAATGTTTGCAGAACCAGCAGTACGACGACGCCATCAAATTCCTGAGAGACTCCATCACTATTTGGCGAAATGACAAGTCGTATCTCGCCCAGTTGACACAAGCTGAGTTGTTTCTTGCCTTCTGCCTGCGGGCTCAAGGAGAAATCGAAGAGGCCAATCAATTGCGGAAGCGGGCTGTCGACCGTCTAGGAAGTGCCTCGCTTTCGACCGATCATGTCGAGTCCCTCAAAGGACTTGTTGAGCGGCTCGATTCCCATTGATCGTACGATACGTTTGAGCATTTCGGAGGGCCACTACGAATTCCAGGATTTGAGTTTCGGTCCCCAATTTTCAGTGAACGAAGTGGGTCTCGAACTCAAAAGCGGTGCGTGTTGAGACGCCAACATGTGCCAACACGTGTAATACAAGCGAATTTTTGGTGATCGATTGGTGATCATGTTGACAACCTAGATGCAATATCGATCATCTAGATATGCAACGTTTGCTCGGCGTAAACGTCGACAATCCAACGATTTGCAATACAAAACCAATCAAAACTCAACGAACAATTCGCAGCTTCAGGTTCTAGTGTCCATTACGGACGTGGAGGTTCAAATCCTCTCACCCCATTTCAGAAATACGAATACTTCTTAATCAAAACGGGCTCTTCAGCTGAATAGTTGCAGAGCATCTTCTTTTCGCCAACGGTGAGTCTGTGATCGATTGGTAAGGTGGGAGAGGGGTTTTGTAAATTCGAAGTCCCAGTTTGATCCCAATGCATCTTCAACTCGAGAAGTCCTTCCACAGTGCGAGACTTTACTTATCCGTACCATTCAATAGACGGTGAGCCAACACGGCCGACTGTTCGCTTGAGAGTCGCGAATTGATAACGAGCGCGATTTTCGAAATTGAATTTGACCGCACCGCTTTTCGCACCGCCGAGGCGAGTTCTTTAAGCGATTTGTCGTGTTTTACCGCTCCGGTTCGAGTCCTGCCCGGCTAAGCAACCAACCAATGCTAACCCATCAGGAAAGAACCGAGATATTGAACGCAAGGCTACAACGGAACGTCGGTCCATTCGACTTAAGGTCGCTATTGTGGCACGGTAATTGGCACGGCAAAGGGTTAAATTGGTGCCAAATGTTGCTACAATCTACCATTTGTAGAGTAGAACAGAAGTTTGCGTTTTCAATGTAAGTCTAATGCCTGCCTAGGTTTTTGATGGCCAGTTTGAGGCGGCCCGGATTCGATAATTGAACCTACGGAACCGAAGGTTGGAGGTTCGAATCCTCCCGGGTGTACTTTTCAACAAGTCTCGGCTCCCATCTTGGTAGCTTTTTCTACGTGTTGGTCGACCCAATAAAGCCGGATCGAACTCTGAATCGTCAGCCGGGGCGAGACCAAACTGGGTTTTGATGTCGTCTGGGACATCTAAAGCCGCTTTGGTGTGATTAGCCGATAGCTATTTGTCGCAATCAAACAGGCCGTGTCCACGTCGGTGACGCGGTATAACAAGCCGCTCCACGCACCGAGGAACCAGCGGCCGTCACGTTCCGCCAACCAAAACCAATTGCCTGTGTACCCGCCACCGTCACAGCGCTGGCCGCAGCAGACTGCGCGATCGCCACCAGAATCGAGCGGCATTGCGGTCACAAAGTAACCAGCGGATTCCGTGGCAGCAATCAGCGGGGACTAGACGTCGCGAATGTTCACTCTGGTCGCATAACGGAAGGTTTTTACGACACCGCCGCTACCAACGCGATGATGTTCAGAATCGGGTTTGATTGTATAATGGGAGCGAGGCCAGCACCACAACGAAGGGCCTTAGCGTAAAAACCATATTGTACGACCGGCGAACCTGCGAGTCATGTCGAAATTGAAATAGCCATGACAACCGAAATACCGAGTGATTTAGTGCCATTTGTGCAAAGAATGGTTTCTGAAAAGAGGTTCTTAAATGAATCGGACGTTCTGGCCGAAGGCCTACGTTTGTTGCAAGCTCGGGAGACGTTGCGAGCTGAAGTCAAGAAAGGATTTGACCAGCTTGATGCGGGGCAAGGAATCCCAGCCGAAGACGTATTCCAACGAGCGGAAGAGCGAATTCGAGAAAGTGAAAACGGAAACGTTTGATGGCGAAAGTCATTTACGCACCGGAGGCGGATGACGATATCTTTGGCATCGTCGAGTTCATTGCACGTGACAAGCCAGAAGCTGCGCGCAACTGGATGCGGAAAATTCGCGATACGTGCGATACCATTGCGACGCAACCGAAGTTAGATGAAGAACGGCCTGGGTTCGGTGTGCCTGGATGCCGGTCTTTTAGCGTCGGTAGTTAAGTGATTTTCTTTCGCGCAATTGAAGGTGGGATCGAAGTTGCACGGGTGATTCACGGAAGTCGCGACATGCGAAACATCTAGGTCGCCCAACGGAAGGTTTTTACGACACCGCCCTAAACGAAGCGAACGGTGCCTGAACTATAGAAGATTGTACCAAAGCCGGCGAGCGTTGCCAAAGAACGAAGGTGTGCCGCAGGCCTAGCGTAAAAACCATGTTGTCGGACACTACGGTATGGAGCCAAGCTTGACCGCACATGCGACAATGATAGACATCCAGATCGGGAGAACCACAAAGAGTTCAATTGCAAGTCGCATCCAATTCTGTCTATTGGTCCTCGATTTACCAGTCGAAGCGTCCAGCAGGAAGACAACAATAGGGAATACTGAATAGCCAATCGGAAGTGCTACCCAGTCGCCAGAAGACCACCGGCTGTGTGGGGCGTTCCATTGATGAGCGATGTAATCGAAATGTATCACGGCTGGAATCACAAGCGCAAGGATCAACAAGGGAGTGGTAAAGAACAGCCGATGCGCCAAGGCCACGCATGGGTAGCGAATCGCGAGAAATAGCGCGCCGAGCAAAGTGTCAGTCAGACTCGCATCGGAAGTACGCATCAAGGCGAAGTAGGCCGCGAACAACAGAGTACCGAGCAGGAGTTGTTTCAGGTCAATCTGGAATTGCTGGTTCGATTCGGACATCAACGGTTCTCTGTGTCCGACAACATGTTAATAGACGAATAAATGTCGTTTAATACGAAACGACTTGGTGATTGTAGCAGAATTTCAAACTCGATAAGTTAGCGAAGGCGTCAGATTTTTTGAAACAGGATGTAAAAAGCATTCAACCACTCTAGTTTGGGACTTCGGTCGCTTCCTCTCAAACTGATTTCGATAGTCTGAGGGGTGGATATTGGTGTGCGCGGCCACTGGCGTATTCAGCTAACTGACAAGCTTCGATGGTTATTGGAAGAACAACCTGAAATCGCCGCAGGAACTAGCCGCAGTAGAGAATGTCGACGATTGGCAGGTAATCACCTTGGGCGGCATATACCAAGAATCGGCGAGTCCACCATTGTGGACTTTCCGAAACTCTAATGGGCACCTTGAATCGCTGCCAAAACTAAAATTAATCGACTCGCCCTGAATTAAAGGAAAAGACCTCGATAAAAACCTTCGGCCTATTCCCCATCTGGCGTCTTAAACATCTTTTTCATATCTCGATATGAGTTGAACACATCCATGGCCATGGACCGAGTATTTGAATATTCTCCGTCTTCGATGGCGTCTCGCAACTCATCCAGTCGATCCCGATAAAGCTTGGCCGATTCGACCTGCATCTCGCTAACGGAACCTGCACGCAAAAGAACGCCAATTTCCAAGCGTCGAGACATGTCATCGCAAATTGGCACCAGTCGCTCCACGGCCTCCCAGTCTTCTGATGTAGCCGAGGTAACACAATCGGCAGTCCGCATATCCAGATCCTTGAGCAATTCGTTGGGTGGCAGATAAAACAGGTAGGCTCCGAAAATACTCATGCCAACCAGTCCAGCGATAACCACCGTCGCAATGATGCCCCCGGACAGGTAGCGATCGTATTTGGGTTTGTCGCCGACCGAGCGCAACAGCCACTGATCCAAACCAAATGCTCGATCCAGCAACCAACCCAGAATTCCAAGTACAGCGATGGCAGCGAGCAAATAGGTGTTGCCAAAATCATTGCCGTTGCGATATTCCTGAATATCTCCTCTGGCCTTTGACCACAGATTCGCCTGTTCGGGATAATAAGGGTGGGTGTAGACGTCGAACGCATGGGTATGGCCCGATGGGCTGGCTCCTGCTGGGTAGAGCGGTTTGTCCACCAGATAGGCAAGTGCAAGCGTGATGGTAACCAGCATGAACACAAAAGCCAGAATTCTTTTGGCGCCAAAACAGAATCCAAACAATGCCAACAGTCCCAGGTTCGCTCCCGCACCGAGAATCAGCAGTGAAAACGCAGCGCCGATCGAATTGCCATGTTGAAACATACCGCCAATCTGGGCCATGGCCTGCAGCGGTGTGGCATAAACGGGCGTCGCCACCACTGCCATAAGGATGGGCGCGTAAAACTTGTCTGGTTCCGCTTCGGCCTGTAGTGCCCCTTTCGATAGAGCCACGCTAAGCGTGACCGACCCCAAAATCCCGATCAGGACAAAAGGCAGTGACCAACCAACTAGCTCCCGGCCAGTGGTTAGAATGATCGCAACAGAACGTTTGATCCCGGGCGGAGGCAGATCTCCCGTCGCTGGGGGCGGAGTGATCGGAGGGAAAAAACGGTCCCACAAAAAACCAAGGCAGCTGACAATGAGTAAAGCACAAAAGGAAAAAGACAAAATGGCGATTGGATCCGATAACGTCAGTCCGTAAAGTACCGACATCGGATTGAACAAGGGGGCTGTCAATCCGAACGCGATAATCGTTCCTCCCTTGACTCCCGCTCGATGCAACTCGCGAACGACTGGGATCACACCCAGTGAACAGACAGGTAACAGCATGCCCAATAGCCAACCGATAAGCAGGCCTAATCGGGTTTGGTCACCAAATACAGAGCGTGTTTGTTCAGGTCCCCAGTTTCGAAAGATCGCCGCCACCAGGCAGCCGGCTGAGATCCAAATGGCGGCATCGACGACCACTTGCGTACATCTCACGCTCGCGCCAGTCAGGTAATATTCTATCATTTTACTTTTTTTTTGATCCGCAAACTTCGGGGAGTCTCGACTTCAACAGGGGTGACAACCGATTCGTTGAAGCCCAGCGGAGCGACCTCAATCTCGATTGCGGTTTCAATTTCAGCGAAAAAGATATCATAACCGATTGTCGTTGAGAGCATGTGTGAAGTTGTCGTAATATTTTGCGTTCAGGTTAGTAAAAACAGTTGCCTGGGATCCGCCGTCCATCGCAAGTGATTGGATTTAATTGCTTGTTTTAAAGTCGAACCGACAAAAGCGATCGGTTGATAAGCAACCGGTTGATCGAATCGGTTCGAGTACCGATCGCCCGCTTGGGCTTGACTCGGAATTACATTGACAATTCAACCGAAATGCTATCTCAGGCGATCAAGTGTCGACAAGCGTTGTACAGTTCCAAGTGCCTTCAAACACCGCTCGCTTCGTATTGGCTGCAGTCGTAAGAACTTCCTGCCATGTCAATTAAGGTGAACTTGTTGCAATTCAAGCCACCGACTGTTTTTAGGCGCGAAATCGCATTGCGATAAAAAACTCGTAATTTTCTTGTGGTGATGTCTTTTCCAGTTAAAAAGTTTCAATCGAAAGTTCGGCCCGAATTTCCCAACTTGGAAAACCGAGTTGAGGCGACAATCATGCGGGCGTTTGCAGACATGGGTGAATTGACGATTTGGGTACCAACTCGCATTTAGAACGAGCAACAGTATTCCCTCCAGTCAAATTGTTAGATTCATTGAAAATTTGTTGTCAGTTGAAGCGGAGAAAACTGATTGAGATTGAACGAGAGTTTTTTTGCAATTCCAAATGGAGATTTCGTATGGAACGCGTTTGTTGTCGATCAGCCAAGCCGTGCAAGACCAGACATTCATGTACTTTCAACAACAACTCCAAACCGTTGATTTCAGCCGTGGCCATATTGTTCTGGGTTGTATCCGCTCCCATCGCGATGGGCCAAGCATTGTACGTCGTCGACGACGGAGTATCGGAAAATCTTGTTGGCAACAGTCAAACAGGAGATTTCATCTGGGGAAATTATTTTTCACCCACGAGTGACGGCCTCGTCATTGACATTGTGGAAGTCGCTTTTGGAAACGCGGGAGTGAAGGTCGGCGATTCTTTCCAAATCGCACTCTACGATGACCTCGATGGCGACTTTGATCCGACCACGAATCTATCGCTGTTGACAACAGTATCAGAAACAATCACGGCAACTGGGCCTATCGGCGACGACCGCTTCCAGAGCATTGACATACCAGATACGAAAGTTTCAGGCAAATTCTTTGTTGCGATTTCCTTCAATGACCGCTTTCGCGCAAGTTCCGCGAAGATCGATCTTTCCCTTAGCAATGGAAGAAGCTGGTTTGCGGAAGCGGCATTCGGTGATTTGGACATTGCCGATCCATTCGGGACGGCATCCCTTGCTGGACTCATCGACGATTTTGGCCAACCTGGAAATTTTCTTGTCCGGGCAATCTCCACACAATGCATTCTTGGAGATGTCAACCGCGACAACGAAGTCAATTTGCTTGATGTCATGCCCTTTGTTGATCTGCTTGTCAACCAAGAATACCAGTGCGAAGCTGATGTTAATTTGTGAGGGTCCGTTGATTTACTCGACGTCGGTCCGTTCGTCGATATTCTTTCAGGTAACTAAGTCGCAATGACATCGCCATTGACATCGCGCAAACCACGCCAGATCGGACACAATTCTGATCTGGCCCCACGCCAAAGAAGTGTCAAAAATTGTGATACGACTACTCAGTAACAGCGACGTAAGTGCGCCTGAACTAGCTGGCTATTTGATTTCAAATGTTAGCGTCGCCCAATTGGACTCGTAGTCGATTCCGGTTTCGTTGCTGGCGACCATGTGAATCAGTCTGATGTACCAAAGTCCTTTTTGAACAATCTTAATATCCGCTTCCCCACGGTTATTCGTTCGCGTTTGAACTGCTTCAATATGTTGGTCGGCTTCATCGTGCTTGTGGTGACCAAGATAGCTCGCATAAACGAGCTGGTTGGAAACCGGCTTGCCACGGATGTTGATCTTGACGCTCATACGATCACCCAACCGAAGCGAGCCGGGGTTTTGCAAGGGAATGATTTCGATGGGATAGTCAAACGCTTGCTCGTAGCTGTCGGAATGATTTTCACCGACCTGAAATATTGCCTTGACGTGTTTGGAGTATTTTTCGACAACCTCTTTTTTTGACGACTTGTTGGTTTGGCGTTCTTTGAAAACGTCTGCGACACCACTATGTTGAAGGTACTGGTCAAATGCATCGGCCGACATTTTTAGATTCCGAGGTTTGATTGATACACCAGCGACATACGTACCTGGGGCTCCAGTGACAAAGGCGAGCTTGCTCAATTTATCAGTGAGTTGCCACTTGCTGTTGTTTGGTCTTTGAATTTGCTCGGCTGGGCCGACAATACGAACATCCCGAAACCGGTCGACGCTGACGCTGTTTTCACTTTCCTCAATCGTGCCATTCATCAGTGAAACCGAAACTTGGGACTGCGGTTTCAGATGGTAACTTTCAAATTTCAGGAATGTGTCGTGTGCACTGAGTACACCCGTGCAGATGATGAACGGTAAAACCGAAGCTAGAGTTTTTTTCAATTTGGTCCCCCGCAAATAATCATAATCACTAAATTCTGGGTCTTTCGACAAACTTCGCCTAGGTTTCGAAGGAATAGTACTGGCTTAACCTATGTTGTATTGGCATTGGTGTACAGTAAGGCTACTTATTTTTGGGAAAACCAATTGACGAGAAACCAAGCATAGTACGCGGTTATTTTCGGGCGCGAATGATTAGTCCGCGCAGCGCATCTTTTGCCGTCCCCATGTCTTTGGCAATTTCATCCCGTTTTTTTGGGCCAGTTTGCCTAATTGGGTTCGGTGACGAAGACCATTTAGCGGCGACAGCTGGTCGGTGAATCAATGAACGAGCAAGGGGTAATCGTCCAAGGCGATGGCTGTCGGAGCGGAATTTTAGCCAAAGACTTGGAAATCTTGGGCAAACCGCGCGTTTGTGGCGCAAACGAAGCCAGTGCTGCAACGTTCATTTCGGAACGGGGCTAGTCGAGAAGTAGTTGAACGAATAAGGGGACATCCAAAATATTGACGTCGCCGTCTTGATTGATGTCGGCCGCCGCCAGAAATTGGTTGGCGGTCAACAAATCAACCAAAGGTTCAATGTCCAACAAGCTGACGACACCATCACAGTTCACGTCGCCGAGCACGGTTTGATTCAGCAGAACCGAGACGGTATTGGTAAAGAATTCGTTAGTGACTGCCAAATCCAAAAAACCGTCGGCATCCAAATCAGCGACAGCGATCGATGTCGTGCCGCCTTGTGCGGCGAATGCCATCTGGGGCTGAAAGGTTCCGTCACCACTGCCCAAAAACACGGATACTGAATCTTGCAGGCGATTCGCGACCAATAAATCGACGTTCCGGTCTCCGTTCACGTCTGCAGCTTCGATGAAGCTGGGGCCTCTTCCGACGCCGTAAACGGTTTGTTTGCCAAAATTACCTTGACCGTTGCCAAGTAGTACGGAGATGTCATCGGATTCCGTGTTTGCCGTTGCCAAATCGATATTGCCATCGTTGTTAAAATCGCCGGAAGTTATCGAGCGGGGCGTGTCACCGGCCTCCATGAGGTCTCCCGGCTGAAAAATCGCGTTTCCCAAATTTATCAATACGAGGATGTCATTATCCGCCGTCGCCACATCGATAAATCCATCGTTATTGAAATCGGCCGTAGTCATCGTTTCGTTTTCGGTCAAAAAGAAAGGGGTCGCGATTTGGGAATCGAAGGTTCCATCTCCCAGTCCTTCCAAGAAAGTAATGCTGCCGGTAAAGTTTACCGACGCTAGATCGACGATGCCGTCGTGGTTATAGTCGCCAACATTGAGTTCGCGCGGGCTGGCCCCGACTCCATAGAATTCTGGTTTCGAAAACTCGCCATTTCCCATACTCAGCCACACGGCGACGACTGATGAAAAGTTCGTTGCACACGCGATATCACTGGATCCATCGTTGTTGAAGTCGGCTACTTTGACATCGATAGGACGATCGCCGACGGTTGGCAGCACGAATTGGTTCTGAAACTCGCCGCCGCCGTTACCCAAAAAGACTGACACATTGTTAGCCAACGTATTGGCTGTCACCAAATCAAGAATTCCGTCGGCGTTGAAATCGCCTGTCGCGACCGATTCCGGATCGTCGGCAGTTGCCAACGAAGACTGCGAAGCAAAATAGGGCTTCTCGCCGCGGTTCAAAAGAATCGATGTGGTTCCTGCAATGGCTTGATTGGTCGTGGCAATATCATCGCGCCGATCACCGTTGAAATCCGCGACCGCTGGGGATAAAGAGCCATCGCCGGCTTGATAGTCGATGCGATCCGTAAACGACCCATCGGGATTCCCGATGAAAACACTTAAGTTTTTTAGATCGTTGTTGGAAACCACCAGGTCAATGACTCCATCATTGTTAAAATCGCCTTGTTTCACGCGTCGTGGTGTATCTGCCGTATCGTAGGTTGCGCCCATGATAAATGTACCGTCTCCGACCCCTAACGAGATTTCAAGTCGATCCATCGCTACATGGACGGACGCCAAATCGGGAATGCCGTCAAAATTGAAGTCACCGACCGTCAAACCAATCGGCCTTCCAGCGTCCGACAAAATTTGAGGTAGAAATGTTCCGTCGCCATTGCCAAGGTAAACGGAAAGCAAATTAGCGCTGGAATTTCCGCTGGCAATATCAGCCAAGCCGTCGCCATTAAAATCGGCAGTAACAACCGATGAAGGGAAGTTGACGGCAGGGTAGAATGTAGCGTTTTCGGAATCCAATTTGCCGTCGCCGATGCCTAGCAAAACGGTTATGTCGTCGGATCCAACATTGGAAACGACCAAGTCCATTTTGCCGTCTGCGTTAAAGTCACCGGCGGCCAAATCAAATGCACCGTCGCCAGCTGGATAGTCATTACGTGCAAAAAACGTTCCGTCTCCCATTCCAAGATGGATTGAGACGCTATGGTCATCTACATTTGCATTCGCCAGATCCACCGTGCCGTCACCATCAAAGTCTGCGGCGATAATGTTTCGTGGGTTTTCACCAGTCGGATAAAGGACTTGCGTTTCAAACTGACCATTTCCCAATCCAATTAAAATGGAAACGTTATCCGTACGTGAATTGGCAATGGCCAAATCGACGAATCCATCTTGATTGAAATCCGCTTGGCAAATTCCTCGAGGGTCACCTCCAACAAAATACTGACGCGTCGGGTAAAGTGGCTCGTCGGCCGAAGCGGTAAGCGACGTCAGGCACCACAAGATTATTACTGCTGAAAAGGAGCGTTTCCACAGTACTTCTTGGATTGACCGAAGCGGGAATCTAGTCGTGCAAATCATGGCTGAAAATCGTTGGGGCTGAATGTCTCGTTTCGTGCGGATTACTTCAACCGCCTGTAAATCCGGAGGTGGAAGCCAGTGTAATTCAGATGTTAAAGGAAATGAATTCCATTGATAACACGATTTCACTGGTTTTTATATGTTTTCGAATGTGCCCATGAATCGAAAGGTGGATAGATCGTCCTGCCAACCCGCGGCGCTGCGTTTCATGCGAAAGCCGTTTCGTTGAGGAGAAGGTGGCGTTTGCGTTGCAACTTCAGCGGTCCCGTAGAATCACGAATCAATTCGCAGCTTTTAATTCGCAGCTTTTGCCGGCGATCGCCCAATTCATCAGATTGGCTGAAAGATTTACATGCCAATTTTACATGCCAAGCAGTGGCAAATTCGCTGGTGGAAAACGGTTTCAACGCGTGATGCTGTCGTCGTCGAGCAAATGTGGACTTAGACCATTCATTTTTGAATGAGTTGCTTAGTCTTGTTGTATGTTTGGTAAGCAAACGTTACACCTACTTTTTTCTCACCAGTTACAACATGTCCAGGCCAAAGTTACTTGATGATTTTGAGCTACTCCTGTATCGACACCTCTGCAAAATTTGCGGAAGTAAGTACTACGTTTGCCCCCAGTATAATCTAGAGCAAAGCCCAACAACCAGCTCCAAAGCGGTGTTCTTTATTTGCAACACAAAAACGTCACGAGTCGAATTGGCGGTTGCCGCGACAACCAACACAAACGACAAGACGCTGAGAGAGAAACTCGCCAAACACGATATCTTGTTGCATCTCGTTCGCAGAAATAACTTAACCGATGCAGATGTGATTGGAAAAATCAAAGTTGGAGTTGCGGCGCAACCAATCTGAAGTTCGGTGGCGTTTGATCCGCACCACAGGTGCTTTCTCGCGAAAAATCGCCTGAGTCAATTGGCCGCCAAGTCTGGGCTTAGAGACTGATTGGGTGCGATGACATGAATTCTTCTTTCGCCGTCCTGTTGTGGCGAAGTGCGTCGTCGGCCAATGCGGCATTTTGTAGACCTGGAATACAGACATACGCGTTCCAGGTCGGATGTGGTGTGCTACCGGTCAGTTGGGACGAACGGCATATTCCGAGTCATGGGGATTGGGTGGTTCAATACTATAATTGATGCCATCTTGCCTTTCGAATTCCCATTCAATGCATTGGAGAGGAATATGCCGCGTCATCGGGTTACTTTGTTCTTGTTTCTGTTGTTCGTCAGTCTTGTACATCAAGATGCCAACGGTCAAGTGTCGGAGCAGGTGAATCTTCGCATCAAACGATTTGTCGAATCTCAGTCGGGTGTTTATCTGCTCAGTCGTCAATTTGAAGAACTCGACGGATTTTCAATTGGAAGGTTTCCTGCAAATACGTTTTACGGCACTCGTTTGGCAACCGGCAAGACGCCATTGGAAAGTGCCAAGAGGTTTTGCGAAACGGCTGAGGGTGTCTTTGCCAATGAGGTTGGGGAACTTGTACCTCGAAAATCAATTGGACTGAAATGGGATAAGCAATTGCAGCGTCATCGGTTCAACGCCATTCGGTTTGATCAATGTATCGCCGGCGTCCCCGTGTTCCGTTCTGGAATTGGATTCTTGATGCGAAACGATGATCAGAACACCGTCGTGATTTCCAGCAACAATCTGAAGGAGGTTGCTGGATTCGATGCGACGACGTTGAGAAATCGTCAGGCTGCAGTCAACGATACGATGCGAGCGAATGCCGCAAACGTGATTTTGAATTCACCCGCTGCCAACGGGGTTGGGCCGACCACGGCGGAACGAATCAAACAAGGCTTGTGTCGCCCGTTGCCAGTGAAAACTAGTCGGGAAGCGCTGGTCGTATGGGCGGGCGCAGATAATTTGCCGACCAATCCTCGACTAGCCGTACAGTTTATCGCGAAGTGCGGAGACTCACTGAGCCCCAGTTTCCGGAAGCATTTCATGGTTGCTGATTTGGAAAGCGGCGAAATACTCTATTCAGAGAACGAGCTGCAAGCGGATGTATCAGGAAACATTGCCGGGCATGGAACCGATGGTGTTGGCGCCCTTGAATGCGAACCGACCGCTTTATTCCCCTTGCCATATGCTCGCGTGGAACTAGCAGGCGAAGAACCCGTCTTTACGGATATAAACGGCAATTACACCATTGAATCGACCGCCAACGATGGGACGATTCGTTCATTTTTGTCCGGCAAATATTTTGATGTGCATGATGTTTCCTTGACGGGAGGGGCGACCAATCAAATTGTAGAACTTGCACCGATTCCCTTCATCGAAATGGAGGCGGCTGATGGCATTTTAGATGTGGTGCACAATTCGGATATTCAAGATTTGGGAACTGCCAACATCAATTGTTACTTAGCATCCAATGAAGTCCGTGATTTTGTGTTGTCGGTGGAGCCTGAGTTTCCGCATATCGGCACCGAAACAGGATTTGATGTGTTCTCGAACATTGACTTTTTTGGATTGACCGACGGATGTGCAGCATTTTACGACGGAGAGTCCATCTATTTCTTCGAAAGAGAAGACGAGTTTATCCAACCAGGTTGCAACAACACGGCGATCAAAGATGTAATATACCACGAGTACACGCATCACTTGATTGAAATCACTCAGAATGGCCAAGGCCAATTCGGCGAGGGCTCTGCCGATACGATGGGAGTTTTGATCGAAGACAATCCAGAAATTGGTCTCGGCTTTGCTTTACCGTTTTGCAATACCTTCATTCGTACCGCAGAAAATTTTAGATCGTTCCCGTGCATCGACGTAGATTCGCCACACGATTGCGGGCAAATTCTGTCTGGTTGTATTTGGGATTTGCGAAATGAGCTGGGGGGCACTGATCCCGCGAACGCGCGTGAAATCACGGCCAGCTTGTTCTTGTCGATGATGATTGCGCGATCACAATTGACTCCGTTCAACGAGACCATAGATCCATCATTGACGCTCTTAATATTGCAACTCGACGACAACGATGGAAACATATTTAATGGCACGCCGCACATGAATGAGATCCAAGATGCCTTTGGGCCGCGCAACATGTTGCCCCCAGTGTCGATAAACCTACCCAACGGGATCCCGGAATTCATTCGGCCTGATGGCGAAGGAGAGTTTGAGCTTGAGGTTGTCGACTTGTTCGAAACGATGGTCCCGGATTCCGGGCAATTGCACGTTATCGATGAAAACGGAGTCGAAGAAATTACGCCTCTGGTGGAAAATGGCGGAAACTTCCTGGGGCAATTTAACGAAGCCAATTGTGGGGAAAGCTATGAGTTTTTCGTTTCCTTCCAGATCGTTGGTGATAATCAGCGTTACGAATTTCCTCCCAGGAGTGATCCTTGGCGCGCTTTCGGCGCGTTTCGAATTGATACGATGCTAGATGACTCCTGCGACACCGATCTTGGATGGACCGTCAGCGGAGATGCTACCGACGGGCATTGGGAGCGCGGAATCCCCAATAATGGCGATCGCGGCGACCCCGATGAAGACAGTGAGGTGTATTCCGGTTTAGGCTATTGCTACGTTACCGACAATGGCAACACCGATTCGAACGATAACACGGATGTCGACAACGGAACGACCATCCTTACGTCTCCGGTGCTTTCAAACGTGGCCGGTTCTCCTTCAGATATCATCCAATTCGACGTGGATATTTGGTTCAATGACGTCTTCATAAATTTTACCGGTGAAGAGGAAATGACGATTGAGGCCACAAATGACGGAGGTGCGAATTGGGTGGTTGTTGAGACGATCGAAAACGGCGCATACGTGTGGCGAAGCCAATCAATCATCCTCAGCGACTTCCTGGCTCCCAGTGCAAACATGCAGGTTCGCTTCGTTGTTGCGGATACACAAGAACCGACCATTGTTGAAGCCGGTGTGGATGCGGTATCGATTCGAGCACTGAGGTGTCAGGAAGTATCTGTGATCCTCGGCGACATCAACGGGGATGGTGTGGTTGATTTGTTGGACATCAGTCCGTTCGTCGACTTGATCGTCAATTCAGAATTCCAGGTGGAAGGCGATATCAATGGGGATGGTGTCGTCGACTTGTTGGATGTCGAAGGATTCGTCGCCATTCTAACTGGCGGGTAGATACGATTTCTTTGGCTGTAATGTTCCGGCCGTCACTCAAAATGAATTCGAGTGACGGCTTTTTCTGTGTCGGTACTTAAAGTTGTGCCAAACCGATTTCTGCAGGTGCGAGCGATCCCATGTTTAGAGCGCATTTGCTTTTAGTGTAGCGTCGGCCTGTCAGTTATTGCTGGAAAATTCGACGCCACGACCGGTACAGTTTCGTGCAACATTCACTAGTGCCAGTTCAAAGCGCCCGTCGGTGTGGCTTCACCGACTCTTGCCCGATTGGAATGCGTTTGGTCTAGATTCACAGGATGTTGCCGACAATACTCCAGGTACTCTTTCATCGGCATACCGATTTTGGCTCGTGCGTCCAAGTTGGCGATGTAGGACTGCCATTTGATTTTCTCAAATTCAGTTATCTTGACGGAACTGTTTTGTTCAACCGATTGACCGACGAGCATCACCAAATAGCCCTCGGCGGTAAAAAAGTCTCGCTTCATTTCAACATTCAACAGTGAGAAGTCGGGGCCAACTTGACGATAATAATCGACCAAGCCTTGAATCTTCCCCAACTGCACATCGCGGTGGGCCGCTTGCCAAAACGGCGTTTGGAAACGAGTATTGTATTTGTAGTGCAGTGCTAGGAAATCACGAATGATCTCCCAGTTTTCAAAATGTATTCGATTGTAAGCCGTTCGTTGTTCTTGCAGAATGCGATAATTCGCGGCCCGAAGGGCGTTGACCATCGACAACACCCCGTCACATATCATCCCGATCGCCGTTGCTTCAAGAGGCTCGACGAATCCAACGGCGTTCCCAAGGGCAACCACGTTTTTGATCCAAGCGTTTTTTCGAACCCCCGCCGGAAAGGGTACAACACGAGTTTCCTTCAATTTAGGATTCTTGTTTCGAAACTCGGCTTCAGCTTCATCATCACTGATGAAATCGGAGGCGAACACATAGCCGCGGTTGATGCAAGTGTCGTGTTCGATTTGCCAACTCCAACCTGATTGCATGGTTTCGGCAGTTGTGTAAGGGTGAAATGGTTCGTCCGTTCGATCCCAACCGCCGACAACGGCACGATCACAGAAAAGTGCTTCGCGAAACTCAATCACGGGCTCGGACAAAGCCTGCCCCAGCAGCAAAGACCGGAACCCAGAGCAATCGACAAAAAAATCGCCCGCAACGATTTGCCCACCGGCCAGTCTCAATCGTTCAACGCCATGTTCATCGGTATCGACGTTTTCGATGAGGCCGTCAATTTTGGTGACGCCTAAACGATCGGTCAATTTTTCCAAATAGTTTACGAGGGCCTCGTTTTCGAAGTGGTACGCATAGTTGGGGTGCATCATGGGGCGGCCGTCTTCAGTCCTCAGGCAGACGGTGTCGTGTTCCATAAAAGCCGCCGTACTATTCGCAAATCGAAAGTCGTCATCACAGTAGAATCCAGGTGCATATTGGAATCCAGGAACTTTGTTGAGCATTTGTCCGGAGAACGTATACGCAAAGTAGTCGCGATTGCCCCAAAAATATTTGATGCCCAGCTTAATCGTTGGCTTGACTTCGGAATGAAGTTCCAAGTGGCTGATACCCAAAAAGCGGTGCAGAAACTGAACGACCGACGGAATCGTACCTTCTCCGACGCCAATGACGCCTAGCTTGGAGGAACGGACGACCGTCACATCGATCGTCTCATCGAAATGTGTGCGACAGGCTGCGGCGGCGAGCAAGCCAGCTGTGCCTCCGCCAACGATAACGACTCTCTCAATTTTACGATTCGGTGAATTCACTTAAAATCAGTCGAGTTTGCTGACAGTACAGCTCGATTGCGGTAGAGCTTATCATCGATCGTTTGAGTCATAGCCGACTCGTCAAGCTCTCCCCCGAGAAAACGATTAATACGTCTTCCCGCTTCGATCGGGTTGCGTATAACCGCAGCATACGGAATCAGCATGAACGGGATGTTTTTGTCTTGCAACAGGGTAACCGCATCAACTTTTTGGCGAATCAATATTTTGGAGAGCTTTTCAAACTCAATATCCGCGTACTCTGCCTCTTGGCGTTCCAGCATTTTTTTTTGCGATTCGATGATTTCATCAATGTTGCGGTCCATAAACAGAACACGATACATTGGGCCAGCTGGCAGATAGGCCAGTAACGGTGCGACCACTTTCAAAACTTGGCCGTCCAACTCCGTGACGAATCGGTTGGCATGAATCAATCCTTTGATGGACTCGGCTTCCAAATATCCGTTCGGATTGTCTTCGTCCTCAAGGCGCTTGTCATCGGTGTAAATGCTCAGTCCGGCGGCCGCCAACATTTGCATCATCATCGAAGTACCGGACCGAGGAAGCCCGGATACGATCGTGATTGAATCATTTAATTGCCAAGACTCAACGTATTTTTGTGACGGGCCAAGCCGCAGGCCGGGCAACATATCAGGGCCGATCTTAGAATGATTCGTTTCTGGGATAATCTCTAGCTCTTTGTCCAAATCGATTTTGACGTCCTTCACCAACGGTTGATGCTGCCGGCGGTTTTCGACAATTTTATGTCGGATAGCGTCAGCCATTTTCAAATGCGATAGCCCCAGCGAGAGTTTTCCGGATTGCTGGTAGACGCGAGCAAGGCGAGTGTGTGCTGCCGTGTAATTGGGCGCTTGTTCGATGCATTGCTCGAACGCTTTGGCGGCTTCATCCGCTCGTCGCAGCCGTTGCAGACAACATCCTAAAATGTAGTGAGCTTTGGGATAGAAATAACGCAGTCCGACCGCTTTTCGAACGAAGGTTTCCGCCTGTTCGTTATCTTTCATGCGGTACAGGGCCAGCGCCTTGCCAGCGTACAGCGTCGCGTTGTGTGGATCGATCTGTAATCCCTTATCAAACGCCTGCAACGCCGTTTTCGCATCGCGCGACTGCAACAGTGCGTCACCGATCATGGCGAAAATACTTGGGCGAGGACCGCCCTGGTCCAATGCTTCCTTTAGCTTTTGAATACCGAGCTGATACTTTTGTTTCGCGACGTAGACAAAGCCTTCAAAGAATCGCAATGCATAATGATTGACTCGGACGTTCGTTTTGAGTGAAAGCAACTCTCGCTTTTCGTCCTTGCTTAACGTATCCAGCATTTGTTTGCTAGACCGCGGTTGCTGCGCCTGCTCTTCCCCACCGTGTGTAAGATCTCCGATTCGTTCTCGCATCACGGCTTCGTACTTTGCGATTTTGGTATGTGAATTACCGGCGTCCAATTTGCGTCGTTCGTTCAGTTGCCGAACCAGTTGCTCTAAGTCATCAATGTGTTGCAGTTTTTGCAAACAAACGGCCAGGTGAATGCCGAATCGGTATTCGGATGGTTTGGAATTGTAGAGTTCAACGAGTATCGGTAGTGCATCCGCGTCCATACCGGCATCCACGTAGCTGCGGGCCCGATTAAAGTCGATTTCATCAACGACTGATTTTACCGTGTCCTCGAGCGAGCCGTCCAATTCTTCGACATAGCCAAGTTCTACCAACTGTTGCAACGCCTGTTGTGTGTCCTGATAACTAAATTCTTCTTGGCCGCCAGGTAAAACGCTGGCCAATTCGGGACCAATCTCATCCCAGCTGTCGACGAATTGAACTTCACGCGGCGACTCAAACATATCGTGCAGGACGCGCCCATCCATGTCTTTGCCGACTGGTAAACCGAACATGTGTAAAACTGTCGGCGCAATATCCAATAACGTGGTGCCGAACAGCAGGCTGTCTTGCTTGATACCTGGGCCAGAAGCAACGAAAATTCCGAACTCGCGATGTTCAATTGCGGGTCCGGCTGGTTCAGCCGGCACATGTTTGGGTCTCAAGTCGTCCGAATGAAAACCGTGGTCGGACATCAGAATGATGTTCGTGTTTTTATCAACCATCCGCATCAATGCGCCCAACATCATGTCGTGGTAAACGTAGCCAGCGCGTACCACATTGTTGTAAATTTCAAAGTCTTTTTCTTTGACCGTTTCCAACCGCGGCGGGTGAAACCGCATGAATCCATGGGAAAAGTGATCGATCGCGTCGTAATAAACCGCCATAAAATCCCAGTCGGTTCGCCGCAACGCGTATTTCGCGGCCGCATGAATTGAACTGCATTCGCAAACGATTTTCATGCACTGAAAAAGTCGGTTGTCTTTGGTCTGATCCACATGATCGGCAAGCGGGATAAAGTTCCGGATCAAATCCGGAGGGACATCGGATGGATGTTTGCGTAAGTCCTTTAACGTCTCACGAATGGATTCGGGGTGCACATGCTTCGGCTCCAACGGCCAATCGTCTGGCCGCAATCCTTGGCTCTTGACTTTCGCATAGTGGTCAGAAACCATCACTCCGTTGATGGCTTCAACGGGATACGATGGCCACCAACCAATTACATTCGATTTCAATTGCGATTGGTCGAAGATATTCCAAATGGCCTTCGTTTTCCGTGACGTACTTGAGATGGGCCGAACCCCCATACCGTCAGGAGACGGCTCGACAAAATTGAGGACTCCGTGTTTGTACGGTCGCTTGCCCGTAGCAATCGATGTCCACAACATTGGTGAAAACATAGGTTGCATGGTGGCGATGTTGCCCATCACGCCATTGGCAATGAGCCGTTTCAAGTTCGGCATCGTGCCTTGATCCATCAACGGATGAATCACCTTCCAATCCGCACCGTCCCAACCAATCAACAACACTCGATTCTTGGCGGGAGTCTCGGACATCGATGCTGTGATCGCGGAAGGCTAAGATTAAAGTCGAAACGATTGAGTCTGCGACGGATTAGTTGTAAGTTTAGCCCAAATACGGGTGGGAATCACATCTCCGTGCGTTCATTCGTCACGACAGTTTGCCAGTCGTCCCAGGGCTAAATCTAGCGTTGGTGCATCACTGATTCTCGGCGACAAAATAGAAGAAAACGATTGTTGCCCTGGATCGAATCGATGCTGATACGTTATTTATTGGGGCTAAAAGCTGCCAGAATGGCATCGGAGTTACGGTTGCTTGAGCAGCTTTGCAGCGGAACAATGCGTGTTGGCGGTTGCATGGCCACGGTACAAACCCAATCGAGGGGCCTGCCTCGTCTACGTGTCGCTAGTTTGCGCAATGATTTGGTCTAGCTCGGCTTTCAATTTGGGCAGAATTTCATCGTAGGGAAACGCGCCCAGTGCCTCGGTGCCTCGTTTCAAGTTCACGTAATTGGGCCCGCACCAAAGGCCTAGATCTGCGTCATCGGTTTCCCCAGGCCCGTTGACGCGACAACCCATCACGGCAATCGTGACCTTGTGGTCGGCGGCGTAAGCCGTCATTTCTTTGACTTGCTGCGCGAGTTCGACGAACGCTTCGTTCTCAACACGCGAACAACTGGGACAGGAGATAATGTTCATGCCATCGGTATTCAAGTCGACAACACTCCGAACTCGTCCAGCGCGAATGTCGGCAATGATTTCACGGCCGGCTTGAATCTCTAATCCCTTCTCGCGATTCGGCACCGTAAGTGAAACACGAACCGTATCGCCAATCCCGCGTCCAATGAGTTGTTCAAATGCAACTCGCGTTTTGATGATTCCATCGGGCGGCATGCCGGCTTCCGTAACGCCCAAGTGGAGTGGCACATCAGGTCGCGATTCGGCAAACCGAGTGTTCACTTCGACCACTTTGGCGGGATCGGAGTCCTTTAAAGAAACGCAAAACCGATGAAACCCAAGGTCGTCCAAAAAACTGCAATGATCCTGGGCGCTTTCGATCATTGGGCTGATCGAATCATCCGCATCGTATTTTTCTTTTTTTGCCGGATCCACACTGCCGCAATTGACTCCGACGCGGATCGCACAATCATGATCGCGAGCAACCGAAGCGATCAATTGAACTTTTTCCTCCCACGGCTTTTCGCGTTCGTGGTGATAGAGATGTCCTGGATTGTAGCGGACCTTGTCGACGTGCGGCGCGACATCGCTTACGAGGCGATAGTTTTCTTGGAGATCGACTGAAAGATTGGCGGAAGTCTGTTCTCGAATCTCCGCCAATGCCGCGGCGTCTTTTTTGCTGTCGACCGCAATTCGGACGACGTCTGCGCCGGATTTTTCGAGCAAGTTGACTAGCTCGACCGTTGCGTCGACATCCGTCGTTTTGGTCGCCGTCATCGACTGGACCGCGATTTCGTTTTCTCCGCCAATCCGGATCGTACCGATTTTGACTTCTCGTGTTGGATTGCGTTCGATTTGTATCACTGTCGTCGCTCGATTTTGTCGGACTTCGAAACCCTATTATTAATATCTACAGGTTTACTACAATGTTCGGTGATTTGATTCAGATATTTGGCGATTTTAAACCTTGAAGTATCAACCGCAATTCCACGTCGTATTACACAGCCCGGAAATCCCACAAAACACCGGGGCGATCGGTCGCACTTGCGTGGCACTGCACGCCAAGTTGTGGTTGGTCCGGCCGTTGGGGTTCCGGATGGATGAAAAAACGTTGCGCCGTGCTGGTTTAGATTATTGGAAATATTTGGAATGGGAGATTTCCGATACGTGGGACCAGCTCATGGAATCGTTGGGGCAATACAACTTTTGGTTCTTTAGCCGGTTTGCGAGTTCTGACTTTCGGGCGGTTCCGTATGCGCCCAAGGACGTACTTGTGTTTGGAAACGAAACCGCCGGTTTGCCCAAAACGTTGACCTCAGAAAACGCTGAACGCTTATTGCGGATCCCAATGTTTGAAGAGGTACGAAGCTTGAATTTGGCATCGTCGGTCGCGGTTGCCGGTTATGAATGTCAGCGTCAATTGACGAATTAGACGTCACCAAGTTTGCTTCGACAAAATTTCGATTTGCCCTCGACGACTTAAACTCCTTCTGCCATATTTACAGTGCGGGGTGGAGCAGCCCGGTAGCTCGCGAGGCTCATAACCTCGAGGTCGTAGGTTCAAATCCTGCCCCCGCAATTTTCTTAAACCCAATGCTGAACGCAACTAGCGTTACCCGCCATAAGCTGAGCGGCTGACTTTTTTCTATTTTTAGAGTCCTGTTGTCTTGTAAACCCCAGGCATCGGATGTCGCCTCTGCCCATGCGTCCAAACAGTCGTACGTTGGACCAACGTTAATCAAAGGTGCGACGAGCGTGCGCAGCAACACATTTCAAAGTGACGATTCGAGAGAATGCAATTAGCCGGGTCTGGCCAAATTTTGCCGGTGATATTTTGCAAAGAGGCCAATCGGCTTCAATCAGGAATTTGGTCAGAAGGTTCTCGAGGGAATAGAAATTTTGTTGTGAAACGGCTGATAACCTATCTTGCTTGGGTCGGTTGAATGAACAGCGACATTAGTACCGGACGATTTGAGGAATGTCGAAGACACTTTTCTCTATCTGCAAAATAACTTAAAGAACCCACTTGTCCTAACAGGTATTTTGGCAACCGACTTCGAATTGGATTCTCGACATCAATGCCATTGTTTGTAGAACTCGGGCGAAAAGTTTGGCGGTTGTATCAATCAAGTTTTTCACGCATTGGCGTGAAATTGTCGTCTCAATTTCGTTGCAGTTGCGAGTTGGAATTGCAATGCCGTTTTTTGAGTAGCGGATCAAAATCAACGACAAGCAACCCGCAATCCAGAGCTGCTTTTTATCCGGATTGGGTATGTTTCTAATGTTCGTTGGTTAAACTTGCAATCATGCGGCATTCGCTGCGCCATATTTATTCTGAAGTTGAATCTGCCTTGTATTTGGTGATTGATAGGAGCTAGTTTGACCAACAAATTTCTCCCAGTTGAACAATGTTATTACAGTGTTGCAGAACAAATGCGTAGATCTATAAAGTCTCTTGTTGTTGTAGCTAGTTTGACCGTGTTGTCTCAGTCAATTTGTTTTGCTGTTCAGGGCACGCATCCGGAAGATCGAATCTCACTCGACCGGCAGTATCCGATCAGAATCGCACAGGCCAAAACGGAAACGGCTGTCACGGAAAGATTGAATCAAAACTCCGCGATCCAAGATCTTGTGTTTGAAGAAGAAGACGGCATGGTTGCCGTTGAAGCGGAACATTTTTTTACACAAACGCTTAATTCGAAACGTTCATTTTGCCTAACAAGCAAAGATACTACTCTGCACCACGACAGGAAGGAGGATCCAAACCATTCATCGGGTGCATCGGGTGGCGCGTATCTTGAGATTTTGCCGGACACAAGAAGGACGCATGCTGACAAATTGATCGAAGGCGAAAACTTTTCGAATGTACCTGGAAAGCTTGCCGTGCTGAAATACAAAGTTTATTTCAATAATCCGGGGCGATACTATGTGTGGGCTCGAGCGTTCTCAACCGGCAGCGAAGACAATGGTTTGCACGTAGGTGTCAATGGAGAGTGGCCACAATCAGGCCAACGTATGCAGTGGTGCGAAGGCAAGCATCAGTGGTGGTGGGAAAGCAAACAACGTACAGAAGAGGAACATTGCGGAGTTCCACATCGGATTTTTCTCGATATCGAGAAACCGGGTTTGCACACGATTGAGTTTTCCATGCGCGAAGATGGATTTGAGTTCGATCGTTGGCTGATGACAATGGACCGTGAATTCAATCGTCCGATCGGTGGTGGTCCGGCAACGAAAGTGCGCAGCGGTAAACTGCCAAAGGCTTATCCCGTCGCTCCACTTGCAAGTGTCTTGGAACCGTCGCGGAACGAATTCCAGCAATCCGCGAAACTGTGGCACAAAATGACATTTCGGTGCCTGGGCCCGCATACTAGCGAGACCGCCAATCCAAACCCGTTTCGCGACTTCCGTCTTAACGTAACATTCGAACACAAAGCGACTGGCAAAAAATTGATTGTTCCCGGCTACTATGCCGCAGACGGGAATGCGGCGGACACTTCGGCAACTGCTGGCAACATTTGGCACGTTCATTTTACTCCAGACAAACTAGGGAGATGGGAGTACGAAATCTCGTTCCGAGCGGGAAGATTCCTAGCGACCATTGGTAACCCACGGATGGGCAAGTCTGCTGGATTCTGTGATGGCCGTAGAGGTTCCTTTATTGTCGAACCTTCCGACAAACAAGGTGTTGACTTTCGTGCTAAAGGTCGCCTGCAGTATGTTGGCGAGCACTATTTGATGTTCGCTGGGTGCGATGAGTATTTTTTGAAGTGTGGAGTGGATGCACCAGAGAATTTGCTGGCATACAACGACTTCGATGGAGAATTCAAAAACGACGGCCATGGCGACAAGTTGATCAAGACGTGGCAGCCTCATGTTCGAGATTGGCAGCAAGGGGATCCAACTTGGGGGGGCGGTAGAGGCAAGGGACTGATCGGAGCCGTCAACTATCTCGCATCGAAAGGGTTAAACGCGATGTCGTTTTTAACAATGAACATCGATGGAGATGACAAGAACGTTTACCCATACATTGACTACAATGAGCGCGAACGATTTGACGTTTCGAAGCTCGCTCAATGGGAAAGGGTTTTTGAACATGCACAAAGCAAAGGAATTTTTTTGCATTTCAAGACTCAGGAACATGAAAACCAGGGTTTGCTTGATGGCGGTGGAGTCGGTTTGCATCGAAAGATGTACTACCGTGAATTGATCGCAAGATTTGGCCATCACCTCGCTTTGAATTGGAACCTTGGTGAAGAAAATGGTGAGTGGGGCAAAGAGCAGAAATCGCCATTCCAGTCGAGTCCGAATCGGATTGCTATGGCGAAATATTTTCACGACAACGATCCGTATCGGCATCTTGTAGTAATTCACAACGGCAACCTGTTTCACGATCTGTTGGGCAATAGGTCGCATTTGTCGGGCGCATCGGTTCAAACGAACAAGGCTGACTTTTCCAACGTGCATGGCATGATTTTGAAATGGCGTAAGCTTTCCAGTCAAGCAGGTAAACGATGGGTGGTTAGTTGTGACGAACCGGGGGATGCGCAGCATGCTCTGATTACCGACGGTGAAGACCCGGAACACAAGGATGCGCGGATTAATGGATTGTGGGGAACGATCATGGCGGGCGGAGCCGGTATTGAGTGGTACTTTGGTTATGCCCATCCAGAGTCAGATCTGACTTGTCAGGATTGGCGTTCGCGCGATTTGATGTGGGAGCAATGCCGCCACGCGCTCGATTTTTTTGCAGGGCGAACTCAAGGCGCGACCGGACGAATCGCTCTTGAAAGAATGGAGCCAAATGATGAACTGGTCACAAATTCAAACTTTTGCCTTTACGATCCAGGGAAGCAATGGCTGGTGTATATGAAATCAGGACGAGACACTCAACTGCGTGTTGGCTTTGGAAAAGCGAACTACGACATTACCTGGTTCAATCCGCGCGAAGGATCGTTGAGTAATACGATTCCGTCCAAACCCATCAATGGAAAATTGTCCCTGCGGGCCCCGGATGAAAAAGATTGGTTGGTGGTGGTCAGTGCCAGTGAGTGAATTGGATGCGAATTGCAGTCAGGTACCCACAAGAGAAGTTGCAATGCACTCGTCTGACCAACCCGTTTTCCTGTCCTTCTTTTGTCCGCAAGCTCGATGCTACTCCAACTTGGGATTAGCCGTCAATTACCGAAAAAATCGAATGAGAGCATCCAATTTGTTTTTATGGACTTTTTTACTAGCTGTCGTGGTAGCCCCACCTGCTCGAGGCGATGAAAGACCCAATATCGTTTTCGTCATGGCAGACGATTTAGGACTTGGTGACGTCAGTCACTACGTTCGCAACATTCAGAACAAAGAACCGCTAGTCGAAACACCAACGATTGACGCTTTGGCGAGACTCGGCATTTGGTTTACTGACGGTCATTCGGCGACGTCTCTCTGCGCTTCTACTCGATACGCGGTAATGAGCGGAAACAATAATTATCGTTCTTATGCGCCGTGGGGCGTCTGGAGTACGTTTGGCAAATCTGCATTCAAAAAGGGTCATGCAACACTCGGCTCAGTCGTTAGAGACGCAGGATACAGCACCGGCTTTGTAGGGAAATGGCATTTAGGCGGCGACTTCATGACAGCCAACAATGACAAAATCTATCGCGGCAAAAAAGTGGGGGATCTAAGAGGCGCGGTCGACTTGTCGAGGATGGTTTCCGGCGGACCAAGGTATTGTGGTTTCAACTACGATTTCACTTCGCCGTGCGGAATCCAAGGGCCGGTTTACTTGCTTTACGAAAACGGAAACTGGTGGCCAATCGCTAAGGATTCGCGGATTACATTTTTGGATCGGGGCTCCGTAATAAACCCGCAGGACCTTTCATCAAAAGGCCCAGGTATGGGCGATTCGCATTGGTCTGCCCGCGATATGGGCAAGCTTTTGTCTTCGAAAGCTGTCGAGTTCATAAAAAACAACGCGAACCAAGAAAACCCGTTTTTCCTTTATTATTGTTCGCCCATGGTACACCGCCCTCATATCCCGCCGAAACAATTCGACGGCAAAAATATCGAAGGCGAAACACCTACGCATCACCTGGATATGGTTCTTGATTTCGACATGCAGGTGAAGCGGATCGTAGACGCTCTCAAATCGACAGGGGAATTCAAGAACACACTTTTTGTGTTGACTTCGGACAACGGAGGTTTGCAAGACAGTCCTGCAAGCGAGCGGGGTTATCAGCCGAGCGGGAATTTTAATGGCAGCAAGAACTCTCCTTTGGAAGGCGGTCATCGTGTGCCGACAATCGCTGTCTGGCCAGGGAAGGTAGGGCCTGGAGTGTGTGACGAACTTGTGGTCAATCAAGACATGGTCGCAACGTTTGCCGCGCTGGTTGGCACAAAAATTCCAGCGGGTCAGGCACAAGATTCAAACAATCTGTTGCCGCTATTGAATGGTGAAGGTACTTTCTTGCCTCGAGAATATTTCGCAAACCAAGCAGGCTCCCAACATGAATTCATGTTGAGAGTGATGCCGTGGAAACTGATTATTCAAAGCAACCACCAAAGATCGAAAATGAAACCCAAACTTTTGTTTAATCTCCATAATGATCCGCGGGAATTGAAAAATCTGGTGGATCAACCTGAAATGGAAGCCCGGGTAGCGGCAATGTTGAAACGGTACAAGAAAATTGTTGAAAGTAGATGTCCAACTGTAAACAGCAAATAGAGTTGACAACGCGAGGTAAGGTTCAGTACACGAGCTTTTGAGGTTCAAGCTAAACCATTTTCGTTTCAAACCCGCTTCGTGGAGTGCGACTCAAGAACTGGTTTGCTTGTTCGTCATTGATAAACTTCTCGGTGCGAGGATCGAAAGTCAATTTTCGCCCCAATCGAATGGCAATATTCGCAACGTGACAAACGGAAAGGTGCCGGTGATGTGAGGCAACGTCTGAATTGGGTGTGGAACGAGACTTGATGCAATCGATAAAGTTTTGCATGTGCCACTGATCTCGCCCACTCCTTCCGTCAAAAATCGAGTCGTAAGTACTGTTGGAAATGGGGTTTTTCTCCAGTTCTTCCACGGGCTTGCCCGTGATTTTGCCGCGGTTGACAAAAAACCGACCGGCGTCGCCCTGAAACATGATGCCGTTACTAAAGCCAAGGTCCTCTTTTGCGGTATGACGCAAATCTAATTCAATTCCATCAGCAAACGTGATTCGGATGTGAAATTCGTTGGCAACATTAAACTGGTCGTCTCTGGTAGGCATTCCGTTTTCAAATTCAACAGGGTGCTTGACCATCAGAGGCTCAATGGAGAATTGCCCAATGGTACCATCGGACTTGTCCAGAGCCCACATCGCAATGTCAACGTGATGTGCGCCCCAATCGGTTAATTTGCCGCCAGAGTATTCGTACCACCAACGAAAATGAGCGTGCCCGCGACCATGTGGGAACTCTTTTCCGTAGCCATATTTCGCTGGTTCGCCGGCTTGTCGATACTGAACATGAGGTGCAGGTCCTAGCCATTTGTTCCAATCTAGAACGTCTGGTACGTCAAATACAGGCAGTACTTTGGATTTCGGAGCTCCACCAAGCGCACAAGTAACTCGCTTGACTTGACCAATACGGTTTTCGCGAACCAATGCAACGGCCTGTTGAAACTTCTTGTCGGATCTTTGCTGTGTACCAACCTGGAACACTCGTTTCGTTTTCTTCTGAGCTTCGACGATTTGGCGCCCTTCTTCGACGGTTAGCGTCAGGGGCTTCTCACAGTAGACGTCTTTCCCGGCCAGCATCGCTTCGATTGCCATTTTGGCATGCCAATGGTCTGGCGTCCCAATGCCGACAAAATCGATATCGTCTCTTTGTAAAACTTCGCGATAATCGACAAATGTTTTTGGGTCCATGGCAGACTTATTTTGAGACTCCAGCTTTCGGCTCAATTTGGTGTTGGCTTCTTCAAGGTGCGTCGAATCGACATCACAAAGTGCAACGCAATGCGCGAAGTTTGCCGCATCATTGACGAGTCCAGAACCTCGAATTCCCAAACCAATTCCCGCGAACTGGAGTGATTCGTTTGCGCTAGAAAATGACGTAGCAAGTCCCTGAGAAGCCGTTGCGAAACTTGCGGCTACCAATGATGAGGTTTTCAGAAAACGTCGTCGCGAAAGCATTGACATAGGGGCTCCGTATCGCAATAAAAATTAGCGCGAAAGTAATCAGTAAATTCATCATCCGCTCCAAACCCGCATTAGAACAACCGATTTTTTGGCCGTTCATCAAAAACGTATACATTACCTGTATTTACAGGGGGAAGATCTCCAACAGCGTGCCTGGTTCAAGTTATAGTGGCCGCGGTGACAATATGTTTCGAAAGAGCAGCTAAACGATTCACCAGAGTTGGTCTTGGGACTGGTTGGTTAACGCGTCAACAAAACGACGTTGTCGAATCGCTTGCTGGTGGGCAACCGTCAGCAATGAATAATTCGAGGCCGATGGCAAGGTTGAATTTGCCAAACTTAATCGTCGCAAATCGCAGTTTTAAATGTCAATGGCGTGGATTGCAGTGTTTTCGACCGTGCAGTCACAACCACGGTTCCGGGGTTGGTTTTGGTGCGCAACAGAAATGGTGCGTAACCACGTCGCATATCGACGGGGTTGGCGTTGACCGATCCTGAATCGCCAATGATCTCCGCTGGACCTGCGATCATTAATTTCACGGGTAGACTTGAATCGCGAATGATCGCACCGTTTCGATCGCGGACGCGGGCGTATACTGGCACGATGGAACTCCCGTCGGCAAAAATCCGGTGCGGCCATTCCCGTTGTTCGTTCAATCCAAAATCTAATGTCAACCGTTGGGCAATCCCTGGCTCCTTACGGACTACTTCTGTAGCCAGTTTGCCGTTGCGAAAACCGCGAACGTGAATTTCCCCATCGATCCATAAATCTGAAAACGTAAACGGAGGCGATTTCAATCCCTCCAAGTCTGGTGAATGGTCAGGGCCACGTTTTGGATATCCGTGGCCATTTACTGTTAATTCAATTTGATCACAGTTGCTAAAAATTTTGATCGGTGTTCGTTTGTCTGGTTTCTGGTTCACCAAATGAATGATTGGTTCATCCATCAGTTCCGTTTGATACCAAAAGTAGTCATCGCGAGGAATTCGAAATAGATCAATGATCCCAGATTTGGCCAAGTTCGATCCACCCGTTTTGTCTTTCAACGAGTGGTTGTCAAACGCCTCCCAGACACAGAGGCCAAGATGTTCAGGACGCCGTTTTGCTGACGCCACTTGTTGGCGCCCCATTTCCCCACGAGAATGCTCGATGGTAAATTGAACGTCGTCTTTCAATTGAATAGAGGCATGCCTAAAACCCATTTCGGCATAGATCGTTGCCCGGCCTTTTTTGACATCCCAGTTTTCGCCCCACTCCGCGGCGTTGGCGTGCGTCCATCGTGTGGGGTCTTCTTGTTCCGCAGCCCTTTGTAAGAACTCGCGGTAGCCAAGATGATTGATACCCGCCGCCCACATGAATATCGATGGGTGGTTGCGGTGGTTTCGAATCATCCTTCGCTGGGCTGACTCCAAATTCTTGATCCATTGACCGCTTCCTGTGTCAATCCATGTTGGAGGCTCCTCGGTCACCAGTATCCCAAGTTCGTCACAAGCGTTTAGAACGGCATTGTCCTGGGGGTAGTGTGCCAAGCGAACACAATTCATACCTGCTTGCTTGAGCAGCCACATGTCGTGATAGTGCAGGTTGTCGGGAACCGCATTGCCAATGTAAGGATATTGTTGATGACGATTGGCTCCGATCAATTCAATGGACTTTCCATTGAGTCGAACTCCATGCTTCGAAAATTCCAATTTTCGAATACCAAATTTTTCTACGACGTTGTCAACGTTTTTGGATTGTGGATTTTCTGATTGATTGGTCTTGACGATGGTTTCCAGTTGGTAAAGGTGCGGCGTCTCAATGGACCAAAGTTTTGGATTGACGACGTCAATCATGAAATTCAATACCAAATCGTCGGCTGGTGCCAAATCAAAAGTTTTAGTTGCCTCGGCAACGCTTAAACCCAAGGGATCCGTAATCCTAATTGACACGTCTCCGGTTTGTCTGGTACGCCCTTCGTTACCAATGTTTATCCGTGTCGCGACGCTCGACAAATCGGGGCTTACCTTGGGAGTCGTAATGAAGATGCCGGCGCGCTTTGACTCCCAAGGAAATGTGACGCGAACTTGCCCGGTCCGAACCAAATAGACATCACGGTATAGTCCTCCAGGCATGATATAGTCGTGACGGCCAAAATCTGGCGGAATATCAGGATTGTAACTGTTGTCAACTTTTAGTGCGACGATCGCCGCGCCTGATTTCGCCAGGAATCTCGTGATGTCAAAATGGAAGGGCGTGTAGCCTCCAATAGCATGTTGTCCAACGTGTTGACCGTTGATCCAGCAGTCGGTGACTTGATGGGCCCCCTCAAACTCAAGATAAACTCGTTCGTTGTTTCGACGTTCGATCTTAAGTTCGCGGCGATACCAACCGACATGTCGATGCCATTGCTTTTGCCAGTCATTGTCCGGCGTCCCGTCCAAGTCCTCCGAATAAAGCCTGTGAGTGTGCGGAACCGATACTTCTTCCCATTCCGAATCGTCAAAGTTTAATTCCGAAGGATTTCCCGTTGGCTTTCCAAGTTGGAACTTCCAGCCACTGGTAAGTCTGATACGTGTCCTTGCAGACGCCAATTCTGCAGACAACCGGGCAATCTCATTCTGCAATTCCGCTGCCTTCTGTTTTGCATCGGTGAAACTGAGGCCAATCGGAACGCCCGGTCGCCGATGACCGATTTTTTTCAACCACGCGAGCTTGAGAATTTCCTGTCGTTTCGCCAACAACTCAATCCGCTGGCCATTCGGCTTCGGCTCGGGTTCGAGCGCAAACGCCTTCGCTATCTCATTCGCAATGATTTGATGACCGACTGGATTTAGGTGGACGCCGTCGGGTGACAAAGCGTATTTTCCATCCGATTCACGTCGTTGGTTGAGGTGACGTAAGATTGGAGTTCGAATATCGACTACGGTTAAACCCGACTCCTTGCCGAATTCAACGAGCCACCGCGAATATTTCGCCAAAACGTCGGAATCGTAATTCTCGAAAACAAATTGCCAATCGAAGTCGGTTGCGCTCGCAGAGCGGAGTTTCCCGCTTTTCCGAAGTGGTTCAGGATCAAACGGCGGCGGCGTCAGAAGCACGAGCTCGCAATGACTTTCGACGACCCTGTTGGCTAGCGCCCGAATTCCGGATTTATATTTCTCAAACCTCTGATGATTAAATGGATGATAGATGCCGTCATTGATCCCATAGCACGCGACAATCAGGTTCGGCTTTGCAAGTTTTAAAACCCGTTCCAAACGCTCGTGAATACTGGGTCGAGGAAAAGGGTGAGAGGGTTCTGACAGGCCACTAACGGTTTCACTCATGAGGCCAAGATTTATGAATTCGGCGTTGGAACCTCTGTTCTTCTGGCGCCAATAAGATTCAAAAATGGAAACGTATTCACCAGAGTAAGTAATCGAATCACCAAGGAAAACAAACACATTCGATTCACTGGCGGTCGATTGTTGGGCTTTGGCAGGATTCGATAGTGGAATTGCGATTAAGACGCTGAATAGGGTCGTTAAGCCTGTTTGCAAATCGGCCATGGTGCTCACGTAGATATTAAGCAGGAATCAAAATCTAATTTCTGGTTGAGTCACAATCTAGATTGAAGCTTACATTCACGCTTTTTATCAATTGTGCTTTTGTATTGGGCTCTAACTTACAACAAATGAGCTGAACTAATTCAAGCGTGGTGCCGAATCGCCTAATGTATTCACAGGTTTTTCCGGTGCATGAGTTGATTCCGTCATCCATTGCGCGAGGGAGAAGCAAGAGTCGTTAAACTGAGAGTGAAACGATGCCATATGCCAACCAACTCACTCGGCTGCGCAGAAGATACCAAGAGACGACCAGGAGCAACCCAATGACGGCAGAGCCACAAAAAATGATTCATTTGTTTTCTGTTTACTTGTTATTGTGCTGCTGCTTCCCCCCGAGTTCGGCCAATGGGATGGGTGCCGTCAAAGGCGAGCTAAAACGCTGGCACAAGATCACGATAGATTTCAATGGCCCTTCAACGAGTGAAACCGCGAACCCAAATCCGTTTACGGATTTCCGTTTGGACGTGACTTTCACGCATCCTCTGTCTGGAAAATCATTTGTCGTTCCGGGCTATTACTCGGCGGATGGTGATGCTGCCAACACCAGTTCAACAAGCGGCTCCGTTTGGCGTGTGCATTTTGCCCCGGAAGAAATTGGTCAGTGGAACTACATTGCGTCGTTTCGATCTGGCACCAACGTTGCGATGAGCGAAAACCTGAATGCAGGTTCGAGTGCCGGTTTTTTTGACGGTGAACAGGGGTTATTTACTGTGACGGAGACAGACAAATCGGGGCGTGACTTTCGTGGCCGTGGCCGCCTGGACTATGTCGGACAACACTATCTGCAGTTTCAGGGCGATGGCGAATACTTCATCAAACAGGGAACGGACTCACCCGAGAATTTGTTGGCGTACGTGGATTTTGACGGTCCGTTTGCTAGCGATAGCCGAAATGACGATCTCATCAAAGACTGGAGCCCGCACTTGGGTGACTTCAATGCCGGAGACCCGACTTGGTCAGGCGGCAAGGGGCAAGGACTGATCGGCGCACTGAATTACCTGGCCAGCGAAGAAATGAACGCGGTTTCGTTTCTGACGATGAATATCAATGGAGATGACCGGAACGTGTTCCCCTATTTGAATTACAACGAACGCTTTCGAATGGATGTTTCCAGATTGGATCAATGGGAAATCGTTTTTTCCCATGCGGATCATGTCGGATTGTTCTTACATTTTAAGACGCAAGAAACAGAGAACGATCAATTGCTGGACGGAGGTGCATTAGGCAACCAACGAAGGCTATACTATCGCGAACTGATTGCTCGTTTCAGCCATCACTTGGCGCTGAATTGGAATCTTGGTGAAGAGAACACCAACACCGATGCGCAACGTAAACAGTTCGCCCAATTCTTTCACGAAAATGATCCGTATCAGCATCACATTGTTCTTCACACGTACGGCAACAATCAAAACAGTGTTTATCCGTCGTTGTTGGGCAATCAAAGTGAATATACCGGTGCTTCGCTTCAAACGTCTAATGAGAATTTCAGCCAGGTTTTTGAAGAGACCCTGATGTGGGTACGTGAATCAGCCGATGCAGGTCAAAAATGGGCCGTTGCCGTTGACGAACCTGGTGATCCCCAGCATGCTCTTCGTCCAGACAATGATGCCGGAGAATCCCATGTAAACGGTCGAAAGAACGCGCTGTGGGGTACGCTCATGGCTGGCGGCTGGGGCAACGAGTATTATTTTGGTTATGGCCATGCCCATTCTGATTTGACCCTTCAAGATTTTCGTAGCAGAGACCATTGGTGGGACGTGTGCCGTCATGCGATGAAGTTCTTTAACGAGAATGAGATTCCTTTTTGGGAAATGGAGAATGACAATTCGATCAGTTCCAACCCCGGTGATTATGGATTCTGCAAACCAGGCGACACATATATAGTGTATTTGAGAAACGGTGTGAGTACCGTTCTGGACTTGACGGGCGTGGGGGGACTTTACGACGTGCGTTGGTATGACCCACGCAATGGCGGCGAATTGCAGGTGGGGCAGATTCCTGTCGTTTTGGGCGGAGGACATCAAATTGTAGGACTACCACCAAATGAACCGGAAGAGGACTGGGTCGTTCTTGTTACTCGTCGAATGGACAGTGGAAACAACGAGCCACCTGTCGTCGAAATCGTCGACGTAACGCCTTTGGATACAGGTGGCGATGACTCCTTTCAAGAAGATAACGGCTTGGTTGTCATTGAAATCGAGTCTAGGCCGGCCGTTGATGGCTGGCAACTTCAAACCGATGTACCGGGATTTACCGGCAGTGGTTATTTTCGTTGGGAAGGTCCGAACCTATTTGGTAATCCTGGAGCTCAAGGCGTTATTGAATACCCCATTAACATCACCAATCCTGGCCTTTACCAGATGCGTTTCCGCAATCATCGAAATGGGGGAATCCCTTTTGACCAAGAGAACGATATATGGACCCGCATGGATTCGGGCCCATGGACGAAAGTTTTTTCCGGTCAACAAGGCATTTGGAATTGGGCCAGCAATTTTGACTTTGGCAAAGGAAACCGGCCGCCCGCTTCTTATCAACTATCGAAAGGTAAGCACACGTTTACGATTTCGGGTCGGTCGCAAGGTTTTCGAGTTGATCGCGTGGTGTTTTTTAATACGGCGCTGATTCCGACGGGCCAGGCTCAGAGTACGGATAATCCGCAATCGCCCACAGGTGGTTCTGAGAAAGGGCTCAGTTTTGAGTTATCGGGAAGTGTTTCGGACGATGGACAAGTCTTATTTGTTCCAGATTTGCAATGGAGCGTAATTGATGGACCCGGTTTTGCAGACTTCAGCGATCCCAATAGTGCGACGTCCGATGTCACCTTTTCCGAGCCGGGAAGCTACGAACTTCAGTTGTGCGCCGATGATGGTGAATTCGAGGTGTGCGATTCTCGAATCGTGGTAACCGACGGTCCTGTTGAAGAATTGGTGTTCTTGCCATCTGATGATGCGTTTGTGGAGAATACCAACGGAATCAACGATAGCTATTTAAAAGTGCAACAGTCTGGGCCGTCTCGTGTCGTATACTTGAAGTTTAATGTTGTTGGAATTGGTAACGCAAAAGTGGAAGAAGCCACGTTGCGCATGTTTGTAGTTCAGGACCCCGGCAACGGAACACTCAATTTGTTCGCAGGCAGTAATAGCAATTGGAACGAAGATACTTTGAGCTCGGCGAACGCTCCGACCAATGGAATGCTGCTGGACAGTACGGGTGGCACGTATTCATTGGGGCAAATGGTGCAGTTCGACGTGGCAGATTCGATCTATGGTGATGGTGCCTACACATACATCATGCGCCATGGCGGAGGCAATGACGTATGGTTTAGCTCTAGTGAAGGCAGTAATACTCCAGAACTTGAAATCACAGTGCAAAATACCCTACTGGGCGATGTCAATTGCGATGGCGCTGTCGACCTGTTGGATATCCAGCCATTGGTTGACTTGTTGGCCAGCGGTAGCTATTCCGTCAAAGCGGATTTCAATCAGGACGGTGAAGTCACGTTGTTGGACGTGAATCTGTTTGTCGAGGCGCTAACAATGCAACCGTAGCTGGTCGAACCGCTTTGTAGGCCAGCCAATTTTGAATTCTACGCAAACGTTTCGATCGGATATCCGCGACAATGAACCAGACCAAACGCTGGCTGTTCGTATTGATTCTAGTCATTCCGAAAACTGTATTGGCAGTGGACACAGAGAACGATCGGCCAAACATTATTTTCATTTTGACTGACGATCAACGGTATGATTCCGTTGGCTTTATGGGCAATCGGTTGACAAAGACTCCGAGCCTCGACCAACTGGCTGCAGACGGAGTTGTGTTCGAAAATGCTTATGTAACTTCAGCGATTTGTACACCGAGTCGGGCATGTTACATGCTTGGTCAGTACGAACGACGCCACGGCGTTAATTTCAATAGTGGCACCGCGATGTCACCAAATGCGTGGTCAAAGTCTTATCCCGTTCTTTTGCGAACTAACGGATACTTCACGGGTTACGTTGGCAAAAATCACTTGCCGATTGGCGAACGGGGCTATCAGACCGGATTGATGGAGTCGAGCTTTGATTACTGGTATGCCGGTCATCACCATCTGGGATTCTATCCGAAAGAGTTTCATTCCATTTTTGACAATGCAAATGCGACGACCCAGCCGGAAATTGTTTCAGAGGGAATTTTGGGCTTCATCGCTCCCAGTTCAAATGAAACGTTTCTGGGAAAAGCATCGGAGTTCATGGAGCATCGACCGAAAGATAAACCATTTTGCTTATCGATTTGTTTGAATCTTCCGCACAGTTTCAGCGCGCAACGCATGCAGTCACGTCCAACCGATGATGCCCTATATCGTACGGCGTATTTTGAACATTTAGAAACGCTACCTTTGGTACCGACTTATCGTGCGCGAGAAAACATTACGGAACCACGAATTCCAGCGGAGGTTCTTTTGACTGATTTGCGCCAGACAGGTTATGACTGGGTGGATCACCCGGAAACAGCTCGGAAACGTATGATTCGGTTTATGCAGGCGATCACGGGTATCGATCGCATGGTTGGGGAGTTGCGGGAAAGTTTACGCGCCAATGATTTGACAAAGAACACGGTGATTATTTACGCTTCGGATCATGGATTGTTGATGGGAGACCATGGGCTTGGCGGAAAAGCACTGTGTTATGAAACGGTGATGAAAATCCCGTTTCTCATTTACGATCCTCGGTCAAAAAAATCGGGGACTAGGATTTCAAAACTCGTCATGTCCATTGATGTTGCGCCGACGATTTTAAGTTTGGCAAATGTCAAAGTTCCAAAAACTATGCAAGGTAAAGATCTTCAGCCGCTATTGAATTACAGGGACGCGGACTGGAGGGACGCGGTTTTCGGCGAAAACTTGTGGTCGAATATTTTTGGAAACCCTCGATGCGAAACCGTGCGTACGGAAAAATTCCGCTACATTCGCTACTTCAAAAACGACAACTTGGAAAAACGGCGAACCACTCCCCCGGAACTGTATTACACCGTTACCGATGAAATCGCCAACGACTATCGCAAACATTTGACATCGACATTGAGGGGCGAAGAACCAGTATTCGAAGAACTGTATTTTACTTGTGAGGATCCGTATGAATCCTCAAACCTTGTAAAAGACTCGAGATACCGCCGCACGTTGGCTGAAATGCGGCTACGTTGCCAGAGTATGTTGGAAGAAGCGAAGGGCGGAATCGACGTTCCACCAAATACCGTACCAGTCGATCCAAAATGGACCAGAACGATGTATCGGAATCAGCAGTAACGTCTTTCGACACATCTGTCATTACAGCTTTGTACGTCGCGCAGGATGATCGACGCCGATCAATGGCCACTGTTCCGGTATAATAGGGAAGAGCTAGTTAACCTAGCACTGGTCTGACGGCCTCGTGCTGTTCTTTGCGCAATGATCAATTTGTTCCGGTATGAAAAATGGGCGGATTCTCTAGTTTCAAAACCTTCTTCGCATTCTTTCTGGCAACTTTGGTCGCGAACTTAACGGTCGGTCAGGTCACGGTGGTTGTCAACGCCACTCAAGTCAGAAAAATTGGCGGTGTTTCCGAGTTAGAACGTAGCCGATTCTTTAATTATCATGGGACGCTGGTTCCTCCATCGAACACAAATTTGGGAAATTTGCAAAATCAACTTACGTCACCGGATTTCTTTGATGCGACCGCTGGACGAACCTCAACCGAATTTGACCAGTTTATAACTAATGGATTGGGGGAAGACCCTGACAATCCAAGTTTTATCAACATGGACGAATTGGTAGGGGAGCTACAAGGCAGTTACCGCAATTTTTTGGTGTCCGGTACGCGGTGGCGACCTTTGCGGGACAATCCAGAACCGTTTATTGTGAATTCCGGACGAAGCGCTAGTTTCTGGCCTGCATTCTTTCGCACTGATCCGAACACGGGAGTTACTAGCAATTTCTACCCTTATTCTCTGGCCTACGCGGACTTTCTGGTAACGTATTTGGACGAAGTCGTTTACGGTCCAAACGCCTTTTTGCCGATCGACGAAGAACGCATGTGGATCGAGCTCCTCAATGAACCCGAATTGCATTTGGATAGCAATTTCACGACGCAAGACTTGATTGATTACCACCGCAACGTCGCGGATTTGGTTAAGTCTTCGCATCCGGATGCAAAAATTATCGGTCCCTCGTTGGCAATCACCTCGTTTCATGCCAACAATTTTGCTCGATGGAATAGTACGTTACGACCATTTATTGAAGGGGCTGGGGCCTCCATGGATGCGCTGTCTTATCATCCGTATGAACGGTATCGCGGGTTTGCTAACGGGACATATTCCCAAGACGTAATGGAAAGCCCGGGTCGCATCCAATCGACGATTGATTTGATCGAAAATCACTATATCAATTTTCACGGTCGGGGGATTCCGTTGTCGATCACAGAATACGGCTCATGGCAACTATGGGACGTCGAGATTGACGGCGAACCCTTGATTGGAAACTACGCCATCGATGCCCAGCAGTGGGACCTTTGTCGCAACATTAAAGAAAAGATGTTTGTTTTTCTGGAGCAACCCGACATCATTTTGAATGCTGTGCCTTTCGTTTCGCCTCGCGATTTTCGTCCAGATATTCCAACGAATCTTTATGCTGACAATGTAATGTTTCAGCAAGATGCCAGCGGTGATTGGGAGGAGACAATCATCGGCAATTTTTTCCGGTTGTTGGCGAAGATTGACGGTCAATATGTAACGTACGCCAGCAGCAATCCAAATGTTCAAGTCCAGTCGTTTGTCGACGGTGACCAACTGTATGTCATGCTAAACAATCTGAGTTCTGCACTGGAAATCGTCCAACTCGAACTCAACACAGGCAATGCTAAAATCGGCAACGCGACCATTGATAGGGTTTATCGATCATTCGATGGCGTCAATACATTTGTTGATAACCAGAATATTGCTGGTTCGTTAGGGGGCATACTTTTAGATGCGGAGGAGTGCGCGGTCGTAACGGTGACTTTGACGTCTGAATTGGAATTTGATTCCGAGCGATCGGAAACCAATTACTACGGCGACGCGACAGTCGTGCCAATCAATACGGCTGGAACATCGGATAATATCTCCGTCAATGTCGATCCAACCGACGCCGTCGACGCGACGGTCCGAGTATCATTCGCACGACCGGGATTTCCGACAGGTGAGCCATTCTTCATGGTCGTTAACGGCACGTTCAATTTTATGGTGGATGTTGGAGAGTTAGAGCTGGACGACGGGGATAACCAGGCGTTCACCCGTGAAATCGAAATTCCGGCGGCAATTTTGACAAATGGAGAGAATGATTTCAGTTTTCAATTCGGTGGTAATGGCGGACATATTGCAGCTGTGGTTGTGGTCATCGGGCGCGAATCCACTTTAGGTGGCGAGACGATTTTGGCCTCTGGTGTAAATACCGAACTGGGCGTGATATCTTCGGGCGGTCTCGGCGATCTTGAAACATCGGACGACAGTAAAATGAATCTGCGCGTTTCGAAGCCGGCTTCCAGCCCGTCCATTCGACTAGTTGCCGACGCAGTTGCGTCAGATTTTTCTCCATCCTCTTTCGTACTTACATTGGAGAGTGGCGCAAATACGCTGAACATTGCACAGGATATCCAGATGTTCAATTGGAATATTGGGGCATTTGAATTGGTCGATTCGAGAATGGTTAGCTATTCGCAAGACGCGTCAATCAACATCGATCTATCTGCAAACGCTACGAATTTCATTAACCAAAAGACCGGAGCGATACAAGCTAGGATTGACTTTGCCCCATCGGGATTAGTCTGGTTCAATCCTTGGAGCGTAAGTCTTGACCAATTGACATGGACTTCTGAGAACTGATCCAGAAAAAGCATTTGTAATATGAGTTTGGCAAAGGCAATATCATTTTGTGCACTATTTTCGGCGCTAGCGAATCCGGAATCCCCAGACAAGAAACCGGTAACGATTCAAGTTGACCCCTACACAACGAGGCAAATTGAGGGGATCTCTGAACTTAACCGAAAAAAATATTTCAACTTGTCCGATCATGGCGTGAAGTTTGAGTCCCGAATAAAAGATGATGAAATCTGGAAACGAATTGTCAAAGACCTGAACGTAACTTTTGGACGAAGTCTGGGACCAATCCGAAGCGCGACGGCGAATGGCAAGCATGTCAGTGAGGACCCAGACCGAGCAACTTATGCAAACTTGAACGAATTCAATGCGTTTTTGAACACAAAACGATACTCGCCAAGTCGAAACATGAGCAAGTGGTTCGGTAAGAATTTAGGTGTCGCATCTCATGGCGGTAAGGACGAGTATCCAGAGTTCATGGGTCGTTATTTCTCGGAATCTGCCCGCCAGTCGGAGCACGCCCATAGTTTGCCCGATAATGTTCATGCCGCAGCAGAATTAGCCGCTGCCGTGTTTCAAAATGGATTCAACGATTTGGACCGGCCCGAGTTCTTTGAACCCATCAATGAACCTCATTGGTCCTATTTCAAAGATCAGAAGTTGGCCGATTGGCATTTAGAGACCTTGAGAGAATTTAGAGCCAATGGAATCCCAACCAAAGTTGGTGGGGCGTGTATGTCCGTTTGTTACATGTACAACCAAAATTACCGTTCTTGGCAAGGGTTCAAGAATTTCCTGGACAATACAGATGGTCAATTGGATTTCTATTCCTTTCATGTTTACGACTACCTCGATTTTAAAGAGGGCGAATTTGTAGGGCGGATCCAAAGTGGTTTACCACTCGAGGGTGTATTCGATCTTGTTTCAAGCTACTCAACGCAACAATTTGGACGTGTCATGCCGATTGTCGTCAGTGAACACGGCGGATACGTTTCTAGAAATCGCGGCATGCATCCGGACCAAGTAATCGATCAAATTGCCCAAAAGCATTTCCCGGGAACGGGCTTCGAATGGGAAATGGAAAAGCGCTCCATTTTGGATTTTAATCTCGTCAGCAGTATATTGACCAACACGCTGGGTTTCATGGAGCATCCGCACATTGTTGAGAAGGCTGTTCCTTTTGTTTTGCTGGAATCAATGGATTGGAATCCTAAATACTACGCAACGCTTTACACGCCTTACGACTTCAAGGACAAAAAGAATTGGTTCGCAACCCGAAACTCAGACTTCTTTGAGTTCTGCAGTCGAGTTAAAGGTCGTCGAGTCAAGATGTATTCTTCCGATCGCGATGTTCAGCTACAGGCATTTGCCGATGGGAAAAAACTACACGTCATCCTGAACAATTTGTCAAACGAGTCCGAAGCGATAAACTTAAAAATTCCAGCGGCGGAGAATTATACGGTTCGACGGTTTGGGCGTTCCGATGACTTTCGGCCGTACCTGACGGAAACGAAGTTCAAGAAATTGAATTCGTTGCAGCTTGAGGGACGTGAGGCCATTTTTATAACCGCTGAATACGGTGAGCAAATAAAAGAGAAGCGTGCGATTAACGAACAGGTCTATTACGCCAACGAGATCATTAAAGAAGCCAAAAGCACGGCGAGCGTCAGATTCGATGTAGAAGTTGATGGCTTGGCGAATATTGACTACGGAATATTGCGCATAGGGATGCGCCGCCCGCCAGGCACAAATCACTCAGCATCGGTTCGTTTGAACGGTGAAGAGATTGCGATGCCGATTGAAGATTGCGCGAGCCGACTTGAAAACGATAAGGATTTCGCGACAACGCGAATTGCTTATGTGAATCCGAATCGATTGAAATTGAAAAACAAAATTACGGTCCGATTCCCCGATGGCAAAGGAGGGACGGTTGGAAGCGCAGTCTTGCGAATTGCCAAGAAAATCGAATTGGATTGATGATGTCTGCCACACCCTTGAATTTGTGTATCGGTTGGTTTGTCGGACTCTGCCTGCCGGCGCTAATATTGGCGAGTGAGTTCGACAAGCCGAATATCGTTTTCATCATGTCTGATGATCATGCGACGACGGGAATCGGGGCGTATGGGAGCCGATTGGCGAAGCTGAATCCTACTCCAAACTTGGATCAACTCGCTCAAGAAGGCATTAGGCTCGTGAACTGCTTTTGCACGAACAGTATTTGCACGCCTAGCAGAGCGACCTTGATGACGGGTCAATATTCGCATCGCAATGGCGTCTTTACATTGCGAGGAAGAATTCCAGAACAAAAACAGGTCTTGCCCCGTTTGCTAAAGAAAACAGGGTATGAGACAGCGATGATAGGCAAATGGCATTTGTCTGCAGAACCGACCGCCTTCGACTACTATTGCGTGTTGCCCGGGCAAGGCTGGTACCACAATCCCGAATTCAGAATTCGAGGTCCAAAGCAATGGCCGAACAACACGCGTCGCATCAAGAAGCATTCTTCAGATGCAATTACGGACATTTCAATTAATTGGCTGAAGGGGCGCAAAAACAATTCGAAACCATTTTTTCTTATGCATCATTTTAAAGCGCCTCACGACGACTTTGAAAATGCAGAACGCTTTGATTTTCTTTATAGCGATGTTGAAATTCCAGAGCCGAAAAGCCTTCGCAACAGAGCGAATCACGGTCCGACAAATCGTGAAGCCTATGGAACTAGCGTTTCAAAACGCAATCAACGCAGAAATATGGGCCATCATATGTTTGTCGACAACACGCTCAATGACAACGAATACACAACCGAGGCTTACCAACGCTACCTGAAAAAGTATTTGAGGTGTGTTAAGGGTGTGGATGAAAATGTCGGCCGACTAATACAGTATTTGAAATCAGTAGGAGAGTATGACAATACAATTGTCATTTACACATCCGATCAAGGGTTCATGCTTGGGGAGCACGACTATATCGACAAGCGATGGATGTACGAAGAATCACTCAAGATGCCATTCATTGTACGATGGCCTGGGAAAATTCGGGCGGGAACTCGCAATCGCGACATTATCAACAATGTCGATTTCGCACCGACGATCGTTGAGATGGCAGGAGGCAAAAAGCTGATTTCTGAGTTAAGTGAGCCGGAGGAGTTTCAAGGACGCAGTTTCGTTTCCAATCTCAAGGGAAACACTCCGAGCGATTGGCCGACGGCATCGTACTATCGATATTGGATGCATATGGCCCACCACGACAATCCGGCTCATTTTGGTATTCGAACTGCCAATCGAAAGCTTATTTTTTTCTATGGTCAACGATTGAATGACAAATGGTTTTGGAATCCAAAACGTTGCGAGCCAACCGCGCCTTATTGGGAATTTTATGACTTGGAAGACGATCCTCAGGAAACGAATAACTTGATTGGCGATTCGACTCGGCAGGATGAGATTCAAAGACTGAAACAGGAGTTACTCAAGTTGCGGAAAAAAGTTGGAGACACAGATCAACAGTTTCCAATTATGAAACCGATTATCGAAGCTGAATTCGGCTCTCAAACTGGGCCGCCCAACTGAATCGAATTGCACGAGTATTGAATGAACTTAGCTGACATCGAAAGGTGTTGGTCATGGCATTCAAGCGATGATTTCGCGAATTATTTCACCGCCAAATTGCGATAGTTGTTTGAACCTACCACCATGAAAGTAGGTCAATTTGTTGTCATCCAATCCGAGCAAATGTAACAGTGTCACATGCAGATCGCGGATTGGGTGTACGCAGTCGACGGCTTGGCCCCCAATGTCATCCGTTGCACCTACGATCCCGGGTTTCACGCCACCTCCCGCGAAAAACATACACATGCCTTCGTTGTTGTGATCTCGGCCAATCGCCTGTTCGCCTCCTCGAACGGTATTGTCTGGCGTGCGCCCAAACTCTCCAGTCCAAACGACCAGTGTATCTTCCAGCATCCCTCGGGCCTTCAAATCTTTAATCAGAGCGGCGATTGGTTGATCGATGGAACGAATACGTTTGCGGTGAGCACGTTCGATAAAGTCATGAGAGTCCCAGCCGCCGGAAAAAACTTGCACGAAACGCACTCCCTTTTCGATTAGTCGCCTGGCCATCAATAATTTTCGGCCAAAAACTTCCGTTTCTGGTCGATCGATGCCGTACATCGATTTTATGGACGCAGTTTCGCTGCTCAAATCGACCAAATCGGGGACTTCCATTTGCATGCGAAACGCGAGTTCGTAGTTGTCAATCCGAGATTGGAGCTCCTTGTTTTGTGGGTTGTCGCGAATCGCCTGTCGGTTTAGTTGATTGAGCAAATTGAGATTTGCACGCTGGTGCGCACGTGTTTTCCAGGCGGGGGGATGCAAATCAAGTACGGGCAAATCCCCACTTCGCAATCGAGTTGCTTGGAAATGGGTAGGTAGAAAACCACTACTCCAGTTTCCACTTCCTCCCTGGGGCGTGGCCAATTCCGTCATGACTACGTAGCCAGGCAGATTTTCATTCTCGCTACCCAAACCATAATTGATCCAAGCGCCGATTGCCGGGTCGCCACCAAACCGGCTTCCGGTATTCATCTGGTAAAGCGCTGAAGGATGGTTGACGGAATCGACTTGGCAGCCTTTGTAGATGCACAATTCATCGGCAACTTGTGAATCAGCCATGTGGACAAAATGCTCACACATTTCAATCCCGTTGTTTCCAACCTTGCGAAATTCAAACGGGCTACGGACGTAAAAACGATTTCCGTTGGTCATGCCTGAAAGTTTGTCGCCTGATCTACGAAAAGACTTCAGATGAAGCTCGTTCAATTTTGGTTTTGGATCAAACGTGTCGATGTGTGAAGGCGCACCTTCCATAAACAGCATGATGCAGGACTTGGCTTTGGCGTGATGATGCGGGCCGACAGCAGGAGAATCTGGTTTGTCCATACGAGCAGCCGCAAGCATATCTGTGAATGCGACGGAGCCGAGCGAAGCGCCAAGTCCGTACAAGAAACTTCTGCGATTTAGGTTTTGATCAGGATGCATCTTAATTCACAAACATCATTTGATTGGAGTTAAAAAAGATTAAGCAGATATCTGCCATGGCGCGAACTTCCGGTGTCACATCGGCCGCATTCAAGTCGGCCTCGTAATTCTGGTAAATGTCAAGCAACTCATCGTAGGAAAATGTTTCGCCGGTATTTTCTTCAACGAGAGAACGGGTCACGAGGGTCGGATAATTTACAACTGAAGGGCTATTCTTGGAGTGATAATCCAACATGTTTTCGTAATGCTTCAGCATGTTTTGAAGCAATACTTCATCAAGGATCTGGCCGGTCACAAGTTCGAAGCCAAATTCGATCTGCTCGGCAATTGACTTTCGTTCATTTTGCAATCGAGACGCCATCGCCAGCGATCTTTTGATGACGGAGTCGCTGTTGAGCATCGTAAATGCCTGTGGTGTTGTACTTGCGGAGTCTCTGTTTTCGCAAGACTCGTTAAGGTTTGGCTGATCCAGCACCTCCAGAAACGGATTTCGCAAACCGCGCACGCGATACGCATAAATGGACCTGCGATTGCGGTCCTTCGCGGAGCGTTCTGGTTGATAGGCAGGGGATATCGAAAACTGAATCATCCTCGGTGACAATGCCACATCCAGGTTAATTTCGGGTCGGATCGGAAGGCCGCCAATTTCAAGGTTTATTTCGGCCGACGCAGCCAGCATCGTATCTCGCACCTCTTCACCAGTGAGTCGACGGACGTCAAAGTAGGCCAGCAACCGATTGTTTGGATCGATTTTGGAAACGTATTCAAAATTCGGATGTTGTGTTGATCGCATGTATGTATCGGATTTCATGATCCGGCGATGCAAAGCTTTTATGGACCAGCCTGATTGCACAAATTCGATGGCCAACCAATCGAGCAAGTCGGGATGAGTTGGCTTGGCGCCAGTTGATCCGAAATTGTTTGGGTTAGCTGCAATTCCTTTTCCGAAATGGAAGTGCCAGATTCGATTCACGATTGAACGGACAGCTAAACCATTTTCTCGATTCACAATCCACCGAGCCAATTGTAGCCGACGATTTTCAGAACCGTCAGTGATCGCAAAACGGTCGACCTCAGTTGCGGCATCCGTTGCAATTCCCACACAACTTAATACACCCGGGGTTACTTTTTGTTGGGGCGAAAAAACGTCTCCTCCACCAAGGATGAACGATTCCTCCAATTTTGAACTCCAGTCGATTTTTTCGGGGCGAATCAAATGGCCGGAGTTTTGGACTTTTACGGGGCCATTGTAGACGCTTTGAGCTACCGGTGAAAACCGTCTAAGTCGCCTGTTCCAAATGCGTACATCTTGTTCACGGACTTTTAACCGGCCTTCTTCCTGAGGTGTTAGTCCAATGTTGCGAGGTGGTTTTTTGCCGTCAAAATCAGGTTTGCTACGCACATGCCAAGGTTGATATTGATCTGCTATCCCGTTTTCTTGGTACCATTGCTTCGCTGCTTTCTCGCGCTTTTGCCTCAACGCCGCCAATTTTCCTTTCGCATAGTCCAATAGATCAACACAATGCTGGCGTTGGCTTTCAAAAAGATTTCGGTTTTCCGAATCGAGGAACGGTGCTTGTATTTCCGCCGGTTGAGTCGTGTTAAAAGCCGCGTACACTCGGTAATAGTCTCGCGTGGGTATCGGATCAAATTTGTGATCGTGACATTTGCAGCATCGCAGCGCAGTCGAAAGAAATGTCTTGCCAACATTATCAACTAGGTCGTCAACGTAATTTTGACGACTTATTTTCGGTGGTGACATGCCGGTATGTTCCCAAGGTCCCATGCGCAAGAAACCTGTAGCGACCGTTGCTTCAGATTCACTCAACCTAGAGTTGGGAGATTTTCGCTGTTCCCGAAATAACTCGTCTCCGGCAAGTTGTTGAAGGACAAATTGGTCATAGGGAAGGTCGTTATTGAATGAACGAATAACATAGTCCCGATAGCGCCAGGCATTGGATAATTCAAAATCGTTTGAAAAACCTGCGGTGTCGGCGTAGCGCACGACATCCAGCCAATGTTGTGCCCAGCGTTCCCCGTAGTGGCGACTCGACAAGAGTCGGTCGATTAAATCGTTCCAAGCTCGGTTCGCGTCTCTTTTAAATACGTTTTCGAAATCACGAATTTCTGTTGGAGTCGGGGGAAGTCCTATCAAATCGTACATGGCCCGGCGAATAAGTTCCCGCGGTTTTGCAGGCGGCGCGGGTTCAATCTTGCCGGACTCCAGTTTTGCCGAAACGAAAGAGTCGATACTGTATCCAGAGTCCGGACTTTTGGGTCTAAAGAGCGGTCGAATGGCCCAAATATCTTCGGCCTTGTAACGGCGATGAGTCCATTCTTTGGACTGACCGCCGCTCGTAAACACACGCTCACCATCGGCGTTGTCAGAATCATTCCATTTTGAACGGCGAATTTTGTTGATGACTGTTTGATTGGGCCAAACCGCACCATCTCGAATCCACTTTTCAATGGCGGATATCTGGGTTGAGTTCAAACGGTCATTGGCTTTGGGAGGCATTTCGAATCCCTCCCATTTTATTGCCTGAACGAGGAGACTGCGATCTGGATCTCCAACCACGATCGACGCTTCTCCAGATTCACCTCCGTTCAAAAGGCCCTGTAAAGAAGTCGCATCCAGTTCTCCTTTTTTATGGTCCTGCTCTCCGTGACAAGAGAAACACTTGGCTTCCAACACGGGAAGTACTTGATCGACGAATTGCTCGTCCAGTGAATCCTGGCAAAAACCAACGGTGCAAAGCAATAACGAATTCAACCAAATGTAAACGTGACACATGCCTTGGCCCACAAGATAGTGCTAACGACCAACTAGAGTTAATATAATCTAACCCAAAGCATCCCTTGATTTCGTTCTGTCATTACAGGTTATTATGTCGAAATCAAAGTAAAATGTTGTTTGCTTTTGGCAGGCCGTTTTCCAGCTTCTAAAAGCTGGCGTTTCAACTATAAAATTTGAGAATCAAGTTGTAATACTATGTTGGTAGCATCCTATTTTTGAGAACGCGCATTTGCGTTTGCGAGCACAGTGAATCTGTGAAAGGTTGTTAGGTAGGTGATCCGTCCACGGGTAGTTAGTTGTTATGACATTTGGCAAGTTCTTGAGACTTGATGTCGCTTACTACCTCAGCCATCGTTGTTCGTAATCATCGGTGCGGGAAAGGAAGTGCCTAAGCGGGATAGAAAATGGGCACAAAAAACAAATATCGAGAAATCCTGGATTATATTCGCGACGCGATTCTGTCTGGGAAATACCAGGCCGGCGACCGATTGCCCACCGACGGTCAACTTATGCGGCAGTTTCGAACGTCTCGGCCGACGGCGGCGAGAGCCATGCGTGATTTGGAAACGGAAGGATTTCTTGAGCGTCGCGCAGGATCAGGGTCGTTCGTGCGCGTGCCAGCTCAAACCAAGAACAGTCTGATTGGACTGCTTACCCCGGAGTTGGGAAGCGCCGAAATCTTCGAACCGATTTGTAGCGAAATTGCGGCTCGATGTCAGAAACACAATTTAAGCCTTCTTTGGGCAGATTCTTCTGGTGGAAACACCAACGATTTACAATTGGAATCAAAACTACAAGAGCTATGCCAGCGCTATATCGATTTGAAAGTCAGTGGGGTTTTCTTTGCGCCCGTTGAATTTTCCAAACGTATGAAAATTGTAAATCGTGAAATTGCCGAAAGGCTTGACGCAGCCGGAATCTCCGTCGTACTCTTGGATCGAGATCTTGACCGGATGCCCGATCGCAGCCCCTTCGATTTGGTTACCGTAGACAACTTCCGTGTTGGATTTCTGCAAACGGAATATCTGTTCAGTTTGGGATGCAAGAAAATTGCTTATGTCAGCCGGGGTGATTCGGCGCCGACCATCGATTTAAGAATCTATGGTTATCGAACCGCGCTTGAAAAACGAAAAGTAAAGTATCAGTCATCATTAGTGTTTAGCGGAAACGTTGACGACGATACGTTTGTCAAAAAGATGTCGAAATCCAAACCGGATGCCTTCGTTTGCTCTAACGATGCGACGGCGGCGGGACTCTTGAAAACGCTGGACCGGCTAGGATTTTCCGTCCCCGAGACAGTCAGATTGGTTGGCGTTGATGACGTAAAAATATCCAACATTACTTCGGTGCCTTTGACGACCATTCATCAACCTTGCCGGGAACTTGGTCGTGCCGCAGTTGCCACGATGATTCGCCGAATCGAAAACCGCAAAATGGCAGCGTCCACGGTATTCGTGGAAGTCGAGTTGTTGATACGGGAATCTTGTGGAGCCAAACTGGCGGAAAAATAGGATAATTGCATCCATTTCAAAATAGCGAAATCTACAGTATCACGCTGCCGGAGATGCGTGAAATGAGCGCCCCTGTAATAGTAGGTTTATCTTGATTAACGGTCCCTTGCGGTGGTTTGAAACGCAGTGATGCAAGGTTTTTGGCGCATACTGTCACGTAATCAACGCGGACTTATCTAGTCGCGAAAATTATCACTACGTGCTTAAGTATCCAATATTCAGGAGGACGATCGGAATGAACCGTTATTTCAATTTTATGCTGGCTATCGCGATCGCATATGCGGCCTCAACGGTTGTCTACGCGGACGTTTTGTACGAGGCGGACTTTTCAACCTTCGCAGATGGAGACTTGGAGGGGCAAGACGATTGGAATGCACAAACTTCTTGGCAAGTCAGCAGCGGAATCACTCAAAACTCTGGCAGTTGGGCCAGGGCAAAACAGTTAACTGGTTTCAACATGCAGCCCAACGACGTCGTTAGATTGACGGTCAATTTTAGTCTGACCGGTACACCAGGAACTGGAAATGAATTAGCTCGCTTCGGCTTCGGACGCGACGACGAAACGCCAGGAGAAAATACTCCGGCCGTATTTGCAGGCGTAACGTGGAACGGCACATCACTTTCCATCGGCGGTGCTACCGACAACAACTATGACCCAGGAGACGAAATCGAGGCCGTTCTGACCTTTACCCGACTGCCTTCGGCTAATTCGTGGTTAGCGACTAGCCGCTGTATGAATTTAACGGACGGGACGAGCTTCGAGGCTGGTTTCTCTCCAGGTGATAGTGCAGGTACAGCTTCACCCGAAACAACTTGGGAATGGATGGACCTTGGCAACAATGGTCAATTCGCAATGCGAACGTTTGACAATTCGACGATGGCCAGCGTCAACGTTACTGGATTCAAGACTGAAAACAATCTGCCCCCCGATACGCCGATTGCCGAAGTTATCTACGAAGCTGACTTCTCAACATTCGACACTAATTTCTTGGCGGGACAGGATGGTTGGGAGTCGCAAGCTGACTGGATCGTAACAGGCGGTGTAGTCAACAATAGTGGAAACTGGCAACGTGCTCGACAACTTAGCCCTATCACAATGGCCGTTGACGATCAGATTCGAATTACCACCGACATGATGTTTACCGGCACCCCGGGACCTGAAGATTTCTTTTCGATGGGTTTGGCTAAGAACAACGAAGACACTGGATCCAACACGCCGCAAGTTGAAGGCATTGTAAATTGGCAGGGCACTGATCTTTCCATCGGTGGGGCAACCGACGCTGGCTATGACTCCGGTGAAACAGTGACCTTAACTTTGCTTTTCACTCGTGAATCCATGGCAAATACTTGGACGCTGGAGACAATGATTGACAACTTGGATGATGGGACATGCTTTTCCGGTATGACGGTTCCTACAGATGACCCCGGGACCGTATCACCTGAAACTGCTTGGGAATGGCTGGAAACGGGTGATACTGCGTTTTTTGGAATGCGGATGCTGAACAACTCTGGCGGTGTAACTGTTGCTTTGAGCAACATGTTGATTGAAAAGAACCCGTCAGGAGATGATCCCATGGTTCTACTCGGCGACGTCACTCTCGACGGCGTGGTAAACCTGCTTGATGTGGCCCCGTTCGTCTCATTGATAACCAACGCCCAATTTCAACTTGAAGCGGATATCAACATGGACGGCGTTGTGAATTTGCTTGATGTCGCACCTTTTGTTGCCATCCTCACTGGTGGCTAACTGTCGAACACCTTGACTTTACCAGGAGAATCAAATGAACGTTGTTAGCAATTCTTACCGGCTGATTGCCTACGGTATCGGCGGTAAGTGTTCCTTCGCAATGGCCGTCGTGATTTGCGTTGCTGCCTGCGGACTATTGAGCGCCGATACCGTGTATCAGTCTGATTATTCCTCGCTCAATGCTGGAGAGTTGCAATTTCAGGACGGTTGGTTGGGCCAAACTGGTTCAATTGTTGATCCTGTTGCCGGGACTGTGACGCGCGGGCCTGGAGGGTTTTTACGCAATGTAAACGGTAACGGAGCGCTCGGAACACCTATCGACACGCTTGCTGGGCCTGGATTCAAAGTTGGCGATCGAATCAAGATTTCAACTTCCCTGCGATACGTGTTGGGGGCAACTACCAACCAGAATTTGAGTTTGATTGGTATTCGCCAAGGTTTTGGGGCAGGCCCTGATTTGGGTAATTTTGACGCTGTGCCGTTGGTCGACGCAGGCGGTATTCGAACGGCCTATAGCTCGTTCGGGGGCGGTAGTATCAAAGTCTACACCAATTTAGCGAGGCAAGGATTCGAAGGTGCCGACAATGCATTTGCCGTATTCGTAACTGGAACTGAGGGCGGATTTAATGGTGCCGATGCCGGTCAGTCCGACCTCATGACCGATCTGTTGGAGTTCCGGTATGAAGCTGTATTCAATGGCGTCGGATTTCAGGCTACGCAACTTCTGGTGACCAATTTAGACACCAATACGGTTGTGGCCGATGCGGCTGTTGAAAACCCAGCTGCGCTCGAAGCGTCGACCTATAATTTTGGTGATGCTTACCTGGCGCAACGGTTGATCAGTGGAGATGCGTCCACCGCAATCCAATCAGGTGTTAGCTTTGAATTTCATCCGATTCCCGAACCTGCTTCACTGGTGATACTGTTTGGATTGGGTGGGATTTCTTGTTTGACGCGACGCCGTTGAATTTGAGATAGTAATCAACCCAATGGAGCGCACCACACTTTCGTGGTGCGTTTTTTTTAAGCCTGAGCTATTTGAGTTAATGGTCGTAATTGGTGAAAGAATTCTTTGGCTATTGTGCCGTCATTTCCGTCCTGGCTGGCGGTGATTGCCTTACTGGCAACCTTTGTCGTCGTTCTGGTTTTGCTTGACGAGTTATAACATTTGGGTTCAAAAATGTTTCCAAAGCCACTGGCATTCGCCGCTTCTGCATTATTGATACTACTGTTCGCTGCCTGCGAGAAACAATCGACTGATGACCAAGTGCGCGAAGCCGATGGCCCGATTCTGCCGGGAGAAACGGTAGTCCAACTGGTTCAGAGTGAAGACCTTGTTCTCGATTTAACTCCACAGTTGTCGCAGTTAGCGCAGGCGCTAAGGAATTCTGGTGGTTTCGAATTGCCGGATGTTCTAGCCGCGACGGTACTCGAAGAGTCGCCATTGCGAAAGCTGCGCCCAGTAGGAGACGTCGAGGGCATCTTACTTGCCAAACTGGCGTTCAAAACGGAAACCGCATCCGGCGCGCGAGAACCTTGGGCTTCTTTCAATTCGATCGTGTCCGACTGGCAGTCTGCGAAGTTTGGCGTCAAATCTGCGAAATTTGCGACCGATCGAGACGATCTATTCGACATTAATGCAGTGTTTTCTGGTCGTGCGAAAGGTAAAAACGGTGAGCTATTCGGCGTAAGAGCTTTGCAGAATGTTCGATTTGGTAAGACCGCAAACCAGTGGAACATCGTCGGTTGGTCGCAAGAAAGATTTGCAATTACCAAACTGAAAACGTCACTGTTTACAAATGTAACGAAGGAGGCAGTTCCTGATCCAAGGACAAACCGAGCCATTATCCGATCTGTTCACGAAGAGTACCTGGTCAACGTCGTGAAAACTGGAGTGACGCCGGTTTACGACAAAAAATATTTGCCGTTTGTCGATGCGGACATGAACCACGCTACGCCATCAATCAGCGTGGTCGACTTGAACGACGACGGTTGGGATGATTTGTTCGTAACGGCTCGATGGTCGCCTCCCATTTTCCTTCAAAATAACGGAGATGGAACTTTTGTCGACAAAACAAAACAGATCGGAATCATCGCTCGCGGCATGGTTAATTGTTCATGCTTTGTTGACATCGACAACGACGGAGACAAAGACGTAATACTCGGGCGAGCGTTAGAGCCCGTGGTTGTGATGGAAAACCAAAACGGCAAGTTTAAAGATGTGACGGCTAAGCAGTCAAACTTGAATCGGTTGTTTTTTGTTTCGGCAATCTCCGCCAGTGATATCAACCAAGACGGACTGGTAGATTTCTATTTGAGCACATATGGCCCCGCCGGAGACAATCGTGGCGTGGATTGGAAGCGAATGTTTTTGCCAAGGCAACAATCTGCCGTTTTGGCGGCGAAAGAAAAATCGGATCACATGTGGGTCGACTTCCCAGGTCCACCAAATGTCGTAGTGATGAACCGTGGAAACGGAAGACTGGAAATGTTGCCAGTTGATCAACTCGTTAGCCAATGGCACAATTCTTTTCAATCGGTTTGGGGTGATTTTGATTTGGATGGCGATGATGATTTGTACGTCTGCAATGATTTTGCGCCGGGAGGATTTCTCGTTAATGAGACGGAGCCAGGTGCGGCTAACCCGGAATTCCGGGATGGTATTCCCAGAGCATTTCCCAAGGGGACGATGGGTTTTGGGATGGGCGCAAGTTGGTCGGACTTCGATGCCGATGGAGATTTGGACCTGTATGTCTCAAATATGTATTCCAAAGCCGGGAAACGAATCCTTGCTCAATTAGCGAATAACGACCGGCGGTTTGAAGTTTCAGCGACCGGGAATTTTCTCTATCGCAACAACCATGGCGAATTCGATCAAGTTGCGGGTCCTGGCAACGACCAACTTCCCGTGCATCAGGTTGGATGGTCTTATGGAGGCCAGTTCGCCGATTTCAACAACGATGGATTTTCCGATCTTTACGTTCCCAGTGGATTTTTCACGGCCCCAGAAGTCGGTCAAACCACCGTCGATTTGTGAAGTTGTTGGTGGCGTTCGGTCGTTCGCACGGATCCAAATAAATCACATGAATTCACGGAATCCTCATCGTGGGATTCACAGAGATACCATCACAAGATTGTGGTACCTGATGAGTCAGGGGAATTTCGATACCGGTTAAATTCGTTTAGCGGCAACGAAGCCAACCACTTTTTTCTACAGTCTGAAGAGTCGTTCCTGGATTTGACCCTGGTTAGCGGAGTCGATCATGCGGGGGACGGAAGGGGGTTCGCGTTGCTTGATTATGATCGCGATGGCTGGCTCGACATCGCCCTCGTTAGTACAAATGCGCCGCGCTTTCAATTGTACCGAAACAAACTTGGAGAGTGGTTCGGCGAGAACCAACGTTTAAGATTGAAGTTGATTGGTAGCCAAACGGAAGGCAAATCCGACCGAGGACGATCAAATCGAGATGCGATCGGAGCAAAGATCTGGATTACTCGAAAGTCTGGGCGTCGCAATTTGATTCAGCATCAAGTTGGTGAAGGCAATGTAGCTCAAAATACTTCCTGGGTCTGGATCGCCCAGCCCAAATCGGATCCGGCGACCGAAATAGAAGTGGTGTGGCCCACGGGAAGAAAATCAAATCTTAAGCTTGAAGGCGCCAGAGAAGAAATCGTGATGAAAGAACGGGTAGAGATGGGACCGTTTTGACGGAGCTCTCATGCGCGACGGTGTTTTTTGCTAAAACTATTGCTCGACCATAGTTTCTAGGTATTTTTTAAGTTCTCGTGCGAACGCCTCAACTTGATCTCTGTGAGGATTATGCCCCCATTTGAAATGCTTCGTCATATAGCCTCGCGATTGAGCTCGTTGAAAATAGTTTAACAGTTGGTCGTTTTCTTTGGGGCAACCATCCGTAAACAGCCAGTATTGAGAAGGGATTCTGGAAATCTTCTGAACATCTAGCTTGATGGCTTGTGTCATGGTTAACAGCGGGTGGGGCACGTCGCCCATCGGGTTTGGCCAATCGACGGGGATTCGCCATCCATCTCCGTCGTCGTTTGCTCTTTGGGTGAGCTTTTTTTCCAGCTCAGGGTGTTGTGAGAAAAAATTGTCACCATCGTTCGGCAGGTAGGCGTCCAGAAACAGTAGCCCCGAAATGCGATCCGGGATGGCGTTTGCTACTCCCGAAACTACCATGCCCCCATAGCTATGCCCAATCAATATCACTCGGCTTAGATCTTCAAGTTCAATCAGGTTGACTACGTCACGGATATGCGTATTCAAGTCAATCTTGGGTGACGCTAGATGAGTTCTTTCTCCAAGCCCGGTTAGGGCCGCGCGATACGTCTCGACGTTGGTGATTTTTTCTAGCCGTCTTGCGACCGATTTCCATTGGTGCTTTCCGCCCCAGGCACCGTGCACAATAACGATGGTCATCGGCTGTACCGGCGTCTCATCGCACCATGCAATGTCTTGCAGCATTCCGCCTAAGAACACAAACAGTAATAAAACCGGAACGTATTTCAACTATTCTACTTTCAAAACAAGTGCATTTTCACATGGATCTTCTGCGGGAAGTTGAACATACAGAGAACCGTCTTTGTGTTCCCACTTGATCTCGCCGCTATAACCCAACAACGAAACTTTGTTGATATTGCGACTTAGGTGGCCCGCCTTCTTACCGAGCGACTTAAAATTGACGATTCCACTTGTCGGTTTGTCCAAAACGAACGCATACACGGTGTCTCCCTGAGTGGTGTATCGAAGATCCTCGGAAATGTAGGGTTTGTTCTTATTTTCGGAAAGGTGTCCAGTGATCGTGCCGGTTGGTCCTTCACCAAAGACAGAAAACGGACGCGAGCCATATACGGCTTCACCATTGATACTCAACCATGCACCGATGTCCCTCAACATTTTCTGTTCAGCCTCCGGAATTGTACCGTCTTTTCTTGGTCCAATATTCAACAGTAGGCACCCGTTTTTTGAAACAATATCGACGAAATCATCAATGATTCGATTGACGGTTTTGTAGTCTTGCTTTGCCGTGTAACCCCAGGAGTTTTTGGCAACCGAAGTATCCGTTTGCCAGAACAACTTCCTTGTTGCGTCAAGTTTACTTCTCTCCAAATCCAACACGGCGACCTTTTCCGGAAAGGCATGCCACTTGTAGTTTATAATTGGGACACGTCGATTTGAATTTGCAGCGTCGTTGTAGTAGTAGCTGGCAAATTTTTGTAAATGCGGTGCCCATGGATTGTCTTCGGCTCTCTTCACTTGCTTGTTGCCAATTCCAAAGTCGAACCAAAAAACATCGGGCTTGTAGTTGTCAATCAACTCACAACACCTTGCCAACCAGTCATTCTTGAATGCCTCGTCGTGAGGCGGCCAGTTATTTTTGTAGTCCCACGCATTGGATTCAAATAGCGCCGGAATGGGACGACCGTAAAGACCAGAATATTTTGGATCAGCATTGTCAAATTCAACGCTACGAACGAAATACAACCAGTTAAAAGCACGATGGCTTGAAACGCCAAAGTAGAGATCTTCGCCGCGAACAGCCTTGGCCAGTTCAGCAATGATGTCTCGTTTGGGCCCCATTTTGGTCGCTGACCATTGAGTAAACGAGCAGTTGTACATGGGAAAACCATCGTGATGTTCGGCAACAGGTATGACGTATCGGGCGCCCGATTCTTTGAAGAGTTTTGCCCAGTCGTTTGCATCAAAATTTTCGGCAGTCAAGTCTTTGATAAAATCCTTGTAGCCAAAACTCTTGTGTTTTCCATGGTGCTTCAGGTGGTGTTGATACATGTTTCCGCGCCAGTCGTTTTGGTCAATGTACATGTTGCGCGGGTACCACTCGTTGCCAGTTTCGGGTACGCAATAGACTCCCCAGTGGATAAAAATCCCAAGCTTCGCGTCTTTATACCACTCCGGTATTTCATAATTCGATAGCGACTGCCAATTGGGTAGATACGGCCCAGCCTGGATTTGCTTGTTAATTTTTTCGACCGCCGCGTTAACCTCTGAGGAAAAATTTTTGGGCGAAAACGTGGACCAGTCATTTTGTGCCTGGGCCTTGGCATGGATGAATCCAAGCAATATCAGAGTGCATGTGATTGTTTTTGTTAGAAGACGCATTTAGTGCTCGATGAATAGAAACAATTTGTTGGTTTGACTGGTCGCCATGTTTGGACATTATTGGTGTCACGACGACAAACCGGTAGGGAGTTTCTAACCTGCAATTATAGGTTTTAAGGGGGAATCGGCCGCATTTGAGCATTCAATCGAGTCCCGTTGCGACGATTTCAATACAATGACAGTGTTGCGATTTTTCCATTATCTAATTTAGAAGGATGTCGAAATGAACATTAAAACGCGTCGATCGGCTTTCACACTTGTCGAGCTATTAGTCGTAATCGCAATCATTGGAATTTTGATTGGTATGTTGTTGCCAGCGGTCCAATCGGTTAGAGAAGCGGCGCGGAGAACCTCTTGTTTCAACAACCTTCGGCAAATCGGTTTGGCTTCTCTCAATTACGAGTCAACGTTTCAACATTTCCCGACTGCCGGCGACTGTGATTGGTCTTGGTGGCACCAAGAATTTGAAGCTGTTCACGGCTATGAAAATTACGGTTGGGGTTTCCAGTTACTCCCGTACATCGAGCAAAACGCGGTTGCGGATCTGCGAGGCCAGAGTGCAACACGCGCTCAATTCATCGATACTCCAATATCGCTTTACAACTGTCCTTCTCGAGGCGAAAGGTTCATCACAACAGGCGACCTGCAGAAATTTCGGGTGGGTGACTATGCTGGTTGCCAGGTGGCCTGGCAGGATTGGCAAGGCAATGGACCCTATTACGGCGTGAATTGGAAATGCAATGAACCTCCATTTGGTGTCGCACAAACGGGAAAATCTACGGAATCTAAACAAGCTTTCCAAGGTATCATCGTAAAAGCTGGACATTATGACGAGGCTGCAAATGTTGATTACAAGTTTCGTGATATAGGTTTTAATGATGTCCTCGACGGTTCTTCTAATACATTAATGTTTATGGAGAAGGCAGTCTCGACAGATCGTTATGTCTACTTTGCTGAATTGGCTTGGGATTCGGATGACTGGAGAGGATATTTTGCACCGTCATCGGTGGCCATCATGAGATTTCCTTACACCAAAAATGAGGGCGACCCGATCATTCGACCAGACGGTTGGGTGAGACCTGAGGTTCAGGCAGCAATCAACAACGGATTTCCTTTGCCAAGCTTTCTTCCTGAGCGGACATTTGGATCGGCCCACCCCGGCATTTGTGCCGGTATTCTTGGAGACGGCTCCACGCATGCAGTCAATCAGAGTATTGACCGCCAGGCGTTGCTTCAGGGCATTCGTCGCAGCGACGGAAATGGAATTCCTTCAGAAGCTCTATAAAAAACGCGATCGCCAGATGCTGAGCCATTGAACATGAAAAAATTCAAACTCTTACTCGCCGCGTCTACCGCAATCAGTATGGTTATAATTGCGATTGTTGGTTGTAGCGGAGACAAGACACGCGCCCAATTGCTGGCTCACAATTCGTCGAATATCCGGCGAGTCCACAATTGTTACCAACTCTTTATCCAACGAAACCAGATGAAGGGGCCGACTAGCGAAAAAGAGTTTAAAGACTTTCTTAAAAGTCCTGGAGTTGCTCCAAATTTAAAATTGATTGATATGGATGCTTCCATGGTTGATGACATGTTCATATCGGAACGAGACGGTGAACCATTCATTATCAAATATGGCATCAACGGTTTTGGTCCGGCGATCGTTTTCGAGGCGAAAGGTGTGGATGGAACTCGTATGGTTGCCTACTCCCCACCGAAGGAAATTTCAGATGACGGGGAATACGAACGACTTTTGAACGGAGAGACCCTTGAATCGGTTTCTGAAATGAGCATGAGCGGCAATCGCGATAAGGATGCCGAAGCCGAATGAATTGTCGATTCACCTCAAAACGTCTTCGCTGATTTCCATACAACAAGACTATTCTTCGCAAACGTGGACAGATGAAACAACTGCTCGCCTTGATGTTGTTTTTTTTCATGGCGACCGTCGGCCATGCAGAAGAACGAAAATCATTCAATTCAAATTGGAAGTTTTTTAAGGGTCGAGAGGTTGCCGCGTCGAGCAGCCAATTCGACGATTCTCAATGGCGAAGCTTAACGCTTCCACATGACTGGGCCATCGAGGGGCCTTTTGACCAGAAGTACAACGCTCGGTGTGGTGGCCTGCCTTTTCATGGGACAGGTTGGTACCGAAAATCTTTCAAGACGCCACCTAAAAATCCGACGGATCGTGTCTTCATCAAATTTGACGGGGCTATGTATGACGCGCATATCTGGGTCAATGGACACTTAGTAGGTCGTCGGCCATTTGGCTACATTGGATTCGAGTTCGACATCACAGACCATTTGTCCTCGGATGGCGATAACGTGATCGCCGTCCGGCTCAGGCCGGAAGATTTGTCTTCACGCTGGTACCCGGGTGCCGGGCTTTACCGAAATTGTTGGCTTACCATACGACCGGAAGTGCATATCGCCAACTGGGGAATCGAAGTCACGACACCAAAAGTGACTGCGGACAATGCAGTGGTCGCTGTTGGGACGCGAATCGAAAATACGACCAAACTCGAACAAGCGATCACGATACAGCATAGGTTGTATTTGAACCAAAAAGTAGTGGCGGCTGTTGATAAAAAGGCTCTTGTGTACCCGGGAGAATCGTTGGAACAGCGGCAGCTATTGGACGTTGCCAGGCCGGTTTTGTGGGACATTGAGTCACCCCAGTTGTATATCTTGTTGACGGAAGTTGTGCGCAACGAAAAGGTGTTAACCAGCCGAGAAACCAAAGTTGGCATTCGTGACATTAGTTTTGACAATAAAGAAGGTTTTCGTTTAAATGGTCGGCGGGTCCGACTGAATGGCGTTTGTCTGCATCATGATCTTGGGCCGTTGGGAGCAGCGGTGAATCTCCGAGCGACCCAACGACAACTCGAAATCATGAAAGAAATGGGCGTCAATGCGATTCGGACTGCCCACAATCCACCATCGCCAGAGCAACTCGATTTGTGCGATGAGATGGGGTTGCTCGTGATTGACGAAGCATTCGATTGCTGGGAAATGGGCAAGGTTCTAAACGGATACAACAAGTATTTCAAGGCCTGGCACGAGCGTGATTTGCGAGACATGATTCGGAGGGACCGAAATCACCCCAGTGTCATTCTCTGGAGCATAGGTAATGAAATCCTGGAACAAGGCAACAAAAAAACGGGTGCGCAGCTGGCGCGTTTACTCACGGCGATCTGCCGAGATGAAGACCCTTCGCGGTTGTCGACGGCAGGCTTTAACTATTACCCGGCTTCCTACCTGAATGGGCTGGCTCATGAAGTTGATGTGGTGGGGCTCAACTATAAGCCAATGTTTTATTCTGAAGCGATTAAAAATGAACCGGATTTTATCGTGCTCGGTTCTGAGACGTCGTCATGCGTCAGCAGTCGCGGCGTTTACCACTTACCGATCGAAGCCTACAAGAAACATCCATCGCTTCAAGTTACCAGCTACGACCTGATAGGCCCCAAATGGGCCTATCCTCCAGACATTGAATTTGCCCAACTCAAACAGAATCCATCCGTCATCGGAGAATTTGTATGGACTGGATTTGATTATCTGGGAGAACCCACTCCTTACGGAGGCCGCGATAATTCAACCAATGGATACTGGAACGGCGATTGGCCATCGCGAAGTTCGTACTTTGGATGCGTCGATCTGTGTGGGTTAAAGAAAGATCGTTTTTACCTTTATCAAAGCCAATGGACTTCCAAACCAATGATTCACTTGTTGCCGCATTGGAATTGGGAGGACCACGCGGGTGAAACGATTCCTGTGTATTGTTATACGAATTGTCAGGAGGCTGAGTTGTTTCTCAATGGCAAGTCGTTGGGCAAACGAACCAAGGGGATTGATACGACACCTGTTAAAGTTGATTGCTACAATTGGCCTGGCGGTGACCTGGAATCCACGTACCGACTAAGGTGGGATGTTGAGTTCGAGCGCGGCGTGTTGGAAGTGGTCGGCTATATTAACGGCGAAGAATCGCAACGTGCAAAAAAAGTGACGGCCGGTAGTCCCGCAAAATTATTGCTGCAACCAGATCGTGAGCGAATCGCTGCCGACGGGAATGATTTGTCTTTTGTCACTGTTTCGGTGTTGGATGCAAACGGGATTTTTTGCCCCAAAGCGAGCAACCAGATTGAGTTTGATATTTCAGGCGATGGTAATCTCGAGGCTGTTGGCAATGGCAATGCAGCGACCACGGAACCGTTCCAAGCGGACAGCCGCAGGGCTTTCAGCGGCATGTGCATGGCGATCGTGCGGTCGTCAAATCAAAGTGGATCTATAAAATTGACGGCAAAAGCTGAAGGGCTGGAATCGGCCACTGTCGAGATCGAGACACAATAGTAACGCAATCGCTTCTGCCGTGAGATTGCTATCGAGAAAGCGAAATCATATCGGATTGGCGTTGATAGCTGCGTATCCAGTCAATTTGATAGTCGCTTGGCAGGCGTTTGTCATCAGGTATTGCTTCGAACCAGGAATTCGTCTCCACGTTGATATGCAAATTGAGCGGCTGAAAATGATGCTTATTTTTGGTTTCGCGAACTAATTCATCATCGATGTACCAACGTATGTGAGTCGCACTCCATTCAACGCCATATGTGTGGAAATCTTCGGTGGGGTCAAAGTCCAGTTCAATCCGTGAAGGTGAAACCCAATGTTTCTTGTGTGTTCCTTTGTAGTGGGGGCCAAAGAAATAGTGCAGATTGGGACGAAAAATACGATTATGTTTATCGACGCCGGCCGCCATTTCGACACAATCGATTTCCGACCATTCTTCTTTGGTATGACGCGACAACCAGAAACAACTAACGAGAGACGAGTTCATTAGTTTGGCTCGAATCTCAAAGTAGCCGAATCGGATCAAGTTTTTACTGGAAACGAATCCGCTGATATGAGAATACCCTTTTGGCATTTTTCGTTTTCCAGACTGTCGCGAGTCAAACGCGGACAAGTGGAGTTTCCCATCGCGCAATTCTACGCAATCAGGGTGAAAGTAGACTGGATGTCGCCCCTGCCATTTTGGATTGTGATCGTGCCACTTTTCCGAATTCAAGTTGTCAGAATCGAATTCATCAGAAAATTTTGCAACCAAGACCCAGTCGCTCTTGTCGCCAGGAGTCTCAATTGCAATCGTTTCGCTGCAAAAGCCGACGAACCAAACAATTGCTAAAGAAACAGCAACGAATTGTGTCGATGTCCACTTCATTGTTAACCTCTTGTCGTTTACCCACCGTGATACCCAGGAATTCTAAATCTCATTCTATTTTGCGTTTCGCTATTCGGTTAGTCTTCTACCGGCTGTTGAAAAATGACTTTGTCAAATACCTGTTAGAACAAGCGTAAAATCGGTCCTAGACGAGCCGTTAATCACATTGGCTAAAATCGTCTAATTTCCACTCCGGCAGACGACATTCTTTGGCGATCTCGTTAAACGAATTTATTTCCGCTGAAGTAAACAAGAGACCGCCGTTAGCTTCTGATTTGGCCGCGGCTCTTGCTTCAATTTCTCCTGGCCAGATGGAGTTTTCGTTGCCTTCTCCAAGTATGCACTCCAACACTGCTTTGACGTTGGCTGCCTGGTCACGTCCAGAAGCGAACAAACCAGAACCCATCGCATCGGGATGAATGACTTGGAAATAGAAATTTGCAGAGGACTTTTCTCCTTGGGGTTTCGGTCGGCCTCTGAGACTTGGCAGCGATCCTCCAATAAAAGCGGCGTACAATTCGTTGATTAGGCACATTCCATATCCTTTGTGCGCGCCGAATGGAAGCAAGGAAACTGCTTTGTTCGGATCGGTTGTCGGATTTCCGTTCCCATCGACCGCGGAGTCATTGGGAAGAGTTTTGCCTTCTCGTTTGTATTGTTGAACGCGGCCCATCGCTACTGTTGATGTGGCCCAATCGATCACGATCGGAAAACCCAAGGCATCCATCGTTGGAAAAGCCCAGCTATGTGGATTCGTTCCCATGGTGGGAGCTTTACCCTTGTAAGGAACGACTTCGGCTAATGTAGAGGTGCAGTTTGTGTATGCAATGTAACCCCGTTTGGCGGCTTCCATGACGTAGCCGCCACCCCAAAGATAGTGAAAACAATTGTCGACGCTTACTTGCCCAATGCCAAACTTGTCGGCCAACTCGATTGCTCGATCCAAGGCTTCAAAGGCAACGGATTGGCCGATTTTCAGTTGCGCATCCCAGATTTCACTGGCCTCAAAACGGCATTCTAATTTCGAAATTTTGGCGTCGGGAATACAGCCGCCTGTCCCGCTTCCAAACAGGTGGTCCAAGTGCAAGGCTTTGATGGCGTTGTGAGTGCGAATGCCATGAGTTGCAGCCATCTCGCAAAACAATGTTGCTTGCTCTGCTTCCGTTTCGGTGTAACCGCGATGTTTGTAGGCCGTTTTGACTAGTAGGTTATGTATTTCCAAAGGAACAATAAAAAAACGATCTGATTCGATAGGTGATGCGACGACATCCGACGAAACGTTCTCGTTGGTAACACTATTGGCCTGAGCCAGGGGGGGGGCTCCAGCCACGAATCGAATTGCGTTTTGTGTTGCCATCGTCGCTTGTCGTTGAACCGATTCAGACGTACGCGAAGCGATATGCGATGTGATCACTGTGTTCGTTGCCGACAACAATGGATGATCCTTCGGAGGAGGCTCCTGGTCCAATACATCTGCCGCATAGCCGCCAACTTTTCCAGAGTTCAACGCTTGAACTAGGTCTTCGGTGTGTACCAGTTCGCCGCGCGCACAATTGACGATGACGACACCATCGACCATCGACTTGATTGAATCCGCATTGATCATTTGACGAGTATCGTCGGTCAAAGGACAGTTCAAAGATATTATTTCGGACTCCCGAAATAGCTTCCTAATGTCGATAATTCGCTCCAGTTCATGCTGAACCGCAAAATCTTTATCCCATACCAAGTCATATGCAGTACACTTCAGTCCAAAGGTGCTCGCTCGTTCGATGACTGCTTTTCCGATTCGTCCGAGTCCAACGACACCGAGTGTTTTGCCAGCGATTTCATTGCCTGTAACGCGCGTCCAGCGCCCGGCAGACGTTTCCCGGCTAACAAAAGATATCTTTTTGGTCAATCCAATCAACAAGCCAAACGTATGTTCAGCGACGGTCGTATGGTTGACGCCTGGCGTAAATCCGATGGGAATGTTCTTTTCTGTTGCGTACGTCTTAGCGATCTTATCGATGCCGATACCGTATTTTGAAATCCACTTCAGTCTTGGCAATGATTTGTCGATGACCGAGGGCGTGATTTCGTCATCGCCACAAATGAAGCCATCGATATCACCGACCAGTTCAAGCATCTGTTGCTCGTCCAGTGGACCTCGAGCAAAAACGACGTCCCAGTTTTGCGAATTGAGCAATTCGTGATGCCGGCCAGGTGTGTCTTGGTAGGATGTTGTCGTTATTAGAACACGCGTCTTTTTCATGGATCGATTCGTTAAGTTCAAGATGGTTTCAGTTTTTTTGACTCTAAGAGCAAGGCAGTGCTTCGAAAAAAAAACGAATTGGCAAAATCGTGTTATTGTCGACCCACTGAAAAGCAGGACCTTGGACCCTGAATTCAAGTAAATGCAAAAGCATGTCCGGTGCCATGTGTTTCTGCGACTTCAGAGCAATGTAGGGCAGCAATTACCTACGCCAAAATTGGTCTAACAATTTCTCCGTGAACATCGGTCAAACGAAAACGTCGACCCTGATATTTGAACGTCAGCTTTTCGTGGTCGATACCAAGCAAATGTAAAATGGTTGCGTTGAAATCGTGAACGTGGACGCCGTCTTTGGCAATGTTGTAGCTGAATTCATCTGTTGCTCCATGGCTATACCCTGGCTTAACTCCGCCACCTGCCATCCAAGTCGTAAAGCACCTGGGGTGGTGATCGCGACCATAATTGTTCTTGGTTAACAACCCTTGAGTGTAGGAGGTCCGTCCAAATTCTCCGCCCCAAATTACCAACGTGTCATCTAGCAATCCTCGTTGCTTGAGATCCATGACGAGCGCGGCTGACGCTTGATCTGTCTCTTTGCACTGGCCTCGAATCGCTTTCGGCAAATTCCCATGTTGGTCCCATCCTTGATGGTACAATTGTACAAACCGAACCCCTTTTTCAATTAGTCGCCGCGCGAGCAAACAGTTGGCTGCAAAAGTCCCAGGCTGTTTGGCATCTTCACCATACAACTCAAATGTCGATTCGGGCTCGTCGGACAAGTCGGTCACATCCGGAACACTGGTTTGCATCCGAAACGCCATCTCATATTGTGCGATTCGCGACTCGATTTCCGGGTCCATTTCTTTTTCAAATTGCCTGCGATTTAGATTTGCTAACGCATCTAACTGAGCACGTCGGCGTGAACGACAGACACCGGAAGGGTTCGTCAAATATAGCACTGGTTCTTTTCCAGACCGAAAACGAACACCTTGGTAACGGGAATCCAAGAATCCACTACCCCAAAGGCGAGCGTACAACGGTTGACCGCCTTGGCCAGCAGAAGCAAGAACGATAAAGGCAGGCAAGTCGTCATTTTCACTGCCCAAGCCGTACGACAACCATGAACCCAATGAAGGTCGACCAGCGATCTGAGAACCGGTTTGAAACATGGTGATTGCCGGATCGTGATTGATTGCTTCTGTGTGCATCGACTTAATCAAACAAATCTCATCTGCAATTTTTTGATGGTATGGTAGTAGCTCGCTTAACCAGTTACCTGAATCGCCATATTGTTTGAATTTAAAATGTGATCCTGCAATTGGCAGGGACGATTGAAACGCAGACATTCCAGTTAATCTCTGGCCCTGACGGACGCTATCTGGCAATTCCTTGCCATTCATTTCATTTAACTTCGGTTTGTAGTCAAACAAGTCTTGTTGAGCGGGGCCACCCGACTGGAACAGGTAAATGACTCGTTTCGCCTTGGCGGGGAAATGGAGGCCGGTCGTAGTACTCGAATTTTCCTTTTCCTTTGCAGTCGCATTGCCAGCGAGTAAGCTGCTTAAGGCCGCAGCGCCGACGGTGGCGCCGCTATGTCGAAAAAAATGTCGACGATTTATTCGCAAGCCGTCTTCGGGTTTAGATTGGTATTTCATAGCTAACGTCTCCAGATCGTCGCGTCTAAGTTCAGAATCGTTTGACACACGATGGTCATAGCGGCTAATTTCTCAGGAGCGATCGTTTGATCGACCTTGCTTTCGCCAACGCAGATCAATTGTTTTGCGGATTTGCTGGCAGTGGAAAAGTGGGCCAGCTCTGACTCAAACAACCTCATCAAACGATGGAGTTCCATTTGATCCGGTTCTTGCCCTGTCAATGACCTGAATGCAACCGATATTTGAGTTTTAGTTTCCGATTCCGACGTCAAAAGATTTTGTGCCAGGCGCCGAGAGGCTTCGATAAACTGCACATCATTTAACAACACAAGGGCCTGAAGCGGAGTATTGGTTCTTGCTCTTTTGACAATGCAGACTTCACGCGACTCCGCGTCAAACGCCAACATGTTGGGTAGTGGAGCCGTTCGCTTCCAAACGGAATAGAGTGATCTGCGATAGAGATCCTTGCCCACCGACTGTCGGAACGCCGGTGACATGGTATTGGATTCCCGCCACAAGTCCCCGCCCGCTTGATACGGCGAAACCGGTGGTCCGCCCCGTTTGTCGTTTAGTAGTCCCGACGACGCCAATGCCAAGTCGCGGATTTGTTCTGACGAAAGTCGAAATGCGGGACCACGCGCGAGTCTTTTATTTTCCGGGTCGGCTTCAAAGTGGTCAGAATCAACTCTTGAATCCTGGCGGTAAGTAGCTGACAAAACGACTTGACGACAAAACTGTTTCACGTCCCAATCGTCTTCGATAAAGTTACGTGCCAACCAATCCAACAATTCGGGATGCGTTGGTAGTTCTCCCTGCAAACCGAAATTTTCAGGAGTCCGTACGAGGCCGTCACCAAAAAAATTACCCCACAATCGATTGACAATGATTCGCGATGTCAGCGGATGGTTTTGTGAAGTCGCCCATTGAGCCAATCCCAATCGGTTCAAAGGCGCGTCGTCCGGGAAATCGGGCCCAATGTTGGTAAACGTGCGACGTGTGACCCTGGTGTTGTGATCGGTTGGTGCGTCGTACTCTCCGCGAGCAAGTACGTGTGTTTCGCGAGGCTCAGCCATTTCTTCCATAACTGGAATTTCATCAATGGCCTCTTCTGCCAAGACGAAATTCTTTCTAGCTTCGGTCAACTTGGCCAAGGCTGTCCTCGCCAAATTGTCAATTGCACTCACAAAGTACTGGTCGGTCAATTCGATTGGTTTGCCACTAGCAAGGTGTTCAATTTCTGCTGCAGATAGTGCTCGGCCGTAAACCCGAAAGTCATCGATTTGCCAGCCATCCAATCCACGGCCACGAAAACGTTGTCCGATTGTCAATTTGCCGCCATGCATTACGTTGACCGAAGCCCTTTTTTGGATCTTGTCGCGGACGACGAGCGTTTCTAACTCCGATCCGTTCAAAAAGACTCTCAAACCGGATGCGGTCGACGAGCCGTCGTAGGTGGCAGTCAATTGATGCCATTGGTTGTCGTCGATAGGATCGACCGTGCGAATTCCTATCGCGTTTCCAGGCCAAACGCGGTACATGCGAAATTCAAGATATCCGTTATCCGCCGTGAGATCCCAACCGTTGAAGGTCAACTGCCCGCGGCTGCACTGAACGATTACGGCCGGGGCATCAACACGATTCAATTCTTTTAAGGTTAATGAAACTGAGAACGGCGTCCAGCGATCAAACGGCTCAATCCCCGGCACTACAACGCCAGTTTCGCCATTCAGTCGCACAGCAAGTCGCGACCAATGTTCTTCCAGGTCGATCTCTGCCGTGCCATCTTTACTGGTTTCTTGCTTTTTGGCCAATAGGGCCGGAGAGTCACTTGCCTTGGATGGTTTCAGTTGAGGAGATGAAACGTCGGAAACTTCGTTCGTCGGTAACGCTTTGGTTTTGTAGGCGTCGGCGACCCCAAAATAATAGATGTCTTTGAGTTCGTCACTGTAAGGCAAGTCAAAGGACAGAGAACGAATCAGATCAGGTACTTGTTGGTCGTGTACAGGGTCCAATTGCCATTGTTTGAATCGTTCGTTGGCGGCGGCTACGGATTGTTGATATTGTTCCTCAGCAATTTCAAGAGCTTTCAATGAATCGTTTAAATGTTGTTCCTGTTCTTCCGTCGGAAGCAACAGGGACGGCACGGGGACCTTTTCCGTATTGTCGTAAACGCCGTTCTCATCGATTGAATTAAAGAACGCCGACATGGAATAGTAGTCCCGCATTGGAATCGGATCGTATTTGTGATCGTGACAGCGACAACACTCAAGTGTCAGACCGAGCACCGCGGTACCAAACGTTTGAACTCGATCCGCGACGTTTTCAATCCGCCATTCTTCAAAGACGGCACCGCCTTCATTGTTGAGTCGATGAACTCGGTTGAAAGCAGTTGCCAGTCGTTGTTCTCGAGTTGGCACTTCGAGAAGGTCACCAGCAAGTTGCCAGGTAATAAAGTCATCGTAGGGCAAATTGTCATTAAACGCTTTGACGACCCAGTCTCGGTACGGCCACTGCGTATTTAATTTGTCCGATTGATAGCCGTACGAATCGGCATATCTGGCCGCATCGAGCCAAGCGACAGCCATGTGTTCTCCGTACGCTGGCGATGCCAATAAACGATCGACGGCCGCGCCATAGACCAGCTCTTTATCCTCCGCTTGGTCGAGAGCCGCCAAAAACGAATCCAGTTCATCTATCTTGGGTGGCAGACCGGTCAGGTCGAAAGTTACGCGTCGAAGCCAACGATGTGGTGCTGCTTCGGGGTTGGGTTTCAGATTGTGCTCGCGAAGTGATCGAAGGATAAATCGATCGAGTCTTTGTTTCGGCCATTGGTCCTCGTTTAACTCAGGTACCGCAATCGAATCCGGTAATGGCTCAAACGCCCAATGATTTTCGTACGTAGCCCCGTATTGAATCCACGCTTTGATCTTGCGCCGGTCTTCATCGGAAAGTTCAAGCTTCGTATGCGGTGGGGGCATAACCTCGTCCGGATCTTCGGAAAGAATTCGTTCCAAAAGATTGCCAGACTCGATTACGTATTGGGCCTCTTCGGCTAAATCCAAACGCAAACCCGCTTCACGCGTTTCGGAATCTGGACCATGGCAAAAATAGCACTTGTCTGAAAGGATTGGTCGAATATCTCGATTGAAGGTCGGTTGATCTGCGAAAGAAGCGGTCGCGTAAACAGCAAGAACAATACCAGTCAATAATTGGAACGATTTCATGCTCATCATTATGACAAAACTTCGTTAGTATGTCGCAAATCTGTCGATCACACGCGCCGTAAATCCCAATGAAGGTGTTATTACAAGTATATAAGTAAACTTCAATTGGCAAATGCCGTCGCGAGACGTCAAGTCGGTGAATACGAATCCATGCGATTCAACGACGAAGATTTAGGATTCAGCGGCTCTTTCTCTCTCATTTCGTCGCGGCACCGAGGAAGGCCACTAGACGTCGAGCGAGTAAAACTCGATCGCCGTCTTGGACCAAATAGCTTCCTGTTCGGAGCTGGATAGTTTTCCGATAAGTTCTGTAAGCGAATCGTGCACTTGCCGATATGTGCCAGCGAGTTCACAAACAGGCCAATCGGATCCAAACATGCAGCGCTCTGGCCCGAAGTGTTCGAGGGCCAAATCGACGTACGGTTTCAAGTCTTCGGTCGACCAATTGCTCCAATCGGCTTCCGTGATCATACCTGAGAGTTTACAAAATATATTTGGGAACCTTGCAGCCGCAATGAAATCTTCTTTCCAACTGGTGAGATTACCAGTCTTAATCTCGGGTTTGGCAAGATGGTCGATGACCATCCGTAGATTTGGCAACTGCCTTCCGAGTTCTGCCGCGTGTCGAAGGTGCTTGACGAAAAACAGCAAGTCAAAGGGCACGTTGTGTTTCTCCAGCAACTGTAAACCATTCATCACATCCCCGCGGACAATAAAATTGTCATCCGGTTCGTCCTGGGTGATATGACGAACGCCGACAAATTTTCGATATTGCTTGAATTCCTCGAGCTGTGGCTCACAATCGGAGCTGGCAAGGTCGATCCAACCAACGAGTCCAGCGATCCAGTCATTATGATTCGCTAAATTCAGCACCCAGTGGTTCTCGGCCACGTCATGCTGAGTCTGCACGAAGACCGTTTTCTTGATTCCGCAAGCGTCCAAATGTGGTTTTAAATCAGCGGGCAAAAAAGATTGGTTGATCGCTCGATTAGTGTCCGTGTCGGTCCACGAGTAGTCGAACTGAGAGCTCGTGATATCCCAAAAATGATGGTGGGCGTCAATTTTCATTGGTAACCTTAAATAAGATCGGCAATGCAGAGCTCAAAACTCGATCTCAAGAACTCAATTAATCGCAGGGTTTTCGTACGCCAATAGTAATCAGCAAATTCGCCCATAACGCTTGATCACCCGTTTGAATCGTTAACACAGTGGATGGCGAAGCTACGGCTTGATAAAAATCCCAGCGGCTGATGGACTCCAGTGGCAAGTCAATACTCGCGTCTTTTAAAATCTGGCGATAAACGTCCCAAACTTCTGGCTTCCGCTCCGACTTATACGGATCATCTTCTGGCATACCCATCGTGTTTATTGTTTCGATCGGAATGGCTGTTACTAGTGCCTTTAAGACCTGTTCGACAGTGACCAGTCCCGGAGACAAATTCAAACTGACAAGCGCCGTATTGGGGCCCAGAGTAGAAGACGCCGGATAATTTCCGTCAGCAATCAATATCTGGCTGCTATGTCCAGACTCGCCAAGAATGGCATTAATTTTTGGGTGGATCAGTTGGTGCTTAAGCATTCTTCACCTTTATTGCTTCTGCTTTCAGCGAAGTATTTTAACTATGGCACTCCAATTGCAGCAATGTCGACGACAAAACTAGCGTGCGAATGTACATAGAAATCGAAATACCTGTAATTACCAATCACTTTTTTTGGAGAAACTTAGATAACATGTAGCCGGCCTTGTACTATTCCGCCGTTCTGCCTGTCGCCACAGATGATTTATGAAAGCAATTCACATTGAGGAGGTCCGGAAACTCGCGCATGTGGTCGTTCCTGAACCTGGAACTCCTGGACCCGGAATAGCTCTGGTTCGCAGCCATCGGATGGGCATTTGCGGCACCGATTACAGTTGTTATTTGGGCAAGTTTCCGTTTTTCGACTACCCTAGAATTCCAGGACACGAACTTGGTGTCGAAGTGTTGGCGGTGGGCGAGGGCGTGGAAAACGTTGAAGTTGGCGACCGTTGTAGCGTCGAGCCCTACATGAATTGCGGCAATTGTTACGCGTGTCGGCACGGAGCTCCAAATTGCTGCCAACACTTGTCTGTGATTGGTGTGATGGAAGACGGCGGATTGTGTGAGCGTTTTTTGGTACGAGCAGACAAACTGCACCCTTCGAAGACTTTGGCCTATGAGCAACTGGCGCTGGTAGAAACGCTGGCGATTGGTTGTCACGCTTGCGACCGAGGCAACCCGGTGGAGTCAGATAACGTATTGATCATCGGTGCTGGTCCAATCGGATTGGCTGCCTTGGAGTTTGTTCGATTAACTGGCGCGACGGCGACTGTGATGGACATGGTCGATTCGCGGTTGCAATTTTGTAGAGAGCACTACGGTATCGAGAATACCATTCTTTTTCGGGGCGACGGATCTGAAATTGAAACGGCGGAATCTCTCACCGACGGCGACAAATTTGCGGTCGTTATTGACGCTACAGGTCATCCAGGTTCGATGGCTGGCGCACTCAACTTCTTAGCTCCAACCGGAAAATTGGTTTTTGTGGGAATCACGACTTCGGAAATATCATTCGTACATCCGACCATGCATCGGCCCGAAGCAACCATACTTGCATCGCGCAATGCCTTGCCAACCGACTTTACTCGGATCATTCAACTGATTGAAAACAGAGACATAGCAACAGATTCATGGATTACTCATCGTACCTCATTTGACAATCTCGTTGACGCATTTGAGGAGTTTACACGACCGGAATCAGGCGTCATCAAAGCGGTCATTGAAATTGCGTAGGCGACGGCTCAGCCGCGATCTAGGAAACAATTTACGGACGGTAATTTACGGACGGTATTTAAATGCAAAGATTGAAGTGTGAGACATTGGGGCTAGCTCCAAGTTTTGGATTTGGAGATCGAATTGGGCTGGCAACTCCAGGACACGTTGCGGCCATGAATCGTACGGGCTCGGGTATCGAACCGATATTTCCGCAGCAATCGATTCGTGAGATGGCACGAACCGGTCGAACGGCGGACGCCGTCATGCGGGATGCGTTGCAAGGAGCCGAATCGGCGGGTTGGCAAGGGCGAGTTGGCGCCGATGCTGACCATTTGAAAAATCCAGAGGATGTCGATGTTACAATCGCGGCAGGCTTCACTTTCTTTACGATCGACCCGTCGGGCGAAGTCGACCAACAAGCCGACGATTACACTGAGTCCGTCGTCCGAGAAAAATTCGCATTATTGCGAGATGACGTTGCCTGGTTTGAAACCTACCTCGGCAAGTCAGTCGCATTGTCAACTGGCACAAGGATCATCTTGTCGGAAGAGGCATGCATGCGTGCGGCCGTGAAATACGGCAGGGCCATCACTGCGGCATTGAAGCTTGGCGGTTACATCAACAATGCTCACCAGGCCAGTGGAACGGAGTTTGAGATTGAATTGTCGGTCGATGAAACCGATCAGCCGACGACGCTAGCCGAACACTACATTATCGCCGATCAATGTTTGGCGGGAGGAATGAAACTAGTAAGTTTGGCACCGAGGTTTATCGGTGAACTAGAGAAGGGTGTCGATTACAAAGGAGACTTGGCGGCATTGGAGGCTTCTTTAAACGACCATGCTGCGGTTGCCGAGTTGCTCGGCCCTTACAAATTGAGCTTGCATTCCGGTTCCGACAAGATTTCGATGTATCCAGCACTTGCTCGTGCGACAAAAGGCAAGTTTCATGTTAAGACTGCTGGGACGAGCTATTTGGAAGCACTTCGAGTCGTCGCGCGGCACGACGAGTCATTGTTTCGACGAATCGTTGGATTCGCTCGAGAAAATTACGACGCGGACAAAGCGACCTACCATGTTTCGGCGACCATTGAAACGGTTGTAGCGGGGCGTGAACTCGACGCCCACAATATCGAGAAAACATATCTAGAGTGCTGGGCGGATGTTCCAAAGAACAAGGGCTTTTCTGAACCAGGCCGGCAAATCCTGCACTGTACGTTTGGTTCAGCATTGACCGATTCTGACCTTGGTCCGGCGATTCGAGATGTGCTGGAATCGCACCCTGACACGTACACGGAAGTATTGGCGGATCACTTTAGTCGACACTTGGAAGCACTTAAGGCTGGAATGTAAATCATGAGTCGATCGAATTCAGACCTGTTTGATTTGTCGTCGGATGTTGCAGTGGTTGTCGGAGGTACGGGCACCTTGGGCGGCCGTATGGCCGTAGCACTTGCCAGGCAAGGCGCAAAAGTGGCGATTGTTGGTCGTAGTCAAGAACGCGGGGTTGAGCGGGTATCTGAAATTGAATCCGTGGGTGGCCAGGCGATTTTCGTTCAAGCTGACGCGCTTGCGTCGGAGTCGCTACAAACTGCAAAACTGGCAATCGAATCTAAGTTAGGATCCACCAGCGTATTGGTCAACGCGACAGGAGGAAATCGTCCTGACGCAACACTTCCACCAGGGAGTGATTTTTGCCAACTGCCGGTTGAATCCTGGCAGCAAGTAATAGATTTGAATCTGGTCGGCGGGGCATTGTTGCCGTGCCAAGTATTTGGCGAAGCGATGTTAGAAGAAAGAAAGGGCAGTATCATCAACATCGCCTCGATGTCGGGCATGATTCCACTCTCCCGCGTCGTTGCATACTCAGCGGCGAAAGCCGCCGTCATCAATTTAACAAAATTCTTATCTCGTGAATGGGCTACCGTTGGTGTTCGCGTCAATGCGATAAGTCCCGGTTTTTTTCCGGCAGAACAGAATCGCACTTTGTTGTTTCAGAATGACGGCAGTTACACCAAGCGCGGTGAACAAATCATAAACCACACTCCGATGGCAAGGTTTGGCAATCCAGACGAACTTGACGGCGCGATTGTCTGGTTGGCTTGCCAGCGTGCTTCGTCTTTCGTGACCGGTCAAAATATCGTGGTGGACGGCGGTTTTTCGTCGGTGACGATATAACATCTGTTTCAATCGAACTTTTCGGTGGCCGCAGCGCTGGTTGGCACAACTATTAGGATAACTAAATGATTACTTTCTTTTCACGGTTTCCGTTGCGATTTGAACTGACGAACCAGTTTTGCGTCTTAGTCTTGCTTGTTTTTGGTTGTTCCAAATCTGCATTGTTTGCTGCGCAAGACACGGTGGAACCTAACTTCCAAGCCTTGCAAAATCCCATACCCAAATCGGCGAAGTTTATCGATGACGATTTCTATATTTGGGGTGGAAGTATGGTTCGTGATTCGGCAGGAAAGTGTCACTTGCTGTATAGCCGCTGGCCTCGAAAGCTCAAACACGGAGCTTGGGTCACACATTCGGAAATCGCCCATGCGGTCTCAGATAATCCACTCGGACCGTTCAAACATAAAGACGTTGCCTTGTCCGAACGCGGTCGTGAGTTTTGGGACGGGCTCTGTACCCATAATCCAACCGTTCATCAATTCGATGGGAAGTTTTATTTGTACTATATGGGAAATACTGGAGATCGAAAGCCGACAAGGAACTTGAATTGGACGCATCGAAATAATCAGCGGATTGGAGTGGCGGTCGCCGACCATCCAAATGGTCCATGGAAACGGTTCGACAAACCGTTGATCGACGTCGGTCTTAACCGGGATGCACCTGATGCATTGATGACTAGCAACCCGTCTATCTGTAGGCGTCCTGATGGCAGCTATTTGTTGATTTACAAAGCCGTTGGGTTAAAACGAGAGAAGCCATTTGGAGGTCCGGTAGTTCATTTGGCGGCGACCTGCGATTCGCCACTGGGGCCGTTCAAAAAACACCCTAAGCCGCTATTCACGGTGCCGGGGGTAAATTTCTCAGCGGAAGACCCGTTCATTTGGTCGCAAGACGAACGAGTCTGGGCAATCGTTAACGATCATCACGGCGCGTTCAATGGACTTGGTGTGGATTCGTTGACATTGTTCACATCGAAAAATGGACTGGATTGGCAAGTGGCGTCAAACCCAGTTGTTACCAATCGAATAATCAATTGGGAGGATGGTCGTGTGCAACGGCTCAATCGTCTTGAGCGTCCACAATTGTGGACCGAGAACGGGGTTCCAACGGTACTTTTCTGCGCCGCCGAAGAGACGGACCGACAACTCCATTCTTTTAACGTGCATATTCCGTTAGTCCGCCATAGGAACAAAGAAAATCGTTAAGTGGCAGACTCCGTTTTTTTAGGTTCGGTTCCAGTGCCTTAACTTGTCAATCGCTACAGCACCAATAATGATTCCGCCAATCACCATTTCCTGCACCCATTTGGGCCAACCCATTTGCTGCCCTCCCATGTACAGGATTGTAATCATCACCGCACCAATAAGGCTGCCCAGGATGGTGCCTTCGCCACCCATCAAACTGGCTCCGCCAATTACTACAGCGGCAATCACAAACAACTCATACGAAACACCGGTGGTCGGCTGGCCAATGCCATTGATGTAAGAGAACTCCATCAAGCCCGCCAGCCCCGTAAAAAAACCTGCCAGCATATAGACCGTTATTTTCGTTCGGCCGACCGGAACACCACATAGTCGCGCCGTCTCTTCATTTGAACCAACCGCATAAATGTGGCGACCGAATTTTGTATATCGAAGCAGGAAAGCTGCACTTATGGCCGCGGTCAACAGAATCCAAACGCCGGGCGGCAAGATCATCCAGGATCGTTCTTCGTTACCCAGAGTAGGCTCCATGATGGTTATTATCCAGGTATCCGGAGGGTAGATGTCTTTTTCATTGGCAATTCCTTTCGCTAGTCCACGAATCATTCCCATGGTACCGAGCGTGACAATAAACGGCGTGATTCGAAACGCAACGATCGTTAAACCATTGAATAATCCCGCCAATGTTGCAAACAGAACGCCGCCAAGAACTGCAGCGATGGGCAAACCGACCGGATACTCGTCGATCAACATTTCGTCACCAGCAGGCAGATTGAGAATCCAGGCGACACCGACAACTGTCAACGCGATAACTGAACCGACTGATAGATCGATGCCGGCAGTAATGATCACTAGTGTCATACCCAGCGCGGCTGTAGCGTAAACCGCGCTTTGCCGCGCAATGGTCTCAAGATTTCTCGTGGTGTAGAATTTTCCGTCCTCCACCGATACGGCAAAGAAACCAAAAACAATGGCAAGCGCTGCGAAGCGCCCTAGCATGTTCAGCCAAGCGCTGTCCCAGATACTCGATTTTGTTTCCAGCGGATTCGTCATGCAGTTCCTTTGTTGATTCGGTGCAATTGTAAGAGATCTTTAATGAGATAGTGACCATGTGTCTTTTGTGACCGCATGTAGCCTGCCCTGGGTATCGAAGCTGGTTTTCGGCCGCGATATTGCCACAAGCGAAAGCGTTGCTGGTCAGGTCCATCAACCGTTTCTATCATCAGACGTGCTCCTGTCCCGTTGCCACCAACATCAAGCGTTGCTCACTCCATTGCTCGGTGGGTAAGAACGTACTCAACCGACCGCGATCCATGACTGCGATTTCATCGCAAATGCCAAGCAACTCGGGCAAATAGCTGCTTATCAACAAGACAGTTTTCGGTTTTTGATGACCGTCTTGACCGCATGCGAGTTGATCTATCAGATGGTAGATCTGTGCTTTGGAGCCAACATCGATTCCACGCGTCGGTTCGTCCAATAACCACAGATCCACGCCGGCGTCCAAGAGTCGCGCAATGGCTACTTTCTGTTGATTACCGCCCGACAACGCGTTGACCCGTTGGTCTGCACCACCACACTTGATCCCAATCGTTTTGATCCAATTGTTGGTTCGTTTTCGCTGACGAGACGGAAAGATCAGATTCCAGGGCCCGAGGTTTCCAAGCGCGGGCAAAGTAACGTTGTCACCAATCGAAAGATTCAAGGCGAGTCCTTCTTCTTTACGATTCTCGCTGACCATCCCGGCACCCTGACGCCAACGATTCATGGGTCGCGCATACCCTGAGAACTGCCCTACACTAAGTGTGCCCTTCCTAATGGAATCCAGCCCGAAAATAGCACGCATCAATTCCGTGCGACCGGACCCCATCAATCCTGCAATACCGTAAACTCGACCGCGTCTCAGTTCGAAGTTGGCGTCATCAGGAAGTCTCAGTCCACTCAGGTTTTGGCAACGCAGCAATACCTCGCCGACGTTAGTGCGTTGAGTGCGAGGATACATTTCCTGCACATCTCGACCCACCATCATCTTGACGATTTCGTCAGGTGAGACACCATTGTTGTCCCGACTGCCGACGGTCTCACCGTCACGCAAAACTACGATCCGATCGCTAACTTCCTGCACTTCTTCAAGGAAATGAGAGATGTAGATGATCGAAATTTTGTCATTTTTTAACTTGCGAATTAATGTGAATAATTGTTCAATCCCCGCCTTAGTCAAGCTGCTAGTTGGTTCATCTAGAATGAGGATTTTACAATCCAATGCGACGGCGCGGGCAATCTCAACCATTTGTTGCTGCGCTAGCGACAACTGGCTTACCGGAGTGTCGGGCGGTAAATCACTGAAACCAATCTCTTTCAACGCATCCGCAGCAATACGACGAATTTCTTCCCGGCGAAGGAACGGCCCACGAGTTGGCTCGTTGCCTAACGTGATGTTTTCCATGACCGAAAGATGGCTGGCCAGCGTCAGTTCTTGATAGATCATTGCAACACCCTTTGATCGAGCATCCAAAGGGTTGCGAGGTCGATATACGACGCCATCGATCAACAATGTTCCGGAATCTGGTTTGTGAGCACCCGAAAGGATCTTCATCAGGGTGCTCTTGCCGGCGCCATTTTCGCCGACCAGGGCTAAGACTTCCCCCGGCCTTAGCTCAAGATCAACATGCTTCAACGCAATCGTTGGCCCGAATCGCTTGGATATTCCGGACAAAGCCAGTCGTGGGGTTTGCGTTTTCGATTGTTTGGTTTTCATACAGTCGATGCACTGGATCGCTGATCGAATAGTCGCCAGGGGCGCTTCTTAATTCTTGGCTTCTAACCCTACCAACAAGCGGATGTCATTTTCGTTTTCCAACCGCTCGGTCGTTACCAGCTCGACTCCGGTATCTACCATTTTTTCAATGGCCTCGCCTTTGAGGTGTTTCACGACCGTTTGGACAGTCAAATAGCCCATTTTTCTCGGATCTTGTGATATTAATCCGTCGATCTTTCCTGCCTGCAATGCCTCGACCAATCTAGGTGAAGTATCAAAGCCAATGAATCTCGAGTTGACTTCGATTCCCGATTTTCTCAAATCTTCAATCGCCGCAAGCATCCCAAGCGCCGATGTCAGATTGCTGGAGAAAATCCCGTCGACCATTAATTTGCCATCTTTCACAAGTCCTTCGAGGGTGTTGGATGCGGTTTTTTTACAACCCGCAACTGTCCCGTCTTCCGGGAAGGGGGCTGCGACGATTTCATGCCCACTACCTTTCATCATATCGATGAATCCTTTCGCACGATTCTCAGTACTTGAAGTGCCTTGAACGTATCGCAAGACGACCAACTTTTTATTTTCGCCGTTCAAGAGTTCTTGCATATGTTTGCCCGCAAGTTCGCCTCCAGCAACGTTGTTGGTGGCGACAAACGAAACGTGCTTTTCGCCATCGAGTGCTGAGTCGAAAACAACTACCGGAATGCCCGCCTTTACGGCACTGGCAACAGATCGAGCAATTGCTTTGTTGTTTAAAGGGGCGACCGCCAATCCGTCGACATCCAAGTTTATCATGTTCTCAATGATCTTGTTTTGTTCCGCAATTTCCGTTTCAGTTAAAGTGCCGTCCCATTTGATTTCAACGCCGAAATCGGCGGCAGCTTGCCTGGCACCAGACTCGACGGTTTCCCAGAACTCGCCACCGGTGCTCTTGGGAATGACCGCGATGGAAAAAGCGGATGAGTCTCTACTCGCCGGATTTTCATCGCTAGAGCTGATCTCTGGATTCGAATCTGAACAGCCCGCAACGACGACCGAAAGCAAGACCAATCCGCCCAAAACGAATTTTTGATTGCACATGAACAGCATTCCTTGAATTTGAAACGAAGAGACCAATTATGGCTGGTCAACAGAAAACTGCACATCTCGAATCGACCTGATATGACAGATATTTTATGCGTTGCCGCAAGTTACTTTGACAACTGTGTCCCGACGGCTACCAAAAGAACGACACTGAATACGTGAGATGAATGGAAATGAGGCAAGCCGCGCGAAAAATCGCTGCCACATGAGTTACAGATCCCGCAATCCAACTAGCTTAAATCTGGGGATTTCGACTTTTGTTAAATTTGGCGGCTGGCGCGGATAAAAACGGGAAATGACTGGTAATTCCTCAGCCTGTTTTGACAGGTTGTTTCAACATTTCGAGTCAATTAAGTGTATGAAATTCAATTCGCTAATAGAATGAGTTCTCAGGACAATTTCATGATCAAAAAAACACGATGTGGCATGGAGCAAACTTTAATTCGAGCGACGGACATTAAAGTGCCTCAGGTCGTGTTTGGGACGAGTGCGTTCGGTAATTTGTATCAGCAAACTACGGATCAGTGTCGAGTCGCGATTGTCGAAGAGATGTTGCGGCATATTCCTGGGGTAATCGCATTAGATTCAGCCGGTAAATATGGTGCCGGCCTTGCCTTAGAGACGCTTGGTCGGACGCTGTCGTATTTGCGAGTCCCCAAGGATCGGGTTTTAATTAGCAACAAACTTGGCTGGAGACGCGTCGAACTCGAAAACGAAGAGCCTACGTTTGAGCCTGGAGTCTGGGTCGACATCGAACACGATGCGGTTCAGGACATAAGCTACGACGGAATTTTACGTTGCTGGGAAGAAGGAAATCGGCTGTTAGGTGACTATGACTGCCAACTGGTTTCGGTTCACGATCCCGATGTTTATCTGGCCTCGGCGAAGAACGATGCCGAAAGGAGCGGGCGTTGGGAGGACATTGTTGATGCTTATCGAGCACTGAAAGAATTGCGGGAAAGCGGGTTAGCGCGAGCAATTGGGGTTGGTTCAAAGGATTGGCGCATCGCTCAACGTTTGGTCGAAGTTTGTGACTTGGATTGGGTGATGCTCGCAAATAGCTTGACAATTTATCGACATGAACCAGAGTTGTTTCAGTTTATCGATTCATTAAACAAACGTGGAGTCTTGGTTATCAACTCTGCTATTTTTCACGGCGGCTTTCTTGTTGGGAGTGACTTTTTTGATTATCGAAAGATCGACCCAAGGAACGAAAGTGATGTGGTCTTACTGAGATGGCGGGAACAATTTTTCGAGATTTGCAATCGGTATGATACATCTCCAGCAGAAGTCTGCGCATCGTTTTCTGTTTCTCATCCTGGTGTTGCAGCGATCGCCTTGAATACGAGCCGACCAGCTAAAGTTGCTGACAACTTACGACTTCACCAGTCTGAAATTGATGATCGAGTTTGGAGCGAAATGAAGTCTCAGGGGCTACTTTGTGCCGAGTATCCTTACTTAGGTGTCACCGTCTGAACCGATAGCCGCGTCCTTCTTACCGAACGACCCTTGCCCCAACTCCCTGTACCAGTCTTTCGACCTCTTCGAATGAAGCCATGGACGTATCGCCGGGTGTGGTCATTGCTAGAGCGCCGTGAGCCGCGCCGTACTCGACAGCGGCTTGCGGACCAAGTTCGTTGATAAGACCGTATATCAGACCAGATGCAAAACTGTCTCCGCCACCGACTCGGTCGAGAATCTCAAGATTTTCGCGGTGGGTGGCTTCATAGAAACTTCCGTCAGCCCAGCAAATCGCGCCCCACGAATTAATCGTTGCCGTTTTGACTGTCCGCAAGGTAGTCGCGACAACCTGGAAATTCGGAAATTCTTCGATAACTTTTTCTATCATCGTTTTGAAAGCATCGACTTGAATGACAGATATGTTTTTGTCGACTCCTTCGACTTCAAATCCCAAACACGCAGTGAAGTCTTCCTCATTACCAATCATGATATCCACATGCTTTGCAATATTTCGATTCACGTCCTGAGCTTTTTCAAAACCGCCAACGGAATTCCAAAGTGACGGACGATAATTCAGATCGTAAGACACAATCGTGCCATGTCGATGAGCTGCCTCAACTGCTTCAATTGTGACTGCAGCGGTCGATTCCGAAAGCGCAGTGAAAATACCGCCAGTATGCAGCCAACGAACGCCTCGTTGACCAAAAATATAATCCCAATCAAAATCGCCCGGCTTGATTTGCGAGGCGGCAGTGTTCCCCCTATCCGGCACGCCAACAGCACCGCGAATGCCAAACCCTCGTTCCGTAAAATTCAATCCATTTCTTACTGTTCGACCAATTCCATCATACGGTTGCCAGCGGACCAATGACGTGTCGACACCACCTTGGAGGATAAAATCTTCGATTAGCCGCCCTATTTGGTTGTCCGCAAATGCAGTAGCGACGGCAGTTCGCAGACCGAAGCACCTTCGAAGCCCACGCGCGACATTGTATTCACCACCACCTTCCCATACGTTTACCTGCCTGCAACTCTTGATCCGACCTTCGCCAGGATCTAAGCGAAGCATTATTTCGCCCAAGGAAATTAGGTCAAATTCGCAGTTGTCTGCATTTCGAATAGGCAATGTTTTAAAGCGCGTCATTTCTTTTCAAACTTGTTTACCAGATTCAAGAACTCGTTTGATTTTCCTTCGCCACCGTAGATTGTGTGACGAACGAATATAGTGCTTTGACGGGCAATTTTGATGCTACCCGACTTCCTCAATGGAAACGTAATCATCGAATATCTTAACGTGCCGCCAAACATAATTGACGGAAAAATACGCCAATTGGAATTAAGTTGCTATGTCAGGTGTTTGCGGGAAGAAAACGGGAAGAAAACGGGGACAGGTCGGCCGAACAGTATTGGGACAGGTCCATTAAAAATTGCCGAGTAGCAAGCTTGTAGATCAAAATTTAAAAACCCTGTATTTGGGCCCGCGATTAGTTTCCTTCACGGGAATCGCTCGCATTTGGGGATCAAACAAACGGGCGTTGGGAACGAATTCTGTCAGATTTATTGCCGGAACATCCCTTTCGCGCTTGTTTTTGACCGTTGCGTTCTAGAATTTACGAATATGTTATCGGCAACGTTCACGAGTGTCTTCGTTGTCCGCGTTTAGCGTCAATCGTTGGCAGGGTAATCGGTTAAGCGCATGCGAATGTTGTTGACACGAAAGACAGTTAAGAGTCGTATCAAAAAATACGAAGTAGCCGACCCAACCATAATAATGTAAATCGAAAGCTAGATTTTCGAGTCGTCACTAGCGAAGGTTATTCTTCAAATTGAAGTTGCTTGGTGATCGTTCGCAGGTGCTAAGCTTTCGGTCTTTTCCAAGAATTTAGCTTTTTCTTGTCCGTGCAGACGGTTTTCTTGAGGCCCATAAACTAGGCGAAACCAACCGGATTCGTTTCCTCGCTAGTACGAAGGCTTGACAGCTAAGCAAAGCCGCAACCAACCTTACTCGCGAGTTTCCTTTCTAATGATTGCCCTCAATTAACGGAACTAATGATGAATGCAAAATCTTTAATCGCAATTGCTGTGTGTTTTTTCGCAATCCCCCTCAGTCGCATTGACGCCGACGTGATAATTCTGGTCGACGTAACGGATCTAACCGCCGTTACTTTTACACCGACCGTTGCGACCCCAGAGGTGACAGTTGGCCCATTTGATTCGAATGACTTCGGGGTCACTCTAGTCGACTTCTTCAATGGAAATTCTACCAAGATAAATGGCGGAGGATTTGATGTCACCGGCGAGTTACTTGTCCTGGACTCGGCGACAAGCACATCTCGAAGTCCACTGTTAGGGATCTTTGTGGCAGACTACAACGATTGGACGATGCAGGACATCAATTTTTACAACTTCGGATTTCTCTTTGATATCTATTTTGACTCATCGCAACCGGCGATTACCGGGCAATACACAGCGAACTTCTCGAACCTTGGTTTTACTGGCATTCCAATCGCTGGAACGATCGGTGACGTCATCACTAATTCACCGGTAACGCCTGACGTAATCGGCCAATGGCAAATCGTCAGCTTGCTCTTGGGCGACGTAAACGGGGACGGTGACGTCGATCTTTTAGACGTCGGCCCGTTTATTGAACTCATTTCCAATGGCGAGTTCCAAACCGAAGGCGATATCAATCAAGATGGTAAAGTAAACTTGCTCGACGTTGGTCCATTTGTAGAGTTGCTCGCCGGCAGCTAACATTCAGACGATTTTGTAGCGGTAAACAGCAAAGTAAAAAGGGCTTGTGTTCGACTCGCAGGCCCTCATTCGTTTCGCCTTGACGGATTGTTAATGGAGAGCTCGAGTCTGGTCTTGATAACGGCCACCCCCCGCATCGCAACTCTCTCGCGTGGGAAAGAGACGTTATGACGTCGCATTGGTGTATTCGGATTAGCCGCCGCAGCCACCACATCCTCCCCCGCAACCACTGCCACACCCGCTACTGCAACTGGAAGTAACGCAACCGCTTCCTCCACTTGAAGTCGTGACTTCTGGAGTCAGAATGTTTTTTAAATCGGAACCAAAACTACTGTAAGCCGTGCCTGCAAGAATCGACGTTCCGTAAAGGCCAACCAACAAGGCAACTTCATTTGGGTCGGATGCGAGATGTGGTTGTTGGCCGGAAAGGCTCGTCAGATTTGCCTTGTGCTCACTGATGACTTGATCACCCGTTTTGGTGCGAAACGGAATCGCGAAGAGGATGGCTGCCATGAGGCCAACCGTAACTAACATTTCTAGGACTAAAAAACCGACCGGGCGTCCAGAGCCCGCGGCCTGGACCAATCGACCGATACCGACAGCCAAAACTCCGCTCATGATTAATCCGCTGGTCCATCCGATGACATGGCGTTTGACCCGGCTCTCAATTAAACCGGCACGAACCAATGCACTACTTATTTGAGCGATGGGAAGTGCCGCCGTCAACTTAATGGTCTTGTGATTGATGCTGGGCTCACTTTTCAATTTGCCATAAATTGCACTGGCAACTTGCGACAATTCAGAAGTGGTCGCGGCGTGGGAAATCAATTGAAGTTGGTGGCCAAACGATTTCGCTTTTCCGGCCGCCATCAATTCGCAACAGGCCGACTTCAACAGTTGCGATTCGCCGCCGGATAGATAAGCCACAGCATTTGTGTCCAAGCTCGATCCCTTCCAAAAGTTCTCCCACTGCTCTAACCCATTGGACTTAAGCAAGTACTGCAATACCAGCGACAAGCTCGCCGCAGCAACAGCCAGAGTGGCGTAGAAAATCAAGAATGATTTACCGTCGAGTTCGTATGGCGACCAGGCGAACAGAAGCAATGGCGCTGCCGCGGCGGTGGCCATTGGAAGATGGTCCTTGGATGACAAGTTGGAAAACTTTGGTTTGCGGATGATCCAATAGTCTTTTCGACTGATCCATTTTTTTATGTCTTCCTTGTCAAAACGTTCTTGGGAGCTGGGCCAAATATCTTCCGCGGGCGCTTCCCCAAACTTTTGGCGATAAGATTGTTTGGTCAGTTCATACAAATCGACAAATTTATCGGTTTCGGATTTTCCGCCTTTGGTGGGTCCGTGGTGAATTGGTTGTTTCAGTACCAGGCCACAGAACTCGTCCCAATAAGAGCGCGTATAGATCATGTGCAGATGCCAGGCCTGATCCACTTGATCTGAAGGTGTGACAACATGTTTGCAACAAACGGCAAGAAACATAAATTTCTTGTATTCCGTTACAACTCGGTCAGCGTAGGCCAGGGACCAATGGTTGTCCCGCGCGAGGCGGTGGGTGAAAGAAAAGGAAGCTTCCGGATCGTCCAAAGAGAATTGTTTAATTCGATTCCAAAGTGCCAGTTCAACTTCCGAACATTCCATAAACTCTCCCAAATTTAACAAGTGCCGTCATGTTGCTATTCGTGCAATCGGCCAAAATATTGGGAACGGATGCGAAACATGCCAGTCAAAAAAACGCTGCTGCTTGGCGCAAATTGAACGATTTTTCAGGATGTTTCCTGTTGCGTTTTTAAGACATTGTTCTCGACGAGAATTAACGGAGTGGCAAACTCGCATCGGTTAAAAACTAGTCTTGGAGGCCTTCGATTTCACGCATGGCATCCAACAACGCCTTGTACTCAGCGTTGCAACAAGGGCATTGTTCCAAGTGACGCTGGACGATCGCCATCGCGTCTGACAATTCGCGATTCGCCAAGGCCGCTTCAGCATATTCGGCAATTTGACCAAAGCATTCGTCACACGAAATCTCATCCGGCTCAGTCGACGCAACCAGGCTTACTAAATTTTGAATTTGTTCTGTTGTTAGGAATGTCATTTTTGTCCCCGATTCTTATGCAAAGACTGAATTCAAGTCATCCGATTCTACGCCGGCATCGGCAAATCCTTTGCGCAGTTTGGTTCGCGCATCGTGCACCAGTTTGTAAACTGCATTGCGATTGCTACCTGTCTTTTCCGCGAACACTTCGACAGGAATTCCGTTTAGCAACGCATGGATGGCGCTCCGTTGTTTCTCACTTAACTTCGTTTCAATCAGTTCCCGCAATAGACTTAGCACATTTTTCTTTCTATTCGGATCATCGACAATCGGCTGATCGGGTGCCGACGGTTCAAACTGCATATTTTTGGTGGCCAGCTCTTCGATCGAAACGTCCTGGAAATATTTTCGCCGCATTTCGCTGATCGCGATCCTCACGGCGACAGTCATCGCCCAAGTGGTAAATTTACTCCTGCCTTGAAATGAATCCAGCTTCTTCAAGATTCGGATTAGTGCCTCTTGAACGACATCTTCCGGCTGAACTTTGCTGCCGTAACGATTTCGGAGCGTTGCCGTCAATCCGCGAATCAGGATTTCTCGTAACTCGGCCAGCGCAGCTTCTTGTACATCGTCGGATGACTTTAACCGCGCGACCCAGTCAGTTTCTTCGACAACCATTTTGCTCCTTTTATTGATAGGGCAACAGAAAGAACAGATGCGAGTTATCAAACTTTACTAGCAAAACTGTATAACTTCGGGACGAATCAAAATGCATGGCCGATTAATTCTATTTGGATTACCTGCGTGTGACCAAATTCAAGAACGTGATGTCGATACTAGCGGAGTCCTGCGAATCGGATAATTGTTTTTGACTGCTCACGGGGGCACCGCCCCTCTGGCAATCAGCCGTATATTTGATTCAATTTTCTTTTCGGATTGCAGTGTGCGATGCACGGGGCAGCGGTTGGCAATTTCGTTCATACGTGCGACCTGATCGCTATTTAGATCTCCAGACACCAGAATTTCTTTATTGATCAACGCAATCTTCCCTGATTCGCTTTCGCAGTCGGCGCAGTCCTTAGCGTGAATTTGTCGGTGAGACAGATTGACCTCGATCGTTTCAAGTTTCAGTTGTTTGTGATTGGCATACATTCGGAGCGTCATGGATGTACATGTTCCTAAAGCTGCCAATAATAAGTCATAAGGGTTCATTCCGTGATTGGCACCACCTACATGGATCGGTTCGTCAGCAAAAATTTCGTGATTTTCGGTCCGCACGCGCTGAGTAAATCGGTCGATTTCCGTCACGTTTACAACTCCTGGACCAAGTGGGGTTTCTGATTGGCTGCTTTGATCAGAATCACGGAATACGTACCGGGCGGCCCAAGCAGATAGTGTAGCGGCCACAAATTCGGAATCGTTTTCTGAAGTCAGCAGATGGTCGGCGCCGTCCAGAGACAGGAAGTTTTTTGGATGTTTGAGCCGTTCGTACAGGATGCGAGCTTGTTCCACAGTGACCAGTTCGTCTTGTGGCGAGTGGTAGATCAAGACCGCACAGTTCAACGATCCCAGCAAGGAATCGAGTCGGATGGATTGAACGTCAACGATAAACTGCTTTTTAATCGTGAACGTTCGTCCAGCCAGTTGCACCTCTGCGTTGCCCCGATTCGCAATATCTGCTTGGCTTTCTCCGAAAAGTCTGACGACATGATCTGGATCGGCTGGCGAACCAATCGTTGCCACCGCGTTGATCGAATCGATTCGACTGGCCGCCAGCAAACATGCTGTGCCACCCAGGCTATGGCCGACCAACATGGTCGGCGCCCGGAAGTCTCTCGTCAAGGCGTCGGCGGCCGCCACCAGATCATCTACGTTGGACGAATAATTGGTGTTCGAAAAATCGCCTTCGCTGTTCCCCAAACCGGTAAAGTCGAACCGCAACACTCCGATCCCCCGTTCCGCCAAGGCGCGGCTGATTCGGCTGGCCGCTCTTACATTCTTACTGCAAGTGAAGCAGTGCGCGAAAACGGCGAAGGCCAATGGCGACGTGACAGGAAGCTCGATTCTTCCCGATAAGACGTCGCCTTGCTTGTTTTCAAATTCAAATTTTTCGCTCTTGTACATCGTGTTTTTTTCTAAATTTTGTCCGGTAAGACTTGAGCTAAGAACCACATCAAAGACGTGTAACGAAAACTACTACATGTTTAAATGAGTATAATGATGCCACGTATTCAACCTGTAAATACTGCAAATGCCGATGAAGCCACAACCCAAGTTCTCGAAGCGGCGAAAAAGAAAATGGGCGGCGTGCCCAACCTATTGTCGACCATGGCAAATTCACCAGCTGTCGCGAACAGTTATCTTGCGTTCAGCAACGCCATCGGTGAAGGTACGCTTTCGGCTTCCCTACGTGAAAGGATTGCTTTGGCCGTCGGACAAGCCAACGATTGTAACTATTGCCTTGCCGCGCATTCGACCTTGGGCAAAATGGCCGGTTTGAGCGAAGATGAAATGTTCAAAGCGCGAGCGGGTACGGCTAGCGATGCCAAGGACGCGGCCATCATCGGGTTTTCCCGCAAATTGGTCGAGAATCGGGGCAACGTCTCGGACGGAGATCTGGAAACGATTCGCGTAGCTGGGGTTTCCGATGGTGAAATTGGCGAAATTGTTGCCAACGTTGCGCTGAATATATTTACCAATTATTTCAACCACGTCGCTGACACGGACGTGGACTTTCCATCGGCGCCGGAATTGGTGGTCGGTTAACAGACGGATTTGAAAGCAGCGAGCGATCGTCTCGCTGCGATTCTTGACACTTGGCATTCTGTTAGCTCACAAATAATTCTTCAGACGCTTTTCCATTACGCGTTAGGCGCCGCGACGAATTGATTTGATTTTCTTGTAGTTTGAGCAAACGGCATGGCGTCAAACGGCTTTTCGACGAGACGAGGTTTTGTATAGTGGTGTGATGCGTGTGCATTGTGTCTAATTAATAAACCTATTCCCCAGTCGAGAACATTATGTGCCTGCGCTATCATGTTGTGGCCCTCATCGTTGTCATGACGTGTTCTATTTTCGATGGGGCCCTTGCTGATTCAGGCATCTGGGAGGTGACATTCGCGCTGGACGTGAGCAACGATGGAACCGTGGTGGGGAGTTCTTCGGATTCCATGTTTAGATGGACACAGATTGGTGGATTTGAAGAGTTGCCGACGCTTGATCATGATTGCAAGGTATTTACTGCGGGAGGTACAAGTGGTATTTCATCGGATGGTTCAAAGATTGCTGGAACCTTCGCATGTGAGGCTTTTCTGTGGTCGGAAGTCGATGGAATCCAAGGGATTGGTTTTTTGCCTGGCGGCGTTACCAGTCGAGCTCGGGCGATTTCCGAAGACGGAGAGTCGATAGTCGGATGGGGAACTGTAGGAATTTACGATAACGGCAAACTTGTCGGGACGAGTCTGGGCGAAGGATTTCGTTGGAATCGTGAAGACGGCATTCAGGGACTAGGTTTTTTGCCGAGCGGAACATGGAGTCGAGTGTTGGATGTATCGCCAGACGGTTCGACTGTGGTCGGTTACGCCGAAGGCGCGAACGGTCGAGCATTACCTGTTCGGTGGAATGCTGCCGGCCAGATTGAGCAGCTGGAGATTCCAGCCTCAAGTGTCAGCGGCTTTGCTGCTGGTGCGTCTAACGATGGAACCGTGGTTGGGGGCGACTTGCGCGATGACATTCCCAACGGGGGAATGGCAATACGGTGGTTGGCCGACGGCAGTTTTCAACTCCTTGGAGTATTGCCGGGACAAGTGAACTCCGGAGTTTCAGATGTTTCAGCCAATGGGTCGGTTATCATAGGTGGCTCCGGATCAATCCCAATTGTCTATACCGACGCAGCAGGTATGCGGCCGCTCGAGAATATATTAATCGCGCAGGGCGTAGACCTTTCCGATTGGAGCGAGTTGCAATACGTCTTGCGGATTTCACCAAACGGGCGGTACCTTGTCGGAGGTGGTCTGACGATCGACAATCGAGAAGCGGGATTTGTTGCGAAGTTGGCGCTGTGGGGCGATGTCAATCAAGATGACACGGTTGATCTTTTGGATATCAGCGCCTTTGTCGATCGGTTGATCAACGACAAAGACTCATACGAAGCGGACATCAATCAAGATGGGGCCGTCGATCTGCTGGATATTTCCCCCTTTGTCGAATTGATCGTAGACCAATGATGGCATGAGGCGGGTTAAGCTTTGAATCGAAACAAAGAGGGTTCGGGGAGCAAACTCTTTGCAATTACCGGTGTTGTCCGCCTCTCTTCAAGTTTTTCGCGAGTTCGAGCGGTCGCTATTTTTAGCCGGTAAAATTCCCGCGTTTCCTGGATGAGGTACACTACGTGTCTTGCATCACGACATGACCGGCCGCAGTGAGGACCTCAATCGCAATGTTAAGGCGATCGCATTTTACGAGGAAATAGTCGGTATCATAGGTGCTGATCACAAACACAGACACTTGAGCTTTGGCCAAGGTGTATGTAATATCGGCAATGACGCCAACCATGTCGAAACTCAGTTGGCCGGCTACATAAAACGCCCGCCAACCACCTTCTCGTTCGATTGAATACGGAATAACCTGTTCTCTAACCACGATAGATAGCTCGTCGTTTGATCGCGTAATCGAGCTAAATGACGTTTGCGCCCAATCGGGAACCCGATCTGTTGGGTTCAATTTGCAAACGGCGAATGACTCTTCGAGTAACATCAGTCTCATGATCAGGAGTTTAAACGGTGCTGGATTTCAAAGCTACTGCAACGATCGAGGCGTTGAAACAGCGTGCTGGAATACTTAAGTCCGTGCGGCAGTTTTTCGATCAACGCGGATTTTTTGAAGTTGAAACACCTGCGCTTTCACATGATATCGTTGTCGATCGTTATCTCGAACCCATTCCTGTGTCTGGCGAAACGCTCGGAGTTGCCTCTGAATCTGGAAAATTGCTCTGGCTGCAGACTTCGCCAGAATTTGGCATGAAACGAGTGTTGGCCGGTGGCGCAGATGCAATTTATCAAATCTCGCGATGTTTCCGAGCCGGTGAACGGGGGAATCTTCATAATCCCGAATTTAGCATGTTGGAATGGTATCGCGTCGGCGACAATATGCGCGCGGGCATCGAGTTGTTAGGCAGTCTGGTTGAGACTACTTTAGATACCAAACCTTGGAGATCATTGAGCTACGCCACGGCCTTTAAAAAGTATGCCGCTTGCGATGTCTTTGCAAATGACGTGACGACGCTTCGCGAAAATGCGTTGTTGCACGAATTGGATATTGCCACGCTGGAAGACTCAGTCGATTTGGACGAGTGGCGAAATCTGATTTTGACTCATGTTGTTGAGCCAAAACTTGGGCAAGTCTATCCGGAAGTGGTTTACGATTGGCCAGCGAGCCAGTCGGCATTGGCTATCGTGCGGGACGAAAATCCAGCTGTCGCAGAGCGATTCGAGTTGTACTACCAGGGTGTTGAATTGGCCAATGGATATCATGAGTTGCTGGATCCCAAGGAACTACTTCGCAGAAACGATGTGAATAATGAATTGCGACTGTCCGATGGTAAGCCCGTGCTGCCCCGTCACAGTCGTTTAGTCGACGCTATGGAATGTGAATTGCCAGCCTGCAGCGGCGTTGCATTGGGTATTGATCGACTCGTGATGTTGGCGATTGGTGCGAGGAAGATCGATGAAGTAATCGCTTTCCCTATTGAAAACGCATAGTCCGTTGCGAAACTGGGTTTGTCGGTGGACGTGCGTCAACAAAAGAGAGGCGATGGGTTTAATATAGGTTGTGTCGTAAATTTGAATAAACGGATTAGAAACCAATTCACAAACGCCATTCGAATACGTATTCATGTCAGAATCTCAAAACGTTAGCCACTGGATCGAACTGATCAAAGACGGCAACTCCCAAGCGGCCAATCGCATTTGGGAACATTACTTTGATAAACTGGTCGGGTCGGTTCGGAAGCGGCTGTATGGGCATAATCGCGCGGCATCCGATGAAGAGGATATTGTATTGAGCGTGTTTGAGAGTTTTTATGCGGCTGCCGAAGCGGGGCGATTCCCGGATTTGGCGGATCGGGATGACCTTTGGCGACTGTTGATAACGATGTCGGCCAGAAAAGCTGTTGATAAGAGACGCCATGATCGAAGGCTGCGACGCGGCGGAGATGTTGTGACTCATTCGCTTGACGAAAGCGTTGATGAATCATTCATTCTGGAGGCGATCGGCAGTGAGCCATCGCCTGAAATGGTGGTTTTGATGCAGGAATCCGTGGAGCAACTTTTTTCACATTTGGGTGTCGGGCCGTTAAGAGAATTGGCGGTAGCCAAATTAGAGGGGTATTCAAACGCGGAAATTGCTCGACGTTTTGAATGCTCAGAACGGACGATCGAGCGTCGATTGCACCTCATTCGTGAAAAACTTCAGCAGAAACTAATTAGCGGCGATGACGATTCAACGAAAAAAACTGACCATCGAATCCCTAGAACGGATTGACGACTTTTGTGCCGAATTTGAACGGCAATGGCAATCGGGGCACCCGCAAACGATTGAGTCTGCATTGGTTGTCACGCTTTCAACGGAAGAAAGAGAGCTGTTGCTTTCTGAATTGTTGTTGCTCGAAATCGACTATCGACGCCGCAAAGGAGATCAGCCCAAACCCGATGAGTACGTTCACCGATTCCCCGATCACGCTCAAACTATCCGCGATGCCATCGGACATGAAGCCAAAAAAAAGCGCGCTTTTCAACCACCTACCCTGGAACAAGTAGCCAAACTTTTTCCAGCCTTAGAAATACTCTCGTTGTTGGGTGCAGGTGGCATGGGCGCTGTGTATCAGGCACGACAAAAGGGGCTGGATCGCGTAGTCGCGTTGAAGATTTTACCGGAAGAGTTTGGACAAGATGTAAAGTTCGCGTTGCGGTTTACGCGGGAGGCCAGGACGTTGGCCAAGTTGAATCACGCGAACATCGTTTCGGTTTACGAATTTGGAAACGTCGACGAAGTGTACTATTTCTTAATGGAGTTTATTGACGGGTCAACGTTGCGTGACGTCGTTCACGCTGGTCGATTGGATCCAAAGAGCGCATTGGCCATCGTCCCTCATCTTTGTGATGCGTTACAGTACGCGCACGATAATGGAGTCGTCCATCGAGACATCAAGCCGGAGAATATTTTGATTTCCAAAGACGGCTTGGTGAAGATCGCCGATTTCGGTCTTTCTCGAATCATCGGAAATGAGGGTCCGGCACTTCCAACTTTGACTCAAACGCATCAAGTGCTTGGAACGCCCCGCTACATGGCACCTGAACAATTCGAAGGTTCACACAGCGTTGATCATCGAGCAGATATTTATTCGCTCGGTGTCGTATTTTACGAGATGTTGACGGGTGAACTTCCGATTGGGCGGTTCGAATCACCCTCCCAGAAAGTTCATATCGACGTGAGGCTCGACGAGGTCGTATTGCGGACGCTAGAAAAAGAGCCTCGGCGTCGTTATCAAGCAGCCAGTGAAATCAAGTCAGACTTATATTCGATCGCGTCGACGCCTGATGCGAATGTGCCGACAAGCGTTGACCATTTCAACAACGAGATGTCCGACACGATTCAGCCCGCTCGCCATGACGTTCAACAACAGGAAACGGCGGCGCGGTTGCTGGTCTCTCGACGTGTCTTAATGGATCGTGTGAAAGCGTCTCTCCGACCACTGCGCCGAGGGCAGATTATTCTAGTGTTTGTCGGCATTGCCATTATTGCGCTCGGTGCGCAATGCTGGGCGAGAAACACCGACGTTCCGCATCGATTAGTGTGTGGTTTGATCCTACACGTTTACGGAATCGTCGTGATCGGAGCGGGCGCGCACGTTTGGACACGGATTAGTCGTGTGGACGTTTCTAAGCCTGTTGAAGAGGTGCGAAACATGCTGGAACGTGTCCACAAATCGTATTTGCTCGGAGGGCCCTTGGTCGGATTTCCTTGGTGGCTAATGTGGCTCCCAGTCGCAGTCTCGTTTGGCGCCGATATTGTTATGCATCCGTATTGTTTCTGGGTGTCGCTGGCGGTCGGACTTCCGGGATTCGTCGGTTCCTTGTGGATTCATCAACGCATTATCAATGCCTACAACAATCCCAAGACCAAATGGCAGAAACCGTTTGTCGGAGGAAGCCTCGCACAAGCTCACGCATCCCTGGACGAAATAGAAAGAGCCGGAATCGAGTAGCGATGGCAAGAGCGCGGGGGAAATCGCGTTCAGAGATCCATTCATTCGGGGATCCAAATGAATCGCTATACCTCGTGAATGCCAACGCTAAAAAGGCCGCTCCGAAAAGCGGCCTTGCGTGATCCATCAAGAAACGCGGGATCACGTTCTTGATTGTTCCAGCGAATCGGTCAACCGCTCAATTCAGAGAGAGGTAAATTGAGCTAATCGCCCACCACGACGTTTGACGATTCGCCAGTATGTTTTGAGAAGTCTTCACTCCTCATTCCTTTAATCTCCGTTCGACTGCAAATGTGACGCTCTAAATCGGAAAAATTCCAGATTCTTTTGTTTTTATGATTCGGTGAGAATTTTCAACAACTTTGGCAGGGTTCCGAGAGATCTGTTTCGATTCTTCAGCTTTTTTCTCGATAGAACAACCTCATGGTTTGATTAACGACCTCGGATCCTTTGCACGAGGGCATTCAGGGATTCAATTATGGCAATTAGAGCATCCGCGAAATACAATAGAACAATCGTTGACGTGCCCACAAAAAAACAGCTGTAGATTGCAAAAATAAAGATCCCATAAGAATTGAACGGCTCCTCTCGGATGTCGGTCAAAAACTGGCCAATGTATCCAAAATAAACGGCGATAACTGCCGTTACCAACATCGCGTTTCCAATGGTGTATCGCTTGCTTTTGTCTGCTTGAAAAAAATTCGCCGCTAACCCGGCGTATAAAAACAATAATGCTACTCCACCCACAAAGACCACGACCAAAGCTTGGTACAGCTCTTGTCCTGTCCAACGTGACAAAATGACCGCGAGTAACCAGAGATAGCCCGGGCAGAAGACCAGCGCTACGAATCGAATTACGGGATTGGGGACGCCAGACACGTGCTTAAACTCGGCTCAACTTCCAACAACGATGTATCTTTTTGTTTCGAAAATCTTCTGGGATTGTCTGATTCGTGATCTCTCGAATTTCATATCCAGAAACCGCTTCTTCAACAAATTTGAACTTTCGAAAGTTGGTCGAAAAGAAGACGGTTCCACCAATTTCGACGTGGCGACTCAGTTGATTCAACAAATCGGCATGATCCCGTTGGACGTCCCACACATTCTCCGTTCGTTTGCTATTCGAAAATGTTGGCGGGTCAACCACCACCAAATCAAATTTTTCGGAAGGTTTCAACTGGCTCAAGAATTCCAACGTACCGGTACGAACAAAACGATGGTGTTCCCCTTCAAAACCATTGAGCAACATATTTTCACGCGCCCAATCCAGGTAGTTCGAAGACCAATCGACCGACGTGGTTGATTGTGCATTTCCACCGGCAGCATAAACGGAAAACGAACCGGTATAGCAAAACAAATTCAAAAACCGTTTTCCGGTTGCCTCCTGTCGGACCATTTGTCGGGTTTTCCGGTGGTCCAGGAATAAGCCAGTGTCGATATAGTCAGATAAATTGACGAGGAATTTCAATCCGCCTTCACTAACGACGCGTTTTTGGCCGGCTTTGCTTTGGCGATGATGCTGGTCATTGCCTGTTTGGCGTTGTCTCGATTTTAAATGAACGTGCTGAATTGGCGTTTCAAAAATTTTCGCGACGGTTTTTTTCATCAAGTCCAACCAAGACGCATGTCTTCCCGGGTCACGGTCATGCGGCCGCTCGTATTCAGTTATATGGTAGTGAGTTTCGTACCGGTCGACGACAAACGGCAATTCGGGGATGTCTCGTTCATACAAACGAAAACAAGTAATACCTTGTTTGGTGGGCCACCGTCTCAGATGCTTGGATCGCTTGAGCAAACGCGTGGCAAACAAATCAGCTTGTTCGTAATCTTTGGATTCCAGCCCTCCAAAAACAACACTAGGTTCTCGTTCCGGGTTCGCACGGGTTGTCTCAGTTTCTGAGGTTTTCGGTTTCGGAGGTCGGGGCCCTAAGAATTGGTAATACATACACTCGATTCGGCCATTAAACAGCTTGCGGCGTCGTGTGGCTGATTTTTGAATCATCGCTTCGAATCGAGGCATGCTGGTGATGATAAAATGGGACCACGTGGGCAAGCGCTGTAAGACGGCTGGAATTGACTTGTAGAGGGGCTTGAGTTGGCGTTTGTCGCTCAGTCGATCTCCATACGGTGGGTTGGTGATGATACACCCGTATTGGCGCTTGCTGCGAAGTTCTTCGAACGTCTTGTGTTGGAAATGGATGTCTGCGTCCACGCCAGCTCGCTCAGCATTCCGCCGCGCCAACTTGAGCACGTTAGGGTCGCTGTCGGTGGCCGAAATCTGCAAACTTAGATCTTGGACTGGTGAGTTCGTGACAAATTCGGCAGTCGTTATACCTTTGGTTTGTGGCCAATGTTGCCAGGCAAATGCGCGACGACTGCCCGGAGCGATGGATTTCGCTAACATGGCGGCTTCGATCGGGATCGTTCCACTGCCGCAAAACGGATCTAACAATGGTCGTTCAGGATTCCAAACGCTAAGCATCACCATCGCCGCTGCCAGCGTTTCTTTGATTGGCGCTTCGCCATACGAGGTACGATAGCCCCGTTTGTGTAAACTTGGGCCCGTTGTATCCAAAGTTATTGTGGCAATATCATTGAGTATCGCGATGTCCAAAGGAAATTTGACGCCTGATTCGGGTAGGTCCTCGACTTGATGTTGGAGTCGAAGGGCGTCGACGATCGCCTTTTTGGCAGTCCGCTGGATCGCGGGAACACTGGTCAATTGAGATTGGCGGCTGCGACCGGTTACTGGAAAACACGTATCGGGCGTCAACCAAGACCTCCAATCAAATGCCTTTATCGAGTCAAAAATGGCATCGAAATCACGCGCTTCAAATTGCATTAACTGGATCAAGACGCGGTCGGCCGTACGCAGCCACAAATTGGTCTTGGCGACGTCACGCCAATCGCCTTCAAATCCGATCCGCCCTGGGGTTAAGACGCGTGGTTCATAGCCGAGTTCTTGCAACTCCCACTTGACCAAGGATTCCAAACCGAACGCAGATGCCGCAACGAGATTCAATTTAGTCCTCAGTCCAACCGGCTCGAATGGGGGAATGACTTCAAAACGTGTAAATATACGCGTCTGCCCCGCTTAAGATAGCGGGAAATTACTAAGACTTGCGACGGCTACCAATGCCAAGTCGCCTCACGTACTCGCTTTGGGACAAAATTGTCGCGAAAACTTCTGCGAAACAGTAGCTCTTCGGTAATCGCCCAGCACGTGACGCATTTTTGAACTGCATAGTAGGCCGGCATCAGCGGCACCGCCAGGCCCAACAATAGATCGCTGCGACGATTGGGTGAATAATACAACAACATTAGGACTTGGATCAGTTCGCACATCAAATAAACCACGTAAAACGTAGCGACGGTGAATGCGATCTCTCGAATTGAAAAAAACAACAGCAGGTACACCCAGAAAAAGACTCCGGTGTAGACCAGTACAAAATTGAACAGCCAACGTTCCGCCGCCATAATGAAGTCGCGAAATTGAAAATGCCGAGCGAATGGATTGCCGATATCAACGTGTTTTCGACATTCAAATGTGATCGCCGCCCATTCCCATCGCCTCCGTTGTCGAATCAGAGCCCACCAATTGGTTGGCGTATTGGTCAAACACGATGCCTCGGGCTTAAAAACGATACGATACCCGCATTTTCGCAGTTTGATGGTTAGATCACCGTCCTCTCCAGGCCCAACGTCCCATCCACCAACACGATCTAACGCGTCCTTGCGAAACGCGCCGAGTGCGCCCGATACGATGCCCAAGATGTCGAGACGCGACAGAAAAATCCGACCCACAAAGATGGATCGACGATACTCAAAGGCTTGCAAGAAAGTGGCCAAGCTGACGAATGGATTTCTCGCGCTAACGCAACCGGAAACAGCGCCTACTTGTGGATCTTTGAACGGCTGAACGATCTGCCAAATGGTTCCTTCGGCCAAGTGTGAATCGCTGTCGATAACCACAACGATTTCCGATTTAATCATCGGCAAGGGCATGTTCATCGCCGATGACTTTCCGCCGCGCTCTTGTCGACTCAACACCGTCACTCCTCGATGGCTGCGAGCAAACCGTAGCGCTTTGCCAGCCATGCCGTCGCTGGAACCGTCGTCCACGACAAATATCTCCAGTCGTGGGTACGTGCCATAGATGGATTGGAGGGCGCACTCGATGGTGTCCCCTTCGTTGAGTCCTACAATCATGACCGCGACAGAAGGGCAATAGTCAAATTCTTGAGTCTTTGCGGGCCCGACAATACTTCGAAAGGTATCGCGGCAATAATCCAATAGCACCATGCCACTCATCGTGACGGTGTATCGTAGGCCATCAAACAAAATGAACGGCAAAAACGTCCACAACATCGTTCTAGGTGATATTGAGGAGAGCCAGTGGATCCAGTCGGTTAACACGATAGCCAACAATATTAATGGAGATAGCTTTTTCGAACGGGAAACGGTGACCGCAATTCAGGCAATGTCCAATGTCAATTTCTTCTAGGTCGTTGTGGCCGCACTCGAAACATTGGGTTGGACCGTCCAGGTATTCGTAGTCAGCACCCACAATCATCTTGCGTCCCAGGCATTTTGGGCAAACGATCTCGTCCCCTTGGTCGAAGCGTTCCACAAAGTCGACGTGGGCACAAGCAAAGTGATGAATCATCCTTGACTTACCGGTTTCATGAGAAAGGCAAACGCTACAGCCTTTGCGAACGGTCGGCAGCGAACGACACGACGGGCAAACTAAAATCTCGTCCATGTTAACTCGTTGGGCGATGTCGTGTACACAGAGCGAGGTCATGACCGAATCGCTAAACGGAAACTGATACTTGAACGATTTTGGATTGAATGTTGGCGTGATGACGTCGTGGTCAAACAGCTGACGCAATGGACCTCCAAACGTCGCATTCACGAACGCGCCGTCATCTCGATCGGTACGGTTGACAACTTCGATGTCGATAAACTGTCGACCCCTTTCGGATCCATCGATGGCCAGGATCCAGTTTCGGTTGCTAACAATGGTGTGCGGTTCCCACTGCAAACCCACTCCTGAAGCATTGATATCCACGATCTTCGCCCGCACCTGTTGGGAAGCGTCAATTTCAAGGCTAGGAAGGAGCGGCAAACAAGTCGCATCGACCGCAATTTTGTAACGGGAGTGTTGACGGCGATCCGAACGATTCGTGTTGGACGAGGGCGCGCGAAACTCGGCAGATCCAAGATCGTTTAGCAGTGACTCATCCGCACCAATAATCGGCATATCAAAATTCGTGCTCATTGCGTTTCTTCGTGTCGTGCATGGGATTGGGAAACATCGCGTTGGTTGACGACTGGCTGGTGGAGCATTTGTGTCGCTTGTGCTAACCATTGGTCGATGACGGATTTCCACTCGATGGGTAACATGATCACGCCGTCAAGTCGAAATGCCATCAACGACTCGTATCCAGCAAGCGGTCGCATGTGAACGGGTAGCAGAACGGCGTCTTGAGCATAGTACTTGGAGATTTGCTTGGGAGGGACTTCAAACTGGTCGCCGATGCGAACAACTTGACAATCTACCTTTTCCAAAAGTGGCGGAACGGTTACCGATATGTCTTGACCAACTTTGAAATCTGTTATTCGGTCTTGAGGCACAAACAAAATAGCTTCAGTCGAATTGTTTTCCAAAATCTCCAACACGGGCTCATTCGAACTGACGGCTTCTCCGGTCAATGACATTCGCTTGGTAATACGGCCAGAAACAGGCGAACGTAGCAATCCCTGTGCGATCTTTTCACGAATACGTTTAATTTTTGATTGGATCGTTTCGATTTTCGTAAGCATTGGTTGAATCTGCAGCTGCCAATCCATCGCCTCTTCGTCTTTCGCCGATTCATAGTATTTTTGCAGCGCGGAGACAGCTAGATTCAGTTGCTCGATTTTTTGTTGTCGACCGTGATGTTCAAAGTAGATCTCGTCGTACTTTTGGCGCGAAAAATTTCCGGTGCCTACCAACTTTTTTGCCCGTTTCAATTGAGATTTGTTTTCCGTAAGCGCGGCCTCTTCGGCAGCCAACTCCGCCGAAGCTTTCAGAAACTCAGCGTAAGCTTTCTCGCTCTTGGTACGACTGTTTTTGGATTCGAAGCTGAGTTGCGCGGTCTTAGCGTCAAGTTGAGCTTGATTCAATTTCAGGTCGTCAAGTAACTCTTCGAGTTCGTGACGAATGCCCAAGTTTTTAATTTCTGCCAAGAGTTGACCCTGACTAACCTCTTCGCCTTCTTTGATCTGCCAATGCGTAACGACGCCATCAAATGGAGACGACACGGTGATCAACCGACCCTGGATGATGCCGTAAGATTGGTACTGGAAGAAGACGGTCCAAATTCCGTACATGATCGTCGCGAAGACGGAAAAGAAGATCGTTCCAACGAAGAATCGCCCTTTGTTGCGTTTGGGGAGTGGCGGTGCACTTCTGGCTTGGGAGGTTACCGACGGCAAATTTGGGATATCTGCGCACGCCGAGGTGTCGCGACGTGAAGTCGCGCCAGCGGAGCGACGCAGTCTAAAACCTGCGTTGGCAGTTTCACCGGTGAAATCGGTTCCGGCACCTTCGTTGGGCATAATTAGAGGGCAGTCTATTACGTTGAAGTGGGCTACATAGCGTAGCTTCCACGTAAACGGCGTCCCGAACTTGCGTGCCGGGACCGTCCGAATTCGCAGGGATCTGCAAGCCCCGATCGGATCGTGACGAATGTCGGGGTCAATCAGGCTTGGGCGTTAATCGAAACTCGATTTCTGACGCAAAATGTGGTGGTAATGCTGTGCGAATCTGTGAGCCTCATCACGAACGTATTGAAGCAGACGCAACGCGAACGAATGCCGGCTCAGTACAATGGGGTCAGATTCGCCTGGCCGAAAAATCTCTTCGTTCTTTTTCGCGATAGATATCAAAACCGGCGGTTCGATTTTCAAAGAATCGAACGCGCTCTCCGCGGCGCTCAATTGACCTTTCCCGCCATCGATTAGCAACACATCGGGGAACATATCCTGTTCGTCGTGCAATCGCTTAAACCGTCGAGAAACCACCTCATGAATCGATCGGAAATCATCAATGCCGGGGACGTCCTTAATTTTGAATCGGCGGTAGCCCGGTTTGAATGGCAATCCATCAATAAATTTCACCAAACTTGCAACTGTGTCGCCACCACCGAGATGGGCAATATCCACACCTTCAATCGATCGTGGCACTTCCGACAAGCCCAACACTTTTTTTAAACCGGCAAGTCCTTTTTTTGGATCAATGTAGAATACCTCGGGTTGCGCGTGCGTCTCCAATTCGCCGCGTTTGTCAAGCGATTCGAGCATTTGAATTTCGTCGCGCAATCGGGCAGCCTTTTCAAAGTTCAACGCCTTAGAAGCATCGGTCATCTCGGTGGCTAGTTGTTTGAGCAAGCGTTTTTTGTTTCCGGCCAATACCATTTGCAAACGCTTGATGTCTTTTCGGTAATCCGTTTTCGATACCCTTAAATTGCACGGTGCCGTGCACTGGTCGATACTCGCCAATAGACAAGGCCGAAACCAACGCCATTTCTCATCGCCGTCTTCAATGTCGAGTGAGCAAGTCCGAAACTTGAAGATTCTTTGCAACACTTGCACAGCGCCTCGCAACGAACTGACATTCGCAAACGGCCCGTAGAGCTTTGCTCCGCTCGATTTGGGCTCGCGCGTGATTTCGATGCGGGGAAAATCTTCGTGAGTCGTGATTTGTAAATAGGGAAAGGTCTTATCGTCTTTCTGTTCTTTGTTGTTCTTGGGTTGGATATCTTTAATCAGGCGCGATTCTACTAATAGTGCGTCGACCTCACTTTCGCAGGGAATAAAATCGGCGTCGCAAATGTCGTTTACCCAGGGTGCCGTCCGCGATTCCTGTTGGGCAGTTTTCTGGAAATAGCTGCCAGCGCGTGATCGTAGATTGACGGCCTTGCCGATGTAAATCACGACTCCGTTGTCATCCTTGAATAAATAAACGCCCGGCGTATGCGGAAACTGTTTGACCTTTTCCGCCGCTGCTGCAAATGAGCCGCCGGTTTCAGAGTCACTCGATTGGACGGAAGCGGATATCTGATCTAGATCAGACGACTCGTTTGGCATTTCTCTGGAATTCAATTTTCCAACCTCAACTGCAACCCATAACGTTTCAACCGTCCCAATCTAACACAATCAGCGAAACAGCTCGGCGCCGTTTTTTGGCAATCGCAATTTTCGACTTGGGTTGAATGGACGTAGATATCGCGTGGGGCTTGACCCTTTTGAAAACGACATTCGGTGATGGTGGAGTCGTGAATCATGGGCCGCCAGCCGATGGTGCGAGTGGCTGTAGAACAGACGACCTTTTCGTAATTTAGTTGGTGATCTCGGTTCGCTTGTTGCGAAAAGCCGTTATCCTCTTTTCCAGTTCGTCCATCTTGAATGGCTTGATCAAGAATTCATCAAATCCAGCCTCTTCACAGCGAGATTTCGTTTCCACCGTCGCGTCTCCTGACATCGCCAGGACAATCGGGCGCGGATGGAGAGTGGCAATCTGATCGAAAACCTCGTAGCCAGATCGCTTAGGCATGCGCAGATCCAGCAAGACGATATGGGGCCGCCATTCTTTAATTAACTCGAAGGCCTGCTCGGGATCGTTGGTCGATTGGGTTTCCAGTCCGAGTTGTTCTAATTGCAGACATATCGATTGGCAGACGAATTGTTGGTCATCAATCACCATCACTCGGTTTTCGTTGACGGTGAGTCCAACATCGGTTGGCACAGTCTCTAGTGTGCGATCCGTTCTTGAAAACGGAATAGAAACATAGGCAATGGTGCCTTGATTCGGTTCGCTTTCCAATCGAATCTCGCCTCCCATTTTTTCAACCAGCAACTTCGAAATATAGAGTCCCAGTCCGGTACCACCATCGTGACGGTTTTCAGAAGAGAATGTAAATTTTTCCATGACCAGGTTCGTTTCATTCTCGGGTATGCCGCGACCGGTGTCTGCAATGGTTACTTCCAAGATCACTCGCTCGTTGTCGAGCGACCGACTGAGGATATCGATCGTGACGTTGCCTTGGTCCGTAAACTTGATGGCATTGGAAGCCAGGTTGAGAATGATTTGTTTGAATCGAGATTCGTCGCCTACCAACAATTCTTTGTCAGATATCTTAAAGTTTGAGTGCATTTGCAGCGATTTCTCTTCGGCTTTGGTCGCAACGATACGGGTAACCGATTCAACCGCCTCGCGAACGTCAAAGGGGTGTTTCGCGATCGTCAGATCTGACGTCTCAATCTTGGAGACTTCCAGGATGTCATTGACTAAGTCATGCAAGTGATACCCGGAAGCGGCAAGTCCATCCATACAGTGACCCAAATCAAAATCAGGTTCATGTCTGCGGCGTTTCAAGATTTCGATAAAACCCAAAATCGCCGTCAATGGATTACGGATCTCGTGGTTCATCCGCGCCAAAAACTCACTTTTAGCCTCATCCGCGGACATTGCTTTCTCCATCGCCGCAGACAACGAGGCAGTACGTTCGGCAATCAGTTCTTCCAACTGACGGTTTTGTTTTGCGATGGTACGTTGGCGCGTAAAGAATACCGCGGTGGTGACAGTGGCGAGGCCGCCCAATAGCAACAGAAATACATAGATCGCTGTCGAACGTTTTTGTTGCTGACGGCTCAACTCCTGTTGTGCCCGCGCAAGCATCTCCGAGTCCCAAAAATCGCGTGCTGTTGATTCGATTGAATTCCAACTGATGGCATTGTCTGCATCGGAGAACGTAACCGACTTGTGTTGCCAATTGCGAAAGTTCTCTTCGTCACCCAAAGAAGCGTAAGCATTGGCAATATCGAGGGCTTGTTCGGGCCTATTTAGCTTGTACTTTTGCCTAGCAATGGCCAACGTCAATTCGTCCAGTTGTGCTTTGGTAACTCGATCAAGCTTAATTTCAATCGCAATCAGGGTGTAACGACAAGACTCTAAGACCGAGTCATTGCGACTGAATTCCAAGTTTGGAATCGCGGCCTCGACATACTTCTTAGAACGCTCGTACTCTTTCCGTTTGTAATAAACGTAACCCAGATTCCAGTAGTTGGTCCCAATCCGATCGGAAATGCTCAAACTTTTCGGTTGTTTTTCCATCTCCTTCGTTTCTTGAAGCAATTCTTCCAAGTATTCCTCGTTTTCCCCGCGGCAGAGCAAGATGCGATTTGCAACTAGATTTTCGGGCCAATACGAAAGCAGCAACTCCATTTCTTTTTTAACGGAATCAACCCTGCCGGTCTGGTGATGCAGCAATACAAATTGCTGCAGCGCAGCACAAACACACCATTCGATACCGATATCAATCGCGACGACCTTGGCGCGACACGAGTGCTTAAACGCTTGAAAATTGTCTCGCTGGAACCCGCGAATTTCACTGGCTAATACATGGCACTGCACCAACAATTCATCATTTTGAATCTCCCTCGCGATTTGTGTTGCACATAGTACACGTTTGATCCCGACGTCTAGCTCTCCCTGCCATTTTCCTTTGATGTGACCACTGAAAGTCAGGTACTCTGCGTGAGCCAGTTTCATGGAGGGAACAATTATGGTCTCACATTTTTTTAGTTTCTGTTCCCATTTGTTGCGCCATTTCCCAAATGCAATTTCTATGTAGGCCAACCGTATCAAGCCTCTGGCCTGAAGTTGTGGGTCGTTTTTTTCTTTACCCATTTTGACTATTGATTCTGCCACGCGACGCGCTGCATCATAGTCGGCTCGATGCCATATGTAGGAATAGAACTCGGTGATCAAAGAATCGACGTCCGAATTTGGTGCACTCGTTTGCGCCATGGCTGCCGTGCCGCTATGAACCGCAACAAGAAAAAAAAGTGAACAGATGCCGTTTAACAAAGAGTTTCTGATTTGCAATTTCATAAATAATGTGATGGCAATACGAAAAGAAACCTTAATACCACCTCACCGATGAGATTCCGCATGATACTTAAAACGTGGAAATTCGCAATCCAGTAGCGTAAGGATCCATTTGAGTGGCTGCCTTGATTTGGAATCCAACCCAATCATTTGGTCTGGACCAATGGGCAAGGACCGCCCAGTAAGGCAAAATCAGTTGTCATAAAATTGGGTTCATTGATCATAAACTTAACTGAGTCTCAAATTCATAACATGACTGAATTTTTTGAACGCAGCACCATCATGCATCGACACCTACGGGGAAAAATTTCCATCGTCGGGAAAATGCCGGTGGAATCTCGTGAAGATCTGTCCATTGCGTACACACCTGGTGTTGCTGGTCCGTGTGAACTGATCGCAGAAAACCCTCAAGCCGCGCGCGAACTTACGGTTAAACGTAATGCCGTTGCCGTTGTCAGCGATGGTTCAGCGGTCCTCGGGTTGGGCAACATTGGACCTCTGGCTGCCATCCCGGTTATGGAAGGCAAATCGCTGCTTTTCAAACACTACGGTGATATTGACGCTTGGCCAATTTGTTTGGACACCCAAGACGCGAACGAGATCATCGAGACGGTGCGTCGAATCGCACCGGTGTTTGGCGGAATCAATTTGGAAGACATTTCCGCGCCAAGGTGTTTCAGCATAGAAAACGAGTTACAAGATCTTGGTATTCCTGTTTTTCATGATGATCAGCATGGAACCGCGATCGTGTTGCTCGCTGCGCTGATGAATGCCAGTCGCGTCGTAAGCAAGCCCTTGGAAGAAATGCGAGTCGTCATCAATGGAGCGGGAGCGGCTGGTACGGCTATTGCCAAATTGCTTCGTTGTGTCGGCAATGACCCAGAGGTTTGCGTTTCTGTCGCGGACGTCGTTATTTGTGACTCCAAAGGGGCGATTCACCGTGAACGTGAAAACTTAAGTCCATATAAAAAAGAGATTTTGAAGTTTTCCAATCGCCTGAACCGAGCGGGTGGCCTTAAAGAGGTATTGGCCGACAGCGATGTATTTATCGGGGTGAGCAAAGGAGACCTGTTGGTAGCATCTGACATTCAGTCGATGGCCGAAAACGCAATCGTGTTGGCGATGGCAAATCCGATTCCAGAAATCATGCCGGACGTCGCCAAATCTGGCGGGGCAGCGATCGTTGGCACCGGCCGTAGTGATTTCCCGAATCAAGTCAACAACTTGTTAGCGTTTCCGGGTATCTTCCGTGGGGCTCTTGATGCTCAAGCGTTGCGAATTACAGAGAAAATGAAACTAGCGGCCGCTCGCGCACTTGCCGAACTGGTTTCCGATCCGGTTCCCGAGAAAATACTACCGGATCCTCTAGACCGATCGGTAGGGCCTTGTGTGGCGGCAGCGGTCGCGAAAGCTTGGGCTGAAGACAACTATTGACAATCTACGTGCCCACGTTCAATCGCATCAGCAATTTTAATAGACGCGCGCTGAAAGGTGTCAACTTCGTCTTATTGTATTGGTCGCCAATCTTCCGAATCGCGTCGGCGAACGTTGGATAAGGATGGATGGTTGACGCGATCTGACTTAAACCCAATTTGTTCTTCATCGCAACCGCCACCTCACAAATTAAGTCGCCCGCATTCTCACCGACCACGGTAGCGCCGATAATTTTATCGGTGCCCTTGCGGGTGTGGATTTTTACGAAGCCATGTTCGGCGCCTTCCAGGATAGCCCTATCGATATGTTCAAAAGATTGGGTGTACGTATCGGTTTCAATCCCCATCTGTTGCGTTTGTTTTGGCAGGTAACCAACATGAGCGACTTCCGGAGAAGTGTACGTGCACCACGGTATCAGCAAGTCACTCGCTTTCCTACGACCAATCGGCCCCAACGCAAACAACGCGTTTTGGATAACGATCCTTGCCTGAAAATCCGCTGCATGGGTAAATTGAAAACGCGAACAAACGTCGCCCGCCGCATAAATGGCTGGATTGGTCGTTTGTAAAAAGTCATTGACGACCACTCCCTTGGAATCAAAATCTACATTCACTTGATCCAAGGCTAAATCGGCAACGTTGGGCGCTCTTCCAACCGCAACCAGCAATTGGTCGACGTTGGTTTGCTTGGACTCAGCCAGTTGTTCGTAAGAGACTAAAATGTTGCCTTCGTTTGAGTTTGCAACTTGCAAGTTCCGAGTCTGCAAGACGACGTGGACCCCATCGCGGCGTAGTTGTTCTTGCAATATCTCGGCCGCATCGAAATCTTCGCGACCCAGGACACGCTCTCCCATTTCAAACAATTCAACTTGACTACCCAATCGTGCGAAGGCTTGAGCCATTTCGCATCCAATGGGTCCGGCACCAACGACTCCGAAACGCGCCGGCAATTGGGTCAATGAAAATAGATTCTCGTTGGTCAAGTATTCAACGTCAGCCAAGCCTGGAATGGGCGGTGCTGACGCTCGAGCGCCGGTAGCAATGACAGCTTTTTTATAGGTCAGTTCACAGCTCGCACCGTTTTCCGGTTCAACGATGACGGATTGCCCTGGCCCAAAACGAGCATGCCCAAAATAGACATCGACACCTAATTGGCGAAAACGATCGGCAGAATCCATCGGACTGATCGCTGCCCGTTTCTCGCGCATTCGATTCATGATTCGGTCGAATTCCATTTGCAAAGGCCCGGCAACCTCAATTCCAAACGACTTAGATTCGCGGATGGCGGCCGCATTTCTTGCCGCTGCAATCAGTCCCTTAGATGGAACACAACCGACGTTCAAGCAATCGCCGCCCATCAAATCGCGTTCAATCAAGGCGACTCTGGCACCCAAACCCGCTGCCCCGGCGGCTGTCACCAAACCCGCTGTTCCCGCGCCAATGATGACCAAATGATACGGCTGGTTCGGTGTCGGATTGTGCCAATCCTTGGGATGGACGTTGCTTTCAAGCCGTTGATTGTGTTCGTCATAGGGTTGTAGGGGCACAGATGAGCTCATCGTGATCGGTTCTCTTCCGGTTATAGTCGCAACTCATTTTCGTTATTGCTGCAGATTTGAGCAGGCAATCAAACATTTACAGCCCAATGGCGACGATTGCTATGGCGACAAAAAGTCCGGCGCGGGATTGGAAACGTTGTTCGCAGCGGACATCGACCATCGGCATCACGGGTTTTCCGTCCAATTTCGTGACAGTCGAGGACAACTTCATGACCTTTGTGTTTTTCGCGTGCGCGTGGGACTAAAATCGTTACCGTAGTCAGTTGTTCCGTTGATCATCACATCAATATGTCGTTAACGGGCTGTTCCGCATCTGGAATGTCCGTTTCTCCCAACATCTGCCGCAAATCGATTTCAATGGTCCGACATAGGGCCGTCATCGGTACATCGTTGATAAAGTTCTCGAACGGATCTTCGCTAGAATCACCGACGGTTTCCATGGTGAAGAAAATCCAAGAGATGATAACGGACAACGGCACTGTCAACCAAATCAAGTCGCCGCGAGTCGCAAATTCGCCCACAATTCCAAATGGCAACAAAATGTTGAAAATCCAAACAAAAACCACACTAAAATAGGCGTATTGGCGTGGGAACGGTGTGTTTTTGATCCGCTCGCATTTTCCTTGCAAGGTGTACATCTCAGTGATTAAATCCATCATCGCGATGAGTCGAAATTCTTCGACTAAACGAGGGGAGTTTTCTATGAGCTTGCGTAGGTTTTCTCCTTGGAATCGCAGAATTTGGGTCGCACAATTTCGAAATGAGCATATCTCGACCAATTCTTGCTCGCCCAGAAACTCGGTCGCTTGACGTTTTAAGGCTTCCATATCGGTTGGTTGGACCAGTCGTTTGGGAAGGCCCTTGGGTTCAAAACCCCACGGAGTCTTGCGACGCAATTGGTAACGCAAAGCCGTGATCCAGGCCAAGTGTCGGTAAATCAACCGCTTCTGAACCTTGCGCACATCGACCTCGCCACCTTCGGGGGCGTTAGCCAAGGACACATAGGTCATGACTTGATTGCCCCAAGAGCGGCTGACATTCACAATGCCGCCCCAAATTTTTCGTGCTTCCCAAAATCGGTCGTAGGCCTGATTATTTTTGAATCCGACGTAAAACGCGACCGCGACACCAATGGTTCCTAGTGGTGCCAGCGGCATGCTGCAATCGTAATCTTGTTGCTGCAGAAACATAAATAAACCGACCACGAAACTGGACCAGGACGCAAACACAATTACACGCCACCAGGCAAATTTAAAAATTAAACTCCAGCGAATATTTCGTCGTGTATACATCGATCGGTTTGTTGTTAGGTATCTTGGGCCAAACTTTGGTATGACTAATCGTCAAGGCAACACGGTAGAGCGGTTGGCTGCGTCTGTGACGTCGAATTTCCGCGTGTCAATTGTCCCGAAAAACGGGCGGGCGGAAACCGCAGATTTCTTGATGCGATGCATTCGCATTCCCATAGACCAACCAAGTACAGCAATAGATAACGCCCAACTAAATGGAACCGAAATTTTATCAACTGTTAAGCGATTCGACGAGACCGCCTTAGTTCGAGTCAGGGCGCGCAGGTCGATTCGATTCTTTGACAGGTGTCACTTTGGCGCGGCCATGCCGCATCTCGGTAACGAATATTTCTAGGTCTTTTTCAACAAAACGACCGTCTTCAGAAATCGCCGAAAATGTCTTGCCAGCCAATTCGATGTCGCCGGCTGGTCGCAATGGAGACGTTGTTCGACCAGATTTCCCAACCCACTGACTGGACGTCGAAGGGTCGTCCGAATCTGAAGGATCGGCTGCAGGTGTGAGGATTAAATTTGGAAAATCAAAACACCATTCTCGGATGAGAAATGCGGACGCGAATATAAGCATCTCGGCGGGAAAATTACCCAAGGAAGTGAAACAAAAAAAGATTCCAGCCAACAAGACCAAGAGGAATACAAACCAAACAGCCAAATCCACTATCCAACACAACAGAACGAAAACGAGAAAAAGTAGGGTTACTCGGGCGATTGCAACTGACAATCTGGATTTTAAATTGACCGGCGTTTCAAATTTTGCGTGACTAGACCAATAACGGAAATGAAAACAGAAAATCGAATACAGAACCAACGCCGTTGGTACGTCGATGGCTAAGTAAAACCCAATGCGCTTCATTGACTATGAATAACTCCGCTAGTCTCTGCGGCGCCATATCGCCAACAGGCTAGTCGCAACCAACAACAAGTATTCTTGGAATTAGCTGCCAAGGAAATCTTGAACAAATTTCGTTTCGATGGACATCGTAACCGGAATCGAGTAGCTTTCCAAGATTCTATGAACGAGATTTTGCGACCAAGACCGATTGTGAAGAACGCTCCATATTGGATCCAACAGCGGTGATAAAAAGGAATTCCTGTTTACGTCCTGTCATTTCGCTTTCCATTGAAACACTTCTTCAAGCGGCAATCTGAACGCTTCGGCAATCTGAAAGGCTAGTTCCAGTGACGGGTAATACTTGCCTTTTTCTAACGCAATCACCGTTTGGCGTGTGATTCCAATTCGATCAGCCAGCTCTTGTTGCGTCATTTCTTTGTTCTTGAATCGCAATTCTCGAATTCGGTTTTCAATGACTGCTTTCTTCTTTGTGCGTGCCATCAAACCAATCTCCGGTAGCCAAGAATGATCATCGAATAGTATGTCAAGTTGGAAACCACGAACGCCGCGAACAATGTATGGACCCAAAACAAGGCTTGGATGGCGGGGATCGAAAAATCGTTCATGGCGCTGTCAATCGTAATGCTTCCTGGTTGTTTTGCTATTTGCATCGACGCCACAATCGGGATTCCGTACATCGCGTTTAAGCACCAAATCAAGACCATGAAACCCAGAACCCATCCAGAAATTTTCGCGGACCACGTCTCAATTTTCTGATCCCGTTCATCAAGCAATGGGGTGTCACCTGTCTGTCGGATCGTTGGAGAAACCATGGCATTGACGATGTGGAATACCACCAGCATCCCGACGAGCACGATCACTGCGAAAACAAACAACCCAAAAAACGCGAATGGGTTTTGGTAAACATATAGGAAATACGGGACGAACACAGCCAACAACGAAACCAGGCACGCCCAGGCGTTTTTTTCATGATACGACATTTCTTGCCTCCAAAATTGCTTTTTCAGGTGTAATGTTAAGATTACAATATGTAATCTACACGTTACATTCGTTGGAGCGCCCTGATCTTGCCGAGATTTTCAATTTTGCAAAAATTTGGTCGGAATTCGAGTGAATTTTTTGTCGGACAAAGGAAGCGAGTGTGCCTATTTCAAACGCGAAGTAAAACGATCGAGGTCAATCAAATTTCGACAGTTCTTTAGCATTTAGCAACACCAGCACTCGGTTGCCCATTCTTCGACGCCCCTTATTTATGAACAAGGAAGGTCTTACTTTGTCGCGAAACCGGACTACAACTTCCCGATCGTCTTGCATTTGGTCGAGTCGAACGTAGGCCACGTCGACAAAGGATTGTCCTGGAAGAGCTTGGCCAACAGCATCTTGGTTGTGCTGGCCGCGAGCGATTTGCTTGCCGTCGTTGTCGACGATTTGAACAAGTCTTCGATGTTCCATGACGGTACGTTTCAACCAAGCGAAACGAATCTCTAGTCGCTTTCGTTTTTTTACGAAATCCACCCCCAATAGACGCATCTGTCCGCCGAACTCAATGTTTCTTAATTCCGCAGCGGAATTTCTGACAATGGCGTTAATTTCGGGTGGCCGTTTGTATGCGATGGCAAAATTTGTCAAAAACCAGAATGGAAGACCGAACATAGCCGTCGCGAGGAAAGTCTTGGTCAATAGAGATTTGTGCGAATGCGAACGCAAATCCCGATCGCTGTTCTGGCGATACCAGCTCAACAATGCTGATTGGATGGGGCGTTCGATCCACTCGTGGAGCAAGATGGCCGCCCCCAATGACACAACAAAACAGAGCGACGCGATCGCAATCGGTGACAATGTTCCATAGGAGTCGTGTGCGACATAAACCGAGCGAATCACTTGGTGATGAATCAGATAGAACGCGTAGCTGATTTTTCCCAAATAAACGAATAATCGGTTGGCTACGATTCGCGATACCAAACCCTTAGATTTGGCAAAAACGTAAACTGCTATTCCAAACAGCCCGACCGGATATTCCACCCGAAACCAAGATCCTAAAAAAAGGCTGCCCCAACTGGAATGTACGATTTGTTGTTGAATTCGTTGGTGAGTCACCCACAGAACCGTCGCGTAAATCAGAGACAAGATCATGAGTTCATGCACCGAGTCGATCCAAAATTGATGCGGTCGCTGTTGCTGGTCTTGTCGCTTGAGATAGATCCAGCCAGCGACGATCCCGATCAGAAAATCGGGCAAGCGCAACCACGGATTGACTTGACCAACTCGAAAGAAGTTATAGTCGGCAATTAACTCTTTGGAATTGCAAATGGAGAGGCCGATAACAACGCCAAATACAGCGAGTCCAAGTACGATTAACGACTTTTTTAAGCGTTTTCCGCTGGCGAACAACAACACTGGGAAAAGCAGATAAAAAAATGCTTCCGTCGAAATGCTCCAGGAAACACCATTGAATGCAAATACCCAGTTGTCGTGGCTGAACCAACTCTGGAGGAGCAACACGTTGGCCAAGAATCGCCACCAAGTATCACCGCTGGCAAATGCGCCTAACCCCCGAAAAGAAAAGATCGCAATGGCTAAACAAGCAAAATGCAACGGCCAAATCCGAGCCCAACGGTTGAACAAGAACGTCTTGACTTGTTGTTGATGGTTCAGACGATCGTGATAAGCGTAAACCAATACGAATCCCGACAAGACGAAGAAAAACGAAACGGCAAGACTACCGATCGAATGGGGGTTAACGCCGAAACCGAATTTGTTGTTAAGGTGGTGAACGAATACCACCAGCGCGGCAATAAAACGCAAACCGGTTAATGAGTTGATGGCGGGCTTGGTCGGTTGCATCGTTTCAAAAAAATACCTCAGTCAACGGCAGGGCGTGGACTGAGGTTCGCAGAGTTTGCAAATGCAAAAATTGATTTACAACAAATCAATAAACGGTCCAACGTCCAAGAGATCAACGTTACCATCCATATTGATGTCGGCCTCAAGTTGGAATTCACTGTTGGAAATTAAATCGACAAACGGTGCAACATCAAGCAAATTTACCGCTCCATCTAAGTTGACATCGCCCAACAAAGTTCCTGCCATACAATCAACCACTTCGATCGTGACTCCATCGACACCGGCTTCAACAATGCTGGGACTTCCGGTATCTGACGCGGTAAATCGAACGCGCATTTGATCTGTAGGAGTGACGAATTGTTCAATTTCGAAAATGGCAAGTTTCCATCCGCCGGTGGAGTCGGCAGGGTTGGTCGTAACGGTCTCGACGGTTTGCCAACTTGCACCATTGTTATTTGAAATCTCTACCGCAAAGGCGTCTCCGCTAGAATCGCTGTCGAACCAACGGTAGTACTTTAGGATGGCGTCCTGTTCTGCACCGGATGTGGCATCCATCGTCGGCGATGTCAGGATCGTTGAACCTCCGTCGACATCGGTGTTGCCAGCTCCATTTTCGGTAACATAACAATTGCCTGAGCCGTCGGCGTCTGTAGTTGGATCATTGCGATTGCCGTCACCAGCCGGAATGCCTCGCTCCCATTGGCCCGTATCGGCATCACCAGCAACAGACCAATTCAAATCGATTTCGAAATCATCTACAAACGGAACAAACGCGATTCCATTCGCGGCGAGCGCTGCGAACGAGCTCGCTGGGGCTGATTGAGGACTAGTAAATAGCTCTCCGTCAACGTCCTCAATACTGAAGTAATACCGAAGGATCGTACCGCAATCGACGGCCGGAAACGTTGCTTGATACATGTTCTTTCCAGTGGACGGTACCGAGATCGCTTGAAATCCGGAACCGTCGTCGTAATGCAACATTGCTGTCGCCGGATCCAACGTAAATTCGTCAGTGTCAATGTTGACGGTTACTTCATTGCCTCCGGTAGGGCTAATCAATTCCGGTAAGCCACTGGGGTAATCGAAGTCCACCGAAGGTGCACAAACACCCAACGGGTTGCTGAGTGCCGTCGAAAATGCGTTTTGAAAAATGGATGTCCCGAAGTTTCTGCCGTTTCCGTTGCTGCTACATCCACCATGGGTATGCACTCCGATGGCCTCACCGGTAGCTTCGAAGATAATCGGAGAGCCCGAATTTCCACCCGTCGTATCGGTTCGATAACCCAATTCTTCATTCGTAAACAGATCGTATTGACCGACGTGAGTTTTTTGAGCTGAATTCCAAGTTGGATCCACTGGAAACGAAGTCGAGCCATAACCGGTAATGCGGATTTCATCACCGTTTTGAACGGGAGACGGCGTACCTAATTGGTACGAATCACCTTGGGCTTGAAACGCAGTAAGACCGGTGTTCGAGTTAGGAAAACAGCCAAAATACGACCAGTCACTGCCAATACCTGAATTGACAAATTGCATTGAGTCAATATCCACCGCGTATTGATCTTCGGGACCCGGGAATTGACGATTCCCGCTACTGTCCGACAGCGGCACATTAAACATGGCTATATCCGTTCCGTTGGCACAGTGGCCCGCCGTAATAAAACAGTTGTTCCGGTCATCAAACAACCAGCATGTGCAGCCGATCGGTTCGCCTCGAGCGCATCTCGGGTCGTCGGACAATTGACGATCGTCGACGTTGTCACAAATGGATTCAAGTATGGCGGAACTATCAAACTCACCCGCATTCGCTGAACCAATTTGAATCAGGTTTAATCTCCCGTTACTGGTTGCATACAACTCGATCTTGACAGCATTGCCATTGAAGTAGGCACTGGTGTTTCTCCATTGCTTTGACGTAACGGAATTCAAAATTTGAAACTTACCATCCTCCAAAGACGTAATTTTAAGAGTTGAACTTGATCCGCCCAACGGACTGCCTGCCAAAACGATTTGATCGAATTTCAATCGCAACCAAAGCGCATCAGGCACGAGCAAGGTCTCGGACCAAACCAATGCTTGTTCTTTGCCAGTGTGATAGATTTTTCCGGAATCGACCGACAACTCGACTTCTTGACTTACCAGTGGATCCACGATCGCCGATTGGCCGTAACTATGATTGGAAACCACTAACGAAGTAACGAGCGCAATCAGCGGTAACCATCGTTGTGCGTTGTTGAGCCACATGTTTCGAAATCCTTAAGATGGGGAGTAGCCTTATAATGTTCCGACCTTAGTTTAGTTGATATTTGTCGCGGACTCAATTGTTACGTGCGTTACCGACGCCTGAATAAAGGGACAATGTGATGGGTAAAACGATAATCGCGGTGATTTTCAGAATTTGGGCGTTTCCAAACTCGTTGATTGGACTGCTATTGGGATTTACCGGGGTTGTATTTGGTGGACACGTTAACTGGCGGCAAGGCTGTTTGGAGTTCCATGGACCATTTGTCAAAGGCATTTTGAGGCGAGCTCCGATCGGCGGACTGGGGGCGATGGCGATTACTTTCGGTCATACGATTCTGGGGCAAACTCAGGCCGCTTTAGACTTGACGCGCGAGCACGAACAAGTGCATGTTCGCCAGTATGAACGTTGGGGGCCGTTCTTTATTCCGGCCTATTTGATGGCATCGCTGATCGCGTGGTTGAACGGCAAAGACATTTACCGAGGCAATGTATTCGAAGAAGAGGCGTATGCGAAATCAGATCCAAGTCGTTAGAGAGATTTGACGGTCGATGCGATCAGCTCCTCTAGCCTCATCGCTGCAACTCTTTCAGGATCTGCCATACGACCGTCCGAATGTCATCGGTTTTGAGTCCCACCAGACGTGATCGTCTGATACCTCGTAATACAATCACATCATAAAGCTCACGAATTGGGTCTTTTATCCGAATCCATTGTTCGATGTTTCCATTGCTATAATTGACGACCAGAACGCCGGAACCACTGACTTCTAGATCAAGCTCAAAACCATCTTGCAGGCCGACAACTTCGACGGAGTGGAAATCGTCGGGGACATTGCCCGCAATCCAATCGAAACTATCCCCTTGGACTAGTGCGTAACCATCCAGAAAGACCCGTCAGGAACAGTACCGTTAGGTTTTCCCGGTATTGGATCCGGTATTGTGATGGCGCGGAATTGGTTCAAACCGAATCTAATGGTCTCCAAAAGAGAAAGAAGAGAAACGGGGACAGGTCCAGTTTTGACAAGCTCGGCAAGTACTGGCAGTCGTACTCTGAGCGAAAAAGGTGACCTGTTTGGATTTGCATCACGAAACCGCGGTCGATCAACCAAGCAATAATTGGACCTGTCCCCATTTCGCCTCCCCCATTTCGCCTCTACCTGGATTGTTGGTTGAGAATCGCACGGATGGCCTTTGAAAAATCGGTCGCATCTAAGTTAGCTCGAGCAAGTTTGTCGATTCTCGCTTTTTCATTTAACTCACCCAAGGTTTGGTTGGAGTCCCGCTCGCCAATTAATCCCTTTTCAAAACCAAATTCGGCAGCGAACCCGGGAAACACTATCCTTGAATCGAGCCAGTTGATGGGTTCGGGCGTTAGTTCGTATGTTAAACTTGTAATGCCGTTGGCGCAGTTATTTAAAAACGTATTGTAAAACTGAGGTCGTTCGTTCAACTGAGAAATTCGATTGGCGAACTTTTTGAACAACTCTTGAGTTTGACCTGGCGTGGCGTTGATGCGATACATGTAAACCCGGTCGTTAGGGCGGTGAATCGTGCGGACTCCGATCAGATCTTTTTCATCGCCAATTATGTGCGTCAACTCGTATGTGCGAAACAAGCCTCGAATCGGATGGTAAACTTCGCCCACTTCACGGCGAACCTCGACCGACACGCTAAAAAAGTTTGGATCCATTTCATTGGACAACCCAAAACTTAGAAATACGTGTGCTAGGCCTTCGTCGGCAGTGAATTTTTGTATGATTAACCAAACGGTTTCGATGGAGGACAACTTAAATTGTTTCGTTTCGAAATGGACGTCATAGTCCAGTTCTGAGCGATAATGACTGTTTCGAAAATTTCGAATGACAATATCGTCATCGAAGATTTTGACTTCGGCGACTTGGCTTTGATCCGCTGCCCACGTCCGATCGGTTCGTGGCCGAATCAAAATGACGGATGCAGCAAACACCAATACCATTGTGATGGTCGCTATTGACCGAGCGAAACGTAAATGTGGCGATCGACGAAATATTATCGTATTGGCAGCGATGAATGCAGCGATCAATAAGACGCGTGTGGTCATCGGTAACGAGGGCCAAAACCAAAGCGCGCCGAATGTCCAGATGAAAAACAGGGCGAACAGCATCCAGATCAAGCCATCTAGTAATTTTAGTCCCCAGGCTATGACGGCGTCCATCATCTGTTTGCAGGTGGTTGAAGTGAAGGAGGTGTAATTACTAGATTTCACGCGTCAGGACTTTTCGGGCTCTGACAGCAAACTTGGATATTAGGTTTCGTTAGGTGGCTGCCGGCGAAAAATGAATCGCACGATTGATCGCCGTGTTAGCCGAACTGAGCCTCAACGTTTGTTGCGGCTAAAAGTAGCGTTTGCCTTGTCAGGTGAACCGCGAGTCCGCTTTTCTAAGGAGGTCGGGAAACATAGATGGAAGATCTTCTTCGGACCATTCTTCTCCGACAAGTTCTACGGGAGCGTGATCGCGAAGGGGCATTTCCGAACCAGCGAGGTCTCTGTATACCCGACGAGGAAGGTATAGGAATTCTTCCAACTCGGCGTCCCATGATCGCTCCATCCGAAGGTGCGAGACAAGTGTTGCCGGGTCTTCAATCGCTTCCTCAAACGCTCTGCGACCGCAAGAAATTAACCACATCCGAAAATACTCGAAACCATCATCAGAGCAGCCACCATTAATGATATAAGCTGCCGCCCAAAGGTTGGACCGATACGCTATTCTTCGAAACTCCATGAGGCACTCATCGAAGGCGATGATCTCATTCAGAGTCATTTTGCGCAACGACGCAGCGACGGAATCGAGGAAGCCCCGGTCGTCGGTTCCCGAGTGACGCCGAGCTAAGTCAACAATGCCCCAGAATTCATTTTCGTCCAATTAAGTTTTCCTCGCACTGCAAACGCCACGACCTACCAATGAGCAATGATACCATCTTAGACTCAATACCATTTGCAAAGTTCAGTTCATGCCATTATCGCGCATACCCTTGATCGTTTTCGCGGCTTTACCCCATGTAGATCCATTATTGCTGTTGAAATAAACCAGTCAATGGATTCAGAGCACGGTGGCGATTGGTCCATTGCCATTTATTCCCAGCTGGCCAAGAGTAATCCTGCAAACGATCAAAAAGGTGATGTTTCCGCCTGAGCGCCCGTCGATCATTCAATGTGCCGCCAGAAGCGATCTGGCATCAGTCATGGTACTGGTTTTGGCTTGCACGGCTGCCTGCTCATCGCATTGTTGTCCGCCAGTAGAGAATTAAAACGCGTGATATATGATGTGTAGTGCATTCTCGTTTCGAATATCATTGGCCACGATCTCGTTCACGTCAATTTCATTAGGCTGAGCTGCGCCGGCAGTGTGATACTCGGGCAGGAACGGAAAAAGTCGAATTGCTTCCTCCGCCGCCGCGATATGATCTTTAATGTCCTCGACGAACTGCACCACAATCGCATCTTTGTTGATGGACAAGATTCTATATTTTTGGAATTGGTACAACTCTACGAGCGCGCCAAACAGTTGATGATTGCCAAACAAAGGTGACTTTGGGACGGTCGTTAGCGCCGTTAGGAGAACCATGTCGGCATCTGTAGGCGCGAGAACGAAGTTAGATTTTTTCAAGGACGCACCCAGCCAGGATTCGCCATAAAGAATTGCTCCGTGTTTTCTGTTGCGGATTGAAAATTCGGCAAATTTCGTAACAACTTGCCTTAGCTGCTCTTTCTTGTTTCCGGTCAGTGAAAGTGCGTCCGCAAGCGACACGTTTCGAAACCGAATGACGCCAGTCTGCTTGTCTCGTTTAGGTTTGACACCCAGCAGTTGTTCGTAATGCTTGATTACGTCGGCAAAGGAATCCGAGTCAGAATCGGTCACGAACTTCTGGATCGTGACTTTTCCCTTTTTAATCAGCTCCATCCGCTTTGATGTCGCGGGAACTGACGCCGTCCCGCCGTAGCGAAGAAACATGTCGATATACTTGTCATTTCCCTTTCGAACGGCGATGTCTAGCGGGGTGCAGTCGAAATCGCCTATTCCCTTGGCGTTAATAGAGGCGTTGCGCGAAATTGCGAATGACGCAGCTTGGTTGTTGTCATGCTCGAGCGCCCATTGAAGCAATGTCCATCCTTTGGTGTCGCACGGCGTATCTATATCAAAATCGGAAGAATCGAGTTTCGTGGCAACTTGGCGCCAATCGACAAAGTTACCAGCCAGCGCGTCGGCGACTAGTTCGATCAGTTGTTTGGTATCCATACTAACTCGCCGATTTTGTGTTACGCAGATAACGGCCATCACCTAACCGCAAAAGCGATCTTCTAATCAAAAACGAAAAACGCGCGCAAAACCCGACTTCACGTGCATTGCTTTGCTACTCATCCTGGTGCTCACAGATCATGCTGTTTGGGCTGAGTTTCAATGGATGCAGTTGTGCCTGGTCCAAACCCGGCAATCTTGGTTGATTGCCAAAGGCGCAACTCATTGTATGCATGCCACATTTTAGTGGAAGCGGTATCAAGTGGCCAACTCCGGTACCAAGGCCGGGAATCGCGACGGATTCAATATCGGGACGCTGTTTGGCCGCACAAGAGTTCGCTTTCAATGCGAGGTAAATATCTACGGAATCCAGAATGAGTTCGCGGGACTGAACACGGCGAGGCAATCCATGGTGGTTAAATCGCCGGCAACCAGGCTGATGGATCGGTGTCAGTAAAGTGGCCCGGCCACGCGTCTCCTAGTTCACGGTATGTCACATCAATACGCAAGACTGTTGCCGCATTGCGTCGAGGATCGGCGAGTCCGGCCGGCGATCATTGGTATACGACACGCTTGCATGCCGGGCTTTGCGCGTGCATCCTTTTGTGAATCTCTAGCATCCCGTTATGGTGTGGCATTCACGGTTGATCATTAAGTGGGAACTCATCAGTGCAGCGTAAAACCATGATCTGAGAGTCAGCATCAAAGATGGTGATCAAGTCTTGATTCAGCTTTGCAACGACATCTGAACGATCAAGGCTTCGAAACCGCCGCCAATCCCAATACCGACGTGGCTGAGTACCAACGGTCACGCAGAGCGATAGAGGAAAGCCAGCCGGTACCGAGTTTACGTCCTTCGCAAGCCCGCCGTATTCTGCCTTAGCGGCATTTGCGGTTTCATCAGCTTGCCGAGGGAATCCATATACGCAGATCGCCATCCGGAAACGGTCGATTTCAGCAGGGACATACCAGCCCCAGTCTTCGCACGCGACCCACGGCACGCCGTAACCCATCTTGGATAAGTGCGACTGAAGGTATTCGGCCAGCGCCTTTCCGTAGATGCCATCGTTACATAATTCTTCCGATTCACCCTCCAATACGCACAAATGCGGTGCTTCGATCTCGATGAACTGATTCTCTGCCATTGGGGTCATGCCCTTGTTATCTGCCGACTATTCTGTCTCGCTTGAACATTGGACCGACATCGGCAAAACGAATTTTGCGGAAACTGCACCAGCGATAAGCCAGCCACACAGCAGATTGAAGCTTACACCAAGAGCGTATGCTGGAGGAAGTGCCCACCAATTCATGAGTTGGCCGTAGGTCGCAGCGCCTGACATGCATCCGACAACCGCAATGATCAAAATACGTTGGGTGAATGTGAGACTGCGTGTTAGCCACAACAGTTTGGCGAGTAGTAGGGAAACCAGCAGTTGGGTCAACAACTCATTGACGAAGTATTGAGAATAGTCAGCTTTCAGTGGTTGGGTGACGATCCATGAGAAAGTCTTGGGAGTCACGAGCGTCGTGACCTTGTTGGCACAGCGGTTCTCGAATTCGTCACCGATCATTTGTTCCGTTGTGACACGCATTTGATGGGGTGCCGAAAACGATTCATCTCCTTCCCGCAACGTCGTCAGGTTCTGAGTCGAGGCGATCCCCCAAGGGAACATTTGTGCCAACCCGCCCCACAAAAACAGGATGATAGTTGAAACCAGCGCGGACAAGATGAAACGAATCATTGAGCGGACTCCCGATCGAATCTGATTGCCTCATAGATCATCGCATTGAATGCCGACTCGTCGATATCTTCCTTGCATCGAAAAAGTGCTTCGAATTCATCCTTCTGACATGGTCGTGATCCAAGCTTACCGTGCCAGCGACAGGATAAATGTCAGCCGTAAAAACGATCGTGAAGATGCTTTGAGGCGACGCGTCTTGCCGCCTTGGTCAGCCTAAACCGACGCGCGTAACTTCGAATCAGTTTCATGAGTATCGTCGACCGATCAAACATCGTAAGAAGCTTCCGGTCTATGACCGGCTTTACGGTGACTAGTTTTTTGTTGTTTGAGATTCAGAAACCGCAAATTTTTTTCCCCATCGCCGCAATTCTTCAACCAGTGGCTGCAATGACAATCCCAAATCCGTGAGCGAATAGACAACCACCATGGGAGGAGCCACTTGGAGCTGCTCCCGCTTAATGATGCCACAGTGCTCGAGATCGCGAAGCTGTTCAGTCAACACCTTGTGACTCACCCCACCAACGCGACGCTGCAATTCATTGAAGCGAAGTTCGGATTCGAGAAGCAATGCAATAATCATCGTCTTCCATTTGCCTCCAATAAGGTCGAGAGCTGCCTCAACAGGACATTTCTCGTAGCGGCATTCTCGTTTGACGGGCATGTCGATCCTTGGCGGTTACCAAAAAGTGCGTTCTTGATCGCGTTGTAGTGTTAGCAATGATTGAACTAAGTCATAGCAATTTAAGGATAGCTCCCAAATGCAAGAGTACCAACAGGTTTTCAAATTTGAATGCGGCCCATTCAATTGGTTTTTGATTGAAGAAGATTCCAGATTTACACTGGTTGATGCCGGTTTTCCAAGTCACTATGCGATTCTCAAGCAAGGGCTGAAAGAAATGGGCAAGTCGATCAACGACTTGGAGGCAATTGTCATCACTCATGCCCATGCTGACCACACCGGATTTGCCGCGGTTTTAAGCCGAGATGCAAATATTCCCGTTTACATGCACTGCGATGACGTACGAGCTGCGTCAAGGGTGCTGCAATTACCTTGGTATGGACTACTGAGCAATGCTTGGCGACCGTACATTAGAAAAATGTTACTCCATGCCACGCTGAATGGAGTTTTCACGATGCCTGTTTTGCCAAAGGTGGAACCCGTTACTCACGAACAATTCCTTGAAGTTCCCGGCCGACCGCAAATCATTCACTTGCCTGGACATACTGCCGGCCAAATAGCCTTATTCCTTCCCGATCGTCAAATTCTTGTCAGTGGAGACTCGCTAGTAACGAGAAATTTGTTGACGGGAGCAGATGGTATACCTCAACTGCCGCAACGTATGTTGAACGACGACCATCGACAGGCCATCGTTTCACTTCAGCGTTTTAAAGGTCTGGGCCAATTGACAATGTTGCCTGGACACGGAAATGCGTGGGAAGGAGATTTGGAATCAGTGATAGCGACCGAGTTGGACCAACTGTCGTAAGTCAGATAAAGATCGAAGAATGCCCCGTGGTTGGTATAAACGGCTTGTCTGAACTCAACCAACACACGGAGAAAACGACGAAGATGATGGCAAACGACTTGCAAATTTAGTTCGATGGATTGTGTTTTCGATTCAAGCAGCCAGGAATCGGAGTTTCTCACGGCAGGAATGGACAGAGATTATCCGGAAAAAGTGAATGTAGCTCGTTGAGTGTGCCTGGTGCACTCTACGGTACAATTCGTGGGTTCATGTAATAACATTAAGGAAAACTGCGGCCGACCGATGCGGTTCGTTTTTCGGTGGCACGCAGTGCTCGGCCTGCGGTTGATCCAATTGCTATTCGGCAATCTGAATTACCAGGTTGCGAAACATCAAAGACCAGGAGTTGACGAACCACTTGAAATCACGTAACCAACGCCGCTCCAAGTGATTCACGTTTTTTTTGGATTTCGTAAGCTAATTGACTTCGGCGATTTCGACGTCGTCAATGACGACAGTTCCCCCTGCGTTTCCCTTTGCAGAAATTCCGATTCGTAGCCGTACGATTGCGGTGTTATCAGGTATCGTAATATCAGTTTCGAACCGCTCCCAAGCCGTAATATCGCCACTCAATCGTCGCTCTTCAGACCGAGCGAATCCAAGATACTTGTCACCATTTCCATTTAGGCATTGCAAAACGATCATCGGCGCTTTGGTGAGGCCGCTTGTGGTCATCTTAGCTGACACGCGATAAGTTTTCCCAACAGCCAATCCCTTGAGGTCTTGATGCGCATTGTAAGCCACTTTCTCATCGGGATGATCAGCCACGACGTGGATTGCAAGGGCCTTCGAAGACCGATCGCCTTCATCGATCACCTTAGTCCGGTAACGCACAAGGTGCTGTTTCGACGGGATTGAAGTGAACGACCAGGACGACGGAAGCCCAGTATTTTCGACAGACTGTTCAAATTGACCGTTTGGGATTTCCAATGGACCGCTACCGACGGTCATCAGCACTGCAAGTACAAAAATCATTTCTCTTCCTCCATGAAGGTTTTGGTGTTTTAACTACACATCACGTGTCACATCTTAAGTGCATTTAGCAAACCCGATGCCAATCGTGATGACGGTGTGATTTGGGGGAGTTGGAAGCATAGGCGGTTGACTAGGCGGGTTGGGTCGTTGGCCTGGCGTTTGCCATGGTAGTGCGCTTCAAAATTGTGCAAATCTTACAGACCGAAAGTTCAAAACAAGCGCGTCGGCACGATTGTCCAAATCCGCCCGGCGCCGCGACTTCCCCTTCAACGCTTAGCTTTTAGTTGGATCGCCATCGACGACATAACGACGAGGATAATCGCGTTGGGACGACTACCCGAATCATGTTTCAAAACGACCGCAAGACTGACGGCGGTTGATAGGCTTGTTATTCGGCAATTTCTTCAAATTGTTTTGGGTTCGGACTTTTCCACTCAGATATTGTGCACAATTTCCATTGTAGTCCACACGGCTCGAAAGTATATCTGTGCCCACCAGTCTCATCATCAGCGACGAAGATGGAATACGCGTTCAATGATTCGTACTTTCTAAGATTACTATCCGATTTTAAACTCCAGCCGAGTTTCGCAACGAAACCAGGTACCAACATTGAATCGATCAAGAATTCTGTAGTTGCATCAAGTTCGCCGGATTTTTCACCAGTTACCAATTGATGGACCGACGCTCGAAAACGCTCCATGTCGATGCAAGCATCTAGGGAACTTTCGTCGTTATTTTCGAGTGCGAGTGCAAGTGCAGAGACGGTTCTCGATGGGCCAGTCAACGCGTATGCGAAAACCATCATAGCAACCAGAGCAACAACTGCGATTATGATTTTCCGACGCCCTAAGAGTTGCAACACTTTCCAATTCTCCAAAGAATCTCATTCCTTGAGACGCGACAAGACAAACGATTTTCTTCGTGTCCCTTACCACCGGGGGAAAAACGGAAGTATGAGGTCTCAGAGGAGACAAGCGTGAATTTCCTGTTATCCAGCAAACGGGCACATCTTCCTGGGCAGCAGATGGTTCTGCCAGAACCCAAACAGAAATTCCCAAACAGATTGCTGTTTTGAATATTTTGCTGTTCACGGCTTTGCTAGGCGTCCGGGCCGGTGTGTCTCAAGGATTTTCGTTCGGTGGCGAACGCCCATGATCATTGTGTTTGATTAGCGATCTTTCTAAAACGGCACCATGGGCGACTTATTGTAATCCCGCACGCGGTTCATCGGATTGTTATCCCGCGAACAGCATCACGAGTGATTTAGTTTTGTTAGTTCGAGTATAAAGCACTCTCGTTCGGAATCAAAATTTTGAATTAGACAATCAGCAGTGCCTTGGTAACCATTTTCAAGTAGCGATGATAGATCATCAGGAACAAGTGTAGTTGGAATAAATCCTTTGCCGGCTTGAGTCTCAACCATGTATCCGTTTGGCGTCGATCTTTCGATATTCCAACCACAGATTTCGCGTTTTTCTATTGCCCATTGTTGTTGGTCGGACACAATGACACCAGATTTGAATGGGATTACTGTTTTGGGACCAGTGAAAAATGGTCTTAGCGTAATTTCAAAGTCGCCCCAATATAGTCCCGATTTAAGTTCTTGAATGGTTGGTTTGCCTTCAAAATGTGGTATTTCAAATTGAAGCAATTCAAAGGTTCCGGCTGGGTTTATGCGAAATGTGGCGATGTAACCTCGCCAAAGTGCAGAGCAGCGGTAATTCGCGTCGACTCTTGGCGGTTCCGGCAGACCAACGGACACGTGGTACAGTAGCAGCCCGCCAATATCAAGCGATTCGTATTCATTTACGAGTTTGTCAGATGCTTGGTGTGTCATCATGTCACTCAAGTTGGATAGCGGCGACGTCACCGAGCCGGAACGATATTCTATCCATCAATTAACACGCGCAAGTCCGGCTCCGCGTGCATCGTTTTGCTATCCTACGTGCATAAATTCAATTCTGAAGTGCAACGAAAGGGGATTATTAGGCTTTGAATACTTCTATGGGTGTTCGCCAGTTCAAGCACTTTCTAGGTCGATTATTGAGTTGTGCCACAGCCAATGCAAGCGGTGATGGGTTTTGGATTCGGCACCCAGATACCGCCGTCGAGTCGCCTTATGGCGCTCCCGATCGTTAATGACGCTATCGGCAATGGTAAATCGACATGGCCGACAATCAGTTACAGACGTGTTGAGCTGCGCGGGAAGATTCTGGATCCTCGCCAAGCGGGCAAAAACATCCTGTAAGACAATTTGCGTTGCTTGACGGGCACTCTCTATTTTATAGAAAGCCGACCTACAGGTACACATTTGATAAAGGCGAGTTATTTACCAGTCAGTTCGTCAACCAACTCTCTGGCGCGCTCTGGCATGCCATTAAAGCTGCCACTCCCATGAATGGTTCCCTTCTCATCAATCAGGAAGTAGGTGGGCACACTTTTTATATTCCAATCCTTATACAGTGGTGAGTCTCGCCCAACACGCCAATTCACAACGGGCAATGCCATTTCCTCTTTCATAAATTCAATCACGTCGTCATCACTGTCATCAATGCTGATGGCTATGACTTCAAACGGTTTGCCCTTCATCTCTTTCTTGAGCTCGATGACTTTTGGCAGGTTCGCTACACAAGGCACACACCAAGTGGCCCAAAAATCCAATAGCACCACTTTGCCCCGATAGTTTTCCAGCTGGTCTTCACCACCACCGCCGACCAGCCGGGCTTTGGCATTGGGCAATGTCCTGCCAATCGAGAGATTCTCGATAGTCTTTAACAACCTGGCGGCCTGGTCTGTTGCAGGCTGCCGCCATACGGCAATACCATCACCTTCTTCCATTACCAGTTTGGCGTGTTTGGTGAGTTGCTTACGCATTACACGGCGCTTGCTCTCAGGTACGCTCAAGTCATTGAAGGCTTTTAACTGTTCCGATGCAAAGTGATAAGCCGCCAGTACACGGAGGCGACTGCCCGGCTTGTTCTGCTGAACCACCTTTTCAACCAGACTCAACATCGCTTTTGCTGCTTCACCATTGTTGCTTTTGGCATACCGCATCAGAACCAGTATTTTCTCAATACGTGGGTCGGTGACATAGTGACGCTCGAGCAAGGCCAATGCCGGCAGCCGGTATTTACGCTCCGCCTCTGCCTCATTCGCTGTGCGGAAAACAAAACTCAGAGCAATAAAACCCAAGTCATCCGTCGCATTCGCCTGCACAACTTGCCAGGCTAACTGCAGCGCCGGTGTTGAGTCTGGGCGCTGCATGCCACTGGCCGCCTCAAACTCTTCGAGCGTTTTCTTCTTGTTACCCGGAAGATGCAACCAATCCGATGCATTCAGAATATAACGACGGTCATTCTTCTGAAAATCGCTCACTTTCCCCCAATTGCTGATGCGCTCAAGGCTGTCATCCGTATACGCGGAAACACCAGCAGCTGAAAAAGTCGCCGCCAGTAACATAAACAGTACTTTTTGACTGATAAATCTCATTTAATAATCCTCCCTCACATTACTGGAAAATCGGGGGCATTTCTGGACAAGCGGAATAACATCCAAGATAATCGCGCCGGGAGAATTACCCATTTGATGTTTCAAAACGACCGCAAGCCCGACGGCGGTTCATCAAATTATTATCGGAAAATTGGTTTACCACTCCAATCTCTCTCGTATTTGTCTTTTAGAGAAGTGTTGATGAATTGCACCAGTGATTTGTATTTCGCTGAAGTCTTATCATGAAGCTCCGGGAAGTAGTCGGGATCGTCTAGAGTTTTGCTTTGTTCGGAGATATAGGCTGTAGCGGAACTGAGCCCCAAGAGTTCCATTGCATCGTTGCAGTTTAGGTGCCATACACTGCGGTCTGAGTCGTCTTCGTTATTGAATTCAGGATAAAGTTGTTGAAATTTCCAGGATTCAAGAATTATTTCGAGCAAAGTGCTTTCCACTGTCCCAGTCTGATCGTGCGGGAATTTGATGAAATTTCTTACCAAGAGGATTTTATTAGAAATTTCATTTGCCCTTGACGCAGCGTTTCTCGATCGAATGTATTCTGCTTCAAGTCGTTCCTGAACTGCGACCAGTTTTCTTGTTTGGATATAGTGGTCAAATGTCCATCCGATAGCTATCGCGACCAGGGCCATCGAAATCAATACCGATTTCAGGTTGAATCTAATTGAATTCTCCTTCAATCCGGATAAACGCGTCGGGAGCACTACCCATTTGATGTTTCAAAACGACCGCAAGCCCGACCGCGGTTCAACCCGTTGTTATCCGGCAATCGGCGAACGCGATTCATCAATGGTAATACGGCCACGCAAACGAAGAGTAACCCACTTGGTTCTGGGACGGGTGTCAACTCAGCTGAAAACGAGAAACCAAAGTTAAATGTGTCGTTAAATTCCAAAACTCCTCCGGAAGTAACTATTGCCCCGTTGTCCCAATTTCTAAGAAAGCCACCACCAGTTATAGGACCTAAATCGGTTGTCAGGTCATAGTCAAGAAAGGCAGCGTCAATTGGTCCGTCGACCAAGTAATCAAGTGGCGATAGAGAATCGGTGCGGGAGAATCCGACATTCGCAAATTCGTTGCTAGAAATAGTTCTAGTGCCGGTCACGAAATCGAATTCACCGACACCGTCGATATCTATGACCACCAATTCATGGTCAGCAAAAAAACCGCCAGAGAAAGATTCAATATTGTTAGTATTCGCCTGAGCAATAATTTCAAACTCGCGGTTCGAGAAAACTTGTCCGCCAATCTCGCCGGAACCGATACCAGCATGTGTCAAGATTATCGGATCTGCATTTGCATTTGTTTGGCCAGCGAGTATTAAAAAGCCCGTGTCACTTTTCGCTTCATGGTGTGCACCCTCAATAGTTCATTCAAGCGTGATAAAGAATCGATGTAAGTCTATTGTTTGGGGGCGTGTCGATTGTTTTTGTAAACTGCTGACCAAGCCTCAGTCGTGTTGGTATCACGCTGCAAATTTCAACCCCCCAACAGTGGATTAAAAACATGAATATTATTGCAATGGATCTCGGTAAATTCAATTCGATGTTCTGCTTTAACGATACGTCTACGCAAGACTACGGTACCGCACCGGTTGCGACAGACCGTAAATACCTCGAAAGTGTCTTCAGAAGCCGAAAACCAGACCTCGTAGCCGTGGAATCCGTTTGTTATCCGCGAGCTCGGGTTTGATTCAATCTTGTGTATGTCGCGTGACATCGAGATACCAAGTCAGGTGTGATCCGGTATTGTAGCCGAAATCGGCAGCCATCAACAAATCTCTCCAATCGGTTTTCGCAAGTTTGATCACGTCAGCTTCACACATTTTGTTCTCGGCGATCAAGCGAATTACCGCGAATCGAATTCGTTCCATATCCTCTGGTGTCGCTTCGTTGCAGAAAGGAATGTTCTGCCCAATCTCAGTTTCGAGCATTCTCGCGATTTGTGCACGGTAGTCATCTGTCTGTTCACAAAACGCTGCGAACACCAGAAGGTCGGTTTTGGGAGATAGAGGCAGCATCCAATGAATTCACGATCAGCAACTGAGACGAAGGCCATTTTCAAGCGGACAACGGCACCGTTGACCGGGCCGCGGCAACGACGTTGATTTCACCAAACCGCGCCGCCCGCGGCTCCCTGTAAAACGGCTCGTTATCCTGCTTTTGGCGTGAATACTTCGACGACATCCCCTTGGTTGAACCGCCATTCAACCTTCTGACACCACATGTCGAAGAACGGCTTGAACGGGTCCTTTGCCTTAAAATCGGCAGCATAGATGGGCCATTGGATGTAGTACGCCAATGGGAAATTGTGCACCAGCGTGTACGCTGCTTCAAACATCACCGCACCGGCGGATTCAGACGCAAACATGATCCCATCCACGACTTCGCACATGATGCAGAACCGCTCGTGTGTCACGTTATTCTCGCGGTATTTCGATAATTGACCAGACTTAATTTGAAAGTCAGAGGGAGCAAACATCTCGGCAAGTTCATCGTCACCGAGTTCATCGGCAAGCTTCTTGATGTTCGAGATTGCTTGCTTTGCGAGCAATAGTGCCTTCGCGTCATCGGTTGGTTTGGGAATTCGACACTCGACGGCCATACCATTCTCAGTGCCGTCCATTTTCATAACGGCTTTGATCCGCTTGGTTACGGCATCGCCGTATTCGACCCCGTCATAGATCTCATTAAGGGCTGCTCCACTCGGTCGAAAGCGGTGGAAAAAATGTGTGAGATCATCGGTGTCCCACGTACCGGTGTCACCGGCGTATTCGCAACAACGCTTGAGTAGTTCCTTTTGGTTCATTGTCTCAACTTTGCGGGATAACGCGGAAGGTTTTTACGATACCGCCCTAAACGAAGCGAACGATGCCTGAACTACGGAAATTGTACCAAGGCCTGCCCGCGTGGCCAAACGGGGAAGGTGTGCCGCAGGCCTAGCGCAAAAACCATGTTGTACGAATTCGGTTTACACATTCTCCGTCTATTCGCGAATTAAACCCTCGTCCTCGGAATATGTCAGCTTACCACTTTCCATTTCATCAGCGAGAGATTTTAGGTAACTGCTCCAAGAAGAGGCGACCAACTGACGTTCCTCCGAATCGTGCCACGCGCAAATCACCTGGCCGATAGTACCGCCTCTATCTGGTTTCATGTCTACGCAGATGAAATCACCCCCGCCGTTGCCTGCGACGGGTATCCATCCGTCGCTCCACCAATCCGAAGTAATTCCGTCATCTGGCTCGCCCTTGGAATTAGTGAATTCTCCACCGTCGATTAGGTCTTTCCACACCTTCCACTCTTGTGCGACTGCGTCGATAGGCAAAAGGCAAAACGCCATTTCGTCGAATGCCTCTGGCGGAGTGGGGAAGATGTTCAATTCTTGCTCCCCGTATTCCAGACCGTTTTGGGCAAGGAACGACTCTCGTAGGTCGTCAGGAAAACTAACGCTCATGGCCGCCTCTGAAGCGGCGATGGCGGATTCTTCTGCAGGCCCTGGAATAAAATTCGCCAATTCTTCAGTATTGGATTTGATCCATTTACGGATTCGTTGCCATGATTCGTTTACGCTGTTCATTGGAGGCCATTTCGTACAACGGCCGCGATAACCGAGTCGCGGGAGTTGATTGTCCATTTCAAAGTCGCCCGGCTCCGCGACTTCCGTTCATCGCATTGTTATACCGCGTCTTGCGGTTTGTTGTTCTGGTATTCGAGCAGATCTGAAGCCAATTCGCGGACAGTTTCCGGAATATGTTTCGCATCCGACGTTTGGCGCAATATTGCCATCATCTCCAACCGGTCATCGTCAGTCAATTCAGAATTCAGAATCCGATTGACCATTAGGATCGAGTTGTACGATGGACTGATTTTTGCGTCGTGCAAAAGTGCAGGAATGTAGTTTGGGTCGTAGTGTTCGATATGGTGAATTAGCGACCCGGGTGCACCCATATCAGATTCGGGATGCTGCTTGAAATAATCGAAGATGGGTTTGTATGCGTTCTCGGCGACGTCCGGCGAAAGCGATTCGAGCAACTCATCGCAATGTCGAACGAATCCCGGGTGCTCCGGATCTAGCTTTTGAAGACAGCGTGTGAATTCCTCGATTGTGTCGATCATAGACTAAGCGTGATAAAGAATCGATGTAAGTCCATTGTTTGGGGCGGGTCGATTGTTTTTGTAAACTGCTGACCAAGCCTCAGTCGTGTTGGTATCACGCTGCAAATTTCATCCCCCCAACAGTGGATTAAAAACATGAATATTATTGCAATGGATCTCGGTAAATTCAATTCGATGTTCTGCTTTCACGATACGGCTACGCAAGACTACGGTACCGCACCGGCTGCGACAGAACGTAAATACTTCGAAAAGTGTCCTCAGAAGCCGAAAACCAGACCTCGTAGCCGTGGAAGCGTGTGTTCCATCGGGCTGGGTGAAAGATCTGTGCGAGGAACTCGACATTCCAATTGTTATTGCCAGTACTCACGAGGACGCCTGGCTGCTTAAAAACGTCAAACGCAAAACGGACAAAGACGACGCAATCAAGCTGGCCCGCATGGCTTCACTGGGAGAACTCAAGCCGGTTCATGTTCCTGAGAAATCGATGAGAGAATTACGACGGTTGATTAATTACCGAAAGCAACTCGTTAGCCGAGTCAATAAATATAAAAACACGAATTGCTCCATCTTTGCCAATCAAGGGATAAAGATTACCACCGGGGCCCAAACTTGGCATACCGGCAGGCAACAATTAATCGATGCTTCCAAACCAATCCTTGATTGTGAACAACATGAACTGTGGCGTGGTGAACTGAACTTAGAGCTAACTCAACTGGCCGCCGTCGAAGAACACTTAAACACCGTCGAAAAAAGACTGGACGCGATCGCCAAAGAGGATGCTCGGACACGAAGAGTAGTACAAATTGACGGCGTGGGCCGTGTTGCCGCGGAGGCGATCGTGGCCTTTATCGACGATCCGCAGCGGTTTAAAAACAAGAATCAAGTGTCGGCATACGCAGGCCTGGTGCCGCCAATCGGGACTGTGGTGCATCGGTTTGTTATCCAGCGATTTGCCCTAGAATACGTACTGGGCATCGCTCGATTGGATCCTAATCGGACCCGTAGAGAAAATTTTCATTTCGCAGTTTGTCGTCTCACCGTTTACGTCGGTCGTCAGATGAATGAATCTGTTTTCAATCTTCCACTGGCCAGCGATTTTGCCAACCTGGTCCCCATAGCCAAAATCTTTGAGCAGATCATTTGGAATGGAATCACCGGAAATTTCAAATTTCGTGGCGTCAAATTTCCAGCTAAACTGAAAATCATGTTGTCCCGTTCGGTGGGACGATGTTTTTCCGGCCAGGGAGGATGGCGTGACGAGGGATTCACCGCCAATTTGTGAGTTACGTGCAGTTTGAGTCGTGATGGATTCTCCGCAGCCTGAAAAACAGAGCGTGAGAAAAGAGATTGCAAAAACCGAAAAAGCTAGCCGGGCGGGATTTGATAACATTTGTGTTTCCTGTGGAATGCGTTTCGTAATCTGAGACGCCCTGTATCTGTAAAAGTTCCAAGAAATCTGAGGATTTTTTGAATTGTAGCTGCCTTACAATTTCTTGTTCTGTAACTGGATAACGACGGAGATAACCGCGTCGGGACGATTACCCAAATGATGTTCCAAAACGCCCGCAAGCCCGACTGCGGTTCACCCATTCGTTATGCGTGACGTATTTCGAATCCGTGTTCAAACCGTTCGAACCAACCAACGCATGCGATCAGTCAGTCGTTCAGTTCAGTCGATTTATTATCGAGCATCGTTGCACAAAATCAAGAACAACAGCATCGTCGGTATGCATCCAGCATCAATACGGTTGGCTCAGCATGGTTACGGCATGTTCCGCTCAGTGCAGCGTCACTCCAGCATCAACAGCATGCTCTCTACAGAAGATCGCTGAAAGCGAATAACGACCCAAATCACCGGGTTGCGGCCAGCGACATGGAATTCAGAAAACGCCCGGCCCGCAACTCCGGTGCATTTGATTGTTATCCGCCTTAAGTTCTGTTTCTGCGGCGGTCCCATTCGGACATCATTTTGGAGAATCCGGCCGCATCTTCATCGTCTGATGGAGCTTTGGGAAGGGACTGTTCGTAGAAACGGCGAACGGCATCCGCGAATTCATTTATAGCAGCCCGCCAGTCATCAATCGACGCGACGAGTGATTTGCCGGTGGGAGAAGTAAGCCGAATTGTGGCGTCACCGTCGCGAGTGACAAACAGGTCCGAACCATTTGGGCAGCCGCAAATCACCACATCGTCTTCACCTGTGTCATACATCGCGTGCCCACAGCACGGGAATAGGTGGTCGCCAACCGGGTTATCCTTCGTGTGGTCGCGGTCCAATGTTCGCAAGAGGTAGATCGCTGCGGCACTTACAGTTGCGTCGCCATCTTCGGGATGCACCAGTATGTCGCTGCCGACTTCAAGCTGTACTGGGGAATGTGCGCATAGATCGCTCGGATCATCCACACCGTCGTCTTTGATCCAGTGGAGCCGAGTTGGTACAATTGTGATCATAGCCTTGGCGAATAACGACCAAGATGACCGAGCGGGCCAGTCATCGTAAATTACCATTTGTTTTCAAAGCACAACGCGACGGCCAAACCCGCTTCGGTCCATCGCATTGTTATGCGTCGACTGGAGGATTGATTGACCAAATGCCGAATCGCCTAGCCCATGGAACAATATAAAATCCGGACACCAGAGCAACAATGGACGAAAAAATCGAGATTGCTCCAAAAATGTAGGCGGGCATCAATTCCAATCCACACAGTCGGTATCTCACGGTTATTCGCTGCCGTTGCTGTGTAACGTTACTGCCGAACGAGTCAATTCGGATGACTGCGTCGTATTCGCCGATTTCGAACACAGGGATTCGCGCAAGAATGAATTCGTCCCCCCAGTTCATTAGTGTTGAATCGTTGAATTCCGCTGATTCAAACAGTTGGCCATTCTCATCCACAATTTCGATTCGACCGGCAAGCCCATCCATTTTGTCGTGGAAGTTTTCGGCGTGAGCTTGAGGCTGGTTGAATCAAGATAGATGGATTCGCCATGGGACCATTGACAAGTTTGAATGAATGGGGCCGACGACGCACCGACAACCGACAAGTCTACGTCGGCGACCATCGGGACATCATCAAGCCATTGGTAGAACTCTGAATTTCGTTTAGCACGCTCTAGTTATGCAGGCTATTCAGGCGTGAGCATGCCAAGCAACATACCAACAGTCAAATCGAACCATTCAACAGGTGCTTTAGTTGGCTCTTCGTGATCGATCGCTTGGATCAAAGGGTCGCTAGGATCGTCCGCATTGGCAACCATGAAAAAGTAGTGGTAATCGTCACTCCCAATTGGGATGTGGGCGTCGGTTGCGTTTGGAAAACGCGATTGCCAACCTGCAAAGAACCGGTCAGTACCTGCAAACTTGAAGCCTGTGATCAATGGCATTTCAAACTCAAGGTCTTCATCAGGGTAATCGTCGAATACATCGATGTCGAAGTGATCAAGTACGTTGCGGTACAGGTTGACGTCACCGCGAAATGTGCTGTATGGAAATCGTGTAGCATCTCGAAGTGCCGAGATCACGTCGCGTGGCGTGTCGGCGTCGGTGGTTGCGGCGATCCGTATCAGTTGCTCATCGATGAAGACAGAGAATGCCATCACTGCCTTTCTTGCCTAATGGGCTCCATCAGCGGTGGATACTTCGGCCCTACACTCCACGCTATCAATCGCTTACGCTTTGGTGTTTCTAAGTGCGCGCGTCGAGTTGGCGAGGGTAACCATTCCTCGCATCCCATTCCCCGCCCCGAATAAATCGTCCTTCGGCTCGCAATGCCTCGAAGCGAGACAGAACGGAGGTTGATGCAAGTGCCCTCTCAATCGATTCCCAGGCTGCCTCACGGAGTGCAGGATGTTCCTCATCCGGCTTGTCGAAATCGGTTTCCATGCGCGATATCTCTAACTCGAATCGCGGACCATCCAGCATCCGTCCAGCCGGTTGTACTGCGGCTGGTTGTGCGTGTAGGTAAAAGTTGAATCCGTAATCTGGTTGGATGGTGACATACATTGCCGACCACCCAAACTGTTCAGCTTCCGTAAAAAGGCGATCCCAGAATTCGGCGACCGATTCAGAAACGGAATGCCAGTCAGTGTCGTCGATCACTAAACAAAGGCGCCGCCGCCCCTGAACCTCCTTGTCGATCCATTCTTTCGGCATTCTCGCCAACCTTTCTGCATAACGCCGATGATCACCACGTTGCGATTAGCGATCATCCATATCTAAAACGCGCACCAATCGCAACTGTGGTGCATCAATTTGTTATGTTCCCATCGGTCTTGATTTCAGTGTCGCTTTTGTCGATTAGTTTGTCAAAACCACCGGTTTATTCAAAAGGATCAGCACCGGATTTGAATGGATCATATGAATCATTGTTTGGCGGTTCGTGATATATGTCCAGAAGTACGTCGGGGCGAATTGTCTTGAAGTGGCTCAGGTCGGAAGTCTCGAAATAATCCGAATTAAAGGACAATTTTTCTAGATGAGGCAACTTTGCAATTACTTTGAGCGATTCATTGCTATATCCGTTCATTGCCACGGAGATTTCGGTGATTCTTTCGAAGACACTTGGATCAAAACACGCACCGAGTCGGTTTACGATCCAAGTCGGTTCTTTGTGCGCATATGCAGACACGCCGGTTCCACAAACGAAACCAGAGTCACTGTCCAACGTAAGGACGTAGCCTACGCCAGGTGAAAAGTGGGATTCGAGTTCAGCGATTACCTGTTGCTCATGCCGTAGTGCCGTTTGGTTCGCCACATAACACGATAATAGTGTTGCAATTATCGCGATTACGATGAGACCTACCCTAATGCTTATTCGTGGCAATTTCATTGGGGAACATAACGTCCAAAATCACCCGGTCGCGACGAGCGATTTTCAAATGTCAAAACGCCCGACTTCGCGACTCGGGTGCATTTGTTTGTTACCTGCCTGTCTGCGCTCAACTCAGCTGGCGTGAAAGTGATGAGATTGCCATCACGTCTTCCGCGAGATGGGCAATGTTTGGATTCGTCGATAGCTTTACAATCACGTTGCGGTTGTTGTAGTCAACCACACAATGTTGGCCGTATAAGCCAAGCGCGGAGAGCAACGGTTTGCCGTTTGGCGAAGGCCAAGTCCAGAAGAGATTTCGGTATCCAGCTCCATAGTTCTTCCAGTCGCCCAGATTCGACTCAGTGTTCAACGCTGATGTGTTTCGCGTGTTCAATATGTCATCGATGTGCCTCTCGGCAACAATCTTCTGGCCATTGAATTTCCCGTAATTCAACAGAAGCTGTCCGAGGCGGCCAATGTCGCGCGCTGTCATCGAGATTCCGGTTCCAAACGCGGGTGTCCCTAGCCCATCCACAATCGCATTGATTCGATGCTCTGTACCTATGCGAAGCCAAAGCAGCGATTCAAGCAACTCCAAAACGCGTTTTTTGTAAGTGATCTCCAGAAGGTGCTGAAGCGCAATCACATTCGGCTCTGCGTACCACAATGCCTTACCGTGCGGTCGCGCCGTTTTTGTCTGCCGAAACAGAAGATCGTACAGCCCATCCGTAACGCTCTCGCTTGGAAGCAAGGGCAAGATTCCGGCTGTTCGTTCGTAGGCGGCGTATTCATGAGTTGCAGTACGAAACGACGCCGTTCCGAAGGTATAAGCTTCCAACGTGTCAGGGTCGTTGTCTGGCGGTGTTTCTTGAAATGCCAATCCGGTTTGTTGATCCAGAACGTGCTGAACCGACGCGCCGGCGAATGCCGTTCGCTTCAACTTCGTTTGGTAGGTGTCGATTCTGGCAGACAAATCAATGTCTGCGTTCTGAAGCACCAGAAGCGAGAGCAACGCCTTACCGAGCGACCAAGTCAAGTGCCGCGTAGCCGGTCGCATCTGCCCAAAATAGAACTCGACAACAATCGTGCCATCGTGGATCACGAGCAACGCGTCCGTTTCGGTTCGTTCTAGCCAATCGCTGGCTTTGATCTTGGTGCCTTCAAACGATACTTCCATACCATCGACATGCTCTGGGTTTCGTAAGCGTCGAGGAAAATGGAAAGGACTGCTGGCGTTTTCGACTTCGATCGTCTTGAATACCGAATCCGTGTTGAGCATTGCCCAACGCATGTGATGATTCGTATCGGTGAAATTGTTGATTGTCACCCGTTGATCGAGTGGAGGTGGAAAGCCTTCCATCAACGGCGGTGTGTTTTTCAACGGTCGGATGATGATGTCATCGTCTTGCGTCTTCTCAGCCGCGTTCAGTTCCGTTGCGTTTGACGATGCCGCGATCGCAACCGTGGAAGCAGCGACCCCAGCAGCGGACGCAATTACAAATTCGCGTCGTGATTGTTGTGACATGTCAAAGTGGGAATTCAGTGCAGGTAACGGTAGCGATAACCGCGTCGCCATTAGCGATTATCCATTTCTAAAACCGCCACCAATGGCGACTTATTGTAATCCCGCGTTTTGCGGCATGTTGGCGTTGGCCGTAGCGTTTGATCGTTACCAGATGATTTTGGATGTCCAAGAACAAGCCAATTGAAAAGCCAATTATTCCGCCAACAATGGCAGTCGTCAAATCTTCTGCAAAGCTTCCGTTCACACGAAAAGCAAACAAAATTGGTGCCAGCCAAAACCCGACAATCAAACAGGGGATCGTCCATCTGAACCATGGAAGTAGCCCAATTATTGCAATGTAAAATGTCACGGACACGAAATTCAGTTCGGGAAATTCCGGTATTGCGAATGTCAAGCTAATTACGACAGCGAATAGTTTTACGATCCACAATGACCAATGCGTTTGAGCGCCAGGCTTTTTGTGAGATCGGATAAGTCGCATGATATTCAAGCGGGATAACGAAAAGGATAACCGAGCCGGGACGACAATCTTGCAAGCAGAAAAACCCGCACGCAAGCCCGGCTTCGCGTGCATCACATTGTTATCCACCGTTTTCGTTTGTGGATTGCGTCATATTGTAGTATTGCATTCCTCGCGCAACCATTCCATTTGGAATTTCAAGCTGTTCCGTTGTTCGTTCATCATTACGTGGGAACGTCAGGTAGTCACATGGCAAATTATTGTCCCAGATTTCAGTCGGCCATTGGTCGCGGAAATGTCGTGGATCCGCAGTAGCAACAACCCAGAATGTATCCGCAATTGGCCATTTGTCAGGATGTCCGATTTCCCTGATCTCGACGTAAATGTCATATATGCCGTCGATTTCGCGAAGTTGTTTGAATATCGAATACAGAGTCTCGGGCAAACATGAGGTGTTTGATTCACCGATTATTGATTCGAGGAATATATTGCCCTCGAAGAATTGTTCCAAAGTAACGATTGGTAATACAGCATTTGGATCATCGAGCTGTCGCACCCGGTCAAGTAATCGTTTTCGATGTTCCATGATTGAAGGTGGATAACGGCCGCGATAACCGAGTCGCGGCGATTGATTTTCCATTGTCAAAACGCCCGGCTACCGCGACTTCGGTTCATCGCATTGTTCGTCGGCGTTCTTCTTCTCGCAACTCTGCAGAATCGCGATTGTCTTGTCCCAGTACTCTGAGGATTCGCCACCACAGCGACAATGAAAACTGGTATCTACGGTGAAGCTGTGAGGTCCCCACCCCTCGCGAACGTAATCCGCGCATGTGAAATGCTCGAATACGGTTTCCATGTGGTGAGATGCTTTCGAATTGCAGCACAGCCCCCAGTCAGCATTGAATGGGGCGAAGAACGAGCAGCCACCGCACTGGTCTCCGTTCTCGTGCTGAAGTTGGAGCTCGGGTGAGCTCGGCCAGTTGTTCTTGTAGATCGACTCCGATCGCGGGTTTGACCATCCATCCGTGCGTATTGAGTTTGTGTTCATCTTGAATGGTGTCGCGAGCCAAAAGCAGGAGTGTGTCTCAGTCCGACGAACGAAAAGGATAACCGAGCCGACGTTCGACTCTCAAGTAGGATTGTAGCGGATTAAAATTGGCGTAGCCAATCCGCGGAAATCCGTGCGGGCGATCATATGCGGCTTCGGTTCATCCCATTGTTATCCGGGCGTCGCCGAATGATGCTGGAAGTGCCTTTGCGGACTCCGTCCCCGTGGGTGACATTATTGCACAGATTCGAGTTCGGTCAAAATGTAATCACAGGACGTTGCAAAACACGTGCATCCACGCGCGCAACCGAGTGTGATACCAAGGGGTTCATAGTCCCGTCACGCCAAGAAGCTGAGCTAACGCGTTGCCAACATGGGCAGTCTAGACGGCTACGACGCAAGCCGTATAACGGCAGGGTTGACCGGGTCCGAGCGAAAGATCAACCATTTCAAAAGACGCTTTCGAGGCCTCCGCGTCCAACCCATTGTTATTTCGTTTATTTACCCCACGGCACATCCCACCAATCGAGTTCGTGCCCAATACCCAGAAACCAAACAAGAGCGACCAGCAGACAATTGAATATGGATGGAATTGTACACCATAGGTAGAACGAAAGAGGAACGGGCGAATTGTATTCGGTTAAGGTTCGGTTCGGCTGGGACAACCAACGCCGCAACAACTCCCGGACTAGTCGGCCCCAACACTTCGCAGAACTCATCGACGGATTTCCAAGCTCCGATTCGGCCGGCGAACGTCCAGCGGCAAGTTCCGTAATTCGATCGTCAATTTGAAGTAATCGAATCGACACAATAAGACAAAACCCAGCACCTATTGCGTCAAGCAGACAAACAATGAACGCGATGAGAACATAGATTTTCGATGTTTCGTCACCAGAAAGAAATGTACCGGCAACAAGGTTTTTGCCAACGAAAAACGCCCACCAAGTAGCAAACTGAGAAAATGTTGCTCGCGCATAGTCATTTAGCTGCTTGATTTCCTCGCGACGATCATCCGGTGAATTCAAAGGTTCCATTCTAGATTTCGTTTAGAATCACAAACTCAATCGAAATAACGAAAAGGATAACCGAGCCGACGTTCGGCTCTCAAGTAGGATTGCAGCGGATTAAAATTGGCGAAGCCACTCTCCGCGGAAATCCGTGCGGGCGATCATATGCGGCTTCGGTTCATCCCATTGTTATCCGGGCGTCGCCGAATGACGCTGGAAGTGCCTTTGCGGACTCCGTCCCCGTGGGTGACATTATTGCACAGAATCCAGTTCGGTCAAAATGAAATCACAGGATGTTGCAAAACACGGGTGTCATCGAGCGCAGCCGAGTCTGATGCTGTGAATTCATTGATCCGTCACGCCAAGAAGCGGAGCTAACGCGTTACCAACAAGGATTGTCAGAAACGGCACGACGCAAGCCGTATAACGACGGCGGTAACGGGGCCGCCGCCAAGAGGCTTTGGATTCAAAACCCGCGTTGCCGGCGGCTCCCGTTCACCGCTTGGTTCTGCCGTTTATCGCGTCGATAATCGGTCAAACGCGTGTAGACATCTCGGATCTTGTCCAGGGTGTCTTCGCCGACCCTCCATGTGCCTTCATGGGTATGCGTCTTGCCGTCATCGGAAATCGTAATGATGATTTCTCCTTCGATATTCTCGCCATCGGGCATGCTGGCTGCGGTCTTGCGTACACGCCATTTGTTTGGACCATCCTTGGTGACAACGTTCTCCCAGAAGATTCCGCTTGTAAAGACGGTGGTTTGTTTTATTTGCTTGGTTCGTGGATTCCACGTCGTTAGCCAAACGGCTTTTCCTTCACCGGCGACCCATTCACCGTATAGCGCCTTTCCGTCAGCCACAGGCTTGATTTCTACGTAGGCGGTGATCTTTTCGCCCTTCTTCCCGATTCCAGGCCAATCATTCACTAGCGGCACATCACCGATAAAACGTCCAGTCATGATTTCAATCCATTCTTGGAACTCCTTTTTCGTTGCAGTTCCTTCCTGCGCAAACGCGCTACATGGTGCAAGTGCGACGGTGAAAGTCAAAAGTGCGAGAGTACGTATTCGGTTCATCTAAAGGTCCTCCAAGTCGTTGAAAAAGGTCAGTGCTCGAAAGGCAGAACGACCAGATTAACCGCGTGCCGATTAGCGATTATCCATTTTCAAAACCGCAACCAATCGGCACTGCGGTTCAATCAATTGTTATCCGCCAATTAGCGGTTGGCTGAGATTTGCCAATCATTAAAAAGTTTGTCTAATTGTTTCATGGATATTCAAAGAGTTCAACAGTTGTTGAGAGAGCATTGGGAATCAATACCGACGTTGCCAGGCAATCCGACGTTCGACGGCGTTGTTGATGACATTTTATCGCTTGATTATTTGTATTATGAAGGGTTGCCATTCATTAGTGACGGCCACGAATTCGAAGTAGTTGGTCTGTTTGTAGGCCACGTTTTCTCACAGATCACGGGTGCCAGTTGGAAGCACGATGAAAGTCTGGAATTGCCGTATTTGTCATATTTCGAGAATGGTGAATCGTTTGTGATTTACCCAACCATTCGTTTCAAGGAAGCGATTAACCGACAGATTCCGCAATTCAGTAAGCTGTCGTGGTGTTTGACGTCCATGCTGATTGAATTCAGACAGCATGTGTCGCCAAAGGACGAGCAGGACAATTCAATTGAGGCTGCAATTTCTGAGTTGGATGCAGATGGCCAAATCGAGTCTCTGAAGCGTTATGTACACGAGTTACGATCCGATCGATCAGGCGGATAACGTCAATGTTCACCGAGCCCGGACGGTGATCACAACTTCAAAACAGGCACGCAAGCCGGGCTTCGCGTGCAACATATTGTTATCCCCAATTCTGCCTAATGTTGTTGAATAACAAGGCGACGCCAGCGACAATTTCAATTTCGTTTTTCTCGTCGGTCAATCTAATTTGTTTGCCGCAAGTTTGTTCCAGAAATAACGTTCCAGTCCACGCGATTGGCGATTCTATTCGAATTGTTTGAGTGCATGTAATTGTATACCAGTTGGAATAATTTTTTGAAGGAATTTCTATGTTCAAGGTTTGGTGGGAAGAAAAATAGTCGCGCAAGTGATACTCTCGTATGCCTAGCGAGCTCAACAACTCATTTATTTCAGACAACGATTTGATCGGATTTGAGTAAAGGTAATGATGATCAACCAGCCCAATTGCTTGCATCCGTTTTTCTGAGGGTAGCTTGCTGCCACACCGCGCGCAAAATGGCATATAGACATCACCCAGGCGTTGGTCGCATTTGGGGCAAACGTACGAATAAGCTGGGCCTAGGTACTCGATCATTTTGCGGGGATAACGACCAGATTAACCGCGTGCCGATTAGCGATCATCCATTTCTAAAACCGCAACCAATCGGCACTGCGGTTCAATCATTTGTTATCCGGCATTTGCGGATCGCAATCAAGTCAGACTAGCGAATCAGCATGTTTCACCAAAGTTGGTCGAAGTCAACAATGTTTAGATCAGGATAGTCTTGTTTTGCGATAACGGCCCCAAAACCTGAGTCGTGGCCGGTGAATTCGATTGTTTCCAAGGAATGCAGATCGTCGATGTGAGTCTTCAGGTCATCATAAAAATAAAACTCAATTCGAATCGATTTCACGCTCGCAATTGCATTTTTGAAGATCGAATTCGAGGTTCCTCCGTCATTAGGTTGTGTATGAATTATGTCACTCAAATGGGAATGCTCATAAAAGACGTAACCGCCACGTGAGAGAATAGCTGCGGCAGCCGTTTGCTGAATTCTGGCAAGACCAAACAGCCATGCCAATGCCAGCGCGATTCCGGCAATGGCAACTAATGTGAATCGAATTGAGAATCTCATTGGTAAGCCGGATAACGATCACGATCACCGAGCCGGAAGAGTGATCTCGTAAGCAAAAAATTCCGCACGCAAGTCCGGCTTCGCGTGCATCGTATTGTTATCCGCCGTCATTTCGTAGCGGTAAGGACAAACTGGTGACCTCCGGATTTCGCGTTTATGGTCCCTGCACCGCGGTCGCAAAATGCAAATTGCAGGGTGTTTTCGTCGAGGCGCTTCAACAGGGCATACCTGGGGCCATCCTGTTTTGCATGATAGCCAAACCCAAGCCATTCGATTTTCAGATCCGGCCGTGTAGTTAACACGCGTGCCCGTCCGACCATCGCATCGCCATCGGTATGCACGATGATCGCGCGATTTTCGCAGATGATGATTTCAAGCATGCCACATTCACCTGCAGAAAGTGAACCATCACGATCCTCGGCAAGTGGTTGATTATTGCCATCATCTGTTGCCGAAGTGATCTGCCAAACACCATGATATTCCGATGGAATGCCAGAATCCGAGGCCTGCGTCGTTCCCAGCGAAATCGCCAAAACAAGTGCGAAAAGCGTACATTGCATTTTTAATGTCTCCATACATCGTAACGAAAGTTCACGAGAACGATACCGAAAAAGCGTCGATTCGTGAATGCCAATCTAGGCGGATAACGACCGCGTTAACCGAGCCGCGGGGTAAATTTTCAAGTAGGACGGAGCGGATACAATGGCGAAGCCATCCGCGCAGTCCGTAACAAAGCCGCCCGGCTTCGCGGCTTCGGTTCAACGCATTGTTATGCCACCATTGCGTCTGGGATAAGCCTTGCCAAACGTTTCACGGAGTCCAGTTTCTGCATGCATATATCGACGTTCTCGATCGGCGGGAAAACCGACGAAATCAAAGGTCGTATCCCGATAGCAAAATCAGTGATCGACATTCTACCGTATCCTGTGGCAATTGCAGTCAGGGCCACTGTCTTCGCCGATATTTGCGATGCCAGTTCCAATGATCTCGTTATCGTTTGTTCAATCACATCCGTAGTTGAATCATAAAATGCATCAATCCCTACTGCATGCAGTACGGCATAATACGGGCTGCCACATGGAGGCATTTGGATCACAGTGCCTCGATCAACAAAGGTCTTATCATTTTCATTGAGGTAAGCATGCATCCGCTCCTGCATTTCCGTTCCGTACCGCATCAAAAATGCGCCACCGGCACCACCAGACAAATTCAATTGCGGATTACCTGAGAGAACCAGCACATCAGCAGGCCGATCGAGTACGTCGCAATTTACGATCGTCCATTGCATATCGTTCGGTGGCATAACGGCAGTGATCACCGAGCCGGGACGGCAATCTTGCAAGCAGAAAAAACCGCACGCAAGCCCGGCTTCGCGTGCATCACATTGTTATCTCGCGTTTCGTCCCATAAAGGTCAGGTAGCTACCAAAGACTCTATGCTGAAACCAGTTTTCAGCCGCCAATTCTTGTACGTATGTTTTAGTTGCGATTGACGGATCGTAAACATATTGTAACGCACCTAGCAGCCCCTCGCACGCGTCAGTTACCGATGGCCTGTGGTATTCAAATCGAGCTTGCCATTGATCGTAGTATTTAGTGGTCAATTTCACGCCAAGAGAATCAGCAGCCCGTTCGTCATAGATGATGATTGGATGTCGGAATTTAAGCCAAAGCAATTTTGTCGTTGCAGCAAAAACATTGTTGTTGCCATATTTAGTCGATAGCTGTCGCGACACATCAAGTACGGAGTCGTGAGTGTTCGTCCGAAACGTTTCGATTTTCAGGTCGTCGATAACGTTCAGGGCCGGTTCGAAGCGGGCGAGTCCACAATCCACGTCATATTTGGCGTCGAGCTCGCGTGAATATGCGAATCTAGGGGCACCTCGTCGAATTGCATTGAGTTTGCCGTCGCGACAGTCCATTTGAAGCGCATCGTGGATGTGTGAATCTGTCATCAACCACAGATTAAGCGTGGATAGTGCGGCGTAGTCAAATGTTGGGTGTGGCATTTGTGAAGCGAGATAACGACCATGATAACCGAGTCGCCATTAGTGATTATCCATTTCTAAAAACCGAACCAATGGCGACTTCGGTTCATCATATTGTTATCCCGCGATTAGTTATCTAGGTGTTTCCATCTCGGGGAAAACGACCAATTTATTACGTCAATTTCTTCATCGCAAGCAAGATATTCGTTGCCGTCAGCTAAAGCATCCTCCGCAAGGTGATATTTGCCATTTTTAAGATCAGAAGCAAAGTTGTTCAAGAATTCATTTACGGAGTTTGCCAGAAGGATTACCACGTCAGAGTCGATATCAGTAAAAATCACTTGTCCAATCTTGCCATTTGCACCGGGGTCCATATCCACACGAATCATGTTTCCGCTACCGTCATGCGCAAGCGCGATCCATCTCGGATTGTTCATATCAGACAAGTTTATACTTGCGTCGGTTGCCTTGACTTCGAACTTTGACTCAGCAGATAGATCGACGCTGCTCTCATATTCACTTGCAACCTTGTCCAAGGAAAGAAATTCGAGTCCATAGAATAGGCTTCCAAAGTTAGAGTCGTGGTTAATGCCGTTGTGTGTCAAGTATAGCTCATGCCAATCTGACGGCATCTTAATTCCAATCGTTGATTCGATTGAGGCCAGTTCCTCAGCAGTTGCTGGAGGATTCAAGTTGCCAATTATTTTTGGTGCGTTAGCTCCCAGCCATTCCCTAATCTTCGACCACGTGTTTTCGTCGTTAATTTTTCTCTCCGATTCAGATATTGAATTCCGTTGTGTACCACACCCGCTAAGTATCGAAATGCAGATAAGGATTGTGAAAATTCGAGTCATCATTGCAACGAGTATTTCTCAAGCGGGATAACGGCAGCAATCACCCGGTCGCGACGAGAGATTCTCAATTCTCAACACGCCCGACTTCGCGACTCGGGTGCATTGCATTGTTATGGTCTGGCCTTTCAACACGAGAGGAGTTCGGAATACTTCTCCGAGAAACTCCGTTCTCTCACCCGGGGTGATGAGCTATACGGTCACCGTTCGCTGCACTTGTGGGCATACCAGCCGTGTTCCTGGCCAAAACCAACACATTTAAGTTTAGGGGCCCTCACGGTGTCATTCAAGAGAAAGCCAAATTGCCGAAAAACAACGCCACAACAAGACGCGCAGTCCTTTCGCATCAAACAGTAAACGCGTTCTTGGCGAGGAACACGGCGGGCCATTCGCTTGGAGGGAAGGGGCATGCTGGTCGAGCGGAACACGTTTGACGGAATTGAAGAACCACCCACAAGCTATTTTGGCTCCAACGCTTGGACGCTTCCGCTCGAACAAGATGCCGCGACCGGAAGTTGAAGGCGAAAAAGGGTTCCATCCTCTATCGCCTACCGCGTACTGGTGTCTCATCACCAGAGCGCTTTCCATCGGTGGGCCAGCCATAACGTCCAGGATCACCGAGCCCGGACGATAATCATTGCTTCAAAACACGCTCGCAAGCCGGGCTTCGCGTGCATCCGTTTGTTATTCCGCGATTGGTTTTTGGTTTCGGTATCGTTTTGGACGAAGCCCAGCCAATTTTGGATTCTTCGGTTGGTGTCCCAATATCCAAATCCTCAGCATTCCGACGGACACCAGCGAACCATCATTGTTTTCTGTATTTAATTCGGCTGCAAGTTGCTCTAGTGTGGTTCCAGTTTCAAATCTGGCGATCATTGAAGTTAGCTGTTCGTCAGCAATGGCGTCATCGAATCGAATGGGTATCACTGCCGCAAACGGAAAAGCTCTGTTGCGTTCGACGAATCGCCATTCAGTCACGCCGAGTGAAAGAGCGTATTCATCTGCTGCATACGCGTCGTTGAATTTTCGAGAACGCTCGTTGAATTGAACCGTGTATGTTTCATAGTTCGGGGATCTGGCAGCAGGGCCGGTATAGAAACCGAGACGTACCGGAATCTGATCGTCTGAAGATTCGAGCTTCCAAGTTGCTGTCATATGGTTTGATCAAGCGGAATAACGCCACCGTTCACCGGGCCGCGGCGAACGGCATTGATTTCAGAACCCGCGCGGCCCGCGGCCCCGTGTGCAACGGTTTGTTAGGTGCGCTAATAGTGGCGCCTGAGATGATGGGCAATTCGCTCTGCAAGGAAGTTTGCGTAGTCTTCGTGATACCGGCCCCAACAGTGACGCCATTCGTCGCGATCCAAGTAGTCCCGATCCCAGTATTGCGGTGGCATCGGAACGTTGTCGCGTATGACGCGATCAATCGCGTGTCTTAAGTCGCGATTGATTTCGCTGATTTCGATGAGTTCGGTCGGCGATTCCTTCAACCGATGAATAACATCCTCAATAACGGCGCGAGATGTCTCCGTGATTTGTTGTTGAAGGTCGTTTCGAAAAGACTCAGGAACCTCATCGAGTAGCTCCGTCAGCTTCACATCGGCCAACTGGCTTTTGATCTCCTGCAGCCCAATCTTGATCGATTCTTTCACACTCTGTTTGAAGTCGTTTTGTGACTGGCGCATTGCCTGCTGTTGCCCAGAAAGCCTTTCCACTTCTTTGCGCAGGTCATCGTTTATCGTGGCCAGTCCATCTATGCGCCCACTGAGATCGGATGATGACATCTCTTGGCTTTTGCGGCTCTCTTCACGGAGCGAGTCGGCCGCCTTGATTTTGGCGTCAATAACCGATTGGGCCTCAACCAGCATATTGATAGTGCGTCGCTGGAGTATGTACATCCATACGCCGGCGATCAGCAACACTGCTAGGATCACAAACAAGACGATCAATCCAGTTTGACCGGCTTGATGCAGTTCCTTGATTAGTTTTGCAATTTCCTCAGACATTGCTTCAAGCACCTAACGCCGATGATCACCACGTTGCGATTTGCGATCATCCAGTTCTAAAACGCGCACCAATCGCAACTGTGGTGCATCAATTTGTTATCCCGCGGTTGTTAAATCGGGATTTCATATATTAGGGGGAACCAATCGAACGTCAAAGGAAAAAACATCAGCAAGAACGACAGTGGCGGCAAAAGCAGAATCGAAAACATCGGCGATAGCAACGCAGAACCAAACAAGGCCAGGTACCAATGAAGCATATTTTTGCTTTGGGAATTCTTTTGGACGTTTCGACGCCATGTTTCCGAAACTGCGAAACTAATTATTCCGCCGACGAATCCGCCAAGCAAAAAAAAGAACATATGACCCGTCAACGTCAGGCGGACATTCTCACCACCATACATTCCAGAATTTTGTCCGAATAACCAGACTAAAACCCCTGAGGTAGTTATGCCAACCAGCATTATGGAAAGGGAGTTCCTTCGATCTGCAGTGCGCACCTCAGATTGGTGTGTCGATTCAGGCTTTGTTTTAACAGTCGGTGACTCGAAGGGATTTTTCAACTGGCTTTAATTTGAATCAAGTGGGATAACGCCTAAAATCACCCGGTTGCCGCGAGTGACTCTGATTTCAGAAAACGCCCGACCGGCAACTCGGGTGCATTTTTTTGTTATCCGCCGCTCTCTGGCTTATATTGTGCTTTGATAGCGTCCCGTATGACCGACGAAGGCACCAATTTAGACAGTTTGCCGCCCGAAGCATCAAAGCATACGCCGACGTACATTCCGATCACAACGCAGTTTCCGGGGTCGTCAATGTTCAAGAAGGCAGGCCCACCACTTGTTCCCTGCGCAATCGCTGGAAATGCATAGACAATCGGTTCAGTCCCCCATTGATTCTTAGCCTCAAGTTCAACGGATGCGATTCGCGTCATCGCAACAAGTGGTTTGACATCTGGCTTGACCCCAAAGCCGAATGGAAAGCCGGCGACTTCAACCTGAGTGGTACGCCGCGGCACATCGGAAACCAGGTTCTCGATGGGAATTGCGATGCCAGCGAGCATCGTGTGATATGGCTTGGCAGCACCAGAGTCAGCAATTAATGCAATTGCAATATCGGACGATTGGTTCCGCACCCAAGGATTGCCATTACTGGGAAACAGAATCGCGAGTGAAGCCCATTGTGATGTGCCATCAAGGCAGCGAAATCGTAGACGAGATGTTCGCTGACTTTGCTGTGCGGCGTGAGCGGCGGTCACAAGGAAGAGCGAGCCAGAATGGTCAACGACAAAGCCAGATGCAAAATTGTCAGACTCAGGATTGGCTCCGGGTGAATGCAAGCAAACGGCGCGGTCCCATCGTTCTGGCACATTGTCTTCGCCCCGAGACGCAACCGGCGTTAACGCGACGATGGGTAGGCAAATTGCCAGAAAGATTTGGCGCATATTTGTTCACTCGGATAACGCCTGCCGTAACCGGGCACGAACGGAAGGCTTTGATTTCAGTTGCCGCGTGAATGAGTGCTCCGGTTCACGGCTTTGTTATGCCTTGAGATATCCAACTCAACAACGACCGGGTAATGGTCTGAAATAGTTTCTATTTCTTTCGCAAGCAATATCGTCCCGGATCGCGAACCCTCTGCAAGTATCCTGTCTGCAAATACGAAGTCGATTCGATAACGCTTCAGCTTTAGCTCGGTCATGTCCTTAGACCATCTGGGGATGGTGATAGGTGAGGGGCATGAAACTTTAGCCTTCGGATCGTGTTTATAGACGATATCAACAAACCCTTTTGACTCAACATTGTCAACGAACGTATAGTCTTTTTTCCTCAGCTTAGCCTTAGCAGCGAGGAATGCTTCGTCCTTGCGCGAACAACCATTAAAGTCGCCCAATATGACCACTTTCTCCCCTTGTTTCAGAAGTGGTGCAACTCTATTGAGAATCTGGTCTACTTCTTTGGGTTTGCCTGGCCAAAAGTGGACCACGAAGAAATGAATCCCATACGTCTTGCAGTGCAGGAATCCATGGTGAAATCCCTTGGATGCGCGTTCGATAACCTCCATTGGCTTGTTTGAAGTAAGGCCAACCGGAAAACCGCCTTTCTTGTGAGTGACGGCATATGGGTGACCCCAATTACTGGCGTACTCAGCGAGTCTCTTCTCCGAAACACCGTTCAATTCCTGAAACGCGATGACATCAGGCTCTTGTGTATCGAGCCAACGACTTGCTTCTTCAACGGATTTGCGATGATTAAATCCGTACAGGACGTTCCAATTGACAATCTTTAGTGTGTCATTCGCGGCAGTGTCAGCAAGGAGCACGTTCACCATGCCGAAAAAAACGATGACGGCCATCAGCCTGATCAACTGCAAATTCGTCAAATTCATTCCGAAGTCTCACGAGTCTGTCGGCATAACGCCGGCACTAACCGAGCGTCACGGAGGGCGTTAAATCACCGAGACACTGGAGCGGGATTACAATGAGGCGAAGCCGAATCCCGCGATTACCCAAGTTTAGAGGCCCATACGCTTCGGTTCAACAGTCATAGCCGATTTGAGATTCGTTAGCGGTAGCTCAAGACAGTCAAGTTGCTTCGCCAATCCATTTCAACACGTACCAATTTACGACAGGCCATAGCGGATTGTCAGTTTTGGTAAATAGTGGAGTGTAAATTGCAAAAATTAAATTTTGGATCGGATCGCTTGGATTTGGCTTCATGTAGGTCCTCATGAGCAGTATGACCGGGCCGCTACTAAGAAAGTAAAGCGAGAAGACTGTCAACCCTATTATCGCGACGCAACTTGCAAAGCCACGGCGACGGCCGAGGAATTCCTTGAATCTTGGTCGAAATGACGCACGCAGTGTTACAGCAAAAGCAACTAGCAAAGAAGCAAAAGCGATAATCGTTGGCCACGGGTAGTTTGTGAACAACCAAATCGAAGCCGCGGAAACTGCAATCGCCGTAAACAAATGGCTAATTCGAAATTGCATGGAAGAGAAAAACTGATCAATTTGGATAACGTCTGCGATCACCGGGCACGGCCAAGGTGGTTTCCATTTGCAATCGCCACACGCCATGCTCCGGTGCACGGCATGGTTCTGCAATGTTACTTGTGCGAGATCACTGGAAGTTTATCGCGCCATGGCTTCGCTCGCTCGAGTTGACCGGCCAAACTAAACAAAGTCGATTCAGCGCCCAAACGGGATGCAAATTGAACACCGATTGGAAGATTGTTTTGATTCCAATGGAGCGGTACGGACATAGCCGGTGTCCCGCAGAGGTTATGGATCCAAGTAAAAGGACTGAACTCAAGGCACCTTTTGTTGAATTCCTCGTAAGGCAGATCCATCGTGTTTAACTGTCCGAGGCGTGGCGGCGGCGCTGCAACGGTCGGCGTCAATAGAACATCGAAATCTTCAAAGAACCTTCCCATCGCACGCGTCGCACGATTGATCTTTGCCTTGGCTCTGGCAAAAGCTGCGGCAGGCGTCTTCCATCCGATTTCCGCTGCGCTCCAAGTCGCTCGCTCAACTTTGGCGGTCGTTACCTTGTCTCCTAATTGCTCGCTTAGGCCATCTAACATCGCAGCGGTATGCACGCGGACAACCATGAGAAAAGCTTCCGTCGCCTCTTCGTAGTCAATCTCCGGACTCATTTGTTTGACATTATGTCCCAGATCCTCGCAAAGATTCGCTGCATCTCGCACGGCTATCTGGCAGTCGGCGTGAACTCTGTCGGTCGCTGGATCTGTCGTCCAGGCAATTCGAAGGGGTTTCTCAGGCGGACGGTGTACGGCGGATAGAAAAGTGGCCGGTGGAGCGGCAATGCCATATGGTGCTCCGACATCGGGACCGGCTGTAACGTCCAACATCGCGGCATTATCACGCACAGACAGGCTGAGTGTGTGCAGAGTCACCAGTCCCTCCCATGCCTCTCCAGAGCCAGGACCCAATGGCATCCGACCGCGGGATGGCTTCATTCCGAAGACGCCGCAGCACGATGCGGGGACGCGAATGGAGCCACCGCCATCGCCCCCTTGGGCAATAGGAATGACGCGTGAGGCAACTGCAGCAGCGGAACCACCACTTGAACCTCCTGGCGAATGCGCGGGATTCCAAGGATTCTTTGTCGCGCCGAACAACTCGGGTTCTGTCGAGTAGTTTAAACCGAACTCCGGTGTGTTTGTTCGACCGAAGATGACCAGTCCCGCGAGTTTGTACCGTCGGACTAGCTCGCTGTCTTCCGGAGCGACAAAATCTGCGAGCAATCGTGATCCTGCAGTATAGCGAACACCAGCGTACTTAGCGCTGATGTCTTTCAAGAGGAAGGGCACACCACGAAAAGGGCCGTTTGGGAGTCCTTTCTTAATCGAGGCGCGAGCCTCCTCATACATCTTGATGACAACAGCATTCAGTTGTCCGTTTAGAGCTTCTGTTCTCGATATCGCTTCGTCAAGAAGTTCAGTCGGTTCAACTTCACCAGTCTTGACCAACTCGGCAAGGCCAATCGCGTCGTGCTGTCCATATGGAATTGATTCGTCGCCGTGAGCAAAGAAGGGACTTGAAACCAATGAGGCAATCGCGACACCTCCGAGAGCATGGAAGTCGCGACGATTCAATCTTGAAGTTTCTCGCATCTTGCTATCTTTCGTAGGTCAAATGAACAATCTGCATAACGGCAGCAATCACCCGGTCGCGACGAGAGATTCTCAATTCTCAACACGCCCGACTTCGCGACTCGGGTGCATTGCATTGTTATGGTCTGGCCTTTCAACACGAGAGGAGTTCGGAATACTTCTCCGAGAAACTCCGTTCTCTCACCCGGGGTGATGAGCTATACGGTCACCGTTCGCTGCACTTGTGGGCATACCAGCCGTGTTCCTGGCCAAAACCAACACATTTAAGTTTAGGGGCCCTCACGGTGTCATTCAAGAGAAAGCCAAATTGCCGAAAAACAACGCCACAACAAGACGCGCAGTCCTTTCGCATCAAACAGTAAACGCGTTCTTGGCGAGGAACACGGCGGGCCATTCGCTTGGAGGGAAGGGGCATGCTGGTCGAGCGGAACACGTTTGACGGAATTGAAGAACCACCCACAAGCTATTTTGGCTCCAACGCTTGGACGCTTCCGCTCGAACAAGATGCCGCGACCGGAAGTTGAAGGCGAAAAAGGGTTCCATCCTCTATCGCCTACCGCGTACTGGTGTCTCATCACCAGAGCGCTTTCCATCGGTGGGCCAGCCATAACGCCCAAATTAACCGCGTTTGGCTATTGCGGCGTTACTTCTGATTGCACACAGCAGCCAAACTGCGGTTCAATTTTTTGTTATCTGGCGTGTCGGTTAAGAGTTGCAAGATGTTGACGCCATTATTCATTTTCACGATCTATGAATCAAGCGTTTTTGAGTATGTTCCGAACATCGACCGAAGATTTCGTGGTCGTCTCATTGCGGGAAGTCGGTCCATTTGCTTGCGATGATTTGTTCGTTGTCGCTTGAATCAACATTTTTCGCCGTTTCCAAACCGTAGGTCATCGGCATGGGCAGGATGGCAGTATCTCGGCTTCAACATTTTAGATAGCGTAGTCGAGAATCGTTCGCAGCACATTGTCCCGGAGTAAAGGATGGGAAGCTCGAAAGCTGCGATGGATGATCGACGAAGCGACAAGAGAGAATACACCGATTAGTGAGTGACAGTTCGCGTAGCGATCTGGATCGAACGAGGGCGCTTGAATCAACCGCCAATGATCGTTCCAACTCCTAGGTCATCTCTTTTCAGCCATCCATCCCGGATCTGCCAGAAGCCAGATAACGCCGATGATCACCACGTTGCGATTAGCGATCATCCATATCTAAAACGCGCACCAATCGCAACTGTGGTGCATCAATTTGTTATGTTCCCATCGGTCTTGATTTCAGTGTCGCTTTTGTCGATTAGTTTGTCAAAACCACCGGTTTATTCAAAAGGATCAGCACCGGATTTGAATGGATCATATGAATCATTGTTTGGCGGTTCGTGATATATGTCCAGAAGTACGTCGGGGCGAATTGTCTTGAAGTGGCTCAGGTCGGAAGTCTCGAAATAATCCGAATTAAAGGACAATTTTTCTAGATGAGGCAACTTTGCAATTACTTTGAGCGATTCATTGCTATATCCGTTCATTGCCACGGAGATTTCGGTGATTCTTTCGAAGACACTTGGATCAAAACACGCACCGAGTCGGTTTACGATCCAAGTCGGTTCTTTGTGCGCATATGCAGACACGCCGGTTCCACAAACGAAACCAGAGTCACTGTCCAACGTAAGGACGTAGCCTACGCCAGGTGAAAAGTGGGATTCGAGTTCAGCGATTACCTGTTGCTCATGCCGTAGTGCCGTTTGGTTCGCCACATAACACGATAATAGTGTTGCAATTATCGCGATTACGATGAGACCTACCCTAATGCTTATTCGTGGCAATTTCATTGGGGAACATAACTATTGTATACTATCTGTTTAATCGCTAGTAACAGGGGCGTGGTTTTGGGTGGCTGCCGTGGATTGGTTTGAGTTCTGCGGGCGTTTTGCCACTTTTCCTCGGCGTACTCCGTCCTTTTGGGTGACACTGAGCACCTGTCTTTGGTCGCAAGCTAAAACCGCGGCCCGTATTACTATCTATTTAATCGCCAGTATAACAAGTCTTTGCCGGTATACTATCGATTAAATCGCGAGTATCCAGGCACCTGCTGCCGTCGGTGTTGCGTCTTGGTCACGAAATTAAGAAGGATGAACCTTGTTTTTGTTGGTTTTTTGCGCGCTGGTGGTTTCAACGGCTCAAAACGACGAACTTGTTACTAGCGATTAAATCGCCAGTATAACGGGGATTTGCCGGTATACTATCGATTAAATCGCTAGTATCCAGCCACCCGCCGTGGCTTGATTGCTAAATTCAGTGCTCGGTCGTCGTCGTTTACCTTTGATTTTTCGAGGTTTTCGTGCGATTGCAGTTGCGGTGGCTAAATCGCGCTAATTTATTACTATCGATTTAATCGCTAGTATAACAGGTCTCTGGTGGTATACTGGCGATTTTGGCGGGGCTCGATAGGGATCTTGAGCCTATTCATATCTGTTTTAGCTGAATTTTCGGATACCCGAAAATCCTGTCTAGCGAATTCATGTACGACCGATAGCATGCCGTATTCCGTCGCGTTCGTGGTGAACTCAGGTTACGAGTGCATGGCCACGCCAGCGAGGTCATGGCACCGATTTGGGAAGCGAAACGGAGTAAACAGCAGCGCGCTCGAACCAATTAGCGATGTTGGTGTCGTTCTTCACGCCTAACTTCACTAGGCATGGCCACGCCAGCGAGGCCATGGCACCGATTTGGGAAGTGAAACGGAGTAAACAGCAGAGACACTAGCGCGCTCGAACCAACTAGCGATGTTGGTGTCGTTCTTCACGCCTAACTTCACTAGGCATGGCCACGCCAGCGAAGCCATGGCACCGATTTGGGAAGCGAAACGGAGTAAACAGCAGAGACACTAGCGCGCTCGAACCAACTAGCGATGTTGGTGTCGTTCTTTACGCCTAACTTCACTAGGCATGGCCACGCCAGCGAGGCCATGGCACCGATTTGGGAAGCGAAACGGAGTAAACAGCAGAGACAATAGCTCGTGTGCGATAAGCAGCCGCTATTTCTACAAGTAAACATTTCCGTCGTTGCACCGCCGATTTCGGATGTGGAATCGCGACTTAAACGGCGGATCGTTCGGGACAGTCGGTGACCGGTTTGTGGCACATCGAACAACTTGACGAACCGTCTTCGTTTTGGGTCGCGGCAATGCCACCACACGAACCCGTTATCGGCTTATTGTTGAACACGGCCCCAACAGCCATCCCAGCGATTGCCAGCGAAAAAACGATCACCGCGCCGACAAATGCTGGCCAGATCGAAGCATGTGATGTTTCCGTAGATTCTAAATCGATTGGGAATCGGTCACTCTTGATCAACTCAAAGCCGGATTCGCGTCGTTGCATAATCGCGTACTCGATCCCGTGTGAACGACAATATTGAATGCCGCGTTCCGCGCCCATCGCCATGACGGCCGTTGCGACCGCATCCGCGGTTAAACAATCTTTCGCAACGATAGATACCGAAGCGGTCTCGTTTGCCACTGGCTGGCAAGTCACTGGATCAATGGTATGCGAAATTCGTATACCGTTTTCAATACGGAAGTTTCGATAGTCACCACTGGTTGCCATTGCAACATTTGTCAACAACGCGACTGAAGCGACGGATCGTTGGAACTCTTGGGGATTCTCAATGCCAATCCGCCAATGACCTTTGGGGGTTTTACCCGATGCAAATACTTCGCCTCCGACTTCAACCATAAAGTTGGTCAATGTTTGTTCTCGCAGCCATTGGGCGACGCGGTCGACCGCAAAACCTTTAGCAATGGCCGACAAGTCGATTTGCGTCCGGCGATCCGATTTTTGAATCGCTGGAGGCGCGGTGCGAGTTTTCAGGTTGCGATACCCTACGAAACGACGCAATTCTTCGACGGACGCAGCCGGTTGCTTGGACTCAGCTCCGAACTTCCAAAAACTAACCGCCGGGCCGACCGTCACATCAAAGGCTCCACTGGTTTGTTCAGAAATTTGAATCGCACGGTCGACCACTTGCAGCGTTAGAACACTGACCGGTACCCAGACATCTTGCTGGGCTTGATTGACTCGAGATACATCCGAAGATTCGATGTATGTCGACATCAATTGGTTGACTTCGTCCAATCGCGTCTGAATGCCAGCTCTTACGGCGGCCGCGTCTTCGAGTTCATCGTAAACCACGACGTTGTACTCGATGGGCCCCATCGTCGTACCTGAGAATTTTGTTTGTGCCGCGGCTTCGGTTCCAATCGATAGGAACGAGGCCAGAAACGACACGAGCAGAAATGATCGAATCACTATTTGCTTTCCGGAGGATTCGTGCGGACGCCGTTCAACAAACCAAACTTGATCAAGTCTTCGAACGTCATCGACTTTTTCTCAACCACCTTCATGGCTTCGACAAAGTGTTGGACCATTTCTTTCTCATAGGCTTTGACGGCCTCTTCGCCCTTGGCTTCAGCGGCTTTGAATTTCTTGGTAATGTCCTTGCCCTTCAATTCCGTCTCCAGCAGTTTGCCGAACTCGTTGTGGATCGAACGGTCTTTGTTATTGGGGTGGCAAGTCTTACAGGAAACGGTTTTCAAGTTGTACCGTTTCTCCAGTGGTTCTTTAAATGCGTCGTGCGCAAATACAGAAAAAGGAATAAATATCAGCAACGTCAAAGCCATAGCACAGTGTTTTGTATTCATCGTATTCCAAATCAAGGGTTGTTTTTTATTATCGTGGTCTCAAACGAACTATAGCAGGTCGGTGTTTCAGCGATCAAAGTGCAAATCTTCGCCGCTTGGTCCGATCAGATGGACTAACAATGGTATGTGCGAAAATCAGACGCGTTCATCCGGACCACGAAGCCTCCCCAATTATCTCCGGTGAAACTCTCAAGTCCAACCGCAAAACTGCAGTCAAAGATCAACAGCACGCGATTCGAACTATTTTGCTTCCCAGCGCCTATCTCTTGGAAAACGGATATATTGAGCTTGGGCGCAACCCTATGTCGGTCCGAATTAACCACCGAAATCGTCAAATGAGATGTTTTCGGGTTCGACGCCGAAGTCGTCCAACATCTTCATTACCGCTTGATTCATCATTGGAGGACCACAGAAGTAATACTCAACGTCTTCTGGAGACGGATGATTTTTAAGATAGTTGTCGATCAAAACCTGGTGGATGAATCCGACATGTCCGGTCCAATTGTCTTCAGGCATCGGTTCGGAGAGTGCGATTTCGAATTTGAAATTTGGGAATTCTTTCTCGATGGCCCGGAAGTGGTCGATGTAGAACAATTCACGCAAGCTACGACCGCCGTACCAGTACGACACCTTGCGGCCAGTTTTGAGATTCTTGAACAGTTCAAAAATATGACTTCGCAACGGCGCCATTCCAGCACCACCACCGACATAGATCATTTCGGACTCAGTTTCCTTGATAAAGAATTCACCGTAAGGTCCAGAGATGGTCACTTTGTCGCCAGGCTTCAAATTAAAAATGTAAGATGACATTTTCCCGGGCGGAACATCCGGTTGTCGCGGTGGAGGCGAGGCCACACGAACATTCAGCATGATGATGCCTTTTTCACCGGGATAGTTTGCCATCGAATAGGCGCGAATCACGGTATCGTCCACAACGGACTTGTACCGCCAAACATCGTACTTATTCCAATCGTCGTGATATTCATCTTCGATATCAAAATCTTTGTACTCGACGACGTGGGGAGGGCATTCAATTTGGATGTAACCACCCGCCTTAAAATTAACGTCTTCGCCTTCGGGCAATTCCAGAACCAATTCTTTGATAAACGTCGCGACATTGTGATTCGAACGGACGGTGCATTCCCACTTCTTGGTTTCAAAAGCTTCTTCGGGAACTTCGACTTTCATGTCCTGTTTGACGGCGACTTGGCAAGACAAGCGGCAGCCGTCGCGTTGCATTTTTTTATTGATATGACTTTTTTCGGTCTCAAGAATTTCGCCGCCGCCTTCTTGAACCTTGACCAAGCACTGGGCACATGTGCCACCGCCACCGCAGGCTGACGACACAAAAATTCCGGCATCGGCCAAAGCGCCCATTAGTTTACCGCCAGCGGGTACGGAAACTTCCTTTTGATCATTCACCAAAATGGTGACGTCACCACTGGCCACTAAGAAATTGCGAGCGACCAAAATGATGCTCACCAAAGCCACTACGGTTCCGACAAAAACGGCAACGCCCAACAAGATTAATTGCATAGCAATATCTCAATAAAATTTACTTGAATGTATCGAACTACGGCTGGATACCGCTAAAGGCCAAAAAGCCAAGCGCCATCAAACCAACAATGACAAAGGTCATGCCCAAGCCTCGTAGGCCATGGGGAATATCGCTGTATTTCAATTTTTCGCGGATACCGGCCAAAGCCGCAATCGCGACCGCCCAGCCAAAGCCGGAGGCGATACCAAACCGAACACTTTCCAGGAAGTACAAGTCATCAGTCACCATGAACAGCGTTCCGCCAAGGATTGCACAATTCACCGTGATCAACGGCAGGAAGATGCCCAATTGGTTGTAAAGTGCCGGGAAAAACTTATCGAGCACCATTTCAAGGATCTGAACCATCGCCGCAATCACACCGATGTAACAAATCAACCCGAGAAACTCGAGTTCTAGTGGGATCAGCAGCCAGCGATAGATCAGGTTATTTACCGGAACCGTAATGGCTTGAACCACAATAACGGCTACCCCCAATCCAAGCGCCATTTTAACGTTTTTGGATACGGCCAAGAACGTGCACATTCCTAAAAAATAGGTCAACGCTAAGTTCTCGACAAAGGCCTCGTTCAAAAAGTAACGGAATTGTTCCAATACTAAGTCCATCGTTTACGCCTCCTCCATTTGTTCTGGATAAAAAGTTCGCAGAACCCAAATGAAGATTCCAATGATAAAAAACGCACTTGGCGACAACAGCATCAGGCCGTTCGGTTCGTACCAACCGCCTTCGCTGACTTTTGGTAATATCACAAAATTCAACAGCGTTCCGCTGCCAAATAGCTCGCGGAAAAATCCAACCACGATCAGGATCAAGCTGTACCCCAGTCCGTTGCCGAGTCCGTCGAGAAAGCTATCGCGAACTGAATTGGACATCGCAAAACCTTCGGCACGTCCCATCACGATACAGTTGGTAATAATCAGTCCAACGAAAACCGCCAATTCTTTGCTCAAGGCATAGTTGAAGGCTTTCAGAAACTGGTCGACCAGAATCACCAACGAAGCGATGATGGTCATTTGCACGATGATGCGAATGCTGCTGGGGATTCGTTCGCGAATCATGGCAACACCAGCACTGGAAAACGCCGTCACGAAAATGACCGCGATCGACATCGTGATGGATTTATCCAATCGCGTCGTGACCGCCAATGCTGAGCAAATTCCCAGAACCAGCAAGGCAATTGGATTGTTCTTGAAGATCGGATTGAGAATCAGATCCTTCGCACTCGTTGTTTTGCTCATTGTTGTTCTCCGCTGTTCAACTTAGCGGATACCATGGATCCGTTTTTCTGATTTTGAATGTAGGGCCCGAAACCTTGTGGTCCGAGCCAAAATTGAAGCATGTTGGTGACGCCGCGGGAGGTAATAGTCGCGCCCGACAATCCGTCGATGGCGTACTTGTCCTCGGGTTCAGCGATCCCTTTGATGACTTCGATGCCGACGTCGCCGCTATCGTCGAAGAGCAGTTTGCCGACCCATTTTGATTTCCAGTTCTTGTTATCAACCTCTCCGCCCAGCCCGGGTGTTTCGCCGTGCTCGTAGTAGGTCAATCCAGCGATGGTTTGAAAGTCGTTCTCAACTGCGATAAAGCCTTTAAGGATCGACCAGAGACCTTTGCCGCGGATCGGGAAAACATATTTTTCAACCGCATCGGCTTCACCTTTGATCAAGTAAACGTGAGACCAAATTTCTTTGTTGCTGATACCGGCGAGATCGTCTTTTTTGTTTTCGAAGCTGGTATATAGGCCCGGAAGCTTCTTTTTGGCGGCTTCGATTTGGTCGTACAAATTGATCGCGTCTTCGACCGTTTTGATTTTGTCTTTGTCGTTCGAGTCGACGATGTCTTGGATACCTTCTTGGATTCCGGTTTCCAATTTTACGATGATCGGCTCGACTTTGAGTTTGAACAAATCAAACACGCCACCGGCCTCGTCGATGTCTTCCTGGCTGAAGCCAGCGGCTTGCAGGATGTTCTTTTTACGATCCTCATCGACATTGCGATCTTGCAGCGGTTTCAAGCCAACCGCCGCACTGGATACTAAAAACGAGCAAACCAAGCAAACGCCGACGGCAATGATAAACGTGTTGGCAATACTATCTCGCTGCATATCGAGCCACCCTTCGCTTGATGTTGGATTGAACGACAAAGTAATCAATCAGCGGAGCAAACACGTTGCCGAACAAAATGGCCAACATAATACCCTCTGGAAACGCGGGATTTACCGAACGCACGATGACGGTGATAAACCCAATTAAGAAACCGTAAACCCATTTGCCTTGTTGCGTCATTGACGCTGAAACCGGGTCAGTCGCCATAAACACGGTACCGAATGCAAATCCGCCAATCACCAAATGCCAGTGTGGCAAAATCTGCATCACCGGTTGTTCAAACAGGAAGTAAAACAAAGTCGAAAACGTCGTCATTCCGATCACCAAACCGGCCATGATCCGCCATGATCCGATTCGCGTGAAAATTAGGAACGCGGCGCCCAGCAAACAACACAGCGCCGACGTTTCGCCCATCGAACCGTGTACGTTTCCGATAAAGCAATCCCACCACGTCGTTTCCGCCAATGGCGCTTCTAAGCCAGCGATAATCTCTGAAGTCTTGGCGCCCGGTGCGGTTTCCGCAATTTTCCCCAGTGCCGTGGCTCCGGTATAACCGTCGACGGCGGTCCACACGCCGTTACCACTGATTTGTTTTGGATAGGCAAAATATAAAAACGCTCGCGCGGTCAAGGCGGGATTCAGGAAATTACGACCGGTGCCGCCGAAAATTTCTTTACCGATGACCACGCCAAAGGCGATGCCAATGGCGACTTGCCACAACGGAATCGTTGGGGGTAACGTCAACGGGAACAACATGCCCGTGACCAAAAATCCTTCGTTAATTTCGTGTTTGCGAATCACGCTAAAAATCAATTCGCAATGGCCACCGACAATCATCGTGACCAAGTAAACCGGCAAAAAGAACAGAGCGCCGTGCAACAGACAGCCCAGTATTGAGCCCATGCTTAGAAACGCGCCGGGATCTTCAACGCCATAATCTTTGTCGAAAACTTGGCAAAACATCAATACGTCGTAACGCCAATTGCCGCTCCAGATCGCATCGACGATCGACTCGCTTTCGGCCACCGACGCCGACCCCGATGCAATCACCTTTTGAGCTTGGTAACCGGTGTTGTAGAACGCCATAAAAATACAAGGTAGCAACGCGACAATCACCATCGTCATCATACGCTTGGTATCAATCGCATCCCGCACGTGAGTGGAGCCTTTGGCCACATCACCAGGGGTATACAAAAACGTATCGTTCGCTTCGTACAATGGGTAAAGTTTTTCGAGCTTACCACCGGGGTGGAACAGAGGCTCAAGCTTATCCAATAAATCTCGCAACATGGACGACTAACCCTCTTTCTCGATCAATGTCAAATTGTCTCGCAAAATTGTGCCGAAATCGTATTTGCCAGGGCACACGTAAGTGCACAACGCCAAATCCTCTTCAGCCAACTCCAAACAACCTAAAGCTTGTGCTTGATCGGTGTCGTTCACGATCAAGGCTCGCAATAATTGAGTCGGCAGTACATCTAGGGGAACGACTCGTTCATAAGTTTCGACGGGCACCATACAACGCTTACTTCCGTTGATATTGGTGTTCATTTGAAATCGTTTGCCCGCAGCAACCGCACCGGCATAAATTCGTGTAATAGAAAACTTGTTGAAACCGGGGCCTTGCCAACCCAGAAATTCGCGTTTGTTACCTTCTTCTAACGCCGTCACCTGCAGATGGTATCGCCCGAGGAAATTGACGGGCATCTCAGAAGTGCGACCACCAAGAACCGAACCGGAAATCAATCGCGAATCCTTCGGCTGATCGATCAAACCGGTGGTCATGTCGTTAATGCTGGCGCCCAAAAGTGTGGTGTACAGACCAGGTTTTTTAACTCTCGGACCGGCGATGGAAACCACTCGCTCGGTCATCAATTCACCTTGAGTGAACAAATGTCCAATTGAAATTACGTCTTGATAATTGATCTGCCAGACCGTTTTGTCCGGTCCAACCGGATCCAAGAAATGGATGTGTGTCCCAGGCAAGCCGGCCGGATGCGGGCCGTGAAATTCTTCGGTGATGACGTTGGGTACTTTATCGCCAGGCATCCGAGAATCATTGCGTGTACAAACGAATGTCTTGCCCTGCGTAAATTTTGAAATCACACTCAAGCCGGCAACGAAATCTTCAGTGTGGTTGCTGACGATCAATTCCGGTTCCGCAGCCAAAGGATGGGTGTCCATCGCCGTGACGAAAATGGAGCTGGGCTCGGAATTCAAATCCGGAACCTTCGAAAACGGCCGGGTGCGAAACGCGGTCCACAGACCGGATTTGACCAATTGGTCTTGAGCGGTTTCACGATCAATCGCGTCTATTGAGTCATGACTGGCGAATGATTCTTTCTCGTCACCTTCCACGTCAATTACGATCGAAAGAAACTTTCGCTTTTCACCACGATTGATCGATGAGACTTTGCCGCTTGCCGGCGACGTATAGATCACGCCCTCCGTTTTTTTGTCGGTAAAGATCGGTTGACCGGCCTTCACCGTGTCACCTTCTTGGACCAACAGCGTCGGTTTCATGCCGACGTAGTCATCACCGACAAGTCCAACTTGTTGAATCTTCGGCCCCGTCTCGATCGCTTGGATCGGTTGGCCAGCAATCGGCAAGTCCAAGCCTTTATTGATTTGAAATGGCATACGTATTCAAGGTCGTTTGAATTAAATGAATTCCGGTTCTATATATATGCTTCGTCAAAATGAGCCGGCATTCTACTGACATCGTGAAAATTTTCACAGACTATTCTCGAAAAAATGCACACTTTTTGGAAAGTGCGCTGATCGTGGTGCGGTTCCGAGACGAAGCCTAGATCTTATTGACATGCCCGAAAAACACAATCTGACTTAGCGCAATTTTCTTCATGCGCTCGAGAAAAGAACAAACTTCGATAAGTTATCAATCTGCCAACGTGGTCGTTGAAAATCAGATTAACTTTCCAAAAAACTGCCGTTCTTCGCCAATCATTTACCCAAACCCACCAAACAGTTTTATCGGCACTCCGACAATCTCGGCAGAAAGCGAATTTGCAGGTGTCTTTGGAACCGAGCCTACTTATTCTTGGGGCGAAACGCAATTAATTCATCGGGATTGGTTTCGATAAACGGTCCGTCAATCAAATCGACACAATAGGGTATGGCTGGAAACACGGCGTCCAAACATTCGGCAATTGCTTTTGGGTTGCCCGGCAAATTGAGAATTAAGCTATTTCCCCGAATCCCCGCCGTTTGCCTTGATAATATTGCTGTTGGCACCTTGGTCAAAGAAACGGCACGCATCGCTTCCCCGAAACCGGGCATCATTTTGTGGCAAACTCGCTCTGTGGCTTCGGGTGTTACGTCTCGAATCGCCGGCCCGGTACCCCCGGTGGTCACAATTAGACAACAGTTATCTACATCGGCCATTTGGCCTAATGTCGCTTCGATCGCCGGCAACTCGTCAGGAATGACCTTTGAAACCGCCTTCCAGGGTGAAGACAAAATGCGATCTAAATAGGCGCCAATCGCAGGCCCGCCACGATCTTCGTACTCACCACGACTCGCTCGGTCGGATACCGTCAAAATGCCAATTCTGATTTCTGAAACCGTCATGGTTATGCCGTGGTCGAATGAGAAACTGCTTCTTTAAATCGCCCGATCGAATTTGAGGCGTTCACGTTAAAAGTGATGGGTGAAACGGTGACGCAGCCATTTTTTAGCTCGGAACAATCCGTTTCAAATCCGGAAGGCTCAGGGTCTGGCTTGTTGTTAGACCAAAAATAATGACGCCCCTTGGGGTCAATTCCTTTTTCGAAGCTGTATCCTAGCGGATTGGTTTCGACGGGTACGATTTTGACCGGAGCATTTGCATTCAACGAAACCGTGGGCAGATTGATATTTAGTGCCGTTTTTTCTGGCCAGGAATCAACCATTAGCTTCTCCAAAATGGGCACTGCGACGTCTGCCGCGGATTCATAATCCATCTTGTCGGAATATTCCAAACTAATGGCCATCGAAGGAAAGCCGAACAAGGCACCGGCCATCGCGCCCGCGACGGTTCCGGAATAGCACACATTGCTACCTGCGTTTAAACCGCCATTAATGCCACTTAGCACGAGATCCGGCTTAAACGGGCACAGTTCAAACAGCCCCAATTTCACGCAATCTGTTGGGGTTCCATCTACCGAAAACCCCGGAATGTGACTGTCCGATTCGCCAGCTGCCCCCAATTCGATCGGAAACAGGGGGCGCAGAAACGTGATCGCTTGACTAATGCCACTTTGCTCTGTTCGTGGTGCGACCATAAACACTTGGTGGTTTTTTTGGAGTCGATAGGCAAATTCAAGGATGCCCGATGAGTGGACTCCATCATCATTGGTAATCAAAATTTTCATGCCGGGAGCCGCCTTATTCGAATTTCGGTTTCAGATTTCACGGTATCGCGTGACGTCAGTTTTGACAACTCGGGGTAACTGGAATCGTGCCGAACTGTGCTCTATAATTCGCGATTCGATTGATCGCTTCAAGGATTGGGAAACCAGTCTGAAGCCCAGAATGGATTAAACAATGACGGCAGTGGAAACTTCATCATCGAACACGTTGCGGGATGCAATCGGAGAACGAATTCTAGTTTTGGATTTTGGTGGTCAGTACACGCAGTTGATTGCCCGCCGTGTGCGGGAGCACAATGTTTATTGCGAACTGGTGCGTCACGACATTAGCGCGGAAAACGTCAAGAAACATCATGCGAACGGGCTGATTTTGTCGGGTGGTCCCAACAGTGTTTACGACGCCAATGCTCCCAAATGCGATCCCAAAATTTTTGAGCTGGGCATACCGGTGCTTGGGATTTGCTATGGGATGCAATTGATTTGCGATGAATTGGGTGGCAACGTCGATGGTTCATCCATCAGTGAATTTGGTCGGCGTCGTTGTTTTGCGGAAACGGACGATCCTTTTTTCGAGAATTTCCCACCCGAGGCGGATGTGTGGATGAGCCATGGTGACCAAGTCCAGTCGGTTTCCGAAGAGTTTGTTCCGCTGGCGAAAACGGAGAGTTGTCCGGTCGCAGCTGTTAAACACAAGGTACATCCTTTTTACGGTATTCAGTTTCATCCTGAAGTGACCCATACGGAGCATGGTAGTACGTTGTTGAGAAACTTCATTTACAACGTTTGCCAATGTGAAAACAATTGGAATTTGACCGATTTCGCCAGTCTCGCGATTGACCGGATTCAAGAACAAGTCGGGGATGCGCGGGTGATTTGCGGTCTTTCCGGCGGCGTCGATTCTAGTGTGGTGGCTGCTTTGTTGTACCGCGCGATCGGTGACCAATTGACTTGTATTCTGGTCGACAATGGGCTTTTGCGAGGGAGCGAAAAAGAGAGTGTTGTCCACGAGTTTAGCCAACACTTCCAAACTGACTTGCGAGTTGTCGATGGTGAAGAACGATTTTTGAGCGCGTTGCGAGACGTGGTCGACCCACAAGAAAAACGGAAAATCATCGGCCGCGAGTTTATCGAATGTTTCAAACAAGCGGCCGACGGAATCGAAGACGCCTGTTTCCTGGCGCAAGGGACGCTTTATCCCGATGTGATCGAAAGTGGTGCGGCGATTGACGGGCCGGCGGCGACAATCAAATTGCATCACAACGTTGGCGGTCTGCCGGATGAACTCGGATTTGAATTGATCGAACCGCTCCGTGATTTGTTCAAAGATGAAGTCCGTAAATTGGGACTTGAACTCGGTTTGCCTGAATCGATCGTTTGGCGTCATCCATTTCCTGGCCCCGGGCTGGCCGTTCGCTGTTTAGGGCAGATCACCAAAGAGCGACTGGATGTTTTGCGCGCCGCCGATGCCGTGGTGATTGATGAAATACGTAAAGCGGGTTTGTACCGAGATACGTCTCAGTTGTTTGCGGTATTGTTGCCGATTCAAAGCGTTGGCGTGATGGGTGACGCTCGAACCTATGAAAGTGCCGTCGTCATCCGCTGTGTTGAAACGGATGACTTTATGACGGCCGACTGGTCGCGTTTGCCCTACGAAGTATTGGCGACGATGTCTTCACGAATCATCAACGAGGTCAATGGCGTCAACCGAGTTTGTTACGACATCAGCTCCAAGCCTCCGGCGACGATCGAGTGGGAGTAGTCTCGTCCCCTTGAACGTTAGCGTCGGCGGCGCAATGCCAAAGTGGCCAGGCCCACTAACCCCAAACACGCTGACGGTTCGGGAACGACACTAACCGATAAACCGACAAAATCTTTGTTGATGAAGGCGTTGGAATCCTCGCCTGAAAACGCGAACAACTGATTGTCCATGACTAACGAAAACGAACTGACGGGTTCGTCGAAACGAATGCTCAAGCCGCGGTCCCACTTGTCGTTGGTTGGAGTCTGTGTCACAACGGAAAAGGTGCCTTGATAAACTTTGCCATCGGCGATCGCAAAGGCAATGGCGTTTACTGCCGTTTGCATGTCGATGCCGGCGTTAATCACTGCACCACTTTCGTACAAGTTGATTCCGGTCAACGTTTCGCCGTGCTTGGAAACGACTGTCATGTTCATGCGTCCGTCGACAAAATCGATTTGGTTTGCCCCGGTACTGGCTTCGAACGTAGGGTTGTTGAATTCGATCCCGTTTCCATTTGCAACAGGTGAACCAAACAACGGCAAAGCGTCGAAAACCGACGATTCGGTGACGTCCATGAAAAACATCCCTGGAGACTCGACGTTGCCGTAGTTGACGATATCCGCGGACAAAACCGCAGGTGATAAACAAAGTGTTAAAATTGCGACGCGCAGTATCATGGTTGTGTTCTCTCCGACGTGAGTAGGCTTTTTCTCCATCACAATCAGTGAGCCAGGCCGATTCAACAAAATCCGTCCAAACGGTACGAAAGTGACGGGTTTCAGATCCGGTTGTGTCGGTGGGAGCGGTTAAAGGGATATGTGCGTGGAATTTATTCGAACCGCAATCGCTCTCGTTGAACCTGAAACGACGGTTCAATCGAAACTTCGTGTCATACCGGTGTCTGAGAAGTCGGTCCAGACTTGCAACGAATCACTATTCGCTTTCAGGGTTGCCTCGATTCGATTGGGTTCGACCTCGCGAATTTTGAGTACACCTTTGGCGAGGTCGCCGTAGCCTAAGAAGTAGAAATAGCTCAAGTTTCCAAGTTCTGAGTCATATTCCGCAACATTAAACTCTGTGCCTGATTTGATCTCAGCTCTTGGACCTTGAGTAAAAGGAATGCTGAATTCTAACTTGCAATCACGAGGATCTAGATCTGGATTCGACGCCGAACACGCCATCGTCAGGAAAAAGGTCTTGCCTTCTCGATAGATCCCGTAGTGGGCCCAATCAACGTTGTAGCATTTCCAGCTTTCTCCGACGCGAACACGAAGTTGATCTTGTTGGGGGCCGCGATCCTGTGTTGTGATCGAAGCGATGATGGCCGCGATCAGCGTTATTGCGAACAATGAAACCAACGAGTATGTTTTACGTTTCATTCGTGGCTGCAGTATTTTGTGGGAACAGTCTTAGTCTGGATTCACGATTGCGGCGGGCAGACCAGGAACGGAAATTCGTGTTTGTCTTGAGATACAACGGCAGCAGAATGGGCGATAAAACCACCCAGATAAGCAACGAAAAAACGTTCGTCAGGCAAGGTATTTTGGCTTCGCAGTCCGGACAAACCAAGCCATGCCAATTCCCAAATGCATTGCGTCCAATCCAAATTTTTGACGAGTGTTTGCGTTGGCATCCCGGACACTCGTAAAACTGAAATTCTGGTGTCCTCCAATCGCCACAATGGCGGCAGACGAAAGTTTGTTTTGGAATGCGTTGTCCTAACAACAACTCGTTGACGGCCAGACCGGGGTTGATCAGCCAGTGGATGAGGAGCGGATTGAACAGCGACCATACGTAAAAATTGGAATGGCCACAGCCATGACAATTGGCACCTGGATTGGACGAACGTTGGGATTTCGGAGCGACGTACTGCGGCGACTCGTAAGGGTTTGGCGTATTTTGGGTGCGTTTACTCAAGTGTGTCGCAGAATTTCAATTGATGATTCAAAGACCTTGCAGCATCGGCATAGCTGGCGGCGTTAACTGGCTGCGCCGATCAGCGGGTAGTCCTCGAGACGACCAGATCTCGATCACGTTTTGATTGGAATCGAAATCGATCCCCAGGAGGCCAATGCCAACGTTGTCGGTAAAGTATGTCCAAGTTTCTGTGCCCTTGAGGCCGGTGTATTTCAAGTTCATTTGCGACCCCAACATGCGAACCGTTGCTTTCCTCTCGTCAGGCCAATCGGTTCTTTGGTCGAACATCAAAGCGCCAACGGTTTCAATGACTTGTTGTTTAGACATTCCCAGTTGGATCGCGTCTTGGGTTGCACGGGGGACGGGAGTGTATTCGACGAATCGGCACTGGGGTAATCGCGTCTGAAATTTGGCAAGGAGGTCTTCGGTGATGTTTGGGTTGCCACATGCGTCAATCGAAATGAATGATTGTCCGCAATCATTTAGCGCCTGTGACGGTATGAGGCGTTCTAAATGCGGAATCAGGTTCGCGATGCTTTCTTGAGGCAGCTGAGGGTTAGTCAGTTCGATGCTGATGACATGGGAATCGAAATTGCCGGAAACGACAGACAACAGTGATGGGCGTTCAATTTCGATGTTGTCCTTGACGTAGCCGCGTGCGTCCATGAGATACACAGACGCGCCGGTAGATCGAATTGCTTTGACCGCTGCGTGGCTGGCGCGAAGGCGATGGTAGTGGAATGAGTAATATGCGATCGCTAGCGCAAACAAAGTCACGACTGCAAACAAGATGCGCAAGGAAAACCGTCGAGACTCATTCTGCCGCGAATGGCCGGCGTTCGATTGTCGTTCAGCTAGGTCTTCAGACATGTTTTAACGTGGAGTCGAGCCGAAGGGTTCAGATACCAATTGCATTTCGTCTTCGTATATTGGGTACCCGTGGCGTTTGCTTGTCAATTCACGAACGTCGATGCCACATTCGCGAACGAGATAGGCAAGATATCGAACGCGCTGAATACAAACAACGGCCTCCGACTTAAACCAACATACGCCTTTGTCCTCGCGATGCGGCTTTCGCGATCGTCGAAAACGATACGGAACCGGCAAATTTGCTTTGAACCAATCTAACGTTTTGCGAAACTCTGTTCGGATGAACTCTGGAGTATCTAAGTCTTCGTAGAGGTCATAGGCAACGGCAAAGATACCAAGCGTAATGCCGCTTTCTTCATCGACTTGATTCGTAACAAAGCGAATAAACACAGTTCGTCTAAATAGTTTGGCTAGCCGCGTATTGCTCTGATTGTATTCCAGGTAAGCGGACGTGCCAAGATTTTCTGTGTTAGTGGCCTCGATGCAATTGAAAAACCGTTCGAGTGTTCCGTTAACGCTTGGTTAATTCGATTTTTCCATCGTTTGTCGGGACATTCGTAGCACAGTTCGCCGGGGAAGCCATGGAATGACCCATCCAAGCAAGAATTTCAAGCTGAATTCATTGATGGCGATTAACTTGCCTTTCATCATTGCGTCGTATCCGATTTTAGCCACGCTGGCTGGGGTCTTTGCATTTTTAAACGCGTTGACACCTGTCAAGTCGGCTGAGGTCGCGAACTCGGTTGCGACAGCACCGGGGCACAACGCAGTTACGGTCACATTTGTACCCAAATGTCGCAACTCTTCGTCAATCGCTTGCGAAAGCGAAACGACGAACGCTTTGGTCGCATAATAGACCGCTTGAAGTGGACCGGGGATGAAGCCAGCTGTTGAGGCGACGTTTAAAACTCGGCCGCTTTTGCGAGCCACCATGCCCGGAAGAAAGCGACGCGTTAATTCCGTTAACGTCGTAACATTCAATTGGATCATCGCTTTGTCTTGTTCCCACTCGCGTTCGTGAAAGTAGCCATGCCCGCCAAATCCCGCGTTGTTGATTAAGTAATCAATTTCAATTCCGGCGGTTTTGACCTGGGAATGCAAGGCCGCGGCGGCGTCATCGGCAACAAGGTCCAAGGCAATACAAGTTACCGACACGCTGAACTTCGATTCTAATTCTGACTTGAGTTCATCAAGAGCTTGCTGCCGCCTGGCAACAATCACCAAATCTCCCCCTTGAGCGGCGTGGTACCTAGCCAACTCTTTTCCTATACCACTTGAAGCACCCGTTATTAACGCAACCTTGGACATCAAAAACTCCTGTGAATTAAAGCCAATTGATAATTTTTGTATTTTTTGGTGTGTCGCTGATACAAAAGCGAGCACGCGAAACCGAAAACTTTGAGCTTCTCTGTTCCAACCCCAAAACTCGGTTCCGCGCGAACGCCTATTTATGGATGGTTAAAACGGAAACGATTCGCCGACAATTTTTTCCGATACACTCCACAGATTGTCGGCGTTTTCAGGGCTGATGGCGTACGACCGAACGAAACTCCAAGATTCGGTTTCGTCATCGGTTGCGCAGATCTGGCAGTCCGCCAAGTAGCTTCCGCCTTGACCTTGTAATTCCGGCGCGGTCGCCGCCAATACTTGGGTCGCGGCACCGGCTGGAATCGACTTCAGCGTGAGCTCACCGCTTTCAACAGCCGCTTCGTACCGTGCGACATCTTCTTCCGTCAAATGTCGGCCCAGCTCCGTCATGATGACGCCAGGGTGTACTGAAAACGCTTCGATGTTTCGAGCTTTAAGACGGCGATTCAATCCAACGGCGAACAATGCATTGGCCGTTTTGGATTGGCCGTATGAAGCCCAGCGATCATATTCACGATTTTCAAACTGGATGTCATCAAAGACAATCGGTGAAAAATGGTGTCCAGCCGACGATAGCGAAACGATGCGTCCGCCTTCGGCCAATATAGGGACGATCGAGCAAGTGGCCAGGAAATGACCGATGTGATTGCTGCCGAATTGGAGCTCCAAACCGTCTTCCGTTTTTGACGCTGGACATGCCATGACGCCGGCATTCAAAATCAATAGGTCAATCGGGGTTTCACGTTGCAGGATGCGGCCAGCGAAAGCACGAATGGAAGCAAACGAGCCCAATTCCAGTTGCTCGGTTTCAACCGTTTGGCCGGTCGCGTTGGCAATCGCTTCAGCCACGGAGTCGGCTTTCTCCATATTGCGCCCCGTGATGATGACGTTGGCCCCATGTTCTGCCAGAGCTCGGGCCGACTCTTGGCCCAACCCGGAAGTGCCGCCAGTAATCAAAACGGTCTTGCCCGTCAGGTCAATTCCTTGTAGCACTTCGTCGGTGGTTGATTGGGGACCAAAATTGGCCATTCGATTTTGCATTGTGGTTTCCATGTCTCGTTCCTTTCAGCAAATATTGGTTTTTAATCGTGGTTTCTGTTTCTTAAAGTGGGGTTGTGTTTTAACGATTTCAACAAGCGGTGGTTGGTACCCAAACGGCGTGATCAACCGAGCCGATTCGAGCCAGGAAATCGGCGACCAATAAACCTTCTCGGGTGGTTTCTGGCGTGTCCGAGTTTGGCCACACGATGACGACCGCTAAGTCGCCGTCATACAGTGCGTGCTGGAGAATAAAGGTCTCAGCAGGTGACTCCGACTCGCCAATTTCGGCGACCATCGTTTGCAACCCGGGTACGACGGCTCCTAATTCCATCGCCGAAGAGCGCACCCGAATCAGTTCGATGAATTTTGTCTTGTTCATGGTTGGTTGTGAGGGTTATTGAACAACGGCGCTTGGCCGGGTTTTGTGACGAGATTGGTTAACATTTTTGCGAGCATTTCAGAATCCTAAACTTGGTAATGGTGATGGAATTGTGCGAGGCGATGACGCCGAGCACGGGCTGTCGGTTAAACTTGCGAAACGCGTCGGTTTTTGGAACGACTCAAGTCAAAGGCGCAACCGACGAGATGTTCTGACAATTTCCAAAGGCGCCGGGCGACTTCTTGGTCAGTTGAGTTTGGGTCTCGCTTTGCTTTGCCGACGTTTCCGCGTAGCTCCATGATTCCCGTCGGCCCGAAGTAATCGCCTCCCTCAACGTCCTTGGCCAGGGCGGCATGGAGACTCGATTTTGCCGCCGCCGCATTGGAATGGGAGATCACCGGTGCGAGCATCTTCAGGATGAAGTAATGCCCCCAGCCCATCTCCTCAAACAAGCCAGAATCCGAACCACCGGGATGCACCGTTAGCGATTTTATTTTGCTGCCGGCCGCTCGCAATCGTCGGTCCAGCTCGTCGCCAAACATCAGACACGCCAGTTTTGATTGACCGTAAGCTACTCGACCCTGCAAATGACAAGTCAAATCATCGAAATTGATAGCTGCGCCTTTGTGTGCGATACTGCTCATCGAAACGACACGCGTTGCGGGGTCGTCGGGCATCATGTCCATCAACAAACAGGTCAACAAAAAATGGCCCAGGTGATTTGTTGCAAACTGAAGTTCAATCCGATCGTCGTTTCGTTTGTGCGAGTACAATAGGATCCCGGCGTTGTTAACCAATACATTTAGACGTCGGTACTTGGCACGAAACTGTTCGGCGAATTCGCGAACGGATTCTGGTCGGCTCAAGTCCAGACGCAAGACGTCGACAATGGCTGGAACCCGTCGAATTAGTTTTTGACGCGCGGATTCGGCTTTTTTTAGATTGCGGCAAGCCATCACGACTCGGAATCCGGCTTCCGCCAAACCAACTGCCGTTTCGAATCCAATGCCGTTGTTAGCTCCGGTAACGATCGCGATTTTTGGAGAATTGCTCATCGAGATTCAAACCTGCAAATGAAATGTTTGTTTGGGTTGGTATGGATATTTTGCAACCGCCGTACCAAACCAAAAAATTCAGGAAAACCCTGTTTTTCCTTGGATGTGACTGTTTTCGACGCAACATATTAATTCTGGCGAGGTAATATGTTGATTCGAAACGCAGTATATTGCGTCATCTTGGATAGGGATTTTGATGGTAGATGAACTCGAGTTTTTCCGAGCAGCGACTTTGAAGATCGCTGGAACGTTGGATATCCGCAGTGCGTTGGCAACGACGTTCGAATTTCTCCGCCAGCATATTCCCATGGATGCGCTCGGCCTGGGCTACTTTGATCGCGAATCCAATCGAATTTGCACGTTGGCAGAGACGAAGTTGCCGCGGGCTAGGTATGTTCGCCGCAATAGCCAGAATCCGGAAATTGAGTTGTCTCAAGTCCTGATCGATATCCTGATGGCTCCCAAAGACAAGCCATGGGTCAAGATCCTCAATACGCCAGCAGACTTGGACAACCCCGAATGGTTAAAGGCGTTCCCGGGTTTGGTCGATCATTCGGCGATTTCGTTGACACTTGATATGCACGGTCAAGACATCGGCGTGTTATTTGCATCGGTCCAGGGACAACCGGCTTACGACCAGGAACATGCGGATTTATTGGCGGTGATCCGCGAACCATTCGCGATCGCGATGAGCAATGGACGCCGTTATCAGGAATTGAGTCGACTGAAAGATCGGTTGGCGGAAGACCATCACGCGCTCCGTGCGGATTTGAAACGCGCGATGGGGACAGAAGTGGTCGGCGCTGATTTTGGATTGCGCGAGGTCATGAGTCAGGTGCGTCAGATTGCGAATTCGAATAGTCCGACGTTGTTGCTGGGTGAGACGGGGACGGGTAAAGAAGTCATTGCCAATGCGATTCACGCCGCGTCGTCACGCAATCAAGGTCCGTTGATATCGATGCAGTGTGGTGCGGTTCCGGATCCATTGCTTGACAGCGAATTGTTTGGTCATGAAAAGGGTGCCTTTACGGGGGCGCACGAGCGCAAGCGCGGAAGGTTCGAAAGGGCTCACGGTGGCACGCTTTTTTTAGACGAGATTGGCGAGCTTTCTCCGGAGGCACAAGTGAAACTATTGCGGTTTTTGCAAGAGCGACAATTGGAACGGATTGGCGGGAGCGAGCCGATCGAAGTCGATGTGCGCGTTATTGCAGCGACTCATCGTGATTTGGAAACAATGGTTCGTGACGGTAAGTTTCGAGAGGATCTTTGGTATCGCTTGAACGTATTGCCGATTCGGATTCCGCCGCTGCGATTGCGACGTCAAGATATTCCTTCGTTGGTACAGTATTTTGTTACGCGTAAAGCTGGGGAAATGAACTTGCCGTATGTTCCGAGCGTACCGGGAGAAGAGATCAATCTGTTGCAAGCCTACGATTGGCCGGGAAACGTACGTGAACTCCAGAACGTTGTTGAACGTGCCATGATTTTGTCTCAAAGTGGAAGTCTGTCGTTCCAAGGTTTATTAACCGATGTGCGCCGCCCACCGGTACCGAACGCGGTGGATCACTCAGCCCCACCTGAACTGGACACGATGGACTCCGTGGTTGCCAAGCATATCCGATTTGTACTGGATCGCGTTAACGGTCAGATCGCTGGCAAAGGTGGGGCAGCCGAAGTCTTGGGGTTGAATCCCAGTACGTTACGATTTCGGATGAAGAAATTGGGGATGAGTTAATTGGCGGCCGGCTGTCAGCGACGCCCATGTTTGTAATAGGGTGGCCGATCAAACGCGTCGCCGTCTCCGATAACGCGTGGATCCTCGGTCGCTACCAATACATCCATCAATTGCTGGAACATGTTTTGTGTTAACTCCAAGTGTTCGGCTTGTTGTGCGAGGTTTTGGAGTTGGTCGGGGTCGCTCCGGAGATCGTATAACTCTTCGAGTGGCCGTCTGCCGATGGCCCAGTCCATGTACGTCTGGTACTTTGCATCATGCTGGATCTGGGCATAAAATTCTTTCGTCGGTCCGCCATCGAAGTCGCCATCGGTCGCTTTTCCCTGGCGCAGAGGAGGTGGGTACTGCGGCCAGCGGTCGGGTTTGAAATTGCGAATGTACAAAAAGTCCTTGTTGCGAATCGCGCGAGAAGGGTAGGGTAAGTGATCTGGTCGGCCCTCGAAATGGTGGCGTTCACGGCCGGTAATTACGAATGCATTGCCCAGTGGCGTGATGCCATTTGCTGTTGCATCTTTGAGGATGGGAAACAGTGACTTGCCATCCATTTGTTTATGTACCTCGAGCCCTGCAGCTTGCAGGAACGTGGGGGCAAGGTCGATGGTCGACGTTGGGTTGTTGATGCGTCGGCCAGGATTTTTGATTCCTCGAGGCCAATGGACAACGAGCGGGACCTGTGTCCCGAAATTGACGAGATTGGTTTTGCCGCGTGGGAAGCCGGGGGCACCATGGTCGCCGGAGACGACAAGTATCGTGTTGTCCCATTGGTCACGTTTTTTTAGTTCCTCAGTGATGACGCCAATTTGGGCATCGAATGCCATGCATTCGCCTAGATAGTCGGCCATGTCTTGCCGGATTACTGGTTCGTCAGGCATAAATTTGGGCATTCGTCCGGCGAGATCTTGCGGGTCGATGCCCCAGATTTTTTGAGCTGAACCCCAAACCCATGTCCGATGCGGATTCGTCGGACTAAAATACCAACAAAATGGTTGACCTGGATTGCCAGCGTCAAGGAATTCGCGCAGATTGTCGCGTACTTCATCGAGCAATACTTGTTTGGCTTTGTTGCGCTTTTCTGGAGTTTCAAATTTTGCAACCTGTTGAGAAAAACGATTGACGCGACGTCCGGCTGTGTTGAACTGATGACTCTTGTCTACGAACAAGTGCATCGAAACGTGAGTTTTGTAGGTAACGCCGGTATGATAACCCGCCGCTTGCAGAATCGTATGATAGCTCTCCAGGTCTTTGACCGGGTCTGACAGGTTGCCTACCCACGGACTGTGTAGTTGGCTGCCGCTGCCGTTGCGATAGAAGTGACGACCGGTCAGCACCGCCGTCCGCGAAGGGGTGCAAGAAGGTGCACTGACGTGGGCATCCCAAAACAGCACTCCCCGTCTTGCCAACGCATCAAAATTGGGGGTCTCGATCAAGTCGTTAATCGTCGCGCGATTGGGTTCGCGGTAGGCACTGGCGTATCGACCCCAATCGTCAGCAAATGCAAATATGATGTTGGGGCGATCGTCTTGAGCAAAAACAGCTACCGAACTGCCGATCGATAGCAGGCCAAGCAGACTCAATAAGAATCTCGACATCGATTAATCCTCTCGTCTTGCGGGAACACTTAGCGAACCTTCACCGAGCATACTTTATCGCAACAGCGACGAGAACCTACTTCATCGGTGGCCGCCGTGATATACTGACGAAATTAGGGACACCAAACTTGAAGCGAATATAGAACGCTGAACGGAGGCGTAAACTTCATGGCAACGTTACGTCTTTTTTTGTTGTTTGGGGCGCTGGCCTTTTCGTTTGGTGGATTCACTTTATACGCAGCTGTCGTTGTTCCGATCGGTAGCGATGTACTGGATGCGACTTCTCAGGGATTTGTAACGCAACAAGTCACGTCTGTTCTCAATGTCGCGGCGGCGGTCAGTTGGCTGCTTTGCGCGTTTGATGGCATCATGCTTTGGCAACGCCGTTCCAAACATTCAAACGCCGTTTATGCTGTCGCGCTCACAGTGTATTTGTTCTGTCTGTTGACGCTCGTGTGGTTGCACCCCGTGCTGGACGGTTTGTTGGACTTGGATAGTCTTACGGTGCTGGAGGGGGAACGTTTCTATAACTTGCATCGCAGCTATCTTTGGGTGAGCACTGTTCAGTGGTGCGTTACGATCGTCGTTATCTGGATGCTATGCCGTGCTCGAACGGTCGTGCCACACGGATACAAGATTTTGAAAAATAGTCAACTAACTGGTTGACTTTCGGTCGTGCTTTGACAATACTCAACCACATGGTTGAGCAAAATATTCACTTGGATGCGGTTTTTGGGGCTTTGGCGGATCCGACCCGTCGAGGCATGTTAGCGGCGCTTCGGACGGGCGAGCAATCGGTCAGCGAATTGGCCGAACCATTTGAGATGTCATTGGCTGGGGCGGCGAAACACGTCCAAGTCTTGGAGAAATCGGGATTGATCCGTCGACGCAAAGATGGCCGCACTTGGTTTTGTTCGATCAACGAGGATGCGTTTGTCGTGGCCCACCAGTGGATGCAGCAGTACGCAGAATTCTGGAACTCGAAATTGGATGCCCTTACTAAACTGCTTGAACAAGAGCGTGGAGAACAAAATGAAGAGTGAACTAGCGAAAATGACTGGCCCTTCACAATTGGAAATTACCCGAATTTTGCCAGCGACGTGTGAACGGGTTTGGGAGTATATAACCAATGCAGAATTGCGGCAGAAGTGGTTTTGTGCGGGCGAAACCGGTAGCCAACCTGGGGAGCCATTTGAAATGGATTTCGATCACTCTCGAATCTCGACGTCATCACCACCTGAAGGGATAGGGTGCGGAAAGCCGGTGGTGATGCGTGGGGAAATCGTCCAGTTTAATCCGCCGCACATACTGTCTTACCGTTGGCCTGGCAATGCTGACGAAGAAGAATCGCTGGTGACCATTGAATTGACTCAGGTTGGAGATCACACGCGACTCCATTTGATTCATAGCCAATTGAGTCAGCCAGAAATTAAACTGGGAGCATCCGCTGGTTGGCACGCGCATCTTGACTTGCTTGTCGATTTAACCAATGGATGTGAAGCGCGAGATTTTTGGGTTCATTACGAACAGGTGAAAGCGGAGTACGAATTGCAAACGGCCAAATGAGGCGACGGTCGTCGAGATAGCGTAATCGGACAAAAGTTGCCCGATCGCGTTATTGATGTTGCGCCTTGATTACCAGCAAGAAGCGCGCTTCGTGCTGGTAATCATGAGAATCAAATACTGAAAACGTAGTTGAGTCGGGTTTTTGCGTTTGAAAATGGCAAATAAGTTAAACGGAACGCGCAACATCAAAATTGCTCGTCCACGGTCTGCAAATTGCAACTGGCTAGGAAATTATTCTCGTTAAATTAATTTGGTGGATTTACTAACATTTGGTAGCGTACTGGACAACAAATTGTAGTTCTGCCAATTAAGCAACCACTAGTGGAGAATAAGATGAAGCTGAAACCGAACTTCGACCGTTTGCTGTTGAATTTTATCTGTTTGATTCTGATTTGCGGACAGTCGAGTTACGCAATCGATGATGAGAACATTACGTCGCTGGAGAGAGATTTACTGACGGCGTTGAACGCAAATGAACCAACGTCCTATTTGCAATTGTCCGGCAACTCGCTAGAGTTGGCGAAAGCTGAGGGGGCGGTTTTCGAATTTCAAAAGATCAAGGAAGGGTTGCCCATTCTTGGCAACAGGGTGACGGTCTACACCGATGAGTCTGGAGTGATCACACGGATTGTCGATGATTCGACTGAGAACTTAGTTACCGGCCGCCAAGAGGTTGCGATCGAGTCTGCTGCGGCGACGCGGACGGCCGAAGCCAGCATGGCGAATTTGGAACCTGTTGATTCGACCAGTCAGAAAGTTTGGTTTCGAGTCCAAGATACCGCCATCATGGCGTGGGAGATTCACACGCGTTTAAAGCCGGGGCCAGGGCCATGTTCGCCGACCGATTTGTATACGGTTGTCGATGCGACAACTGGCGTTGTTTTGTCACAAACACAAATTGACAAGAATACGTATCTTGCCGACCCCGACACGGGGACCGGAGTTTTTCCACGGATCGTGATTAATGATGCGGTGGGACCGGCAGGTTCTCAGGCGTTTGCATTGAATTTTCCTGAAGTCTGCGACATTCCCGGTTGTACGGCCACATTGATTGCCCCCAATGTGTTGATTTCGGCGCGTCATTGTGGGATTGGCCCAGGCGGGACGGTTAATTTCGGTCCGAATTCAAGCAGTCCGACATTTTCGACAACGGTTCAGTCGGTAAGCTTGCCAGCGGGGGCTGGTTCATTGCTTGACGGTGGCGACGTTGCGATCGTTACATTAAACGCTAATGTTCCGTCTGGTGTCGCAACGCCGATGCGGTTCATCGACGAGACCACAGGTTTGGTTGGGATGACGGCTTCGATGGCCGGTTATGGATTGAACGGCGTTGGAAGTTCGGGGCACGGAGGAACGTCTGACGGATTGCGTTGGGGGGGACAAAACGTCATCGACGTTTACGGAAGTCCTGCATCTTCCAGCGGGGCCAACATCATTTCGACAGATTTTGATAACGGCACGGGCGGCAACAACACGATTGGCGGAAGCAGCCCTTCTCCATTGACTAATGAAGCCACGACAGCTCCTGGAGACAGTGGAGGGCCGGTAATCGTCAATGTTGGAGGAGAGAATTTGATTGCTGGAGTGCTTTCCGGTGGTACCTCAGCAACCAGTCAATATGGCGACATTTCATGGTGGACAGGAACCGCCGTGTTTCGAACTCAGATCGAAGCGATGGGCGGGACGTTTGCCGGAGCCGGTGGAACGCCTCCACCGAACGACAATTTCGCCAATACGGTTTTTGTTGATGCTTCGTCTCCGTTTTCAACGACCGGTACGAACGTCAATGCGACGACGGAACCAGGCGAACAAGAATTGACCATTACGGGTAGTACAGTTTGGTGGTTTTTCGTCGCGCCGGAGACTGGCATGTTTACCGTTAATACCTTCGGGAGTGATTTTGATACGGTGCTGCATATCTACGAAGGTTTTTTCGCGGGTGCCGGGGTCGCTGACCTGATCCCCGTCGCCAACAACGATCAAGCGGGCGGTACAAATCAAAGCGAAGTGACGTTTCCGGTAGTCGCAGGAGAGTGTTACGAGATTCGTGTTGGTGGCTATTTAGGTGATGAAGGGAACATTGTTCTCAATAGTGACGTTTCAGTGCCACCACCAGCGAATGATGACTTTTCAAATACGATTGCTTTGGGAAGTCTTCCATTCAACACAACGGGAACCAACGTCGGGGCTACGACAGAACCGGGCGAACAGGAATTGACTATCGCCAGTGCGACGGTTTGGTGGTTCTTTACCGCGCCTGGAGATGGAACGGTAGTGGTCGATACATTCGGCAGCGACTTTGATACAGTGTTGCACATCTACGAAGGCTTTTTTGCAGGTGCAACGGTTGCCGACCTCATTCCCGTGACCAACAATGACCAAGCCGGGGGCACCAACCAAAGTCAGGTTACGTTCATGGTCAACGGCGGTGACTGTTATGAAATTCGTGTTGGTGGTTTCTTTGGCGCCACGGGCAATATTGATTTAAATGGTGCGTTCACTCCAGCGGGCGTGCTGCTGGGCGACGTAAACCTTGACGGCGTGGTGAACTTACTGGACGTCGCGCCATTTGTTGATTTGATTACGTCCGCGACTTTTCAGGTTGAGGCGGATATCAATGAAGACGGCTTCGTCGATTTGCTTGATGTTGCGCCGTTTATCGCGATCCTGGCAGGTGCGTAACAAGACATCTTGGATTCCGGTCAATCTGGCTTCGTCACAGGGACGAGGCCATTTTTTTTGCTGGAACTGATTACTCCATCACGTCAAAACGCCGAAAAAAAACCGGAAATTGGCAGCTTTCGAAGCTGGTCGGTGAGAATTTAGACAGTCAGCCCGCACATGACCCTCGGATTGACAAGCTTTGGGCGGCGTCGTTCATCCTATCTTCATGCCAATTCATCACATTTCATTGCTTAAGAAGCGGTTTTCAATTACCATTTCTTTGGAGTGAATTCATTAGATAGGTGTTTGATGTCTAGCAAAATTGAAGATTTTAGCGCGTTGTTGCAACCAGAGTTTTCAGCAATCGAGCAAACGGATTATCGATTTAATAGTGAGACTCGAATCTCGACAGACCAAGTCACGGCAAATGCCCCGGGTTATGCTTTGGGTCATGGAATGGCTCCGCTGAACTTGCCATCGGGAGTGAAACTCGAGCGTACCGCTGTAGCGGATTATTCCTATTTGGCCCCGGCCGAGCGCGGCTCCGATTTTATCCATGCGTCAAATGAATCTTTGGCGGCGTTGGCTCCAATTCAGGGAGTTTTTCCTCGTATCGTTATTAACGACGCGGTTGGTCCTGCGGGATCCCAAGCGTTGGCTGAGCCGTTTGCGGCGGTTGTTGCGCTTTCGGGAGGATGCACGGGGACTCTGATTGCACCCGACGTCGTGTTGTCCGCAAGGCACTGCGGAAATTTCGTGGGAGAAACGGTAATTTTTGGCGCGAACTCGAATGCAGGCGAGTTTGATATCGACGTGGCCGAAGTATTTCTCCCGGCCGGTTTCGGAGGATTGCTCGATGGTGGAGACGTGTCGATTCTTCGGTTAGAAGGCGACGTACCTGCCAGCGTGGCTACGCCGATGGAATTGTTTGCGGCCAGTGAAGACTTGGTCGGCGAAGTCGCTAAAACAATCGGATATGGTTTTAATGGCGTAGGTTCCATTGGCCATCAGTTCAGTGCCGACGGACTTCGCTGGGCGGGTGAAAACATAATTGACACCTTTGGATCACCAGAAGCGGCATTTGGGGAAAACATCTTCTCGACCGATTTCGATGACGGATCAGCTTTTGCCAACACCATTCCTGGCAGTAATCAGAATCCGCTACCAAATGAGGCGACGACGGCCCCGGGCGACAGTGGCGGACCGCTATTGGTCGAAATCAACGGGGAATACGTGATTGCTGGAGTCCTGTCTGGCGGGACAAATGCCTTCAGCCAATATGGCGATATTTCTTGGTGGACTGGAATTGGAGTTTACGAAACAGAGATAACTGCTGCGGGCGGTGTTTTCACAACGGCCAATCCAATCCTTGATGATCACGGGGATTCCATTCCGTTTGACGCCACCGAACTCCAGTTCGATACGTTTGCCGTCAGCAATTCGATTGGGCGCGACACGGGGCGGATTGGTTTTGCTGAAACGCCGGTAGAACGCGACGTGTTTTCGTTCGTGATTAGCGATGCCAACCGAGTCATCATTGATGTCAAAGCGACAACTTCGTCGTTGGATACCTATTTGGAACTTTACGATTCTGATGGACTTTTGATTGCCCAAAACAATAATGCAGGCAGTTTGAACAATCCCACCGATAGTCAATTGTTCATTCGGGATATTGCTGATGGGCAGTATTTTGTAGCCGTAAGCGGTAACAACAACACCGAAGGCAATTACCGCGTTGCTGTCCGTCACGATTCGATTCCACTGCAAACCGATGACGTGGGCAATACATTTGCGACGGCTAATGAAGTGACATTACGGGAATACCCAAATTCGACGTTTTTCAATGCCTCGGCTGAAGTCGGTTCCGACAACGACTTTATTCGATTCGTTGCTAATCAGACCGGTGAGCTGGTTGTTCGGAGCAAGGCTTTGAGTGGCGACTTGAACACCGTGTTGAGAGGCTATAACGTCCAACGTCAACTGCAGGACGGGAACAACAACTTCAATGGAAGTTTGGACTCGCGAATCGCGTTTGATGTGGAATCCGGAGGAGTATATTTCTTGCGGCTCAGCACAGTCGGAGATTCCGCTGGCGATTATCGTCTTTCGCTTCGCATTCGTAACGGCACCTCTGGAGAACTCGATCGAGTCCGTTTGTCGTTGGATGGCGCCGGTCATGCTGGAGCCAATTCGGCTGCCGTCAACGAGGATCTTGCCAAATTGACCCAAGCGGATTCTACTGCAGGTAGTCAATGGCTTGCCATTGCGTAAGAACATTTCAAACGCTTGAATTGACAATTGATTAATCAGCCTGCGGAACCTTTCGTAGGCTGTTTTGCGTATAGCGTCATGCGACTGCTGTGGTGGCCAAAGTCGGGTGTTGATAGACACAATGGTTCGTTCGCGTGCTAATATGGCCTGTACTGCTAACGAGCCGCCGGCTCGGATCTTGAATGGCTGATGGCCGCCGCCATACTGATCAAGACGATTCCAGCTTGCATAATCGCTTACTTCAACATTTGCGGGACGAACTCGAGTTCATTTGTTTCCCGCAGCGCCGGTCCGTTAGTTGTTACTAGTGCAAGTTGCACTTAACTGTAGCGGTCGTGGCGTCGAAATTTCCGGCAAAAATTGACGGATCGACGCTACACCAAAACGAAATGCGCTCTAGCAAATTTTTGATGTCGCCACCGCTACAGGAGCGGGCAACATACACTAGGCATCGGACCTGCCAGACGAGATAATGGTGTTGGTCAAGTTATTCATGGGGTGGAAAATTCATGTTCAAAGATCAACGTTTATATTTGCGGCTGCTTGTGATTGCTGTTTCAATGAGCCCGAGTGAAATGATGTTTGCACAAGATGCGAGCGAAAGGCAATGGTGTGAATACGCTCCAGCCGATGGGCCGGGAGCAGGCAAGAAAATCGTTTTGATCTCTGGCGATGATGAATATCGCAGTGAAGAAGCGCTGCCGATGCTAGGTAAGATTCTTGCGCGCCGACATGGATTTCACTGTAACGTTTTGTTCCCAATTAATGAGCAAGGCACCATCCAACCCAATTATCAGCAAAACATTCCAGGAATGCATCTGCTTGAGGACGCTGATTTAATTGTGCTGGGATTGCGTTTCCGTAATCTACCGGATGAACAAATGAAGCATCTGGACAATTATTTGAATTCTGGCAAACCAATCATTGGTATCCGCACGTCAACGCACGCGTTTCGCATCCGCGGTGATTCGAAATTTTCGAAATACAGTTTCAATTCCAAAGCGGACGGTTGGAGAGGTGGATTTGGTCAACGAGTCTTCGGAGATACTTGGGTCAACCACCATGGTGACCACGGCCGTGAAAGTACGCGTGGCGTCATCCGCAAAGCTAACGCCGAACATCCCGTTTTGCGAGGAGTCACAGACGTGTGGGGGCCGACGGATGTTTACGAAATCAAGCGCCTGCCGACAACGGCAACCGTGCTGTTGGATGGTCAAGTGATTGACGGCATGAAAGCAACAGACAAACCCGTCACCAACAGAAAGAACAATCCAATGATGCCCTTGGCTTGGGTCAGGTCCCATACAGCTGAAAGCGGCAAAATAAACAAAGTTTTTTGTACCACAATGGGTGCGTCCACGGATTTCGAATCAACAGACTTGCGTCGTTTATTCGTCAACGCATGTTACTGGGCGGTTGGGCTGGAAGATAAAGTCACATCAAAGTTAGATGTCAGTTTCGTCGATCGTTACGAACCTACTCGGTTTGGATTCGAAGCTTTTCAAAAAGACCGACGCCCCCAAGACTACGAGTTAAATTCAAAACGGTAAGGATCCTTCTAAATGTATTGGAAACAGTGGACTTGTTCGATCGGCTTACTCTTAATGACAGGAATTGCCGTCGGGCAAACGGATGAATCCAAAGAACCACCATTGAAGTATGAAATCCAATTGGATGGTACGAAAATCGTTGCTGCCGAAGGCGAGATACGTACGGTTTCCGGGAGATTTGAGGATCCGAAAATCAAAATTGTTCCGCGATCATTTCGCGATTTTCCGTACATGGGCGTTGCGTTTTCCTACCCCCGCGAGTACGTATTTGAGGCCGATTTGTCGGATGACTTGGCCAAAAGTTGGTCTCTCAGCGGAAGAGATTTAACCATATTGTTGTTTGATGTCGCTGAAGAAATGTCGACCCTGGATTTTGGCCGTTCGATGCTGAGCGAATTAGGGCAGGACCCTTCGAAAACCAAGACCAAGAACATCAAAGCTAAATTTGGAAACTTGGAATTGCCTGGCTCATCCCTCGAAGTCGTTTTTGGTTCGACGGTTCTGCGGGTCGAAATCATGAAATTGCCTTCCGAATCGGGACAAACGAAATTGATTGTATTGCAGGATGCACTAAACGAATCAGGCAAACATTCACAAGAAAGCGCGGAAGCGATTGCGAAACTCAAATCAACGTTCAAATACAAAAAATAGTTCTTCTCGGCCTCCGGCGCATCTTGACGATAGGATGCACTCTACGTGAGCAATAATCCGTATCGATCGCCAGTGGAAGCTGGCGTTTTACCTAGTTCGATCGCAGACCGATACAAGTTTCGCTCGACAGGTTTTTTTACAAAATCAATCTGCATTGGACTGGCGGTTTTCTCCATCGCGCGTTTGTCGCCGACCGTATTGGATAGCTTGGGGGCAATTGGAATCTACGGAGATTCCATGCCAGCACCGCCCCAGCCCCAAGTAAGTTTGACGTACGTCTTATTGCTACTGTCGCGCATTATGCTATTGCTCAGTTATACGTGGATCGTTGTCTTTGTCGTGTTGTTCACCTATCGCGCTAATGCCAACTTAAGGGCATTGAGCATCGTTGGTTTGCGGCATTCGCCAGAAGTTGCGTCTGTGTTCTGGTTCATACCTATCTTAAATTTGTTTAAGCCGTATCAAGAGATGAGGGATGTACTCGATGAAACGAACAAGAACATTCAGATTGCTGACGACCGTTCTGAAGCTCCCGTGGGCATATGGTGGACGGCTTGGCTAGTCGGAGATATTTCCGCTAGGTTGGCGTATCGAATGCAACTGAGCGAGACGATACTGGGCACGACTTATTTTGTATTGTCTTGGCTGTCGACCATCTGTTTGTTGGGGGCCGCCTTGTTGTTGGTCAGTGTGTTGTTCTCGATCCAAACAGGCCAGGACAGGCTTAACGACGGTGTTGTGGACGTGATTGATTAGGGGCAGTGCGAAGATGCCCCGATCTGGATCGGCCAAACAAAAAAACGGAGCCGAAACAGGCTCCGTTCTTTCTAGGGGGAATGCAGCGTAAACGGTGTTCAGATGTAGTACGCTGCTTGGCAATATTAATCGCCGTTCGTTGGATAAACGGATGCGAATTCGATTACAAAAATTCTCAGAAAAAAAACAAACTTAATAACCCATAAGTAATTAAGCCAACAATTGGGGTTTGCATAAGAAAAACTTGTTTATTTTGAGCGGCAAAGTCAAAGAAAGTGCTTGGAAAAGTTAAATGTTTTCTTAGTTTAATTCTTACTATTGAAGCCAATAATTCTCGCGTTCACGCGCGAATCGTAACCGAATTTGGCAGGTTGCGATTGAACTTAGTTATCATTCCTGATCCTCAATACATTGCTGCCATGCCGCCTGACGAGTCGCCGACTGCGCCCGACGATCTATTGGAACAGCATGGCGATTATCTATTTCGATTCGCGATTGTAAGATTGCAAGATCAATCGTTAGCCGAAGAATTGGTACAAGAGACGCTAGTGAAAGCGATCAAGAATTACGCGAGTTTTCGGGGAGAGGCTTCGTTGCGCACATGGTTAGTTCAGATTTTGCGAAACGAGATCGCCAGTTACTTTCGGTCTTTGAAACGGGAGCGGAAGGTGTTTTCGAGCTCGGAACCCGAATCTTCTGCGGATTTAGCGGGTCTCCTGGACCCTAAAATTGGTAACGAAGAGTTCCGTACGGAGGTTGAAAAACAAGAGTTTTGGACGACCGTACGCGAATGTTTTGCAAAAATGCCTGATCACTTGCTCGAAACTTTTTTGTCAAAACTCCATAATACCGATCAGAAAACTGAGGTTGTTTGTAAGGAATTGGGCATTACAGCATCTAATTTTTCGGTTCGAATGTTCCGTGCAAGGGTATTGTTACGAAAGTGTCTTGAAACTGCCTGGTTTGAGGCTGAACCATAATGATTCAACTGATTAAAAACATCTGGCTGATTTTAACCTTGGATTGCCAAGGATCGGCCGAATTGACCAGTGAATCGTTCGATCGCCCCTTACATTGGTCGGAAAGGGTAGCGGTCTGGTTTCATTGTTTAATTTGCGGCAAGAGCCGCAAACTTAGCAAGCAAATGACGGTTTTGGACGACCGACTTGGACAAATGATGGTCGACAGCAGCACGGCGTCTGATAATTCACTGTCAGATGCAGCCAAACAACGTATTGCCCAATCCCTCTCCGAAGCTCGTCGATCAAGCGACTAGTGCAATTTGCCCTTGACTTTAGCTATCGTAGCGTTGAATTTTCCAGCAAAAACCGACGAATCGACGCTACACTAAAAGCCAATGCGTTCTAGCTATAGCTAAGCTAGGCCACATTGATCGAAATGGAAGTCTCGAATTGATTCGTAGCACGACTAACGCAGATCTTTCAATTTTTTCTTGTCAGCGATCACGCGCTTGTACATTTTGCCCATCTTTCGGTCTTTGACTCGACGATCGGCAAGCGATTCTGTGTTTCGTTGTTGTTCGGAACGAAGTTTTAAGAAACTGGCGACACGTCTGTGTTCGAGAGTGCCTGCGGCGATGGCGGCGGCCAACGCGCAACCTTGATCCCCTTGGTGATTACAATCGCGAAACCGGCATTGACCAGCAATCTCTAGAACGTCATCAAATACGTCTCGGATTCCGTCTTGGCAATCTGCGATTTGCAGTTCGCGCATGCCGGGACTGTCGATTAGCCAGCCGCCCCAATGCAGTTTGTGTAACGCTCGTGCCGTGGTGGTGTGCCTGCCCTTGTCGTCATCGGTACGAACGTTTTGTGTCAAGATTTGGCTGCCGCACAGCGTATTGGCCAGAGTCGATTTTCCGACTCCTGACGAACCCAACAAAGCAATGGTCTTGCCAGTTGAACACCAAGTTTCCAATACACTCACCTCGTTTGAGCAGCGTGCATCAACCAACTCGACCAGCAGGTCTCGACTCAAATTTTCAGCCTGGCGTCGAAGGGAGTAGGGGTCATCATGCAGGTCGCGTTTAGTCAACACGATGACGGCTTGTGCTTGAGATTGAAACACGAGTGCCAGATATCGTTCCAATCGAGACAGATTAAAATCTTGATTGCACGACGACACGATAAAGACCGTGTCGACATTAGCCGCAATCAATTGAGGACGAAGGAGCTCGCCGGCACCTTTTCGCGAAATCAAAGTCGATCGCTCCAGCTGGCGAATCGCCCGTTTGGAATCTGGGTCGAGCAAAAACCAATCGCCTACCGCGATAGAGCTAAAGCCATTGGATTGAATTTGTTCGGGTGGCTCCAGCAACGGCGCAGGAACCTGGGATTCTCCATCGGAAGTCAATAGCAATAGGTTCCGACCGAAATGGGCCGCAACCCGCGCGATCAAGCAGTCCGATTTTTCAGAAACGGATACCTGTTCTTCGAGATGGTTTTGCCAACCAATGTCAACCAAGCGATCATTCATCGTTCTCTCACATTTGTTAAAATGCAGACAACCGTGATTGTATTTGGGTTCGCGAGGAATTCTAATCGCTAAGGAAATTGACGAAATCGTACAGTCTGCTGCATCAGTGCGTGTACGAATTCTGGCGACAATTGCGGAAATTTTGTTGCCGAAAATTCAAAAGGAAGACTAAATGTGTACAAAAATTCTAGCCTTCGCAGGAAGTTCGAAAGTACGTTCCTTGAACAATCAAGTGCTGACCGTTGCCTGCGATTTTGCCAAAGCAGCGGGAGCCGATGTCACCCAACTGCAATTGGGCGATTATGAAATTCCGCTTTTCAGTGAAGACGTCGAGGCCGCTGGCTTCCCGGATGTCGTTGTCCAATTGCAAAATGTCTTCAATGACCATGACGCATTGTTGATCGCGTCGCCGGAATACAACAGTTCTGTTACGCCGCTGCTGAAAAACACGATTGACTGGGTGACAAGGCCGGGACCCAGCCAGTCGCCGCTGCAGTCATTTCAAAACAAAACCGCCTGTCTGATCAGCGCTTCGCCGGGAGCACTGGGAGGTCTGAGAGGGTTGCGGCACGTTCGAGAAATTTTGTCAAACATCAACGTCTTGGTAGTGCCCGGCCAGTTCGCATTGAGTTCCGCCAGCTCCGCGTTTGACGACAATGGACAACTAAACGACTCAAAGCAGGCCGAACGGCTGAAACGATGTATCCACGAATTCGTTTCGACCGCTGCACGCGTGAAAGCCAATGCCTAGCGGAGTACTCAAAGCGTGCCATTGTTGCGGTTTGATTCATCAATTGCCGGAAAACGATGGAATTCAAAATCATTATTGCACGCGTTGTGGCTGTACTTTTGCTCGACCGGGCAACAGTCTCCGGTGCGCCAATCGTACGGCGGCCGCAGCTTTGGCCGCGTTCATTTTGTTTTGGCCGGCCATCCTGTTGCCAATTTTGAAAATTGAACAGCTCGGCATTGCCAGTGAATCCAGTCTGTTGGGCGGGATTTTGGAGTTGTTCAAGCATGGCAATTGGTTTGTTGGATCGGTTGTATTCGTTTTTTCCGTTTTGTTTCCGATTACCAAAATCGTGTTGTTGTTGGAGTTGTCGTTGTTCGAGATTCTGCATCGTAATCACAAAGCGTTGACGCTGCGAGTAATGGAACAGCTCGGCAAATGGAGCATGATGGATGTAATGTTACTGGCTTTCATGGTGATGTTGGTGAAACTTGGAGAATTGGTCGAGTTTCACTTTGGCCCGGCCATTGTGGCGTTCGTGTTTTGCGTTGCGATGAGTTTGGTGGCTTCCTTGGCATTCGACCCGCACGCAATTTGGGAGAATGAAGAGTCGTAGCGTTGCGCAAAGGGACCTTTTCTACTTGGCCCACACTACAACCGGTTTGGGCGGTTCGTTTACTTGATGCCGCGCGCCAGTCAAGCATCAGACGGAATCTGCGAAAGACTGTAAGTCTGCGTGCAAGCTTTTGATCCGTGCTGCCATATTGGCTTTGCAATCACTTAGGTCTTCGATGTGCACAGCAGGTACATGCGTGAACAAATAAAACTTGACTTTAGGCTCCGTTCCCGATGGCCGGACCGCGACGTAATTACCTTCCAATTCAGTTTCCAGAATGACGAGATCACCGGTCGGTCCAATCAGTGGAGTTTCACTTCCGTCCGCCGAAATCGTTGTGCCATTTAAATAGTCTCGCATTGCCACTACGTCCAAGCCAGCGAGGTTGCGAGGCATATCCGTTCGTAGCTTGCTCATGAGGGCTTTCATCCGAGCCATGCCATCGGATCCTTCCATTCGAATCGTGATTAGATCTTCTTTGTGGTATCCGTGTATTCGATAGAGCGCGTCCAAATGATCGAACATAGAAATGCCGCGTGATTTAACTTCGGCGGCCAATTCGGACATCAACATTGTGGCAACGGCACCGTCTTTGTCACGACAGTATTGGCCCACCAAGTAGCCGTGCGATTCCTCGCACCCAAACACAAACTGATCAGGGCCTTCTTGATCCATCAGGCTGCAGATCCATTTAAAGCCGACCAGGTTATTGTCCATGCATCGAACTCCATAGTGATCGGCGACGCGTCGCATCATGCCCGTCGTTACAAGTGTGGTAACCACATAATTGGATGAATCGAGCTTACCCGCTTCTTTCCGTTTGGCCAGAACGAAATCACACAGTAGCACGCTTAGTTGATTGCCATTGAACGTGTCCCACACGCCTCCGATATCGGTGGTGAGGGGAGCCGCGGCGCCCAGGCGATCGCAATCCGGGTCGGAGGCCAGGATCAATTCAGCGCCGGTGGTTTTAGCGTGTTGGATGATTGCCTGGAACACTTCCTTGTTTTCCGGGTTGGAGACATGTCCGGGGACGTTTGGGAAATCGCCGTTGGGTTCTCGGTGGGGTTCGTAAATCTCAAGATCTTGGAAGCCAACTTCATTCAATAACGAACGAACGTTGAATTCTCCAACACCATGGAGAGGTGAATAGATGATTTTCAGATCGCGCGGCCCTGCAAAACTCTGTTGCAAATGTTCTTTCATCAACGCTGCGTCCGTTTCTGAAGTCACCATTTTTATGTCGTCGTTTTGCACGGCGCCAGCAAAATCGGCGACTTGAATTTCGTCGACTTGTCCAACTTTCTCAATCACGGCTTTGTCGTGCGGTGGTACCAATTGGACGCCCGAAGACCAATAAACTTTCACGGCGTTGTCGCTTGGCGGATTGTGGCTGGCGGTGACCATAATGCCACAATCGCAATTCTTGTGTCGGATCAGAAACGACAGTTCTGGCGTACTGCGATAATCATCGATGAAGTAAACGGTAAAACCGTTCGCGACCAGGATTCCCGCGCACAGCTCGGCGAATTCCCGGCTTCGATGGCGCGTGTCATAAGCGATGGCAGCTGACCATGGCCCATCTGGTTTGGTTTCAACGACATAACTGGCCAAACCTTGGGCGCTTTCGCCAATCGTTCGGTCATTGATGGCGTTGCATCCAAAAGGGTACATTTTGCCCCGTCGTCCCCCCGTTCCAAATGGGATCACGGTCCAAAACACATCGTCCAATTCACTCCATTTTTCAGCGTCAATGTGTGCTTGGATTTCGATAACGTATTTTTCGTAACGTTTGTCCGTTAACCAGGTCTTCAGATTGTCGACCGCGGAAGCGGAGATCTTTTGATCGGCGTGGGCCGTATTGATTTTCTCGATGTACGGGTTCACTGCCTGAGTCGCTTCTGACATCGGTCCAGTCCTAAAAACGGGTGCGGGAATCGTGCTAAATTAATGTGTTCCAACTTGATTTGTGATTGTAGTTTTGACGACAATCCTAATTCAAGTCCAACCCGAATTCGAAAAAGGCTTTTGATGAGCAAAACGATAATTAGTGTTTCTGGCTTAAGAGGCGTGATTGGTGAAAGCCTCGATCCGATCGTGGCCATGAATTATGCCATGGCCTTCATGTCGACGTTGGAAAAGACGGGGCCGGTTTTGTTGTCTCGCGACGGCCGACAAAGTGGAATCATGCTGAGCCGAGCATTGGAAAGCGCGATTTCGGCGGTAGGTTTCGATGTAGTCAATGCCGGTGTCGCCGCCACGCCGACGCATGGTGTCTTGGTGCGGCAATTGGCAGCCGCAGGTGGAATCCAGATTTCCGCGAGCCACAACCCAGCGCCGTACAACGGCATGAAGTTATTTGGTGGCCATGGCCGTGTGATCACGGCTGAGGAAGGCAGTGCGGTGCTTGAACGATACCAGTCCCTGCAGCCCAACTGGGTGCCACACGAATCGTTGGGGAGCGTTTCGGCTATTGAAAATACGACCAACGAGCACGTTCAAAAAGTGTTGGCAACCGTCGATGTCGACGCAATTCGATCCAAGCAATTCAAAGTCGTCTTGGATAGCAATCGTGGTGCCGGCTCGCGCGTTGGCCGCGAATTGTTGGATGCTTTGGGTTGCCAGTTCAAGATCCTTGGCGAGGCAAGTGACGGTCAGTTCGAACACACACCTGAGCCTACGGCTGAAAACTTGGCTTCCACCACAGCCCTTGCAATTGAATACAAAGCGGATGCCGTGTTTTGCCAAGACCCTGATGCGGACCGGTTGGCGATCATCGATGAGCTGGGGCAATACATTGGCGAGGAATATACGTTGGCCATAACGGCAAACCAACGGTTGTCCCAGTCTCAGGGGCCAGTGGTTGTCAATTGTGCGACCAGTCGGATGACGGCGGATATCGCTCAACAGCATGATTGTGAATTTCTTATCAGCGCTGTTGGCGAAGCCAACGTGACGAAGAAAATGATCGAACTAGACGCGGTCTACGGTGGTGAAGGAAACGGGGGTCCGATCGATCCGAAAGTTGGTTACGTTCGCGATAGCTTTGTCGCGATGGCGCAAGTGCTGGACGCGATGGCCACAACCGGAAAAACAATCAGTCAACTAACTGAAGAAATTCCGCGCTACGAGATTTGCAAGACCAAGATACAGCTTGAACCGGATTCGGTTCCCAGTTTGCTGGACAAGATCGAAACCAATTTTTCCGAAGCCACCCCGAATCGTATGGACGGTTTACGATTGGACTGGGACGATCGCTGGCTATTGGTTCGGCCCAGCAATACCGAGCCCATCGTTCGCGCGATTGCCGAAGCCAAAACGATGCCTGAGGCCCAATCGCTGTGTGACGCCGCCAAACGGTTAAGTGCAGAATTGTAGCCATGCGTATTCACGAGTTGACGCTGCCGTCGACCCAGCTCGAAGCCCAATTCGAGATGTACTCAAATCGTCTAGGATTCGCATGTGAATGGGTTGATCGAGGTCGAATGCGAGTAAAGTGTGGCGCGACGTCGCTTAATTTCGTTCGTGCCCAACGGCAGTTTTACTTTCATTATTGTTTTCTGGTTCCGACCGGAAGTGTGGAGAGTATTTGTCGGTTTCTAGACGATCGAGATTTTCAATCGCTCTTGTTCAAAGGGCAAAGAACGGTCCAATTCAGTAATGGAAGATCGGTATACTATTATGATGCCGACCAAAACATCGCCGAATTTATCGAACGTCCGATGTTGAATGTACCTGTGAAACCCGATTTCGACGTTGCGGATGTTTTGCGTATCAATGAAATTGGGATTCCCGCGGAGCAGCCAATTGTGCAAGCGGAAGCGTTTATTAAAAAATATGGAATTGTCTGCGCCGATGACGCCGTTTTCCGAGAGGATTTTGTTTGGTGCGGAGATTACGAGGGCGTATTTATTATGCCCAAGATCGGCAGGAATTGGCTGCCGACTGATCGGCCGGCAGAAAAGAATGAATTGCGAGTTGGGTTCTCGACTCAACGAGGTAAATACTCGTTGGAAATAAGGGTGAACTGAAGCGGACGCGTAGTTTGGGGGGCTGGATATTGAGATTTGTATTTTGTTTAGTAGCAGTTTGTTTTGTCGGCGAGTGTTTCGTCGCGAGAGCGGATGCGGATATTTTGCCCAGCGGGCACAAAAGCGTCGACCATAAAATTGTCTTTGAGAAATCCGCGGAGTTGTCTGAGCACCGAATCGTTGCTGCGCCCATCGCGGGTTTGAGCGGACAGCGGTTGGTGGTGGCTGGTCAAGCTTTGGATTTTTCTTCAAAGTACGGCACCCAGTTTTTTGCTTTGCCAGCTTCGGTCGCCGATGTACCGAAATACGATCGTGAACAATATGCGGCGTGGCCTTCAGCGCGGCCGCCCATCGGCGAAGTTCGATCGGTGCCTTTTTTTAGCCCCATTCATTCCGCATTGACAACGGTTAAGTTGGTTGCGGTTTCGGAGGTTGGCCTGGAAATTGAAATGGTCAAGCACGAAGTTTTTGGTTCGGACGGTTCCGCCGTTGACCCGAACCAAACCGTCGGGATCGGCTATTTGGTCTTGTTCTCGATGCCAGTCGCGCTGGGACTGGCGATGCTTGTTTGGCTGTGGACGAAAAAGAAATCGGTGATCGCGAGTCAATCGAATGGGGACTGAATATTTGTATTATCTTGCTGGCACTTGTGTTGTTGAATTGTCGATCGCTGCGCTATGGATGAGTATCGCAAGAATGCGTGAGCATCGCTTGGAGTTGTTAGTAATTCTTGCCGCCAACTTCGTTACCCATCCGCTGAGTTGGTCGGTCTTCGTTGCGGCCAATGGAAATGGCTGGTTGCCAATCGAAACGATTGTGGTTGTCATCGAATTCCTGTTATTGGCAAGGTTTACTAGCTTCAGAGGCTTATCTGCATTTTCGTTGAGTCTCGCGATGAATTCTGCAACTGCGTTGATCGGTCTCCTCATTTCGTAGAAACTGCGCTATATTCGGCTAAGAAGATCTTTCACGGCGAAATACATCGTTTGGCTACATTGAAATCGGCTCCACTTTGCGGTCAATCCGATTTGGCGGCAAGAACCTAGTTTGACATGATTAACAAGTGGAATGTGCTTCGACTATAATGCGTGATATGGCAGTGAGTTTAGCCCAAGAGTCGATCATGAGGCCCATTACAACTACAACTCTGTTCCTGGCTTTTTTGATTCTTCCGCGTCATTGTTGCGGCGACACGAATTACGCCATCGATTTCAACCGCGATATCCGACCACTTCTGGCCGACACCTGTTTCAAATGTCATGGCCCCGATGCGCATGATCGGCAAGCGGATTTGCGATTGGATACTGCAGAAGGTATCGAGCATGCGCGTGAACTGATTGCTGCTGCTGATCCAGTCAACAGCGAATTATTGCGTCGGGTATTCTCAACCGATTCCGACGAGGTCATGCCCCCTGCTGATTCGGGGCGGGTCTTGACGGACGAGCAAAAATCGCTCTTGAAGCAATGGGTCGAGCAAGGAGCGAAATGGGAACCGCATTGGTCGTTTGTCAAACCGGAATGGCCGCGGGTACCGCAGAATTTTCGAAACCAATGGCCGACCAACGAGATCGATCAATTTGTATTGCGAAAACTTGACAATTTGAGTTTATCACCCAACCCGATCGCTGATCGGCTGGTGTTGATACGTCGATTGAGTTTGGATTTGACAGGACTTCCCCCGACACCGGAATTGATTGAAAAGTATACGTCGACCGTTTCGTCGCGTTGGTACGAAGAATTGGTTGAAGAGCTGTTTCATTCACCGCACTACGGTGAGCATATGGCTCGGTTTTGGTTGGATGCAGCGCGGTATGCAGACACGCACGGATTGCATTTGGACAACTACCGTGAGATGTGGCTTTATCGTGATTGGGTGATCAATGCCTTCAACATCAATTTGCCGTTTGACCAGTTTGTGACGCATCAATTGGCGGGCGACCTTTTGCCATCGCCGACGGAACCGCAGTTGATTGCGACCGGATTTAATCGGGCCCACGTTACGACGAATGAAGGTGGCAGTATTAAACAAGAGGTGCTTGTTCGCAACGTGGTCGATCGTGTCGCCACCACGGGTACGGTATTCATGGGATTGACGATTGGCTGCGCGCAGTGCCATGACCATAAATATGACCCCATTACGCAAGAAGATTTCTATTCTCTGTATGCGTTCTTCAACAGCCTCGATGCTGACCCGATGGACGGCAATCGCAAAGATCATGCACCGATACTGCGATTCTTTGACGCGCAGGCGAAACAGGATTTGGAAAAGCTTAACGTTAAGAAAGCAGAGTTGACGGAACAAATCAACCGAATTGTGGGAGAGTTTAAGTATGTCGACCCCGTCAAATCCGTTGCTGACGTTGAACCAGAATCCGAGGCTAAAGCATGGACGTGGTTGGACGATGAGCTACCGAAAACACCAAAAAAGCAAAGCGGATGGACCAAGGTTGGCAAGGAGAAGTTTGCGCCTTTCTCCGGGGAATCGACCTACGTGATAGAAACGACTGAATTCCAGCAATCGGTCTTGCAAAACGCGACTCATCCGCTCCGGTTCAATTCAGGTGATCTGTTTTTTGTAAACGTATACCTGGATCCCGATAATCCGCCGAAGCAGGTCATGGTACAGTACAACGATGGGAATTGGGACCATCGTGCGTATTGGGGCGAAAATCTGATCAGTTTTGGAATCGATGGCACGACGTCGCGAAAACGGCTAGGCGATTTACCGGAAACGGGGAAGTGGGTTCGGCTAGAGATCCCTGCGGCAGAAGTTGGTTTCAAAGGGCTCGCTGCTGTTCAAGGTATCGCGTTTTCGCAACATGGTGGTAAAGCGTATTGGGACAATGCGGGAGTGGTTACGAGGCTGCCGCAGCGACCTAACAAAGAGAGCTATATTGCCTGGAGGCATTTTCAAAAGACGACCGGTGCCAGCGACCTGCCGAAAAGGTTGAAGGAAAGATTGTTGTCGGTCAAGAAACAGGATGAATCGGTCGAGACCGATTTGCGCGACTATTATCTGCGCAATGTGAACCCCCAATCTGTATCCTTGATCGAAGCGCCGACGAAAGAACTGCAAGCAACTGAGAAAGGTATTCAAGACAAAACGCGTGCTGCCCCGACGACGTTGATTTGGAAGGAAAAATCGGCGCCGGTGAAGGCACATATTTTGAATCGTGGTGAGTACGATCAACTGGGGGATGAAGTCTTGCGTCGAACCCCGGAATCCCTACCAGCTTTCAGCCCCGAACTTTCCAACGATCGGTTGGGACTGGCTCAATGGCTGCTATCGGATCAGCATCCGTTGACGGCTCGAGTTGCCGTAAATCGAATATGGCAGCAGTTTTTTGGGATGGGAATCGTTGGGACGTCTGAAGACTTCGGTGCTCAAGGAGAGTTACCAACGCATCCTGAATTGCTAGATTGGTTGGCGTTGTCATTTGTCAAACATGGTTGGGATATTAAGCATTTGGTGAAAACGATCGTGATGTCTTCAGCGTATCGACAAAGTACACGGGCGACCGCTGCAAAATTGAAGTTGGATCCTGCGAACCGATTCCTGAGCCGTGGTCCGCGGTTTCGATTGGATGCCGAAACGTTGCGCGACCAAGCGTTGGCGGTAAGCCATTTATTGGTACCGACCGTTGGCGGTCCGGCCGTGAAGCCGCCTCAGCCATCGGGTTTGTGGTACGCGGTTGGTTATTCGGGATCTAACACCGTTCGATTCAAGGCCGATGCCGGGCATCAAAAAGTGCATCGTCGAAGTTTATATACGTTTTGGAAACGGACGGCGCCACCTCCACAGATGAGCACATTGGACGCGCCCTCGCGTGAGAGTTGTATCGTTCGTCGTGAGCGGACCAATACACCACTGCAGGCTTTGTTGTTGATGAACGATCCGCAATTCGTCGAAGCGGCAAGGTTTTTGGCGCAGAGAACGTTGGATCAAAACCACAAGACCATCGAAGAAGATGTCCGATTCATGTACGAAGCGGCGATGGCTCGACCTATCGATTCAACACGGCAACAGGTATTGCTGGAAAACTTAAAAGCGAACTTGGGCGAGTTTGTTAAATCCAAAGAGCAGGCCAAGCTTTTGCTTTCGATTGGAGAAAATTCGGCAGCCGAAACGTATGACGTTGTTCAGTTGGCATCGCTGACGATGCTGGCTAACTTAATCATGAATCAAGACGAATTCTTAACCAAAAACTAGATCATGAATCCTATCGAGCTTTACATTCAACAAGAAACACGGCGTCAATTTTTTGGACGAACGGCCAAGGGATTGGGAGTGGCTGCGTTAGCTTCGCTGTTGCCCGGTGCGACGTTGACGGCATCCGAAGCGAGCGGGGCACGATTGAATATGGATTTGCCGCACTTTGCTCCGCGCGCAAAACGTGCGATCTATTTATTCATGTCTGGTGCTCCGTCTCAATTGGACATGTACGACTACAAGCCTAAAATGCAAGCGGAATTTGATAAGGAGTTGCCTGAAACGATTCGCAATGGGCAACGCTTGACAACCATGACATCGGGGCAAAAACGATTTCCGGTCGCGCCGTCGATTTATGATTTTAAGAAACATGAAAATGGCGGCGACGGGATGTGGGTTAGTGAACTGCTTCCCGAAACCACCAAAGTCTTGCACGAAATGGCGTTCGTCCGTTCGGTGTGGACCGAAGCGATCAATCACGACCCCGCGATCACGTATATTTGCACGGGCAATCAATTGCCGGGACGCGCGAGTTTGGGTGCGTGGCTAAGTTATGGTTTGGGAAGTGAAAATGCAAACCTGCCAGCTTTTGTTGTCTTGAATTCGACATGGACGGGACGCAAAGAAGCTCAGGCGCTGTATAACCGCTTGTGGGGCAACGGCTTCCTGCCATCCGAACACCAGGGAGTGTTGATGCGCAACGACGGTGACCCGGTGCTTTTTTTGTCAAACCCCAAGGGTGTCAGTAGTGCGATGCGGCGACGCATGTTGGATTCTTTGGGTAAATTGAATCAGCAAACTTATGACTCTCTGCAAGACCCGGAAACAGTCGCACGGATCGCGCAATACGAAATGGCATTTCGGATGCAAACATCGGTTCCCGATCTTGTGGATTTGTCGGACGAACCGGAATCAGTTTTGAAGCTGTATGGACCGGATGTGCGAAAACCTGGGACGTTTGCCTACAATTGTTTACTTGCCAGACGGATGGCAGAACGCGGGGTTCGGTTTACTCAGATTTTCCATCGGGGATGGGATCAACATTTCAACTTACCCAAAGACTTACCCAACAATTGTCGGGACATTGATCGGGCGACATACGGGTTGATTACGGATATGCGACAACGCGGGTTGTTAGACGATACGTTGGTGATTTGGGGTGGCGAGTTTGGACGAACGATATATTGTCAGGGCGCATTGACGAAGAAGACGTATGGACGGGACCACCACCCGCGTTGCATGACGATGTGGATGGCCGGTGGCGGCGTAAAGAAAGGCGCTGTTTATGGCGTTACCGATGACTACGGCTACAACGTGATCGAGAATCCGGTTCACATTCGAGATATGAATGCAACCATTTTGAATATTCTGGGTATCGATCATGAAAAATTTATTTTTAAATATCAAGGTTTGGATCAAAAATTAACGGGTGTCGAAAAAGCCGCACCGGTCCAAGCGATCATGAGTTAATCTCGCTCTGGCGACCTTGGACGTAACGCCTGTCCTTGCAAACTCTAATCGGTATCCTATGCCCCGATGCGTAGAACTGGGGGCCATAAGTGTTGGTTTGGAAAGGTCCGGCGTCACGACAATCGCGAAATTGCCATCGGTAGCCTATGACTTGAGTTAGTCTTATCGGATGCTCGCGACGCCAGTCGAACTTCTTACCTGGGGATGGGGTTATTGCAGTTTGAAAAATCCAATCAACATTTCTCGACTGTAAATTATTAACGAACTCTGAAAATGGAAAACTTGTTGCAGGTAAGTCGGCCCATCGCCCCTGTGATCGAACGGGAACGATTTGCCAAACTAATTTCTTAACAACACCTTGTTGGTAGTTTGTGAATAGTTATTCTTTCGTTGTTAAAACATATTCTGGTGGAAACGATGAATTTCAATCCGTATGAAAGTCCGGTCGCTCCTTCCGATAGCGGTGGCTGGGACCCTGTAAAACATAAAATGGAATTGGTTTCACAAGGCAAGCGTTTCATTAATTATCTGATTGACCGGGTGATCATGACGGTCGGTACGTTCGGTGTCGGAATTGTTTTAGGAGTAGTTTTAGTTGTGGTTGACCCAGATGGCGCCATGGTTGAAGAGAGTACGATTGACATCTTGGGTTACGTTGTCGGGGCGATTTTCGTTTTCTTTTATTTCGTCTTTTTTGAAATGCTGTTTCAAAAGACACCGGGGAAACTGGTAACGGGTACAAGAGTCGTTAACAAAGACGGTGGAGTACCATCGTTTGGCCAAATCCTGGGAAGGTCGGCTTGTCGTTTTATTCCGTTCGAAGCCATTTCATTTTTGTTTGGTGATTCCAGCCGTGTTGTCGGATGGCATGACGAGTTTTCTGGTACCAGAGTCGTCAGGGGCTAGTTTCAATAGGCGCCAGCCAGAACTGTGTTTGCGTCCAGCCATCTTTGTCGGGGAACAGTGCGTCGGCTTACGTTGATTGCGGCGACCAGTTCTCGGTTAAAAATGGTCGTTAATTCCTGTTGGCAGCGAGTCGAATTTCATTGTCTACAAAGGGATTAGGGTTTACAAACTCGAGGGTTGGGTGAGGGCGGGTCGGTAAAAGTTGCCTATTTTGCCATTTAGTCTTCTCGATAGGGAAATTCGGGATTGTTCCGAAAGTACGGCGTGATTTTCTGTAGTAATGTGGGTGGATTTGCGATCTTTGATACAGAGAAAGTCTCGAAATGCGGGCCGCGTACGATGCGCCACAACTAACGAATCGCTGAAATCTTGAAGAATCGTGCGCACCTGCAAAAGTCTGATCGTGTTAAAATAGAACGATCATCATTTCTTTCCACTCCACGACTGAATCGGTGTTTATCCAATGCCTAAAAGAACCCGCAAATCTAAACGCAACGCCTCAGGATTAAATTATGGTTCGATGGAACCACGCGTCATGTTAACGGCTGATTTGGATGCAGCAAGAAACCTTGTCACCAATGGCGATTTTGAAGCCGCTGATCCGGCGCCATTTTTTGCGTTCGCCGACGGTGATGACACGACGACGACCGACCCCAAAATACGCAATGTCGCGACTTCTTTCGCCAATATCGCAGTCGTCGACAGTACAGCTGGCCAGGTAGATTCTTTGGCTCAAGATATTGCGACTGAAGCGGGCGAGATGTATGTGTTGTCGTTTTATTTACGTGGCGCAACCAATGGCACGGTGACAACTTCGGATACAAACACAGTTGAAGTGCTGTTTGATGGTGACGTGGTTGGCGAGTTCAATGGTACACGAAGGTGGCAATCGTTCTCGGTTGCAGTCGAGGCTTCTTCTGAAACTTCGCGCTTAGAATTTCGTGAAGTCTCGGCAGCCAGCGATGGCCGAGGGATCCTGATTGACGGTGTGGCGCTGGCGGCTGTGAATGAAGTTAATGTTCGGAATGGTAGTTTTGAAAACACAGTTGGCGACATTTCTGATGGCGCGACCAACGATGAAGTACCCCATTTTTTTGGCCTTCCCAATACTGACGCGACCATCATTGGTGTAACTTCCTCTTCGGATGCAGCTGACGGCGACAACGTGTTGGATTTAAATACGTCTAGTTTGTTAGTTGACCGTGTGTTCACTAACTTGCGCACGGAAGCCAATTCTAAATATTATGTAACGTTCGATTTGCGAAATTCGACTGCGGGTGATGATGGCAATGTCCGCGTCCGCTGGGATGGCGGATTTGCGGGGTCGTTCAATGCCACTGACGATTGGAATACGGTCAGTTTTTTCGCCGAGGCTACCGGCCCTTTTACGACGTTGCTGTTTCGTGAGAATCAAGCATTAGGCAACAGTGTTCAGATTGATAACGTCCAACTGTATCGATTGGAATCGTTGAGCAGCGACTATGTTGTCGACTTGAATGGTGGAGGGCCTGGTACAGACAATGCAGTCGATCATACCGAAAATTTACGTACCGAATTGGCGGAAAATTTATCACTGACTTTTACCAATGGAAACGTGATCCGGTCGGCGACGGTCCGCGTTCAAGGATATACCGGTACCGAGGTGCTAACGGTAAACACAACGAATACTCAGATAAGCTCCAGCTTCAATGTCTTCACAGGGATTATGAGATTGGTTGGGCGCGATACCGTTGAGAATTACGAACAAGTTTTGCAAAGCTTGGCATTCAATGACTCCAATGACGATCCGCGAAACACAATGCGACAAGTCGTCGTGTCGGTTACTGATGGTACGGTAGGTAGTGAACGATCCACTGTTGACATTACGGTTACTCCTGTTAACGATGCACCTACTATCGAGAACATCGCCGATGTTCAATTGGACTTTGAAGAGTCTCCATCAACAACGGTGACAGCGCGGGCGGCGGACGTCGATGATAACGACAGTTCGTTGACGTTTGATATTTCCATCACCGGCGATACGTTCATTTTTGGCGATAGTTTGCCAACGGTGAATTCCGACGGCGAAGTTGATCTCAATGTCGTAACTTATGGCAACGCCGAGATTACCATTAGCGCTTGGGATCCAGGTGGAGAAGGTGCGGAAACGACATTCGCCGTTGACGTTCCATTCACACCGCCAAGCGGTCAGATTCCTGGTGACTTTGATCCATTTTCAGGTGAGCGGCAATTGTCAAGAACGGACCCTTCATTGCGAAATGGTATCTACAGCGATCCGCCGGCGATGACAATTGACACAGAGCTGAATTACCAAGCGATTCTGGAGACGGCCGATGGTGATATTGTGATTGATCTGTTTGCGGCTGAGTCGCCGATTACGGTCAATAACTTTGTCAACCTCGCAGAAGATGGTTTCTATGATGGATTGACTTTCCACCGCGTAATCGAAGACTTTGTGGCACAAGGCGGAGATCCAACCGGCTTGGGCGTCGGTGGTCCGGGCTACGAGTTTGAGGACGAACTAGACAATGGATTGGAATTCAATGGTCCAGGTCAATTGGCGATGGCAAATTCGGGGCCAGACACAAATGGCAGCCAATTTTTCTTCACGCTCAACGACAATCCAACCTTTGTTGGCGAGCACACGATCTTTGGAGAGGTCGTTGAGGGCAGGGATGTTTTGAGTCAAGTCAATTTCGTTAACAATGGCGTTGGCGAAGCTGAGGTCATTCAGCGAATTCGAATTGTAATCGTATAGTTCGTCACCGTTATTGAGATGCCTAGGCCGCTTCTGCAATGCGGCCTTTTTTTGTGGAAGTGCGAACCGAGGGTATACTGTCCGTTTTTAAATCTATGAACGAAAGCGATTGGTTCCATGGTGTATCTGATATTTGTTGGTTTTTTAGTGCCTCTTTGGTCACCCGCGGAATTCGCAATCAGTCACGCTGGCAATTGTCTCGACACGAAAGCCGCACAGGACAATGAATGGACAAATTTGTTTAATGGCCGAGATTTAGAGGGTTGGTCTCGGCGAAACGGTTCCGCCAAATTTACAGTCAAGGACGACACGATAACCGGGACGACCAATGAAGGCAGTCCCAATTCTTTTCTTTGTACGAACAAAGAATACGGAGATTTCGAATTGACGTTTGAGGTCAAGGTTGATGACCGTTTGAATTCGGGGGTACAGATTCGGTCAAAAACAAAAACGAATCGCCAGCAACGAGTATTCGGACCTCAAGTGGAGATTGAAGCCAGTGGACAGAAGGGAGCCGAAGCCGGCTATATTTACGGTGAGGCAACTGGGCGAGGTTGGCTGACGCCAGCAGAGAATCGAAAGCCTCACAAGACATTCAAGGATGGCGAATGGAATTCATATCGAATACTAGCCGAAGGCCCTCGAATTCAAACATGGGTCAACGGAGTAGCGATCTCAAATCTTGTCGATAAAGACATTTACGCGTCGCATCCGAGCGGTTTTATCGGATTGCAAGTCCACGGTATTGGCAAAGGGCAGGGGCCTTATTCCGTTCAATGGCGGAAATTGAGAATTCGCGAAATCCAATGATAGGCGGTCAGGTGAAAACTGCAGATTTAACCCGTTCCGTCCGGACTATTAGCCGATTCTGATGCGGCAAAAAAACTCCGGTTGGTCTGACCGGGGTTTTTAGAGTGATCGCTCGTTTTTTACGACACATGTCCACTAATTACGGAAGCGACCGATTTGGAAACCGCCGGGGCCAAGCCGGACGCCCGCTCGCGAGGTACCGATTCGGAATCCTTCGCCGCCGCCAATTCGAACGCCCGCGTTGCGAGTGCCCCAACGTAGTATCTGTCCGCCACCGTACTGCACGCCAACATTGGGAGTGCCCAAACGGAACCCTTCTCCACCACCGATGCGAACGCCCGCGTTGGTGGTTCCGTATCGAAGGATTTGCCCGCCACCATATTGCACACCCATATTGGGAGTTCCGATCCGATAGCCCTGTCCACCACCGAATTGAATACCGGCATTGGGTGGACCGACTCGCACCCCCTGCTCTGGACCGGCGGTAAGCACATTCGGGCCAACTACGGAGATCGAAGCGGGAGGCGCTTGGATCGCTGAATTCGACGGAACAACCGCGGCGTTGGGCGTCAACGGCGGTTGGACGACCACTGGAGTTGCCAATGTCGGCTGCACAGTGTCAAGTGCCGGGGGAAGATTCGCTGGCGCGGCCGCGGATGATGGAGCAATTGTCGGTATATCTTGATCGGTAGCATTTGAAGCGGCCGAATTTTGCTCGAGAACCGAAACGGGGGCCGGTTCAGCAGCGGACGGTACCAATTGCGGATTGGCGGAAGGTTCTTGAGCGGCAGATTGGGCGACCAAAAAACACGTCGTAATCAGGCCAAACAGCAACTTGCATTTTTCAAGTAACATAAAAACACCAAAGTTTGTTTCGAGTCGATTTCGGTTGGAGCAGCGGTGCCCAACCCCATGTTTCACTCGCATCGTTATTGTTTACATCGGTGCAGAATGGGTAAACCCCATAATTTGGTTGCTAGATTCCGGTTGGATGGATCGGGTGGATGCCATGTTTGAATCAATATCGCCCCAGAGGCGAGCGATTCTGTAGGCGCAAGGCACCAGAATGATGGCCAGAATGGTGGCTCCGCCGACTCCACCGGCAATCACGACTGCTAGTGGTGGCCAAAATGTTCCTCCGCTCACCAACAAAGGTAGAAATCCGCCAATGGTCGTCAACGTTGTCGAAATCACATGTCGCCCGGTCTTCAGGACTTCACTGACAATGGCTTCGTTATCGCCATTTCGGGCCCTCGGGTTGGAGCGAATTTGCGTCAACACTACGATGCTGTCGTTGATCGCCAATCCAACCAAGCCGGCCATCCCGATTAAAGGATTGAAACCCAGTGGAAACCCACTGATCCAGATGGTAAAGAATGTGATTCCGGCCGATAGGCCGGCGACGGCGCCGATGATTCCAGCTAATACGAAGGAACGAAACGACAGAATCAAAGTGGCGATGATCAGCACGCCTAGAATTGGCGCATAAGCCAACAAATTGGCCATCGAGTTTTTGAGCTCTTCGGCATCACCTCCAACTTGAAGCCGGTATCCGTCAGGCAATTGAAAATTAGCGTCGACCAGTCTTTTCAGAAACTGTGAGGTGACTTCTGGCGGAAGTGCATCGGCAACGACAAATGCTTGGATGGTGTTGCAACGTTGTCCATTTCGCCGAGGTATAGATGCTTCCTCGGGAGTAATATTGATTTTGGCAATCGCTTCCAGAGGCATCCAAGTCGATGCGGCTCCGAGTTGTAAGCGTGTCGATGCGATTTCGTTTAAATCACCACGAATACGATTGGCCAATCGCAAGCGGACGGGAAGCTGTTCCGTACTTTCCAACAGCAGGCCGCCGGTTGCACCTTCCAAGTTGGTTTGCAATTGCGTGGCGATTGCATTGAGGCTGAGGCCACTTAGTTCGGCTTCCGCTTCATCGGCAGTGATCATGATTTTTGAGCGACTGATGTCGAATGTCGTGCGCGTTTGTATCACGCCCGGGGTTTCATAAAGTAGCCGTTGGATTTCTTGCCCCATTTGTTTGAGGCGATCGATACTTGGTCCATAGACGCGAATTTCGATGGGCGCGACAACAGGTGGTCCTTGAGAGAGCTGGCGGACGACCACTTGTGAACCGGGGGCTAAGTCATCCAATTGCAATTGCAAAGGGGTAATCATTGCGGTCGCATCGTTTTTCGATTTGGTGGTGACAATGCCGTGAGCATAGCTGGGCTGGTTGTCTTGGTTCATCACCAGGTTGTAATAGACCGTTGGCATGCTGCCACCTACGATCCAGTCGACGCGATCAACGCGATGGTCCAACTGGATCCATTCGTCGATTCGATGGGTGATTTTTGCAGTGGATTTGATTGACGACTGTGGGGGTGTCCAGATTTGGATTTGAAACTGGTTGCGGTCGGCGCCCGGGAAGAACTGGTTGCGTAGTTCACTGACTCTGAGAAAACCGATTAGTGGAATCGCTACCGCAAACATGATTCCCAAGACAGGTCGCTGGACAAGCCATTGCAGGAGAACTGAGAATCGCCGTGAGAACCAGCTGGACGAAACGCCGCGATTCCAAAAGCCGTTTTGGCGTTTGGTACTGGCAAAAATTCCGGCAAGGGCGGGAATTAGCGACATTGAAATCAAGAATGAAAACACCAGGGCTAGGATAACTGTAGTCGCAATCGATCCGACGAATTCTCCGACATTGCCAGGTAGCAAGAAAATCGGCAAGAACGAAAGCACTGTTGTTATGGTGGAACCCAGCAATGGCACGAACAAGTGCCGAACGGTTGAATCGACGGCTTTCAGCGGGGCGTTGCCAGCGGCAATTCGATGGGTCACGTCATCGACCACAACGATCGCGTTATCGATCAACAAACCGATCGCCACGATTAATCCAAAGATGGACATTTGATGCAACGGCACTTCCAGCCACTGCAGACTGAACATAACCAATGAAGAGACCACGGGTAGGGCGAGTCCGACCAGGATTCCACTTCGCCAACCCATCAAGACAAAGACAACAGCAACGACGACGAGGGAGCCCAATAATAAATTGATACCTAGATCGCCAAGACGTTCCTCAGTGTATTTTCGTTGGTTAAAAACCGTGTCAATCTGGATGTCGTCGGCGATCAGTTTTTCAAATTGTTGCAATGTAAGATTGGCTTGCTCCATCCACGAAGCGATTTGTTGGGTTTCCAGCATCCGAATGGCGACCAAGATGGAGCGGTCGTGATTGGCGAAGGCAATTTCTTGGGGCGGGTCTTGCCAACCTGAATGAATGTCGGCGATATCTCCGATCAATACGGTTTCACCGCTGCTGCCTCTGGCAATCGGGATGCTATTGATTCGTTGGACCGACTCAAATGAGCCAGAAACTTCGATGACATGATCGCTGTGAGCTGAACGCAGCATGCCGGCGGCGACTTTGGAGTCCGCATCAGCAATCCGGTTCGCTACTTGAGCCGGGGCGAGTCCGAGTTCAGTCAACCGGTTTCGGTTCAGTTCGATCGTAATCTCTTCTTGGGGCTGTCCAAATATTCTGACCAAGTCAGTTCCTGGCAAGTTCCTCATGCGGTCGGCCAGTTCTTCAGCTGTCCGGTTAAGCAGGCTTAGGTTTTGCAGCCCTAGTTCTTGCGTTGGGGAATGGTTTGGGAACTTGACGCCGAGTATTAACGTATAGGCCAAAGCACCACGTTGTTCGTCAAAATGGGGGAGTGAAGCCTGCGGAGGCAGCTCGCCGCGAACGTCCGAGATTTTGTCACGAATTTTCGTATAGACCGATTCGGTTTCGTAAATTGAATCGTCGAGCTCAAGTTGGATGAAGGATACGTTGCCGCGTGATTGCGATTCAATATTTTTGATTTCATGAAGATCGCGGAGCGCTGTCTCAAGGGGCTTGGTGATTAACGATTCAACGCGCGCGGCATTGGCACCGGGAAGTGTTGTAACGACTAACGGGTTCCGGTTGCGAATTCGCGGGTCCTCAACGCGAGGGAGACCATTTAGTGCAGATAGCCCGGCGACGACGATCACGATCAAGCTTAGGACCAACAATTGTCGGTTAGAGTAGAAATAAGTTGTCATTGGGTACTCCGGCGAAGTTCCATGCGCGATGCAAATTCGTTGGACGAGTCTTTCGGCACGGACGGCGCCTTTCGAACTCGTTGGTTGGCGACCAGTCGATGGACACCAGAGGAAACGACCGATTCCCCGGCATGCAAGACACCTTGGACAAACGCCTGCCCTTCGGATTGATGGATCAGTTGAATTTCGCGCAGTTTCACGATTGGGCCCGCACGTGATGTTTCGACCACGTAACATCCCCAAAGCCCACGGTAGTGTTCGACAAGGGCGTCCGTGGGGAGTAGGAATCCTGCGTGTTGAACTTTTTGACGGAAGCTAAATTCGACCACGTCGCCGATCGGCATAAAGGTGTCGTCGGTCGGAGTTAGTGCGTACACGACATCGATGGTTCGGGTCGTTCGGTTTTTCTCAGGTCGAGTCGATTTCAATTCAAAATCAACGTCACGACCACGATACAAACAACGTGTTGAAGTGGTAAACCCGATCTTGTCGGCAACGTCAACCGGGACCCCGATTCTTGCGTCAAGGTGAAGGTGGTCGTAAATTTCCAACACTGGACGTCCGCGTTCGACCACGACGCCTTCGTCTAGTAGGCGTCGTGAAATTATCCCATCATAGGGCGCAAGCAAACGTGATTTTTGAATTTGGATGGAGATCGACTTGAGTTCGGCTTTCAGCTGTTGCAAACTCGATTGTTGGGCTTGGATTTTTTCACGCCGGGTGCCGTTGGTCAGTTCCGCCAGCTTGGCAGTCGCCGCGTTGACTTGCGCTGTCGTCGCTTGTTGATTGAAGGTGGCGTCTTCGAGTTCCTGTTTCGAAGTTGCTTGGGATTGGATCAGGCGTTTCTGGCGCCGCGTCGTCGACTCAGCAAGCTTTTGCCTGGCTCGCCAATGTTCGACCGCGGCCTTGGCGGCATCTATTTGTTCTTTTCTGGGTCCGGCAATGAGTTCGTCCAGCCGCGATTTGGATGCGTTGATTTGAGCCGATAACGATTGATACTGGGCCTTCAAGAGTTCTGTGTCGAGTTCGGCGAGGAGTTGTCCTTGGGTCACCGAATCACTTTCATCGAAATGTATTTTCGTAATCTTGCCGGGCAGTTCAAAGCTCAATTGGCTTTGTTGGCGGGATTCAATTTGCCCCAAATAATTTCGTTCGACGAGATAGTGGTCGGACGCTTCAATTGGTTGTGTGGTTACCGGTAGGCGACTGGTCGGCATCGGCGCCGGTTCGGGTGATTGATCGCTCGGTATGACGCCTCCGGCCCAAACGATCAAAACCAGTAGCGAAACGAGTATGGTTACCGAAAGCCATCGGTCCGGCGATTTCGGTCGGAGAAACCTATTTCTAAACACGGAAAAGAGTTCCATAAACCTGGAAATGGCGATGCTTGCATTTTGCAAGTAACTGTCACTTGCATTTTGCAAGTTTCGGAATAGAATTCAAGTGGAAATTAAAAAAAGAGTGAATCATGAAGAAAATACATCAAAGATCGCCATGTCCGGTTGCATGCACGTTGGACATAATTGGTGACAAATGGACATTGTTGGTTGTGCGGGACTTGGTTTTGGGGCGATCTCATTTTCGGGAATTTGCGGCTTCGCCAGAGGGAATTGCAACGAATATTCTGAGCGATCGGCTGTCCCGATTGATCGAGCACGGGTTGGTTGAGAAGTTTCCATCGAGTGAATTGCCGGGCCGTGATGGTTACCGTTTAACGGGAAAAGGCAAGTCGTTGGCGAAACTTGTCAAAGCGATGGCAGCGTGGGGTATCAAAAATATCGAAGGTACAGAGGCGAAATTACTGAAAAAATAGTCGTTGATGCGACCCGGATCGAGCGTGATTTGCAACCATGGAAATGGTAAGATGATGGTTCGGGTTTCTAAACGTTAACGGGTTGCAACCATGATCGGGATTCGGTTGTCTTGGCAAGCGACGTGTCTGGCGTCTGTCTTGTTGTTTTACGTCGATTCACGTCAAGCATCCAGCCAACCACCGGTGGACAAGCGCGTACTCGATCGTGGCCGGGCGACCTACGTTGAACAATGTTCTCGATGTCATGGGCTCAAGGGGCAGGGCACCAAGTGGTTTGAACACCCATTGCAAGGGGAATTGACGGTTTCGGAGCTGACGAAGCTGATCAGCGATACGATGCCTGAAGACGCGCCCGACTCCTGTGTCGGCGAACAAGCAATCGCGGTTGCCGAGTTCATTTTTGATCATTTTTACAGCGTCGAGGCGAGAACTCGTCATTCAAAGAATTCGTCGCAGCTACAGCGACGAACGGTTCGGCAATACAAAAACGCCATTCTGGATCTAATCCTGAGCCTACAAAACTCAGAAATGCCAGCGATCGTAGAGAAGGGCTTGACGGCGAGGTATTTTGGTTGGGAGCGTGAACGTGGTGATCGAAAGATCGCCGATCAAATTGATCTCTTGGTTGACTATCCGCAAGGGGCAGGTGGTGTTCCGCATTTTCGACCGGACGGCAATTACAAAGATCTCGAACCGGTCAAAAGAGAAAACAAGATGGGGACCGGGTTTAGTGCGTACTGGGACGGTGCGGTCGTGGCTCCCGTGACAGGTCAATACGAGTTTTTGGTTAAATGTCCCAATGGATTCCAATTGTACGTTAACGACATGCGCGTTCCACTGATTGATCGTTGGGTGCGTTCGGACCGAGCTTTGGAACATCGTGGCAAACTGTATTTGGTCGGCGGTCGGCGTTATCGATTTCGGTTGCACATTTTTTCTTTTGACGATCCGTCGGCAAGTGTCCAACAGTATTGGAAGCCGCCAGGCCAGCCAATGCGATTGATTCCGGCTTCGGCCTTTGTTCGTTTTCGACCGGTCGAAATGGCAGCGATCTCAACGCGCTTTCCTGCGGATGATGCGAGTTGGGGGTTTGAACGGGGCAATTCGGTATCACAGGAGTGGGACCGTGCATCGACAGACGCGGCGATTGAAGCGGCGACTTGGATTGCAACGCGGATGTGGAGTCTTGCGGGGACGCGCGACACATCGCCTGACCGGAAGGAGAAACTGATCGGTTTTTGTCGACGGTTCGTCGAGCGGGCTTTCGTGGACACATTGACGGCAGAGGAAGAACGTTATTTCGTTTCGCAACATTTTGAAAACGATTTGTCACTTTACGATCAAGTAAAACGAACCGTTTTGTTGGCCTTGAAATCGCCGCGATTTCTTTTTCCGGCGGTGCAGGAGCGGGGGCGTAGTCACGCGTTGGCGGAACGGCTTGCCTATCTATTGTGGGATTCTCTACCGGATGCCCGTTTGGCAGGGGAAGCGACTTCGGGAGAGATTGAAAATCAAGAGATACTTTCTAAACAGATCGACAGAATGGTTGAAGACCCTCGTTCGCGGAGTAAATTGAAGAGCTTTTTCGCCAGCTGGCTACATCTGGACTCGTTTGCCGACACAACGAAAGACAAATCGCGATTCGCTGGATTTGATTTTGATCTGCGCACTGATCTGCGAAATAGTCTTGAGCAGCAAATCGATCAATTGATTTGGAAGGGCTCGGGAGACTATCGACAGCTGTTCCAAACTCGCGAGTTTTTTGGCAATGCTCGCCTTGCCGAATTTTACGAGCTCGAGCGCGACTCGGCGCTACCTTCGGACTTCTACGCGAGCCTAAATTTCGAATCGGAGAAACGCGTGGGGATTTTGACGCATCCCTACTTGTTGTCGGGCTTGGCCTACGAGAAAGAGAGTTCGCCAATCCATCGAGGGGTGTTTGTTGCCCAGAATTTGTTGGGACGTCGTTTGCGGCAGCCGCCCGACGCAATTGAACCGCTTTCGGAAGAACTGTCTTCGGGGCTGACGACGCGCGAGCGGGTCGAGCTACAAACCAACGAAGCCAGTTGCATGAATTGCCATCGAATCATTAACCCGCTCGGTTTCAGTTTGGAAAACTATGATGCGGTGGGTCGTTATCGCGAACATGATAACGGGCAGCCAGTGGATGTGGTGGCGACTTACGAAACGAAGTTTGGGGACCGCGTCAAATTTTCAGAGCCCCAAGAGCTGGCTGAATTCTTGGCCAATGATTCGAGTGCACAGCGAAATTTTGTGCGTCGCTTGTTTCAATACTACACGAAACGAAGCATTGAGTCGTACGGCGTGGGTACTTTAGATCGTTTGCATTCGCGTTTTCGAGAACATGAATTTGACATAAAACAATTGCTGGTGGAAATGACCTACATTTGCATAGAGGATATCCAATGAGATCATTTGCTATTGGTCGTCGCGGTTTTTTGCAGGCCGCATCAACGGCTGCATTGTCCTTCATTCCGGGCCTGTCTAAATGGGACTCGGTCATATTCAATCCGTGGCTGAAGAAACGTGTCGTATTTGTGTTTTCGCCCAATGGCATGGTGAGGGAGGGGTTTTGGCCGCAGACCGAAGGACCTGGCTTTGAAATGGATTCCGTTCTTAAGCCATTGACTGAACTGCGGGATCACACGTTAGTCGTGCATGGGATCTGCAACAAGATTCGTGGTGACGGCGACAATCATATGCGAGGCATGAGTTGTCTGTTGACGGCGAACGAGTTGTTTCCTGGCAACATTCAAGGTGGCAGCGATTCTCCGGCCGGTTGGGCAAAAGGTATATCCATCGATCAAGAGATAAAGAAACATTTGCAAGCAAATGAATCGACGCGAACTCGATTCGGTTCGTTGGAGTTTGGCGTTCGTGTTCCCCAAATAGCGAATCCGTGGACGAGAATGTGTTATGGTGGTCCGAATCAACCGATCGCGCCTGTCAGCGATCCGTATCAAATGTATTCCAAAATGTACGGTCAACTGGAGGAGCGAGAAAACTTGTTGAACGTATTGGGTTTGTTGGGTGAAGATATCGAACGCAGCGCTGCTCGAATGCCTTTGGCAGACCGTGAAGTTTTGAACTCACATGCCGGACTCGTGCGGGCGATGGATCGTGACTTGCGGCGAGACGATCGTTCCGATTTGTCAGTAGCGCCGATCAAGTTACCAGCTAACGTTGCCGATGGCGACGAAAACATGCCACAAATCGCGAAGATGCAAATGGACTTGCTGGTCAACGGATTCGAAAATGATCTAAATCGAGTGGCGACGCTTCAATTCAGTATTTCCGTTGGCAACGCTAAAATGCGTTGGCTGGACGTTAACGAGGGGCACCACAGTTTATCGCACGAGCCAGACAAGAATGAAGATGCTCAAGAAAAACTTACGCGGATCAATACCTGGTATTGTGAACAAGTCGCATATCTTGCCAATGAACTCAAGAATCGGCGAGAACCAGGGACGAATCAAACGATGTTGGATAATACATTAATCGTTTGGACGAATGAATTGGGGCATGGAAGTTCGCATTCGTTGCGAAACCTTCCGATGGTTCTTGTCGGAGGAGGATTTGGTTTTGAGATGGGGCGGTTTGTAAAGGTAAATCGGATTCCAACGGCCCGTCTTTGGTTGTCGATCGCGCACGCGATGGGCCATCGAATCGAAAAATTTGGGCATCCAGATAAACAAGAGGGTGGTCCACTAGCCCTTTAATGTCGCTGGGAAGCAACCATAGATGCTAGATTTCGACATCAAATGATGAGATTTGTCATCAAGCAGGATTGTGGATGACGGTGGGACCGTGATGCTCGTGTGAAATGCAATTGGCGCAGAAAGTGCTGATCCCTTGAATAACGTTTGGTATTCGCATTTTGGGAGCACGTTATGAAGTCATATTTGTATTACGGGGTCGCATTGTTGGGTGTCCTTGCACTCTGGGCCTTCAACCCTTTCGTCGCCACAGCACAAGAAACCGAGCCTGTGGAAACCGATCAACAGCGTCGGTTGAAGGCGCTCCAGTCCAAAATCGAGAATTTGAAAGCGGAAGTGGAGTTGCTTCGAAAACAAAATGAAACCCCGGTCGTGGGACAATCTACGACTACCGTTGTCGACAACGTGATGACACCACAACCCCAATCAGTGATATCTTCAAGTCGCGTTCCAACCCAGACCTTACCCACTCCGTCGATCGCCGGCCCAACCGCAAATCATCCAATGGTTGCCGTCGATCCGTTGCCGCCGGGCGCTGTCCAACAGCCGCCGTACATTCGGCCCCAAATGGTTCAACCACACTTGGCCCAGCCACCATTAATCCAAGCGCCGGTAGCTCCGGTTTACATTCAGCCACCATTCGTGCAACCGTTTTGCAACCACGGTTTTTCAAGTCGTGCAGTGTACATTGGTCCGGGCGGATGGGGTTTTGATGTAGGTGGCATTCAATTCAATTTTCCGCGTAGCTCGGCCCATTATCATCGCGGTTACCGCGGGCATCACCATCGTCATCGCGAGCGTGATGATGATTAGGGTGCATAAGAATTTGGTTCACGAAAACTCGCTCAAAGGGCGAGTTTTTTTGGCGCTGCCATTATTTTCGAGAATCGAATCATAGGCGGTCCGTAGCGGATTGCTAAGCCGTAACGACCGTGCCAACATTCTGCCCTTCGACAGGGAGTCGAAAGGTAACCGATGTTCCTTCGTCCGAGGTCCTGTCGACTTGGATTGCTCCGTTGTGTTTCTGAACGATACCGAACGAAACAGAAAGGCCGAGTCCGGAACCGGAGCCAACCCCCTTTGTGGTAAAGAAGGGGTCAAAAATTCGTCCGAGGTCGTCTTGAACGATGCCGCATCCGTCATCGACAACCGACACCAGCACTTCGCCGTCTTGTTCGCGAGTTACCAATTTTATTGTCTTGCCAGATTCGTAGCACGCATCTGCTGCATTCATGACCAAGTTAATAATGACTTGGCCAATTTCACCGGCATTGCACTCAATGATCGGAACGTTGCCAAAATCAAACTCGACTTCGAGGTCTTTCACTTTTTCGCTCAACATCGAGAGCACGGTTTCGGCCAGTTGATTGATGTCCGTGGGGACTGATTCGAGATTGTCGAGATTAGAAATGTCTTTCAGTTTCTTGACGATTCGCTTGATTTGAGTTGTGCTTTCGCGAGATTCGGAAAGCAAACTCTTGGTGTCTTGCAGGATGAACTCCAGGTCGTCGTCACCGTTGTCGAGTTGCGCGAGGTTTTCTTTTGATGCGCCAAGTGAATTGACCAGGTTTTCATAAAGTTCGACCGTGGTTTCGAGCACCGAAACATAGTCATCGAAAGTGGCGAGATTAACGTCGACGGCGAATAGAGGGGTATTGATTTCATGAGCGACGCCGGCGGCCAGAACCCCGATGGATGCCATTTTTTCGGAGTGCACCAATTGTGCTTGCTGAGCGGCCAGTTGTTGGTTGGCGTCTTTTAGTTTGTCGTTGATATCCAATAGAGACTTCATCGCGGTGTCATACGATTCGGCCAGGTTCAAACGCATGAGGTCGAGGCAGAAATGGCACTCGATTTCGCCGGCGTCGGTTTGCAGCGTCGTGCAGCCCGTTCGGAAATTCGGATATCGAACTTCGCCAAAGAATATCCGCGGAGCGGCAAACGTGAGTTTTGCGAAGGAATTCTGTAAATCGACAATGGCTTCGCCAACAATGACGTTTAAAACCTCCGACAAAGTATCGCAAATTTCATCACGGACTTCTTCCCGATTTTCGTCGGAAACTGGTTCGTCAGCCTGGATGATTTGGGCGGCCGTGGATTCGTCGAGCGCAAGCAAATACTCACCAAACACTGTGCCGGTGTAGTGAATGGATATGATAACTTGTTTTTTGGTTTCGACAGAATTGAAGGAAGCGACTTCTGAGGTAGAGGCCGTTTCGATCCCTAGCATGTCTGCGAACGTCTGCCGCACGATATCGCTGAAAACTAAGGTGTGCTCGTCAACTTTTTTCATGCTTAGCCCTCGTTCGCAAGAGACATGGCTTTGTCGATGGCGTTTTGCAACCTGTCGCAATCATTCGGGTCATTAAATCGAATGGGTTTGGTTAGGTATTCCGAAGCCCCCGCTTCGAAACATTGTTGAATGAGATCTTCATCTTTAATGGCCGACAGCATGATCACGCGTGCGTCGGGATGTTCTTTGCGAACTTCCATTAGACAGCTCAAGCCATCCATGTTTGGCATCGTGACGTCCAAAAGCATGACATCGGGTTTTAGTTCGCGAAAACGGTCAACGCCTTCGATTCCATCATGTCCGATCCCGACGACATCGAAGCTTAACGCTTCGAGGCCTTTTTTCATGTTCTTGGCCATAAATTTGCTGTCGTCTACCAGAAGAACAGTGGTCATCTGATTTCTCCTTTGTGTTCGGCACTAGAAATTGTAGTAAGCCGATAGTGGTTGTAACGCAATGATCCCGGGATGCCTTACGATAAGTTGAAGAGTCACCCAAACACGATCGAATCGTGAGACAATGAAAGTCTAGGTTCAGGAAAACTGAACGACCAATATCTCGTGGTTGCATATCAAGAATTGTTTTGCGGAAAGTTCGCGTTACGGTGATCGTTGCAATTCCCAAGGATGGACCTTGCAACTACGGTAAATATTACAGGGATTCGTGCCGCGGGTTGGGTTCGCGGAATTTAGAATTCATTAAGTTGAAAGAAAAGGAACGTCCAAAACAGTTCAAGCAGACTGGACGTTCGTTTTATAATGAAAAGGGATACAAAGGTCGTGAGTGGTATGAAATCAAGGCGATCCGACTTTTAGGCATAATCGTTAGGTGTGTGCATTGAAGACGAGTCAGCGAATCGGCAATGGGTTGATGCGATGGGCGGGGCTGTTGTCCGCGGTTTTGTGGGGCCAAGCGATTCATGCGAGCGATGTTGTGATTCCCGTTTCTGCCAATGCGAATCTGGTGGGAAGTTTCGGATCGACGGTGGAGTCTTCATTCGACGGCACGGGTTTATCGTCATTTCCAAGTTTGACGGCAAGTCATGACCGAACCATCCCAGACAATTCGTTTGTCGTTGTTGGCGAATCGCTGATCGTAGATTTCTAATTGGGAGACGCTTTCAACATTCGCGGAATATCGTTTTGGAATCAGAACGGGGGCGGGCCTGGCGTTGATGGAGCGACAGGGATTCGACACGTCGTCGTTTCCTCGTCGATCGACGGCGTGAGTTTTGAACCCATCGTCGGCGCGCCTAGTGAATTCTCGGTGGTGCCCGGGATTGGACCAGAATTCCCGGAACGATTTTCATTTGACTCTGTTGTCGCGACAGAAATTCGATTTGAAGTACTGAGTAACCATGGGGATCAGAAGTTTGTAGGGTTTGCCGAAGTTGCTTTCCAAGGTAACGCGGTTCCTGAACCGAATGTCACAATGATGCTGGCGAAAGTCTGGGGGGTGTTCGTTTGTTTGGGCGTCCGTCGCAAACGGAATCGAAAATTGATTTTATCGTGTCCCAATTGAGCTGGCGGAGCCATTTTAGGCGGCGGAATTGGGTTGTCCGCGGCAAAACAAATGGCACGCTGTAAACGGGAATCGCTTGTCGTGGGGTGGCTAACGGAAGGGTTTTTCTACCGAGGTAGCGCTGCCAAAAACATGAGGCAAACTGCGGAGGGTTGCTTGTTTGGTTCTGCATAATGACCACAATAGTGGAGGTATCTGAAATCGGAGATTGGGTCATGGGTAGCGAAATGGTAAGGCGATGTTTGTTGGTTGCAGGTCTGCTGATTGGGGTTCAGGTCAATCATGCGCTTTGCGTCGACAACGATGCGGGTAAAAACTGGGGCAATTTTCGTGGTCCTCAACACTGTGGGTTTTCGGCAACAGCAAAACCACCGACAAAATGGTCGGCGTCTGAAAACATTAAATGGAAGACGGCGATTCCCGGGCGCGGTTCTTCATCTCCGGTGGTGTGGGGAGACAAGCTGTTTTTGACGACGGCCGTCAACCTTTCCCCCAACGCGAATCCACCTCAACGGCGACGTCGGCGTGGCCCAGTTGATTTGAAGGAGCATCAGTTTGTTGTGCTTTGCATCGATCGCAATACGGGCAAATTGGAATGGGAAAAAACGGTCAGCCAACGCAAGCCAACCGATGGCCACCATCCCGACAGCGGTTATGCGTCGGCGTCGCCAGTAACCGACGGTGAGTTCGTCTATTTTAATTTCGGTTCGATGGGGCTGTATTGTTTTGACTTGGAAGGTAAATCGGTTTGGAAACGGACCGATCTGGGCACCATGAAAATGCGTGGCAGTTTTGGCGAAGGAAGTTCTGTCGCGCTATCGGAAGAACTGGTGATTGTACCTTGGGATCACGAAGGCCAGTCAAAAATTGAAGCGCTGGATCGGAAGACAGGTAAAACGGTATGGAAACAAGAGCGTGACGAGCCGTCGAATTGGGCCACGCCGGTGATCGTAAACGTCGATGGCAAACGACAGATCATTCACTCCGGCGAGAAATTTTCTCGTGGTTATGATTTGGAATCGGGTAAAGAGATTTGGAGGTCATCGGGATTGTCGACTCGGCCGGTGTCGACGCCGGTTGCCAAGGGAAACATTGGTTTCTTTGCCAGCTCGCGACGTGGCTTTGCATTGAATGCGTATTATCTTGATAAACAAGGTGATATTTCTGCGGAACCGGCATGGAAAATAGATCGTCAAACGCCGGACTGTCCGTCGTTGTTGCTGTCAGGGAATCGTTTGTTCTATGTGACGGCCAATCAGGGCATTGTGTCTTGCGCCAATTGCGAGGACGGATCGGTATTCTTTGGCCCTGAACGACTGAGCGGTTTGCGCGGCATCTATTCATCGCCGGTGGCGGCCAATGGGTATGTTTATATCACGGGGCGCGGCGGTAAAACGGTTGTGCTGAAAGACGGCGAAGCATTCGATGCAATTCGGACCAATGATATTGGAGAACCGGTAGATGCCACGTTAGCATTGGTTGGCGAACAGATTTTTATTCGTGGAAGCAAGCATCTCTATTGTGTCCAAGCTTCTTCCGATCGTTAAAGTACCGAATAAGTTGAAGGCGCGCCTAGTCCTTGAGGCCTTTCATCGTTACATAGGAGTTATTTGTGTTGGATCAATCTACAGATTCTGTCGAGATTTCACAAACGGCGTTTCCGAATGAGAAAATCGCGTGTTCGGTTTACTCGGGAGCTCAGGAGATTGCTCAAGCTGTTGCCAATGAAATTGCTGCACTGATTCGAGCCAAATCAAAACGGAACGAGATGTGTGTTTTGGGATTGGCAACGGGTTCGACTCCGGTATCGGTTTACAAAGAACTGGTCCGAATGCATCGTGAAGAGGGGTTGTCGTTCAAGGATGTCATCACGTTTAACTTGGACGAGTATTTTCCAATGAAGCCGGACAGCTTGCAAAGCTATGTGCGTTTTATGAACGAACATCTGTTTGATCATATTGATATCGCAGAGGGGAATGCCAACGTACCCGATGGGACTATCGCTGTCGAGCAAGTGGCCGATTACTGTTTGCAGTACGAAAAAAAGATTCAAAACGCGGGCGGGATTGACTTACAATTGCTCGGGATCGGACGCACGGGGCATATTGGATTCAACGAGCCTGGATCGGATAATCTGTCATTTACCCGATTGATCACGTTGGATCGGGTGACTCGCATCGATGCTGCCAGTGATTTTTTTGGCAGTGAAAATGTGCCGCGTCGAGCGATCACGATGGGCGTGGGAACGATTTTGAACGCGAAGAAAATCTTGATTCTCGCGATGGGCGAAAACAAGGCTGCCATCGTGGCAAAAACCGTGGAAGGCGAAATGACGCCGACGATTCCGGCGACGTTCTTACAACGTCATTCGAACGTTGTTTTTTGCTTAGATGAAGCAGCGGCCGATGGACTGACACGTTTTCGTTCGCCTTGGTTAGTCGGGTCGGTACAGTGGGATGAAGCAACCATTCGGCGGGCGGTTATTTGGTTATCCGATAAAATGTCTCGGTCGATCTTAAAGTTGACCGACGCGGACTATAACGAAGAGGGGCTTCAGGATCTGTTGGCCGAATATGGTTCGGCTTATGAAATTAACTTGAGTGTGTTTCGTTGGTTGCAATCGACGATCACGGGTTGGCCGGCAGGAAAACCCAAATCGAAGAAGCGGCCCGGCGACTTGACGCGTCCCAACGACGAGATATTTCCAAAGCGGGTGGTCGTATTTTCACCGCACCCCGATGACGATGTGATTTCCATGGGGGGCACGTTGAGCCGTCTGGCCGAACAAGGTCACGAGGTCCACGTGGCCTATCAAACGTCGGGAAACATTGCGGTGTTTGATAATGACGCGATTCGATTTGCTGAGTTTGCGGCCGATTTTTGTCGGGAGTTTGATGCGCTTTCCGAGACGATCATCGAACTGGAAGAACACGTTGAAAAGTTCTTAAAGAACAAACAGCCAGGTCAAGTCGATAGCTCGATTGTGCAGCGGCTAAAAGGATTGATTCGACGGGGCGAAGCGCGCGAAGGCGCTCGCTGTTGTGGTGTGCACGCTTCACGGTTGCATCACTTGGATCTGCCATTTTACGAAACCGGTCGGGTGAAAAAGAAAGAACTGAGTGACGAGGACATCGAAATCATTGTGGAGTTGTTGCGCCGCATTGAACCACACCAAATTTATACAGCCGGAGATTTGTCGGACCCGCACGGAACGCATCGGACGTGTTTGAAGGCCGTGTTAAAGGCGTGTGAAATATGTAAAGACGATCCCTGGTTCGAGCACACCGAGACGTGGCTTTATCGTGGTGCTTGGCAAGAGTGGCCGGTTCACAAAATCGAAATGGCGGTACCGCTTAGCCCGCAAGAAGTTGAGCGCAAACGGATGGCCATCTTCAAACACGAATCCCAAAAGGACCGGGCTTTGTTTCCTGGTCCGGATATGCGTGAATTTTGGCAACGAGCCGAGGCCAGGAATACACAAACGGCCAAACATTACGACGATTTAGGTCTAGCCGAATACGAAGCCATCGAAGGGTTCGTGCGTTGGGACGGTGAGCAGATTTAGTCGTACGTGGTAGCCTGTTCAGCGAGCGAAGAGCCGGTCACTTGCGCTAAGAAGCGAATAGGAACGACGCATTAGTCAACGGACGCCTGAAGGCTGTCTCGAATTTGCTCAACGTCGGTAAGGTTTTCGAAACTTAACAGATTTTTTGATTCGCTTTCATTACCGTCGACCAACATGCCGGCAACGCGCCATCCTTGTCGGCCGTTGCGCAGCATCAAAGCAACTTGTGTTGACTCGGAATCGACGATCTCGCAATCGACAAAACACAATTTTTGACGAAGTGTGCCGAACGCTGCTGGCTGAATGGTGACCTTGGAATTGGGTTCGCCAAGTGGCGGCAAGCTAAATTGCAATTGGCTACAAACCGACAGAGCGGTTGGGGAAAGTAACAGTTCAAACTGGTTGGATTCGCCCAAGTTTAGAAGCGTTAGGAATTGACGGCAAACGTCTTCGGGCGAGGTATTGACGTCGGGTACTTGAAACGGTGTCGAGGCCGGTGAAACGCTGCCTATGGTATCGGAAACCTCGAGCCGACTAGGATTCTCAGCCAACGTATCGATGTCGGTATCGTCGGTGGGTATGGGGAGTTCAAGGTCCGATAAATTTTCCGGTGAACATCCACAAACTAGAAAACAAATAACTAACAAAAATGGCACACTGTTTTTGAAATTCAGCACAATATTCCTTCCCTGGTTTGCACCGAGCTTTAACTTGATTTGGTGTTTTTCGCAATTTTTGCCGCGGCGGTCAAGACAAATCAAATGGCATTTTTCAATGATCAAGAATTTGTTATGACTGTCGCCCAGCGAACGAGTTGGCTCCTCTCGCCATTCGTTCTGATTCCAAAAGCGTCTCCATACCTTGCTGACCAGACTTGAATCCTCCCAATTCTTTCAATCTTTCGCATTGAGTTGGAGTCATTGAATGCCAATTTTCAGCCACTCAATTTGCAAAACGACGAATCTGCAATTTGTGTTAGCTAGCGTTTTACTGGTGGTCGGCACTTTTGTTGGCTGCGCGGTTCCGATTGCCAAAACAGTTCTGCCAACGGGTTCCATTTTGGAACGCGATCAATTGGTTTTCCATTCCGATTTCTACATTCCTTCGAAGCATCGTTTGATTGACGAATTGGTTGTGAAGCGGGTGGATATTGCGGACCAACTCAAAATTCCTTTGTCGGACGAACCCATCAATTTTTTTGTGTTCAAGAACGAAGCAGACTACCGGCGTTATTTGTCCGAGAAACATCCTGAGTTTCCCGATCGCCGAGCGTTTTTTGTCAAGACAGACACGACAATGAGGATCTATGCATTTTGGGGAGAACAAATCGGCGAAGATCTGCGCCATGAAGTGACTCATGGATATCTTCATAGTGTCATTCCAAATTTGGATCTTTGGTTAGACGAAGGAATCGCGGAATATTACGAAGTCGCTCGTGGCAACAAGGGGATTAATAAAGAGCATGTGTACTTGTTGAACGAGAGTTTTCGTCGCGGCGACTGGGAGCCGAATCTGGAATCATTGGAGTTGATAACGGATCCGGCGGCATTGAGTCAATTGAGTTATGCTGAATCCTGGTTGTGGATTCATTTCTTGCTGGCTCAAGAAGAGCGACGCAAGGTCTTGCAGGACCAACTGGCGCGATTGAGAATGTCGGCCGAGTCTGAACCGCTGTCCAAGTTTATCGACAAGTCGATCGCCGAAAAAAATGCGAAGCTCGTCGAACATTTGAAGCTTTTGGCCGAGCAGCTGTAAAACGCGACGATATCTTAACTGGTTTGCTCGAGAATAGGGTTTTGTCGATTGCGGCGATTCGACTTTTGTCGGCGTCGGCTTTCCGAAGGCCGGCGAATCGTGTTGGAGCGCAGATTATTTGGAACCCTTGAAGAAGATGATACAATGCGGAGCAAACAGAACTGGAAGGACTGAAAGATGATTGAGATTTCGTTTTTTCTTTGCTTGGCAATGCTTGCTGATATGCAAGAAACCCAACAACAAGAGCCGCAGGCGCATTACCCAAACATCGTGATCAATGGAGATGAAGCGGGGTGGACCAATTTGCAACTGGCCGATTTTGAAAACGTGAACTGCCAAACCGACACCTGGAGCCAGGACGGAGATGTAATCCGTTGCAAGGGGAATTGCGTTGGAGTGATTCGCAGTAAAAAGCAGTATCAAAATTTGGAAATCATGTTGTCGTGGCGGCATCTTAAAAACGCCGGTAATTCCGGTGTTTTTGTTTGGTCGCCCGAAGAGTCTTTGCAGGCTTTGAAGCCGAAAACGAACGGTCTGCCTCACGGGATTGAAGTTCAGGTTTTGGATCTGGGGTACAAGGACCAATATGAGAAAAACGGAAGAAAAGCGGATTGGTTTACATGTCATGGCGACGTATTTCCGGTGGGCAAGTCGACGATGAAGCCATTTGCGCCGGTTGCACCGAATGGCAAGCGAAGTTTTCCATCGTCAAACCACACCAAGGGAGTGGGCGAGTGGAATCATTATTACATTCGAGCCATTAATGGAGAGGTCCGGCTGTGGGTCAATGGTTTCGAAGTATCGGGAGGGACCGAGTGCAGTCCAGCCATGGGATACTTGGCGCTTGAGTCCGAGGGGGCTCCGGTCGAGTTTAGAGACGTAAGAATTCGTGTAGTCAAATAGTATTTTCCAGAGGAAAGAAATGAAATCGACGCTAACCTATGTTTGTTTGATTGCAGCTGGAACCTTGTCCATCGGAAGTCAGTGGATTCAAGATTCAGCGAAAAATCGATTTGACGAACTGGAAGAACGTGTGCAACGTTTGGAAAGTATCGTGTATTCGACGTCACAGTTGAAAGAGGAAGAAGCGATGCGTCGTCTTGAGAACGCCCAACGCACGTTAACGCATAGCAAGGCATTGCTAAAGAAAGGTTTTATCAACGACGCTCAATACAAGAATGATGAGTTCGCATTGCAACAGGCTGAGCAAGAGTTGCAGTTGGCAAGAGCGACGGGCGATCGCGCCAAGCTTGGTGCGGAGCTAGACTTAATAAATGCGAAACAGTCGTTAACCGAAGCTGAACGAGAGTTGGAATACATTAGAAAACTCGCCGGCAAGGGTTTTTCGACTCAGTTTGAGGTACAGCGGGGGGAACGACGTGTCCGCAATCGAGAGCGTGCACTTGAATTGGCGGAGGCCAAGTTGAATGCGTTTACCGATGCAAAGGAACAAGGCGCTGAAAGCGGCGTCAAATAGTTAACGATCATTTTGACCGGAAAGCTGAAATTGATTTCGTCTATAAAGTTTCAATCTTTTTGCGATTGATCGTGGCCCGTTTGCGAAACAGTTCTCCCAGGACTTGGCGCAGGCGTTTCTGTTGAAAAGGTTTTTCTAGGAATGCGTCGAAACCAACTTCCTGTGATTTGGCGCGTGTCTCTGCCGTTACGTCGCCAGTCATCGCGACAGTCAATACGTTGGTCTGAAGCTGCAGAATCGAATTCAGCACGTCGATGCCGTCATTACCGGGCATTCGCAGATCGACAAAAACAAAATCCGGATTCTGATGCAAGATTTGATCGAGGGTTTCGTCCAATGTTTCCGCTGAAAAAGCGAGGTGCCCCAGTTGCTCGAGTTGTCGAACCACTAGACGACGGACGTTGGCCTTATCGTCGACCACAAGAATTTTAAATTGTTTGTAATCCTCGCGAGAAGATTCGTTGACGGCCAGTTGATATTCAGTCGCCAGTGTGATCGGAAATTTTACATGGAACTCGGATCCTAATCCGGAATCGCTTTCGAACCAGATCCTTCCACCTGCCAAATCTACAAGTGATTTGGTGATGTGTAAACCAAGTCCTTTGCCTCGTTCGCTAAAGGGCAATTTGGCAAAGGGCTGGAACACGCGGTCGTGGAATTGTTTGGCGATGCCCGGTCCGGTATCACGGACCACGCAATACAGATTGGGGCATTCGTTATCTGCGTCATCGACATATATGTCTACATCGACGTTGCCAGCGTCCGTGTATTTAATCGCGTTTGACGTCAAGTTCATCAGAACTTGCCGATACAGTACATCATCTCCCACGAATGAACACGCGGGGGCGTCATGAGAAAGTACCTGAAAATTGAGACCCTTTGAATTTGCCGACTCGGAATACATGGACTGAATCGAGATGCCCAGATCCGGAACGGAGAATAGGTTCTGGCTGAGAGGGCGGATGCCCTCACCGATCTCACAAATCTGCATGACGTTGGCTAGAAGCTGGCTGAGATGCTCGCAGGAATTTCCGATGGCTTCGACATATTCGCGTCGTTCAAGTTCTTGAAGGTTTTCCATTTCCCTCAATAAGTCGGCGTATCCGGAGATGAGATGAATGGGGTTTCGGATTTCGTGGTTTGCTCGAGCGAGAAACTCACTCTTGGATTTTGAAGCTAACTCGGCTTCTTCGACGGCCTGTATCAATGACTGCGTTCTTTGGTTGACGAGTGCTTCAAGTTCTTGATTGTTGACTTGCAAAGCGCGGTACCGAGTCGCTGAAACTGCGGAGATCGCACCTACCAAACTAAACAGCAATACAAATATCAGTTGACGCCGAGACGCCGATTGGTTTTGTTGATCCACGCGTTGGCGGAAGGATCGGTCAAGCAATTGCTGTTGCCAGTTGTTGACGACGTTGTGTTCCTGGTTTTTGATGCGTTTGGCAATAGCTTCGTCGGTGTTGCCAAAATGAACATGGAGAGCGGCGATGGACTTCTGGGGTTGCCCAGTCTTCTGATAATATTCGGCCAAGAGCAATTGGTTAAACGATTTGGGGATTTTCCCGTTAGATTCAGCTAGAAGTCCGGCGAAGGCTTGGTTAGCGAGTTGAACGTCGCCGTTTTGAGCATGGTGGTAGGCTCGGTAAAATGTCATGGCTATGGAATCGAGCTTAGAACTAGACGCTTGATACAATGCCTTCGAAAGTTCAATGTACTTGAAGCCTTGTTCGGAATTGCCTTGACGTTGTTTCACGTAAGCCATTCGAGAGTACAGGTTAGCAAGTCGATAGGTTTGCATTGCCGTTCGATTCTTGTTGGTCTCAAAAGCCTGGATGCGGTCCTCCAGCAACGGAATCAATCGGTTCTTTTCGCCAGCTTGGAATAGCAACTTGTGAGCAAGCAAATTTTCGGGTTGTGTCTCCAGCATTTCTTTGGCGTATGGTACTGCGTGTTTGCTCAACTCCGGGGTGGAATAACTTACCAACAGATAATCAAGTGCGGACTCGATTAGATGTCCGTGGCCTGAGTGCTTGGCGATTTCGTAGGCCATTAGCGCGGCCTCTTGGGACCGATCCTGTTGGTTTATATAAACCAATAATTGAGAGAGAAAACCGTGGGCCAGCACCAATTGGGAATCGGCATTCATTTGACGACCAATTCTCAGGGATTCATGAATGTCGGTGATTCCCTGTTCAAAATCGTGCTCCCAATTGCCTTTGATAAATCCGCGAAACGTTAGCAGTTCAGCGCGAGCCAACGATTCCGATTCACCGCAGAGTTTTTCGGCCAACGCCAAATCGCTTTGCCAATGTTCGCCCCATTTGCCAAAATACAGTTCAATGTATGCTCGACGCGAGAGACCGCGGGATTGGAGTGAGTCATCCTTGGTTCGTGTTCCGATTTCGGTAAGTTCGTCAGCGATCGCCCGACACTTCGAATAGCCATCTTCCAGCTGCAATTGGCGATCAAAATCCAGGCAAAGTTGCTCGATCTGGTGGTGGCGTTGGCTATGGAAGATGCGACTGACAAGAGAATAGCCCCCAATCGACAGGGCGGAGCACATCAACAACGCAACGAAGACAGTTCGAATCATATTGCTTCCTGCTTATCCGAAATTGGGTATCGGTCTTACGCCGTGCCAAATTCGTTTTGGGAGGGGCGTTTGACTTCATGACGGGAAACCTATTGCTTACGGAAGGTGACGCATGGCAGGCGATTCCCGGGTCTTCCAATTAACATAAGAATTTTCTGGATCAGATACAAGCGAACCTAACCGAGTAGCGCATTTCGATACCCGTCTGCGTGGCTTTGGCGTGGCTTTGAGCACTATGGCCAGAGAAAAATCTGAATACATGCGACTCCACAACGTGACGTTGTATTGAGTTGCAACCTCAACCGATTTCATCGCACCAGAAATTGGTAGATCGTCTGAGATTGAAACGTTTCATCTGGTCGTAGGAGTGTGGAAGGCCAGTTTGGCTGGTTCGGTGAATTGGGGGAATGTTGGGTTTCCAGGCATAGACCTTCGCGAAATCCATAGTTTCGGCCAGACTTGCCGACCAATTTTCCATTCAGGAAGTTGCCTCCGTAAAATTGGATCGCCGGTGCAGTCGTATACACTTCCAAGGTTCGACCAGTGCTTGGGTCAAACACGGCTGCCGCGAATTTTGTTTCGTCGATTTGTCGAGAGTCTTTGGAATTCAACACCCAGTTATGGTCGTAACCGCCTGCAAATTTCAATTGATCATCGATCGTCGCCAGGTCTTGCCGAATGGGTTTTGCGTTACGAAAGTCAAAGGGTGTGTTGGCTACGGATAACACTTCACCGGTGGGAATCAAATTCTCATCGATCGGTGTGAATGTGTTGGCTGCGATTTCGAGTTCGTGGGACAGGATGTCACCACTACCCTCACCGCTTAAATTAAAATATGCGTGATTGGTCAAGTTGACGTGGGTCGGTTTGTCGGTGGACGCTGAATATTTAATCAAAATCTGATCTGAATTCGTGAGCGAGAAATTCACGGTGACGTCTAAGTTTCCAGGATAGCCGCCGTCGCCATCCAGCGATTGGTATCTGAATTCCACACCTTGGAAAGTCTTTTCAAACTGCCAAATGACTTTGTCGAGCCCTTTGTATCCGCCGTGCAGATGATTCGTGCCGTTGTTGGTCTCCAATTGATACGTTTGGTCGCCGATGGCAAACCGACCTTTGTCGATCCGATTCGCGCACCGCCCGACGGTGCAACCAAAATAGGGTTCGTCAATGGCGTTGATGTACTGGTCGACGGAGTCGAAACCCAAAGTAACGTCTGCCATCTTGCCATTTCGATCCGGAGTCCAAATGTGCGTGATTCTAGCACCGTAGTTGGTCAAGTTTAAAACCATGCCGTTACTGTTTTTGATCTCAAAACGTCTTATTTCGCTAAACGGATAGTCTAAGATTTCGTTGTCTTTATCAGAATTCATAATCAAAATGTACGGAGCATGTGAACTGGCAAGGATCAGCCGGAATCAATCTTGATTGTCCTGGCCGTAATACGCGGATTTGCCGTGTTTGCGTAGAAAGTGTTTTTCCAACAGGTGGCGGCTAATGGGTGGCTCGTCGACGGAAAGGCTAAGCGTTCGGATCGCGATGTCTGCGATGGCCTCCAAAGCCAGCGCACATTCCAGCGCCTTGGTAGCATTGACGCCCCAGACAAATGGGCCATGGTCGTTGACTAAGACGCCAGGAAATTGAGTGGGATCTAGGCCGGCAAATCGTTCAACGATGACATTGCCGGTTTCCCATTCGTAATCGCCATGGATTTCGTCAGCGTTCATGTTACGCGTGACAGGAACACTCCCAAAGAAAAAATCGGCGTGGGTCGTACCCAAGCACGGAATTTCTGCGCCGGCTTGTGCAAACGCGACGGCGTTGCGAGAGTGCGTGTGCACAATGGAGTGGATGCCATGGGGCATAAACTCGCGATAGAGGCGGCGATGAGTTGGCGTGTCAGAAGAATACCGCAAGCTGCCGTCTACCACATTACCCTCCAGATCGACCACAACCATGGATTCCGGGGAGAGTTCACGGTACTCGACCCCACTGGGTTTGATCGCGAACACTTCAGCTTCTGCATTCAAAACACTGACGTTGCCAAACGTTAGATCCACCAGTCCGGAATTCTCTAGTGCTCGGTTCGCGTCACAGCATTGTTGGCGAATGGATTCGAACTTCATGGGTTGCTTTCGACGGGCTTGCAAGTTTTAACGTCAATTGTTGCCTAATTTTGGTATAAGGCGATACCGCTAAACCGAATTTTGCGTCTCGATTATTAATGCATGTTAAGTGTTAGCCGAGTTCAGTATGGTATCTTAGAGACCGTCAAGGTACGCATGCATCTTGCTCACAATCGAAGAATTTAAATCACACCCATTGCGAAAGCAATAATTCTTTGAACTCGCCGTTTGCAAGGTCTTGGGGTAACCGAATTCCAAGGACGAGTGGATGAAAGGTCACAAGCAACGTAAGGTCTCACCATGAAGCTCATATTTTTAATTATCACATTTGTATTTGTTACTTCCGCATCGCGTGCAACGTTCGCACAAGGGACTGCAGCTCCTGCGAAGACGATTAAAGTGGATGGTTCTGCGTATGAACTCGTATTTTTTGATGATTTCGAGAATGGGTTGGAGAACTGGCGAACGACCGACGAAGCTGCGTGGAGTATTATCACGTCGGAAAAAACTCGATCGTTTGGGTTGAATCGGCGAGTTAGCGACTACACTCCCAAGTATCGCAGTCCACACAACATAGCGCTCTTAAAAGAGAAGTCATTTGAAAACGTAGTGATTGAAATGGATGTTCGCAGCATGAAGGATACGGGAGATCACCGCGACTGTTGTATTTTTTTTGGATACCAGGATGCCAATAATTTTTACTATGCCCACTTAGGTGCGAGACCCGATGCGGCCAGCGGACAAATCATGCTCGTCAAAAACGCACCGCGAAAACCATTGACCAAAAACAAAAATAGGGTTGGCTGGACCGATCAATGGCATCATGTGCGATTGGTACATCATGCGAAGTCCGGGGCGATTTCTGTTTATTTTGACGATTTTTCAAAGCCGCTGATGCAAGTGTCAGACAACACGTTCCGCCGCGGCATGGTGGGGATCGGTTCGTTTGATGATATGAATGAGTTTGACAATTTTCGGGTGTACCGGTTGTCAAAGTAAGAATCGCACGATTTTGAATCAAATAAAAACGGCATGGCGGTAGGGGGCCATGCCGAGTAGATCAACAGTAATAGCTGAAATTTACGATCGAAACGTACGTTAGCCACCGATCAGTAGATCAACAAACGGACTTACATCGAGCAGATCGACAAAGCCGTCTTGATTGATATCCGCTTTTGCATTGAAACCGCCCATCGTGAGCAACTCGACAAACGGAGCGACATCAAGCAGGTCTACGATGCCGTCGCAATTGACGTCACCTAGGACGAAATCCGTTTTGACTTCGACGGTGAATTGGGCGCCGAAATCATCAACGCGGACTCGGTTGTTGGGTTCGGTGGGAACTCCCATACCCGAGAAGTCGGTTCCGGAGATGATCAGTGATTGAGGCATAACGCCGCTGACATCAATCCGAGCATTGTTCGCGGACGTCCCACTCTCGCCCATCACTCCAAATTCGAACAACGAATCGTCATTGGTGTCTGGGACGCCGCCGTTTTCAAGCGGATCCAATGTTCCATTGAATTCGAAAATCAATAATCCGTCACCATCGGTTACTTCGGCGGAATCACCATCGTTACCAACGAAGTAAAGAATGATGTTGGTGAATCCATCGAAGGTAACGGTGACATCGCCGGGATCAAAACCATTGAAATCGGTGACTGTGATGTCTTCAAGCGTCGCAATCACCGATTCACCCGGTTCGATCGCACCGTTGTCTCCGCCGGCAGTGGCCTGAACTCCAAATTCTCGGTCGGAGGTTCCCCCGTTGGTCCTCAAATTTGCGGCGATGCCGTTCTTCATTGCCATCAGTCGAACGGTTGCATGAAATACGATGCCTTCCCCAGATGTGATGGAGTAGACGTAGTCGAATTGATCAACGGTTAGATTACCGCCGGGGTTGCTGCCATCGGCGTCGTCGTAGAAAAAGTTTTGCTCGAAAGTATCGCCGAACGAAACATTGCCAATCAACAACAGAAGCAAAATTGATTTGATATTTAATGTCATAGATCACCTGTTCTTTCTAAATCTGCACTTGTCCCATTACTTGCGTCGTCGTTTCAAGCTGAAGATGCAGCCGGTTGCGATCATTAGCATTGCCGATGCCGGTTCAGGAACTACCGTCACGGTAAATTGGACGCCAAAGTCATCGACACGAAAACGATTGTTATCTTCGCCGGCGCTTCCGGTCGGAGGTGGAGGGTTACTGTGTTGCACCCCATTAAAGATGAGCGTAGTGGGCAGTGCGCCGGAAGAGAAATCGACCAGGGCGTTGGAACCTGCGGTTGCGCTTTCGCCGGCAACACCAAACGTAAATGGAGCTCCCATGGCAGTTGGCATGCCGCCATTTTCCATCGGATCGAGACTGCCTTCGAAAGAAAACAGGCTATTGTTGCTACCGTCGGTAACGTTGACGGCATCGGAACCATTGCCAACGAAATAAAGAATCACGTCGCTAAATCCGTCGAAGTTAACCGAGACATCGGAGGGGTCAATGCCGTTAAAATTAGTAATGGTGACCGCTTGCAATGCCGCGGTAATGGATTCTCCAGTTTCCGCCGCTGAATTGTCCATGTTATCCAACGCGCGAACGCCAAATTCTCGGTTGGTGGTCCCGCCGTTGGTTCGTAAGTTGGCGACGTTTCCACCCATGTCGGTGGCGGTCAATCGAATCGAAAAATCGAATTCGATGCCTTGGGAGGAAGTTAGGCTGCCGGCGTAATCAAAGGAAGTCGCAGTGACATTCGAGCCGTCGTAAAACAGGTTCTCAACCAGCGTGTCAGCGGCAGCCGGCTGAACCGAAATCACACACGAGAAGGCCACAGCGCAAAGAGAAAACAGTTGTGTTATTCGATGCAAACTCATGTTATCCAATCTCAAAACATAGCTGGAAGATGCCCTTGGAAGGGTCTCACGAGAGTCGATTGCACGATCACAGCAAAGTAACAAACAAATCGGCGAAAAATGCAATTTGCTAAGACGATCCATAAAGTGGATTAACGTTGTCGCTCGCTGTTTCTTAGACGCCGTTTCTTGTTTCGTTTTGGTGGCTCGATTCCGGTCGCTTTACAGGCAGCTTCAAGGTTAAATCCCTTGGACTCAACGTTCCAGATCTCGCTTTTAATTCGTGCGGAACTGATAAGTTTTTCGAATGCGGCGATGCGTTCGGGGTGTTTGCTGGCGACGTTGTTGGATTCCGAAGGGTCGTTTTCCAAATCGTACAGTTCCAACTTCGTACTCTTGAAATAATTGGTGATGATACCTTTCCACTTTCCTTGCCGGATTGCGCGATTGTGTTTGCCGTATTCGAAAAGTTCCCAGTAGAGAAACTCGTGTTCTTTTTGCTCCGTCGTTTTGCCGAGTAACGTCGGCAGAAAAGAAATTCCGTCGTGTTTGGCTTTAGGCTGGCCTCCACATAGGTCAGCCAAGGTTGCCATCATGTCCCAGAAAGCAGAGGCGTGGTCGGTCGTTCCGGGCGTTATTTTGCCAGGCCAAAGCGCAATCAGGGGAGTTCGAATGCCACCTTCATACAACGAGCGTTTTACTCCTCGCAATACTCCGGAAGATTTGAAAAAATCAGAGGTTTTTCCGATGCCATGCGCGCCGTGGTCACTGGTAAACATGACCAGGGTATTGTCACTTAAACCGAGTTCTTCCAGCTTGCGGACGATTCGCCCGACATCGCGGTCCATTCTGGTGATCATGGCTGCGTGGATGCGGTGCTTAGAATCCCAATCTGAAAACTTGGCGTACTCGCCCAGCTCCGGGACTTGGAATTTCGTGTGCGGAATGCAGTAGGGGAGATACAGAAAAAACGACTGGTTTTTGTTGTTTTCAATGAACCCGAGTGCTTCTTGCGTCATCAGGTCGTGGCTATAGGTTTTACCATCTAACTCGATTCGTTGATCGTCGCGATAAAGATGATCAGTAAAATAATTGTGGGCGTGCCGCTGGTCATAATAGCCGAAAAAGTGGTCAAAGCCTTGATGAAGTGCTCCACCATCGTTGTTGTAATTACCAAGTCCCCATTTGCCGATGCAGGCGGTTTGGTAGCCAGAGCGCTTCATCATTTTGGCTATTGTCTCGGTTCCTAAGGGAATGGGGGTTTGTGCGTTTGGGTATCCTGGGCTGTTAGCGCGGACATAACAATGGCCGGTATGCAAGCCAGTCATCAGAGAGCATCGTGTTGGGGCGCATACCGAAGTTCCAGCATAATGTTGTGTGAAACGCAAACCGGCTGCGGCCATTTTATCTAGCTCGGGTGTTTTGATCTTTTTTTGTCCATAACAACCGAGCTCACCGTATCCGAGGTCGTCTGCCATGATGTAGATGACGTTCGGGGGGCGCGGTGTTATTTCCGCGGAAAAGCCTTCATTCAGGCAGATGCAAAGGAGGAAAACAATCGCAAGTTGGAAAATGGCCTTCATGAATGTGTACTCTAGGGCGGAGTTTCGGATCGAGCTATTCGTCAAATAGACGGTGGAGGCAAATTGTTACGAAAAAATGTGCTCGGATCTTCAGAAAATTGAATTCAACATTCTAAACTGGATCGTTTCCCCGTGGAGCCGGTGGTGGCATCACCGAATTTTTTGGAATCGTATATTTCGGCAAAAATCCATTTTTTTGCGGTAACCTCAACAGTTGGAAGTCAATGAACAGGCGTCAACTGGAGTGAGGGATAATGAGCCGTTGTTTAGGGATTTTGTTGGTCGTCATATTCGCAGGTTGTGGTGGTGGCCCGACTTATACCGGCGAGGAGCGCGTACCGGTCCGTGGCACGATTAGCTTGAACGGACAACCGATCGCCAAAGGTACAATTTTTTTTGAGGGTCAGCGGCGATCGGGAGCTGCCATTGTAAATGGTGAGTATTCGGTCGAGGAAATCCACGGTCCCAATACTGGGGTGAATCAAGTTCACTTTAGTGTGTTGAAATCGACGGGAGAGTTTGAGCCTGCTGAGGACGGCGAACTTGACGAGGTGTTTGAAGAAGTCTTGCCGAAGAAGTTTCGTCGAGACACGGGAATTGAAGTCACATTTGAGTCGGGTGAACAGGGCCGGTTTGACTTTGATATTGTCACAGAATAGGGATGTTGCCATGCAAACGGACAAACGGCTTGGGTTTACTTTAGTGGAGCTTTTGGTCGTCATCGCGATCATCGGAATTTTGATCGGTATGTTGTTGCCAGCGGTTCAGCAGGTTCGCGAAGCGGCGCGACGAACCAGTTGCGCCAATAACATTCGCCAATGGGCCTTGGCGGCGCACAATTACGAGAGCGCCATCATGGACTTGAATCCAACCCATATCAACAAAAGCCGCGGTCCGAATTGGACTTTTTTCTTGTTGCCTTATTCAGAAGCAAGCAATGAACACAATTTGTTAACCAACATTTATCGTTTGAATTCAAATCAACTTCCCAACGATTGCGTCGAAAACATCGATCCTGTGTTAATTAAGCCGGTGCCGATGTTTGAGTGTGCCAGCAACGTTGGCGAGATCATCAACCCGAATTTTAGAAACAAGCCTTTAAAGAATAATTACATATTGAACTTCGATACGTTCAATAGTGAAGACAAGGGGGGGCGTGGGTTTGAAAGTTTACCGGACGGTTCTTCCAACACGATGATGATTGCTGAGCGGGCGTTGTCCAACAGTCCGTCCTTGATTTCGATTGCCGGATTGGCGTACTGTCGGCAACCGACCGATCGAGATATCGGTTATGGGGCGGTCAACAACAACAAGCCGCGTGAACCGTCCAGCTATGGATTCAATTCACGTTATCCCATCAACACTTCTTGGGACATTACGATCAATAATCACCACAGTAGTGTGGCGGCGACTAGTTTGCACCCCGGCGGCGCGAATTTTGCGTTTTGTGATGGCTCCAGCCGATTCGTCAATGAGGCGATTGCATTCAATCCGTCATTTACAGGTGAACCTGGGCCGGGTTATACCTATAACAATCTTTGGCACAGTGCCGATGGACTCATGATTGGTGAGTTTTAATTGTTAGTGGCTATTTAATACGGTCGAGTCAACTGGAAATTGTCGGATACCAATAATCAGGAAATTCTGAAGCTAATCAATAGCAGTCAGGACCGATTGTTCTGCTTCATCCTGTCGATTTGTCCGAACCGTGATTTGACGGAAGATATATTGCAGGAAACCAATCGAGTTCTGTGGCAGAAGCGGGAGAAATTCGAATTGGGAACGTCGTTTGTGGCGTGGGCATTTCAAGTTGCCAAAAACCAAACGCTAGCGCATTTGAAATCCAATCGTCGCAAGCAGTGGTTGCTTTTCGATACGGAATTTGTAGAAGCGGTCGCCAGACGTTCGGAAGAGCGTGAGGGTATTTGGGAGCAGAAAGTAAAGGCGTTGCGAGGATGTTTAGCAACGCTGAATGGTGAAGAGCAAAGCGTTGTTCAATGTCGATATCGTCAGCGACATTCGATACGGGAGATCGCGTCGGAGTTAGAAAAATCTGAACCAGCGATCAAGCAGTTGTTGTTTCGAGTTCGGAACAAATTGAAGGCTTGTATTGAGCGAAAACTAATGGCAGAGTAATTTGCGAAAATTTCAGCGATGAAAAAAGAACAAATCAGACAATGGGTTGCTGAATTGGTTGATTCCAGTATTAGCGAATCGTCTTTGGCGGAACTGCAGGACTTGGTCAAGGCAAACCAGGACAACATGGATTGTTACCTGAGTGAATTGGAACTCCATGGCCTGTTGTTGCAAGAGTTGGGGCATTCTGAATCGCGGGGGCACGTGCTAACGGCCGGCAAGGCGTTCTCGGGCAAGACTTGGTTTGCGTTGGCAGGAACGGTCCTCGCTGTGGGGTTGTGTGTCCTGGGTCTCGTGCTGGGCGTATTCGATGGCAAGGACAAAACCGTTGCCGATGGCGATGATTCGAGTCGCACGTTTTCTGATCCCATGTTGCGCTGTGCTACATCGGCTCGGATTACCAATGGACGTGACATGCGCTGGAATGACGAAACGATCCGAGTCGGTAGTTGGTTGGTCAACCGTGAATATGAATTGAAGTCGGGTGCTGTAGAAATTACGTTCGATTCAGGATCTGTTTTGACACTGGAGGGGCCATCAAAGTTTGAGATCGTATCCGATAATCAAACAAAACTCATGTTTGGTGTCGCCACGGCGGATGTGCCCAATCAAGCGGTGGGTTTCTCCATTATGACTCCGTCTGGTGAAGTGATTGATTTGTCGACGCGTTTTTCGTTAACTGTGGAAAAGTCGGGTGAATCTCGAATATCTGTGATGAATGGAATGGTGGAGGCGCTTGCCAAACATGACAAAGTTTCGGTCCCGGTGATAGAGAATACTGCAGTTCGAATGAAACAAAATGAGAAGCCGATCGTCGTGCCGTATCAAGAGCCATTCGAAGTCGAGTTCGGGCAACTAAAGAATGATCGCCCCTTAAATTTTGTGCATTATTCGTTTGACGAAGCCGGCGTGGCATCGGGAGCGGTCTTGAATACAGGAAGTGGGCGACAGCGTCCGGGCAAGATTGTCGGGGGTAACAAACAGAATCCTGGTTTTGTGCAAACAGCCGGAACCTTTGGGAAAGGGGTTTACTTTTCGGGCGGCGGCGCAAGAGTGGAAACGCAATTGTCAGGCGTGTCGGGTAGTCGGCCAAGAACGATCGCCTTGTGGGTTAGGGTGTTGCCGGGCACCGAGCGCATTTTCGCCTACTCTTTTGGAGGGTGGGGAAAACCGTCCAACAAGATCGGCCAAAAATGGCAGTTGGCGTGGAATGGGAGTCCAAATCACGGGGTTCAAGGCGCGATTCGAACTGAGTTCGGTGGAGGACACTTGATTGGAAACACTGACTTGCGTGATGGGCGATGGCATCACATTGCGTGTGTTTATTTAGGGGATAGAGATTCGGGCATCCTAGACAATGTGAAGCACTACGTGGACGGCCGATTGGAACGTGCATCAAGCGTTTCCGAAGTCAATATTGATACGCGCACCGAATTTCGAAAATTGGTGATTGGCGATAAAGTCGAGCATAAAACAGATTTCTTCAAAGGATATAAAGGATGGCTTGATGAATTCTATATGTTCGATGCGGCTTTAACCCCGGCTCAAATTGTTGAATTAATGGACAAGAACCTTCCGCCAGATCGCAATAACATTGTGGATTCTTTTTTTGACGTGGCAAAACCTTAGGCACGTCCGCGATCAGCAGCTGTTCTGACGCCTAAAATTCGCGATTGATCAAAAGATCACGTAACCTCGCCAAGGCAACGGCTATTGGCGGTAGTGGTGATAAGACGTTTTTCCCGACCCATAATATCTAAATCATTTAATTATGACGGAATCGAAAATATCGCGAAGTTCGATCATTCTTCGCAACGTGCAACCAACCCGATTCGCCCTGCTGAACATGTTGAGCCATAGCTGGCTTTGTTTTTTGGCGATGCTGGTTCTAGGTGGGGGCGACCCCATTTTTTGCGATGGCCCTAACGTTGTGTTGATCATGGTGGACGACATGGGCTACAACGAATTGGGCGTGACAGGGCAGCTTCAACGCGCGGCTAGTGGGGAAAATCATATCCAAACCCCAACGATTGATTTCTTGGCCGAAAACGGGCTGCGTTTGACCCATTTTTACGCGAGTCCCATTTGTGCTTCGAGTCGTTGTGCGTTGATGACGGGGTTTCATAATGGGCATTCGGCGGTCGATCGCAACGGCGGCAACAACGGTGGCAATGCCATTCGCGACGAAGATTTTACGATCGGTGAGTTGTTTCAGAACGCTGGCTACCAAACAGGGCAATTCGGCAAATGGGGGTTGGGCGGATATGACCATACCCAGGCGCCCGGCGGTTTCAATGACCCTGACAATGCGGTGATCAATTTCCCCAATGCGATACCGACGGTTCAAGGATTTGATGAATACTATGGATACTTGAATCAACTTCGCGCGCACAGCTATTACCAACAATATCAATGGGAGCAAGACGGCGTTGGCGGTCTTCAAGTTCACCTGACCAATGTGACGGAATACAGCCACGATCTAATGGCTGAACGGGCGCTGAATTTTGTAGCCACGCATTATCAGTCGCCCTTTTTTCTCTACTTGCCGTTCACGATTCCACATTCGGATTTCGATCCACCACAAGACTCAATTTACAACGCTTTTATCAATGCCGGTTATTCGGTTAATCAGGCTCGTTACGCGGCAATGATGAAACGGCTGGACAATTCGATTGAAGATCTGCTTCAAAGGTTGCAGGATCCCAATGAAGACGGAATGGTCGAAGACAGTATTCTTGACGAAACATTGATTTTGTTTTGCTCTGACAACGGTGGTACTCCGCAGAATTCTCTATTCCAAGGTGGTGGTAATCTTCGCGGTGAGAAAGGCAGCGTGCACGAAGGCGGGATTGCGACACCCTTAATTGCGTATTGGAATGGAACGATCGCGCCAGGCCAAATCAACACCAGCCGAATTGGCAGCATTGATGATCTGTTGGTGACCTGTGCCGATCTAATAGGCGTGACGCCACCGATTGGTTCAGATGGTGGGTCGCTTGCCGATCTGATTTCTGGCCAAGTGGTTTTTTCACCGCGGCCGTACCACGTATTCGAGGCGCGGAACAACAACGACTGGGCGATCCGATTTGGGGATTGGAAGCTTTCGAAAGCGGGCAGTAACGTAATGCGGTTGTTTGCCTTGAGCCAAGACCCAAACGAAGTCATCAACTTGATTGGTGCCCAACCCGCGATTGCAAGTTTGTTGGAGGAAATCGCATTGGCTGAAGGCGTTGAATCGGACGCTGGCAACGGAGCGGCTCAAACGACTCATATCGTTCAGTATAAACAGTGGAGTCCGCAAGGCGGATCATCTGATTTCTCGTCGCCCGATAACTGGGTTGGCGGAACGGCGGTAAATACACGAGGTACGCCGGTAAACAATTTCGACACGGGTCCGGCCGAGAATTGGATCGCTTCGGTTCACAATACGACGGGGATGGATGTTGAATTGGATTTAGATTCAACCGCGCGTGTTCTGGCTTTGGAAATCAAGAGTGAATCATCAACGGTTCGATTGAATCAAAGTGGTACGCTAGTCGTTAACAACGGTACTCGAATTGGAAACTCAGGTTGTGTACGTCTATTGGGTGGTCAACTCTTGACGTGTCGAAACGTGGAGATCATGCCGGGGGGGGCGTCTTTCCGGTAGCGGCGGTATCCGTCCCACATTTGATACTACAGGTACGCCCTTCACTTTGCGGTCGACCGTTATCAATGCGGGTACCTTGGAGGTGATGCAAACCCAAGGCTCAGGTGCGGATCTTATCAGCAACGGCGGATTTGAATCGGGAACTGGGTTTCCATTTTCGAATATCGATGAGTGGTTTAATTTTGGTGGTTCGCAAGACTTGAACGGGCGGAATCAATCCAATTCGTTTTCGGGAATTCATCGTGGCATCGTTGGGCGAAGTTCCAGCGGACTGGCGGTTTCGCCGGCCCAAGCTACCGGAGTTGCGGTTCAGAATAAAGCGGTGTATCAGCTGAGTTTCCGTTATGCCGCTGCAGGAAGTTGGGACATTGGAACGGATCAAATGGATGTGGTAGTTTATCAGGAGGGGCCAGAGCTATTTCGGCAAACATTGACGCCGTCTATTCATTTTGGCGACGGTTATAACGCGTTTTTAACGCAGTTGCCGTCGTTTGGGCCGAGCGCTGTCGGGCAACCGATTCTGGTTCGGTTCGAGAGCTTGGCCAGCAATGGTGAGTTTGCCTCGATTGATGAAGTTTCATTGACGCCACTCAATTCAAACGAAATCGCCCATATTGAAATTGATGGGGATTATCATCAGTTGTCGACGGGCCAGATGTGCATGACGATTGGGAATCCTGATGGAAAACCCGGTGAAGACTACGACCGAGTTAACATAACCGGCCGGGCCAATTTGGATGGCGATTTGAATGTCGAATTTGAAAAAGGTTATCAGCCGGAATTGGGTGACTTATTTGAAATTGTTTCGGCAAATTTGGTTGCGGGTGAGTTTGCGACGGTCCAAATTCCTGATTCTCCGGGCATAATCTGGGAAGTCGTATATACGACTTCTTCAGTTTTCGTCGTAGCCTTTGAAAACACGGTGCTGTTGGGCGATCTTAATCTTGATGGAGTCGTAAATTTATTAGATGTAGCGCCGTTTGTTTCGTTGATCATTGCGAATGATTTTCAAATGGAGGGCGACATCAATGGCGATGGTTTGGTAAACCTGTTGGACGTCGAGCCATTTATCGATTTGTTAGCCGGATAGAGAATCAAGATGCGAAAATCTTTTATAGCGTTGCTGATGGCAATGCTGTTCGTGTGGTCACCTCTGCGCGGGTTTGGAGTCGATTCCGAACGAGACATTTCGAAGCCAAATATTGTTGTGATCTTGGCCGACGACATGGGCTATGGTGACTTAAGTTTGCATGGTAGCAAGGATGTCAAGACACCACATTTGGATGAAATGGCCAAGTCCGGAGTTCGATGTCGTCGCGGCTACGTGGTCAGTTCAGTTTGTTCACCGTCGCGGGCGGGATTGATGACTGGTCGTGATCCTCGGCGATTCGGATACCAGGCGAATTTGAATAAGAAACCGAACGGATACCCTACAGACCCTCGGTTTCAGGGTCTACCCGTCGGCGAACATACCTTGGCGGACCAGCTGCGGCAGGCTGGATACACGACGGCATTGATTGGGAAATGGCATTTGGGTGAGGCCGAAGCATTTCATCCCAACCGCCGTGGATACGACTACTTTTTTGGGATGTTAAATGGTAGTCACAATTATTTTCCCAACCCTAAAAACAGCCGGATTGAACGCAACGGCGAAAGCGTGCAGGAATTTGACGGTCAATACTTGACCGATGCGTTTACCGATGAGGCGATATCATGGATCAAGCGTCAAGCTGAAACTGAAAGTCCCTGGTTCGCATTTCTTTCGTATAACGCTCCGCATACGCCGATGCAAGCCAAGCCGAGCGATTTAGAATTGTATTCGCATATCGCAAACAGGAAACGTAGAACCTATGCCGCGATGATGCATTCGTTGGACCAAAACGTCGGCCGAATCAGATCGTGTTTGCAAAGGTTGGGCCAGTTGGAAAATACATTGATCGTGTTCTTTTCCGATAACGGTGGTGCAACAAACAATGCGAGTTGGAACGGAAGCTTGTCTGGAGCAAAAGGTAGTTTGCGCGAGGGCGGCATTCGTGTTCCAATGTTTTTCAACTGGCCGGGCAAACTGCCAAGTATGGAGTACGATGTTCCAGTTTCCAGTGTGGACTTATTGCCGACCTTTCTGGCTGCGGCCGGCGCTGCGGCGCTACCCTTAACCCGTCCAGCCGCATATGAAGACGGAAGAAACAGAAAACGGGCGGTCAAACGGTTTGGCAATTACGATGGCGTCAATCTGCTGTCGATTTTTGATGGTCAGAAAACGATGCCCGAACGGGCTTTGTATTTTCGATTGCAAGGTCAAGCAGCTGTGATCGTGGGTAACGATAAACTCGTCCGTTTGTCGCATCGCCCAGCCCAATTGTTTGATGTTGCAACGGATCCAGGTGAGCAACGCGATTTGTCGAGTGACCAGCCAGAGCGATTGGCTGAATTGTATGCGATGTTGGGGGAATGGGAGTCAGCGATGACGACAGCTCCCCTGTGGTCTTCTTCTCCGTATTGGGATGGTGATAGTTCTCGGATTTACGATAACTTTGGTGTACGGCTGGAGTCCGAGCTGTCAAAATAGGGTTGGTGACACTCGTGCTTCCAAACCTCTAGGAATTGAAATGAAACTTTGTTTGCGGTGGTTGTTGATTGGGGTCGTTTCTTGGACTTATTCGGCAGCGGCTAACGATAAGCCAAATATAATTGTCATCATGGCAGATGATGTTGGCTATGGTGATGTATCTTGTTACGGGGCTACCGCCGTTCAGACTCCCAACATTGATCAGTTGGCCAATGAAGGAATTCGGTTTACTAGCGGTTATTGTTCGGCTTCGACATGTACGCCTACAAGGTACTCGATGTTGACGGGAAACTATGCTTTCCGCCGCAAGGGAACGGGAATCGCACCACCCAATTCTCCAGCCATCATACAACCGGGAACGACGACGATAGCTTCGTTAATGAAGTCGGCAGGTTACACCACCGCTGTGATTGGCAAATGGCATTTGGGATTGGGAGGGAAAAATGGCCCCCAATGGAACGGGAAAATCAAGCCTGGGCCTTTGGAAATTGGATTTGATACTTGTTTCTTGCTGCCAACAACAAACGATCGTGTTCCGCAGGTCTACGTGAAGGATCATCGAGTCGAGAATTTGGATCCGGCGGACCCACTTTGGGTCGGAGCCAAAAGGCCATCGAAGGACCATCCAACGGGAAAATCGCATCGGGAAACGTTGAAGTTGGATTGGTCGCATGGGCACAACGCGACGATACACAACGGGATTAGCCGAATTGGATTCTATACCGGTGGCGAACAGGCTCGGTTTCGCGACGAAGATTTGGCAGACAAATGGGTGGAACAGGCCAATCGTTTCATCGAAGCGAATAAGAACCAACCCTTCTTTTTGTTTTTTGCTTCCCATGACAACCATGTACCTCGGATGCCGCATGAGCGGTTTCAAGGTAAATCAAAACTTGGACTGCGCGGCGACGCGATCGTCGAGTTGGATTGGTGTGTGGGCGAGTTAATGAAGACGCTGGAAAGGCAGGGCCTCGAGAAAAATACGATGGTCGTGTTTTGCAGTGACAACGGCCCAGTACTTGACGACGGTTACCAGGATCAGGCCATCGAAAAAAATGGAGACCACCGAGCGGCCGGACCTTATAAAGGCGGCAAGTACAGTGTTTTTGAAGGTGGCACGCGTACACCGTTTATCACACGTTGGTTGGGGAAAATTGAGCCGGGTGTGAGTGATGCTCTGGTATGCACGATTGATATCGCCGCCAGTTTTGCTGCGTTGGTGGGCGTGGAGTTGAAAGCTGAGGATTGTGTCGACAGTTTCAATGTCATCAATGCATTAACGAGTGCCAAGGAAGCCACTGGACGCGACCATTTGGTACAGCAAAACAATGGTTCGAATGGAGTATTTGGATTGCGTGTTGGCAATTGGAAACTGGTCCGCCACGACAACCGCAAGTCCTATAACATGATCGTGGAAAAGCCGTTGGCTTCGTACAAAGTGCCTCAATTTCAACTGTTCGATTTGAACAAAGATCCGGGCGAGAATACGAATGTGATGGCAGCTAATCCGGACATTGCTCAGCGCATGAAAACGCAATTGGCCGACATTATCCGACGAGGACGCAGCCGACCAGCAAAGCAATAGCCGGACGCTTTAGCTACTTGGATTTGGCTTTTTGGATGGCTGCCGCTTCCGCCGCGGCATTGAAACGGGTGTTCGGCTCGTACAATGTTGGCGCTTCGATCGCTTGTTGCCATTGCTTCAACGCGTTCAGTAATTCGTCAGCTTTGTCAGGATTGGATTGGGCGAGGTTGTTTTGCTCGCCAATATCGTTAGCCAGGTCATACAGTTCGATGTCGTTTTTTTCGAAATACTGATGCAATTTCCAGTTGCCTTTGCGAATGATACTACACGGCCGACTTCGGAATAGCGGGTCGCGTTGCTCGTTGTTGACTTGTCCGTACGATTGCAAATAGGCTGGGAAATGCCAATACAAACTGCGCTTTGGTAATGCGTTGGTCTTACCCATCCATAAGTCTAATAAACTGATGCCATCTAACGGTTGATTTTGAGGTTTTTCGATGCCAGCTAGATCGCAAAATGTTGGATACAAGTCGACGCCGGTGATCGGTTCGTTCGTGGTGACGCCGGGTTTGATCTTGCCGGGCCAATTAACACAGAACGGCACGCGAATGCCACCTTCGTAGTATGTGCCCTTGTATCCTTTGAGCGGTGCCATATCGGTTGCCGGTCCATAACCGCCGTTGTCAGAGTAAAAAACGATGATTGTTTTTTCGCGCAGGTTGTTTTTGTCGAGGCAATTTAAAATCCAGCCGACACCCTGGTCGACGGCTTCGATCATGGTCGCCATCGCGACATGTTTGTGGAGTTTGCCCTTCTTTTTGGATTCGTATTTGGCAAGCAACTCTTTCTTGGCATGGAGGGGTGTGTGGACGGCAAAATGAGTCAAAAACAGACACCAAGGCTTCTGCTGGTTGTCCTCGATGAATTTGATGGCTTCTTGACTCAAACGATCGGTCAGATACTCGTCAGCGGGAGCGTTTTTCAAACCTGGTACTTTCCCGTGCGGAGGATAATAGCCTTTGGGTGGGCCTCCCGAATGAGTGCCGCCAATATTCAAATCGAAACCATACGGTAGCGGGTCGTCGCTCAAATGCCATTTGCCGATGGTTGCGGTTCGGTATCCAGCGGCTTTTAGTTGGTGCGCCCAAGTTCGAATTTTTGGGTCCAGCGTTTTGACCCCGGCTACGTGTTTGAGGCGTCGGTATTCCGCTTTGCCGCGTGGTTTGGTGCCGACGTTGTAAATTTTATGACGTGGCGTGTATTGGCCGGATAGTAAACACGCGCGGGCCGGGGCGCAATTGGCGGCGCATGAATAAGCATCGGTGAACACCATTCCGTCGGCCGCCAGTTTATCGATGTTGGGCGTTTCGTAGTAATCGGAACCCATGTATCCGGTACCTTTCCAACCAAAATCATCCAAGTAAATAAACAGGATGTTCGTTTGTTCCGCATTCGCGATGGTAGTGAACGAAACAAAGAGCATCGCGGCAAACAAGACGCTCGAGAAAATGGTCATGGATCTATTTTGCATGTGAATCCTATTCAATACGCTTAGTTTCATACTACGTTGGGTGCCATCGATAGAGGATATCGCGAACAACGTATTTATATTGCTATCTAGGCGAATTGGTTACGAGAAAGAGCCAGATGACGGGAGATTCGAACAAAATTGGTGTGATGTCGCTGTATTGAATGCCCGCCAAGATGGAATTGCTCTAGGCCATGTTGCGAATCTCTTGTTCATCGCACTATATGACAGTGCGGACTTTGGAAATTCTTAAACGAATTTCAGCCGGGCTGATTTGTCGATCACGATATCAACGCGACCATCTTGCATGCGTTTTGAATCAACCACGAACGGCTGACGTTTAAGTATCAAAGCCGACTCCATCGATTGGCGGATGTTCCCAGGCACGTCGTCCATGAGATTTTGGAATGGATTCCAGTAGGTCTAAACGTGTTCGCCGTTGGAATGGCTTTGTCGTTGCTAAAACCACCGATACCATCTCCAGCCATAACGGCAACGGTGGTGTCACGAACGGGTAACTTCGGCCAGATCCGGAATTCCATCACCATAGGACTGGAATACGGCGATTGAGACTTCATTTCCGCCGGCTGATAATGATGCCAAGGCTTGAACGTTGGAGGCCGGTGCTGTCCGTGAGAGACCGAAAGTCTCTGGTTTTGATGAATCTACGGATATGTCGGACCATCTTGGCGTGATTGCAAATAATTGTTGCGTGATTCCGCATTAACACATTTCAAACTCCCAAAAATAATAGACATTGGCGATTGGTTTTCCGTTAGTTACACGACTGGATGGATCCGGCTGCGAATTTGTGGCGAAATCAAACTTGGAGAGGCCGCCAATCGAAGGAATAAAATCAGTAGTCCAGTGGGCTGCGACGTTTGGAAATATATGAATTCTGTAGATCTGTCTGTTTTGTTGTTTTACGTCGTTGGCGTCTTCGCGATCGGTGTTTTACTGAGCGGACGCGTAAAAAGTACCAGCGACATGTTCTCAGCCAGTGGCGAAGCGCCTTGGTGGGCTTCTGGTTTGAGCGGTTTCATGACGATGTTCTCTGCCGGAACGTTTGTCGTATGGGGTGGAATTGCTTACCAATACGGCTTGGTCGCGATCATGATCAACCTGTGTTACGGCGTGGCGGCGATGTTGGTTGGTTACTTTGTGGTTTCGAAGTGGAACCAGCTTGGAATTGGCACGCCAGCCGAGTTTATTGAGTTGAGGTTCAGTCGGGGAGCGTTGCATTTTTACACTTGGTCGATGCTGGTGTTTCGGATCCTGGGCGTGGGGGTGGCGTTGTACTCCTTGGCGATCTTAATGGTGGCGTTGATTCCGTTGCCCGAAGGCAATCCGTTGCGAGACGATTCGACAGGAAATTTGTCGGTGCAATGGGCGATCATCGGTTTCGGTAGCATCGTAGTGGTTTACACCATGCTGGGGGGGTTGTGGGCCGTTTTGATGACGGATGTGTTGCAATTCATCGTGCTGAATCTTTCCGTGTTGTTCATGATTCCACTGATTTATGCACGAGTGGGTGGCTGGGATGGATTGGTTGATGGTGTTCCGGAGGGATTTTTTCAGCCGATATCGGGCGACTATACGTGGGTGTTTTTGGTGGGCTGGATTGCCATTCATTTTTTTATGATTGGTGCGGAGTGGGCGTTCGTGCAGCGTCACATCTGTGTGGCGAGCCCGAGAGAGGCCAAAAAAGCGACCTATTTGTTTGGCGTTTTGTATTTGGTAAGTCCGTTTGTTTGGTTGCTGCCTCCCTTGGCGTATCGAGCGATAAATGGCAATGTCAACAAAGAGCAAGCGTACATTCTTTGTTGCCAAGAAGTGCTGCCGGTCGGGATGATCGGATTGATGTTAGCGGCCATGTTTTCGGCGACGGCGAGTATGGTCAGTTCACAGTTGAACGTGTTTGCTGGCGTGTTAACCGAAAATATTTATCGTCGGTTGTTTCCCGCGGCGAGTGACCAGAGTGCTATACATGCGGGCCGGTTTTTTAGTTTGTTGTTGGGGGTGTTGCTGATTGGGGTGGCGATCGGAGTACCTTATTTAGGCGGCGCCGAGAAGATCATTATCGCGATTACCAGTTTGATTGTGACGCCGCTGTTGGCCCCAACAATATGGGGATTGTTTTCGAAACGAATTTCTACGGGCGCTGTCTGGGCGACTGCACTGACGGTGTTTTTGTTGGGTTTGATTGTCAACGGACCCGTCATTGTCGAAAAGCAATTGCTGGGCAGAGGTGCCGAGGAATTGTCCGCGTATTCGGCGTGGGTGGCGTCTTTAGGCAAGTACCCAGAAATCGTCATTGGTGTGGTGTTACCAATTTTGATATTGGCAATGATCCATGCGGTGACCAAATCGACGTCGCCCGGATGGGAACGATTGTGTACGGAAATTTCTAAGAAAATGACGAGACCAGAAGAGATTTCTGTAAAAAGTTACGATCCTTTGCCTGCAAACATAGTGGCGGCTGCCTTAGCAGTTTGTGGGTTGATGATGTTGTTATTGACGGCGTTCAATAGCGAACAAGTAGTAACCATCATCGTGTTTGGCGTGGTGTTACTCTTGATGGCGGGATTTATCTATTGGGTTACCCGCCGGAACGAACAGAGACATAAAGAGACGAGTTTTAATAGTTAGGCAACATGATGAAGGTATTTGCGCCTGCCCCGAAACGAAAATTGCATGAAGTTCAGATCGACGCGGAAGTCGTCGTCGTTGGCGGCGGTTTGGCAGGAGTATGCGCGGCGATTGCAGCCGCGAGATCCAATTGCAGCGTTGTCCTGGTTCAGGATCGACCTGTTTTGGGTGGGAATGCATCGAGTGAGATTCGCATGTGGGCGGTCGGCGCGACGTCTCACATGGGTAACAACAATCGGTGGGCACGAGAAGGCGGTGTCGTCGACGAAATCTTGGTCGAAAACTTGAATCGCAATCCGGAAGGCAACTCGCTGATCTTTGACACGGTTCTATTGGAGAAGGTCAAGCAGGAGTCGAATATCGAGTTGTTGTTAAACACGGCGGTTTTCGAAGTTGAAAAGAATCATGCCGATTCGATTCATTCCGTGCGCGGGTTTTGTAGCCAGAACAGCACGATGTACAGCATTGTGGGTAAGGTGTTTGTCGATGCTTCCGGCGATGGAATCGTTGGATTCCAATCTGGAGCCGCGTTTCGGATGGGGGCCGAAAACAAGGACGAATTTGGTGAAGGTTTCGCGCCTTCGAAAGAGTACGGCGAGCTGCTGGGACACACAATCTATTTTTACAGCAAAGACGCGGGGCGAGCGGTGAAATTTGTTCCGCCCAGTTTCGCGTTGGACGACATTACGAAAATCCCACGCTGGCGAAATTTTAAATTGGGAGTAGAGGGTTGCCAGTTATGGTGGATCGAATACGGCGGTCGATTTGACACGATTCACGATACCGAAAAAATTAAGTGGGAATTGTGGTCGATTGTTTACGGCGTTTGGAATCACATCAAGAATTCCGGAGAGTTTCCGGAAGCAGAAAACATGATGTTGGAATGGGTCGGCACGATACCAGGCAAACGGGAAAGTCGACGTTTTGAAGGCGACTATATTTTGTCGCAACAGGATATCGTCCAGCAGCGTCAGCATGAAGACGCGATCAGCTATGGTGGTTGGGCGATTGATTTACATCCGGCGGATGGAGTCTATTCAGATTCGCCAGGCTGCAATCAATGGCATAGCAAAGGAATCTATCAGATTCCCTATCGCTGCCTTTACAGCCGAAACGTTGATAATTTGTTTTTGACCGGACGGGTGATCAGTGCGACGCATGTGGCGTTTGGGTCGACTCGAGTGATGTTAACGTGTGGTTTAAACGGACAAGTGGTAGGAGCCGCTGCGGCCATGTGTGCGCTGCAAGGCGATCGCCCGAGAGATTTGTTGGCGCCTCAAAAAATGAGTCAGCTGCGTCTGACGCTGGATCGAATGGGTCACTTTACTCCCGGTGTGGCTGTTGACGACTTGGCCGATATTGCGTCAGAGGCCGAGATTACGGCGAGTAGCGCGTTGTCATTAAATTCAATACCGGCGGGCGATGATTTTCTGACCTTGGATTGTCCGGTGGGTATGTTGATTCCAGTTGAGCCTGGAGCGGTGCCGAAGATCGGCGTATGGTTTAGGGCCAAGCGTACGACGACCATTGATTTTCAAGTGCGAGCGAGTTCTCGGCCGGGCAGTTATACCCCCGATCAGATTCTGGCCACCAAATCCGTGGAACACGTGATTGACGATTCGAAAGTCGAAGAAGCGGCAGAATTTACAGCGGCGAACGATGGCATAGCCACCCAGACATCGTCGGTGATCAAGCAGGGGGCATTGTCGTTTGTCGAAGTTGATTTCGATGTTCAAGTCGATCGCGCGCAGTATTTAACGGTCTGCTTGTTAAGCAACGAGAACGTCGACGTGGCCGTTTCCGATACGCGAATCACTGGGCTCTTGTCAGTCAACAAGAAAGTGAATCGTCGGGTGAGTACGGATTCGAGTCAAAACCCGCCGGCGGACATAGGTGTGGATTCGTTTGAGTTTTGGATTCCAGCTCGACGTCCTGAAGGAAGAAACTTAGCGATGTCGTTTGAGCCGCCGCTGGAGGGATTTTCCTGTCAACATGTTGCCGATGGCCCGGAACGACCGTTTGAATCGGCCAATGCTTGGGTCGCAGGATTAGATGATGATGAACCGTACCTCGATTTCAAATGGGATCGCGAACGTCGAATCAAGCGAGTTGAAATCGCGTTGGATACCGATTTTGATCATCCGATGGAAACGGTTTTGATGCGGCATCCGGAAATGGAGGTGCCCTATTGTGTGCCGGAGCTTCGCCTTTTCGATTCAGCCATGAATATGATTGGTCAAGTCGAAGAAAATTTCAGGACGCGGCCGACGTTTGAGTTCGAAGCGTTTTCGACCAACTCATTGCGATTGCAGTTTTCAAAACGATTCAAGAATATTCCTGTCTCCGTGTTCCGGGTTCGGATTTATGAAGATTAAGAAACTGAACCCTTTCATCGTCGATGGATTATGCAGTCGCGGGATGCGAGTTTGCTTGCTTGTAGCCGCGGTGTTTTGTGGGGTCGCGAATGTGGGTGTCTATGGCGGGGGTGAGGAGCGTTTGCGAACCAATATTGTTTGGATCATTGCGGATGATCTCAGCCCGGACCTAAATTGTTACGGCGATGACTCGGTTGCGACACCGAGCCTAGATCGCTTGGCGGAATCAGGTATCGTGTTTTCGAATGCCTATTCGAGTTCGCCCGTATGTTCGGCGTCGCGCAGCGCGTTGGTTACCGGCGTCTATCAAACTCAGATTGGTTGTGAGCATCACCGAACGCACAAGCCGAAACGGTTGCCTGAAAGATACACAACGGTGATGGAGAGATTGCAAAAAGCCGGGTACTTCGTAACCAATCGCGGTAAATCTGATTACAACTTCAAGACAGATTTTAGGTTTGACGGTAAGCATTGGAATAAAAGAAAGAAAGGCCAGCCGTTCTTCGCTCAATTTCAAATCACCGATACCCATCGACCCTTTAAAAGAGCCAAACATAGCCAAGCACGATTAGAAAACATTGTGTTGCCTGAAAGGTACCCGGATCACCCCGTCGCACGAGCGGATTGGGCCAATTATCAAGATTCCATCGTTAGCATGGATCGAAAAGTTGGCGTGGTTTTGAAAGAGCTTGAGAGTGCAGGCGTGCTTGATCAGACTGCGGTTTTCTTTTTTGGCGATCATGGTCGTGCTCATCTTTGGGACAAACAGTGGCTTTACGAAGGTGGAATTCGTGTGCCGTTGGTCGTGAAACTTCCGCAAAAAAAAACAACAACGGATGATGATAAAAAACAATTGATCAGTTTGGTCGATTTGCCCGTTGCGACGTTGGAACTGGCAGGTTTAGAACGGCCAGAGTCATGGTTGGGGCATAATTTTCTGGATGCCCGCGATGGTAAGCGTCAGTTGGTATTCGCGGCGAGAGATCGTAGCGGGGATGCTGTGGACCGGATTCGGGCGGTTCACGATGGCAAACTAAAGTACATCCGAAATTATCATCCGGAGTTGGCGTGGTCGACTAGGAGCAGTTACAAGGAGATTCGGTATCCGATGCTGGTGTTGTTTCGGGTGTTGAAAAAACGGGGCGTGTTGTCTGAATGGCAGTTGCAAATGATGAGTGACCAACGGCCGGCCGAAGAGCTGTACGATTTAGAAAACGATCCGCAAGAGACGACGAATCTGGTCGAGGATCCTGCGTATGCCAAGCGATTAGCTAAAAAGAGAGCGGAGTTGGATAAATGGTGCGACGCCTATGACACGCCGTTTCCAAACCAGGAGATGTCTGTTGCGGGGTTCGAAAAATTGAAGGCGTCGAAAAAGAAATGGCTGGACAACACGATGAAACGGCGCGGTTTGAGCCAGTATACCGACGAAGAATATTTGAAATGGTGGGCGAATGAACTTGGAGTGCGGCCGTGAAGATCATTTCAATTTGTATCGTTTGGTTGGTTGCTGCTGTTTCGTTCGTATCCGCCGAACAACCCAATATTCTGTTGATCATGGCAGACGACATGGGATACGGAGACATTGGTTGCTATGGATCGACTCAAATCAAAACACCGAATATAGATGCATTAGCGGCGCGTGGGATCAAATGCACCGATGGTTACGTTACGTCTTCCGTTTGTGCACCTTCTCGAGCGGGTTTGATGACTGGGCGATACCCGAATCGTTTTGGTTTCGAGCATAATATCGTTGGGGCCAGTGAATATTACAATGTTGACACGATCGGTTTGCCCGTCGATGAAACCACGATTGCCGATCGGCTTAGAACTGTGGGATACGCGACGGCGTGTATTGGAAAATGGCATCTTGGTGGATCGTTGGATCGGTTCCACCCAAATCAGCGAGGGTTTGAGTATTACTTTGGTCGCTACAAGGGCCATGGCTATTTTCCAACCGTGGAAAGCAAACAGATTTATCGGCAAAAGTTGCCGGTAACGGAAATCGATGTTCCGTACACGACGGATTGGTATACCGAAGAATCGATCCAATTCGTCGACTCGGTTGAAACGGGCAAGCCGTGGTTTTTGTACTTGGCCCATGATACGCCGCATACCCCGCTCCAGGCCAAACCCGAAGACTTGGAGAAATACACTCATATCAAAGACAAAAGGCGTCGAACGGTTTGCGCGATGCAACATTGTTTGGATGAGAATATTGGTCGGTTGGTGAAGCACTTAAAGTCCCAGGGGCAATTGAAAAACACATTGATTGTGTTTCTGTCGGATAACGGGGGCGTGACCCATGGTCTGTCCCATTCCCTCAATGCACCATTGAACGGGTGTAAGAGCACGTTTTGGGAGGGCGGCATTCGGGTGCCTATGATTTTCAGCTGGCCGAAACGGTTGCCGCAAGGGATGACATACTCAAAAATTGTCAGTTCGTTGGATTTTACGCCGACGTTTATGGCTGCTGCCGGTCGGCCGTTAAAATTAAAAAAAGGCAAGGATGAAAACGGCAAACCGATCGACGGCGTTGACTTGCTGGACTACTTCGACGGGCCAGTTCCCGACCATGCCCCTCACAACGAACTGTTTTGGCGGATCAGTCATCGTGGTGCAGCCGTCCGATCCGGAGATTGGAAATTGGTTCGCACGCCTCATTCCTTTCCGATGCTTTATGATTTGCGACAAGATTTGAGTGAGCAGAAGAACCTGGCTTGGGAACAGCCAGAAAAAGCGCGAGAACTGATGTTGAAACTGACCAATTGGGAAGAGAGCTTCAAGGACACGCCTCGTTGGTTTAGCGCCAATCGCTGGAAGGCGAAAAACCGAAAGCACTATTCGAATCATTATGTTATTGAACAACCCTCGGAAAAATAGGTTAGGTAGCGCGATGGAAATGAGCCGGATGATGGCTTTGAATTTGTTGTTGATTGCTGCGTTGATTCCGGTCAATGAAAGCGTCGCTCAGAACGGAATCTTGTTGGGCGCCGGACGAATCGGCGTGAACTTTAATAACCGCTACGTTGACGGTCCCTCGAAGACGGATTGGATTGAATTTGGCGTCGACGAAAACGACCAGCTGCTACAAGGGATCGCGGACTTGAGCAATTTGCTCGATGGTGATTTCAAGGTCTTTCGTTGTGGTTGGAGCCGCAACATGGGATTGGATTTAACCGATTTGAACGAGTGGGTCGATGGCTTGGAAACGATCATCAATGCCGGCAATGAGGTCATGGTTGTATTTTGGGGTGCCTATCCGCCAGGAGGCCCGGGAAAGATTTCGGACCCGCAAGGCGATGCGGTGTTATGGGAACAGACGGTTGATTTAATTGAGGCTCGTGGCTTGTTGCATGGCGTTGTCGGTTGGGAAATCATGAATGAACCCAATGGCAACGGAGACAATTGGGGAAATTATGTCCGTACGATTTATAAAAACGTGGGGCCCTACGACAATGTCGCCTGGGCCGATTTGACGCCGCAGCAATTTGCCGATACGGCGGCGGCGTGGCATAACAAACCGATCGTGGTCCAAGGAACCGGGTTCGGCCAAAATTTTCCTGATTCATTGCAAAATCGTTTGGAAGAAATTGCGAATCTGGTTTGGTCTTCGCATCACTATTCCATGTTTACCAACATCACAGCCGAGCGAGAAAACTGGACCGTCGAGCAATGGCGAGATTTTCTGTTGGACGATTGGGCGGATCGGCATCAAGGTTTGGACCAACAATTGATCGTTACCGAGATGGGTAATAGCAATTCCTTTTTCAAAGCGTTGACGGGAATGGGACCTGCGGGAACAACGGCCGACAATCGACGAGACGCCGGGTTCATTCGCGCCGCGCGGAAATACTATGGGCTAGATACGACCATTTTTTGGTATACCGCATACAACACGGCCTCGATTGGGATTGGCGAGCTGTTTTTTTCCGGTTGGAACAATTTGAATCTCGAAACGATTAACTACGTATTCAACGGTGTGTTCGAACCGGTGACAAATGGTGTGACCAATGTCGCGTTAAACAAACCTATTGCCGTTAGTTCCGAACGCAACGGCCAACCCGGAACGGCCGCAGTTGATGGTAACAAAGTCGATAATGGCAGTCGTTGGTTGTCGGGCAGTGGAATCGATTTTCCGCATACCATTGAAATTGATCTGTTGAACGCGTTCGCAATTCGTGAGTTGCGGTTGTATACGGGTTTCAATAACAAATTTGAAAAACCTGTTTCTGATTTTGAATTGCAGAGGTTTCATAACGGTGTTTGGGAGGAAGTCGTTGCCGTCACGGGGAACAACAATCCCGCCCTCAGGGTTGCGTTTGAACCCGTGGTGGCCGATCGCGTTCGTTTGGTTGCGAACTCAGGTCTAGTGGACGAGATTATTCGGGTGTATGAACTCGAGATCTATGGCTCTGCCCCGGTAGTGGGTGAGCCGATTGCGGCGTTTGATTTTACCGACGGTTCGAGCGCCTCGACCGACACTTCCAACTTGTCAGCAGTAAGCCATTACGATACAAGCATTCCGAATGTGTTGTCGGGTGATGATTCAGGGGTTTCGTCGATCAATGACAATGCGTTTTTGCGTGCAGAGAACACGCCCGATGTATTGGACCCTGGGCCGAGTAATTTGTCGTACCACCAATTTGAAATGACGATTCAGAATTTGGGAGTTGGGCAAAGCCTTGATCTGACGACGATTGAATTCGATTACGGACCAACGACCAATGGCGCCGCCGATGGTAGCGAATTCTCGGTTGGCTTGTTTTCTGATCGCAGCGGCTATTTATCCGACACGAATGTGTTGGTGGCAGGGACGCTGCAATCGGAGCAAAATGACTTGGGGACATTCGTATCTCATGATTTAAGGTTTTTGGGTAATGGGACGGAAACGGCGGTGTTCCGGCAGCTCGTCAATGGTGAAACGGTCCAATTCCGGCTTTATTTTGCAGACAACACGGACTCGAATTCCCGCATTCATCGAGTCGACAACTTGCGGGTTCACGGGGTAGTTAATGAAAGCAAGGTTTTGCTCGGAGATGTAAATTGCGACGGATTGGTCGACTTGTTGGATGTCGGCCCGTTCGTTGATTTGGTGACGTCTGGTGGGTTTTCGGAAAAAGCCGATATCAACGGGGACGGGTTGGTGAATCTTTTGGATGTGGGGCCATTCGTAGCTCTATTGACCGGTGGCTAGGTCCGTCAATAGTGTCGCGAATTTGAATATTAAATGCGCGATAAGGTTGGGCGAGATCTCGTGGGGCAATCATAATGGATGATGTGCGGTTTTGTCTTGCCGTAAGATCCGCCTCACTCTGACGAACATTTTCAACTTTTGAATCGACATGGAGACCACCCAATGCCAACAAAAATCGCCGTGCATGGTTTTATTGCACCGCTCCTAATACTCTTTATTGGCGCTGAGCTATACGGCGATACGTTTATGCTCAGTCCATCGAATGCGAATCGAACACGTTCTGACGCTCTGACGGGGAATTCAGAAGGTTCTTCACCGGATTTGGTTGGCAATGTTTCCAGTTCGCGTGCGCATCGCACGGTTTTGGCATTTGACTTATCGTCAATTCCGAACTCTGCTTCCATTACGGCCGTTACTTTGACCGGTGTTTTTAATCCTGATGGATCAGGAAACTCAGTGAACACGGACGATGGAACAGGCGACATTACCGTTCAAGAAATGCTTGAAAACCCTGATCGTATCAATGGTTGGAACTTCGCATTCCAAAGTTTCGGCCCGGACATGATGGGCAATTCTGGTGACGAAACGGCATGGTTGACACCTGGTGGTACGTTGGGCGGTGTACTTTCTTCGGTTTCAGACTCTGACTACGATCCGGAGGGAATCGCCGCTGGAACGACATTCACTTGGGGAACGTCTGGTTCGTTTATCTCAGCGATCCAAGGTAACCTCGGCGATGACGAATTGCTTTTGCAGGTGTTGATTCCAGGTGTTGAAGGCGGTAGTCGATCTTTTATTCGTGATCAGAACAATTGGCAATTGTCAATTGAGGTGATTCCGGAACCAACTTCGGCGGTCGTGATCCTCGGTTGCGCGTTGATCGGAGTACGTCGCCGCCGATAGGTCTGACAGATTGCCATAGCCGAATTTAGTTGTGTTTAATAAGCCTGAACGCGAAGTTCGGGCTTTTTTTGTGTCGTAATTTTCAACCAATGTCGCAAATTGGCATAACAATTGCGCATTTCAACGTCAAAAATCATTGCCAGTAAATCATACTTAAGGTAACACCAACCGTCGTTATGCGGCATCGTTATGCCAATATACTTCAAACATCAGGAATTTAGGAATTTGCAAATGAAGTTGACATTTATCAATGCAATTATTGTTGCTGCTTGTTTTTGCAGCTATGTTACGGCCGACGAGATCGGTACGTTTGAATTTACCGGTGGCTCGTTGGCGTTTACCGACGCCGATGCTATGGATGGGATCGATGTCAGTGACATGAATGCCAATGGCTACGCTGGATTGTTGTTTGACGGTGCGGATGCGGATTCGATTCGTATCGATGCATCGGAAGCGCCCAATGGCACTGGCTCGGCATTCAAGTTTTCGTTGTTTTTGAGTTTTACGATCACCAACAACACGGGTGCCGATTTGGACTTGGGGCAATTCACGATTGACTACCGAGGCGAAAATGTTGCCAGTCAATTTCAAGCCCGAGTTTACAACGCTTTTCCAGTTGACATTGTCGCCGATACAATTTCACGACTGGGTAAACCAAACGGCGGAACTGATGACGAGTTTGTAAATGACCAAGCCATTCTGGATGGTACATCGGGTGACTCGGGTGCGAATTTCTTTGGTGTTCCAATCGTGATTGCCGATGGAGCTTCGGTTGAATTCTTTCTGCCATTCAATACCAATTCCGATGACGCCACGACGTTTGTGGACATGGACAATTTGAGTATCTGCACCACGGTACCGGTCGATAAATTGCCAGAAGCCAACCTGTTGGCAACGTTTGAATTCACTGGTGGGTCTCTTTCTCCAACCGATGCCGACGCTGGAGATGGCGTGACCGTCAGCGACTTGAATATCAACAGTTACACGACCGATCAATTGTTTGACGGTGCGACTAATAATGGTGGTGGCGGAAATGGCGACCAAATTCGTTTGGATGGACTTGAGTCACAGGCCAGCACTGGAGCAGCTTTTGATGTTGGAGAATTTTTTGACTTTTCAGTGACCAACAATTCAGGTTCCGCGCTGGAAATTGATTCGCTGAGAATTGACTATCAGGGAACAAACGTATTCGGCAATTTTGCCGCTCGAGTGTTTACGGCCCCACCTGTTGACGTCGTTGGCGAGACCATTGGGCGTTTGGGTAAGGAAGATGGCGGTTCGGATCCTTTGTTCTTGACTGACATTGCGTTTCTAGACGGGACGGATCCTGGCATGGGAAAGTTGGCATCAGCCGTGGTTATTGGTGATGGCGAAACGGTTACTTTCTTTTTGCCATTCACGATGAATTCCAACTCGGATACGCGATTTTTGGATTTGGATAACTTGACGGTCAATAGCCGTATCATTGAAGACGTTTTGCTAGGCGACGTTAACTGTGATGGGGTCGTTGACTTGTTGGATGTGAATCCGTTTGTTGATTTGATCATCAACGGAGGATTCAGCGAAAAAGCGGATATTAATGAAGACGGATTTGTTGACTTGCTTGACGTCGATCCATTTGTCCAGTTGTTGACTGGTGGCTAGTTCATGTTGAACAGCAAGTAGTTTCGGGGACGGCTTCGGCCGTCCTTTTTTTGGAATGGAGGGTCGGCGAATATGAAATTGGATTGGATCGAAAGCGTAACGTTTGCGCTGATGTTGAGTTGTGCATTGGTGAATGTGGGTCAAGGATGGCAAGACCAGCCCAACATCATTTTTATCATGGCCGATGACATGGGTTTTTCGGATACCGCTCCCTATGGCAGTGAAATCGAAACGCCTAACGTATCGGAGTTGGCGAACCAGGGGGTTCGCTATACTCGCTTTTATAACACGTCGCGGTGCACCACAACCAGAGCGTCCTTGTTGACCGGACAATACTCGCACAACGTGGGCATGGGTTGGCTCCCTTCCACCAATCACAATTTTCAAAACGGTGGGACCATGCCCGGCTATTCCGGATGGTTCGCTGGTTTTGATCCGCAAGCTCCGGACAACGTTCCAACGTTGCCTGAAATTTTGAAGACCGCCGGTTATGACACGTATATGACGGGTAAGTGGCATTTGACCCGCACAGCTACCATCGATAGTGGTCCCAACGGGACCTGGCCATTTGAGTTGGGCTTTGACAAGTTTTATGGAACCATGGAAGGGGCCAAGGATTATTTCCTGCCGGTAGACTTAGTCGATTCGGATACTGCTGCCGTGTTTGAAGACACGAGTATGCTGCCGAACGATTTTTTTTATACCAATGCTATTTCGGAGCGTGCAGCGGCATTTATCCGCGACGAGGTGGCCGACGGCGACACGGCGCCCTTCTTTTTGTACCACGCTTTCTATGCACCGCACTTCCCGTTGCAGGCTCCAATGGACGCGGAGGATGAAAACGGAAATAACTTAGTTGCCAAATACCAAGCGATTTATTCAGCCGGCTGGGAAGTCATGCGTGCCAACCGATTGACGCGTCAAATCGCGGAAGGGTTGTTTCCGTCAGGTACGACGCTTTCCGATCGAGATGATAGCGATGCGGGAATCCCCAATTGGAATTCACTTACGACGACTCAACGTGATGACTTGATTTTGCGAATGGCGATTTACGCGGCGCAGGTCGAATTGTTGGATCAGGGCATCGGTTCGATATTAGATGCGATTCGCGACCCCAACAACGACGGTGATGAGTCGGACAGCATTGAGGCCAATACGCTAATCTGCTTTTTCTCTGATAATGGGGCAGTTGGAGGTGACTGGAACGGAACAGGTAATATTTCAAATTGGTTTAACTCGGCGTCGGCGACCAATATTCGTTATGGAACAGGTTGGGCGAATGTTTCGGATACGCCGTTTCGACGGTTCAAAACCGACACATATGAAGGTGGAATTACGAGCCCGTTCATCGTTTCTGGTGGGCCAGTCGATTCGATGCTCGCCGGAGCCGTGGATACAACAACGGTGGGACACGTTATCGATCTGGTACCGACGGCGATGGAGTTAGCCGGGGCGGACTATCCAAGCGATGCCAACGAAACGGAATTGGAAGGAACGAGTCTACGGAGTTCCTTCAGCGGGAACGGACTAACGAGCCAACCCCGAAAACTGTTTTTTGAACATGAAGGTAATCGAGGCGTCGTCGACGGAAATTGGAAACTGGTGGCAGAAAATGGCGGCAGCGATTACCAATTGTTCGAGTTTTCAGTTGATCGAAACGAGGATAGTGACTTGAGTGATATTCGGCCAGATGTACAACGCGACTTGCGACTCGATTGGGAAGAATGGGCGATTCGGAACCAGGTTGCAACTCCAGAGCAAAGCAATGCGGGTTCTCCCTTCTTGTCTAATTCGGAAGTCGGTTGGATTGGGCCACGCCTGGCGGCTGGAAAACGTTTGTTAATTCACTTTGATTTCGATCAGCCAAGTTACTTCAATGGCAGTACGATCATTGATCAAACGGGCAACGGATTTGATAGCCCTTTTGTCGCCAATGATGGATTGCAACATGCCGTCAATGTGGATGACCAAGTTCCCGGACTGGGAGGAGCGATCGATTTGAGCAACGATATCGTCGACGTGGATGCCCAAGCGGATATTGCTTTAGGTCCAAGCTCTCGAACGATTTCGGTTTGGTTTAATTCTGATGTGACGGGCAATCGGCGTATTTTCGGATATGGCGATCCTAGCAACAATTTCCTGCCTGGTTCATTGATGCTGTTAACGATGGTCGACAATGGCACGGCAAACGTAATGAGATTAAGGTTGGGCGCGACCAATATTGATTTCGATCCGGTCGACCCGATTGGACTGGGGCAATGGGTACACGCAGTTATTGTGATTCCCGACGACGCCTCGAGCTCATCCGATATCAAAATGTTTATTGATGGCCAAGAATCGGTCGGTGCTCCTGAACCGGGTGATGTTCATGTCGACTTGATCACGGGCGTGAGTTTCTTGACGCTTGGTCGTCGCGGCGGTGCTGCTGCAGGAGGGACACAGGGGACTGGCTTCGATTTTGATGGACGGATCGGCGACTTCCAGTTTTACAATGGAGAATTGTCTGCCGAGCAAGTCGAGGTCTTGTTTCTGAACCCTGGTCAAACGATCGCAGATCAACGGATGGGTGACTTTAATTCAGACGGATTGGTCAATCTTTTAGACGTCTCTGGATTCGTTTCCGCATTGGCTGATCCAGACGGATTTGAGGCGATGAACCCGGGTTTTGATTTGTTGACTGCCGGTGACTTCAACGGAGATGGATCGTTCAACTTGTTGGACGTGCAAGGTTTTATCGATTTACTGTCGGGCTAATTCTTCGATTGCCGAATCTGGTTTTCTCGAAAGTGGCAATGCACGGCTCAATTTATTTCAATCAGGATTGGTGCTTGGATTGAGGGTAAAAGTCAATGAAAATTAATTTTATGTTGGGTGTCAGTTTCGTTTTGCTTTTTGGTTCATGGGTTATTGCCGAAGACCGAGTTCCGATTGCGATACAAAGCGCGACGGCGACTTCGACGCTCAACAATCAGTTGGCTGAATTCGCAATTGATGGGATTACCGAGAACGCATCGCGATGGGTTAGTCAGGATCTAAACTCACAACATCGTTTGACATTGGAATTCGGTGGCCAAAGGACGATCGAGTTCGTCAAGGTCGCGATGGGATGGTCGAACAGTGTCGGCGTTTGGACCTCACCCATTCAGAATTTTTACATCCAGTACCGTGATGCCCAGAACGGTGGTGCTTGGACGAACATGGACGGGGCTTCGGTTACGGGCAATACGCGCAGCGTCGTGACAATTATTCCTGACGCGTTGGTCAGCACGGATTCGATTCGGATTGTGTCGGACGACGACGGCTATGTGCGAATTGCCGAGATCTATGTCTTCGACAATTCCACGGGAGAGTTGCCCATTGTCGCGTTGGAACGCCCGGAAATTTTGGTTAACCAATCGGGCTACGACATCGAATTGCCAAAGCGATTTACAACGCCGGGGATCGACCACGGTGTCTTTGAAATTATTCGATTATCGGACCAGTCGGTTGTCTGGAACGGGGCCTTTCTTGATGGCAGAGGCGATTTTACCGGCTTTCGGCCAAAGGCAGCTGGCGAAGAATACATGGTTCGAATCGCTGGATATTTGCGGTCGGATCCGTTTCGAATTGAACCGTATTGGATGGAGCGGGTTTGTTTGGAACCAGCTTTTCGGTTTTTCGTCGACGCGCGGAGTGTGATTGGCGATGTGCCCAGTGCTTATGGTGCTGACGCTTGGCGGGACAGCGCGTACTACTGTTACGATGTGCAAAGTTTAATTTTGAACTACTTGGCCAACCCTTCGTACTACGAACAAATGCCGATCGAGATTGACTATGCAGCTCAGAAGGCCATGGTTCTGGATCCTGGATTTCAATTAGTTACTAATCAAAATGCCGAAGATGCCGTTGAAGTCGCGAGAACTTACTACAACGATTTCGATCCGCCCGTTGGGGATCAAGTTCCCGACATGATTCAATTGCTTCACTGGGGTTTTGCATACCTGCAAATCAAAACGCAGGATTGGGATTATGCCAGTGACCCAGCGGGACGGCAGTTGCATACTCAGCACGTCGAAAAATTTGCGTTTTTCCTGTACGCCTTTCCACACTTCCAACAGTATTTCACACAACAGTACTATGACGATGCACTGCAATTCGCGTTGGACAACTGGGATGGTGAGAGTGGCAACCTGTTTGAGGTGATTCCAACAGATATTTTGAATGCCAATGTGGTCACATCCACCTTTAAGGGTCGCAATTGCCCTGGCCATTCGATTTTGCCCAACCTGATGATGTACGAAGTTGCGCAGCGCGAGGGGTTGGCCAATGCGGAACAGTTTTTTGATGCCGCATTTAACCAAACGGAATATATCATTTCAAATTTTTCGCCGGACAACGCTCGGTTGACGAAAGGGCAGCGGATGAGCGAGCATCAGTTGCCTAGCGGTTTGTTTGCCTTTATGAGGATGTACCCGGATCGTGTTCCGAGCGGGTTGCAGGCATGGATCGATCAGTGGGTCGATGTAATGATTGCCAGGTCGGACAATGCTTATGATTTTCGTCGGTTCGGATTTTTTGAAAATGTGTACCTGTGGACGATACCGCGGTTTGGCGACGAAAGTACTAACGGCGGTTCAGGCTGGAATGAGCCGGGTAACGTTGCTTGTGTGCCGGGAATTTTGACAGCAATGGGAAGTCAGAGTAGCGACCCAGCGGTACGTGACCGATTGGACGAGATCGCCGTTGCTCACTGGGACGCATTGTTTGGGCGCAATCCCACCGGTTGGCACAGCTCTTTCAATGGGCCCGACGATTTTGTGGGCGTTGAGCGTGGCTGGCAAAAAGACTTCAATCCCAATGCCGGCGCGAGGTTGCACGGAGTTCGGGGCACACTCAATTCGGTCGCCACCCACGAACATTATCCCAACCAATTCGATTCGGGGTTTCTTCGTCATGCCGAAGGCTGGACGGCATTTAACGCGGGCTTTAATGTTTCTTTGGCGATGCAATGCTGGGATCGCGCCGAGTTGTTGTTAACCGAAAGTACGGACACCCTTCAAATTAATTTGGTGGCACCGGTGCTGCGGCCGACGGCCACGGTTTACGTAACATCTGGTGCTGGCGATTTGGAAAAAGTTGTGCTTGTTACCGATGATACGTTGGGTACGAGATTCTCCGGCTCGATTGGGTTCGATGTCACAGGCGCACCAGTTGAAGAAGATGGCGTGCTGACGACCGGCGGACAAGAAATTGCGGTTGAGTATGGACGCGGTTTTTTTGGCAACCGGATTTTTGGCATGCTGCCACCAGCCAACATGACCGTAGCGGTGGGCTATATCGTTGCTGGCGACGTTGGAGCATTGGCTGGAGTAGACAAACAGCTGTTGGAACTGCGGGCGAACTATTTGGGGCCGAATGCAGATTCGGTTGTCGTCGAGTTGGAGTCTCCCGTCCCGGCAACGCCAGGGCTACAGGAGATTTTGATGCAGAATGTGTCTTCCACTAATACGCTTGGTGTGGAACGTAAAATCGAGTTGTTCAACCATGGAACGAATCAATATGACGTTGTGAGTTGTGAGTCGGAGTCTGTTGGTATGCGGACGTTGACGACGACGAACGTTGGTGAAAATGTGACCAATTACATTGGCCAAGATCAAATCATTCGTAGTCGCGTGAGCTGGCGAGCGACGGGACCTGTGCTGTTATTCCCGTGGCGAGTGGATTGGGATTCGTTCAAGATTCAACTTAAGGATTGACGGTTCGGACTAGACAGTGTTCAAAAATTAAGTAAGTGGACCGACAGTTAACGGATTGATAGCACGAACTTGATTTAGAGTTGGCTCCGGAAGACATTAAATTGTTGGGATGGTGACATCCCAGCGAGCAATTTGACTTTTCGCCGGAAACAGTAACCAAGTGGTGTATAATATCGCGGACCATCCACGGAGTTATTGATTGGAGAATTGATGTGGATCTAATTGGCGTAGCGGTTTCGTTGTTGGTTGGAGCGGCGGCGGGTTTTCTAGCGGGCCAAGTGATCAAAGGACACGGTTTCGGCCTGTTGGGAAACGTCATCGTCGGAATTCTTGGTGCGTTTGTATTTGGATTTTTGTTTGGCAGCTTCGAATTGCTAGGCTCACCAGTCTTAAATGCAATTGTGGGAAGTACGATCGGCGCAATAATCTTGCTGTTTGTGATCGGGTTGTTTAAGAAGGGTTGAGATTGATCGCCCGTATGGACAAAAACAGCGACCGGGACTTACTCGGTCGCCGCTGGTTCAAACCCATTAAAATTAACAGTTCTAGTTGCTGAGTCCGTAGATAAAACCACTAACGTCAAGCAAGTTAACTTCGCCATCTCCGTTCATATCGCCTTTGACGTTGTACTCGCTAGAGTTGAGAAGTTCGATGAAGGGACCTACGTCCAATAGATTGGCTTCCCCATCGCAGTTGACATCACCGAGTAAGACGGCATTAAAACGGGCATCGCCGGCAATCGGAATCTGTTCCAGATCAACAAATTCACAATTGATATTGAGTTCGACCGAGATGTCGAAAAACGAATCGACGATAAATAGTGGCGGTTCGTCGATCTGAGGCTCGATCGGCAATGGCAGGTCCAATGGATCGATGCCGATGGGTTGCGGCGGAAGATACAGCACGCATCCGTCATTGCCAAAGTTGGGGTCCCAGAGCATTGGCACAGGTGGGTCGAGGAAAACGCCGGGCAGACCCATTTGATTGGCTTGTTCGACAAGATCTTTAGGTGGGATCAACTGAAACCCGCCGATCGAGAGATCGGGCAAAGGCGTTTGGATGACGTCGATTCTTTTAAAAATGGTTCGGATGTAGTCACGGACCAGAATATTTGCAGGATTTCCTTGGAACGGCGGGCAACTAGCCCCCGGAATAAACGGCAAGAGTATCCTTTGGCCATCCAAATATTCGCAAACTCGATAACGACAAACATTGATATCGGTGACAAGTTGGGGCGGCAATACATTGACATCGACATCTAACAGCAATGGTGTATTGTCAGGCCCAATTAACTCCACTCCCAGATCAAACTCGACGTATACGTCAAAGAACGAGTCGACCAGGAAATCATGGTCCGACAATGGAATTGGCATGGGCAAGTCAAATGGTTCTACCAAAATCGGCTCGGGCGCTTGAAATTGTAGGCATTGATTGAAGTCGCCTTGCAGTTGTCCCGGCCACAACAGATTTGGATCTGGGGGTAGCAGTGGCGGCAGTTCTTGTTGCATTGCCAATTGGACAAGTTCGTCCGGGGCTTTGAAACGAATGCCTTCGATTTCCACTGGATTGGGCAATTGCAGGAAATCCATCCCAACTGGTTTAACGCGAAAGAACTGTCCAATCAAGAGGTTTCCCGATGCCGGCGGGAATTCAGGTGGGCAGGGAACTCCATTAGGAAAAGGGTAGGGAAGAAGGGTCCCGTCGGCGTATTCGCAAATTCTTAGTCGACAAACATTCAATACGACTTGCGGTAGTGGAGGTGGAAGTGGAACTAGATTCAACTCAACTTTAATTGGGAGTGGTTGGTTTCCAGGTCCGAGCAGCCGAACGTCCGATTGGAAATCGATTGCAATATCAAAAAAAGAATCAACGACGAAGTCTTGATCATTGAGCGGGATTGGCAACGGCAAATTGTCTAGCGGAATGGGCTGCGGGGATTGAAATTGAGCGATGTCGATTGGCTCGCCCAACAGTTGGCCGGGCCACAATAAATCGAGAGGCGGTAAGAAAGGCGTTACTCCTTGTTGACCAGCCAGTTCAACTAATTCGGGAGGAGCAACAAACTGAAGGCCGACCAGATCAATCGGTTTGGGGATTGCAAATATTTCCAAGACAAGCGGCTTGATTCGTAGAAAATCATTGACCAATGGGTTGCCTGATCCGAGTGGGAATTCGGGCGGGCAGACGGCGTCGGCGGGTAAAGGAAGAGTCGAACCATCCTGGTACTCACAGATCCGAATCTGGCAAACGTCCAGTCTGGCTTCTGTTTGCGCATGGGATGTTCCTGAAACCATTAAGATGTACAAGAGGACTGAAACAAAGAGCTTCGATTTCATACCTAGTCTCCTAGCAATAATTTGTTTTTCACTGCAACAGGTAGTTTAAGTGCGGTTCAGGGCGGGTTGGCGCGCTGAAATCGAGAATTTAACGAATTTTAAGACGATCAAATTGAATTCTCGCCGCAGTTCAGTTTTGTGGTAAACGATTGCTTGTCGTTTTGGGTGACTAGTACCGTTCCCAACAGTAGCCGAGAGTTCAAAAACGAGAAAACGATTGAATTTTGATTTTTTTCGCCGCATCAAAAGAACGAGAGTCTATGTTTGCGCACGTGCAGCAAGTTCAGGCTTTTTATGTCGTTTTTTAAAACTCCTTTCGCCGATGGATACAATACTCGCCAGTGCCCGATTGATAGATCGGTGTTGGACGTGGGTGGGCAACCATTGGTTCTGTTCCATAAGCGAGGGCAGTCATTGGAGAATGAACGAACGTCGAACCTAGTGGGTTTGATGAGGAGTTTGGAGTTAGGGCCCGTCGTCGATTTAACGGACAACGATTGGAGTTGGTGCCAAGCTCAACCTGAAAATTTCAATTGCCACGCATTATCCATCGGATCGACTGTTGGATTGACGCCCCATGATTGGTTGGAGGGCAAAGCGAGTCCGGCTACTTTTGGGATCAACCCGGTTCAATTGTTGTTGGATCACTACTTTGAGCCGATCCATGACAGAATTGTCGACAATGACATATTCGTTTTGCGTCAGTCCAGTGAACATCATCTTGTCCATTCGGGCTTCGTACGATGGATCAATGGAAGTTTGATTGCCGTATCCAAATTTGGTGAACGTCAAGTGTTTATGACGACACTGGAACTGGTTTCGACAATTTTCCGTGATGATTTCGACACCATAGATTGGTATCGGTCTCGATAAGCTGGCGCGCTTGGCCCCGGAAAATGAAGCGTGGTTACTCTCTAGGAGGCGACGAAGCGTTTTTCGATCTCTTGAATTTTATCGACGCGCCGCGCGTGCCGTCCGCCTTCAAAGGGTTCGTTCAACCACAATTCAACGACTGCTTTCATTTGTTCACCTGACAGAGTATCCGCTGGCATACAAAGCACGTTGGCATCATTGTGGTTTCGACTGAGTTTCGCGGTACGCAGGTCGTGGCAAACGGCAGCTCGGATGCCAGGAATTTTGTTGGCGGCAATGGAGACTCCAATTCCAGTGCCACAAATCAAAACGGCACGTTCGGAATCGCCGTTGGCGACGCTGTTTGCAACGGGGGCCACAATATCTGGGTAGTCAACAGACTCGGTCGAGTGGGTTCCAAAATCAACGGCCTGGTGACCAACTGCCGTGATCGCATCGGCTATTGCAGATCGCAACTCGATGCCGCGATGATCGCTACCAATACTGATTTTCATTTAATCACCTGCTACATCCGGGGAGCATTCGTCGGCCCATTTTTGAAGGTTTTCTGAAATTTGCGCCGCCGTACTGCGATAGACGTCAACGGACATACCAATTGGATCGGACACATCCATTCCGTCTTTGCGAAGCACAAAGGTTCGCGCGGCTGCTTGTGGGAAATGCGCCATGATGGCCTGCCGATGTCCTTCGGTCATCGTCAAAACGAGATCCGCAAAATTTGCCAACCGTTCGGTAAACGGTTGGCTGCGATGCTGACTCAAGTCCAAGTCGTGTTCATTCATGACTTCAATGGCTTGCTGCGCTGCCGGCGCTCCCGACATGGCTGCGATTCCCGCCGAGATTACGGTGACTTTGTGTTTCGCCAGGTCATCCAACGAGCAGTCCAGTTTTTCGGCAAAATGCTGTTTCAGAAGAGCCTCACCCATGGGACTACGGCAAGTGTTGCCGGTACAGACAACGACGGCGATAAATCCACTCATTTGTTGCAATGTTCTTTCATCCAGAACACCTTCTCGCAATACGCTCATACCCTGGTCGTCAATTTTGATCACCGAGGACGCTTGACCAAATCTGGAACGTCCGTCGTTCAACACCAAATCAATGTGTTCTCCTAGTTCGTCAACAACTTGATCGCCGTCAACACAAGGTTCGTGGTCGCTAAGATTGGCACTGGTGAGCACGATGGGGCCAGCCATCATACGCAAAACTTGTAAGGTAACCTCATGTGCCGGAACGCGCAGGCCCACGGTGTCCGCTGGAACGGCGGCTGTTTGGACTTCGGCAGGCAAACGTTGAATAACACTGTCGGGGTGGCTATCCGGCAAAACCAACGTTAGCGGCCCAGGCCAACAGCGACGCGCTAACCGTCTCGCCAAAACGGACATGTTGGGAACGTAGTCCAACGCGTCTTCGAAACTCTTGACTGCAAACGCAAATGGCTTGGATGGGTCACGACCTTTGATCGTTCCTAGGCGTTTAACGGCGTCGCTGTCGAGAGCGCTGGCGGCAATTCCATAGACGGTTTCCGTTGGCAAGGCAACAATTTTTCCAGCAGCAAGTGCTTCCACACATTGGTGGACGACGTCACGTTGATCGACGACATTTTTTAAATCAATTACGACTGGCGGCATCCAAATGCTCTGCTCAACAAGGAAAATGAAACTATAAAGTATGATGGCTGGTTTGACAAACAGTGGGACAGTTTTATCTGCCAGCTCGACGACGACCGTTGCCTTTTCGAGTACCATTTAAATATGAGATTCTATTGCCACTATTTGTTGTTGGTGCTGTTGTTCTGTCTTGGTTGCACCGAGGTCCCCGAACTCGTATTCGATGTTCAAGTTTGGGGACGAAAGGGGTTGGATGACGGTCGCTTTCTCAAACCTAGGGCGATTGCCGTCGACCCTGACGACAACATATACATCGTGGACATGACCGGGCGCATACAGGTGTTTGATGAAAATCAGAATCGAATCACTGGTTGGCGGACCCCCGAGATCAAGATGGGCAAGCCTTGCGGAATGACGGTGTCCAATGATGATGTCTTGATGGTGGCCGATACGCATTACCATCGCGTCTTGTTTTACCAACGGGACGGTACGCTCCTAGAAGACCGTACGATTGGGGGCACTCAAGGGATGGGGCAAGGTGAATTTGGATACGTTACCGACGTCGTGCAAGATTCCAAAGGCAATTACTACGTTTCCGAATATGGCGAGTTTGACCGAATTCAAAAATTTTCGCCGGAGGGTGAGTTTTTGTTTCAGTGGGGTGGTCGCGGTTCAGAAACGGGACAGTTTCTTCGCCCGCAGGGACTAGACGTCGACGAACGGGATCGCGTGTGGGTTGCCGACGCGTGCAATCATCGTATTCAGGTTTTCGATGCAACCGGGGATAGGGCGATACATGTTGAGACTTGGGGCGAACATGGTCGAGAACCCGGGCAAATTCGATTCCCTTACGATGTCGTCTTAAAAGATGGTTTCGTGTTCGTATGTGAGTTCGGGAATCATCGAGTTCAAAAATTCACTCGTGAAGGGAAGCCACTTGGCATGTGGGGGATGCCTGGACGAGAACCCGGCCAGATGCATCAACCGTGGGCAATGGCCATCGATGGCCAAGGTCGAATGCATGTTTTGGATTCTTACAATCATCGAGTTCAAACGATACACTATCGAGATTGGACTTGGCCGGCACGGACTGACGGGATGAAAGGAATTGAGGATGGCGAAGACGGAACGTAAGGAAAACAAATCGGAGGAGAAATATTGGATCGGCTTTGATTTGGGCGGTACCAAGATGTATTCGGTCGTGTTTGACTCTGAATTCAACCAGGTTGGAAAACACAGAAAAAAGACCAAAGGCTTTGAAGGGATGGATGCAGGCCTCAAGCGAATCAACGCTGTTATCCAAGATTCAATTGAAGATGCTGGGATCGAGCGGCATCAAGTGAACGGGTTGGGCATTGGCTGCCCCGGTCCCCTCGATTTTGAGAAGGGAGTAATTCGTGAGGCGCCGAATTTGGGTTGGACAAACGTCCCAATTAAAAAGAGTGTTGAACAAGAGTTTGGATTTCCTGTCGAAATTGCCAACGATGTCGACGCGGGCGTTTTTGGAGAATATCGTTTTGGGGCGGGTAAAAACAAGCGCTGCGTGGTCGGCATTTTTCCCGGAACAGGAATTGGTGGTGGTTGCGTTTATGAAGGACGCTTGTTTCGAGGCAGAAACTCCAGTTGTATGGAGATCGGTCACATTCCCGTTTTGCCTGGCGGTCCGATTGATGGCGTATTGAACCGCGGCTCTTTGGAATCGGTCGCCTCTCGGTTGGCGGTCGCGGGACAATCGGCTCAAGCGGCTTATCGTGGGATGGCACCTAAACTACTGAAATCCGCGGGCACGGACATTTCGGATATTCGTAGCGGCGCGATTCGCGAGTCGATTCAGGCCGGCGAAAAAGCGATCGAAGAAATCTTGTCGGATGCTTGTGAGTACTTAGGTGTGGCGGTTGTGACCATTGTACATTTGATGGCTCCTGACTTGATTGTTTTCGGTGGCGGTCTGATTGAGGCAGTGCCGGAGTTCATGTTGAAGAATATTGAAAAGGCGGCTCGGCATCGAATTATGCCCTCATTGCGAGATGAATTTAAGATCGTCGAAGCAGAACTTGGTGACAATGCTGGAGTCTTAGGCGCGGCAGCGTTGGCGGAACAAGCGTTTGCCGTTAAAAACGGCCAGTGAATCTTTCAAAGGTGATAAACTTTGCCCGGTCGTTGGTTGATGTTGCCCTCAATTAAATGAATTTGCGAATAATTGGGTGATCGCATTGTGCTCGTCGGTAATAATACTTTTAAATGGTGCTGGGTTATGTCAGAAGCCGGCACCCGGGAGAGATGGGCGATCGTTTGATGTCCCGAAGCCAATCCAGAAAACGTGTTTTTTGGTAGTCCGTTGAACAGCAATTTTTCCAAAAAAACGTATGCCGCGGATTCCAGTTATCCGTCGAAACTTCAGGACGAAACGATTCCGTGGCCGGTAGCGGTGATCGATATTGGTGCGACCTCGTTGCGCATGCAAATTTCTGAAATTCACTTGGACGGCGCCATTCGGAAACTGGAGTCATTTTCTCAGGCAGTCAGCATCGGTAAAGATACGTTTACGCGCGGACGCATCACCTCGGCAACGATCGAAGATTGTGTGCATGTCTTGCGGATCTATCGGTTGAAGCTGAACGAATATGGGATATTCGATAACCGCCAGTTGCGGGTCGTGGCGACCAGCGCGGTTAAAGAAGCGGACAACCGCTTGGCGTTTGTCGACCGAGTGTATGTCGCGACGGGGCTAGAAGTTGAATTGTTAGACGAAGCGGAATTGCACCGAGTGACATTTGTTGGGGCATTGCCTTTAATTGAACAACATCAAGAACGATTTTCCAAAGCTTCAATTATTTGCGAAGTTAGCGGTGGCACGACAGAGGTGTTGCTGTTTCGCGAAAAGGAAGTACTTTTTTCCCAGAGTTATCGGCAAGGCTCGCTCCGAATTCGGCGCACACTGGATGCCTTTAGCGGACCCATTCTTGCGTCTCGCAGCGTGATGGAAGCGCAATTGGGACGTATGATTGGCCAGATTGGACGTGAGTCTGAAAAGCATGAGACTCAGAACATGATTGCGATCGGTGGGGATATCCGATTTGCGGCTCAGCAAATCAAAGATGCTCGTAAAAGCAATTCTATTTTTGAAATTACGGTAGAACAATTGGCTGAATTCACTCACGGCATCCTCAGTCAATCGACGGAACGGCTTGTTGCAAAATACCATTTGAGTTTGCCGGAAGCGGACTCTTTGGGGCCGGCATTAATGGCGTATGAAATGATCGCCAGGAAGGCTGGCATCGACAAATTGTTTGTTGCTGATTTTAACTTGCGAGACGGGATCATTGAAGAAATGGCCCAAGGAGGAAAGTGGGCACATTCCGTTGAACGACAGACGATTCGTTCGGCCATCCAAATCGGCAACAAATTTCGTTTTGATCAAAAGCATGCCGTTCATGTATCCGAACTGGCGTGTGAGATGTTTGATCAACTGGCTGAGTTGCATCAGTTGGACCAACGCTTCAAAGTTATTTTGGAAATGGCGAGCATTCTTCATGAGGTCGGCATGTTCATTTCCGCAAGGAGCTATCACAAACATTCGTTGTATTTGATCCGACATTCTGAGTTCTTTGGGATTAGCTCGAAGGACATCGAGTTGGTGGCATTGGTTGCTCGCTATCACCGTCGGGCGACGCCGCAACCGAATCACGAAGGCTATTCTAAACTGGACCGCAGTGATCGAGTCTCCGTCACGAAATTAGCGGCGATGATTCGTATTGCGAAGACGTTGGACGTGTCGCGCAATCAGCGAATCAAAGAAATTTTTTGTCGGATGGTTGGCAATACCGTGTTGGTTGAAGTTGGCGGCGTCGGCGATATATCTTTAGAACGAATGGAATTGGAAAAAGCGGGGCAATTGTTCCGCGACATTTTCGGCAGCAAACTGAATTTAGAACTCGCCCGAGAAAAATCATGACCACGAATCCAGAGCATTACATCAATCGAGAATTGAGTTGGCTTGAATTCAACCAACGCGTCTTGGATTTGGCCGAGATCGAAGAGATCCCGTTGTTGGAGAGGGTAAAGTTTTTAGCGATCAGCGGTTCGAACCTTGACGAATTTTTCAAAGTACGGGTTGGCGGTTTACGGATTGCAGAAGAGAACGAGGTTCACCAAGAAGATCTAACGGGATTGGACGCGCGCGAACAACTGATGGCAATTTCGTCCCGCGTAAGAGAAATGAACGGCTGCCAATCTGAGATACTGCAGAATTTGTTCGGACGGTTGAAGGCCGTTGGTGTACGACGCCTGGCTATGAACGAATTGGATACGAATCAGTTGGCCGCCGCGGAACGATGTTTTGACGAAGAAGTCTGTTCCGTCATCGGACCTATTGCAATCGAGCGAGGGCAGCCGTTTCCGTTGTTAGCCGGTGCCCGGTTATGTATATGCGCTCAAATCCGAAATGCCTCCGGCGAGACGATGGGTGCCGTGGATGAATCGACGACTGAGGAACGGTTTGTCGTGCTGCCCGTTGGAAACTCGTTTCGGCGGATCGTAACTCTTCCAGACCTGAAAAGCGGTTTTTCTTTCGTGTTGTTGGAAGATGTGATTGGTTGGTTTTTGCACAAGCTGTTTCCCGGTCAGGAGGTTTTAAACTGGACCACATTTCGGATCACGCGCAATGCGGACATTGTGTTGAACGAGGACACGATGAACGATTTGCTCAGTGAGATGACGCAGCTGTTGGATGCCCGGAAAGTCAGTAAGATCGTGCGGCTAGAAGTGGATTCAAACGTAACCAACTCGTCACTTGACTTTTTGGTTGCTGCGACCGGTGCGTCTGGTGATATGGTTTTCAAATCAGACGCTGCATTGGACTTGGCGTCGTTTTTTGAGCTATCGAGTATGCGAGGTTTCGCTGAATTGAAAGATCAGCCTTGGCCGCCTCAACCGACGATAGAGTTTACCGAAGGCGAAAATGTCTTCGATGCGATCGCCAGTCAGGATCGCGTCTTGATTCATCCTTATCACCATTTTGATCCGGTGGTCGATTTCTTGCGTGCGGCTGCCAGCGACCCGAATGTGATGGCCATCAAGCAGACGCTTTATCGAACGAGTAAAAACAGTGAGATTGTTGAAGCTTTGGTCGAGGCGGCCAACAATGGCAAACAGGTTACCGCCATCGTGGAGTTAAAAGCTCGGTTTGATGAAGCGCGCAACATCAAAGGTGCCAAACAACTTGAACAAGCTGGGATCGATGTGATCTACGGAGTCCAAGGATTAAAGACTCATGCCAAGGTATGCATTGTGGTTCGACGAGAGTCGCGCGGCATCCAGCGATATATGCATTTTGGGACAGGGAACTATAACGAGGCCACGGCTAAACTGTATAGTGACATTAGTTACTTTACCAACAACGAAAAACTGGGTTATGACGCGGTTTTGTTTTTCAATGCAGTGACAGGACTTTCGGTTCCGCAACCGTTGAAAGCGTTGTCGGCCGCCCCGATTAATTTGCGTGATACTTTGGTAGATTTCATCCAAGCAGAAATTGGAAATGCTCGTCAAGGTGGCGGTTGTGAAATCAACGCCAAATTGAACTCCCTGGTGGACAAAAGGATTATCGACGCTTTGTACGCGGCCTCCCAGGCCGGGGTTAAAATTCGATTGAATATTCGGGGGATTTGCTGTTTGAAACCTGGTGTACCAGGGCTTAGTGAGAATATTGAAGTTGTCAGTATTGTCGACCGTTTCTTGGAACACGCGCGGATTGTACATTTTCACCACGGCGGTGACGATCGGGTGTTTATTTCAAGCGCAGATTGGATGGGGCGCAACCTCAACCGTCGCGCCGAGTTGTTGGTGCCAATCGAAGATGCCGAATGCCGGCAAAAACTTTTGCGGCTGTTAAAGGCGTATTTTCGAGACACGGTTCGAGCTCGCGTTTTGCAATCCGATGGTTCTTATGTCAGCCGAGAATCGAGCGATCCTCCGTTTCGTGTTCAAGAGTATCTATATCAACAAGCTTGTGATGCCTATTCGGCGTTTGCAAATCCCAAGGCGACGGTTTTTAAAGCCCTGCGTGGGGAGTCGGCGTAGGCGGATTTTGTAGAAGGGTTCTGCCCGTTAGCCTTCCGTGGTCGTTCTTGGGACGACACTTGGTTTCAAATGAGTGATCAAGTGCACAATCTTGTCGAACAGATCTTGTTGGACAAACGGCTTGACGACGTAATCGTCGCATCCGGCAACCATACATTTTTGTCGATCGCTGGCCATCGCATGTGCCGTCAGAGCAACAATCGGTACTTGGTAGTCTTGGTCTCGCAAGTGGCGAGTTGCCGAGTAGCCATCCATTTCTGGCATCTGCATGTCCATCAGAACGATATCGAAGTGGTTTTCGTTCTTACCATTGACCGCATCGATGGCTAGTTTTCCATTCTCGACCATGGTGACTTTCGCGCCTGCTTTTTTTAAAATGAAGTTAATCAATCGCTGGTTGTCTTTGCCGTCTTCGGCTACGAGGATGTGAAAACCAGCAAGCGGATGGCAATCCGCTGGCTCTTGTTTCTTTCTTTCGTTGTCTATTTCGCCGTGGTTTGGACCGTTGACAAAACTTGTTTCGGCTGGGATTGAGCCGGTGGTTACTGACGCGATGAAAGTGCTGCCTTCGCCATAGCAGGATTCAACTTCAAGTTTGCCACCCAGCATGCGAGACAACGAATTGGAAATCCTTAGGCCTAGTCCGGTACCGCCAAATTTTCTTGTGGTCGTCGAATCGGCTTGAGAAAACGCGCCGAAGCGTCGAATCTTGGTCAGTTGATCTGCGGTAATCCCGATGCCAGTGTCTTGTACTTTGAATTTCAAAATTTCCGTTTCTGAATTGAATTCGAGATTGAGCGCAATGGACCCAGATTCAGTAAATTTTATTGCGTTGCTAAGCAAATTGAAAATGATCTGCCGCAATCGAACAGGGTCCGTGCGAATGGTAGTAGGAATCGGCGTTTCGAACTGGCAATTCAATTGAAGGTTTTTCTCGATGACGCGAGAATTGATTAACTTTAACGTGTCTTTGACAAGGGCCGGAACGTTGGTATCGACATTCTCGATTGTCATTTTGCCGGCTTCAATCTTAGACATATCCAGAATGTCGTTAATAAGCGCCAACAAGAAGGTACCGTTGCGGTGGATGGCTTCCAACGCTTCTCGACGTTGTTGGGGCGCATTCTCGATACCTGCTTCTTTGATTAGGATTTCACTGAAACCCAAGACTGCCGTCATTGGTGTGCGAATTTCATGGCTCATGTTGGCCAGAAACTCACTCTTTGCCATGTTGGCTGCTTCGGCGACAGCCGTCATGCTGTTGGCGATGGCTGTTGCTTGTTCCAATTCTTCCATCGCATTTCGGACCTCCCGTTCGGCCTCCTTTTGTCGAGAAATGTCAACGATCGAACCGGCCATGGTGGTGGGGATTCCGTTGTCGTCAAAACGCGCTTTGCCGACGGATCGAAACCAGCAATAGTCGCCATTGCTCATCTTCAGTCGGTACTCAACATCATAGGGCACTTGGTGCGCGAGATGCTCATCGATCGCCAAGACGATCCGTTGTTGGTCGTTAGGGTGAATCTTTGAAACCAGCGTTTCCATTGTCGGTGGGATCGTTTCGTCGAGTTGGTACCCGAGAAGTTGCTGGAACTGTTCGGAAAACCAAACGTGATTCTTACGAGGATTCCATCTCCACAAACCAACCTGTGCGCATTCAATCGCATCCTGGATGTCGTGCATTGCCGATTCCACTACCGTTACTTGTTGTTCAGACGGTGGGACGAAAGTGGAATTGCGGTTCATGCGAAAATCCCCGAATAGGGTCCTGCCGCAGCATTGCCGAAAAGTGAAACGAGCCGATTGAGCGTATCAACGTGTTGCCAATGAATTGACCCATTCAATGGCGGACGCAACCAATTCGTTTTTGGCAAGCGGCTTTTTCAAGTAACAATTACAACCCGTAGCTCTCCATTTTTCTTCCAGTTCCGGTTGGTGGTGGGCAGTGATTCCGATAATCGGGATCGAGGATCCAACCGCGCGAATTGCTTGGGTAACTTCGAGTCCATCTAGTTCCGGCATCTCAAAATCCAAGACGACCAAGTCGAATTTATCAGGTGACTTCGAGAACGTCTCAAACCCACTCATGCCGTTGCATTCTAAGGTGACCTCGGCGCCGACGTTGACTAATTGACGGAGATAAAGCCTTGACTGATCCGTGCAATCTTCGACAAGCAGGATGTGGCAACTGGCAAGGACGTTATCTGATGGAGTGGAGTCGGTTGAGCTCACGATTAGTACCCGATGAAATGGAAGCGTTCAGAAGTTTTTGATGGTTTGAAATAGAACTTCAGATTGGTGGTCGTTAGCTTTTGTGTTTTCTTGCGTTGAAAAGAGAAGGGGCAGGGAATTCACCATGGTTGTTGGATTGTACCGAAGAACCCGCGAACAAGGGCGATACACGTTACGCAACCGTTGTATCTTTTTTGCCAGTAAGGAATACCGCAAGCCGAAGAATACCTACATCTTGTTTTGACTTATCACGAAGCGAGTTTTATATACTCTCGACGCAATCTCCGGGAGGGCTTTGGTAACAAGCATGGCCCCGCTGAAGCCATAGAGATTTGCGATTAGCAAAAGATGTAGTTTCTCTTTTCGAAATATTCAGAAACACAATTGGGGATCGACAGTCCATGACGGCGGCAACCATTGCGCAAGCAACCGACAAAAAGGCGGCAAATCTGGAAGTCGGGCGACAGCTCGTAAGCTTTCATTTGGCGGAAGAAGAATACGGAATCGAAATTAGCAAGGTTCGTGAAATCATTTTGTTTGGCGAGATTACAAAAATCCCTCAAACGCCGAACTTTGTTAAAGGATTGATCAATTTACGCAGCACGGTCATACCAATTATCGATTTGCGATTGCGATTTGGTCTCGATGAAACTGAGCCGACGGAAGAAACAAGGGTCGTGGTCACTCAAGTCAACGACAAGACCATTGGAATCGTGGTTGATTCGGTGAGCGAAGTCTTACGAGTTGCAGGAGATCAAATTTCTCCTCCACCGGCAACGGTAGCCGGTTGTGCTCAAGACTATCTGACGGGACTCGCCAATCTGGACGATCGGCTCTTGATTTTGCTCGACATTGAGAGAGTGCTTGACGTCGAAACCGAGCAAACGATTTCCGGGCTGATTTAAAAGGTTCGGCGGGGTATCCATCGACCTTCAAACTTTTCTAAAACAAAATCTCATTTAAAAATTCGTGTAAATAAAGGTGCCAAAAAATGTCTAACAGTGCAACATTGGAAAAATCCAAGTCTAAAAAGTCTGAAAATGGGCAAGCGCTTTTGGCCGGGTCGTCGGAAAACCAAATGTGGTTAGACGCGGTTAAAAATACGTTCGCAGTGATTGAGTTTGACGCCCGAGGAAATGTGTTGGATGCCAATGACCAATTTCTCGATGGATTCGGTTATTCTCTGGAAGAAGTGCAAGGACAGCACGACTCAAAATTCGTCGAGGCAGAATATGCCAAGTCCAGAGATTTCAAAACGTTTTGGAATGATCTTGCCAATGGCGTTGCCCAAGAAGGCGAGTTTCAAAGGTTTGGCCGCGACGGAAATGAAGTTTGGTTGCATGGGGTTTACAGTCCGCTCGCGGATCAGAATGGCGATGTGTACAAAGTTGTAACATTCGGCCAGGACATAACGGCCGACGTTCTGCGCCGGCGTTCATCGCTTGACTACCAAAATCAATTGAATGCGATTGGCAACGCACAAGCGGTTGTTGAATTTCAACCGGACGGAACGATCTTAAGTGCCAATAACAAATTCCTGAGTGTCCTTGGCTATTCACTGGAGGAAATCCAGGGGCAACATCATCGCATCTTTGTAGATTCCGCATACGCGAACAGCAACGAGTATCGAAATTTTTGGACCGGCTTGGCCAAAGGGGAGACTCACGACGGCGAATTCTGTTGGTTGGATAAAGAGGGGGAGAAAGTCTATTTTCAGGCTTGTTTCAGTGGATTGCAGAACAAGGAAGGGGAAACCTATAAGGTTGTGCAATATAGCTCAGACGTGACGGAGGCGGTTCAAGTTCGCGAAGATGCTCAGCAAAAACAAGCGATCGTAGAAAATGCTCCAACAAACATCTTGCTTGCGGATACCGATGGCGTCATCGTCTACATGAATCCAGCATCTTATCGGACGCTAAAACAGATTGAATCTGTTTTGCCTTGCCGGGTCGATGAAATTGTTGGCGGATCGTACGACATTTTTCACAAAGATCCGAGCCATCAACGTCGATTGTTAGCGGATCCAAGTAACCTTCCGATGGAAGCCGAAATTTCAATTGGTGAAGAATGGATGAACTTGAACGTGGCACCTATCTTCGATTCCAACGGAACGTATGTGGGTCCCATGATTGCTTGGGAGTTGACGACCGAGCAGAAACAAGCCGCGAAACGTGCTGTGGAAGACATGCAAAACCGGGTCGACGAATTGCTGGTAGTTGTTAATGCAGCGGCCGAAGGCGACTTGACCAAAGAAGTTGTCGTTTCTGGCGAAGACGCGGTGGCCGAGTTGGCTGTTGGACTGAAGAAGATGATCAGCGACTTGAGCGAAATCATCAAACAAGTTGTTGAAGGAGCATCTCAGTTTACCGAGGGCTCTCGGACAGTTGCCGAGAGTGCACAGACGTTGGCCAATGGTTCTCAAACTCAGGCTGCGTCGGTCGAACAGATGAGCGCCACGATCGAAGAATTGACACGAAGTATTGAAACCGTCAAAGAGAACGCTGGAGAAGCGAATCGCGTGGCCAGTGAAACCAATAACTTGGCTGAAGACGGCGGTGCTGCGGTAAAGCAATCGGTTGAGGCGATGGAACGGATCAAGGCTTCGTCCAATCAGATCAGTGAAATTATTCAAGTGATTTCGGAAATTGCCAGCCAAACCAACCTGTTGGCACTCAACGCGGCAATTGAAGCGGCGCGTGCGGGTGAACATGGGCTTGGCTTTGCGGTCGTTGCCGATGAAGTTCGGAAGTTGGCGGAACGTTCCAGTGAAGCCGCGAAGGAGATTTCAACTTTGATCAAAGAATCGACCGAACGTGTGGAGGAAGGGGCATTGCTCAGTGAAAAAACGGGGGCGTCATTGGTCAAGATTATTGAAGGCGTGGACGAAACGGCGAAGCAAATTGCCCAGATCGCCGACGTAACGACCGAACAAGCACACAATGCGAATGAAGTGTCTGGTTCGATTCAACAAATTGCCGAAATTACTGATCAATCGGCAGCTGGTAGTGAACAGATGGCGGCAAGTAGCGAAGAGCTTGGTGCTCAAGCAAGCTCACTTGCTGAACTCGTGTCGAAGTTTGTCGTTAAGTAGTTGTTTTCGCGGCTGTTTTTGGTCATTCAATTGCAGCCATTTATTTCTAGTTACACCCGGTTGGTACCTGATGGCTGTCGTTCAAATTGCCGGCGAGATAACGGACGCTCAACTGAAGTCGTTCGCCGATTTGGTGTATGAAACGACGGGCATTCGCTTTACCGAAAAAAAGAAGACTTTGATTACCAACCGGCTGCGGAAGCGCCTTCGTGAAAACCAAATTAGCTGTTTTGATGAATATTTTAGCCTGCTGAAAAAACACCAAGATCATCCTGAACATCCAGAATGGAATGCCTTTATCGAAAAAATCACGACCCACGAGACGTATCTTTTTCGAGATCAACAGCAATGGGAATGGCTGCGGGACAAGATGGTACTGGACTGGAAAGAGGAGGCCGAAACAGGCACGCGTGACTATCGACTTCGCATTTGGTCCGCGGCCTGCAGTCGCGGCGATGAGGTTTACACGATCGCAATCTCGCTTGCCCAGTCGCTTTCGAATTTGGAGAAATGGGATGTGAAGATTTTGGGAACCGATATTGGGATCGAAACTTTGGAACAGGCTCGGACCGCGAAATTCAGCGATCATTCCATGCGGAAAGTCGCGGACGAGGTGAGTGACAAATATTTCATTCGCAATATTGATGGAACACGCTCCCCCAAACCTCGGTTGAAAAAAATGGTCGAGTTTCAGTATCACAATCTGATCTTCCCACTGAATTTGGAAGAGAGTTTCGATCTCGTATTTTTGAAGAACGTACTGATCTATTTTGATACCGATTCAAAGAAAGTTGTCATCGAAAACATATTCAAACAATTGAAACCAGGCGGGTATCTGGTGCTGGGACCTGCCGAAGGTGCTACCAATTTGTTGGATGGTTTCCAGCGATCACAGTCAACCATTTACCGCAAGGTAGCAGAATAGGCTAGCAGGAACAAAAACATGTCAACGGATCAAGATTTCGATGATGAATTGATGTCAGAAATGCTCTCAGATTTTTTAGATGAATCTGAGTCTTACTTAGATCATTTGAATGAAAACTTGCTGGCAATAGACGAGTTGATTCGTCAACAGGGGGATGATGCTGCAATCGAGGTTGAGCTGGAAGTCTTAAACGCGATGTTTCGCGACGCTCATAGCCTAAAAGGGTTGTCGGCGATGCTCGGTTTAAATGACATCAACCGTTTGACCCACAAAATCGAAAACGTATTTGATGCCGCTCGCAATGACTCATTGACCGTATCGCGAAACGTAATTGATGTGATCTTAGAATCGGTTGATCGTTTGACGGCGATGATAGATGAATTGTCGTCGGATGAACCCCAAGAATGTGAATACGAGGGGGTTGTCGAAGCACTGTCGCAAATTCTTGCAGGGCCAGTGGAAGAACCGGACGAAGTTGCTGCGACGGTTTCGGAATGCAAGGCCAACAACACTAGTGTAGCTGAAAACCGGGAAACGCCTAGCGCTGGAAACGGCGAAGGGATTTTCGAAGACGTCCAAGACGCCGAAAACATTCCTGAAAAGTACGTGTCCATTTTCATTGACGAAACCGAAGAGTCGTTGACCGAGTTAATGGAATTACTTGAGAGTGACGCACCGGTTGACGTTTCGAGTCTACTGGCGATCAGTCATCGCGTAAAAGGAAGTGCGGCTTCGATTGGATTGAATCGTGTGGCTCGGTTGGCACATATTATGGAAGACTTGATCCAACACCTGCGAGACAACAACGTGCAGCCCGACGAAGACGCGGTGGAAGCGTTTGTCTTTACCATTGATCGCCTTTTCGATTTTGTGCACACCATGAACACGACAGGAGGTGATGCATCTAGGTTCGACGAAGCGTATCAGAAATTAGATTTCGCGCTACGATCTCTTAAGACCGAGGTTGGGGAAAAGGCCGAGGTTGGGGACAGCCCAATGCTGAAAGAAAAGGTAAATCCGGCAGGCTCTGCGCACGACAAAATCGAAAACGAGCCTCATTCGGTCGATGGCGCTTTGCATGGTTTTATTAAAACTCTGAATCTTGCCGAGCGTGAAAGCCGCGTGGTCGTAGGGGCCGTTGAATTCGTTGAAAGTTTGCCCCTGGTGGGTATGAAAGCCCATTTGGTCTTGGAACGATTATTAGAAACTGGCTCTATGATCAAATCCAGTCCGGATGAGGATGTACTCGACGATGTTGAAGAATTGAGCTGTTTTCTGTTTGCAGTGGAAACAGAAATTGAAAACGACGAGTTGAAGTCGAAAATTCAGGTCGACGGTATCGCTCAAATTACCGTGATTGAGAGCAAGGCATTTTCGGGGCCCGTGAACGACGCGAACGCGGTCGCCACGGTTGGCAGTCAAACGGGAGCATCCAGTAGTTCGTCCACGACAGCCGTCAACCAACCCCGCGCGACCAATTCGAGTCCCACGGAGCAGGCAAAATCTGACCGGCCTATTGAGACCATTCGAGTCGATATCGACCGTTTGGATCATTTAATGAACCAAGCGGGCCAACTCGTCATCAACAAGGCGCGATTTTCGAGAATTGGCGACCAATTTAAGTTGCTGGCAACGCGCAGGCATACCGTTCAATCGCTTGGAAATGCTGCGACGCTGTTGGAGAAAATGGATGCATGCTCCGACTCCATACAAAATGGTGTAAAGATAAACTCTCATGTTTCAACTCTTCAATCCCACATTAACGAGTTGAAAATTGAGTTGGAAAGTGTCACCCACGAGATCCAAAAGTTTAAGAATATTCGCGTGCTGGTGAATGATCTGGGCGAAGCGGTACACCAACTTGACCGGGTGTCGGAGGGGATTCAAAAAAGCGTGATGGATACCCGAATGGTTGCCATCGGTCCCCTGTTTTCTAGATTCAAACGGGTGGTTCGTGATTACACGAAAGGATCAAAAAAAGAAATCCGGCTGGTGATAAAAGGAGACAAAACGGAACTCGACAAACGAATGATTGACGAGTTGGGTGACCCACTGATTCACATGGTTCGAAACTCTGCCGACCATGGTATCGAAATGCCTGAAGAACGAATCCAGCACGACAAGCCCCGACAAGGGACGATTACGTTAGATGCCTTTCATCGCGGTAACCAGGTGTTTGTCGAAGTGCGGGATGATGGCCGAGGTCTCGAGCCAGATCGCCTCAAACAGAAAGCGATCTCCAAGGGGATTATCTCTCGCGAAGAAGCAGAACGCTTGAGCCCAAGTCAAGCCTTTCAATTGATTTGGGAACCAGGATTCAGCACGGCGGAACAAGTCACAGAGATTTCGGGGCGCGGGATGGGTATGGACATCGTCCATTCGAAACTGGAGAAACTAAACGGTACGGTGGAAATCGACAGCCAGCTACACGTTGGCACGACGATCACCATTAAGTTGCCGCTGACCATGGCAATCTTGCCCAGTCTGTTGACTGTTATCGACGACGAAGCGTACGCGATTCCTGTCGAATCAGTATTAGAAATTGTACAAGTCAAAGCTGATCAATTCTCAACCGTTCATGGCGCACGAACCGCGTTGATACGTGGGAGAGTCGTCTCAGTCATTGAACTGGGCCAATTGATGGCACCGGGCCATCAACCGGTAGAAACGGTCGTTCACAAGGACGAAACCTTGGTCATTATTGGCAACAAGGGCAATGAGCTTGGGCTTGTCGTTGATGAGTTGCTTGGTGAAGAAGATATCGTCATCAAGTCGTTGGCGGAGAATTACCGCAACGTCAACGGATTCGCGGGGGCCAGCATTTTAGGCGATGGACGTGTGTCTTTGATTCTCGATGTGTCAGCCATTATCGATATGTCCTGCAATCCCAAGCCGACTCCAAGTTTCTCGATACTTGAGAAAAAAGAAGTCAGTGTTTAGTTAATCACAGAAAGCAGAGCTAACAATGGATAAGACGATAAACGGGAATCAACAACTAGAGAAGTTAGAAACTTTGCTGTCTTCGGCAACGCAGACGGCATCTCGCGCCATGACACAATGGACCAGCGGCAACGTCTTGTTGTCGATGGATCGGCTGGTTGAAGTTTCACTGGATGAAGCCACGCAGTTCACGGACATGGATGAAGAATTAATGACGATGGTGGTTTTCAACATCGAAGGCACTTTAACTGGTCAATTGTTGTTGACGTTCGACGACGAGAATGGCAGGGTGTTGGCCAATTCGTTGATCGGTAAGAAAATTGATCAATCCGATGTTGAATGGAGCCCGCTGGAAAGGTCTGCCATCATGGAAACGGGAAACATCTTAGCGTCCGCCTATCTCAACGAATTGACTCGAATTGCATATGAAAAATTGACGCCCTCGGCGCCCAATTTCATACAAGATTTTGGTGCGAGTGTTTTGGGACAGGCCATTTTGACCCAAGCGATGTTCAGCGATCGAATTCTGATTTGTCGCACTCGATTCGAATTTGACTCACGCCAAGTCAACTGGAACGTATATTTCCTTCCGAGCCTAGAATTGGTGACACGGCTGAAAGAATCGTATACCTAATCCTTCTATCGGTGGTAATTGTAATGAGTATTGACACTTTGAAGGATGTGATGGAAAAGACGGTTGTTAGTGTGGGCATGGGAAACATTGCCATCTTGACCGATGACAACGTCGGCCGGGCGGTGCTGGGTTCCTGTGTTGGAGCGGTGCTCTACAGCGAATCTGCGAAGACCGCTGCGTTGGCCCATATCGTGCTACCGCAAGACAAAATGGGGACAGAGACACCTGGAAAGTTCGCCGACACCGCTATTCCCGAGATGATTCGGCAGCTTCAGGCACTGAAAATTCTGCCAACGAATTTAGTTGCAAAACTGGCCGGTGGTGCAAGTATGTTTGCCACTCAGGGCGGGATGGAGATAGGAAAATCCAATTGTGAAATGGTGACCTCCATCTTGGGCCAGCGAAAAATCAAAATCGTCGGCCAAGATTTTGGTGGTAAGAAAGGCAGGAAAATTGTCTTCGATCCCTCGAGCGGTGAAATGCGCGTTGAAAAAGCGGGCGAAGATCCGCTCTTCGTTTAAACCTTTTCAAATTGTTTTGAGTTACATAATAAGGAAGAAACTATGTCTAAAAGGCTTCTTGTCGTGGATGACGCCATGATCATTCGAGAAAAGATTAAGGATGCAGCCATTGCAGACGGGTGGGAAATAGTCGGCGAAGCGGAAAATGGCCAACAGGCGATCGAAAAATACAAGGAGCTGCGACCGGATGTGATGACGATCGATTTGGTAATGCCGGAGTACGATGGATTGCATGGATTGCAGGGTGTCATCAAGGAAGACGCAGGTGCGCGCGTGTTGATTGTTAGCGCTTTGGACCAAGCGGATATCTTGAAGAAAGCGATTCGCGAGGGTGCTGCAGATTTTGTCGTCAAGCCGTTTGAGGATGCGCGACTTATCCAAGCGATCAATTCCGTACATCAGCAAAGTCTTGTTTAGCGATGCATTGGAGGGCATCCGATAATTATTCGGCCTCATGCGTATACAAGAATCTCTTTTACAAGGATGGAATCTAAATGAATACGTCTTTTCGCTCGTTTCAATATGCCGGACTTGTCAAGGATGCGGCCGTTCTAAAATGGAGTAAAACGGATTCGGCCCGACGGCAGCAGCAACAGAAGATCGCTAGCCGCATGTCGCGGATGCGAGGCATGCCGCAAAAGCTCGGTCAAATGTTGAGCTTCGGGTCGGGCAACGAAGAGTCGGCATTTGAGGAATTGCAAGAACACGGCGCCCCCCTTTCGCTCGAACAAATTCGACAAGCCATCGATGATGCCGGTTGCTTGCCATGCGGTTTTAAATTGGATCCCGAGCCGAAATCGGCTTCGATTGGCCAGGTTCATCGGGCAGTTTTGAAAGGTGGACAAGAAGTCGCCATCAAGGTCCAGTATCCAGGCATCCATGACGCCATTGTTAGTGATTTAAAACACCTGAACGTATTGGCATTCCCATTTGGAAATCTGAAAAAGGGGTTTAATTACCAAGCTTATTGCGAGATGTTCAAGGACCAATTTGAATTGGAGTGTGATTATCTTCAAGAAGCCGAAGCACAAGGCGTATTTCATGAGAATTGGCCCGAGTCTTCTGGTGTTGTTATCCCACGCCCCTATTTGCAGCATTGCCATCGGAACATTTTGGTTAGTCAATGGGAGCCAGGAGAGCACCACCGTCGGGTCGCAGCAACATGGCCAATGAAACAAAAGTTAGAGTTGGCGGAAATTTTAATGAAGTTTTTCCTGCAGGGTCTTTTTTGCCATGGTCAGATACAGGCTGATTGGCACCCTGGCAATCTACGATTTCGTCGTGTTGAGGGAGTCGTCCAGCTTGTCGTTTATGATTTAGGATGTGTTTTCCGTTGTGATGATGCACAACGCAGCGCATTAGCGGGCTTGATTGAGGCAACGCGCCGCGGCGACACGTCCGTGTTCGAGCACTTTCTGGCGGTAGGGTTTGATGAGCAGCTTTTGCACCCATTGGAATCCAAACTACCCGCTTTGTGTCAAATCCTATTCGAACCGTTTTGTCGTGCAGGTAAGTTCAAATTGTCGGATTGGCAACTGAGTCGACGGGTCAGTGAATTGATGGGCGACGATCGCTGGAATCTTCGTTTTGCCGGGCCGCCAAAATTGCTGTATTTAATGCGCGCCTTTCATGGCTTGATCTATTATCTCAAATCATGGGGGACGCACTTCAATTGGGCTAAAAGCTACGACAAAAACTGTTTCGCATCTCTCAAGCGGTCGCCAGTTCCGATGCAGCGGTTGCAAACGGCAATTCAACGATTAAAGATACGCATCACCGACAACGGCGAGACCAAATTTCAAATCACGCAACCTGCCACGATGCTGGAGAAATTAGACGAAGTATTAGGGATGGAGCTGAAAGAAAAAATTGAAAGTCGAGGTGTCGATATTTTGCAGGTTGCAAAAGATGCCAAAGCGTCTGGCTATACCCCCGGGGAAGTCTTCCATGTACAATACGGATCACGAAACGTTCGCGCATGGATTGAATAGCCGTTATTCTCGTTGGATTGCCGATATTGTTCGCGACACGTTGTTCTTCTCTGTCTGCGTCGACGTTTCTTTTGCCTGAACACAAATGCCAACAACCAAGAAAGTATTAATCGTTGATGATTCCGCGTTAGTTCGCGAGATGCTGAGCGATTTAATTGAATCGACGGACGATCTAGAGTTAATGGACTCGGTGAGAAGTGGTGAAGCGGCACTTCGTTTTGTAAAAAACAACGAGCCGGACGTAATCAGCTTGGACCTTGAGATGCCAGGGCTAAGTGGACTGGAAACTTTGCGGCAATTGATTCCCAATCACCCAATTCCAGTAATCATGGTCAGTGCTTTTACGCAATCGGGCGCCGAACTGACACAACAGTCGTTGGAATTGGGGGCTTTGGATTTCGTCGCAAAACCGAAAGGCATGGAGGAATTTCAAGGCGATTTTCGGCGTCAATATTTAAACAAAATCCGAAATCTGGCCAGCGCAGATGTCCAACGAATCTTACGGATTCGCAATACAAAAACGTCCAAATCCGCTGCGACAACTGAATCGCGTGTTGCTATTGCTAGCTCAACAGATATCGGGAAACGTTGTATTGCGATCGGCATTTCAACAGGTGGACCACCGGCGTTGACGCGTTTGTTTGAGTCTTTGAAACCACCATTTCCCCCTACATTGGTGGTTCAACATATGCCCAAGAATTTTACCCGTGCGTTTGCCAAACGATTGGATGATAGCTCTTCGCTTCAAATCCAAGAAGCGAGCAATGCCATGACTTTAAAGCCGAATCAGGTTTATATCGCCCCCGGCGGGCAGCATATGGGTTTGAAACGGGTTGGTGCAGAAATGAGAATTTCTGTGTTTGCAGGGCCGACGGTTAGCAGCCATCGTCCGTCAGTCGACGTGATGATGCGGCATGTCGGGAAATATTTTGGTAACCAATCCGTCGGCGTTATTATGACGGGAATGGGTCGGGACGGCGTCGAAGGCTGCAAGCTTCTTAAAGAACATGGGGCTTACATTTTTGGCCAAGACGAAGAGAGCTCGGACGTATACGGTATGAATAAGATTGCCTTTACATCGGGCCATGTCGACCAGCAATTTCATCTAAACGAGTTGCCAAAATTGCTGGTCAAGCACGTCGGCCAAATGTGATATGATTCCACCAATGAACCAAATATTTTGGTTTTCAGCTACTTGGGCAAGCACAAGGTCATGATTCCGGTTTCATAGTTACCGAATTCGACGCGGAACGCCAACGTTTCTCCACTTTTAACCCCTTCCCAGGCTTCAGGAAACTCTTCGCCCGGTCCAACCGTTTTGATCAGTTGCACCCTTTGTTTTTGGTCGAGTCGAAGAAGACTGGTGCACACGTTCAAAATTTCGTCGACATTCTCACGAATGTTCTCTGGGCATTTGTTGTCTTTGGTTGCGTCGGATGCCATGCTGGGATGAATCCGCGGCAACGCGGCGCCCAGGCTATTGGCCAAGGCAAGATCCAAAACACATGCAGATTCTGTTTCTTCACGTCCGTAAAACGCATGTAACAGTTTTTCAGAATTGGCTTCCGACGATTCATAAACATCGACATCCATGTCAATCAATGTACTTAGTAGCCCCGCTATTTTCAGCTTTAGATCTTCTGTGACGACAGTCATGACAATTTCCTTTATTCTAGAGTAACTTTGCGTTGGATTGATAAAACGATTTTGGCTGTGGTCGGTCCAAATTGAATCACTGTTGAAGACTGTTGGTGACTGGATTCATTTACGGAATTTAGGTAGGCGGCGTCCACCATCTTCGGAAGACCGATGGCCACCGTGGGATCATATTTGTGAATGAATTTTTTGATTTCGCCAGCTGTCATGTTGGCGACTTCACAAGCGGCATCATCAAGGTCCACGTCGTTTGGCAGTTCTTCACCGTCTTCGAACATCATTAACTTGTGGGTGATGCAGCGGACATCATCAACACTGAATGCGACGAGTAACTCCAGTTCGAAGTCGGACGAATGGACGGAAATGCTTGCGATCAAGTCGTTGCAGCCGTTATCAATTTGGTTTTTCGACTCACCACATTGCCACTCCAGCGAGTGTTCTGCCACGAGGGCGATACACTCTTTGGTGATTCCAGTTATACCTGAAATGGTTTCCATGTTTTGGATCATTGGAGCACGGGACTGAGGCTATGTTCGATACTCGTCGGTGTGAATGGCTTTTCGATGAAGAATGATGCTCCAGATTCGGTGGCCAACTGCTTCACATCTTCCGTTCCTTCGGTGGTAATGAATCCGAAGTCGGTCTCGTTTCCTTTTTCTCGAAGCGCCTTGAGGAATTCAATGCCATTCATTTCTGGCATATTCCAATCCGAAATAATAATGTCTGGGTCAGCGCTTGCGACTTGTTCCAAGCCCTCAATCCCATTGCCAGCTTCGACAATTTCGTGATCTCCTAAATCAGCTTTCTTGAGAGCGCGAACAATCATGCGGCGCATGGTGGCGCTATCATCGACAACAAGTATCTTCATTTTTCTCTTTCAAAAAGTAGCGAAGGATATTCAGAAAAAGATAGACCTCGGATGGTTGCCAGTAGGCACGGTGTTGGCAAGAGTAGAGTATCTGCTGATCTCGGTAGCGACAAAAATCGGTCATTCCCGATAGGCGCAATGACTCGACTGAAAGTTTTGCTTTTCGCGAAAATATTACATCACCGTAAGACTTCCAGCGTTTTGGCCATTTTCAGGACCAAGCATTTTCCTGAGAAAACGCTGAAACTGCGACCTACAATTTCCCACGCGAACACGCCCGTCAAAGTTAACTGTGGAAGCTGAACAGATGTTAGAGATCAATAAAAAGTCAAACTTGGTTTTGATTGACGACGACCCAAGCATGTTGCGTTTGATTCAGGCCGTCCTCGAAAATCACTTTCAAGAACGAATCGAGGTCGAAACTTATGAAGACCCAGAGACGGCCGTCGAGCGGATTCTGCGAAACAAAGTAGATATCATTCTGTCGGATCTAGAGATGCCGAATGTTGACGGAATTGAAATCTTAAAAACCGTCAAAAATCGAAACCCGTTTGCACAAGTCATTTTGTTGACCGGCAATTCAAAACAAGAAGCAATCGTAGACGCATTAGAAAACGGCGCATCCGACTATCTGTTGAAGCCCGTCGACAAAACGTTGTTGCTTAAATTGCTGGAGCAAGCGTACGAACGGCAGACGCGTTGGCAACATGCCCTGGCTGAAACTTGGCGACAGAAAAAGCGGCTTGTAGTTTAAAAACAAACAGGTCGGAAGTGTTCCGGCTTTTTCATTCCTACCTCACAGGCGTTTTATGACCATTCAACTTTTTGATTGTGAAATATACTCGTCAATATCTAGTGACCCCTGTATGGGCGAACTCGTTGAAATGTACGTTGATGAACTCCCCGAACGCATTGAGACATTAGAGTCGTTGTTGGCCGATTCGAATTGGCCAGAGCTGAAAAGAATGACTCACCAGATCAAAGCGTCGGCACCGGGGTACGGTTTCGAATCGGTTGGTTTAGTCGCAGCAGCTGCAGAATTGTCAATCATGGAGGAGCAGCCTGTAAACGACCGCCAAGAAAGAATCAAAGACCTGATCGGTCAGCTCAAGTGGATCCGATTTGAAAAAAGCTAAATCATGTTGACGACGTCTTAAGCCGAGCCAGAAATAGGGTCTGGTTCGGTCACTTCCAACCAGTTTGAATTATTCCGGTCGATTGCAGGAATTCATGGCAAGCGCCGCGATCCCTCAGCAAAATGCTAAAACTCAAGTCCCAATCGCAGCATAAATGCGTCTTGGAGTTCGAGTTTGCGGGTTGGAATCGCGACGAAGGACACCAATTCGCGCTCAAAGACATAACCGGTTTCCACAAAACCGGTGACTCCTCTGGGGCCAAGCCACTCGAGTCCCAGAATCGCTCGGTAGTCATTAATGTCAACTCGGTCGTCAAGACCGCCGATCCGCTCGACCGTCCAGTTTCCGCCCCCAAATTCACCGGCCACATAGAGCCAAGTTTCGAGAGAGCGAAAGTTGGGTAATCGTTGGGCGATGCGCGGTCTTGGGAAATACAAATCAAGCTGGAGATCCGGCGTTGGCCGTATGAACAATCCAAAGGCCGGCAACAATTTGACTTCAATACGATCGAAATACTCGATTCCAAATTTAAATACGTTCGTCTGATTCAAGCGAAGCCAACCAAGTCCTACGCCGGTCAAACGCAAGCTGTCCGAATCCAAATGTTCGTAGTCGGAGTAAACACCCACGCTTAGATTCGATTCGATGCCAGCTCTGCGATTCGGATCCGAAACGTGTTCGAGGGTTAAGAAGGCACTAAATGCGGTCTCTGGTAAATCAAAACCAGTTCCAAAGGGGCCCAGAGTTTCTGGGCCGTCCCAAAAATGCGCGACAAAACCTGGCGTTATGCGAACCGGCTGTTGAGACAACAAGAACCTCGGGAACGTCAAAGTCGTTGCGAACTCCGTATCGTGAATTTGCAGTTCGTTACCGTTTTGCCCAGGGATATACGTATGACGAATTCTTGGCCGTTCCAATAGTCGCGGCAAGAAATCGTCGCGAAATCGTTTAAAAAACTGACCCGATTGCCCCGATCTCGGAAATTGCTGATTACTCGAAAACAATGGTTGTTGAAACCCAAATGGCTGAGGATTTCCAGCCAGCCCATTTTGATTTTGGAACGGAGGTAGTACTTCGACATTCTGCTGCGGGAAAAGAACGTTCGGTTGAATCGTGGCTGGTTGAAGGCTGGGAGTTGGATTGAACGGCAAAGCTTGAGTCGAAGATTGAAAAGGATCAAAAACGGGGGCTACAATCGACGCGGGCGGCGCCTGCAAGGGAACGATGGGATTGGTGAAACCGGAAAATGGGCTTTGTACCGGAATCGGCTGGGTTGCTTGAATTGCGTCGGGAAAACGAGGACGTTGTGCCTGTGCGGCTAACGCCAGCAACCATGACAACGCTACTATTGTGGTGGTTTTGTAATATTTTTTTTTCAACACGTTTTAGTTTTCCGGGTCAAAAAACCGATCTAAATTGGTTTGCGCTTTCCCAGCTGTTAACTAGCATTCGTAGAAAACGAGGTCAAGACTGATTGCACTTTTGGATACTTGGCCACAATAGGAGGTGTGTTTGAGCATGAATTTACTAAACAGGTGACTGCGATGCCTACATCTTTCAAATTGATAGCGTTCTTTGGTAGCGTCATTTTCGGTTGTTTTTCGATGGCCGAGGAATTCGACGTCGTAATTGGTACCTCGGGGGCAAATGGGATTTACGGATTGGTTTTGGATAGCGAAACCGGTGCTATTTCCGAACCCAATAAATTGACAGACCTTGAGGGAGCTGGATTCTTAACGACCAACCGTTCCGGCACTCGGCTATATTCAACTGGAAAGATCGATAGTCGCGGCTGCGTGGTCGGATTCAATGTCAATCGCGGTGAGAATCGGGAATTGATTCTCAGTCGCAACAGTGTTCAAAAAGTGCCAGGCGGTCATCATCCAACGCATATCAACGTCGACCAAACCGACCGTTTTCTGTTTTCGGCTCAGTATGGCGGAGGGACGATCTGCAGTTTCAAGCTGGAGCAAGCTGGGGTGATCGGTGCATTGATTGAAACGATTCAACATCGAGGGGGTTCGAAAGTTGTCGTGGGACGGCAAAACGGTCCGCACCCTCATTGGATCGGAACCGATGCGAGCAATTCGATATTGGCAGTTCCCGATTTAGGTCTCGATCAGGTCGCGTGTTACAAACTTAATGGAAGCAACGGTAAATTGACGAAAGATGTAGCTTGGGACGTACCGCCAGGCAGTGGTCCACGGCATATGAAATTTCATCCCAATGGTAAATTTGCCTATGTTTTGAACGAGTTCACTTTGACTGTCAGTGTTTTTTTTCGCGAGGCTCCAGTCGATTCGTTTACCAAGATTCAAGATGTACGAACGTTGCCTGACCCGTTGAAAGATAAGCGACTCAATGCAGCCGCTGAAATTCGCATCCATCCCAACGGGCAGTTCGTTTATACGTCCAATCGGGGGCACGACTCGCTCGCGGTTTTTTCCATCGATGAAGTGACCGGGGGCCTTACGTTTTTACAGCGCGTCGCCATTCGGGGGAGCTGGCCGCGGAATTTCAACGTCAGCCCGTGCGGAAATTGGTTAATTGCAGCGGGCAAGCACAGCAACACACTTTCTGTTTTCGAAGTGGGTGCCGATGGACGATTAGAATTCACGAGGGCAATCAAAAACGCACCGGGGCCAATTTGCGTGGAGTTCATCGCCCGTTAAAGGAGCTCGCCACAAAGCCCTGCGCAACAAGCATAACCCGTTCGAGCGACAAACTCGGTGCAAATCGACAGGGATTGCCAACGCTGCAGAGTCACCGGAATCCGGACGAAGTAATAGGTGTAGACACGCACCTCCACTCCTTACAAGCACCTATCATGGCCAACGCAATGGACGACAATACTGAATTTCAAAATCAAGAGTTGGCTGATCTGCGGGCTGCAATGTCTCGAGGCAAGAGCAGTTCTTCATTGCAAACTCCGTTGGAAACCTATTTGCGTGAAATCAACGAAACCAGTCTGTTGACGGCGCAAGAAGAAAAGCAATTGGCCAGCCAGATTGCTCAGGGCGATGTGCGAGCCAGAGATCGGATGGTTCGCGCGAATCTCAGGCTGGTCGTAAACATTGCTCGCGGTTACACCGGCAAAGGACTAGGGCTGCAAGACTTAATCGAAGAGGGCAACTTGGGCTTGTTGCGTGCTGTCGAGGGGTTTGATCCGGCGATCGGAACTCGTTTTAGTACGTACGCCAGCTATTGGATTAAACAGTCCATCAAACGCGCGTTGATCAATTCGGCCAAGACCATTCGAATTCCAGCTTATATGGTAGAACTTCTATCCAAATGGCGACGGGCAACCATACGGCTAACGGATGAACTCAAACGAAACCCGACCCCCGAAGAGGTCGCGCGCGTTTTGGGATTGCCAAAGCGAAAATTACCCATCATCAAAAAAGCGATTCAGATCTATAATTCGGCGCCGCAAACAGATCAATCGGACGCGGGTTGGTCGCTTGGCGAAATGGTGATGGATGAGCGGATGCGAACACCCGAAGACGAGTTGTTGGAATCGGACGTTTTGAATCACATTCGAGAGATGATTCATGAATTGGATGAACGTGAATCGACGGTATTGAAATTGCGATTCGGATTGCAAGACAGTGAACCCCACACGCTAAAAGAAATTGGTGAAAAATTGGGGTTAACGCGTGAACGGGTTCGGCAGATCGAAACCGAAGCATTGAAAAAATTGGGTGAAGGGTTACGCGACCCCTACGACATGGAAATGACTCTGCCGTTCTAGGTCGGGCTGTCCTGTTCTCGCAGAAATCCTCCAGCGGTTTATCCGCACAAGTCGCGCCTCAAACGCAAATTCAAACTGAGACAAACGGCAATCTATGATATTGTTGTTTCGGCTTTACAGTGTCCCGCTGATTATTGCCATCGACTATGCGCGCGATTTTACCGTTGCTATAGGGACTGGACCAAAGTTGCATGGTAGCATTGGTCGAAAAGGACGACTCTCGGACGGTTACGATTTCCATTTTTGTCAGACGTTTGAGAGTATTGCCAGTTAATGTGGAGTTGGCGGTCGTTTCGTATTTTTATAAGCTCCTGAACGAAGTCGTCTCTCATGCCTAACAGTTCCTTGCTGAATTATTCCTTTTAGATGGAACAATCAATTCGAAGGGACTTTGTGAACGAATGGGACTGACCCGATGGAACTAGCAGTAGATTGGTTCTTCTTTTGCGGTGATCGTTTATTCGCGGACGAGTACAACGGATACTTTCTTGCTGCCCTCCTGGAACCTCTTATCTACTCCACGAGATTTGGAAAGCATGGAACTAAAAAACGAGAGAAAAATACTGCTAACGGGTGCTACCGGCTACGTAGGCGGAAGACTCATGCCATTGCTGATAAAGGCAGGACGGCAACTTCGTTGCTTGACGCGACGGGAATCTAGTAGGGCCAATTTTGACGAGACCAAAGTCGAAGTTGCCGTGGGAGATTGCCTTGATAAAGAATCACTGTATCGCGCGCTCGAAGGCATCCACACGGCGTATTACTTTATTCACTCGATGGGCGACAGCGAAGATTTTGAAACAATGGATCGTCAGGCGGCGCTCAACTTCGCGGAAGCCTGTTCGGCTCGACATGTTAAGAGGATCATATATTTAGGCGGTCTTGGAAAATCTACCGATGCATTGAGTACACATCTTCGCAGCCGTCAGGAAGTTGGGGACATTCTGCGAACGTCTACGGCCACCGTCGTCGAATTTCAGGCGTCCATTATCATTGGTTCGGGCAGCTTGTCCTTTGAAATGATCCGCGCACTTGTCGAGCGACTTCCAGTCATGATATGTCCAAAATGGGTTCGTGTGTTAGCACAGCCTATCGCGATCGAAGATGTGTTATCGTATCTTGCGGAAGTTTTGGACACGCCCGTTGGTGAATCCACAATTTATGAAATCGGCGGACCTGAGGCGATATCGTATGGAGAACTAATGCGTCGATATGCGAAGCAACGGGGGCTTCGCCGATGGATGATTCCGGTCCCGTTTCTTACGCCCTATCTATCGAGTTTGTGGTTGGGATTGGTTACGCCGTTGTACTCACGGGTTGGCCGAAAGCTGGTTGATAGTTTGAAAAATGAGACATTGTGCTCCAACGGGAAAGCGCAGGACCAGTTCTCCGTTGAGCCACGAAAGGTGGATGAAGCCATCGCCAGGGCGTTGGTTTACGAAGACCAGAAATTTGCGGAAACCCGTTGGTCCGATGCCTTTTCATCTGGAGGCGAGCAGCGAAGTTGGGGTGGAGTGCGTTTCGGGTCCAGGCTTGTTGACTCGCGGATCGTCGAGGTCTCATTACCAGCCGAACAAGCATTTGCGCCCATTCGCAGAATCGGCGGCGAAACAGGATGGTACTACGGAAATTTCTTGTGGAAGATTCGTGGTTTTCTCGATTTGTTGGTGGGTGGCGTTGGTGTTCGACGGGGCCGGCGGGACCCCGAACAGGTTCGTGTCGGCGATACCGTCGATTTTTGGCGAGTCGAAGCCTTTGAGCCGAACCATCTGCTTCGCTTGGCGGCGGAAATGAAAGTCCCAGGTCGCGCTTGGCTAGAGTTCGAGGTAACGGAAAGGGACAATGGGAAATGTTCAGTCCGTCAAACCGCGATATTTGATCCCGTTGGTTTACCGGGCATTCTATATTGGTATTCTCTGTTTCCGCTACACGAGTTTGTATTTCACGGTATGTTGCGAAACATCTGCAACGCCAGCCTTGTAAGTTCGGCAGACGTGGCTAAGGTCGTCAAACAAACTCCGGTTTGTTCTTCACCACCGTTCAATGCAAGTGACCAATGATCGGCTTGCAAACGGCGCCACCGTTCCATCGGGTTAGCTTGTCGGTTCGGCAAATAACTTGTTGGCGAGTTTCTGGGCAGCTTTCTTTGCAGCTTTTCGATCAAGCTTTTTACCGTGAACGGATTGTGTTTCCAGTTCAATGCGATTCGTCCAAAAGCGGCTATTTTTGGCTTGTGTATGTAACCATTGGCAAGCCCGTAGGATTCCCGCAGGATAACCTCGGAACGATTTTTCGGTTTCCTCGACGGTTTGGCTGCCTCGCGTTTTGCCCCAAACCGCAGTTATTTCCGCGGCCAATTTTTCTTGTCTGCCGGTACGGGTGGTAATGGTTTGGGGCAGTCAAGCGTTGATGGCCCCAATGTAACTGATGCGGCGTCTCTCAAATAGAAAGGCCAACGTCCAATGCTGGGCCACGTCTAATAGATGGATCAATTCATCCAATTCAGTGAGATCAGCCGGGAATTTTTCGCAGACCATCACCGTCTTATCAGATGACTTTGCAGAAGGCTTAGTTTCAACGACCTCCGATTCCAGCAACTTCATCGTTGCATTGGATTCAAATCCAGGCTGAAGATGTAGCGGCTGTTTTCGAGATTCTTTTATGAGCGAGAAGAAAACGCTATCGTTGACGACCAATGTTTGCGCCAAATTTGGATATTTTCTTTTTAGTCGATTGATGTTGGGCCAGGACACTGGATCAAACCCTTTCTCCGGTGCAATAATCGCGTGAATTTGTTGCTTTTCCTTTCTACTGCCGAAGCTAATTTCGATTAGTTTGCCGGTTTGAAATCCGAATCGCTTTCTTTCAGACGCCTTCATTGTCACCGCCAGCATACCAAACGCATCCGAATACATGACTCGCCCTTTAAAGCGGCCTGGACTAGTTTCGGTGGCCAATTTCGAGGTTGTCGGTTCCGGAACTCCGTGTATTTTTCGTTTTAGTTTTGGCAGATCTTGCTCTGGTGGGCAAATCGGTATGGTCGGCGCAATCGGACGAAAACGATACTGCAGCAACTCAGACTTTGTCATATAGATTGCTAGATCTGGTGGTTTCATTTTGTCAGAGCCCGGAAATTCTGAATCGGACACCCGCGTGAAAATGGATAACCGATAAAAACCGGGAGATACTTTTATCGTTGCGGCCGCTTCCAATTCATTGAAAAAACAACTTTCGTCGTAAACCACGCACAGAGATCCACTGGGAACTGCCAAAACTGCTTCAATTCGATCGTACCACCAGCCGACTTTAGGCGGCTTCTTTCGCAACGTCCTAGACGCAACGATGTCGACATCGGCAACACCGTCGCCATCTACAATGGTCGGCTCGTGATCAATACCCAGCAGCCAACCATTGGCCGCTAGATCAAGAATTTTTTTGCGACTAGTTTCGGGCCCCGAGTTTTTTAAGAATTGGGCAATATGCTTGGCGTGCGACCTAGCATATCAAAATGTGTTTCATCCAACAGCCAGGTCTTGATTCCCAATTGATCGTTCGAACGAACACTGTGAGCCCGGGAATCGATTTTTAGAGTTCTGTCCATCCTATATCTCACGCTAAACCAACCAAGCAACAAGTCATTTATAGTGTTTGTTGGTTCAACTGGTTATTTTCGTTAACGTGTGTTTATGTGCATACGAATCGGCAGGAAATTTCCTAGACAAGGCGGCAAATCATTTTAAGTGTAATTTCCGCGAGACTGTAGCCCGAGACGTCTAAACCTGCGCAAAATGAGAGAAGTAGAAATTTGCGAGCAAATACCTTGTCCAACTCAGCGGAGATTTTTTCAGACTTTAATGTAGGAACGAGGTCCAGCCCGCCAACATGAGTCGGCGGGCTGGTCGAAAGTTTGACATCATTTGCTCGTTGGTCGATTAAGCCAAATCAAAACGATCCAAATTCATTACTTTGACCCATGCTGCGACAAAGTCGTCGACGAATGGTTCAGCGGCGTCGTCACATGCGTATGCTTCGGAGATGGCGCGGAGTTGACTGTTGCTGCCGAAAACGAGATCGACCTCGGTGGCCGTCCATTTGACATCGGATGATCCATGCTCGCGACCTTCGTACAAGTGTGGACATTGCGCGTGCTGTTTCCATTCGACACCCATATCCGTCAAATTCACAAAGAAATCGTTGGTCAATTGTTCGGGGCGATCGGTGAATACGCCCAATTTGGAACCACCGTGATTTGCGTTTAACACTCGCATCCCGCCAACCAAAACGGTCATCTCCGGTGCCGTTAACGTCAACAAATGGGCTTTGTCGATTAGTAATTCACCGGCAGGATGGTTTTGTTCGGCAAAACAATAATTTCGGAATCCGTCGGCGGTCTGCTCCAAATGGCCAAAAGATTCAACGTCGGTCATTTCGTCGGTGGCATCGGTACGACCGGGTGAGAAAGAGACCGTGATGTCGTGACCTGCAGCCTTGGCTGCGGCTTCAACAGCCGCACAACCGCCTAATACAACGACGTCCGCAAACGAAACGGATTTGCCGGTGGCATTGAAGTCAGTTTGTACTTTTTCCAATGCTGCAATGCATTTGGCTAACTCTTCGGGATGGTTAATGGCCCAGTCTTTTTGGGGGGCCAAACGCAACCGTCCACCATTGGCGCCGCCACGCATATCTGTACCGCGGTATGTCGATGCTGATGCCCACGCGGTATTTACCAACTGACCGATCGACAAGCCACAATCAAGTAGCAAATCTTTCAGCTCGGCGATTTCAGCATCACCGATCAAATCATGATCGACCGCCGGAATGGGATCTTGCCAAACGCGAGGTTCGGGAACTTGCGAACCGAGGCATCGAGAAACTGGACCCATGTCACGATGCGTCAACTTGTACCAAGCTTCCGCAAATGCTTTGGCAAACTGATCAGGGTTTTCGTGGAAACGACGTGAGATCGGTTCGTAATCGGGGTCCATGCGAAGCGCTAGGTCAGTCGTAAACATGATCACTGGGTGAGTCTTGCCTTCTTGATGCGCGTCCGGAGCTTCCAGGACGGCGACGTCGCCGCCCGATTTTGGAACCCATTGCGTTGCGCCACCTGGGCTTTGCGTTTGCTCCCATTCGTACGCAAACAAGTTGTCGAAGTATTCGTTGTCCCATTCCGTCGGCTTGCTCGTCCAAGCACCTTCCAATCCAGAGGTGATGGTATCCGCACCCTTGCCCGAGCCAAAGCTGTTTTTCCAGCCCAAACCTTGTTCGGCAATCGTAGCCCCTTCTGGTTCGGGACCAACGTACTCAGCATCACTGGCCGCGCCGTGCGCTTTTCCAAACGTATGACCGCCCGCGATCAATGCGACCGTCTCTTCGTCATTCATCGCCATTCGGCCAAACGTATCACGGATGTCGAAGGCCGCTTTCAGCGGATCGCCGTTACCGTTAGGGCCTTCGGGGTTAACATAAATCAATCCCATTTGCACCGCGCCCAACGGATTCTCCAATTCACGTTCACCAGTGTAACGCTTGTCACCCAACCATTCACTTTCCGGACCCCAGTAGATGTCGCCTTCCGGTTCCCAGACGTCTTCGCGACCACCGGCAAAACCGATCGTCTCGAAACCCATGTGTTCCAGTGCGCAATTCCCGGTATAGACCATCAAATCCGCCCACGAAAGCGCGCGGCCATATTTCTTTTTGACGGGCCACAACAAACGACGCGCTTTGTCCAAATTCGCGTTATCCGGCCAACTGTTCAACGGCGCAAAACGAAGCGTTCCAGAAGAGGCACCTCCGCGACCGTCACCCACTCGATATGTTCCCGCGCTGTGCCATGCCATCCGGATAAACAGCGGCCCATAATGTCCATAGTCGGCGGGCCACCAATCGACGGAAGTCGTCATGACTTGAATGATATCCTGTTTCAGTTCGTCCAGGTCGATTTTGCTAAATTCTGCGGCATAATCAAAATGCTCGCCCATCGGGGAAGTGCACGGCTGATTTTGGTGCAGTATCTTCAGGTTCAATTGGTTGGGCCACCAATCTGCATTGGACAGACCTGCCGCAGCGGTATGTCGTTGTTTCGCCGGGGCCATTACCGGACATTTGCTGATGTCGCCGTGTACGTCGATTGCCATTTTTATGTGCTCCAAAATTGGTTGATTGACTTGCCACTTGTATACAAACTTCATAAGTATCTGTGAAGTGCTAGGGCCAGCTTCATAATCACAATCAATGACAATGATTGGGGCGATCTATCCTTCTCAATCGACGTTTTGGCTGAGTCATGGTTTTTGGCACAGCCAAACGACGCAATCAGACGCATTTAGTTCAACTTCAGGCCTCGCCAATTCACATGGCACCGGATCATCCATCAGACTTACCGGCTGGTGAACTCTGGTATAAGCTTGGATCCGTTTGAAGATTATTACATTTTTGAAACGACAAATGCGTCTTCAACCCTGCTTGCCGCCGCGGAACTAAGCGGTTCGAATCGCACGTTCAATCCAATGCGCAACGCTATCCGTTGAATTTAAAATTTGTTTGCAAATGGCGGATAAAAACACTAAATTCGGCAACACCTAGGGTACGCAATATTCGACATTCTGAACTGGAGCGATCTCATGATTCGCCGAATTATTATTTGTAGCTTTTACGTTTCATTGGTGTTTTTGACGAGTCATTGCGCGGCAGATTTTGTTACGTTTGGCAACGCAAATGTGGATCGTTTGATAGATCTTGGGCCCCAAGTGGAGGGCAACTTTAGCTACACCGCGACGGTTGGAGAAGGCTGGGAGCTACAGGGCATGTTCAGTGTCGAGGGGGCAGCGTTAGTCACTTTTTTCAATGGAGAAGGCGCATTGATTGGTGATTCTGTCGAATTCGTCGCGTCGTCTGGCAGTTTGTTTACTTTTGATTCATTACAATTCGCGACCATTGCCAGTTCCGGTTCGGACCAAGTGGAAGTGGTTGGTTTACGAAATGGTGGTGTCGTCGATAGTGCTTTGCTTGACTTTTCTACAGCGTCTAACACTTCATTCACAACCGTCGACGGATTTGATGGTTTTATCGATACGTTGCAGTTGAACGTCGTTTTTGATGGATTCAATGCTGCGATTTTCGATAATATTGAATTGACGATCGTTCCCGAACCGAGCCTATCTTTCGCATTGGTGCTAGCGGGTTTGGTGATGACGGCCCGGTTCAGACGCCGGAACGGACAACGGTTTGCCTATTCAATCTCTGAGTAATTCAACCTTGCGGATTCGGGTTGGCGACAACACGCGGTGGTCACCCGATGTTGGTGAGGTTTCGTTTAAATACATCCACTTACCGTCGTTACTGACGATCAAGCTGTTGGGCAACGAAAAAGAGCTTGCGAACGCGGCACCGTCCTGCTGGCCGCGTTCGCCGGTACCAGCAAAAACAGAGAACTTTCCGTCGAGGCTAACTTGATAGACACGACAATCTTTGCGGGCCAATACGTACAGATAGCCCAGATGAAAAATTAAATGGCCGTTGTTTTTGCCTGGCAATGTTGCCAACCTGCTCGCCGTCCCGGACCGATCAATACGAACGACGTCACCGTTACTAAAATTACAGACGTAGGTCTCGTCGTCGGGTCCAACGGTGATGCCGTTGGGGCATTTTAATAAATCGCTCTCGCAAAAAGTCGATGCACTGCCTCGCCTATCGACTTTTTGAATCGTGTTGTTTCCGCAATTGCAAACCAGCAGATTCTGGTTGCTGTCAAATGCTAGACCGACAGGATTGACCAAACCCGATTTGCAATAAAGCACTACTTTGCCGTCCGGTTTAATTTTACTGATGAAATTCCCACCGATGCTCGACTGAAAAAGATTGCCCTGTTTGTCGAACGTGTTTCCTGAACCGCCTCGTAGTTGCCAGCAAAACAGTTCGGACTTTCCGCCTTCGGAGATTCGATAGATACGATGGCCTCCCGTACCTTTCCCGTCGAGACGGCTCCCAAAGTCAGCGCAATACAAGCGTCCCTGGCGATCAATATTGAGGCCTCCAGTACCCGCATCCAGGTCATCCAAAATCGTAGATACCCTTCCGGCTTTGAGTTTGATTTTTTGTCGAGTTTTAGTGGGTTCGTCCGGTGAGCCGTTGGCAGCAAGGCTGAATGACGAACAAGACACGATCAGAAATAGATTTACCAATAGCCGCATGGCTCCACCTTTCGTTTTTCAGCTCGGTCGGCTGAACTTTTGCCCCGGTTTATTCTGGCAGAGTTTATTTGCAATGTCACACAGCAATATGTGAACCGTTAGAAAGGCTACATTGCTGTGAGTCGGATTCACTGCTCTCAAGTGCTTAATCTAGGAATTCGAGAGACTTCAACCAATCGGTCAGCCGATGATGCCACGTACCGACCGGTTTTTGGCTGGGTCTTATGCCGTATCCGTGGCCGCCCTTGGTGTAAACATGAACTTCGGCGGGCACATTCAATTCGCGCAGGCGGACATAAAGCAAAGCCGCTTGAGCGCCGCGCATCTTGTCATCGCTGGTCACCGCCAAGAAAGTTGGTGGGACGTTGCTATCCAATTTCAATTTGGTTGAAAGCTTTGCGCGGTCGTCTTGATAATCGTCTCCCAAGTAGGCAGCGTAAATCGGGCATATGAAATCCGGCCGAGCGCTAACTTGATCCACTTTGTCGATGCGTTGGTAGCTTTGTGTTGCGTATTCCGTGCCTGCCATCACCGTTAGATGCCCTCCAGCGGAGAAACCCATGACGCCAATACGTTGTCGATCAACCTTCCATTTTTCAGCGTTCGCACGGACTAGCCGTATGGCTCGCTGAACGTCTTGCAATGGTTCCCAGTGAATTCGTTCAAGGTCGCGCCGCGGCACTCGGTACTTTAGCACGAATACAGTAACCCCGAATGTATTCAAGTACTTGGCGAGTTCCACACCTTCTTTTCGCCACGCCAGAATATTGTAACCGCCGCCGGGACAAACAATCATGGCGCAACCGTTAGCCTCGGCGGGTTGAAAAACAGTCAACGAAGGGTTACCGACATAAGCAATAATCTCGGGTCGTTTCTGTTCCGCTCGTTTTTGCTTTTCAATGGTATCAGCCGCAACCGATTGAGCATCGGCGGGCAGACCTTGCGGCCAAAGCAAAATAGTTGGTTCTTTTTTTTCTAGATCTGCGTTTTGTGCAAACAAAGTGCAACAAGGGGAGAGCAACATGATCAGCCCCAAGAATCGACAACGGTCAAAGAACATCGGTTTTGCGATCATCACAGAAACTAGCGAACAATGAAAACATGACAGATTATAAAAAAAAGCGTGGCCCATCTGGAACCACGCTTTAGACGTTTTATTGCAAAACCGCAAATCGAATTAACGACGACGTCGGATGAGCATTCCTATGCACAATGCTCCAACCAAGCCGGCCGACGCGGGCTCAGGAACGACTGAACCTTGGACATCCACACCGTCAACAAATCCTTCTGCGAACGAACCATCGAATGCACCGGCAGCAACCGAAACTTCAAAAAACGCTGCGTACGTGTCAGCTGGAGCCGCACCAAAGGCTGGAACCGTCAACGTAGGAAGCGTTTGCATTGTGTAGCCCATCGTGTTGGGCAAGTTGATGAGGCCAGTATCAGCTACAACTGCTCCAGTACCGTCAAGAATACGAAGCGCTGCGAAAGCGACCCCACCAGGGCCCAAATTGCCATTCCAAAAGAATGAAGCGGTCAAATCGGTACCTTCGTCGAGAGACAACAGGCCACCATCAGCAACACTATTCTGATTGATGCCAGCCGCAGCACCGACCATGTCAGCGCCAATGGCAACGATATGATGAGACGAAGCTCCGTCAAACGCGTTGGCAATGTTGGTGTCGCGCTCAGACAAAGTGCCTGCAGCACCACCCGAAAATTCGTTCCACAAGTCAGAATCCGTGGCGGACATTCCTGCGGTTTCGAATCCTCCGTTTCCGATAACGGTGTCACCCTTCACGTTGGCAGACACGACGAAAGAAGCAACCAATACGAAACAAATAAACAGTTTCAAAGTTGGCATAGATTTCATAAATTTTCCTTCTTAATAGAGCATCAAATTAGATTCCAGGAAAAGATTACCGCAAAGGATCGTGGCTGTGGTCGCTATGCGTACAGCTGGTTAAAATAATTCGCAGGCTCTTAACAATCTTTCAGGGGAAGACCCGATTTCATTCTGTGGAATATCTTGCGGCGGGCAACGACTGTCAAAAAAATTGCCCCGGGGCGATGCTGAGTTTCCGATTTTTTTATAACGGAAAACATTGTGGATGACGTGTCTTCAAGCGTTATTCGCTGGCTGGTGAATTGTGAAACGACACCATGGGTAAGTCAATTTTTGGCAGCTTGGGCAACCTAGAGAGGATTTCGCCTAGTTCGTGAAAAAGATGTTTTGTTTTGTACCCTAATGGTTGCAGAAGGCTCTGTTGAGCGACGAACTATCTGTAGATCAGTTTTTGCTTTTGAAATCAGAGAACCACACAAATCTTTGGGGCTTTTTCAATGGGTCAGAACAACACCTTTTTGAGTATTTGTTTTTTTCTAATCGTGTTTTTTTTGGGTGACCATCATTCAATTGGAAGGCAAGACGATCCGTTTGGCGCAGTCCAACATGATCCTTTCAACGGCGATACGGAAGATCCCGATAGGGAAAATCCATTTGGAAATTCCATAAGGCACCCTCAGGTTCGAATGCAGATGAATGAAAAAAACTTTGCCGAACTGAAACGAAAACTCGAAAGGACGCAGCAAGAATTGGCTAAATTCAAGACGAATTCGGAGCACTTGCGCAAGTACATTCGACAAACGCAAGAGGAAAACAAAAAACTCCGTTCTCATCAACAGCTGGGAATGACGTTTCACGCCTCGTTCATTGGCGGTTTACTGAATGACAACGAAACAAGCAACCAGATTCGTGCACTCAGGCATCTGTTGGATGTCGGTCAAAAAAACGGACTTCATTCCGCCCAGTACGAGCCACTCTTACCCAATGGTCTGGATCGGGTTGCCGACTTAGTCGAGTCGGAGGATGCTGGTGTCCGTAAACTTTCTAAGCGAGTATTGCAAAAGTACGCGCCTCAACGCGCTATCGCAATAGGCTACCAAACCGGAGGGGTTTGGCGTCCTATCCCCACCGATTTAAAAGAAACTAAGATCAGAGATTCTTTAGAATCTCTTTGTGACTTTGAGTACGATGACGTCCGACTCGAGCAAGTGGTAGATGATATTCGCAATATGCATCGACTCGACATCGTGATACCACCTCATATCGATGATCAACAGCGGATTGCTTTTAATGGTCATCGCGTCACGATTCAAAGTGCGTTGTCCGAATTGCTGAAACCATTGGGCCTAACCTATGTGGTTCGAAACCAAAGATTGCATGTCGTCAAGAATGACGATCGGAATAGAATGTCAACTCTTGTTTACAACATTCGCGGACTGCTCGACGACAACAGAACCAAAGAATCACTATTAAAAATAGCGACAAACTGTTTGGGAAAGGAAAGCACGCTGACATCCACAGGAAAGTACGATTTAATAGTGGTGGCCCCTGAATTGGAACATTACAATTTGGCGATTGCATTTGCAGCGTTGAATTTTAATACAGACAACCACTGAGTTTCCATGTGCAAACGAAGAGAGTTGGGCGAATTCTGAATTCGAACATAATTTTCATCTCCCTGAGGCGATTGAGGCGGGGCTAGAAAAACTCGCCGACCCACTTTATGGCAATTCCTCGGGAGGTATTCGTGAACGTCCTGTTTCCGGTTCCGACTTACGAATGAGTAGGAATTTAACGCAACGCAATTCTGCTCCTTGCAACCGTCAGCGGGTTCCATTTTTCCTTGTTCGGTTCAGGTACATTGTCTGGTTTTCAAATCCAAACAACGGCAAGCTAGCAATCGGTCCCAAATCTTCACGTAGCTAACGTTCTTTCGATCGCATTGCGAATGCAAACGAGTTGTTGCTTTCGACAAGTTCGATCTGTGGAGAAGATGCAAGCTAGATCGAACGCTCGCCCGTCTTGCAAAAACTTCAAAGAAAATTGAGCCGCTTTGGGTCGTGCGTCGCATGTAGCTACGTAGGCAAGACACGCCACTCAATAATCAACTCAGAAATGGAGTCAATTTGATGAATAATCGTAGTTCCAACCGACGGTTATACCTTGTTCTGTTCGCGTTGCTGGGTGCTTTGGGGTTGCATTCCGACCACGCTCACGCCGATTTTTCGATCGTATCCCGTTACTCGCAAATGACCATTGACACAACCAACTTAGGCGGAGCAATGCAATCCGCATCAACGACTAGTACTGAAGCACCATTCGAAGTTCTATTGTTCGATACGGCAACTCATATTGAGCCTGGTGGTAACATCAATGGAGGCATTTGGAATTCCTTGCAAGTAAGCCAAGTCGGGCCAAGTTTGATTCGCTCAAACATGCATACCGAAGCGATTACCCAACAATTGGCGGGCGACGGTATTGGAGTTTTGGATATGACCAATAAGTTTGAAGTGGAGTTCCAAGTAACCGAGCCGACCAACGTCGAGTTGCGGGGAACTTACTTTGGAACCAGCGATTCTCTGTTTGCCGACGATTTCATTCGGGTTCAATTCCAATTCCATAACGGCGTTACGTTTATCACGATGTTTTTGACGACCGACGCAGATCAATTGTCAGCACCTTTTGAAGTCGAGTTGCAGCCAGGAACGTTGTATCGGCTGGCCGTTGACTCTGAAGCGCATGCCATGGGGGCTGAGACCAGTGTTTCGGGTGCGGAAATCTGCCTTCGAGCCCCGGCATTCGCTGGTGACGTGAATTTAGACGGTGCGGTCAACTTGCTCGACGTCGGTCCGTTTATCGACGCCATCGCCTTGGGAGACTATCAAGCGGAAGCCGACACCAATTGTGATGGATCTGTCGACCTATTGGATGTAAGTTCCTTCATCGAAATCCTGAGCTCACTCTAGGCGCGATCTTTTACACAAATCTATCGCAATTTGTTTAAGCGCTGGCAAATCCTTTTGGCTGCAAGCGCTTTTTCGATTTTGTCTCGATCCCCAGAATCCGCGGGCCTTGGAACTTGTAACTTGGCGAGAACCGTTTTCTCCATTATTCTAAGGCCCGAACAAAAAACTATTGTGGCATCGTTTAAACGCGGTATCGATGAACCAACCTGACCCAGAATTTCGATCGGTTACCCTTTGGCTTAAAGAACTTGAGCAGGGTTCCGGAGCCGCCGCCAACGAACTTTGGCGGCGATACTTCGAACGATTGGTAAAACTGGCCGGCAAGAATCTACGAAATGTACCGCGTCGAATCTCCGATGAAGAAGATGTTGCTATCAATGTGTTTCACAGTCTTTGTGACGGCGTTGAGAACGGTCGTTTCGATCAACTAGACGACCGGGACGACTTGTGGAAGCTATTGGTCGTTATGACACGACATAAGACCTACAACCAGATTCGACACCAAACCGCAAAAAAACGGGGTGGCAAAGAAGTTCGCGGTCATTCGATTCTAGGCGACGGATCTGAAGTGGGGGGAGCTGCTGGTTTCGATGTTTTTTTTGGAAACGGCCCGACGCCAGAGTTTTTGATTTCTGTCCAAGAAGAACAAGAACGATTGGTGGGCTTGTTATCCGACGCTAGCCATCGTCAAATCGTTCAATTGCGTTTACAGGGATATTCGGTCGACGAAACCGCAGAGAAAATGGATATCTCACCTCGTAGTGTCAAACGCAAACTTGCGATTATTCGCGAGGCCTGGACTGCGGAATTCGAACAGGTATCCAACAAACCGTGATCGTTCGCAACTTTGTATCGCGCAAACCCACCGGCTTGGGAATCGAAATGTATGCCAATTAATCAACGACCTTGAACAACTGGACTTGGCCTAATTCTGTTTCCAGCATTCGTTCTTGCGGTTCAAATGTCAATTCGGTGCCGGCAATCAAATGACGCAAATTTTGGGACGCCAGGATAGTATTCTTTTCCGCCAACTCGGACACCTTGCGCGCACCAGACACAGCCGGGCCATAGATGGCGGATTGGTCGATGTTGCAGGTTCCGGTTTCAAGCCCGCATCGAAAAAATATGTTTAAACGATCGGCTAAACGCGCGATGGCGGATGCACACAAAACGGAGCGCACAGGGCCATCAAATGTCACGACCAGCGATGCTTCCTGAACGTAAAAGTTCTTTCCCCGAAACAGCGCGATTTCGTGTTTAACCAACGTTTGAAACTGCGCTACCGATTCCGTGTTTTGCGAATCAAGGACATCGATATGCATAACCGTTGCCAACACACAGTCCGCTTGCGATCCACTTTTCATCCCGGTCAGAAACAACTCGATTTCGTTGAGAACACTTTGCGCGTCGCCGACAAACGGCAGGTGGTCGTCCCCGGGCAATTCGACAAATTTGGCACCGGGAATTTTTTCCGCCAGATACTTGCCTTCGTCGACTTGCAAACAGCGATCTCCCGTTCGATGAATAACTAGAGTTGGCACGTGAATACTTGGCAGGATAGCGCGAATATCGATCTGGGCGTTCATTTTTGTCAGTGCAACTGCGGCACCGGGACTGGCGCCCATCCGCAAATAACTGGCCCACCAATTTCGAAAAGCCTCGTCATTGGCCATCGTTGGTGCACGATCTTCCAAACCTAGTGGCCCGCCCCATTGTTCCGCGATCTCTTGGATAAACGTTTCTCGTTGCTCGGCCGTCGGTCCCCAGGGATAGTCTTCTGCCCACAGGCGGCGTGAATAACTGCCAATCATGGTTATCGCTAACGTTCGGTCGGGATAAGTTGCGGCAAACAAGGCACATAGCGGTCCACCTTCGGAAATCCCACACAACACCGCCTGTTGCGAAGCCGCAGCTTCCATTACGGCTCGAACGTCATCCATTCGCGTTTCCAAGTCGGGCAATTCTTTAACCGGAACTTTGTCCGACAAGCCGGTACCCCGTTTGTCGAACAAGATCACTCGAGCGAAGGTGGCCAACTGCTGCAAAAATGCCGCAAACGAATCATCTTTCCAAAACCAATCCAAATGAGATACCCAACCCATCACAAAAACGATATCGATGGGACCTGTGCCAATTTCTTGCCAGGCTATATTCACATCGCCGCTTTGAGCATATCGAATCTCGCTGGGTTGCAGATTTATTTTTGTTGCTGATCCAAGCGCCGGGTCTGTGTCAAAAGAGGTTTCTTTTCCACTCAACAAATCGGACGCATCTCCGATCATTTCAACTGGAATCGACGGTTTCGATCGAACGCTTTCGATGCTTGATTCGACATCTTCGAACGTCGGTCGTTGATCAGCCATTTTGTCCAGGCAGCTTTCGATCAAGGTAACAAGGCTGATGGGCAGTTCCGGTGCGTACTGCGAAATAGCTGTCGGTTCCGAATTCAAAATCGCCGCGATTACATCGCTGATGGATTGTCCGTTGAACGGGAGTTGGCCGGTGCACATTAAATACATCAAACATCCAAAACTAAAAACGTCCGTGGCGGTATCAAGCTCTCGCCCTCGGGCTTGCTCGGGAGACATGAAATGGACGGTTCCGGTGATCGCGCCTGTTTTTGATTCGATCGACGGATCTACGCCCTCTAAATTTTCTTCTTTGGCCAATCCAAAATCCAAGATCTTTATCAAACCATCATCGCGTATCATGATGTTGTCAGCCTTCACATCGCGATGAATAATTCCTGATTGGTGGGCAGCCAACATCCCCTTCGCAATCTGAGACGCGATTTCCAAAATTTCTTGTAGCCCGAGCCTTCGGTTGGATAAATGCTCTCGTAAGGTTTTTCCGGAAACAAATTCGCTTGCCAAATATGAGATGCCTTCATGTTCACCAATTTCGTAAATGGTCAGTACATTGGGATGATTCAGTCCGCTGGCCAAACGAGCTTCACGTCGAAAACGGCGGAGCCAGGTGGTATTCGAACGACGATTTCGATTTAACAATTTGATCGCTACATCGCGATCCAGTCGGCTATCTTTTGCCAGATAGACGACCCCCATACCACCACGCCCAATTTCCCGCATCAATCGGAACGGACCGATGATTTGGTCTTTCCAGTCTTGAAATCCGGCTTCTTCAAAAACTAACCGAACGAGATTTTCGAACTGCGGAAACCGATCCGTGTACAGGTCCAGCTGAGGCGTTTTGTCGCCTAGATCCAACTCCAAAAACAACAATTGTTCAAATGCCCGTTTCTTCAATGAATCATCAATGCTATCGAGAAAGTTCTCGATCCTCGGGTTTTGTCTTTTTTTCCAAGCGCGCTCGAACTCATCGCACAATCGATCGACGGCCAACGAAGCATCAAGATGGGATGGTGTAGAAGACGATTCGCTCATGCGTCATTTTGAAGGTTGTGTCATTGCCGAAGCAATCATATCAAAGATAACAGCTTCGAAGGCGAATTTTACGTGAATTCCTCACGTCAACCAACCATCCGACGTCGATTCAAATCAACCTCTTTTTCACGCGTGACCCGGTGATTTCGCTTGTTACAGAGTTAGTAGTTGCACGAGTGGCAATTTGCCTTCTCAAAGGCATCACGTCCGCTGATCCGTTCATCATCGTTGCTGATGAAGGGTTAGAGCCGTCGAACCCACTGCCCAGTCCAAGGTGGCAGGGCGCAAATATTTGTTATTGGATTCCAAGCTGATTGCGCTAAGTCTTCGGCGGAAGACTATTCTTTCCATTGCAACCTTTGGCGGTCGTGGAGCAAACGGGATTTTAAAGTTTCATAGTTGACTTCCTGAACATCACAATCAGCGTCGATCGCCAGGCACGCTGCGGTAGCGGCGGACTGACCCAGAACCATAAATACGGGTTCCATTCGGATGGATCCAAACGCGATGTGGGAGGCACTTAAAGAGACCGGAACCAGCAAATTCTTGCACTCCGAACGCCGAGGAACCAGGCTGCGGTAGGATATGCCATAGGGCTCGAAACCGCCGACTTGAACATCGCCTTCATTGCGGACAAATCCATGGCGGTCGACATAGCGTTGGGTGTTGTGCGAATCCATGGTGTACGCGGCTAGCCCTACCGGATCGGAAACCACTTCGCGGCCTTGGCAGTTGTGTTGTGTCATCACGTATTCCCCCACCATCCTTCGCGCTTCACGCACGTAAATCTGTTCCGGCCAGCCGTCGGATCGCGCAAATTCGTCTTTGCAGGTGCCCCATCGTGAAAACTCTTTCCGCATCGGTTCTGGCACGCGCGGGTGATTTGCAAGCGTCCACATCAAACCTTGTTGGTAAGTTCGATGGCGGGCGACGATTTTTTCTCGCTCTTGATAGGAAGCTTCGGGATAAGCGTAATTTTGCCCGATAAAGTCCGTGGAGACGCCACGGTTGTTGTTGGTATCGGTCTTGCGATTGGGCATCCAGCCACTGCTCCACGGCAGGCGCTGGTCTCCCGCCTCTAAATTGCGAAGCAGCAATTCGTGGTCAAGTTCTCGATAACCCGCCGGTTTTGTGAATGGAATTCGGTTTTCGGGATGATCGGTCAGACACATTCTGAAGTTGTAAGCTTGAACGCGGTGATCACCGGTTCCCTCTTTGCCGGGACCCGCCGCATCGATGCCCGGCAGCAAACCACTGGTCGGGTCCCCAGCAACGATATAGGGATCAACCTCAGGCTGAAACTGATGATGCTTCGCGTACTTGGTTTGCACGCCATTCAACGTTTCTCCATGTCGCGCATTTGCTTCACGTCCGACGACATAGCTAACCCCGGCCGCTGCTAACAAATCCCCCTCGTAAGACGCATCAATAAAACAACGTGCGCGAAATTCTCGCCCCGATTCCATCACCATCGACTCGATACGACCTTCCTTGATGATAATGCCGCGGGTCGTGGCATCGGACTCGTTGCGTAAAGTTCGGTCGAGTCGTTCGCCGTATACAATTTCAATTTTTTCGGCGTCCATCCATCCGTTCAAAATACGAAGCGCGGCACGGGGTTCGAACGTCCACATGGCATCTTCATTTTTGGAAGATTTCGATTGGCCGATACTGGAATACTGCTCGCGTTTTTGCCAACGCCAGTTCTCGTCTTGTTGGTAGTAGGTCTTAACCGCTTGATAGAATTCGCGAGCGACACCGCCAATCGCGGCCTTATTTCCGATATCCGTCTGACCCAAACCACCGGTTGTGAGTCCGCCGATTCGCTTCGTCGGTTCAACAACGACGACGGTCTTTCCCATACGAGCAACTTGCACCGCGGCAGCAATTCCGCCAGCAGTGCCGCCATAGATCACTACATCATAAACTGCCGGCTCGTCAACGGCTTGGGCCACTGGGGCGATCACCACCAGCAGAATTCCAACCCACACCATGGTACGCAACCCATTCAATTGCATTCGCCAATCTCATTCAAATCAATTACCAAGTTAACCGACTAACAGTGCAACAAAGCCTTGGACATCGAGAAGGTCAACCACACCGTCGTTGTTGATGTCTCCTTCAGCTTGGAATATACCTTTTACCACTAGCGTTACGAACGGCTGTACGTCGAGGAGATTCACGGCACCATCGCCATTGATGTCACCAAGAATGAACGTTGCAGCGACTTCCAAATCAGCGATTTCGGTTGCCAAACGCGGCTCATCAAAAAAGACATTGCCGTTCCAATTGCGGGCTGTGTAATTCAGTCTTTGTAAGTCGCTTGCCGAACCGAATGAAAAACTGGAAAAACTTCCGTTACCGCTCGACGTTGCCGTCAAACCGGCCTCACCATTTTGAAAATCCGTGGGGTTTAGCCACCACGAAACGTTATCCGCACCACCCGCTATATCGACTCGAAACACTACGGTGTAGGTTTGGTTCGCCGTTGAAGAAAACGCGCCGTCGACCAGCACCATGTCTTCTGCAGACTGAGCTGTCGTGGTACGCGCACGCAACACCAAGTCGCCGAAGCTGTTAGGATTGCTGGGGTTCTGACTGAAGCCCACAAATACACCCGCTAAGAATCCTGAGGTCGGTCCCAGTTCGGGCGCCACAAAATTTCCAAAGCCAGACAACACGAAACCGTCACCACCGGCTTGTGGGATGTCACCCCGATTGACCGTTTGACTAAAATAATAGGTTCCTAACCCGGGTAACCGATCAACTGAACGAGCCACGGATCGGTAGATCCCGTCTAGAGGCGTGCTGCTGTAAACTACTTTGCCACCCAAACCACCGACATTGCTGTTCAGTGTCAAGGTCGTTGCCTGGAACTGCGCTGTTCCTGTCCCTTGATTGTAGCCGCCATTGGAAAAGCCCTGATTCATCAAGACTGCTGGCTGACCGTTGAGAGCCGCTTCACTATACTCGCCTAGCGTTGGATCCGGCCCAATTAGATAGCTATCGGTAGATAAAAGATCTGCCGGTATAGCATTGGAAAGCACCAACCAAGAAATAATTGCGACCGTTTGTGCAAAACACTTCATGATTTACCCCGAATAGTGTGTTGTCAAATGGCCGTTATTTTAACTTTCAGATTTCTCGTTTCAATTGAATTTAATAGGTAGCTTGGACCCTATTAATTGGCTTTCGGCCAGTTTTTGTGTCGCACGAACTTGTATCGCACGATTATCCCGGCGCTTTGGGAATCGTGTTGGGATTTACCTTTACGTTTGCGTTAATCGCAGCCATGCTGGTATTGCCGATTCCTGTTAACGCATTGACGAACGTATTGGCCTATGAATTTTTTGATTGTCGATAATGCGGTCAAACGGTCGGCATGGCAATCAACACATCAACAACAGTCGCTTTGTTTTTGATTGAGATCTTGATCGCCATTTTGCCTTCGAGTATGACATCTAGAGCGCATTTCGTTTTGGTGTAGCGTCGATCCGTCAATTTTTGCCGGAAATTTCGACGCCACGACCGCTACAGTTAAGTGCAACTTGCACTAGCGTTTATCACAACGGTTTAGCAAAACTCGCATTGGTTGGCGGCAGGAACCAACGAGTCGAACGTTCATCCAATTTGGCACGGTAAACGCGTGTTGAATTCGGGCATCGGAGCGGTCGCGGCGTTGGCCGTTGGTTTCAACGTTCGCAATGAAGGTCAAAACGCAGCGATGAATAAGCACACACTTCTGGTTGTTTTCCTAGTTCTGATCAACGGCCGTGTTCTGGCTCAAGACCCTTCTCATCTCCCAATCGTTGCACCTAAAGATGTGGGTTTGAGTGGAAGTATGTTGGATTTGATTGACCATGTGGTCAATGATGGAATCAAGGCGGGAAACATGGCCGGTTGTGTGGTCGCCATTGGGCGTCGTGGAAAACTTGCGTTTCTGCGGGCCTATGGCGACCGGCAAGTTGAGCCAACACGCCAAAGAATGGACGTCGACACCATTTTCGATTTAGCGTCAATAACTAAACCCGTTGCGACTGCCACAAGTATTATGCTGCTTTGGCAAGACGGCAAACTTGAACTCTCCGACGAGTACTCCAAGTACTTCCCAGGGTTTGCCGTTCATGGAAAGCACGACATAACGATCTTCCAATTGTTGACCCATCAAGGCGGTTTGATTCCCGACAATGCATTGAGCGACTTCAACGACGGACCACAGATGGCATTTAAACGGATCTTTGAATTAAGCACGATAGGTCAGCCGGGTGAAAAATTTGTTTATTCTGACGTGGGGTATTTGTTGCTGGCGAAATTGGTCCACCGACTGACGGGTAAGAATGTCGACGCGTTTACTCGTGAACGTGTGTTTCGGCCATTGGGTATGAAGGACACGGGTTTTCTACCTGGGCCGGCACTGCGATCACGTTGCGCCTCGAACGACCAATTAGCCGAATCGGGCGCATGGATTAAAGGACAGGTTCACGATCCTAGGGCAAGAATGTTGGGCGGTGTTGCAGGGCACGCCGGACTGTTCTCGACTGCCAACGATTTATCAGTTTTCGCGCAAATGCTGCTTAACGGTGGGCATTTTCGCTCCCAGCAAATCTTATTGCCGGAAACCGTAAGGATCATGACGGACCGTTACCGAGTTTCCAGTGGCATGTTCGGATTGGGCTGGGACAAGTATTCAGCCTATTCCACCAATCGAGGAATCCAACTCAGCGATAGTGCCTTTGGGCACGGCGGGTTTACCGGTACGGTACTTTGGATCGATCCAGACGCGGATTTATTCTATATCGTACTAAGTAACCGGCTTCACCCCGATGGCAAGGGCGCTATCAACCGAATCGCCGGTCAGATCGGCACCGTTGCGGTCTCAGCTATCATTCCGCAGCAAGTTGCACAGCCCAAACGGACTGCTAAGACAGCCCAACTAGCAACGGGACTGGATGTCTTGGTCGCCGAGGACTTTAAACGATTGCATGGCGAACGAATCGGTTTGATTACGAACCATACCGGCAGAGACGCGTTAGGACGCAGCAACATTCGATTGATGGTGGAATCATCGAGTGTGCGACTGACGACATTGTTCAGCCCTGAACATGGTATCGACGGTCAATTGGACATCGCTTCCATTGACGATTCTGTGGACAAAGAAACGGGGCTGGCGGTGTTCAGTTTATACGGTCCTGCCAAAAAACCGAGCCCTGCCCAATTGGCGAAAGTGGATAGTTTGGTGTTTGACATCCAAGACATTGGCACCCGGTTCTATACTTATATTTCGACAATGGGATACGTCATGCAAGCCGCAGCCGAACAACAAATACCATTCTACGTCTTGGATAGACCTAACCCGATCGGAGGGGTCGCTGTTGAGGGCGCCATGTTGGACAAGAACCATCGTTCTTTCGTTGCGTTTCATAATCTTCCCGTGCGTCACGGTATGACGATCGGGGAAATCGCATACATGTTTAATCAAGAAATGAAACTTGATCTCAAGCTACATGTAGTCGAGATGAAAGGGTGGACGCGCGATCAAATGTTTGATCAGACGGGTTTGTCTTGGGTAAACCCATCTCCAAATTTGAGAAACTTAAATCAGGCCTTGCTATATCCTGGCGTTGGACTGTTGGAAACAACGAATCTATCGGTCGGCCGTGGAACCGATACACCGTTCGAAGTTGTCGGTGCTCCTTGGCTTGACGGCACAGCGTGGGCGAATTCGCTGCGTGAACTTCAAGTCCCAGGCGTTAGTTTTGTGGCCACGACTTTCACGCCGCGCAGCAGTAAATTCGCGGATCAAAATTGTGATGGCATCCAAATTCTCATTACGGATCGAGAAAGAATTCGTTCCGACCACCTGGGACTCGCACTGGCGACTACGTTGAAAAAAATGTACCCGGACCGATGGGACTTCGACGCCTATAAGCCCCTTTTGGCTCATGAAGTAACCTGGCAAGCCATTGGGGATCATCGCAAAGTGCGCGAAATCCTGTCCCAGCAACAATTGGATCTGCTGCCGTTCCATCGACGGCGGCAACGATTCCTCATCTATCCGTGGCGATAGATTCGGTGTGGAGTTGGCAAAAACTCGGTGAAGCGACTAATTGCATTCGTTGCAATGTCCACGAAGCAAGATCTCCGTAACTTCGCCGACTTCCTGGCTGGCACGTAAACTGCCGGCGGTCAGCTTAACGTCGTCGAGGCACGATACGTTGCCGCAATCTACGCATATAAAATGAGGATGCGCCGCATCATGTCCAACTTGATCGACTAGTTCGAATCTCCAAACATGATCTCCCAACTCTGTCCGACGCAACAAACCCGCGCTTGCCATGTCATTCAAATTGCGAAATGCTGTCGCCTTGTCGACGCCTAACTGATCCAATTCAGTCGCTACTTCGGCATGCGTCATTGGAGAATTCGCTTCGTGTAGCAGTTTCAGAGTCGCTAAGCGCGCCGGTGTTGCCCGCAATCCCACCTCGCGAATTGACTGCTTTAGGATTTCAGTGCCTTTTTGATCTGGATCACTCATTTCCCGGACTCGAACATCATGGACTAAACTTCTATTCTACCAACTGGCCACGATTTCGTCATGCCAGATTATATTTAGTCGACCAAAACAATGTCATTCATTTCGTACGACTTGATCGACCCATACGCATAAGCCGTTCACCAAGCAGAAATTCGGTTTGGCAGAGCCACGCGCTAATTGCTTTTTAATACCAATTTTTCAATCATCCGTATAGAAATCAAGCGTTTTGACATCTGTGGCCGATGCTCTACTTGCAAACAAAATGCATTTACATAAAATCTATATTTGAAAACTAAGCGTATTCAATAGCCTTGCTTTGTTGTTTTGAATGTGCACACGTATCGGTGAATGGAATTAAATGAACGCTATCGAACTTGAAATTACTCAACCAATGAACAATTCGGGCCAAGTTTCCTCTTGGAAGGATTTGGTCGGAATTGTGGCATCGATCGGATGCGCCATTCATTGTGCTGCGATGCCGTTTGTGATTGCATATTTGCCCGCGTTGGGCCTCAGCTTTTTGGCGGACGAGGCCTTTCATAAATGGATGGCATTGTTTTGCTTTCTGATCGCATTAGCGGCGTTTCTTCCTGGACTTCGCAAACATCGCAATTGGTGGCCTGTGGCTGTCGGGTCGATTGGTCTTGCCTTCATTACGTTTGCGGCTTTCGGTTTGGCCGGAGAGTGTTGTCCATCCTGCGATGTGGCTACGGCAGAGCTTGGAGTTGCGGACACACCGTGCGAATGTGAAAATTGCGAGTCTTGTGGAGAAGAATTCGTAACGGCGACTGGCGATCATGAGATTGCCTTGGTAGAACCCAACAAGACGAAAAGCAAGGGCAACCTGCTAACTGAACTTGCGCCGTGGATTACGCCATTGGGTGGCATGTTGCTCGTTTCAGCGCATCTAATGAACAGACGATATGGTTGCCAATGTGGTTGTTGTGAATTGGAGGCAGCCCCCGCGGAATCGGTGAGTCAAAATTAATTTGCAACGCTTTGCTGTTAAGCCTGGTTGGGCGTGAGTTTCTTTGCTTGTTGCGGGCATTACTGGCTTAAGGACAATGAACGAAACTGAAAGCTACACACGGAATGCCATTTCTAGTTCGGTGTTACCGGTGGTACAGGAATCCAATGGCTTGAGTTCCTACGATCTTTCCTTGGTTGGTGAGTTTGCCAGGATTCTACTTGTCTTAATTGCTACCCCACTTTGGGTTTGGTTTGTACGCGGCTGCTTGACAGGGCAAAATGGGATCCTATTTCCCATCACAACTACGCTGTTGTTGGTGTCTCTGGTAACTACATTCGGTTCCAAGACCATTCGCACGTTGGTTTTGGCGTTGTTGACAATAAATATTTTTTCAGGGGTCGTCAGCACGACCTATCTGGGCGCGAGTGAAAGCAAGAAGATCGTGGAACCGCCCGAAATCGTGTTACTCGTCTCCATTTCGATCGCATTGATCTTCGAATGTGGTGGATTGTTATCGTCGTGTTCTCGCAAGACAAGAGGAAAATTTTTGGCATGGGGGACGCTGACCGTACCCGCGCTTCTGTACATATTTGCAGGTCCGCTGATTGAACCGTTTTGGCAGCAATTCAAAGCCCAGTCGTCAACGACGGCATCGGTCGATCCAAACTGGACATATTGGAATGAAGCCACGTTCCGTACCGCACAATTTGGCGTATTTGCCGTTTTTACGTTTGCAGGCGCATGTCTGGGCAGTTTCCTGAATGTCGTCGCGTATTGTTTGCCCCGCGGTGAGTCTGTTGCGTTTAGAGATTCGACGTGCCCGGTTTGCAATGCAAAAATCAAGCGTTCAGACAATATTCCAATCTTTAGCTATATCAATTTGGGCGCGCGATGCCGCGACTGTTCGGTTTGGATTCCACCGAGATACCTAATCGTCGAAATTGTTGTCGCGTTCATTTTTGGATCACTTTTTGTTTATGAGTTAGTCACGGGCTGTACAAATGTTCCATTCATGCGTGTTCACTACAAGGGCATTTTGTGGGTCATCTTATACCCCAAATGGCCAGCGATTGCGATTTACTTTTACCACGCGTGTTTGATGTCGGCAATTTTGGTGTTGGCGCTAATCGAATGGGATCGACAGGCTGTTGGGCACAAATTTGCATGGATGCTGACCGGAATCTTTGGCTTTGCATCATTGATCTATTGGCCAATTGCACCGGTACCCGTTTGGGAACCTTTCCCGCTGGCACTTTCGCTGGCGCCAGCCGTTGAACAAGTTTTAAAGGTGACGATTGGGGGTGTTGCTGGTATCGGTCTGGCGATTCTGTTCGGAGGCGTTGTCAGGACTACCAGGAACTCTTGTTTTCGATATGCGATGATATGGATTGGAATCGTTTTGGGTTGGCAAGCGTTGCTTCAGATTACGATGCTATTTACTTGTGCTTTTGCAGTGAGTCAAACGCTACCCAAGTTCGGCACGTGGATTTCCCAACGCCCTACGGCCGTATTGCTGTCGGTCATAATATTGCACCAACCCTTTTGGAAAACGGTTTTTGATTGGTGGGCGGGGTTTTAGTGCAAGGTTACGTGACCTAGATAAACGATGCCAACAAGAGTTACTAATCCGGCTCGGATGTAACCCCAGGGCAGTTTGAAAAGTTGCGTGCCCGAGTTCAGCAATCGTTTACCAAAGACCTGAACAATCATTCCAACAAGCGACAAAGAAAAAGCTATCCCAGCCGCAAACAACAGAATGACACCGTATGCTTCAACAGGAGAACCTGACGACAGACCGGAGAAATATGCGGCCAAAGCAGAAGGGCAGGGCATGAGTCCGAACGCCGCGCCTAGGAGGGCACTCATTGAGTAACTCGTGGTCGTCGCAGAATTTGGCTCCGCGTTGTCGGCAGGATGCGTGTTGCAACAATCGCAAGCCGCGGGACTGGTTCGGCGTGCAGCACGAAACATCCAAACGCCAACACAAAGGACCAGGCCCGCACTTAGCCAACGCATCGCTTCGGTGACTCCCGCATCCGTATGCGTGTGTTCGCCCGCGACAATATGATGAGTCAAATGTACCAATGCAGCGATCCCAATCAACGATAATGAATGAGATAGAGCACTAGCAAGGCCTATGACGATGGGGTGAAGCAGGCTGCGTCGCTCGCCGGCCAAGTAAACCAACATCGCCGTTTTGCCGTGGCCTGGCTCCAAAGCGTGCAGCGCGCCGAGGCCAAATGCCAATCCGAGTGTCAACTCGTGTGTATGCATAATGTAAAATCAGTCAAGACAATGATTTAGGTTTTTACTAGTACGATAGAAATTGGCTCGCGTTCAACAGAAAATCGCAAAACCGTTATACTACAGGATAGAGGTTCTTTAAGAATCCCATGTTGAAATGGCCAGCTCATTTGTATCGAAAACGCGTCTCTAGCGTTGCTCACTTCCCCTATCTTGAAGCGTATCTCTCTATGATAACTGGAACCCATTTAGGTGTTGTAAAAACTACGTTTGGAATTGGATTGTCAATGATCTTTGTTGGCATTGTGACGACAATCACGATGGGAACAACAGATGACAAATCCTTCAAAAACCAATCTGAGTCGCCGTTTCAGGGTGACGATGATCATGGGCGTCCGGTGGAGAAAAGGGACCGTGGTTACATTTCGTCCGCCAATTGCCGCGATTGCCATGCAGAGCACTATGAATCTTGGCACGCATCGTATCATCGAACGATGACACAGGTACCAAGTCGCGAAAATGTGATTGCCGACTTTGACAACAAGATCCTCAAATATTCTGGGTACCAGTTTCGTTTCTTCCGCGAGGAGGAGGAATATTTCATGGAAATGAATGGCGTGGAATCGAATCAAAATCAGTCGTCGATAAACAGAACCTTCAAAATTGTTTTGTCCACTGGTGCTCATCATCAGCAAGCCTTCTGGTGCGAAACTGACAAGCAACGTACGCTGGCCAAAATTCCTTTTATCTGGATCAACAAAGAACAACGTTGGGTCCCATACGGCTCAATCTTTTTAAAGCCTTCATCCAATTTGAATATGCATGCCGGAGGCTGGAACAGCAATTGCATTAAGTGTCATGTTGTCAGCGGGCAACCGCGTTTGGATCGAAAAACGGGGTTTGATACACACGTGGCTGAGTTTGGGATCTCGTGTGAGGCTTGCCACGGGCCGGGACAAGCGCACGCCGCATTCCACGGTCAGCATGTGAACGATCGCGATCGAAATAGCGCACTAGGCGAAACAGATTTGTGTAACCCGGCAACGTTGTCGCACAAGCTTTCTTCGCAGACGTGCGGTCAATGCCACGCCGTATTTGATCTTTTTGATGCCAAGGACCAGGCAGATTTTTTTGAAAAGGGATTCGAGTTTCGACCAGGCGAAGACCTACATAAGAACCGTTACGTGTTTCAATTTGGCAAGGGTCTTGACCAGCCAGTTGTCAGACAAAAGTTGAAGCGCAATCCGAAATTTTTCGAGCAACAGTTTTGGTCGGATGGAATGGTTCGCGTTAGTGGTCGAGAGTACAACGGCCTTTTGGAGACGCCATGTTACCAACGCGGAACCATGTCGTGTCTTTCTTGCCACGACATGCATCAGAATGACAATGTTCTTCGGGATCGTGGACGCTGGGCCGACGATCAAATGAAACGTGACATGCGCACCAATCGGGCCTGTTTACAGTGCCATGATGAATTTAGATCCGACAGTAATTTAGTCTTGCATACGCATCACCCGGTGAACTCTGAAGGCAGCCTTTGTTACAACTGCCACATGCCGCACACAAGTCTGGGGCTGATGAAAGCGATGCGCAGTCACACGATCGACAGCCCCAATGTGGCCACGACCCAGTCGACCGGACGCCCCAACGCTTGTAATTTATGCCACCTGGACAAGTCATTGGGCTGGACTGCAAACCAATTAAAAAAATGGTACAAAATCCCAACACCAATACTGAGCGCGGACGAAAAAGAAATTGCTTCTTCAATCCGTTGGGTTTTGCAGGGAGATGCCGGTCAGCGCGCCATAGCTGGATGGCACTTTGGTTGGAAACCGGCGCGACAAGCATCTGGAACCAGATGGATGCCGCCTTACCTCGCTGAGTTGCTTGTCGACACTTACGACGTGGTTCGTTTCAACGGATATCACTCGCTCAAGGCGATACCTGAATTTTCGGATTTCCAATTCGACTATGTGGGCTCAAGAACCAGCCGGCAAAACGGGCGAGCGCGTGCACTGAGAATTTGGAATGCACTAGAGGCCAGCACCGCTTCGACGGCCTTGTTGATCGATGACAGCGGGAAAATCGATCAAACGGAATTTAATCGCCTCCGTCAAAAAAGGCTCGACCCTAAGATGACGTTAGTCGAATAGCCGACGAGGTATTGCGTCGCCATGAGTCTAGTTTGACCAGGCTTCGATGACTTTGCGTTCGTTAACCGGATACCAGTTTTTTATCGCCTTGGCAAGCTCGGAGACGATCGTTGGATTATCTCCGGCGAGGTTCGTTTTTTCGAAGGGGTCTTTGCTTAGGTCAAAAAGTTGTGGTCGCTTATCCGTTCTGGGGTGGGTCGTCTTGTAACGATTGACTTCACCATCGTAGGTCAAGATTAGCTTCCAGTTGCCGTTCCGACACCATCGATGCAACAGCGAAGCTTCTGGTTTTTCCAAGTCGGCGATATCATGGGCAAACGACTCTCCAAATATCAGATCACGTTGGATGGGCTTGCCATATTTTAAGTGATTTAACAGATTCAGGCCGGGCATCTTTCGCGTCGGTTGAATGCCAGCCGCCGATAGTATGGTCGGTGCTAGGTCAATGCTGCTGCACAATTCTGTTCGGTCGTTTGGCTGAAAATGATTCGGCCAACAAAACATGATCGGAGATCGTACACCACCTTCATAAGGCGTTTGTTTTGACCTTGCAGCGTAACCGTTTCGATCAGGATCCTGAATCCAGCCATTGTCGCAAACGTAAACGATCAACGTATCTTCTTGGATACGCGTTCGGGCGAGGTGTTTCCGTAGTTGACCGACGGTTTCATCAAACCATTCACACATGGCAAAATAGCGTGCAAGTTTTTCGGATTCGACGATGGATTGATACTTATTCAACAGATGTTTTGGGGGCGTATGAGGAGTATGCGGCATAAAGGGGGCATACCAAACGAAGAAAGGCTGACCTTGAGCCACCGCCTGATCGATAAAGTTCTTGATTGGAGCCAGACCTTGGCGCCCAATTTGAAGACCGTCGTCGCCGTGCCTGCCGCCTTTTTGCGGAAACCCACGTGTCATCCCATGTGTGAAACCGCCTCTGGCAAAACCCCCTTCCCACCACTTTCCGGATTGGTGACAGCGATACCCTCGATTTGCAAGCAGTTTGGGAACGGTGGGAACGGCATCAATCAATCTGATGAGCTGCTCGCGCCGCCGTATGTCTTGTTGTGTTCCACGTTTGGCATAGCGGGGCGACGGATCGTTCCCGGTAACACCGTGTTGGTGGGCATACAGCCCTGTCACCATCGTCATCAATGAAGGGCGGCAAAGCGCGGTTGGCACATAACCGTTTCGAAAAAGCACGCTCTGTTTGGCCAGTGCATCCAGATTCGGTGTCTGAATCTTCGCGTGCCCCATGAACGAGTAATCCGTCCATCCTTGATCGTCCGAAACGATCAAGACAATATTCGGGCGCTCTTGAGCTGCGGAAGCCAAACAACAACAAAGCGTGAGCCACCCAATGGCTGGGGTCGTCATGTAATTTCCATTGATCATGATGCCATTCTAAGTCGTAAGCCTGGCGGCAGGTAACCCAGTGGGTTGGACAAACGATATACGGCTTACTATGCCGCAAAGGGGTTACTCGCTTATGGGCGAACGGTTTCGGCTCGCAAGTTGCTGGTTTTTTGAATTGAAAAGCGAATACGACGGACTGCTTCCGGTTGAATGAATAGCGACTTCATGTTAAAAAACTCGCAAAGAGAAACTTCCCAGGAGTTAGACTACAACCATGATCACAGAACAGCGCATTACTGAATCGCGGATTGCTTGGGGCGACGGCATCGTCAATATTGGAAACGTGTTTCAGGAAGGTGGTGACTTTGCGGCGGCGGCTACCGATCATATCAACAAGTTTTACAACTATCAGGAAGGTCCGGTGTTGTTCAAGCCGACGCTTTGTTCGGAAAAGCAGTTCCGGCTGGACTTCGATGGCGCGCTTTCTTACTTCGTCGGTGGAAACGATGCCTACCCTGAGGACCAAGGCTTCGCCATCAGACCGTGGTCCAACGTTCGCTGGGAGAATATTGGGACCAAGATCATTGGCCAAGCCGGTTTGGCCATGGGTAACTACTACTTTACGCCGGCCGACGGTGGAGATCCCGTCAAAGTCGAATACTCATTTGCTTACACGATCAACAACGATAGCGAATTGAAAATTGTTTTGCACGATTCCCATTTACCTTACGTACCCGTGTAGTTTTGACAATCCGATGTTTATTGAGCCAAGCATTGGAGCAATTTGTTCTCCAATTCGCCCCAGCCTGAGGTTTTTCGGTCCAAGATGACTTCCAGTCGACTGTCTCGCCGATATGTCGAGGGCGCGAAACTGGTTCCATCTTTGGCTCGGTTTATTAACCACCAATCTCCATCACATCGAAAAATCCCCTTCAGCCGAACAACTGGGTGGACGTAGCCCAACAAGTCGAGCAATGCGTCGCGATCAAAAATGTCATCGACGTGAAAGATCCAGCCACAAGCATCGAAATTCGTATCGTCGTTTTGAAACCGAAGTGGTTCGCCTGGTGCCGCCTGTCGAATTGGGTTTTGTCTTGCGGGATCCTTAATCAGGTCACTGCCACCTGAGCTGGCCGTCGCATCGAGTGTTAAATCCAATAGTTTGTATGCTGGAATCGGATGGGCGTCTTCGAATAGAGGAAAACGAACATCTTCAAATTTCATGTCTAGCAATTTTGAATCGATCTCGCCAAAACTGGTTTCAACAATCAGATGTTTTGGAGGCCTGAAGCCTTCCACCCACTGGCGACAACGGCAGACCAATTCTGGGTCACAACGATCGCTCCAATTCAAAACGACGATATCTGCCAATTGCACTTGGTCATGGAACACCGCTGACTCACGCCAACGCGGATTCTCAAAATCTTTTGGATCAATGAGGCAAATAATGTTCCGCACTTCGATTGCGCCAGAAAAATTGGGGCTGCGCAAAATGTCGATGAGCTTTGCAGGATGACTCAATCCGGAAGGTTCAAGGATAAAGCGATCCGGCTTGGTACGGCGCAGAAATTGGGCCACGAGTGGTTTAAAGGCAAACGCCAACGTGCAACACGCACAGCCACCACCCAATTCCTCCACCGCAATGCCTGTCATTTCGGAATCAATGATCGTATGATCGATCGACACCGTTCCAAACTCGTTGATCAGAATGGACCATTGTTCACCCTGCGGTCGGTTTTCGATCAGCTTCTTGATCGCAGTGGTTTTACCGGACCCCAGGAACCCAACAATCATGTTCGTCGGTATCCGTTCTCCTTTTTTCCAGGCCATTTATCAGATTCCCCTTTCCCACAGACGAATTTCCCTCGAATTCGATTTCGTTTCGCCGTTTTCTTCGGCACGAGCACTTTTCATTGAACCGCCATTGCCTAATAATCGTATATGCAAAAGGTTTGCATTTAAACGCAAGCCCGCTTTGTGTCGTTTGTATCAAAATCTTAATCAAAACTATTTAAAGAACGATGTATAAAAATACTTTACGAACAATCGCAATCGCTGTTTTGTTGATAACGAGCGGCTGCTCTGAAGACTCTTCTCAGACTCAAAGTACCACGCAATCAAATACCGATGAAAAGGGGCATCACGACCATGGTGATGACGAAGCGATGACGTTCCAACAGGCCGTTGAAAAACTTGTCGAGATGGACAATACCATTCGCAATGGTTTCGCCAACAATGATTCCGACGCAGCTCACGGACCATTACACGAAATTGGACATGTTCTCGAAAGTATTGCCGAACTGGCAAAGAACGAGGAGTTTACGCAAGAGAAACTTGATGCCGTAAACGAAGCCAAGGAGTCTCTGTTTACTTCGTTCGGAGAAATAGACAAGTCGATGCACGGTGGAGAAGGGTCAACTTATGAAAAGGAAGCCGAAGGTATTAAGGCAGCACTTCAAGTCATCAAAGCCGCTGCCGGATTAGATGGCTAAAACCTGAAACCGTCTGGAACGAACCGTTGCGAGGTGACGCAAGTTTGCTGGATTATAAACTCTGTTCGTTTGCCGACTAGCCGACAAAAATATTAGCGACGGAGAATGGGAGGGGTTCATTTGGGGCATGCCACCGACGATCCGGCAAACGGCAAACCAAAACTCACACAATGGGCTGCGGACTTGCTTAACCAGCAAATATGGTGCTGGGGAAAAGACGTTGAGTTTCCGGACGACAATTTGCTGTTGCGTTTTGGTTTCGATCGTTTTGAAAAACCACCTGGAATGTCGGCGGCCAGCATGTACCGGTTGCAACTATCTCCGGAGACGAGAATCGTGTTACGAGGCTTCGGAGTCTTCTGCGGGGATGACCGTTGGGGCGGGATGTTTATTCATCGTTTCAAATTTGAACCCAAATTATGTGTTGAAACCGATTTGGTAGACGCTTGGGCATCAAGCGATTTGCCTGGTCTTGAGTTTCCCCGGCCCAATCAAATTACGTCGTGCAAAAGGTTACTACTCACGCTAACAGATTGGATTCGATCTTACGAAACCTGGATTGCAAGACAATTGGGGCCCGTCTATCGACGTTCGACCCTACGTGATTGGGCACCGGAGGGAAAAGAGGTCTTTGCTGCCGAACAAATGGCTTCCGCATGGCGGATGCTCACCCAACAGTTGGCCGATGCCCCGGACGAGGTGATCCAAGGCCAGCAACAACAGATTTCTTAATGATTGAGTTTCAGCATTCGCAAGTGTTTGGCACATGCAAACTATATGCATATAATTCGTGGGTCCGTGGATGTAGCAACCGGTGTGTGTTTTGCGGCGAACCATTACTGGATCCCGTTCGTAACGTGAATCGATAAAAAGTTTGATTATCAAGACGAATCAATTGTGACCACTCCGTTGCAAAAGGAATGTCATGAAGTATTCACGTGTTGTCATCTTCGTGTTATTTACTCTGTTTTTTGGCTGCGATAGTTTTCGACAGTTGCTTCCGTTGGAATTTTCATTTGTACAACTCAAGAGCTCGGAATTGGAGCAGCACGTTGCCAACAGTAACCGACACGTACTGGTCGAATTCGGAACTAACACCAAGTGTTGCCGATGCAATTCCATGAGAGAAGAATTGAACCAGCTAATTAGAGTTTACCGCGAGACCGTCGAATTGGTGAAAGTCGAATTCGACGACAGTTCGCGCTTCGCCAAGCGGTATGGAACGACCGTTTGTCCGACATATGCATTGTTTGAACGCGGTAGAGTTCGACCGGTATTCGTGAAATCATACCCGGTTACCCGTGACAATTTAGAGGCGGAAATACTGGCGGTTTTGGCTTTGGCCGGCCAAGACTAGCCATCGTTCGCGTTGGACCACTCGCCACCGATACACCTGTAGTTCTTTCAGCCTTGTTTTACCGTTTTGACTGACGCGTTGATTGACGTATTTTAGAGAGAGCAAATTTACATGCCGTTGAAAAAAACCTCGAGGGTCGAAACGATGTGGTTCGGTGAATTTCTTTGCCAAAATGACGTAGTAACCAACGATCAGTTGATCAATGCAATGAGTCAATACCACTCCAGCCGGGAACCCATTGGACGCTTGGCCATCAAAAGCGGGATGTTAACCATCCGAGAGGTGCAAAAAATTCTCCGTATCCAAGCCGACGATCCACAACCATTCGGCGAGGTTGCGATGCGGTTGTGCCTGCTGTCTAGGGAACAGGTTGAAATCCTGATTGGTCGACAATCTTTCATTGAAAACATTTGGGAGTTTATGGTTCGAAAAGGCATGCTTGCCAAAGATACGTTAAACCAATCGTTGGTTGAATACCATAAGACTAATTTTGGATACATCGACCGGTCTATTTCCGAAACCTCGCTCGCCGGTATGATTGGATGACGTTTGTGATGATACGATAGATAGAATATCGTCAAGCATGCACCATCCAGAACTTACAGTGGCGACGATCGCACCCTTCAAAGTTCATTCTTCTGCACGATTGGCGCTGCGATATTTTTCATTATCCAACTTAACGTATGCCAAGCCATTTTTTGCGAAAACGGCAGGTGTTTCGTGTAAATGGCGGAGTATTCCAAAAATGGTCTCGCCCCGCGGTGTTTTTTGAATCTTCCCACGCCCGAGCTCATATTGAACAACTTATTCTCATTCAGTGACTTTTTAATAACAAGCGACGTAAGCAAACGATACAGTCCATGGGTCACAGGAAGTCGGAAATCGTAACCAACTATCGGGGTCGTGAACTGGTTGTTGAGCTCCAAGGTGGCGATAACCCCGACAATTTGCCCCGACGAAGCGCGGAGTCCGTTGAATTCCAGTTGTTTTGTTTTACGAAAAAGGCGGATTAAATCTGTGGTGAATTTTGGGTTGCAGTGCGAATATTTTTCCAAGTAAAGTTGGTCATAAAGTGACTTTACGCGAAGGTCGTCTTGATCGTTAAATTCCTCATGTTGAACGATGGCGTAGGGCGTCTTTCGCAACAGGCGGAAATCAATTCGATTGTTTTGTTTGTTGCGGGCAATTGGGTCTGATGGATCAATTACATATAGCAAGCGACTAGGGACAAATTGAAATTCGGAGTCTTGGAAGGACTGGCTTAATACCGGGTTGGTTGCAAAATTTAACGACCGGAACATGATCGCGTGTCGAGGAAACTTAGCGACTAAAATTTGAGTAAACTCTCTTAGCCGTTCGCCTTGCCAACTCGGATAGAGGTTTGTCGACAACATGGAGTTGTTGACGCAAGCCACGCGATTGACTCGGATCATTTTGAGAACCGGCCCCATACATGAAGTTAGTGCCCGGATTCCAATGCGCTGCGGCAGGCTGTCAATCTTCCTTAGTTCATCCACGGGGTACGAAATCATACCGGTGTATGGTGAGCAGACGTATGAATTTTCATACTCGGTTTCGTTCACGGTAACTGGAAAATAAAACTGACCGAGTTGTGCCAAATAGAAACGCGTGTGCACGTTTGAAACCAACGAATGCGATTTTGTGGACATTAAAGCCCTCAGGAATTCGGGGCGCAAACACGTTGGATCAGCCGTGTTAAGGTCGGTTGCTTCCATCGAGTCGTAAATACGAATCATCGGCGATTCCTACGGACCATTGCTGAAACGAATGTCGAACACCATAGCCTGACTCACAAGCACTCTCCGTTGTATTCGATATCTACCGTCGTCGCCTGTCGCAGGTTTACTCGTCGCCGAAGAGACAACCAATAAAGTTCCCCCAGCGTCAATGGCAGCGCCAAGAAAGGCAAAGGATCCGACCATCGAAAAACGACGTCGCGACTCGTCAACCACTGTTGCAAATAGCTCCCGATTTTTCTCTTCTTGAGCGCATCACCCAAGCCAAAAAACAACATCGCCACGAAAACCTGCTGCCAAACTGAGTCGCGAGGTTCAATCAGACCATCGGAAGCATTGCCCTTTATGGCTTGGACCAACGAATTGTCATTGGGCAACAAGTGCAGTCCACTGGTCGTCCGTGGATTGCCTTCTAATACCCAAAACTGGCACGATGAGTCAATCATAAAGTCAAATCCGATCTGACCAGTAAATCTAAATCGTTCGACAAATTGCTTGGTGAATTCAACGATCAAAGGCTGATCCACTGATTGAAAACAAATACCGGAGCCAACGCCGGCCCGAAAAACGGAACGATACGTGCAATGTGCGAGCAATTGGCCGTCTCGGGCGATACTGTACGTCGAAAATTCCTGACCCAAAACGCGTCGCTGTGCTATCCATGGTTTGTCTAGCGAAACTGAAATTTGGTCGACCGTACTTCTGTCAGGGGCGACCAACGTCTCCGACGCAAATCGAGAATAAACCGGCTTAAAAACGAAATCTGAACAACCGTATGCCGCGAGAAAAGTATCCAATTCCATTCGCGATGAAAACAAAAACGATTCGGGAACTTTCACTGAATCGGTACCTGCAGCCTGCGAAAACTTCCATTTGTTATGGATCGTTTGCAGGTTTTCAAAGTCATCGACAAAAACGTCGCATTGGATTTGTTTTCGCAATGCAGCAATGTAGAAAATCTCTTCACAGGTCGGCACTAACAAATCAATCTTGTTTTTGTCGACAATGGAGTTGATCGCGTTTGCATATCCTATCGGATCGTCTGCTGGCGCGACTGTCAAAGTGGATCGGCGCGAGGCATTTGAAAATCGCGCACATGGAAATCGCAGGCTGTCGCAAACGTAAACTTCGTCGCCGCAATCGTGAAACCGCCGTGCAAAATCAAGCGTGACGGGAGCTCTAGAACTGGTTAGCAGGACGCGCATCAAACGACGCTTTCGGCTGTAAGCGAGAATTCTTGGTCAAATCCATATGAAGTTGCAATTTCCCGACAATGCGTCGGAACAATCTCAATATCTCCATAGACTTGATGCAACTGGTATAATTTTTTGACGGTCTTTTTTGCTTCACCGGAATCTGCCGCCAAGGCTAGGAAAGGCAACGTAGGATCCAATTTTTTAGTTATCGTTTTCCTTGTCCAGACCGCGTCCGCGACCAAACAGGATCTGGAATGTGCGCCGGTTTGCAACAATGCGCCAATTTGTCCACTGGCATGTCCTGGTAGATCAATTAGTCGAACACTGCCATCAAAGAACAAATCGTGGCTTTGAGGAAACGGCCCGATGCCCGGGTCGGCAAACGAAGGCAACAAGAACAGGCGTTCCTGAATATCGGCCGGCAAAAGAGCCGGCAAAAAAGCCCGTCGCATTGCTTCTATGCCTTTAACACCTGCCACACTCTGCCAAGCTTCCTTTTTTGCAATGATGTCAGCTTCCGGGAAATCACGAAGGCCACAAATATGATCGGCGTGAAAATGCGAAACGATAATCCGTTTGATTTGCGCGGATTCGATTCCGGCCTTCTCCAACACGGATTTACACTGACTGTCTTGATTGGTAACGACTGGAGTCATCTTGGCATATGCCCGATAGGGCCAGCGGCGAGACGCTTCATGAAAGTGAGGGCTGTATCCAGTATCGAACAAAGTTAACCCAAATCGTGGATGTTCAATCACTGCGAATGACGCATGAACCGCGACCTTTTGGCGTTCCGCACCGCGTTCAATAAAATGAAACGGTTGCAACGTATATCCAGTTGTAAAAAACCGTACGTTTACACTAACTGGCGAGTGAGTGTCTGATCTTGAGGCCAACGCAGCTAGCGTCCGACGGATACCTTCCTGCTGTTCTATAATCGGTCGATATTTCAATTCCTGTTGTGAGCGTCGTTTGTTGAACGTTTGGTTCTTGGCCAGTAAACCGACAGTGTAACGCGTCAGTGCTGGTTCATGCGGTCGCCCGCGAACCCAATGCCAGGATTCCAACAAACTGGCTACGAGATACGCAAGTGAATAGGGGGTCTTTTTCAAAACCGCGTTACGGTTTGTCGATGCCAGCGCTTGGCGAACCAGTTTCCAAAGGCCAACCGGTTCATCGCCTGTCACCGTGACCGTCTCACCTGAACTTCCGTTGTCGATCGCCAAAACAATCGCTTGAACAAGATTGTCGATGTAAGTCAGATCCGTCACGTTGGTTCCGTCTCCAATCTGACGGAGTCGACCCTGGTCATATGCCTTCAAGATTCTCGGCAACAAGTTTTGATCGCCAGGGCCAATGACAGCCCTGGCTCGGATGATGATGCTATTCAAGCCGCTGGCGCATGCGGACCGAACCACCTCTTCTGCTTCCTGTTTGGTTCGGGCATAGTTGCAAGCAAACCGTCTTGGGGCAGGTGAGTCTTCATCCACATCCATGGCATCGCGAAAGTCGAATTGAACCGAGGTCGAAGACACATGGACCAGTCGCGAGACATTATGTTGTCGGCAACCGGCGATCACATTCTTGGTGCCCTCCACGTTGGTTGCCGCCAGTTTTGAGTAGCTACCCCATGGTGAAGTATCGGAAGCGCAATGGACGACAACGTCACGATCGCGACAAAGTTCTTGAATGCTTGTCGCCAGACGGATGTCGGCACGAACAAACGGAATCTCGGGTGAAATCAGGTAATGATTACGGCCCGTGGCGATCACATCATGGCCAGCCAAATAAAGCGCGTGGGCTAGACAACGCCCAACAAATCCGGTGGCACCGGTGACAAGAATTTTGCGAGGTGCTCCGAGACGATCGCGCGTAAATTCTACAACTTCTGATCCTACCATTGAATCAACGCAGCTCCGATCGACAATCCCGAAGCCGTACCTAACAGCAAGACATTGTCACCTGTTTTGATGCGATGTTGTTTCTCCCCAATCGATAACGCCATTGGAATGGAAGCGGCAACGCAATTGCCATAGTCTGCCAGAATGTCAACAATTTTTTCTTCCGGAATATTCAGACGCCGCAATAGCTGCATTCCAGACGCCGAGGTTTGATGCGGAATCAACAAGTCGATATCTTCCCATCCGATACTACTATCCGTCAAAAATGTTCGCAGGAATCGACTCAGTTTTGGTGCGACAAACCGAAGCAACTTTTTACCGCTCATATGAAACTGATTGTCACATTTTTGCGTCGAAGGATTGTTTGGCGCGCGAACGAATCCGCCACCTCGGAATTCGGCAAAATCCGCAGTTTTGGGCCACGATTCCATCGCATAATGCGTAATTCCGGTTCTTTTCTCCGAAGCCGTTAACATCATGGCAGCGGCGCCATCGCCGATAAGCGCCGCCGACTCCGGTTCATCAAAGTTTCTTGCGTGGCTACCGAACTCCGACGTGCAAATCAATACACGTTCATGGAACCCACGTTCTATCAAAGCAGTAGCGTTGCGCATCGCAACTAAAAATGACAGACAAGCAGCGTTGATGGCGAAGCCTGGAACACCGGAAAGGCCTAATTCCCGCATAATAAAAATCGAGGTGTCCGGAAGCAATTGTCGAGGCATCGCCCCAGCGTGGATGACCAGGTCCGGAGCCCCAAAACGCTCTACCATCGGCCGGGCAATCTTGGCTACAAGTTTTGCCGGATCATCATGATCGCGACTAACATAGCGACGTTCCACTCCTGCGTGCTTCCGAATCCAATTGGCGGTTTGGCCAATCAAAGGCGCAAGTTCGTCGGCCGTTTGCACGCCGTCGGGAACCGCATGATCCACCGCTGCAATTTTCGCATACATAAATTGTGGTACTCTGTCTTACGATCACCGTTTTCGGATCACGATTTAAACTTGGATTGTCGCAGGTCCGAACTATGGAGTCGTTATTCTACACGAAACGGGCAAGAGACTTTAAGCCCGGCCAGAACGGCACTCGCCTCCTGTGCGTCATTGCCGTGAAAAACAGCTCCCGGTCGAGTCGTCTATATTGAAAGCCTAGAGAAAAGTCGAAATCTATGTATCGCCCAAGCGACTTTAGTTCCTCGATTTCAAATGACCGCCTATTTGCGGGAAGGCAAACTCGATTTCGGCCTCCGCATAGCTGCTTTGTTTTTGTGGGAATTGTTCCAGCCTGGATTGACTTGACCAAAATAACATATTCGCGCGTCAGATTCGTGGTGCCACTGTGTTAAATGACATGAACTCAAATACTCTAATGTTTTAAACAAAACGAATTGCTGTCGTGCCAGAAATTCCTGAGACTCGAGAAAGCCTGCTTTTGCAGATCCAATCGCCAGAAAACAAACTGGCCTGGGAGGAATTTGTCGAAATTTATCGACCGGTTGTCTACGGCGTGGCGGTTTCCAGAGGACTTCAACACGCCGATGCCTTGGACCTTGTTCAAAACGTATTTGTATCGGTCGCCAACTCGATAGCGCACTGGGAAAAATCACATAGTCGGGTTCGGTTTCGTCATTGGATATTGAGAATCGCAAAGAATGCCACGATTAACGCTTTGACGCGCCGACCTGCCGATCGCGCAATCGGTGGTGAGGGGTTGCCAACAGAGCTGTTTGAACAGCCACAGACCGACTCTGCCAGCGAAATTGATTTGAATCTCGAATACAAGCGGCAACTGTATCTGTGCGCTGCTGAAAAAGTCCGCCAACGAGTCACGGCAGCAAATTGGACAGCCTTCGAATTGACGACCGTCAAAGGTGTTTCGATCGAAGATGCGGCCCAAGAATTGGGGAAATCGGTCGGAGCGGTTTATGCGGTACGGAGTCGAATCATGAAACGACTCGTAGAATTGGTTTCCAAACTAGAAGAGGCATACGAATGAAACCCAACCTTTGTGAAACCGATCGCCTCGTCGCTTTTTTGAATGACACGCTATCTGAAAACGATGCGACTGAGTTGACCGAACATTTGGATACCTGTGACGCTTGTGCAAGACAGTTAGAGCGACTGGCCGCATCGCCAGAAAGGTGGAAAGATGTACAGGTGCAGCTGTCACGAACAGTTGTCTGGGGCGGGGGTACAAATCTCGTTGCTGAATCAGAACAGCCGCTACCGTTTACGATCCGCCAAGTCATCGGCATGTTGGATCCGACAGACCACCCCAATTCTCTAGGCAGGCTCGGAACCCATGAAGTTGCGGGAGTCGTCGGCAGCGGCGCGATGGGCGTCGTTCTAAAGGCGGTCGATCCGACACTTGACCGAGTGGTGGCGCTGAAAGTAATGAACCCAACATTGGCGGCGTGCGGCACGGCCCGTCACCGGTTCGCGCGCGAAGCAAAAGCGGCTGCTGGCGTGTTGCATCCGAATGTAATCGCCATCCATAGCGTATCAGCGGAGCATGAACTCCCTTATCTTGTAATGCCTTATATTTCTGGAACTTCATTGCAACAGCGTATGAATCGACAAGGCCCGTTGGAGCTTGTCGAGATTCTCCGCATTGGCAGTCAGATCGCAGCTGGATTGTCCGCAGCGCACCAAAAAGGATTGATCCATCGGGATATTAAACCTTCTAACGTAATGCTGGACGAAGGTGTCGAGACGGCGATGATTACCGACTTTGGATTGGCACGAACCATCGACGATGCCACAATGACTCGCACCGGATCAATAGCCGGCACGCCTGAGTACATGTCTCCAGAACAAGCCCGCGGCGACTCGGTTGAATACGCTAGTGACATCTTTAGCTTAGGAAGTCTGCTTTACGCTTTGTGTAGCGGCACCCGCGCGTTTCGTGCGAAAACTTCGTTTGGCGTCCTTCGAAAGATCACCGATGAAGAACCAACGCCAATCCGAGAATTGAATCCAGACGTTCCGTTTTGGCTCTGCGAGTTGATCGGGCGAATGCATCGCAAAACGCCGAACGCACGTCCTTCGTCAACTGAAGTTCGACAACTGCTTGAACAGTGTTTGGCTCATACTTACCAGCCGGACCAAAACCCGTTGCCCAAAACTTTGGCCCGCCCCAAGGCCTCTATCAAAACACCGTATTTCAGTCCGCTTTTAATAGGAGTTTTTACGATGACCGTTGCATTGATTGCCGTTTCGATTGCTGCCGTGTTGCCAGGCAACTATTTTGAAGGTTCCACTCCGGAAGCGACCTTCGTCCATTCGATTTCCGACGAATCAAAAGACCAACCCAGCGTATTCAAAACACTGAATTTGAGTTTTCCAAAATCAGAAACCCCGGGAACCTTGATCGTCGACATCAATCGCGGGTTTATTGACGTTGTGGGACACGAGAAACCTGGGATCGTGATGGAAATCCTAACTCCCCCGGGATATGAAGAATCAAACGGATCGGATGATCAACTTGCCGTGATGTTTGCACCCAAATACGATTTGAAAACGGACCCCAACAAAAACACGCTAAAACTGGACACTTACAATCAAGAGTTCGCTTTGAATCTGCGAATCAAAGTCCCTTACAAAACCAATCTGTCGCTGGATTCGTATTTTGACAACATCAATGTGCGTAACGTTTCAGGAACCATCAAGACCCGCAGCCAACACAGCGATATTCGGTTGCTAGATGTATCGGGCTCTGCCTCGGCTTACAGTTACAACGGCAACTTTACCGTTCGATTCAAAGAACTCGCGTCCAACGCCAATCTAGATTTTGAATCGTACAATGGCGGAGTCGATCTATCGCTACCGCCTTCGGTATCTGCGAATGTGGCCGTTTCTGCAGGCACAGGTAGCTATCGGACCGCATTCGTTGTTACCTCGTTTGACTATAAAGACCGCCCCGATTCCATCCCAGCGAAGGCCAAACGGAAAGCTGAGAGATACCAATTTGGAACCATCAATGGCGGCGGCATCCCGATTCGAATTGAAAGCCAAAAGGGCGTCGTCTCAATCCGAAAGAACGCAGAACCGATGCCCTAACCAAAAAAAAGGACAGGTCCATTTTCGGCCCTATTGAATCGTTTTTTGCATAGAAAAAGCCAAGTAGATTTGTACTTGGCTCTTATCGTAGTGGACCCGATCGGGATCGAACCGACGACCTCTACACTGCCAGTGTAGCGCTCTCCCAGCTGAGCTACGGGCCCTAATTTTGCGTAAAGCTATCATTGATTCGTAATTGTGTCAATGTAAAGTAGAAACAGCCATTCCTAACGCATTTCTTCAATTGTACTGCTGTGTTCTTTTGGGGACCAATGCTAAGTTCCAGTGACGAGATAAGGGACATCCCACAATCAGCCAGGCTCAAGGCGCACTCTCTATGTCGCTAACAGCAATGAGTCCTCATGTCAAAACACGAATTTGGTCGCGGCGATCTGTTGATCACGCTTATGCATAGGTAAGCTCGAAGCAAAACCTATTTACGCCAGCGAAACTTCCAAAGAAAGGAAGGGTATCTAACGTGGGAACACCGATTACAAGCTATTTGCTGCGCACTGGAAACCTATTAAACAAGCTGAAACCAATCTAAAACGGTTCCGGCTTTATTTTCCTAAAGAGCGGAAGCTATCGTTTGGATTCGATGCCACAGACAATTGCGTATTCGGTACGTCGTCTTGAGATTTTCAGTTAGCCAAAAAGTGGTCATCATTTTCTGTACGTCGTCATGAGCGTGATAAGCAATTTTTTTGTTGTATCTCTTCAAAAAATAGAAATTTCTGAAACCTGGTTTTGTGGCGTTGATCACCTAAGCAATTGTGTGTGTTTCCATTGCAATATTGGCAAAAAAATTGCCGCGTCATCCAACGCGTTGTAGTCAAACGACTTGCAAAACGGATTCGAATTAATTTTATCTTTCTTTCGATTATTAGTGCAATATTTGGTGCTTTGCGGCGTTATATACATAGCGAAAATTACCTCACCCAAAGTAGTTGACGCTGGCCGTTCAAGTTTGAGACTCTTGAGCGGCGGGAATGATAATTGCCAGATATTTTTTACGGCGATCTAAACCGGGTACTGCTTGATTTGAATCCGACTTAGGTGGGGAGCCAGCTTCGTTTGAATTTGGTATCTAAGGGATTCAATAGCCGGTCAGGAAACTGACCGGCTTTCTTTATGGCTGGCCGCAATTTCGGAATTGCTTGTCAAGCCAAAACACCATGCACGACGTTGGCCGGTTTAACGCCTGTTAACTTTTGTTTGAGGCCTTGGTACGGGACGTAGAAACGGTTGTGGTCAAATCCCAGTAATCGCAACAAAGTCGCATGGAAATCTCGTAAGTGAACTGGGTTCGAAACCGCCGAATATCCTACTTCGTCCGTCTCGCCATAACTCATACCTGGTTTAATCCCGGCCCCGGCCATCCAGAGCGTAAATGCGGATGGATTGTGGTCACGTCCAACAAACTTCATCTCGCGACCGCCTCGATTTTCTCGCATCGGGGTCCGACCAAATTCGCCGCACCACACAACCAATGTGTCATCCAAAAGTCCCCGTTGCGTCAGATCAGATAACAGTGCGGCAATAGGGCGGTCAATTTGTTGACACTTCTTTTTGAACCCGCCGTTCAGAGCCTCATTCTTGTCGGCACCATGAGAGTCCCACCCCCAGTCAAACAGCTGAATAAAACGTACGCCGTTTTCGGCAAGCCGTCGTGCCAACAAACAATTATTCGCAAACGACTGCTTGCCCGGTTCAGCCCCGTACATTTCCAACGTCCCTTGAGATTCGACGTTGATATTCATCGTCTCGGGAACGGCTGTTTGCATGCGAAAGGCCATTTCGTATTGGCTGATTCGGGTCAGCGTTTCCGGATCACCGAAGTGATCGTAAGACTTGAGGTTCAAGAATTTCAAGGTATCCAGCATCGCCCGTCGCTGTGTCCGTGTAACGTCGTTTGGATTTTGAATGTTCAAAACCGGATCGCCAACGGAACGGCATTGGACGCCTTGGTAAACTGAGGGCAAAAAACCTCCCGACCAAAGGGCTTTGCCAACGCGGGGTGGGCGACCACCAGATAATAAGACAATAAAACCCGGCAAATCTTTATTTTCGGTGCCTAGTCCGTACGTCACCCACGAACCGATCGAAGGATACCCAATTCGCGGTTGCCCCGTATGTACCATCAATTGCGCTGGACCATGGTTAAATTGATCCGTCTGCATGGACTTGATGAAACAGATTTTATCGGCATGCTTAGACAATTCAGGCAATCGATCAGAAAACCAAGCCCCACACTCTCCAAACTGGCGAAACGGATATTGATGACCCAACATTTTTGGTGTGCCTTGAATGAACGCAAAACGCTTTCCATCCAGCAAGCTCTGCGGACAATCTTCCCCATCCAACTTTTTAAGATCGGGCTTGTAGTCAAACAATTCCAGTTGGCTCGGCGCCCCGATCATGTGCAAAAAAATGATCCGCTTCACCTTTGCTGGCTCTTTGAGCCTGGCCTGCTGATCGTCGTGGCCCGCGCCTAAGACGGATCGGTTCAATTGGGTCGCAAGCCAGATCGCTCCCAAACCCGACGTACAGTTTTTCAAGAATTGCCGTCGCGTATTCTGTTCCAAACGCTCTAACGCGATTTCGTTCGACAACGATCGCCTGTTCATTTGCTCAATACCTCGTCCAAATTTAGCAGGATACTGGCAACTAGCCGATACGCACTTTCGTCAGTCGTCGCCTCGTTCATCAATTCTTTGCACGCTTGCAACTCTGCGGTCGACGGTTCTCGACAAGTCGCCATTAAGAATCCATTGATCAACCGCTCATCTTGCGATCTCCCGGATGCGAAGATTCGTTCAGCAAAGGCATGGCTGCAATCTACGAATGTTTGTTCATTTAGCAGCGTCAGAGCTTGAATTGGTGTATTGGAACGTAGTCGCCGCGGTTGACAGAACTCGCGTGATGGCGAATCGAAAGCAGCGAACATGGGATAGGGGATGCTGCGTTTGGTATAGGTATAGATAGCCCGACGATACCGTTCTGCATCGCCCACATCAGGCGTACTCCAACGATCGCCGCCTTCAAAGGGTTTCCAAACTGCTTCGTCGATCGGAGGATGCGAGGGTGGCCCGTACATTTTAAAATTGAGCAAGCCGGCAAAGGCTAAAGCTTGGTCCCGGACCACTTCGGCTGCCAATCGGTGACGCGGTCCTCGAGCGAGCCAACGATTTTGCGGGTCCAGATTGTCCAGTTCTTTGCGGACGACTGATTGCTGGCGATAAGTCCGTGACAACACGATCGACTTTATCAGCCGTTTCTGACTCCATTGCAACGAACCTTGGAATTGGGTAGCCAAATAATCAAGCAGTTTCGGATGCGAAGGTTTCTCCCCCGACGCCCCAAAATCCTCTTCCGTCGCGACAATCCCTACACCGAACAGTCGTGCCCAAATCCGATTGACAGCAACCCGGGCTGTCAGCGGGTTCTGGGCGCTGACCATCCAATTCGCCAATTCCATGCGCGTCGCATTTTGCGGCACCGAGTCGATTGACAGGTCTCTCGGCGTCCCGGGAAATACCTGTTTGTCTTTTTCCAAAAACAGACCGCGAACGAACACATGTTGAGGTCGTTTGAGGTGACCGGGGCGTTCTCGCAATATCGGCAAAGGCGTCGATTTTATTTTCTTGCGCTGCAATTTTAATTTGTTAAGCTCACGTCGCTTCGCCAGATATGCTTCATCGCCGATCAACGATCGTATCCGGGTGGTCCCCGTCACTTCGACAAACCCACGTTTGGCGACCAATGGAAAAGCCGACAACAAGAAAACCCGATGATTCATGTCAACTTCCAATTTAGAACCCGCCGACAATTCCACTGCATTCTCCAATACAAACGCAGCTTTGCGTGGGTAATGCATTCGCGTGTATGCCCCAAAACCCTGTTGCGATTTAGTCGATAGCGATTCTCCAGGATCAAAAAACGGAAATGGCTCGTCGATGATCACATCACTCAGCTTTAATTCGACCGGGGATTCGGAACCTGGAAGATACAAATTGGCCGAAACATGAGACAAAACGAAACCCCACTCCGAGTCCCGCTCTGCAAATTCTCTATCCAAAGGCAACACGTTCAACTTGATGGCCGATAATCGTTCTAAGTCATCCGGCAAGGCAGCTCGTATCGTGATCTTGGTGTTGCTACTGACGGTCCCATCGGTTCGAAATTGATCTATACCATTCAGGTTCTCCACAACCACTCTCGTTGGGTTGTTGGTTTTGGCCGACATGTTGGAAACGTGTTGCCAGAGATCGCCAGCTCGCAACAGTCCAAACTCTTGTTGCCAAATTTCCTGGATCGTGGATTCGATTTTCTTGTCTAGCTCTCTCGCTTTCGTATAATCGGACGACTTCAGCGGGACTTGAACGACAGGCCAGTCTTGCCCGAGATCGGCATCCGACGTGTTGTTAAAAAATGCTGCGAACTGATAGTATTCGTCGTGTTGAATCGGTTCGTACGGGTGGCTATGGCATTGGGCACAACCGAAAGTCAAACCCTGCCAGGCTTGCCAGGTTGTATTCACCCGGTCCAATACCGCGGCCACGCGAAACTCCTCGTCATCGGTACCCCCTTCATCGTTGCTTTGCGTTAGGCGATGGACGGCCGTCGCGATTAAATCCTCCAAAGACGCATCAGCAACCAAGTCACCGGCGATCTGTTTAATTGTAAATTGGTCGTAAGGTAAATCTCGATTCAGTGCGTCAATCACCCAATCGCGGAATTTCCAAATGTTGCGACGACCGTCGACACCCAGCCCTTTGGAATCCGCGTATCGAACCTGATCGAGCCAGACGCTTGCCCAACGCTCGCCATAGCGCGGCGATGCCAAAAGTCGATCAACCTCGGTCGAGTAAATGGCTTCCCGTTCCTCGGTCGAGTCGGCCGATCGCAGAGCATCGAGAAACCGTTGCCGATCTCCGATGGTGGGCGCAAGCCCGACCAGATCCAGGGTTACGCGTCTTAACCAGCGAGAAGGGGGTGCATCCACAGAAGGTTCGATTTGGCGCTCTTCCAAACGGCCCAATACGAAACGGTCAATCTCGTTTTTGGGCCACGATGTATCTTTGACAGCCGGCGGCGAATGGGCTTTGGGCGGTCGGAACGCCCAATGTTTTTCCCAGGTCGCGCCTTGTGTTATCCAGCGTCTCAATACACCAACTTCCTGATCCGTCAAAGCTTTTCCGTGGTCGGGTGGAGGCATGACGAAATCAGGATCGCGTGAAACGATGCGTTCGATCAAAAGAGATTCATCAGGATCGCCTGGCTCAACAATCCAACTATCGGCAGAAACGACCTGTTCTTCATAAACAAATGACAATCCTGCGGCCCGTTTGACGCCGCCGTGGCAGGCCAAACAATGTTCCACAAAAATCGGCCGCACCTCTCTATCGAATGAGACGGTCGGATCGCGATGATCTTGATCTGTGTTACGATAAGCGGACGACGCAAATGCGTCCAACACGATCCAGCACAATATGACTTTGGTGAACATTCGACTCCAATTGCGATCCCGGCACTTCAATTGTCGTCACAGCACAACTGAATTGCAATCCAACTTTGTCGAGAGGAGCGGATGTTCGCCAACAACAAAGATTCGATGGAAAAACAGATTTTGCTCGTTTCTATTTTGTGGGTTCTAGCCGGCCCAACGGCGATTGGCACCCCATTTAGCCCTGAAGAACCCGACGTTTACGCGGTGGTGCTGGGGATAGCACAAGACGGAGGCTACCCCCAGATCGGATGTGAACGCAAATGCTGTGAGATCGCACTTAAGAGCCCAGACGAGAGAAAATTCGTTTCGAGTATTGCGATTGTCGACCGGATATCTCAAACGCGATATTTGTTCGATTGCACCCCCGACTTTCCGAAACAGTTTGAACTTTTGAATGCCCAGACGCCATTCGATCCCAACGAAGTTATCGACGGCATTTTCCTAACGCATGCCCATGTGGGCCACTACACCGGTCTGATTCATTTTGGCAGGGAAATTTTGGGAGCCGATCGCGTACCCGTCTACAGTACGCAAACCATGTCCCGGTTTCTGAGCCACAATGGCCCTTGGAGCCAGTTGGTCAAACTGAAAAATATCGAATTGAAGTCATTCGTTGCCGACACCGCGATTGTATTGAGTTCGCGCGTCAAGGTAACGGCTTTTAAAGTACCCCACCGTGACGAATTTACGGATACAGTTGGATTTAAGATTGAAGGCCCCCAACGAAGACTCGTGTTTCTTCCTGACATCGACAAATGGTCCCGCTGGGAACGAAGAATTGAGGACTTGGTAAACGATTCGGACGTCGCGTTGCTTGATGGAACGTTCATGGCCAACGGCGAGATACCCGGCCGAAACATGTCGGAAATTCCACATCCGTTCATCGAAGAATCTCTCGTTCGTTTTGCAACATTGCCGAAAGAGACCCGCCAACGAATCAAGTTCATCCATTTGAACCACACAAACCCTGCGATTCGCGACAATGGAAACCCAAAAACAAATCGTGCCGCACGTAGAATTCACCAAGCCGGTTTGGGCTTAGCAAGACAAGGCGAAATTATCTCGCTCAGCCAAATGCCGTGACAAAATGCACCAGTGTTTCGTAGTTTCTAGCGATGGAAACGGCCAAAATTAACTGTAAGGTAAAACATCGTTCTTTTCGGTTTGCGAGCTTTGCCGGTGCCGTCGACGAACAAGCCAAAATCACGCATCAAGTGGCTGAGAGTGTTGCCAATGTTTCGGACGGTACCGCTATAATTGCTTCCGACATCGCGGCGATCGCCGAGCCCGCGAAACAACCACGGAAGTTTCTGTGAAATCCTAGTGGCGCAGCAAACCAGAACTTTCAACCAGCACGTCGTAGCAAGTGTGAAACGATCCGGGCATCAAATCGGAAGATGAGTTTGAAAAATAGTTAAATCAACCAGCAAACGTTCATCGTCAGTTGAGTTTCCTGCAATTATGATTTACCATTCCGGACTGAAGCGGGCTGTGGCGTAGTCTGGTAGCGCGTCGCACTGGGGGTGCGAAGGTCGCTGGTTCGAATCCAGTCAGCCCGATTCTCTTTTCTGCGGTTCTTAACGGTGTTACGGCGGCTGATCTTCATTGGCTCTTGGTTCGTTATTCACATTTTGCTTGATACCGGGCCTTGAGCGAGGCGCCAATGTCAACAACATTCGGAGTGAATTGAACAGTTCATTTTTTCAGCGACTCCAATGATCATGAACGTATACAAAAATTACGATGGTGCTTAAGTCACAAACTTCCTGTCTAACGTCGGTGCCGACTTGGCAACCACGACGAGAACGGGGCGACCGTTTTCGTCATGCAGAAAGAAATGGCAATAAGAAAATAAACAACGTTTTTACCGAACAATGGCTAATCAGATACGGAGTCTTCACCATCCAGCATCCCCATGACCAAGCTAACAGATCAAAATCCGAGATTGGATTTCGAAATCTACAATGAATCTTTAGCCCTCATTATTTCAAATGCTGAACTTCGAGAAACGTACGTAGACACGCCAGAGGGTCATCTCAAAGCGATTCAAGATCGTAACTTGATTGCCATCGAGCTTGATCAGGACGATGGTTTTATTGCCCGGGTCGTGCTTGGCGAGCTTTCTTCGAAAGAGAAATCCGAGTGGATTGGCCGCAGTTCAAGACGGCTAAATGTCCCCGACGGAAAGCTCGTTATTGCTGGTGGTGTCTCTTACATTAGCGAAGAGATGGACGACGAATTCTACGAAATCCTTGAGATACCGAAGGGAGAATATTTTGTTACGGTTTACCATCAACTTCCTTCGGTTAACGGGCTTCGATTGATGGGTCATGAGGATTGGAACGGATTTGTTTCCTACTATCGAGATACGCGTTCCAAGACTCGAGCCTTGCCGAATTGGTTGGCACACTTCGCCGACATAGAAGGAGAGTCGGATGGTGATAGAGAACTGGAGTATCACGACGACGATGAGTCGATCTCATTTGTCATACAAATGCGAACCATCGGTCCCCGTCAAACCGAATCTGATCTTGAAAAAGAATACGGGTTCGTTTCCACCCAACTAAGGCGACCAAAAAAGTGCCCGATCGGAATCAAACCGGTTGGTATCGAAAAACCGGCCACCGAATCCGATGAAGAACATCAGGCGAGGCTGGAAGCCCAAAGACTGGAAGCTGAAAAGCGATATGAAGATAAATATGCATTGGCTAGAAAGTTCACCGGAATCCCCAGATTTATCAAAATTGGAAAGTTTGGAGAAGTTACCAGCTACTTCGTTCCCGAGTTACAGACTGAGGTCGCGGATTATGTCGAGAGCGAAGCCAAACGACTTCATAAGAAAGCGGGTATCGGACCCGGACCGCCATGGATAGAAAACAGCTTTAACCAGCTGTGGCGCGACAACGGCCCCTTTGAACAGGTATTGTCTCGATGGAAGTCAGTCAATCGTGACAACGGCAACTTGTTGTGTTCTTTGTGTGTCACAGAAGAGAACTATCGGGGCGAAGTCCGGTGCGAATTCCAGGACCCTCAACTCTACGCATCGGGTTACTCAAAAATGTACGTCATGATGGACCTGCTTGTGATAGATACTCCCATCGGTCCCAAAGCGGCAGGCGTCTCGTTTTATTAGTTGATTTACTTCGATGGAAGCCCAGAACAGAGTTTGGCGACGTATTGCACAAATTTCCCCGTCGGCCTGCATGATTTTTGGTAGTGACTGAAGTAGAAGTTGTTTTGTGGCAGGCCGTATTTATATTGGTGAGAGTTCCTTCGATTCAAGAGAATTAAATGCGCAGCGCTATTTTTCGTTTCACCACGGCAGTCTTTCTATTTTTCGTCACGTTGCCCCTTCATGCACAAGACAATCCGTTGACGGAAAAAGCCGAAATAGAGGCGGCGATTGCAAAAGTTTACCCTGCACTTGTCCGAGTCCATGTGGTTGCAACTCGCCCCAGCGCAGGAAGAATGGAAAAGTATGGTGGAACTGGAAGCGGAACCATTGTCCACCCCGATGGATATGTCGTGACGAATCATCACGTCGCCGGGAAAGGAACGCGCATCTGGTGTCGACTTTCCGACAAGTCAAAAGTAGATGCCACGCTTGTTGGGACCGACCCTCAAACCGATCTTTGCGTCATCAAATTGAACATGGATCAGGTTCCCGAAAATCTAAAACCTTTACCTATCGCGAAATTTGGTGATGTCAACGAGATCGAAGTTGGTGACACCGTACTAGCCATGGGCAGCCCAGCGGGTGTTTCTCAGTCGGTCACTGTCGGAGTCGTCGCCAACCTCGAGATGATAACTCCTTCAAACTCAACCGCGATGACTCAAGATGACGAACGCGTCGGAGACCTCGTCCGCTGGATCGGCCACGATGCCGTGATCTATTTTGGCAACAGCGGAGGGCCGTTAGTTAACTTGAATGGCGAAATCGTCGGGGTCAATGAAATTGGCCTTGGCTCTCTTGGTGGCGCCATTCCGGCAGATATTGCCAGCTACGTTGCCGACGAGCTCATTGCCAACCAAACGGTAAGGCGATCGTGGACGGGAATCGTCGCGCAACCGTTGCTGAAATCATTCAGCAATGGCGTTCAAGGCGTGCTCGTCTCGAGCGTCCACAAAGGTTCCCCCGCCGAGCAGGCGGGTATTGAGCCCGGCGACATTATTACTACATTTGACGGAATCCCGGTTAATGTTCGAGTCCCTGAACACCTGCCGTTGTTCAATCGCATCGTTCTGAGAACACCAGTTGGTACCGAAGTTGAAGTTTCCGTGTTGCGAAAAAAAAGCGAGGCGAAAACGTTCAAACTGGAGACGGAATTGCGATCCAAGGCGCGCGGTAACGATCTGGAACTAAAATCTTGGGGTGTGACAGCACGTGATTTGACTCGTCGCAGTGCTATCAAGATGGGACGCGACCACGAGGAAGGGGTGCTAATTTCCAGTACTTCGGCGGCTGGCCCGGCTGCCAAAGCTAAACCCTCATTAAGGGCCGGCGATATTGTGTTAACCGTAGGCGGCAAATCGACGCGATCCATTTCGGATTTATTGACGGCTTCCGAGCAAGTTACGTCAGAATCTAAAGACGACAAAGCCGTTCCTGCACTGGTTGAGTTTGAACGAAATGACAAACTTTACGCGACAGTCGTTGAGATTGGAAAAGAACTGAACGTTTCCAAATCCTCCGCGGCAAAGAAAGCATGGATTGGGTTGAACACACAGGTGCTAACGCGAAAACTAGCCGAAGTCATTGGTCTAAAAGGGAAAAAGGGCGTTCGAGTGACTCAGGTTCTGCCAGGGACCAAAGCCGACGCCGCCGGATTCCAGCAAGGTGACATTCTGCTCAAAATCGATGGCGAAGTGATTCGAGCGGAAAGAGAAAAAGACGCGGGCGTTTTCAACAGCATGATTCGAGACTACCCCGTGGATGAGACCGCCGAATTCGACGTGGTTCGAGGAAGTGAAACTCTGAAAATTGAATGCGAATTGGAGCCGGCTCCAGTCGCGACCTCAGAGTTTGAACTTTATGATGACGAATCACTCGAATTCGTTGCCCGCGAGCTTTCGCGCGCCAACACCGATGAATTTGAGGCGCAAACGGGTGTTTATGTTAAAACTGTTGAACAGGCAGGTTGGGCTGCACTGGCTGGATTAAAAAGTGGCGACATCATCCAAGAAGTTAACGACACTCCCATCAAATCGATTGAACAATTGAAAACAATCATGAAGGGAATCTCAGAACGCCGCGATGAATTTGTAGTCCTTTTCGCCCGCCGCAAAGGCAAAACACGATACATCGAAATCCATCCCGTCTGGAAAGATCGCCCGAATACAAAATAACGTCGAACCTGAACAAAGAATCCAAAAGAACGAGTAAACTCATGTGTTATCGAATGCTAATTCTAATCGTGATGATGTACCCAATCACAACTGTTGGTCAAGCCACTCGTTCGCCAATGGACTCCAAGGCGGCCGCACGAAAAGTCTTTCAGGACTACAACTCCAAGGTCTTTGGCGTCAAGACGCTCACCAGAATGGAAGTTGAAATGCAGGGTCGACAGGTTCCTGGACGAGAAGTACCGGCCTATGGCATCGGTACCGTGATTGCCGAAGACATGCTCGTTGCATCTTACCGGACGATTAAGCCAAGCCCGAATCTACAAAGACTTTCAGCCGCACAGGCTCAAAACATTTCGATCACCACGGAGGTCAAAGAAATCAAACTCATTGACGCCTCTGGCGAGGAATTTGACGCCAAACTGGTCTTGCATGATGAAGACCTGGACCTGGCATTCATTGCATTAGATCGCAACGGTGACAATGCAGAATCATGGTCGTGTGAGCCGGTCAACGTCAACGAAGATGTTGAGCTACAGCATTTGGACGATGCGGTGTTCTTGAGCCGTGCCGGCGAATCCATGCGATTCCAACCGTCGATTCGATTGGGCCAAGTACATACGATCCTCAAACGTCCGCGCAAACTTTACAGCACGAACCGGATGGTGCTTAGTGGGGCGGCGTTCAATCTCGACGGCCAATATGTCGGCATGGGAATTCGCAAAAAAAGCAGCTCGGGCTCCGAATTCAGCGCGATTCTACCAGCAAAGTACATCCGCAAATTGTTGCCTCAAGCGATCGAAAAGGCCAATAGCTTGGAATCAGTTGAACCTTCGGAAGAAAACGATGCTGTCGCAGCAGGCAGCACCGAGGAAACCCAATCAACGGACGAAACCTCAGCGTCACCCGACGATTCCGGTGACGACAACTGATGCCGCCTTGCCGTACGCGACAATCCGATACGAATCGAGATGGCGTTATTGACCTCGTCGATGTCGCGCCGTTTGTTGACGGCCGCGAGGTTCGTCTGGCGCGGCACATTAACGCTGATACGCTTGTTTGAAAGCTGCAAATGCGTTTTGACCGTCCTCCAGGATCATGTACAAGCAGGGAACGAGGATTAAAACAATCGATGTGGCAAACAGGATACCGAATCCCAGCGAAATGGCCATCGGAATAATGTATTGCGCCTGCAACGAATCTTCGAAAATCAGTGGCATCAATCCGCCAAAGGTCGTCAATGTCGTTAACAAAATCGGACGAAACCGTCGAACACCAGCTTGAACGATTGCATCATTGGCTGAAGACTTGCCGCGTTGGCGATTGGCAAAATCGATCATGATCAATGAATCGTTGATGACCACACCAGAAAGTGCAATCACGCCCATCACACTAACCAGCGACAAATCGTACCCCAAAATCAAATGCCCGATTAACGCGCCGACCATCCCAAATGGTATCGCCACGAGGACAATGAGAGGCTGAACATAGCGTCCAAACGCAATGGCCAACAGAGAATAGATAACCGCCAGGGCTAAACCAAAATATCCCCACAGCGACGCCGTCGCTCGTTGCAATTCCGCGTTGCTACCTTCAAACGTCCAAGTGACGCCAGGAAAGTCTTCACGCAATTTCGGCAACTCGTCATTTTGCAAGGCGTCAATCAACTGAGTCACCGCACCGGCTGGCTCGGCATCCATCGAAACGCCGATCACGCGACGACCATTCCGGCGTTCGATCCGGTTGAACGCCAGTGATTCATTGACCTCGGCAACGTCCAGCAGCGGTACTTCCGTACCGGAGGGAGTACGAACAACCAAGTCTTCCAAGCTATGCAGGTCACCTCGTTCCTCTTCGGGCAGTTTCACCCGCACCTCAATCTCGTTGGTGCCGCGTAACAATCGCAATGCTAGTGAGCCAAAGAACGCACCGCGCAACTGTTGCCCCAATTCTTGATCGGTTAGCCCCAACGCCCGTCCTTCAGGCCGCAATCGAACGTCGTACTGCGATTTCCCTTTATTAAAATTGTCATTGATGTCGCGAGCGTTGGAGTATTTTTTCACCCGTTCCACAAACGCATTCGCGGCTTGCTCCAAAACGTCAATATCGGAGTGACTCAAATCGACACTGATATCGCGACGATAACCTCCCGGTCCCCGTTCCGCACGAAACGAAACTTGATTAACCCCTGGCAAATCACCAATCGAGTCACGCCACAACTCGATGACTTCATTGGCCGACATATCTCGCTCATCCGGAGGTTTCATGACGATTTCAACATCAATAAAACTCCCGCCTCGAACATTGGTTTTAATTCCTTCGGCCACCTTATGCAGGTTGTGTTTTTCGAACATCTCCATGCTGGCGGTCGTCACGGCGTTGGCAATTGCAGCCGCTTGAGTCGGTGTCGTTCCAACGGGCATTCGCACGCCTGCTTCAATTTCGTCGGCGGACACTTCGGGCATTAACACCATACCCATGTGCGCACTTGTCGCGTAGGCACCCAGTATCAACAACATGGCCAACGCAAACGTTGCAGTTACATAACGGTATTGCAAACAAAATTTCAGAATCGGCTGGTAGACCATTTCAACCAAACGGCTGAATCTTCGACTGAAACGTTGCTGAAGCGAATGCAACCAACCTACGGGCCCCTTTTTCTGTTCCACAATCCGAGTATGCGCCAGGTGCGCCGGCAAAATAAATAACGATTCGATCAATGACAACGCCAAAACGATCACGACGACCCATGGCAGCGGGCTCCAGAATTTACCCATGAACCCCGGAACAAACATCAACGGAATGAATGCCACGATATTGGTGAGGATACTAAACGTCACCGGTGCGGCAACTTCCCGAGTCCCACTTATCGCAGCATCACCCAAATTCAACAACGATTGTCTTTTCTCGTAGACGTTTTCGCCAACGACGACTGCATCATCTACAACGATTCCCAAGACGACTAAAAACCCAAAAAGAGAAATCATATTGATGCTGACGCCAACCATCGGAAGCAACAACAAGCCGCCGATGAACGACACGACCATGCCCATCATGACCCAGAAGGCCAAACGAATCTCAAGAAACAGCGCCAGGATCGCAAACACAATCACCACCGCCATCATCGCGTTCTTTAAAACCAAAGCCAATCGACGTCGAAACTCTTCTGCATTGTTACTATCGACGCGCCACTGAACCCCCGGCGGCAACTCCGATTCAAACGTTTGCATCGTTTCTTCGACGGCCGCGGCCACTTCGATCGGGGACTGCGACCCCACTCGGTAAACTGCCAATTCAACTGATGGTGTTTGACTGAATTGCGAATGAAACCCGATTTCCTCAAAACCATCATGAATCTCCGCGATATCGCCGAGTGTCACAGCGGGACCATCACTACTGGAAACGATTTCGATCGCAGCAAACTCATTCGCCCATTGTTTGCGGGCCTTAACACGCAACAAGATTTCTCCCGAAGTCGTTTGAACCGCCCCTGCCGCCACGTCCTGGCTGGCAAGTCGGATGACATCAGCAACTTCTCCCAATGTCAAACCATACTGTCGCAACCGCTGCCGAGGGATTTCGACATGCGTTACATAGGACGGTACACGGTTAAGCTCAACTTGGGTGATTTGGGGGTGTGCTTGCAATTGACCACGCAATTGTTCAGCCAATTGGCGCAACGTCCAAACATCGACCGGACCATACAAGCCGACATCCATCACTTCGGATTGCTCAGCCTCGAGACGCACTGTCGGCTGTTCGATTTGTTCGGGGAACGTGCGGATGCGACTAACGGCTTGCTCAATTTCTTGGAAGACGCGCATGCGGTTCGTGCCACCGACCAGTTCGATGCCAACATAGCCTTGGCCTTCCCACGCGTTGCTAGTCATCTGTTGGATGCCTTCGACACCGCGGACCGCTTCTTCAATCGGGTTCAAGATGCCTTGCTCGACTTCTTCCGGCGAAGCTCCGGGATAGCCCACGCTAACTTCGACCAAGTCCAGTTCGAATCGCGGAAACACTTCCTTTTGAATATTGAATGCCGTCCAAATCCCCCCACCCAACAGCAATACCATCAACAAGTTTGCCGCTATTGGATTTCTTGCCATCCAAGCGATCAGCGAATTGCCAGTTGATTGAGGCGGCTTGGTTTGACCTGGCCTACCGTTGGGCTCGTCCAGCTGCGCTGTCATAAAGCATCTGGTCCCGGTTCAGCCATAACCGATTCTTCGGCGGATTCCGACGTCGTTTTTCGCAGGCGAATGCCATCGACAACGGTTGCCAAGTTCGTCATGACGACCTCGTCACCCGTTTCCAAACCGTCTGAAATGTAGGCGAAATCGGCATCGCGAAATATGACTTCGGTTTTTCGGATCTCAAGTTTCCCGCCCGCAAACAACCAAACCGTATCGTTGTCTCGCACATATTGACGTTCCAGTTTGACAACATCGTCAATGGTTCTGCCTTCGATTTCGGTATCCACCAAAGACGCAATGATCAAAGGCGGTTCACCATTCTCAACACCCAATGGATCTGAAACCGAAATCAAAATCCTTGCCAATCGTGTTTGCTGGTCTAGTGTTCCAATCATCCGCATGACCTTGGCCCGGCGCTCGACACCGGCGCCCCAGGCATCGGTGTCACGCAAAATCACGGTCGAACCACTGTCATCTAGCTTTTTGCTTATCGTTGGAGCCGTACCGTTACCCGCCGAAAGACGGTGAATGGAATCTGCCTCCGCGAATCGAATCCAGCGAAGATGGCGTACCGGCACGGCGGCATTGATCCAATACTCTTTGACGCCAACCAATTGGCCCAATTCGTCGCCTATCCCAACTTGTGAACCGACGTTTACGGCACGACTGAGCACTTGGGCGTCAAACGGCGCGAATACGTTCGTGCGATGCAGATTCAATTCAGCTCTTTGAACCGAAGCTTTTGCCGCAGAGACCTGTGCCTTGATCGAAGCCACTTGAGGTTCTCGGAGGACCAAACCTCGATTTGCCTCGGTGATCGTACCCTCCAACAAAGTCAATTCTTTAGCCGCGAGACGTTGACGAGCTTTTTCAATCTCCATAGAAGCATTGGCTTGTTCCAATTCACTTTGGCTAATCGACAAAGCCGTTTCGAAATCCGCCGAGTCAATTTTTAACAAGAGGTCGTTTTTTTGAACCATGCCACCGGGCACAAATTGATCCGACAGCTGAATGATTTGCCCGCTGATTTGCGGGCTGAGGCGAATTCGTTGCGCCGCCTGAACCGTCCCCAGCACTTGAATCTTGGGCGCGTGATTGCCACGTAACACCTTGATGGTTTCTACAAGTGCCGCCGATTTACGAGTGCTGTTTAATTTCTCGGCTGTCGGCTCATTGCTGTTTATAACGTAAATCACATAGGCGGCACCCGCCAAAATCCCCATGCACAATATGAGATTCACCACAACACGAAACCAGTTCATTTTCGTGTTTGCATTTTGCCCAGAGGATTCAGCCATCGTCAATTTGTTCGGTTTCAAAATCCTGCACTGGCAGAACTTCATCGTTTCTTGATTCGTCGATTATGGGTTGGACATGTTGCAGGTCCAATGACTCGTCGTCGCTGTTTGCCTCATTCTGATTCAGTTCCTCCGTCAGATACACGTTTTGACAAGTTTGCTGGGGGCAATCATGGGGATCAAACCCACCGGCCAAGGCAAGATACAGTGAAATCCGAATCAATCTCAATTCTAACTGCGCCGACAGCAATTGTCGCTGCAAACTTTGCTGCCCCGTAATCGCACTCAAAACGTCCAAAAATTCCGCGTCACCGATCAAATATTGCTCTCTCAATTGATTGGAAGCCTCCCCCGCCAATCGGACTTGTTCCTCAAGATGCTGAATCCGTTGAATTTGGAACTTTTCTTGGGCAAGACTGTCTTCGACTTCCTGAAAAGCAACCAAGACCGTCGCGGAATAGTTATTAAAAAGCTGACGTTTGAACGCACACGCTCGGTCAACTTCGGCGCGACGTTGACCGCCGTCAAGAATCGGCCCGATTAATTGGGCGCCCATGGATGCAAACCAGTCACGAAACCATGTCGATGGATCATCCGCGAGGTTGCTCACCGAAGTTGACAAATTTAGCCGTGGGAACTGAGCACTGATCGCCGCTGCCAGTGTTTGATCGGCGGCACACAATTCCAAATAATCGCGGCGAATGTCTGGTCGACGGAGAATTAAATCGGAAGGCAAACCTGTTGCCGGCAGTTCTGGTAATTCGGGCAACACAGAGCCCGTTCGATAGTTCGCAGTTTGGGGTGGCTCACCTAACAGCAATGCAAGTTGATGCTCAAGGATCTCTAGTCGGGATTCTGCCAGAACTTTTTGTTCCAAAGTTGATTCCAACAATTGTTGTTGACGCAGCACATCGGCGATTCGAATTCGCCCCAGTTCAAACCTTGATTCTTGTGTCTCCAGGCCTTTTCGATTGGTTTCAATTTGAACATCCAACAAATCGATCTGCGCTCTCGATTCTATCAACGCACACCAAGTCGAAACGATATCGCCGGACAACGTCAGCGCGATCACGCGAAAATCTTGGCAACTGGCCGACGCGATCAATTCTTGCGCTTTGACACGAGATTCAATTTCACCCCAAAGATCGACTTGGTACGAAACGTCAAACCCAAAATTGTAGATCGTCGGATCCGGACCTGGACCAAAGGTACTGTTGATCCCCAGCACGCCGTTAAGATCGAAAAATAAATCAGAAGCCTCGCGGCGGGCAACGGCTCGAGCCGCCAATACGCGTTGCAAAGCCGCTTCCAGCGAGTAGTTATCGACAAACGCTTTTTCAACATAGTTATTCAACTCCGCGGTGGCGAACGCCGTCCACCAACATTCCTCCACGACCGTTTTTCCCGAATCCGAAAAAGGCGGGTACTGTGGCAATTCTCCCACCCGCGCATGGTTTCCAGTCGCGCAGCCGATGACGGCCATTGCGCTCGCGCCCCAAACAATGGCCAACAAAATCCGCAAGCTAAACAATAGTTGCATTTGAAAAAGAAAATCAATTCGACGAACTCAAAAAAATTGGTTCGGCCACCGTGTACAGCATTTCGCCGTCTCACGCAATGCATCGCGATAAGCTAGCTCTACTATATTCGGGCCTCCAGCGACGGTAGGTGCCCACCACTGCTGCTAGCAATGCTGCTTTGAAGTCGCTTGAAACGAACCGTTTTGCTACAAACCAGTCGGTGACCATTGCCGATACTTGTCGGTTTCTCAATATTCAAAGCTAAATTCGGCTTGAATACCATTCTGAAGGAAAGTGTTAATGAAAACAGTTACCTCCGTTTATGACTTTTTCCCAAACATCGATAAGCTGAGAAACCCGGCCAAATTTCCTGATGTCAAGGACGAGTTTTTTTGGGAGGTGTTCGGTAGATGCGGAGATGCTTCGATGATCGAATTGGAGGCCTTCTACAACATATTTCGTTCGGTGGAATACATCGTGAAAAACCGACTGCCAGGTGATTTCGTTGAATGCGGCGTTTTCCTTGGCGGGGCGATCATCGCGGCAGCCGAGTTCCTAGCCCATTTCGAAGGGACGGAACGAAAAATCTATTTGTACGACACATTTGAAGGTTTTCCAGAGAACACCAAAGACTTCAATGCGCGGGGCGACCAAGTGAATCTTCCGCGACACCGAAATTTCCGGGAGTGCGTCGAGGAAAACCTTAAGGAATGTAACTACCCGACGGAAAATTTCATCGTCGTGGAAGGACCGGTCGAAAGAACATTGAGCCAAGGACCGGTTCCAGATGAAATCGCGTTTTTGAGGCTGGATACCGATTACTATGAATCCACGCGCGTCGAATTTGAACAGCTTTTTCCGAAACTAGTTCACCGAGGGGTTTGCACTATTGATGATTATGGCACGTTTCAAGGCGCACGGCGCGCGACGGACGAGTATCTAGAAAAACTTGACGAATTTCCGATGGTCGTCCGACTCACCGCTGGCGTACGAATGCTTGTCAAGAGTTAAGGCTCGTCTAGTTTTGATGTTGCGCGTTGCGGTCTATTCTGAAACATTGATGAATCTGTCGTCACCGATTCCCCCGTTCATCTTCATCTCCAGGAAACCGCAGTAGACAACCGGCACGACAAACAAAGTAATGAGTTCAACAAGCATTCCACCAAAAACGGGAATGGCCATAGCGCGGGCAACATCAGCACCGCGACCGGTGGCCAGCAACACTGGAACTAACGCAATCACCGTTGTAAATGTCGTCATCAAACACGGGCGTATGCGTTTGAGACCAGCTTGCACCACCGCATTTCGAATATCATTAATGTCTCGAAGGCGATGACTGGTTAGCGCTTGATCCAAATAGGTTGCAATCACAACGCCATCATCAATCGCGATACCAAACAAAGCGATAAACCCAACCCAAACAGCCGTATTCAATTGAATATCCGCCATGGCGAGCGCGATCATTCCGCCACCAAACGCAACCGGGATTCCCGCGAACACAATCATCGTCAACGGCAACCGCCGAAATTGGAGGTAAATGATGAGTATATTCAACAACAAAACCAAAGGAATTATTACCATCAATCGTCGATTGGCCTCGATTTGATTTTGGAAGGAGCCGACGGCCTCCAGTTCAAAGTTTCCATCTGGAAACTCCAGCTCTCCTAATTTTCTATTGTTTGTCAAAGACGCCATCACCCGATCAACCGTTTCAAGTGGACCAAAGTTAGCTTTAGGGGCGAACGCGACGTGAGCGACCAATCTAGCATCTTCACTATTTACTAAGGCCGGTCCCCAGGTGGTTTTGACCGAAGCCAGCCTTCCCAGCGGTACCACTTCTCCAGTGTTGGTTACGACCGGTACCTTTGCCAATTCGTTGATATCGTCCCGATGTTTGCGTTGGTAGCGAACCTGGATGGTGTAGCGTTCACGCCCCTCGACCGTGGTCGTCGCATTCTTGCCACCCAACGCTGTCTCGATGATTTCATTCACTCCCCGCACCGTCATGCCGTAACGGGCCGATTCGGTTCGGTCGATTTCAAATTCAATATACGGTTTTCCCAGCACGATATCTGGACTGACCGCATCTGAGTTGACCATTGGATGTTGCTTAATGCTGTCCGCGACTGCTTTGGCCGCCTTGGCGAGTCCATCGAGACTGTCACCATATATCCGGATGGCCATCGACGCTTTGATGCCGCTTTGCAGCATCACAACTCGACCTTCTATCGGTTGCAGTTCGTCCGCGATTGTGATTCCCGGAAGCGTCGCCAAGTCATTTATCTCATCCCAAATCTTTCTCTCAGTCATGCCGTTTCGCCACTGTTCACGTGGTTTCAGCATCACGTATGTTTCGATCATCGCGGCAGGCGCGGGGTCTAGTGCCGAATCGGCGCGACCAATTTTGCCCAATACTTCGGCCACCTCGGGAATTTTCCGAATCATGGCATCCTGCGTTTGCAGCGTCTCCATAGCCTGTGACAAACTTGCCGCCGGATAAAGCGAGGGCATGTAAAACCAACTGCCTTCGTCTAAGGCAATCCAATCATCGGAAGACAAACCTTTGAATGTATGTTTGAATTCGACGTACTCTTTCGCACCATTGAAATCGGCTCCCAGATAATCACGGGCCAGTTTGTCGATCGGACTGAGTATGTTTGGTAGGCCGATCCACGCTCCCATTCCAAAGAAAAAGATCAAGCATGGGACGATCAAAAATGCTCGTTTGTATTGAAGAAAAAGTCGCAATGTCGGTTCGTAAACGAAGTTTACCGATTGAGCAACGACATTCTTCTCAACCGGACGCAAACGCTCGCGGGAAATCCACCCCGCACTTGCGGCCGCGACAAGACTGAACAGAATCGTGAGCTGGATCGGTGTCAAAGACAAACCAGTTGACACGAAATTTTGGTTTGCTTGCTCAGTGAGATATTGTATCTGAGTTGGCCAAACAAACGTGCACAACGCGCCTGCGATTCCGCCCAACAGAATCGAACAGTAAGTTGCCCTCCAAACATTGCCGCTGGGACTTCTCAGAAACAACCTCGCCAATGGCGGCACCAATAGTAACGCAACGATCAAACTAGCAACCAACGAATAGGTTTTTGTCCAAGCAAGCGGCGCGAACAAACGATAATCTCGACCGGTTAGAAAAAAGACTGGCAAGAAACTGATCACTGTTGTACTGACAGCCGTTACCACCGCCGGCGCGACTTCGTTCGTCATCTCTGAAATCTTAGCCAAACGACCTTCGTCATTTCCTGGTCGCCCCGCATTCTCCCAATCCGCAACCCCTCGAAATATGTTCTCGGAAATAATAATTCCCATATCCACCATCGTCCCAATCGCGATCGCGATTCCGGCAAGAGACATGATGTTTGCGTCCACGCCAAATGTATTCATAGCAACGAATGAAAACAAAACGGCAACCGGTAATGTCGTCGCAACGACAAGGCTGGCTCGCACGTGCAGCAAGAACAACACGATGACGGCGATGGTGATTACAATTTCCTGACCGAGCGCCTTCGTTAATGTCGCCACCGTTTCGTCGACGAGTTGTGTTCGATCGTAAATTCCGCGGATCTTAACTCCGTTTAATTCTCGTTCCAAGTTCTGAATGCGCGCTTTGACTCGCTCGATGACTTGTCTTGGATTTTCTCCGTAACGCATCACGACGATGCCGCCAACGGCTTCCGAGCCATTCCAATCAAGTGCCCCTCTGCGAAACGCAGGGCCGACTTGTACCGCGGCAAGATCTCCGATGGTGACCGGTAGATTGTCGCGAGTCGACACGACCGTTTGTTCGATTTGAGCAATGGTCTCCACCTGAGTTTTACCTGATCCGATAAAACCGACGCCGCGAATCAGATACTCCATGCCGCTGGATTCGATCGTTTTTGCACCGACGTCAATGTTTGAATCGGCGACGGACTTCAAGATCCGCTCCAAGGTCAAATCGTAGATACGCAGTTTATCCGGGTCGATTTCGATTTGGTACTGTTTGACGTAACCACCAATCGAAGCAACTTCCGCAACTCCAGCTACGCTTTGCAGTGCGAATTTAACAATGTAATCCTGGATGCTGCGCAGTTGGGCTAGATCCACGCCGTGCGGCGGTTCAAGCACGTAATAGTATATTTGTCCCAATGCGGTTGCATCCGGCGCCAACATTGGATTCGCTCCGCTTGGCAGCCGATTGGAAACGGTCGAAAGTTGTTCCGATACACGAGATCGCGCCCAGTACAAGTCGACCTCGTCGGAAAAGGTAACTTGGACGAAACTAAAACCAAACATGCTCTTGCCGCGAACACTTTCGGTTCCCGCCACCGATTGAAGCGCTACTGACAACGGGTAGGTGATTTGATCTTCAATGTCTTTGGGGCTCCGGCCCGGCCAATCCGTCAGAACAATGACCTGGTTTTCACTGATGTTGGGAATTGCATCGATTGGAATTTCGCGAAACGAATACCATCCGTATACAACCAAGGTGGCGGTTAAGGTCAGGATGACGTAGCGTTCTTCAACACAGAATCTGACGATCGCTTTAATCATGGCCGCTCCTGGTTCGTTGACGAACTGCCGTCAACCGGGTCGTTATGTTTTGTGGGTTGTTTTGATTTGTAATCCTCCAAAACTTTGATGTATTTTTGCGGGTTTTCTAACAACGGACCGCGACAACCTTCACAGCAAATCATAATTGCTGTGCCGTTGACATCGACATGAATGGGAGTTCCCATACCCAGGCTGCCAAGTTTCACATCCGAAACCGGGCAAATCACTTGCGACTCTGCCAACAAACCATCTGATTTGGATAGCGGTGCAAATGATTTTGCAATTTCGCGTGCCTCAGATTTCTCCTTGTCGATTTGAGCTTCGTTTTTCGGCACGATTCGGTGTGGATCAATCAACGAAACTTTTCCTTGAATGTTGAACGTCGAATCCAACATAAAAGCCCCAGAAGCCACAACCTGTTCACCCGGTTGAATTCCATCGTAAAGGGCTATTTTGTCGCCGAGAGTTGCAGCAACTTTGACGTTCCGAAATTCAAAACGACCGGGGTCGGTTTCGACGTAGACAATACTATCGGCACCATTGACCAGAACGGCTTCGCGAGGCACGACGACCTTGGGTTGTGAAGCGTCCTCAGGCATTAAGATTTTTGCTTTACCAAAGTCACCAATTTTGATTAGACCCGCGTCGTTCGAAATTTCGATACGGACGTTAACCGTTTGCGTTCTTGGATCCACCATAGGGTCAATAAAAGCAATTTCACCCACAAAAGCGTTTCCGACTTGGGATTGCATTTCAACGTTTACCGATTGCCCCAGCTTGAGTTCGACCGTGTCCTCCGAAAACATCTCTAACATCAACCAAACAGTCGATAAATCGGCGATTTTTAGAATGGGCATACCCGTCTTAATATACTTCCCTTCTTCGACGAGCTTTTGCACGACGGTTCCGGACATCGGTGCATAAACTTTGATCCGTTGATTCGGCCGTCCGACCGCCTCAATTGATTCGATTTGAGACTCCCGCATACCCGTCTCAAGCAGCCTTTGCCTTGCGCTTTCATACAGGCGCCGATTGGAGCGATTCACACGCTCAATGGTTGAAGCTTTGCGGAGTGATTTTTTCGCTTGCAGGAGTGCGATTTGATCCGAATACAGATCCGGTGAATATAGCAACGCGAGTTCGTCTCCCTTGCGTATTCGCGCGCCGGTAAAATCGACAAGCATTCGTTCAATGCGGCCATCGACGTTCGCGGAAACGGTCGCATTGGTGGTTTCGTCATAAGTAACTTGTCCCAGGACTTCGATTTCGCGGTCAACCGCCATATTCAAGGCGGCCACAGTTCTGATGTTTGATAATCGACGAGCTGTCGGTTCGATGGTGACTCCATAAATATCTTTCGGATCTCCAGTCACCTCGATCTTTTGTAACTCCATCCCACAAACCGGGCACCGGCCAGGCGCTTTGACAAAAACGCATAACATCGAACAGGCATATTGTGCATCTTCTTGTTGAATAGCGTCCCCAGCACTTGAGTTTGCATTGGCAAACCAGTCGTGGTTTCGTTGCACGTAACCGAATAGCCACGCCAAACCAATAACAAACCCGATCGTCAATGCGGGCTGAAAAAACAAATTGAACCAATAGGGAAGATACCGCCAAACTCGACGCAACCGAGCCGACCTCAAAGGATTTGAGTGATTCGAATTTTCCATGTCAAACATCGCATACAAAAACACAAAACGAGCAATAAGAAGACTGTCGCTACGAGCGTCGTGATGAACGGTACTCCAGCCAATGCGTTACGCTAGGCGCGTACCGGTTCTGTCAATCTAGCGATCAACATCTAAAGCGTGATAGAATGGCGCATGTTTGATGCGAGGTTGGCCCGTGTGCTAACCGGTGGTTCGGGCACCGGCGAGAGTGGTTTAAGGTCGACCATGAAACAGAATATGAAGTTTGAACCACCGCAACAAACAATAGTTCAACAGTTTGATGATTTGGCACGACCGGAGCGTTTGGAATAGGCTTGTCCTGTCGTTCACAGCATTTGCATCCGTCGCACTGGCATTCTGTCGCATTCGGATCGCAACAGCATCGTTTTGCACCGACCCTCGACAACTTCTTTGAAAAGCAGCATTCAACCGGCACCTGATGCAAGTTGCAAAAGCCGACGTCTGAACTTGAACTAACGTTCCGACCACATTCGCAACTTTCGACCTCAAGAATGGCCCCATAAGTCAACAGCATTACTGCGACGGCGCTCAAGCACCCGCAGAGCGCAAGAATTCTAAATTTGCCAAATGCTCGAAGCATGCCGCGGCTATTCTATCAATCAAAAGTGAATACCAGCATTGATTATACCAAGTCAACAGCCAAACGTCTCGTCCAACAGCGTTTTGGAATGTAATTTCCAATACCAAACATCAAGCCGGAGGCGTTGGCTCAGTTTCAGATTGTCATAGCGATTGAATTAAGTCATCACAAATTGTTTCTTCTAGCTCCGCGAATCCCATTAATTGGACCTGTCCCCGTTTTTCAATCAATTGCCGATTTGGCGAGTCAATGTTGCCATTAATTGCATTCTGTGTGAGCGAATTTTGGCTTCCGTGATTCTATGTCGAAGTAATGCACGCCAATTTGAAATTAGTTGGGCGTAGTCCAGTTTGCCGTTGGCGTAGTCCTCGACCGCCATCTGCAAGACCCTGTCAGTTTTTGGAATGATGTCATCTTGCAGCAAAGACAACGTCGCGGCCGTACTCTCTAGTTTGGCCACGGTATCGAACACTTCTTCGGCAATTTGGTCGTGCAGGGATTCCAACTGGGCGATCGAAGCCAAACTCGATGCTTTGGCCTCGCAGCCGGCCGCCCGAACTCGATTTTCGTATAACGGTAAGTTGAAACCGATTCCCAGCAAAACGGCGTCGTCTCCGTTCGCAAATGGACTAATTCCGTTTGTGGAAGTCGCCACCCAATTGAGACCCACCGTATAGTCCGGCCTCTTCTGTAGATTGGCTAAGCATATTTTGCGACGTGCCTTTCGAACCCTTGCCAATTGGACAGCCAGCTCGGGACGCGACACTTGAGCTTGTGCAATGAGCGCATCAACGTCATCATCATGGGCCACGTCGTAAAGTGCGTCCACCAAAACCAACGAAGTGCCCGTTTCAAAATGAACGAGCCTGGCGATTCTGGCGGAATAAGACTTTTCTTTTTGCATCAATTCTGACAACTGGTTTTCAATTCGGCTTTGTTCGACCTGGACATTCAAAACATCTTGTTGAGAGACCGCCTGTTTGACTTCGTATTGCCGCAGTATGACTTCCTCGATCTGCCCCAAAGAACTGAGATCTTCGCGCGTGATTCGAATCGTTTCCCTAATGGCAAGCAGTTGAAAACAGGCGACTCTAATTTTCTCCCCAAGTTCTTGCCGCAACCGAACCAAATCGGCTTCGGCCGCGCGAACATCGTCGTTAGCCATGGCGGCTTTGGTCGCCCGTCGATCTACGTCGACAAACTTTTGGCTGATTCCCAATGCGAACGCTTGCTCACCGGCCGCAGTTTCGATCGGGGCCAGATGGGTTGTTGTATTCACCACTGGGTCAGGCAAAGACAACTCTTGGGGAATTCGGTGCTTCAAAGCACGAATCCTATGCTGAGCCGCTTTGATTTGAGGGTTGCTAGCTAGTCCCAGATCGACCAAAGATTCAATCGTGAATTCCGTGACGTTGTTCGTATCGAGGGGTCGAACCGAATTTGTCGATACAAAACAATCACTAGATTTGCATAACTTGGCGTGGTAAACCGTCTTCGACGAACGGCAGCCCATCAAAATGACGGCAACAGAAACAACCAACAAAAAACGCATTACACGGGCCCGGAATAAACCTGCAATCTGGCTTTTTCTTCATCGCCCATTTGATCGTCAGTTTTTGACGATTCCCCGCCCAAACGCTGCAAGCTGAAAAACCGGAACGTTTTGCCAACCGGCCCATGCATTGGTCCGATCGCAAGAACAAATTGGACTGGGATGATTGGGCCGACTTTCTCCAACGCCACTATCGTTGGCAATAAAGAAGTTCGCGCTACTTCTTCGGCGTTTTGGATTCCGCGAGCTATCTTTCCACGGAGGCAAATATGAAAATTGGTGCGATTGGCTGGAGTTCGTTGGCGGTTTCGGGACTGTTAGCATTGCTCGCTTGGGCGGCGCCCATGCTGGTGATTCTGGGTTTTTTCTTTTTGATCCTGCCTGGATTGGTATTGCTAGCCGCGCCAACCGCTTTCGTTTACCTGGCCACGACTTTGGCCATCCGAGAATTTTTGCCGATCTCTTCGAAGCCCTTTGCCGCGTTTGCTGCCGTTGCATTGGCTTTCATGCTGGGTTGGGCCGTCGTCCAACCGTTTCGCATTTGGCAAACGGACGCCTATCATGCGGAGCTTGCAAACGATGTTAAGCCCAATACTCCGGTAGAGTTATCTGGACATATCCGGGTTGAATACATTGGCATACCGTGGGCACCGACGGAATGCGATTACGTTTGTGCCTCACTACTAGAACGGCCCTCGATTAAAAGCGTTACGTTATCAACCACAAGAAATGGTGAAGAAACCGTTAGCACTTACGCGTTGGTGTCGGCCAAACGCGATCATGTGCCGGGCCAGTTTCCGACAGAACTAGCAAAAACATTTACACAAAATCAACCGCCGATTCCTTTTGAAAAACAACGAGTCTTGACAAAAGCGCTGATGGCGAAATGGGCTTTAAGACTTTCAACGGATCACCGCATCGTAACCACGGAACCGGTTTCCAAAGACGATGCCGATTGGACGTTACGTTGCATTCGAAAAGGGAATCAAGATCAAGTATTTGTACAACGCGTTGAGGCAATGGATGCGTCAGGCCTCGTTCGTGTTCGTCAAAGCACGGTTCAGGCCAGAATTTTTCGCCCAATGTTTTATTTTGGTTTCGATCTCGAGCCGGGCGTTGGGACAATTAACGGTGCTTCCTTTCAGATTGGTCAAAAAGTCCATCGAACCGGTGATAAAAACTTCGACTCCGAGGCCATCTTCAAGGAATTGGTTGGCATTTCATTCAAAGACCTCGATCCTTCGAACAGCGATCGTCTCTCGCGGGAGGTCGCGCGCGTGCTTGACGACCCGGACGCAACTGCGGCTGAATTGGAGTTGCCCAATATTTGGTTGTCGACCTTTCAATACGATGCCAAAGCCAACGATTTTCCGTTGATCAAGAGAATTTTAGACGACGGTCGCATTAAGGGTGTACGAACCGCGATGGAGAAAGCATTCTACAAAAAGAGCACTCCCTCCAGTTTGAGGGAAGCGCTGGCCCACCGGATTTTAATGAGTCAGACGACCAGTAAAGATCGCAGCTATTTTGCTCACCTGTTATCACAAATGCCTGCCTCGACTTTTGCGGAGCCAGCTCCAAGCCATCTGGCGATCTGGACCGAAGCCGGTATCGCCAGTCAAACCACTGCATTTCTTGCACGCACTAAAGATTTGGCTCCACCAACGGCGGTCAGCATACTTCTGCAATGTTTGGAATCGTCTTTTGAATTAGATTCCAATTTCGAACGAAGGAAAATTCAAGAGGCTATTCAAGATTGCTTCATCGAAATGGGCCCCAACGCATCGGAGGCCATTCCGCAACTGGTCCGTCTTTTTGGCCAACGGGACGAAATGTTCTTCGGGCGTGGAGGTGCCGACCGTTGGCGATTTGTTTTGGCTTGCATGGGCATGAAGATCGCTAATTTACCCCTGCGGGAATTCGAATTGCAACAACCTTCAACCTGTTTGGAAAATATGCAAAATCGCCTTCGCAAACGAATGGAACGTCACTACAGCACCCCTCCCAGGTCTTTGAAAGCGTTTTAGATCGAGCGGTCAACCCGACACTTCGTATTCTGGAACGGAACAGGTATCCAGCATGCGATTCAACGCAAACCCGCAATCTGTCATGCCTGCGTAAGGATGTGACGAACGTCCCGTCCTGGAATGAATTGCGGTGAGCGAGGTTCAAACCGCCTTCGCGACTCGGAAATATTTTGATACCTTAATGGTTTAAATGACGTCGCGCTTGCTGAATTGAATACAGATTACTGAGACTGTTTGTGAAATACGCTGCAATTGGCCCAATATCGCTTCATTTCCCGGAACGATGTGAAGACAACGAACTGTTGGGGCAAGAAAATCCAACCTGGAACATGGAAGCCATTGGGCAGAAAACGGGGATCAAGGCACGGTTCATTGCCGCTGAGAACGAAACCTCAAGCGATCTAGGTTTTCTCGCGGCCAAAAAACTGTTCGAGGCACACGACGTCGATCCCGGCTCCATCGATTTCCTGTTGTTTTGTACACAAACGCCTGACTATGCGCTGCCGACGACGGCTTGTTTGCTGCAAGATCGGTTGGGGATGCGAACCGACACTGGCGCGTTTGATTTTAACTTGGGATGCAGTGGTTTTGTTTATGGGTTGGCGATGGCCGACGGTTTAATTCGAACTGGAACGGCCAAACGCATATTGTTGATAACCGCGGAAACGTATTCCAAACTGATTCACCCGACGGATCGCAGTTTGCGAACGATCTTCGGCGATGCTGGGGTCGCGACGTTGATCGAGGCCCACGACGATCCTAGCGTTTGGGGATGCAAATATGGTACGGATGGCTCTGGAGGCGACACATTGCTTGCCCATTGTGGCGGCTTTCGACTGCACGACGAAGCGATACAACCTCGACACCGTAAGCGTTGGCCTAGCGATTTGTATATGGATGGCCCCAGCTTGATCAATTTCACCGTTGGGAAGATTCCGGAAACGGTCGATGCTATTTTAGCGGCCGCCAAAGTATCGAAAGAACAAATCAAGTACTATTTGTTTCATCAAGCAACGTTCAAAATGCTCGATCAGTTACGTCAGACATTGGAGCTAGAGGATGAACGATTGCCCATTCGCATTGAAAACATTGGCAACACTGTCTCGAGCACGTTGCCGATTTTGATCCAACAGATGCGAGAGTCCGGGGAGTTGACGGCGGCGGAAAAGAATCTGTTGGTTGGATTCGGCGTCGGTTGGTCTTGGGCCGGGTGCGTTTGGCAAGACGTACTAGGCAACAACAAAATGTAGTACGCTTACGAAGGAGCGATGGCAACACCCTTAATTTCGCCTTCTGAAGCGATTGTTTCACCGACATAAACTTGATACTCGGTAACAATCATTGCGCCTTTCCTAGCTTTTTTAATTCTTGCCATTACGGTCAAGACGTCTCCAGGTGCAACCATCGCCCGAAATTTAATATTTTCCAAACCGGCCAAACCAATGATTGATGTGTTCCGGATTCCTGTTTTTGTGGCGATGTAGGATGTTAACTGTGCAGCGACTTCGCTGATTAAAACGCCAGGCATGAGTGGGTTGCCGGGAAAATGCCCTCGGGCCCAAAAAGGTTCTTCGGGAACGTTGTAATAACCAACCGCTTTTTCTTCGTCCATATAGAGGATTCCATCCAACAGCGCCAATTCATGGCGATGGGGGTTGGTAGCCATTACCTCTTCTTTATCAGCGATAATGCGTTCAAAACTAAACGCTGAAAAATCTACGATGGGGTCCTTCAAAACATTTCCTGCCATTTCGTAACAAACTTCAAGAGCGACATGATAGAGTAATTGTTAAAATTTTTCGACCGCTAATTCTGTTTTTGAATGTCGTGACTGATAGTAAAAAGCGTTACTAGCGTAGCGTTTTTTTTAACAACTTTACGGATTGCGAGGAAAGTATCGTGTTGGACCGACGCCAATGGATGAGCATCTTGACAACAACCGGGATTGGCACGGCGGTATTTCATCGTGCTGCAACGACGCTGGCGTTGCAAGACAACGGAATGACCAAAGAAATGCTTGTGGAAGCCGCTTGGATTACAGATTTTGATTTGAGCGATGACGATGCAGACCGTATCTTGCGCGAAGTGGAGCGAACAGCCCGAAGCTTGAGTAAGCTGCGAGAAATTTCTTTGGATTCGAGTTTGGGACCTGCGTTTCAGTTTCATCCGCTGGTGCAACGTAAATTCGATTCCCGAGTCAATCGCAGGTTGCCGGTCGCGAAACTTGACAAAAGGATTCCAGATGACCAAAACCAGCTTGCTTTTTCGACGCTCACAGAACTTGGCCATTTCTTGCGCACCAAACAAATCTCCAGCCGTAAACTGACGGAGTTGTATATCAAGCGGCTCAAAAAATATGGTCCAATGTTACGTTGCGTCGTTCACCTGACCGAGGCGTTAGCGATCGAGCAATCCGATCGAGCCGATCAAGAACTGGCAGCCGGTAAGGATCGCGGCCCTTTGCACGGTATCCCTTGGGGCGCGAAAGACTTGATTGATGTACCAGGTTACCCGACTACCTGGGGGATTCCCGTCTACAAAGAACGCACGGCCGCGGGCAAAGCGACGGTTTATGAACGCCTTGAAGCAGCTGGAGCCGTCTTGGTTGCGAAACTGTCACTCGGTGCCATCGCAATGGGTGACAAATGGTTTGGCGGCATGACTCGAAACCCTTGGAATCCCAAAACCGGGTCGAGCGGCTCATCTGCCGGCAGCGCTTCCGCGACGACCGCGGGACTGGTTGGTTTTTCGATAGGCAGTGAGACGCTGGGTAGTATAACGACGCCCAGCAAAATTTGCGGAGCGACGGGTTTTCGCCCTACGTTTGGCCGCGTTAGTCGGCATGGTTGCATGCCATTGTCTTGGACAATGGACAAAATCGGACCGATCTGCCGTTCAAGTCTAGATTGCGGTTTGGTTTTTGCAGCAATTCATGGCGAGGATCAAAAAGACATGACCACGAAGAATGTTGCTTTTGAATGGCCGTCGAGCTTAACGGTGAAAGGCTTGAGAGTTGGTTATACAAAGGGCGCCGACATCGATCAAAACCCGGTTCTCAAACGGCTCGCAGAACTTGGGTGTTTGCTACAGGAAGTTTCGTTGCCAAATTCATTTTCCATTTTTCCGTTGGCCAATTTGATTGACATCGAAGCCGCGTCCGTGTTTGACGAACTTTTACGCCAAGGAAAAACTGAAGGTTGGAATAGCTGGCCCAATTCTTTTAAGGCAGCTCAATTCGTTTCGGCCATTGATTATCTGCGTTTGATGCGACTGCGAACCCGATTGATGCATGAGATGGAAACATTTATGTCCGATTTGGATTTTCTTGTGAATGCCAGGGACGTATTTCACACTAATTTGACCGGTCATCCCTCGATTGTGTTTCCAATCGGGTTCAAGGAGCTGGAATCGGGCGGCAAGCGACCCATCGTGGCTTCCATATCCGGGCACTTGGATGACGACGCCAGGTTATTGGCGTTCTCGGATCAATTGCAAAGCTCGATTGGTGATCACACACGACCGGATCTGTCACCCTGGTTGGCGCAATTTGAAGCAGGAGAACTCGATACGAAAAGCGATTGAAGATGCCTGGTTGTTGACAGCCAATTATCGCACTAGATTAATCCATCTCAACGAAAACCAGATCCGATAACGACTCGAATCAAGGGTGGAGACATGTATCTAAAATCTACTTTGGTTGCGATGATCACGTTCATTGCTTGTCAACTTGGTGCTCAAGACGAGCCGTTGCCGCGGTACGTCGAAGTCGAGTTGGCAACAAACATGGCTTCGACAACGCCCAAGACCCGCCAAATGCTGAAGCTGCTGATCGAAGCGGGCCAACAGATGGACCAGGTGTTTTGGCAACAAGCATATGGCAACAAGGAACGTTTGTTTGACATCGTAAAGTCCACCAAAATGCGCAACCACGTGCTCATCAATTATGGTCCTTGGGAACGGCTGCAGGACAACCGGCCGTTCGTCGACGGCTTTGAAGCCAAACCTAAAGGCGCCAATTTTTACCCCGCGGACATCACAGCCGAAGAATTTGAAGAACATCTAAAAACCAATCCTGCGGATGAAAAGGAGTTCAAGAGCCTATACACAATTATTCGCCGCGATGAAAACGGCGAGCTGACTGCAATTCCCTACAACCTCGCCTACAAAAAGGAATTTGATATCGCTGCGGAAAAGTTACGGGCTGCCGCTTCATTGGCTTCTAGCAAAGCGTTTGCAGCCTATTTGAATGCCCGTGCCAACTCGTTGCAATCCAATGAGTACCAAACAAGCGACTTGCTTTGGATGGATATGAAAAACAACAAATACGATGTTGTGATCGGACCCATTGAGAATTACGAAGACAAACTCAATGGCTACAAAACGGCAGCCGAGTGTTTTGTGTTGGTCAAAGATATTTCCTGGAGCAAACGGTTAAGCAAGTACGCGGCCATCCTTCCCGAATTGCAAAAAGGATTGCCTGTCGAAGAGAAATACAAATCAGAAGCACCGGGTACGAATTCCGATTTGAATGCCTACGATGTGATCTACTACGCTGGCGATTGTAACGCCGGCTCGAAGACCATCGCCATTAATTTGCCCAATGATGAAGAAGTGCAATTGAAGAAAGGATCGCGGCGTTTGCAATTAAAGAATAGCATGCGAGCCAAGTTCGATAAAATTCTGGTACCGATCGCCGACTTGTTGATCGTACCAGAACAACGAAAACACATCACATTTAATGCATTCTTCTCCAACACAATGTTTCATGAGGTCGCGCATGGTTTGGGCATTAAGAATACGATTACTGGAAAAGGGCGGGTTCGAGAAGCTTTGCGCGAAGCCGCCAGTGCTTTGGAAGAAGGCAAAGCCGATATCTTGGGTTTGTACATGGTTACTCGTTTACTTGAAACCGGCGAATTGAAGGCAGGTTCTCTGGAAGACTATTACGTGACTTTCATGGCCGGAATATTTCGATCGGTTCGTTTCGGTGCTTCTAGTGCACATGGCAAAGCCAATATGATTCGGTTTAACTTTTTTAGAGATCTTGGTGCTTTTACCCGCGAAGAATCGGGACGATACCGTGTTAACATCGACAAACTAAAACTGGCGATGACGGAGTTAAGCCAAAAACTCTTGGAACTGCAAGGCGAGGGCGATTATCAAGCCGCCCGCCAGTTCTTGGATGATAAGGGCTTTGTCGGGGAACTCTTGAAAGCTGATCTAGAACGAGTCAACCGAGCGGGTATTCCGACGGACATCGTATTTAAACAAGGCATTGACGTATTGGGGCTTGACCAGCCTGATGCCATCACGGTGCAACATTTGTTGATCGGATTCAAGGGTTCAGTACCGGGTAAAAACATTACGCGATCCAAAGAGCAAGCGGCTAAATTAGCGAATTCGCTATTACAAAAAGCAAAATCGGGAGCCGACTTTGACGCGTTGGTCAAAGAGTATACGAACGATTCCCACCCGGGCGTTTACAACATGGTGAACTATGGGCTAGGCGGGAAAATGACTGCCCCGAACCCGGCCGACTTTGTTTTTCCAAGAGCACAAATGGTTGCCGCATTTGGGGACGTCGGATTTCCTTTGGAAGTTGGCGAATATGGGTTGGCCGAATATGATCCCGACAAGAGCCAGTATGGTTGGCACATTATCAAGCGGATCAAGTAACACGACATCGTGTGGATGCCTAAGTTTCGCCTTCGTCTTGTAGGTCGGTTTGAAACGGATACATCAGTTGATTGACAAACCCCTTGGGAACAGGGTGACCCGCGATGCCGTAGCCTTCTGGCCAACGATCCTCCGGCATGTGAAAAGTCCCAAACATCCAATCGATAATTGGGAAGTGAATCGCGAAATTGACGTCAATCGCCTCCTTTTCTACGCCATGGTGCCAATGATGAAATCGTGGCGTAGCAATAACATATTTTAAAAAGCCAAACGGCAGATCGATGTTGGAGTGGATAAACACGGACAAAATGTAGACAAAAAAGATATACGCGTACAACGGGGCTTCCGCAAAACCCATCACGTACATTGGCAATGTGGTGAAGGACCTCAGCACGATCACTTCCAACACGTGCATCCGCGACCCCGCCAGCCAGTCCATTGCCTGCGCGGAATGATGAACGGCATGAAATTTCCATAGCTTCGCATGTTTGTGAAATACGCGATGGACCCAATATTGAACCAGATCTGTCAAAAACATGATCTCGACAAACTGTAGAACGATGGGCTGGCTGGCAATCGCATCTCGAATACCTGTCGCCCAGGAAGTCGTCGCCAGGATTGCTAACGACGGCGCCAGCGACAGAAAAGTAAGCGCTTGAACGAACAATGTACTAACAAAAAAGTACAGCAAGTCCTCGCGCCATTCGTAACGCAAGATCGCTTGATCATTCTTTTTGAATAGGCGCTCAATTGGAATAAAAACGGCGCCCAAAAAAATCAAGTTCAGGATAAAGAAATCGAGTCCCAGATAAACGTCGCTTTCCATTTCGGTGCGCGCGGTGGCTTGCGAACCTCCCATCAAACTCGCGACCATCACCAGCGTAAGTGCGGCAAAGCCCAGCACTTTTTGTTCACGCAAAACAACGCTAACCATTCCGAGGCAAAACGCCGTAATTAGCACGATGTGTATCAACAGTCGGATCACCGTCATATTGTAATATTCACGCGAATCGGCAACCGTCAACAAGTTTGGATAGCAAACACAAAGAACGGCCCCCAATCCAATCGCCGATAGAAAAACAGCTAGAATGCCGCTGAGCCAGCCGGAACCCAGTTTTCGGTTAGGGGAGTCCAGTTCGTTTTTGAGAGTATTCATCCAATGCTCAATCTAAGTTTGCTATTGCTATGGACCGTGGCAACAGTCCTAGGCCCCATCGATACCGTGAATAAGTATCTAGACGTTGAGGATATCAGCTGCAGATTCTTGAAATTGTCTAGCAAAGTCGATCCAAACAATTTTATCGTCACCGCGTAGATCATCCGGTTGTGATCATTAGGCAATTGGAAGGAAAACGATCGGAAGCCGACCAACTTTGTGCATTTTTACGTAAGCATTGCCACATTAAGGACTTGCAACATGACTCAATAAATTGGCCGTTTTCGGATTAGACCGGTAAAATTTCAATGTGCAGATCGTGATAAATATCTCAGACAGCACTTTTTTTCTGGTTGGATTCGGTTATCCGCTCGAATACATAGACGGAAGCATGATACCTGCCGTGGTCGTGGTTGCCGATTTCATAAAAACTTTTTCTTCAATCGATAGGAATTCAATGTCGAACATGGTCAAAACATTCTTGTCATTGCTATGGATACCGGCGGTTTTGATTTTCGTAAACGGATCATTCCTTGCCGCGACGGTCGGTGCTGAAGAAACACTTGAAGACTTAGTGGCGTTGGAAAAGAAAATTCAGAGTTCGGTTGAACGAGTCATGCCCGCGGTTGTTGCCGTTACAGATCGTCAAGGCTACGGGTCTGGAGTGATTGTCAGTTCTGACGGACTTGTATTGACCGCAGGCCACGTTATGGCGAGTCCTTATAAAAAAGGCTATGAGGTGATCTTTCCCGATGGCCGCGTTGCCAAAGCAGAAGCTCTGGGAAAAAATTTGAACGTTGATGCGGGCATGTTAAAGATCGTCGATCCCGGCCCATACCCGTTCGTCGAATTGGCGGAATTAGAACCCGAACTGGGAGACTGGGTGATCACCATGGGTCACTCAGGCGGATACGATCTGGCAAGAAAACCACCAGTGCGCACTGGCCGGTTATTGGGTCGCCGAGACCATCAGTTGATCACCGACGCCGTTTTGATTGGTGGTGATTCTGGCGGGCCATTGTTTGATATCGAAGGCAAGGTCATTGGAATACACAGTTCGATCGGCGATTCGATTGCGGAAAACCGCCATGTTCGCATTTCGACATTTCGCACGCATTGGACGCGGATGATTGCCGGAAATGTCTGGGGCGAACTTCCAGATTTGTCATCTAGAAAGAAGAAAAGTCGAAATATAAAACGAGCCAAAATGGGCGTTGTCGTGGACCGTGAAGCGGTCAATGCGTTGGTAAAACAAGTCCATCCGGACAGTCCCGCCGCACGGGCAGGGATAAGAACGGGCGATGTTATTACAAAATTTGATGGAAAATTAGTTGAAAACGCGGCAGACTTGATTGCTCAAGTTAAAACCAAACGACCGGGAACGAGTCACACCGTCGAAATTTTGCGTGGCGGCTACTATTTCAAAGTCGAATTGGTTTTGGATCAATTCTAGCCTCGCGATCGGCCAATTCTGCATAGCTTGTATGCTAAAATATAGGTGTAGCGCTATTCTATTTCGGAGTGAGCATGAATCGGAAACTTTTGGTGGTAAACGCAATCCTGGCATTGCTTTTTTACTGTACACTCCCGGTGCAAGGTTGGGGCCAAGAGTTAAGTCGCGAAGTTCGCGAAAAATTTGAAACCATGGTTAGGGAACTCGAAGGCAGTTTGCGAACCAAATTTCAAATGGCGATTGACAATGGTACGCCAGTCGTCGAATTGACTCCCAGAGAGTTTCGATTATTTCGAGAAAACCCGGTCAACCCGTTTGACATCAATGATATCGACCCCGACGATCTCGATGGCAATATTGAATTGCGTTTTGAGTTGCCGAGTTTAAGAAATCGACCAGCACGACAGTTTGAGCGCCAATCAAGAACGCTGAGAAGAAATTTGCGACCCGCGATTGCAAAGGTCTATCAAAGTACCGTTCAGGTTACCGACGGCGATCAGCAACTTGCTATCGGCACCATCGTTGGAGCCAACGGCCTTGTCGTCACCAAAGCCAGCGAAGTCGAAAATCAAATTCAATTGTTTGTGACGTTAAGTGATCGACGAACTTATGAGGCGTCTATCGTAAAAATCAATCCAGAAAATGATCTCGCGCTACTAAAAATTCCGGCAACAGGTCTGCGGCCAGTACTATTTTCGACAGCTCAACCGCGAAACGGCGCGTTTGTGGTCACGCCCGATGACAACGGACAAGTGATTTCCGTTGGTTCCTATAGCGTCGTTTCTCGGTCGACCGTCGGTGAAAACCAAGGCTTTTTGGGGGTTGCGCCACGTACGGTTTCAGGGGGTGTCCAAATTCACGAACAAATTGAATCGGATACTGCCGCGTTTGCTGCCGGGTTGCAGTTGGGTGATGTGATTACGGCGATCGATGGTAAGACGATGGCTGAAGCGTATCAATTGGCCGATGAAATCCGCAAACGACGGGCCGGCGACAAAATTAAAATTGAGTATTTACGAGGCGGTCAATCCGGGGTTACCACGGCAAAACTGGCCGGGCGCAAGTTAACCGGCGAGCGAGCGGCTCGTTTTAAGATGATGAGCCGTCTAGGCGCGATTCCAAGCGAACGGGATTCTGGTTTTCCGGTCGTGTTTCAGCATGACAGCCCATTGTTTCCGGAACAATGCGGCGGACCTATTTGCGACTTGCAAGGAAATGTATTGGGAATCAATATTGCAAGAGAAACAAGGGCTTCTTCATTTGCTATCCCTTCGTCCCACCTAAAGTCGGTTGTCGACGAGTTGGTTCGTTTTGAGATCGCTTCACGTGATTCTTCTTCCAGGTGACCCACTCGTCCATTGTTTGGCGAGCGCTCGAGTATGGTAGCTTGCCGTGCATTGGGTTTGAGATTTCCTGCGGCCGACAATGGGTTTGCGGGTTATTTGGCGCGCTGCGGAAACTCGGGGCGGACGGTAGATATCTGCCCGACTAAGATAGATCGCAATCGGCGATCGTTATCCGACCAGCGGCAATTGTGAATTCTAGGAAAACATAATTTGGAATCAAAGGCCCAGCGGCGAGAGCCTCCATATTTGATTCGCACGGTTCCGACAGGGGGAGATTTTGTCGGCGGGCTATCTGTAGCGCTGGTACTTGTGCCGCAATCGATTGCGTATGCGACCATTGCAGGATTACCGCCCCAAGTCGGGTTGTTTGCGGCAACTCTACCGTTGATTTTTGCGGCCCCGTTAGTTTCGTGCCCCTGGTTGCAAACTGGGCCGGTTGCGTTGACGAGCTTGTTGACGCTTGGTGCTTTGCAATCGGTCCAGCCACCGGGTTGCGAGAGTTTGAGTGAGGCGCAACTCATCGGAGCGGCCTCGTTGTTGGCATTTATTGTAGGTGCTTGTCGACTTCTGATGGGATTGTTTCGTTTAGGAGGATATACGAGACTTCTCAGTCGCCCCGTCGTATTGGGTTTTACGACGGCGGCCGCCGTTCTGATCATTTCGTCCCAGCTCGGCGCTGCGTTAGGCACGAATCACAAAGACGTGAATGTCCTGATCCGCGCCATTCGCTCGGTCTCGAGTTTGGATTGGTCAGTTTGGGCCATCGGAACGGCGATTGGCACAGCGCTAGTGGTACACTTTACGCGCAAGATTCACAAATTGTTTCCAGCCATTCTTGTCGCCGTTATCGCTGCGATCTTGTTTAGCAAACTGTCAGGTTATGACGGCGAGGTGGTCGGTGATTTGGATGGCCGGTTTGTGTCGCTGCGCCTTGATCTGCCTTGGCAGCAGTTGGGCGTGTTGTTGATACCTGGCATAATCATCGCGCTGGTAGGATTTGCTGAACCCGCTTCTATTTCATTGACTTTAATGGAACAGGAGCAAATGAAATGGAATCCGAGTCGTGAATTGTGCGGAGGTGGCTTGGCTAACATGGTATCGGGCTTGATCGGCGGTTACCCAGTGGGCGGTTCCTTGTCTCGATCGACCATCAACAAGTTCGCCGGAGCGGAAACGGCATGGAGCGGATTAATAACTGGCGGGATCATGCTGTTGGCCTTGCAGCTCACTCCTTTTTTGTCCGATCTTCCCAAAGCGACGGTGGGTGCCATCATCATTATGGCGGTGTTGCGCCTGGTGCAACTCGGAGCTATATACGACCTTTTGAAACGGAAACGACTTCACGGAATTTTGTCAATCACGACGATGATTGCTACCTTGGCGACGGCGCCACGGGTGGAGCGCGGCATTTTGATAGGTGTTGTGTTGGGGATGATCGCAAAACTTGTAGACCGCAAAACGAAATCGTCGGAGGCTCAAGCGCCGCTGTAAGTGGTGAAATCTCGCTCTTTTTTCTATGCTTGGCGTGCCGTCGATTTATGCATTAAAATGCGGAAGTTCCTGGAAACTATGGATTGAGGAGTGGATATGAAACGACGTGACTTTCTAAAGACCTCTGTCGCAGCATCAGCGGCTGCAGGCGCGATGTTATCTTCACCGGTCATGGCCGATGACGATGAAAAGAAGCTTGCCTGTTGTGATCGCACATACGCAAGTCCGGGGGAAGCGATGAAAGCACCTCGCGAGACGATAGCCTACATACCCGCCATTTATGCTGGTACGGATGTGAAAAAACCTGACTATCTGGCGACCGTTGACGTCGATCCAAAATCTTCGTCATACGGAAAAGTCATCAACCGTTTGCCAATGCCAAATATTGGCGATGAACTTCATCATTTTGGATGGAATGCGTGCAGCAGTTGTCACGGCGAAGACGGCAAGCACCGTCGATTCATTGTTCTTCCAGGAATTGGTTCTGGTCGAATTCACATCGTCGATACTGAAGACGAACGTCAACCGAAAATGCACAAAGTCATTGAGGCCAAGGAGATCGCTGACAAGACCGACTTGTCCGCGCCTCACACTGTCCATTGTTTAGCAGACGGTAACATCATGATATCCATGCTGGGAAAGGCAGATGGCAATGGGCCTGGTGGATTCTTATTACTTGACGAAGACTTCAATGTCAAAGGGCGTTGGGAAAAAGACAATACGGGAATGAAGTTTAATTACGACTACTGGTATCAACCACGTCACAACGTAATGATATCCAGCGAGTGGGGTGCCCCCAATACCGTCTCCAAAGGGTTCAATCCTAAGGACGTCGCCGCGGGTAAATACGGGCGCCAACTTCACTTTTGGAATTGGCAAGAGCGAACAATCAAACAGTCCGTCGACTTGGGCGAAACGGGAATGATCCCGCTTGAAGTTCGATTCCACCATGACCCGGACAGTGTGCACGGATTTGTGGGTGCTGCACTGAGTAGCACCATGTGGCATTGGTTCAAAAAGGGCGATCGTTGGGAAGTTGAAAAGGTAATTTCGGTTGATCCTGTTGAAACGGATGGATGGCCATTTCCAGTGCCGGGTTTAATTACCGACCTCGTCCTTTCCATGGACGATAAGTACTTGTACTTTTCAAACTGGCTGCATGGTGATTTGCGGCAATACGATGTAAGCGATCCATCGAAACCGAAACTTACGGGACAGCTTTGGCTTGGCGGAGTCATCGGTAAATCCAAACAGATGAACGGCAAGAAACTTGAAGGTGGCCCGCAGATGCTGCAGTTAAGTTTAGATGGCAAGCGGCTGTACTTGACCAATTCGCTATATAGTCCATGGGACAACCAGTTTTATCCGGACATGGCGAAAAACGGCTGTTATTTGGTGCAAGTGGATTGTGATACGGAAAACGGCGGCATGACGTTGAATGAAGATTTTATGGTCGACTTCGGTGCGGAGCCGGGTGGTCCAGCTCGGGCCCATGAAATTCGGTTTCCCGGTGGAGATTGCACGTCGGATATTTGGGTCTAGTCCAACAAGGCGGGGATTGGTTTGCAAGTAAATACGGAATTACATACCCAAGCGGTGGACGACACATCGACCAAGCCAGGCCTGGCCCTGAAGCGTGTATTGCTCGCGCTGCTGGGCGTGTTCTTTGTGGCTGTGGCGGCGATTGGTGTGTTCATGCCAGGGATTCCCACTGTGGGCCCGTTGTTACTGGCATCCGTGTTGCTAACCAAAAGTAATCCTGCCTTAGAGGCTCGCTTAGTACGCAATAAATTTTTCGCCAAGTACCTGCATTATTTAGACGGGACTCGCGAGTTATCGCCGCGGGCCAAGGCGACTTCCATTTTGATGATGTGGATCAGCATCGGCATCAGTTATGGGTTGTTGAGTTTGGCGAATTCTCGACCATGGATGTTGGCGTTGCTTGTAATTGCGGGATTGATCGGGACGGTGTTTATTATCCGTTTCGGTAAAAAATAATTTTTGTTTGTGGCGCTCTGTTTCACGGTTCCATTTGCCGCAGATATTCTGCTGCTTCGACCGCGAAGTACGTCAAAATCCCATCGCACCCCGCTCGCTTAAATGCCAATAGCGACTCGAGAACGATTTTTTCACGATCGAGCCATCCTTGGTTCGCTGCTCCTGCAAGCATCGCGTATTCGCCGCTGACTTGATAAGCAAACGTCGGTACGCCAAATGAACTTTTGACGCGCTGAATGATATCGAGGTAGGGCATTCCTGGCTTGACCATGACCATGTCTGCTCCTTCGTTGATGTCGAGTCCGACTTCACGGATCGCTTCTTCGCTGTTTGCCGGATCCATTTGATATGTTTTTTTGTGCCCCCCCGCTAAAGTCGTCTGCGAACCAATGGCGTCTCGAAAAGGACCATAGAATGCGGAAGCGTACTTGGCTGAATACGCCATGATGGTTACATCGTGGAACCCGGCATTGTCCAGCGCGTTTCGAATCGCTCCCACTCGTCCGTCCATCATGTCCGAAGGAGCGATGATGTCGGCTCCGGCTGCTGCTTGCACAACGGCTTGCCGGCACAGCAGTTCGACCGAAGCATCATTGACGACTTTTCCTTCGCACAGCAAGCCATCATGCCCGTGCGAAGTATATGGATCGAGCGCAACGTCGCAAACAATGCCAATGTCGAGATTCGCTTGCTTGATCTCGCGTATCGCTCTGCAAATCAAGTTGTCCGGATTGACTGCCTCTTCCGCATCGACCGTCTTCTTGTTTGGGTCGGTTTCGGGAAATAGTGCGATCGCGGGAATGCCGAGTTGGGCGGCTTTTGTGATTTCGGTTACAAGAATGTCAACGGAAAACCTTTCGACTCCGGGCATCGACTCCACTTGCGAACGGGCCTGGTGGCCTTCGGTAACGAAAACGGGCCAAATCAGATCTTTGGCCGATAACACGTGTTCCGAGACCATCTGCCTCAGCCAAGGGAATTGACGATTTCTTCTCATTCTGGTTTGTGGAAATTTTGGATTCGGCATGGTTCGAACTGGTTATAGGCTGATCCGTATTGAGAAACGAAAACTTCAATGAATTGGTTGAAGGCAAAAGCTGGAACGAATCATGCTTCTTGAAGGTATGATTATTTGGCTGGGGCAAGGTAGTCTGTTTTCCCAGATTCAACTACATTATTGGACAGAAACAAGAGTGTGCAACAACCAGGATTTATTGTCTTCGGGTTTTAAAACATGATTAAGAATTCAGTTATTTATTTTTTTGTTGCCGTGGGTGTTGGCTGCGTGGCTTGCACGGCCGTAGCCGAAGATTGGGCGCACTGGCGCGGCCCGGAACAAAGTGGCGTATCCCGTGAAACAGGACTTGTCGATTCGTGGTCGTTTGAGGACGGCACCAATGTTCTTTGGAAATCCGATATTGGTGGACGTTCGACACCCGTGATCATGAACGATCGCGTTTATATCAATTGCCGAACACACCACGATTTCAACGACGAAGAGGAAAAAATTCACTTGCGTGAACAAGTGGTTTGCTGGGACGCAAAAACTGGCGACATTTTATGGCGCGATGAATTCAACGTGTTTCAAACGGATATTCCGGCACCTCGAGTCGGCTGGGCTTCGATGGTCGCTGACCCGGAAACCAAACAAGTTTATGTTCATAGCGTTTGCGGTACGTTTCGATGCTATTCTGAAGATGGCAAATTAGTTTGGGAAAAGTCACTACTGGAACAATTCGGCAAGATTTCGGGCTATGGTGGCAGGACACAAACTCCGATTGTCGACGAGGACCGTGTGATTGTCAGTTTTTTGGCGGCCAATTGGGGAGACACCAAGGGGCCCGCGCCAAAGCACTATTATTATGCGTTCGACAAACGGACTGGGGATTTGCAGTGGGTGTCCGCTCCAGGCGAACGCCCCAAGTCGACCAATTACTCTTGTCCGATCGTGACGGTTATCAACGGCACACGGATGCTTGTTGGTGGAAACTCCGATGGCCACATATATGGTATTAATGCGCGTACCGGAAAACGTGTTTGGCAATTCCGGATGTCCTTGAACGCTCTGAATTGTACGCCTGCGATCGACGGGAACTACGTTTATATCTCGCACGGTGAAGACAATGTAGACAACCAAGAATTTGGTCGCGTGCAATGTATCGACGCATCGGGCACGGGCGATATCACTGAAACGAACCACGTTTGGCGCGTTGACGGCATCAAGGCTGGATACTCGGCGCTGTTGGTCAAAGATGGAATCCTTTACGTCGTTACAGATACTGGAAACTTGTTCGCGTTCGATTCAAAAAAAGGCGACAAATTGTGGGAGCACAATTTAGGGACCGTCGGTAAAGGGGCGCCGGTTTGGGCCGATGGCAAACTATATGTAATGGAGGTTAACGGCCACATCCACGTTTTGAAACCGAGTCGCGAAAAATGTGAAACCTTGTCAATGGTTAAATTGATGGGCAAGGACGGCGGAGACGACGAAATTTATGCCTCGCCCGCTATTTCCAACGGCAGGATCGTATTGGTGACACGTGACCGCACCATTTGTTTGGGTACATCGGATGCAAAAACACAGGAAGTTAGCATCCCCGATTTGGTCGAACCCGAAGCAGAAACCAGTGTGCGGCACATTCAATTGCGGCCATTTGAATCTGTGATCCAGCCCGGCGAAACGATCCAATATGAAGCGTTCGGTTTCGATAAAGACGGCCGGTTCGTCAAGAAAATGCCGATCATGTTGAAGCCGGGTCAAGGCCTAGAAGGACTTGAAATATCTGGGAGTACACTGAAGGCGCCGAACGTCGGCAGTCACATGGCGGGCACGGTCACAGTGAATATCGGTGAGCTATCGGCTAACGCAAGAGTGCGGATGTTCGACTCAGCAAATACCTGGAAGTGGGATTTCGAGCAGTTTTCCGGTGTTCAAGTACCAAACAATTGGATTCGAGCTTTTGCCAAATTGAAGCCCATCAAAATGGATGGAAACACTGTGATGATGGCATCGGGGATTGGCAATACGAAGGGGCGCCCCAGTCATACCGTGTGGCTTGGAACACCGGATATGTCCAATTACACGATTCAGGCCGATGTGATGATGAAAGAACAACGTCGCCAGCTTCCTGATATTGGCTTGGTAGCCAACCGTTATAACTTCATTTTAAAAGGCAACAAAGGGCGATTGCGAATCCAAAGTTGGGCGCCGCATCTTCGCATGGCAGTGGAAGAACGATTTCGCAGTGATCCCGATGTTTGGTACACCATGAAAATGAAAGTACAGACGACCGAAACGGAAGCCCAAGTCTTTGGTAAAATCTGGAAAACCGGCGAAGATGAACCTGCGGACTGGACAATTGTCGCCAAGGATCCTCATCCCAACATCAGTGGCAGCCCTGGACTTTACACATACGCGACGACCGATTGCATGTTTGACAATGTCATTGTCACCTTTGATTAATCCATTACGAAACCAACCAGACTGAAATTTATGGCCACCAACATGAAACTCTTATTCGCAAATACGTTCTTGTTACTGTTCTTCTTCACCGCGAGCGTTCCCGCGCAAAACGAAACGGACGCGACGTTCACGGCGTTAAACGCTGCCGAAAAATTCGAGATCAAAGATTGGTCGATGTGGGGTGGCACCATCAATCGGAACATGGTTTCGAACGAAAAAAATGTCGTGTTCGATTTTGATTTGCGGAAGAAAAAGAATGTCGTTTGGTCTGCCCAATTGGGATCGCAGACTTATGGCAACCCGGTTGTGTCAGGTGGTAAAGTTTGGGTCGGCACCAACAATGGCGCGGAGTACCGGCCAAAACATAAGGGTGACAAAGGCATTTTACTTTGTTTCGACGCCAAATCCGGTCAGTTTCTATGGCAATTGACTCGTGACAAATTACCTACGGGACGTGTTAATGATTGGCCGTTGCAAGGAATTTGCAGCACCCCAGTTATCGAAGGCGACCGTATGTGGGTCGTCACTAACCGTTGCGAGTTGATGTGCTTGGATGTTGAAGGCTTTAACGATGGTGAAAACGACGGCGAGTTCAAAAAAGAGACCGATTCAGAAAACCAAGATGCGGACATTGTTTGGAGCTTGGATATGTTTCAGGAACTGGGAGTATTCCCGCATAACTTGGCAACCAGCTCACCCGTCATTTACGGCGATATCATTTATATTGTCACTTCTAACGGAGTGGACGAAGCGCACTTAGACGTTCCTTCTCCCCGTGCGCCCTGCTTTATCGCGGTGAATAAGAAAACCGGCAAATTGGTTTGGGAAAACAACGAACCGTTTGACACGATCCTGCACGGCCAGTGGGGGTCTCCTGCGATTGGCGTGGTTGAAGGCAAACCTCAAATTTACATGCCGGGCGGTGACGGATGGCTATATGCGTTTAATGAGAAAGGCGAAATCATCTGGAAGTTCGATTTGAATCCTAAAGAGACCAAATGGGAATTAGGTGGTGCCGGAACTCGAAACGCAATCATTGCGACTCCAGTATTTTACGACAACAGCGTCCTGCTCGCGGTCGGCCAAGACCCAGAGCACGGCGAAGGAACAGGACATCTTTGGCGTATCGACGCGACCAAGAAAGGCGATATCAGTCCGGAACTTGGCAAAATCAACCAGCCTGGCAAACCCAATCCCAATTCCGGGGCAATATGGCATTACGGCGGGGTCGATGCCGAAGGAGAGAACATATTTCGCCGAACAATGTCGACCGTTTCCGTATCCAGCGGAGTGGTTTACGCCGCCGATTTGAGTGGCTTCATCCACGCGGTCGATTTAAAGTCGGGGAAACGCCGTTGGAAAGAACCGCACGACTTGTTGTCCGGGATCTGGGGCTCGACGCTGGTGGTTGATGGCAAAGTTCTCATTGGCAATGAAGATGGTAAATTGACGATTTTGAAAGAGGGCGGAAAAGAACCACAGGTCTTGAAAGAGATCGATACGGTTAATTATTCTTCAATTTATAGCACGCCCACAATTGCCGGCGATCTCATGTATCTGTCCGATCGGAACCGATTGTACGCAATCAATATCAAGGCCAAGGCCAAATCCGACGGGAATTGAGCCGTTGTTTCGTGGTCTGTCCAGGGCTGGCCGACAGGACAGTAACTTGCGATCCCTTGAAGTTTCGCAATTGGTGGAGTTGGTGCTACAATTGGGCGAGACGGCAAATGAAAAAGCCTGGGCGTCAGCTTTTGGCTGATTAGTTCGTTCAAGAGTGCTTGAATTGCGATACGGCTCGACGCATGGTTGGCCTTGGATTGTAAGAACTTGAAGAGCGAACTAATTGATAGATAGTTCTAATTCTATTCTTCGGAAATGTGGAAGCTATTGATAACGGGTGCAACCGGTTTTATCGGCCAGCATGTTGTTAAAGAATTCACGCAAGCAGGGCATGATGTGACTTGCTTGGTAAGACCATCTTCGAACGTGGAACCCTTGCGACGATTCGAGCCCAGAATCGTTGTGTCCGATCTGATGGACGTCAACCGTCTAACGCAAGCTGTAAGAGGGTACGATGTCGTCGTCCATTTGGCGGGTCTAACGAAATCATTTCGCGAGCGTGATTTCTACCGAGTCAATGCCATCGGGACGGCGAATGTCGCCCAAGCCTGTGCAGCTCAACAAACGCCACCGATTGTCGTATACGTTTCTTCTTTGGCCGCAGCTGGCCCCAAAATTTCTCAAGCGGGACGAACGGAAACGGACGAAATGCGCCCGGTATCCAATTACGGAAAATCGAAACTGGCCGCCGAAAATGCCTTGTTGAAGTGGGCTGACCAGGTTCCCATTTCGATCCTTCGGCCGGGTATCGTATTGGGGGAAGGCGACAAAGACGGATTTGAAATTTTTAAAGGCGCTGCCATGGGCTTCATCATTGTCCCTTCCTGGCAAGATCGAATATTTTCAGTCGTCCACGCAGGTGATTTGGCCAAGGCAGTGGCGGTCGTCGGGGGTCGTGGCGCGCGGCTCAAGCAGGATTTGGCGACAGGGTCCTATTTTGTAAGTGGGCGTGAAGAATGGACGTTTGCCGAATTGGGGCGACAAATCGGACGCTTGCTTGGCGTCAGAAAAGTGGTTCCGATTTACAATTTGAATATGACGATTTGGGCGGTAGGTGCAGTTTACGAACTTGTTTCGAGAATCCGAAGGCAATCCTACATCATGAGTATGGACAAAGCGCGTGAGGCAACAGCTGGCGCCTGGCATTGCGATTCAACAAAATTACTGAGTCTTGGTTTTGAACCTCGGCCGTTACAAGAGCGGCTCCGCGAAACGATCGCTTGGTATCGCAACCATGGTTGGCTTAAACAAAAGAACAACATAAACCCACCTCACAGCAACGCATTCAAAAAACAACTGCAGAAAAGTTAATCGTTGCAAAGTATCCAAACCTTGAGGAATAATCGTCGCGAAAGTCCGCGTCACATTCACAATTCCATTAACGGATGGTCAAGCTTGAGATCCGAGACTGCCTCGAAGTATCGGAACTGTGAGTTGTCTTTGGGCGGCCGAACGTCTTTTACGATATCGTGAATTCGGTCAACCTCCACAGCTTGATCTTCTACAAAGCAACGAACAACCTGGCCCAACCAATGGGTTGGATCTCGCAAATATTCGTCATAATCAACGAGCAGGCGGTTCGGCAAGTGACTTTCAATCCATTTTTTGCGGAAACCGTCGACGTAAGCCGAATTACGATTTACGAAGGCAATGAATCCGTCTGGCGAATCGACTTCTCGTTTGCGTGGCAAACGCATTTCGAACCAAGAAATCAAAAGGCCCAATGGTTTGCGAAACTGAACGACATATTTTTGTTGCGACAAAACGGGCAAACTCAAATCAAAATCGTGGGATTTTTGAAACTTGTTGCCAGGGTTATCACAAGGATGCTGACGACAAGAATAGTAGTACTCACAATAATGAAATTCTGCATCGCCAACGAGTGAATCCTGTTCGAGTTTCGCCAGATTTCGTCCAAAGATCGAACGATTGCGTCTAGGATTTGGTACGCAAATACGATGACTGGCAAAATACTTCTGCAAATGCGAGACCAACAAATTGTGCCCCGAACGGGGTAGGCTGACGCATTGAATCTTATGCATGAACGAAGTTGTTGTAGCGGTTCGGTGTAGTATCGGCTGAGGACCGTCGTCGGCAATATCTCAGTTTTTTATATGGCGGCTTGATGATTTACACAATATTTGTAACGATTCCGGCTGATGTCGAAAGCCCGCATTAGAGTTGGAGCCTCCCCTGAGTATTCTGGAAAATTTACATTTTGACGACCCTTTGTTCAATCTGGCCACCGTTTTGACGGCTGGAATCGTAGGCGGAGAAATTTTTGCCTACTTCAGGATGCCCAAAGTCACCGGTTGGATTGCGACTGGAATCATATTGCGGGCTTTTGCCTTGCCAGGCATGGATTATTCAGACAAGGCGACATTGAACGATTTCACACCTTTGATGAATTTCGTTTTGGGTTTTATTGCCTTCACTGTCGGGGCGACTTTGTATTTTTCGAGTTTGCGAAATACGAGCAAGCGGATTAGTTTTCTGTTGCTTTGCGAAGCGATCATTACTCCCGGCTTGGTAACTGTATTGATGTTATTAATCGGTCCATTTCTCGGTGAAATGGATTGGAAAACCGCGTTGTTGTTTGGCGTGATCGCAGTCGCCGGCGCACCCGGTACAACGGTGCTGGTTGTACAAGAGGCCCGCGCACGAGGCACGCTTACTAAAACCTTGATCGCGGCCATCGGGCTCATCGATATGGTGGCCGTCGGGGTTTTCGTTTTTGCCTCGACGGCGATGGCATCGGAAGGCAACCTGGTTGACGCTTTTCTTGGCGTTGGTTCACAGTTTTTGTTGACATTTGCAATTGGTTTTTTGTGCGCCTTGATTGCCTTGGCACTGGTTCGATACGTTGTCAGCCCAGCGTTTGTCGGCCCGACAATGGTTGCCGTGATCTTAGGCGCATGGGGCGCGGCATCAGCATTTGGAACATCCGGCGGCATTTTGGCATGCACATTTGCAGGTATCGCCGTGACGAACATTCGCCACGACATCGTGCGTTCGACCGAAGCCTATTTGAACTCTATCGGTGGCGTGCTGTTTGCATTGTTTTTTACTTTGGCCGGCATGCGACTCGATTTTAGCTTAGTTCCAACGGCGGCCGGATTGGTCATTTTGTATTTTGGCGCAAGATTTGTTAGCAAGTATCTGAGCGCGTTCACCGCGATGAGCTTAGCTGGAATGACGCATACCGTGCGAAACTTTTTAGGCATCGCCTTGTTGCCGCATGGCGGTGTTGCCGTCGGCCTCATCTTGCTCGTCCAATCGGCGCCTCATTTGGAGGCAATGCAATCGGTTATTACAACGGTCGGTTTGTCCGCGTTGGCAATCAATCAACTGCTTGGCCCCAGTGCCGCTCGATTCGCTCTGATTCGCGCCGGCGAAGACCATAAGGATCGGCCACAACTGTTGGATTTTTTGCAGGAACATCGCATCGTGGTGGGACTCAATGGAGAATCACACGAAGAAGTGATCCGCACGCTATCAAATCAACTGTTTGCAACGTACAGCATGGAGATTGATCAAGAGTCGTTTTTGAAACAAGTACTGGAACGGGACGCCCAAGAAACCACTTGTTTAGGTCAGGGCTTGATGATTCCACATGCCATTCTGGATGGGGGTGACGAAGTCCGCGGTGTTCTGGGGCTAAGTAACAAAGGAATTGACTTGAACGCTCCCGATGGGAGGCTAATTCATGCCGTTTTGCTACTGGCGACTCCTGAGAAAGAACGTGATCGACACTTGGAAGTCTTGGCGGCTTTTGCTTCGGCGATCACCCGTGATGTCAACTTTGCTGAACAGCTTTATCACGCCCGTAGCGCCGCACATGCCTACGATGTTTTGCATCACGAAGACCAAGAAGACCTAAATTATTTTTTGGAAGACGCCGCCGAACGTGCTGGTTTGCGTGAAGACGAAATTGTACCCGAATCATCAAGGAAATAGTTTTGCCGCGATGCGGAACGCAACGGCATCAAGCTGCCTCGAGCAAAGATTGCTTGGCACCGCGTTTCGTTTTGTTCGGTTTTTCTTTCCATCTTCGGTGCACCCACCAAAACTGAGGCGGATCGATCTGAATCGCATCGGCCATGCGATCGTTGTACCACTGTGTCAACGAGCGAACATCATGGAGTTCTTCGCTCATGTTCATTGGGTCGGCGATTCCTGTGCACCCAATTTCAAAATGTAAGGGCTTTTCTACGTGGCGACAATAGCTGACCATCATCGGAGCAGCGGCGCCCAACGAAAAAAGCGCGACGGCTTTGTGACATGACGCGGGTCGACCTAAGAAATCAATCCAACAACCTTTCGCCCCAGCATGTTGATCGCCCAGAATGGTAAGGATTGCTCCCCCATCAAGAACCGTTTGGATTTCGCCTGCGCTACCGTCTTTATCAATTATAAACTGCCCGTTGCGTTCGCGGAAAGCGTTGATAAATTTATCCAGAAACGGGTTATCCAATTTGCGGGCCACCGAATAGCTGGGCATGCCTAGCAAGCCGGTCACATATCCGGCCATCTCAAAATTACCAAAATGACCCGTTACAGCGATGAGCGGTCGATAGTCAATCAAATACCTGGTCATCAGACCAATGTCTCGAATGTAGACGTACTGGCGCCAATTGGTATCGTGGATCTTCCTCGGCGCATGGACGATATCAAATCCCATCATGATCAAATGGAACCACATTTCTCGTGCCATATCGCACCGAGCCGACGCGCCAAGTTCAGGGTAGACGTGGCGAATATTCTCATCGATGACTTTACGGCGGAAGCGGAACACATCGTTAAATAGATACGCCAATTGACTGCCGAGTCGATGACATACCTCGACAGGCAAAACCAACGCAAAACAGATGAGCGATTGAATCGCAAAGAATTCGAGTAATTTTCGTAGCATCCGTGCTAGGTAGAAATTCGGGTACAAGAATGACGGCATATTGTTTCATCTGTGCCCGAAATACGAAACATCAAAATTGCAATCGCGTCGTCGGGAAACCGCCAATTCTGCAAAAACGTTCTTATTATCTTCGCGCAATTAATGTAAATTGATTGAATACAAAACGTTCATTCGTAGTTGGTTTAACAAATCGTGAAAGCTAGAGCCCTCGTTCTTTTTATTTTGCTGGCAACCATTCTTGCCGGTTGCGAGGAAGACATAGGTCCTGCACCAAGACCCAAGAAAAGACCGGTTGACGTCGAAGAGGTTGCCCCGGTCCCAGTTGCTCCGCCAAAGAAAAAGCGCCCCGATTACATCCGATTGGATGTACCGATCATGTACCCGAATCCCGGTTATGTCGCGCTGATTCAAGTTCCAGAGCGCGGCACGGTTTTAAAAATTAAGAGTACGACAGACACCTCCAACGGACAAGTTCCAGCTTACTACTTTCACGCAATGGTTGAAGCAGACAATCTCAAGGATCTGTTTGGGCAGGACATTGGCGTCACTGCGTTTGTCCACGAAGATAAAACGTCGGGTATTTGGGAAGACGTACAAAACGAGCCCGTGCTACTGCGATTGCAAGCAGAAAACGACATCTTTCGAATAAAGATTGTTGGTGGGCGGATGGTCAACGCGCTCACGAAAGAAGTGTTAGATGTGACTGGCGAATTCGTGTGCGTTGAGTCGTCAAAGTAGACGGGTCTATTGCGTGGACGCTTACGTGGAAACGTGACTTGACTGTAGTAGCGCCTTTTTAAGGTGCGCTTTCAAGAATGGCTTTGAAAGGAATGAATCGAAGCCGACATCCAGAGCCTTTCGGCGCATTTCCGTTGTCGCATCTCCCGTCATCGCAATGATCTGCGGCCTTTCTGGAAATTTTGCCCGAATCGCTTCGTGGAACTCGAAACCGCTGACTCCGGGCATTCTTAGATCTAGCAAAACGAAATCCGGCTGCCATTCCTCAATCAACTCGAGAGCAGTTTCCAGCGTTTCCGCGCCCTGTGCATCGTGACCCAATTGCAGCAACATATCGCATATCAATTGTCGCATGATTTGTTTGTCGTCAACGACGACTACTCTTGCTTGCTGGAAACCGATTGTATTGCGCTGCGCGACTCGTTGCGTTTGTGATGTTGAAAACGGTATTTCCAGTCGAAAAACCGTGCCTGAGGATGTCGAACTCTCAAAACTTATATGGCCGTTTAACAACTCAACCAAGGACTTTGTAATGTATAAACCTAGCCCTTTTCCGACATTTCGGTTTTGCAAATCTGAAAATGGTTGAAACAAATTACCATGCAGTTCCCTGGGAATGCCCGCGCCAGTATCCGAAACTTTTATGTTGACTTTGCAACCGTTGTTATGAGTTGGGACCGTCGACACTTCGACGCTCACTTGCCCCACGTCTGTAAACTTAATGGCGTTTGATACCAAATTAATCAATATTTGCCGTAGCATCGTATCGTCGCCAAAAAGCCAAACGTCTTGACAATGATCCATATCAAACGAGAGCGACAAGTTTTTGCATTCCGCTGATGAGTTTAAAATGCATCGTACATCTGCAGCCAATTCGTACAAATTGAAATGGTTTTCATTGATTTGAAGTACGCCATCTTCAATTTTCGTGACCTCAATGACGTCGTTGACTAAGCTCATCAAATGTTGACCTGAAACACTCAATCCATTGAGAAATTCGTGTTTCTGTTTCTCATCGTACGAGTCGGACTGCTGCAATAGTTCACTGTAGCCAATGATTGCTTGGAGCGGACTGCGGACTTCATGATTTGCTCGAGCAAGAAATTCACTCTTCGATTTAACGGCTAATTCGGCCGTTTCCAATGCCTGTCTTAGTTCGGCAGTTCGGTCATTCACTTCTTTTTCTAAATCTTGATTAGCACCTTTTAATACATGGTTCCGATAAAGCGCAAACAAAATAGTCGTGATGGAAAGGAATGCGATCGCAAAAAACCATTTGTTGTTCCGTTGGGCAATACGTTCTTTAATCGCCAAAGCATCCTTGAACTCTCGCGTTTTCAATTCGGAATCCCAGAAATTATTAGCATCATTGAAAGCACGGTCGACGTTCCGGCCTCGGACCGCCTCGAGCACATCGAGGATCTGATTCGTCCATTTAACTGCATCTTCGGCGCGGCCGATTTTCGCGTAGAGTGTCGCCAATTCGCTAGGAGAAAACCCGCGCTTAAACTTTTTAGATTTCTCCAACAGATCTTCTAAATGTTCATGGACATAATCAAAATTCATGGCGGCCGCGTGCATCAACAACAAGTGACATCGAGCCGCATGTGCGTTTGCCGGGCAGTTTGATTTTTCGTAACACTCGATACATTCGCCAAAAATTTCTATTGCTTTCTCATGATTGTCCCGGTTACGGTACATCGAGGACAAGCTGTAAATTTGGTTTCCCAGTTCCAGCCATTCCAAGTGGGTTTTCGGCTCTTGGGAGCGAAGCTGCTCGATCTTGTTCTCAAAGACCTCTAGTTGTCGATCGGACTCTCCGGCGTAGAAAAGGATACTTTCGGCAACGTGGCATCGCTTTCCGGCTAGCTTGTTCAACCGCTTGGCTAATGGCACGAATCTTTTTGCGTTCCCAGAGTTGACGCCGTTCCTAAGAACATTGCTGATCGACATTTTAAGCAACCACGAATTGCCGAAAGTTTCAGCGATTTTGACGGCTTTTACAGCCTGAGTAAGCCCCTCTTCTTTTCTGTCCAGATAGTTCAACAGCTGTGAGGAAAATTGACAACCAATGATCATTACGTCATCGGCACGGTGCAATCGAGCGATTCGTAAACCTTCACAAATTTTTGCGTGGCCTTTCAAAAAATCGGATTGCCAATTTCCAAGTATATAGCCAGAGTAAATTAAATACTCTGCTTCAGCCACGGAATCCGTCCCCTCTACGAGCGAAAGGGCTCGTTCGAGTTTCTCGTCCCACTTATTTCGCCATTTTCCAAACAGAATCTCGATATAGGCTAAGCGAACCAAGCCTCGAGCCTCGATGTGAATACACTTCGAATTCACTCCTATTTCACAAATCTGCTCGCCAATCGCTTTGGCGTCTTCGTAGTTTTTGACTCCGCTAAAACCGTCCAGATGAAGGTAAAATTCGTCAACCAAACGACGCGTATCTGTACTCCAATTTTCGTTCGATTTCGCATCCCCCGTTTGAAGAACCACGAATCCCACGAATAAGACACGCAACAACTGGCGTTGCCCAAAACTGAAAAAGGGAATCATAAGAGGTATTGGCAAGAAAAGACCTAATCTTGTTTTCAAGAATATCGCAGCAGCACGTTTCGTATGTCAAGTAGTCTTCACATGAGCAACTGCCTCAATCTTCTGAATTTGAGCGTGGTGGCGACGAACGAGGGTGTCGAAAATGCGAATGTCTTTTTTGAATTCGGGTTCGAATGGCATGGGCCCGCGATAGCAATAGAGCCAACTCTTTGTTTGTTGGATTCAACTCCACCAAGTTCGTAATTCCCAAGACCGCTTCTTCAAGCAAAGCATCCGCCTCTTTCACAATGTGTCGTTGGTTTTCACGAAATGAACTTTTGGAATCTGCTTCCTGAGAAATTGGCATCCTTTGAGAGGGCCGACTCATTACCGTCACCAAATCGAAAACGACTCGTGTTCGCGCGAGTTCATACTTTGGAACATTGCTGTGGCTGTCAACCAATTCTTTGGCCAGAATCAAAGCTGTACGGAGGTGTGCGATTTTATCGGCGTGGGTTTGACATCGCTTGGACATTCTCACATACGCATCTACCAAGGCAAATTTGTACTCCGGTTGGTGCGGCCATTGTTGTGACAGTTCACCCAAAAGCTGCAATGCTTGCTCCAAACCTTCTTCGTAAAAAATGGGCTGATCTCGCAAACAAAGGGCATAGAGAAATTTGTGAGCTGGATTCTCGACAAGGATCGAATCCAAAATCTCAATCGCTCGATCGAGCTCAGTGTTCGCGCGTCTTTCCGTGCGACGTCTCTTTTTGCCGACCCAGGAAGCAATACCACGACGCAAATGATCCATCGATGGTGCGGGGCCATGTACATTTGGAATTCCAGCTTTGCCTATCAGATACCACGATTTGGCAATTTGAAATTTGATTTCGGTGTCGGATGTCGCGCCATCGAGTTTGGATTCGAGAAATTGCAGCGCCGACCGATACGCGGCAATCGCATCTTTGGTTTTCCGTTTTTGCAGATAGGCGTCACCTAGCCGGTGGTAAAGCGTAGCAAACTCAACGATCGATTGGTCGTCCCCGACACGGTCTGCAAAAAAACGCAGTGAATCAATCGCATCCAAATACGCTGCTTCAGCTGCTTGCCATTGACCCAATAAGAGTCGGATGTCAGCGATCTTTATCTTGGCGCGGGCGAACGAACGCTTCAACTCAACCCGATTTTGGTACTGTTCTGAAAACTGCTCGTAAAACGCCAGTAGTTCCTCGAGAATGACTGCGGTTTCGTTCGATACTGTCGGTTGAATGGAAACGGAGATCGCGTCGTCTTGGTCATCGGAAATTTGAAGCTGATAGGTTGAGCCACGAGGGACAAAACTGTCAAACACTCGATTCATCGATTCAACGGATGTTTTCAGCGTCTGTTCTGCCCGAGCGCGTTCTTGTTGTTCCCGTTTGTATGCGACTTGGGTGGTTTGATAACCGACGCCACCGACGGCCACTAACAGCAACAACAACGATGCCGTGGCCGCGGCCAAATTTCCGACAAGTGTGTTGTTGGCATACCAACGGGTAAGCTTCTCCCAGTTCGTCCAGGGACGAGCGTGGATGGGCAACCCATTCACAAAATTATATAGATCATCGGCGACATCGGCAGCGGAAGCATACCTATTCTGCGGTTGCATAGCACAACACTTCAGCACGATGGTTTCCAAATCAACTGGCAGATTGGGCAGTAACTTACTTGGTCGAAGCACCTCCACGGATTGGCTCGGCCTCAGGTTTCGTCTTATGTCTCGATCGTCGAATGCGGGCTGCAATGTCAACAATTCGTACAATGTTAATCCTAGGCTATAGATGTCCGAACGTTGTTCCGATCCCGTATGAACCTGCTCCGGGGCCATGTATCGAAGTGTCCCCACAATATCATTGGTCCGGGTAACATCGTCATGTCCCAACCCTTTTGCCAATCCAAAATCAACAATCCACACATTCTCGTTTTCGTCGATCAACAAATTGCCCGGTTTAACGTCTCGGTGAAGAATTCCTTTCCGATGCGCGTAGTCCAAGCCGCGCGCAACTTGCAGTCCGATGTTGGCGACTGAAATAAAATGTCTCAAATCCAGTTTGTGTATTGCTGAATCGTCGTGCCCAGTGGTCTCCGAGCTCGATTGCTCGTTCCAGTCTTTGGCTGTTTCCGTTGATTTGCCGCCAGCCATTGTTTCGGCGATAGAATCTTGTTCCGTCCGTGGCGTTCTTTCGTGACGACAAGATTGGCTGGCATATCGCAGCAAATCTGACCGATGGGGTTGCTCGGTACTAGTAATCCAACGTCGATAGGACTTCAGGACGAGATCCAGCGACACCCCATCGATCAATTGCATGACGATATAAAAATATCCGTCGGCTTGTCCAACCCCGAAGACCGGAACAATGTTGGTGTGGTGCAATTTCGCGGCCGTCCGCGCTTCTCGTTCGAATCGTTGAATGTGTTTTTCGTCGAGCAAAGCATGATTCGATAGCACCTTGACCGCGACGTTACGGTCGAGCGAACTTTGCACCGCCTCGAATACGACCCCCATTCCGCCGCGTCCAACTTCACGAACGATTTGAAAATCGCCCAGCCGTTCAAACGGCAACTTTTGTTCGGTCGCTGCAGATTGGGCTATTTTTAAATCATGGTGTTGCTGCCTCCCGAGATTCTCCATCATTGCTATCGAGGGAAATATAGCGCGAATCCGCTCTTCTAGCTCGGGATGCCGTGCCACGTACTCTTCAATCAAAGGATTCTCACCGGCCCGAGACTTCGCCACGAATTCTTCGGATAAGGCATCAATCAACTTGTCAGGATCGTGGTTCATTCGGAATCGGTCATCAGAGAATCGATTGCAATTTTTAGACGCTCCATGGCCCGAACGTAACGATTGGAAGCTGCGGTCTTGCTAATTTCTAAGACTTCGGATACCTCCTTGTTTGACAAATGCTCAAAATGTCGCAATGCAAGAACCTCACGATCCATGTCATCCATTTGACTGAGCGCAAGTTTAAGTCGACTGGCTCGTTCGTCGCGCATCACGGCATTGCTGGGTGAGGTAATATTCCCGGCAATTTGGTTGGCCAGGTTTGTCGAAGTTGTCGATGAATGATTGGCCCAATTGAGCGAGACTTCTTGCGTTACGTCTCTTTTTTGCACACCCAAATGCCTTCTATGAATCAACAACAAAGTTTGAAACGTCATTTGTCGCATCCAAACAAAAAAGCTAACCTGAGGTCGATCGACATATTCTAGGTAGCGATCTGAAATCGCAATGAACGCCTCCTGGAGTACATCATTGCTATCGACTCTACCGTAAAGCCGTCGGTCTAGACGAAAATCGATCATTCGTTCCAACGGAGGCCGTGCTTCAAGGAACAACTGCGCCACACCATCCGTTCCTTCCGCCTTTAGCTGCGAAACGACTTCCTCGAATTGAGTGAATTCATCTTTCATAGTGCACTTCTTGTGTTCTGAAAACGCAATCACACCGTCCACAATCGTTCCGACAAAAAAACGATTTATTCCCAATTTTGGAATCGAAGTGGACGAGTCGTTTTCTTTATCAGAATTGTAGTTGTTGCATATTGGCAAAAGGAATTCGACATGAAAACACTGATTTTGATGGCCGCCACATTGACGGTTTTGTTTGGCTCGTTGACAAATGGTGAAGAAAACGGGACATTGGCCAAAAAAATTGACTGGTATGGCACATTGGACTCTGGTTTGGCAGAAGCCAAACGAACCAATAAACCTATTTTTTTACTTTCGGCCGCGCCACAGTGCTTAGGCGTGCCCGGAATATGGTGACCGGGTAAGCAAAACATGGATAGCAGGTCGTTATCCAATCCACGGGTCATCGAAGCGACGAGGAGTTTTGTGTGTATTCGTTTGGCAACTTACGAAGATCAAGCCGAAGCTGAATTCCTGACCTCCATTTTCAAGTCACGCTCGGGTGAACTGGAAAACACGACGTTCGCGATTTTGACGCCTGACGGAACAAAGAAACTAACGCGAGCGGCTCGCAGTCCCGATCACGTATTCGGTCACCCAGATCGAATGGCCAAAGCGTTGAATCAAATAGCGAAGAAATTCGAAACCCCCAATTCGAAGATTTCGGCGGATCAACGAACACTGCCGTTAATGAAAAACGTTTCCATTGCTCTTAATGTGGCGTCGGCCGATCAATTGCCGTTGGCTATTTTGTTTGGCTCTGAAAATCCACAAATTAACGAATTGGAATCCCGTCTGGGAGAGTTGATTTATGACGACGATCTGGCCGGTCAATTCGTACTCGTCAAGACATCCAACCGCAAAGAACTCACCGACCATGAAATCGAAACCGCGACGGAGGGGCTCTATCTCGTACACCCTGGTAAATACGGAGTGCAGGGTGAAGTCGTTGAAGCCATCAACGTCGGTGCAACATTGGACTCACTTCGAGATTCCCTGATGACCGTTGCCCAAAACATGCCTCGCTTCAAAAAGAATCATCGTTCCCACGTGCGTTCCGGCCTCCGGCTCGGCATTGAGTGGGAGTCCGAAATCCCCGAAACGGATCCACAAGCAGTACGTGTCCGCCAACGCGCACGTGGCGGACGATGATTTACCAACCGCTCGTGGTTCATTGAGAGAGAGTCGAATGGCGGGACTAGAGTGCATTTCGTTTTGGTGTAGCGTCGATCCGTCAGTTTTTGCCGGAAATTTCGACGCCACGACCGCTACAGTTAACTGCAACTTGCACTAGTGAATCGTTGGTTCCGCCTTCGCCTGGGCTATTTGCATTTTTTGGATGAAGCATCTAAGTAGCGTTGACAACTACAAGATGAATCGGCTCAAGTCTTCATCGTCAGCCAATTGCGCCAGTTTCTCAGTCACATAGGTTGCATTGATCGATACGTTACCCATTTTCATGTCGGGCGCTTCAAAACTCAATTCTTCCAACAGTTGCTCCAGAATCGTGTACAACCGCCGAGCACCGATGTTTTGGGTTGTTTGATTCACCTTGTCGGCGTAGGCGGCCAACTGTTCTACCGCGTCATCGGTAAACTCCAAGTCAACGCCTTCTGTTTTCAATAACGATACGTATTGTTTCGTCAGCGAATTCTTTGGTTCTCTTAAAATTCGGATGAAGTCCTCTTTCGTCAAATCGTCCAACTCGACACGGATCGGAAAGCGGCCTTGAAGTTCAGGCATCAATTCGCTGGGCTGATGTTTGTGAAAAGCGCCGGCAGCCACGAACAAGACATGATCTGTACGAACATAGCCGTACTTGGTTTGTACCGTTGTACCTTCAACGATTGGGAGCAAGTCCCGTTGCACTCCTTGCCGCGAAACATCTGCACCTTTGCCATCACTAGCGATCACTTTGTCGATTTCATCGAGGAAAATGATTCCGTAATTCTCAGCCAAATCAACCGCTTCCAAATTGATTTTTTCGGTGTCCAGGAGTTGGTCGCAAACTTGATCAAAAATGACTTTTCGAGCGTCTTTAATCGGTAGTTTTCGAGTGACCGAGTTCTTGGGCATGATTTTTTCGAGCATACCCTGGAAGTCGACATCCATTTGGTCTGCCGACATGTTGCCCATCATTACGGGCACCGCTTTCTGTTCGATCGAGATTTCAATCTCACGGTCTTCCAGTTCACCCGCCTCCAACATACTTTTCATTTTTCCCCGAGTGCGCTCGTAAGACTCTTGTTCGTCGGAGGTATGTTCCTGCGAATCGATACCTGGCATTGTCGCCGAGAAGCCCACTTGTACCGGACGGGGGCAAAGCAAATCGAGAATCTTATCCTGTGTTTTTTCCTGGGCAAGGCTTTCTACGCGTTTCCGTTCACGATCACGAATTAGCGCGATGGCATTTTCGGTCAACTCCCGAATCATGCTTTCGACGTCGCGCCCATAATAACCGACTTCGGTATATTTGGTCGCTTCAACTTTGATAAACGGTGCGTCAGTTAATTTTGCCAGTCTTCTGGCGATCTCCGTTTTCCCAACGCCAGTCGATCCGATCATTAGAATGTTCTTCGGCGCAACTTCACCGCGCATTTCGTCACTCAACTGTTGTCGCCGCCAACGATTTCGTACTGCGATCGCCACCGCGCGTTTGGCACTGGCTTGCCCGACAATGTAACGATCCAACTGGCTAACGATTTCCCTTGGCGTGGGAGCTTCGAGCGTCTTGCCAAATGCGAAATCTTTGATCTTTTGAACTACGCTGGACATGCCAGTTCCTCGACAACAATGTTCGTGTTGGTGTAAATATCGATTTCTCCTGCGATGGTTAATGACTCTTTTACAATGTCTGCAGCGTCCAAAGAGCTATGTCTTTTTAACCCTCGTGCAACAGCAATGGCATAATTGCCACCGGATCCAATTCCAACAATCCCATCATTGGGCTGAATGACGTCGCCGGTTCCACTTAAAAGAAGGGTATGTCGACCATCTGTAACGGTCAGCAACGCTTCCAGCTGTCGCAACGCTTTATCAGTTCGCCATTGTTTTGCCAACTCCGTCGCCGCACGCGGCACGTTGTTGGGCGAGTCTTTCAACTTTTCTTCGAAACGTTCCAGTAGTGCAAACGCATCCGCGGTACTGCCGGCAAAACCACAGAGGACTCGGCCATCCAATAACTTGCGGATTTTCATCGCATCCGACTTCATCACGGCTGTGCCCAAGGTGACCTGTCCGTCACCTCCCATCGCGACGACGCCGTTATGTTCCACGGTTAAAATAGTGGTGGCGTGAACTTTCATTTTTTTATTCGCATAGATTCAAGTAATTCCTCTTTTTAACATGTTTGCAACAGTTCTCTAGGCCAACTGAGTCGCACTGGCAAACCGCCACGAAACTCGCGTTTTATTTTCTTGACGAAATTGATACGCTCATGCCTGAAAAGGTAATCATGGAATTCTTGCTCTATTTTTGGCCGGTTTTGATTGTCGGAGCAATGCTCTTGGCTGTTGTACTGTTGATGCGGTTGTACTCAGGTCCGACCCGTCTGCCGTATCGGCAACGGGGAAAACTGATTACGAAGTCGGAACTTCGGTTTTACCGAGCATTGTATAAAGCGGTTCAGGACGATTTTGAAATTTTCGCAATGGTTCGAATCGCCGATTTGTTGCGTGTGGAAGAAGATACGCCCAACTATCGAAAATGGCTAAATAAAATACTCGCCAAACATATCGATTTCGTCATCTGCGATCCTGGTTCGTTGGAGCCCAAAGTCTGCATCGAGTTAGACGATCGATCGCACGAACGACCCGATCGAGTCGAACGCGACGAATTCGTGGACGCTGCATTTGAATCGGCTGGATTGCCATTGATCCGAATTGCCGTGCAAAAGTCTTATCCGGTGCGTGAGCTACGTGAAATGATCGACGGCGTATTGTAATTGACGTTGATGACCATCCGAAAATTTCTGGTAGACTGTCACCATGATTCAATTTTCGGGGCGTGGGGAAGCATGGAATTGTCCGTTTGCAGACCTGCATCCAGTTTATTGCTTTGTCGAAGTTTAGGAGTTGACTGTGCCCAATGGAGATCGTCCGGCTCATGCGGTAGTGGCCATCATTCGAAAAGGAATTCAGTTTTTGGCGATTAAGAGATCAGCATCGGTACGGGCTCCGGGCAAGATCTGTTTTCCCGGTGGTGGAATTGAAGAGGGTGAATCGGAAGTTGCGGCCCTCAAACGCGAATTGCATGAAGAACTCAGTGTAGAAATTGTGCCAGCAAAGAAAGTATGGCAGTCTCAGACGCCGTGGGGCATTCATGTACATTGGTATACCGCCATGCTCAATTCGGAACGGATAACAGTAAACACTCTTGAAGTCGAATGGTGTCGATGGATGGATGTTTCCGAAATGCGTCAATCGCCTGACCTGTTGGTTAGCAATGCAGATTTTTTTCGAGCTTGGCAAGCCAACGCATTCGAACTGGACTGAACCATTGCTTATGCCTGAGCCGCAAAGAACGACAAGGCAACATCGGCCACATCGTCCTCGACCAAGATAATCGCAGTGTCCCCGCCTTGTACTCGATCATCGCCACCTGGCACGCGCACCGAATCTTGGCTACCGATAGCTGCCACCAATAAGCGTTCGGGCAATCCCAACTCCGACAACGTGCCCTTGGTGATTGGACTATCCGGTACAACATCAATCTCAATAATGTTGATCAAACCGCCAGGAAGTTTCGCGCGGGAAATGATTGCCCCCTCGGTCAGATAGGCTAAGACTTGACGAGCCATTACGCCGCGTTGGGTAACGGCAAGATCGATACCCAACTTTCTGGTGATATTCGAATAGTTTTCACGATCAATGACCGTGAGTACTTGCTTCGTACCCAAGTCTTTCGCCTCGACCGACATCATCATATTGTCTTCGTCGTCGCCCGTGCAAGCGGCAAACACGTCCGCGTTGCCGACCCGTTCCTCTTCCAGGTTTTCTCGCTGCGTAGCATCACAATTGACGATGGAAGTGGACTCTAAAATCTTCGCCAGTTCTTTGCACCGCTCGCTGTTCTCTTCGATGATTGTGGAAGGATAGCCCTCTCGCTCGAGCATTTGTGCCAGGTGCAACCCGGTCTCTCCGCCGCCCGCAATTACGATTCGTTTTTTTGCCGTGGAATAAGTTCGAAAAAAGGATTTCACTTTCTTCATGTCCTCATGGCGGCTAAAGATGGTAACCCGATCGCCTATTTGCAACTGATCATCCGCTCCGGCAATCCACATTCGATTCTCGCGTTGGATCGTCGCGAGGCGAACATTCGGAGGCAAGCCGAGACTGCGAATTGGCGCCCTGGTTGCTTTGCCTTCTTGGTTCACCACCACCTCGCGGACTTCCATCCCGCCGCGTGCGTATTGTTCAACAATCACAGTGCTGGGGTCACGGATCCCGCGTGCCAACTCCATAGCCGCTAAATGCTCCAGGCTCAACAAGCGATCGATTTGAAAATGTCGCTGGTAGTCGAACGTACTCAGATCTCGAAACACCGGCGCGAAAACTCTAGCCAAACTGCGGCGGCAGCCCATCGACTTGGCGATGCTCGCCGCTACGATGTTGATTTCATCGCAACCGGTCACGGCCAGGCAAACATCTGCCGTTACGATTCCAGCTTGAAACAAAACACTGGACTGAGACGCCGACCCAGTGACGACGCGGACATCAAATTTTTCATTGATTTCCGACGTTTTCTGCCCGTCTATATCGACGACGGTAACACTGTCTTCGCGCAAGCTAAGGAGGTCGGCGATGGAAGTGCCGACCGTCCCGGCACCGAGAATGACGATATTCATTGGCAATGAAAAACCGGGACGATTCACGAGGTCACTCTCGTACAATCGCCGTCAATAAAATGAGCCTGGGCTCTTCTTATTATTCCGGTTCGATGGGTTGAGTCGAGGTTAAGATGAAGTCTCCAATACCTTTAAAATAGCTCAACCCCGAAACGAAGCCAATAGTCACAACCTATTCATCGACCGTTGATTTCAACTGGAATCCAAGAAAATGGTATCCAGTATCATCATTCGTGATAAACATCCCCGAAGGCTGAAAATAGTCCTTTACGTCTTCAAAATCAGGAAGCGGATTGTCTTTCATCGCATCTCGAATTCGCATTGCGTATTCATTTTCGTTCGCGATCTCGTCCATAAACTCATTCGTCCCATCACTCTGGGCAACTCGCATCAACCACCGCATAGACTCTTGTGGATTGCTGTAGACGATCGCACAGGGCGTATCGGATCGCAACAACTTCGTCATTTGATCGGTTGCATACTTGAATTTTTCTTCGTCAAAAAGTGGCTCGGCATCGCCCCTTGAAGCTTCAATCGCTTGATGGATAAATGCCGGCGACTCGATACAAAAAATCAAGTGGTCTTCCAAAATTGCAAAACTTGGTTGCGGCATGCGAAATTCCATTTGCGGACCGCCACGACCTTGTTCTCTCCGCCGTTCGCGCTGTTCTTTCTGTCGTTCCATCTGAGATTCCCATCTCTCGTCCGGCATCTTCCAATACGTAACGCCTTTATGCTCGGCCTCCTCAATGTCGTCTGCATCTTCCCCTTGAATTTTTTCGATAAAGATATCGACGGTGTCACGAAAAGCATCGCCATCCTTTAGCTCAATCGCAATCGCATTGGTTTGTCCGTTGATTACTTCCTGATCATCGTCAACCCATTGGACGTAGGTCAAACGCCCGGCAAGCTGGTTGATAACGTCTTCGCGGAAATCGATGTTCAATTCAGAATTAATTTCGTCTTCGATTTCTTCTGCCATGGCACCTTCACCATTAAACTGGTCGAAGAGTTTTTCAATTTCGGAAAACATCTTCTGTACATCCCAACTGGTCGATGCATAAGTTACAGTTTTATCGGGAATCCAATTTTGCGGTTCGTACGTTCCCGGTTTGAGCGCCAACATATCGAGAATGCCCGAACGCGGATTGGAAAGCAGAATATGCAAGTGTGAAACACTTTCGAAATCCATTTCATCCATAATGGATGCACCGCCAATGCCTAGCAAGCCATCCAAGCCTAAGATTGGTAGCATGTTTAGAGCGAATTGAGCCCCCGCCTGTCCGCGTGTCGCACTCTTGGCCAATCCAAGTGGGTCGACAAAAAATCGCAAGTCCGCGGGCAAGTCTTTGGAGCTACGGCAGCGATTCATGATGGTGATAAATTTTCGATTCTCTTTTAGGGGCTTGATTTTGTCGACTTCGCGGCCCATCCATCGTTCCACCATGTCGTCCAACACATCTTGATTGGTGCCGACAACAATCGTTCCGCCTTTTTCGAAAAACATAATCGGTTGGCCGTCGATTGAGAATTTTTCATACGTCACGTCGTCCAACTCATCGAGTTCCAATTCGACATCATTTTCCGATGCTAAATCGCGACCGCGTTCCAAAACCTTAGCAACCGTTTCCGATTCTTCATCCGTATCAATCATCAAAACGAAGGCCGGGTCCTTTCGCTTCGGAGCAACCACAGCAAAACAAATCTCACCCGCTGGAAGAGATTGGATCTCGTCCAATGAAAGTCCGACTCGTTCTTCGACTTCAGCATATGCATCTTGGGCAGTGGCATATAGGTCGCCCACCAATGGAGCCACGCGTTCGTCGGCGATAAATTTCCCCATATTGGTTTCTTGAATCTTCTCCGCAAACTCGCGTGCATCTTTGAGCTGAACGTAAACCACAGTCGTCTCTGGCAAAATCTCTGCTGAGTTGGGCCGCTCGGCGGATTGGCCCAACAGCAAGGAAGGCAATATAAGAAGGTTGGCGAACGTTAAAAGGAAACAGCTCTTTGCAAGCATGCGTTGATACATGGGGTTTTCCAGGCTCGAAATTAAGAAAATACAGTGTGCTCTCGTGGGAAAACCCCACGTTTACCGACTATGTTTCGGCTAAAGCCCCCATTTTATTGAATTTCTGGGGATCGCGACATAGGTCGTGTGTTTTACACGGCCGACTTTTGGCCCAGCGATCCCAAAACTAATAAACTTCCTGTAATTCTTAAATCCGCGTTGTATTGATTGAATTTTGTCGCCGATATCAAAACAAATGGCTTAGGACATGGTTAACATAGTTGGCAAGCGATTCGCCACAATCGACGACAATTCCCAATTCTTCTTAGGTGCATTTTCATGAATTCAAAACGAATTGAAAGTTTGCTTTGCGCAGCGGTGCTTGTAGTTGGATTGCTTTGCTCTTCAGCCAATGCCCAGGGCGGATTGCCGCCGGGAGTAACCCAAGATAGTTTGACAAACGATATCATCAACCAAGTCAACGATGGCGGCGGCGCAGCTACCACCAACACCGGTACGGTAGGTACCACCGGCAATGCCACAACGGGCGCGACCGGAGACGTGAATACCGATCCGGAGATCACTTTCGATGAGACAATGATCGATATCGAACCGGACGCACGAAACGAACGCGGATTTGTTGGAATTTCCATTGCCAGCCCGGACCCTATTCTTGCTGATTTCCGTTTTGTTGGTCCTCAAGGGGATTCGGTCACTGCTGGCTCAACAACCGTCAATAATCCTCGCCCTGCCGGCGGGCTCGGCGGCACAACAGAAAACGGATTCAACGTTTTCCGCACCACACCCATTCGGACTCGTATCGTGCGGTCGTTTCGCGCTCCGACCGTTTCCCCTAGTTTCGTTTCGACCCGCGTCAATCGACGTCTTGCACAATTGCCAGCGACTCGTCAATTCAGTCGTTCCATGAATGTGATCATGCAAGGTCGAACGGCGATCATCGCCGGCACAGCGGAAAGTCAAACCCAGATCGATCGCTTGAGAAGGCAACTTCGATTGGAGCCTGGGGTCTCCAAGATTGAAACTCAAGTACGTCTGTTGCCACGTTGATTTGCGCGGCCGAGACGAGGCCTGAATTCGCCACATCGGATTCCCGTTGCCACAGCCGAAGATCAATCTGACGCCAAACTTCCACTGGCAAATCAAGGTGACCTAGTTATCATGTTGACCTTTGGTCCGTTTGATGACTGCGGGATTATCCAACAATGATCGATTTGCGAAGTGATACGGTCACGGTTCCATCGGAACCGATGCGCGCGGCGATGGCCAACGCCAAGGTGGGCGATGACGTCATTGATGTCGACCCGATGACCGCGGCACTGCAAGAGAAAATCGCCGAATTGACGGGTCATGAAGCCGCCATGTTCATGCCTTCCGGTACGATGACCAATCAAGTTGCGGTCCGTTTGCATTGCCGACCTGGCGATGAATTTATCTGCGAATCGGGCTGTCATATTTACAATTACGAACAAGGTGCTTTCGCACAACTGAGCCAGGTGGTCGCGCGTTGCGTCGATGGCAACGAGAACATTTTGAGCCTGCCGCAGATTGATTCGTTGATCCGACCCAAAGACGAACATGCCGTTCAGACGAAACTATTGTGTTTAGAAAACACGCACAATCGCGGTGGTGGCCGAGTGCTGCCGTACCAAGGGCTAGTCGAGATGTGTGCTTGGGCGCATGACAACGGACTGAAAACACATCTTGACGGGGCCCGATTGTTTAACGCCGTCGTAGCCTCGGGAATTTCTGCTGCGAATTGGTGTCAGCATTTTGATACCGTCAGCATTTGTTTCAGTAAAGGATTGGGCGCGCCGGTCGGTTCCGCGTTGGCGGGTTCGCGAGAGTACATTTCTCAGATGCGACGACACCGCAAACTTTTTGGTGGCGGGATGCGCCAATCCGGTGTTATTTCTGCCGGTGCTTTGTACGCATTGGAACACAACATTCAACGGCTCGCAGATGACCACAGCAATGCTCAGCGCATCGCCGACGTGGTTGCCGAAACTCCTGGCTTGAGTTTGGAGCCCGAAACCGTCGACACCAACATTGTAATTTTTCGTGTCGACCCAAAGATATGTAGTGCCGCAGAGTTTTGTCGCCGCGCCAAAGCACAGGGCGTTTGGATGCTGCCATTCAGTTCCGTCCACGTCCGAGCGGTCACCCACTTGCATGTAGCCTCGACGGATGCCAACACGGCAGCACGAGCCATTCAGTCTGTTGCCGCACAGTAATCCGCATCACTGATTTCCGAAGTCTGCAGATTTTAGGACTTCGACAATCTGTCGGCTGGTCGTTCCGTCACCATAGGGATTGTTGACGGCCGTCATCCGATCTCGCGCTTGTTGACTTTGCAACAGCAAAGACAATTCGCTAACGATTTTTTCTTTGTTTACGCCGACTAATTTTGCGTTGCCCGCTTCAATTCCCTCGGGACGCTCAGTCGTTTCGCGCATGACCAATACAGGTTTGCCAAGCGAAGGCGCCTCTTCTTGAACGCCGCCGGAATCCGTCAGCACGACCGTTGAACGATTCAACAACCAAACAAATGGCTCGTAACTCAGAGGCTCAATCAAATGAATACGTGCATGTTGGCCAAGGAGGCGATTGACAGGCTCTTGAACTTTCGGATTCAAATGAACTGGGTAAACGAATTCGTATTCGGGAAACCGGTCAGCCACTTGCCGAATCGCATTGCACATGTCTTCAAAACCAGTACCGAAACTTTCTCGACGATGGCCCGTGATAAGAACCAATGGTCGGTCTCCCACCAAATCGGAGACCTCTTGCGCTCGAGACGGTTTGTTGGCAATGACCTTTTCTCGCACCCAAAACAGTGCGTCGATGACGGTATTGCCCGTGACAAACACTGTACTTTCATCCACTCCCTCGGCGCGCAATGCATCGGCTGAATGTTGAGTCGGGGCAAAATGGAGGTCCGCCAATCGCCCCACCAGTCGGCGATTCATTTCTTCGGGAAAGGGTGCAAATTTGTTTCCCGTTCGCAAACCGGCCTCAACATGACCCACAGTTATTTGGTGATAGTGACCTACTAATGCACCGCAAAATGCCGTCGTGGTATCGCCCTGGACGATCACGACGTCCGGTTCAAACTGCCTATAAACTTCGTCCAATCCGTTGACCGCACGCGCGGTAACGGTCGCCAACGTTTGACCAGGAGACATCAACGCCAAGTCATAATCGGCGGTAAGCTCGAAAGTCTGAAAAACCTGCTCCAACATTTCCTTGTGCTGTCCCGTTGAACACACCTTCGTTTCAAATTGGTCGGTGTGTTTTCGCAACTCGTGCACCACAGGGCAAAGCTTAATTGCCTCTGGACGAGTTCCAATCACGACTAGTATTTTTCTCACGATTTTCATTCAGTTTTGACTATAGGATTCAAGCGAGTTGACACTATAGTCACCCGCTGCAACAAATCAAACGCGATTTACTGAGTGAGCTCGGATTCTATTCCAGCCAAACACAATAGCGCCATCGCGGTTCCGTAGCAACGACCCAATTCGTGAGAATCAACGAAACAACCATCAATTTCCGGCAAAGCCATCACCAGTGCCAATTGTCGTTCCAAGTATTTTTTTCTCATGGCGTGGTTGTCCAACGCCAAGATTGCTTCGGTCCGGCTACGCATGTCGTACCAAAAAAAGAAACCACCGTAAGCATGGGTCGACGTATGGTTGTCGTACTTCAACGCAACCGCCAATTTGTCGTGATGTGCAAAGCTAGTCTCAATCGCCGATTCCAATCGCGATTGATCGGAAACGTCCCATAAATGCAGAGCCAACTCGCAAATGGGCATTCGGCCCGCCGAACCTGGCACCAATCGTTCCAAATTCACCTGCGCTCGGCGGCGCCTCGAAGAGTATGGGAAAGTTCCATTTACATTGCGCTCACTTTGGAGAGCGGCAACCCCTTGGTTAACTTTGTTGAGGTCCAAAGTTGCACGTGATTTCAATGCATCGGCAAGCGCACACAATGCCGTCGCCGTTACAAACGCATTTTCATATTCGTGGTACCAACCGCCTCGCTTCGATTGCAAACCCTCTAAGGCCGTTGTAGCGTGTTGGATCGCTTCGTCTAGCGGCTTGTCGACAAGGTTTTGATAACGACACAAGAAGCGCAGACGATATGCATCGGCCCATAGAATTTCATCTCGGTCCATGCGGTTAATGTTTTTTTCATTGGTAACGAATTGGCAGCATTTATCTAGGGCGTTGAGAATTTTTGGTCGATCTGATGGAGCGCTGCGTGGCACTGATTCGATCAGCGCCATCGCCGCGAGAGATGTTACTGCGACATGGACGTTGGGCAGGCTATCGGTACCACCGAAATCATAGTCGCTATCGAGAAAACCTCCTGACTGATTCTGCATCGAAAGCAAGAATTGAGTACCACGGTGCCAAAGTTCTTGCCGCTTGTACACGCCGGCAACCGATCTGGTCCCGCGTGAATGGATTCCGGCCAATCTGTTCTTCTTGGGCAAATTCGTGTATATCTCGAATCCGCGACTGAATGGACCAATTCGCTGGATTTCGGCCGCCGCTTTCCAGGCCAATGGTTGCTGGGGAAATTGATCCACTAGAGATTGCCAAGCAGCATCGGCGTTCGCATGATCTCCGTTTCGAAAACGGTCCATACCTAGAAACAACAGTTGATACGGTGATACTTTGGCACTCAACTCTGCATCCTGTTCGAATGACTCGGATCGGTTGAATCGTTGAATCAGCTCATTAACCAAGTGATCGGTTTTAGCGGATTCGGCGCCGAAATGGCCCAAAACCGCTTGCCACCATTCAGGATGAAACGTTGTAATTTGATCGATTTTTCCGATGGTCCGATCGTTTTGTACAATGAGGAACCCTGGCTCAACAAATTTGTAAGCCACCAAGTCAAATTGTTTTTGTTGCTCGCTTGTGGGCACCAACTTTACGGGAACGTAATTCTTGTTGATCAGCTCAATTGTAGGCGGCCAGGAAAAGGGACCTGCCATCAAGTAACGGTCGATCTCGGTTTTTCGGTCCATAAACGTATTGGGCAATGTCGGGACGTACCAGAAAATCGGTTTCTTAGTCTGATTCGATTTGGCGACGGCGTCTTGCCAGTTTGCCGTCCAATGGATCGCTGTACCGGCCTTTGCGCTGATCGGATTGGGTTTGACTCGCCGTTTTCTTGTAGAATTCTCAGAGTTTTGCCCGCAAGTGGATTGAAGCGAACATGCAATTTGGAGACCGATAAATGTCAAGATCAAGCAGTTGTTAATGCTGTGGCCGTTATTCCGCACTGACATTTTACAATTCCTTTACGATTGCCCAACGCGATCACCGCGTATTGGAAGATGTGGTTGCGTATAGCACAATGTTATCCTTCGTTGCTGGCTGGAAAGAAAGTACCGCAGTGAAAAAGATCTTGTTATCCGTTTGTTTTTTCGCATTGTCTTTTGGCGTTTGCGGTGCCCAACACGACCAATGGTTGCAGTGGCGGGGCCCGTTGATGACTGGCGAGGCGCCGCATGCGGACCCACCGATCCGCTGGAGTGAAACAAAAAACATCAAATGGAAGACCCCGCTTTCCGGCCTTGGACACTCTACGCCGATCGTCACGCGAGATCACGTTTACTTGACACTTGCTCGTAAAACCGGGAAACCATTCGAACCTCGCCCAGACACCGCACCGGGAGCCCATGACAACTTCCAAGTCAGCAGCAAATTCGAATTTGTTGCGGTGGCGGTTGAACGGAAGTCAGGAAAAGTGGTTTGGGAAAAAGTTTTGCACTCCGCCATTCCGCATGAAGGCGGTCACTATACCGGAAGCTTGGCATCCGCTTCGCCGGTTTCCGACGGTCAATTGGTTTGGTTCTTTTTTGGCAGTTACGGATTGTATTGCTTAGACCGCCATGGCGAAACAGCATGGAGCAAACGGATTGGAACGATGAACACGAAACACGGTCACGGAGAAGGAGCGTCGCCCGTTTTGTTCGGAAATCAAATTGCTGTCAATTGGGACCATGAAGGAGATTCGTTTGTTGTCGTCTATGACAAATTGAACGGCAATGAAATATGGAAACGGAAACGTGAAGAAGTAACTACGTGGTCTTCGCCCATCGTGGTGGAGGTTGACGGTAAACCGCAATTGATCGTCGCCGGTACCAACCGCGTCCGCGGATACGACTGGTCAACCGGTGACGTGATTTGGCAATGTGGAGGGATGAGCCACAACATTGTGGCGACTCCGGTGTTTGACCAAAAAAACGGACTGGTGTTCGTCGGTAGTAGTTATGAAACGAGACAAATGTTGGCAATCCGCGTGAGTCAAGCTCGTGGTGACATCACTTCCTCTGACCATGTGGTTTGGTCAAAAAATGCCAAAACCCCATATGTGCCGTCGCCACTACTGGCCAACGGCCATCTCTATTTTCTGCGGCACTATCAAGGCATTTTATCACGCCTTCAAGCAATCGACGGAGTGGAACCGACCGGTCCGTTTCGCTTGAGGTGGATGAATGAAGTCTACGCCTCCCCAGTCGCCGCGCAAGGGAGAATTTATGTGACGGATCGCTCCGGAACGACCGCCGTCTTAACGGATGCCGATCAACCCGATACGCTGACGGTCAATCGATTGCGTGACCGTTTTAATGCTTCATTGGCAATGGCAGGCACGCAGTTATTTTTGCGCGGCGAAAAATATTTATACTGTATTGAAAAGGAATAGATGTGAGTGAAGTTTTTGAAGGGTTTCCCCAAGCGACGTTTCAATTCTTAAAACAACTCAAATCTAACAACAATCGCGAATGGTTTAACGACAATAAAGCCCGCTATTTAAATGATGTCCTAAAACCAAGCCTGCTGTTAATTGAAGCGATCGGTCCAAAATTGAAAAAGATCTCCCCGCATTTCACCGCGGTGGCCAAACGATCAGGGGGTTCTCTGATGCGGGTGTATCGCGACACACGCTTTTCGAAAGACAAAACGCCCTACAAAACAAATATCGGTATTCAATTACGGCATGAGTTCGGCAAAGACGTTCATGCGCCCGGGTTCTACATACATATCGCCCCCGCCGAATCATTCTTTGGCGCTGGTATCTGGCACCCTGAAAACGCAGTTCTAAGGCAAATCAGAAATCATATTGTGGAAAACGAGGGCGAATGGTCTCGGATTCGGAAAACCAAAAAGATCAAGGAGCGGTTCGAATTAGCCGGCGATTCGCTCAAACGACCGCCGCAAGGGATTAGTGCGGACCATCCTTTGATCGAGGATCTCAAGCGGAAAGACTTTATTCTGGTGGGTAGCTTGGCAAAGTCGATATTAGGGAAAAGAGGCTTGATCGACCAAATCGAGAGCGACATGAAAGCGGTCAAACGCCATCTTCGATTCCTGTGTGATGCGTTGAAGCTGCCGCTGTAACGTTCCAACATATAAAGCTTTGCGGATTTTCCGCCTCGATGATTGACGGATGTCTTACCTCATTTAGACTAGAAACGAATTCTGGATGTGTCGGGTTTAACGATTTGGCCATTCGAATGGAATAACATAACGAGACACAACTGGAGCCTCCTGTGAAACACTTCCTTTCAACGTCAGCATTGCTGTTGGCCTTGGTCGTTGCCCCGTTGGCACGAGCAAACGACATCTTTATTTCGTTCTCAGATTTTGGTGATGGCGGAGCTGCAGCCAATACGACGTCGACGGTTTTGCAAGAAGACATTTCTTCGACTCAGCGAGGTTTTATCTGGGTTCGAAACGGTCTACCGATTGATACCGGCGTATCGTTGGACATCATCAATTCAAACCCTGCGGCGGTTGCCTTGGTGGGTGGTTCAGCACTTAATTTCAACATTGTTCTGCCAGGAACAACGCTCGAATTCGATAGATGGGCCGAGACGCCCACTCCAGAAAACGTGACGCCGGAACAAATCACAAACATGTTGTCGGTTGGTATGTTCGGCGGTGCTATGGGGATCGACCCTGCGAATGATGGCTCTGGATCTCTTGTGGACGAAGGTTTTGATCCAGCTTCAGACGCTTTCTTGTTCGGATTTTTTGATTTCGAAGTCATTGGCGAGGGAACGGCTGATTTTTCTTTGGCGATCGGTTCGGGGCTAATTGTTCATGACAACATGGCCTTGACTCCAGAGTTTGCTGGTGCCACGGTTAATGTGGTTCCAGAACCAGCAGCGGCCTCAGTATTGGCAATTGGCTTGCTCGGCCTAGCTGCTCGAAGACGAAGTTAACGTTCATCCACGTAAACAGAACATACATAAAGCCTCAGGGAAGACCTGGGGCTTTTTTAATATCGCCACAACCTTCAATACTTCCTGGATTGCCGCCTAATCGCGGCGAATTACATTTTGAAGCGCAAATTACGTCTTTTGAAAAGGGTTGGAATCGAACTGCGTTTTGCTAATAATAGGATCGGCAATAGCTTCCCTCTGTAGCTTCTTCCAAAGATTTGATTCAGCGTTTTCTTCGTGCAAGCGTACGTGGACTCGTTGAATTGTACGTTGTTACAAATCTTTGTCTTTTTTCGAGTGACGTTGTATCTGGCGACGTCAACACAGAGGGTGATATGACTGCAATTCAAAACAAGAAGCAAATTTCTTTGGGTATGGAACAAACCGAGAAATTGTTGGAACAAGCCATTGAGGGCTCTGAAGCGGCATTTCGTCAACTCGTTCTTTCTCAACATCAAACGGTTCGCGTTTATTTGTCGCGATTCGTTTATTGTTCCGAGCAAGTCGATGATTTGGCTCAGGAAGTGTTCCTCGCAGCTTACCAACAACTAGGCAAGTTTCGGCAAGAGGCAAAGTTTTCGACCTGGTTATTGGGAATCGCACGGAACAAAGCCATGCAATATTTGCGGACGGAAAGTCGGCGAAAGAAGCATCGGCAAAAGTACGCTGACTCAACGATGATCAACGAACGACTGAATTGCTTGGGCGACGAAGGCGTTGAATTCCAAGAAGCAAGAATAAGCGCTTTAAAAGATTGCGTTTCTAATTTACCTGAACATGCAAAAAACCTTGTCCGCAGGTTTTATTTTCAAAGGGTCGCGACAAATAAGATTGCGAATGAGGAAAGAAAGAATGACGGTGCGATTCGAATGAAGCTTTTTCGAATCCGTAAAAAATTGGCAAGCTGTGTCCTTTCAAAGACAGCCAGATCTAAGGAAGAATAACATGAAATCCGAAGGTGAAGCCAGTGCTGGAAAGTTTACAGAAGCTTTTGATGCTAGAGCCGTGTCCGATTCGATGTTGGGCAAACTGTTGCAAGCCGAAAAAGACGGTGAACGATTTTGGCGACTGGTTTCCAATCGGATTCGAATCCAAAAAAACCGGCGATTTCAAGAAGACACGCTCGACGCGGCTTCACTTGATAAATCGGGCGTTCGGTATTTGACACCCATTGCCAAAATTCAAATCGGCATGTTGGGATCGTGTCTATTGCTTGCAATGTTGTTGGCGATCATTGTATTCAACATCAAAGAACCACTACCGGACACCTCTACTTCGACCTCTCACCAGCCTGAGCATAGAAAAGCGATCGATCCGGCCAAGCGGACGATTGTTCGAAGCGAAGGCGAAGATGTTTCACCTGCACTAACTGCAACCGCAGAAGAAGTTCATTCTAAACGCTCCCAAGTCCTGCTTGCCGTACCAAAATTCGTAAAGAAGTTCGCCTCGCACACCTGCAAGGCGGCTTGGCAAAACACTGCGGTATCTGCCGGTCCTGGCTCAGATGAAACAGCCAAAACATCGGATCTTGACCGACCTCAACGAAGTATCATCGCGGCGAGGAATCGACTGGAACGAACGGCCGAAGAGATTGTGTTTGCGCCCGCGTACCATCTTTGCGTCGCATGCAGCTTCAATCGTTCTGGGTACGGGCAACTGTCAATCAACGGGGAAGTTACCATCCCTAAAACGGGTCCCCGTGAAATCGCAGCCATATTGCCGTACATTGAGATGGAGATAAAGAATCGCGTATCGTTCATTGGTCCCCGAATCGGTCGCGTGCATGGAACCGCGTATTTTGAGTTCAGGGACGAACCAGAGGTTTTCGAATTTGCCGACATGGAAGACCTTAGCTGGGCCATCCAACAACTGGCGAAGAAACTGAACGCGGTGAACTCAAAGTTTCGCCAACGCGGCAAAGAATCGGAAATGGCTCGACAACACCGGACGCAATCCGTTGCTCGCATCAATGAGGTCTTTCAACAATGGGCCAACGAATCTTTGAATAAAGGCGGCACCGCATTTAAAGTCAAGCGAGAAGATAAAACCAGGTTCATGACGATTATCAGCGAGGAAGCATTCAAAGATTTTGCGGAGTCTGGCCAGTTTGAATTGCCGCAGTTGGATCAGTTGTTCGTTCCGCTGACGACAATCCAACGACGCAACGCTGAGGCGATTAAGCATGATTTAGAAGCCCACAGAAAGCTCAATTTGTTTGCTAATTCCCAAGACTTCAAGGTTTACAGCGATTCGATAGCATCTTGGAAAGCCAAACAATTGAAACAGGGCACTCGTTCGGTCGACCTGGTATCCGATGAACCCATAACCAAGATCGTTAGCCTGCGAGCCGATTTGAGCGGACTGCCAATGTTGATGGGCGACGATTGCAAGATTGAAGAATCGAACTCGTTAGCAATGAACGATTTGTCGGTTGTTATTGGTCCAATGTTAAGCCGACTAGCCACTCGGTCAACGCGGGCCACCGGCGAAGGTCGCACGCAAATGGTTGGCATGGTAAGCGATCGAATGAAGCGTATTCAAAGTCAGTCACGATCATGGAAATCCCGTCACCAGTATTTACATACTGCCGATCAAATGCTGCAAGCCCAAGAACCGGACCTTCGCCACGAAATGGTGGAATGGCTTTCCGAGCAAAATAGCCTTGTGGCTGCCAAGTTATTAAGCTGTTATGTCAAATACGATCTGGATCCTGGTGTTAGGATGGTAGCGACCAAAGCGTTGGCGAAGTATTCGCCCAAGCGATACCGTCAAAGTCTTTGGAACGGGTTGGACTATCCCTGGATTGAAGCCAATCGTCATTCGGTCGAAGCATTGGTGCGTCTCAATGACAAGGCCTCCATTCCTTATCTGGTCGAAAAATTAAAGTCCGACGACCCCAGATCGCCGCGGTCGCTCGATGATGGCCGATTTATCAAAAAAGAACTGGTAGCCATCAATCACATGAAAAATTGTTTGTTGTGCCACGCTGATTCGCATTCGACACGAGACAAAGGACGAGCCCCAGTTCCCGAATGGGACCGACCATTGCCGCCACAGTATTACCAATCCCAGCCTCGAGGTTTGGTCGTTCGCGCAGACGTGACTTACCTGCGGCAAGACTTTTCGGTCATGTTGGATGTCTTAGAAAAGCCGGAGCATTGGCCTTCAGAACAACGATTTGATTTTCTTGTGCAAGAACGAGAGTTGAGTTACGGTGAATTTTTGGAAGCGCGCGAGCGTCATTCGGATAAATTCGCAACCGAATATCGCGATGCCATACTTTTTGGCCTACGGACGTTGACGGGTTTGAAGCCGTCGGACAATTCGTATGAGAACTGGTTAGCGGTGACTCAAAACTTTGCGGTCCACACACCTTGACCAGTTGATTTCACTCGCCATTGATTCGATGCGAAAGCGGCGAACGAGAGTACCTCTTCCTAGCGAGGCGGTTTGAACGTGAAATTCTTGCTTTGTGAAAAAAATTTGTGCGGATTATCGTAGACGACCGAGCGAATGGTCTCTTCGGAATTTCCTCGTCGACGCATTTCCATGATCAAATCCGGTACGGCCGTCGGTTTGGAAGGCCCCCAATCACCCGCTGAATTGACGCACAACCGCTCGGTTCCACACGATTCGATAATGTTGACCGCTCGCGATGGCGTACACTTGGTGACCGGATAAAGTGTCATACCCGCCCAATATCCCTGATCGAGAACGTATTCGACCGTGTGTTCTTCAACGTGGTCGACGAGCACTCGGTTACGATCAAGGTTGCTGCGATTGTTGAGCATGTCCAGAATCATCCGTGTCCCTTGAAATTTATCCTCTAGGTGCGGCGTATGAATTAAAATTTGCTGATCATGTTCCTGAGCCAAGTCCAAGTGCTCTTCAAAAATCCGCGCCTCATTCTTGGTGTTTTTATTGAGGCCAATTTCGCCGATGCCGAGAACGTTTGGACAATCCAGAAATTCGGGAATCATCTGGATGACTTCGCGCGACAACTCGACATTTTCTGCTTCTTTGGCATTGATGCAAAGCCAGGTATAATGCTGGATCCCATACTGGGCGGCTCGTTTGGGCTCGACTTCCGTTAGTTGTCGAAAATAGTCGCGGAAACTGTCCACCGAACCACGGTCAAAACCGGCCCAAAACGCGGGCTCGCTCATGCCAACGCATCCCATTTTCGCCAAAGTTTCGTAATCGTCGGTCGTCCTGGAGACCATGTGAATGTGTGGATCTATGTAATACATGTGCGATTGAGCCGAGGGTGAATATGATGACGCGGATTTCGTTTCGCGTCGAATACTAACTGGTTTTTGCATGCTCCCGTTGCCAGTCTTCACGGTATTCATTGGAAAACAATAACTGGACGCGCTTAGCCCGATCCGAATCAGTGTCACTCAAGATTCCAATTCCTTTATGCAGATCCATCAATTTTTGTTCGTGCAAGGCTTCGCCTTCTGCTCGATCAATCCGATCGAGGAACGCCGCAATTTCAAGGATCTTTGCTCGGATCACTAGAAATTCAGACTCGAGTATCTCTGATGAATTCATTTTTCTCCTTTGTCGCATTTTTGGACCGAGTTATCATATTCTGCGGTGCCGATGGCTGCCAGTTATCGAGAGTCATCTCCGCGGGATTTGCAGGTAGTTTTAAATAAACCGACAGCTTTGTGAACGTTAGATTCAACCTCTTTTTGCCATCTTGTCTCGTGTTGCTTGTGCCCAGTGCCCACGAATTGGAAGATGGGTTTCTGGAACGGGCGCTCGAAGTCGTGATTCGAGATGAACGACTTCAAGTCCGATTTTATGCCGGCTTGACCGAAACCACGATGGTGCAATGGTTAGAGGCATGGGAAGAAAATCCAAGCGTGGGCGAATCGTCGGTCCGTGATCAGTTTAAACATGAGCTTAGTAAACGGCTTCAACGTTTATTGGAGCTTACCGTCAATGGTGAAAGGGCCGAGTTAAAATTCGTCGGTATCGAAGACTGTCCACGTCACCAATTCGACTTTTTAGTCCACTTGGAAAACACCTTGCCGGCCGATCAAACCTTGGAAATCAAGCTCACGGATCGTGGGCTAGATCACTGGAAATCGGCGGCGCGGTATTCTTTGAAGGGTCTTGGAACTACAATGATTTCAAAGTCAAATGTTGCGCCGATCATTATTCGATCACGCCGCATCGAGTTCGATCCAATGCCTGAGAAAACTCGCATCAAACACAGCACCATTATCGCAACCGTTACAACCCCGCCATCTGATCCCAAAAACTAATCTGCACGACAATGAAGAATGTCTATTTGAGAATTGTGTTTCTTCGCGTGCTAATGTTCTGTTAGCTGTTTCGAAAATGTTGGGTTATGACATTTGCAGTCATAGCAAAAGGATTCGTTAAATGCCACGTATTGTCGCGATTGGAGATATTCACGGATGCTCGGACGCCCTTGAGCGCTTACTTCTTGAGATCCGACCCGAACGAGATGATGTTGTCGTTGCATTGGGTGATTTTGTGGATCGCGGCCCGAATTCCGCGCGCGTGATCGAGATTCTTTTGGAGCTCGTTACCGAGTGTCATTTTGTTCCGTTGATTGGCAATCATGAATTAATGATGTTCAAAGGACTGCGAGAACAACCTGAATTCGATTTTTGGTTTCAGCACGGCGGCAGCCAAACGTTGGCCAGCTATGGCGGGCGGATTCAAAACATACCCCAGCACCACTTGACGTTTCTTAGCCACTGTCTGAGGTATTTTGAAACGGACCGTCATTTCTTCGTACATGCGAACTATGACCCCAGTTTGCCGCTTGCTCAACAACCTGACGAATTGCTTTTCTGGGAACATATCAAACAGTTTCCACCGCCGATGCATATGAGTGGAAAAACGGCCATCGTCGGTCACACCCCACAACTTGACGGAAGAATTCGCAACCTGGGCCACGTCCAAATCATCGATACGTTTTGTTATGGCGATGGTTGGTTGAGTGCGGTGGACGTCACCACAAACCAAGTTTGGCAAGCCACCAATTTCGGCGATTTCCGAGAAGACATCATCCCTCCCGTCGAAGAAGTTTACGAAGAGCCAAGTAGCGACGAGATTTCCGGCCTGAACCCTCCCCGATTCTAAATCGTTTCGTGCCGCGACATCGGTATTCAAGTCCTCGGGCATTCGCCGTAAAATGATCGCCCATGGTTGGTTCAACCCCTCAAGCTCGGGTAGCCGACCAGCTACACGAGCTGCACAACCGAATACGCCAAGACGACGGATTCGTTGAATGCTTAACGGCACTTTCGGCCGGAGAGTGCGTTTCATTCGATTCCGTTTGGGGTTCTTCGTGCGCGCTCTTGGCGGCAACCCTCGCTGCGCATTTCCAAAACATTGTAGTCGTCCTCCCCGAGGAAAAAGGCGTCGACAACTTGATTGATGACATTGGTACTTTTTCGGCCAAAACGGTCGATAAATTTCCGCATTTCATGATGTCATTCGATTCACGCCCGACAGTCGATTACGAGTTTGGCGATCGTTTAAGAGTCATCAAACGATTCATGCGCGAACAAGGGCCAAATGTGTTGGTGGCGACCTGCGCGTCACTGCTGCAGCCGATTCCCGACCGGGCTACGATTGACCAGCATTCCCGTGTGTTTGAATTGGGACAAACGATCCATTTGGATGAGCTAAAGGGTTGGTTGTTAGAACACGGATTCCAGAATACGACCGGAGTGGAAATGCCGGGCGAGTTTTCGATGCGCGGCGGAATCGTAGACCTATTCGCACCGGACTGGTTGGTGCCCGTTCGCATCGAGTTGTTCGACGATGAGATCGAGACGATTCGCTATTTTGATGTCGGTACGCAACGCAGTGAAAAAGACGTTCTGTCGATCGAGATTACATTGTTGTCCGCTGAGTATCCCGCTTCCGCAGCACTCGCCGACGTCTTGCCAACCAATTCACTCGTGTTGCATGTTGAACCTGAAGAACTCGCCTTGCGAGCAGACACATTTGTTCGACAAAGCCCGAACCCCGATGCGTTGTTTAGCTGGAATGAAACACGCCGTCAGTTGAGTCGATTTGGAAATGCGTTGGCCAGTCGGCTGACTACCGGGCAACTCGAAACCCATTGGCGGATGCCGATCGAGTCGCTGGAGAAGTTTAGCGGCGATCATACAGAAATTCGAAAAGAACTGGACCGTTCGGCGGAGCAAAGTGAGGCCTTTGTTGTCGTGCGCAATGAAGGCGAGTCTGCACGGATCGCGGAAATCTTAAAGACGACGGAACTTGCCGCGACCGGTCGTTTGCATTTTAGCCACGGCGTGATCCACGAGGGATTCAAGATTCGCGGACTGGGGGTGGTGGTCAGCGCTGATCAGCTTTTTCAGCGGACCGACCTTCGTCGCTCAGGCCGACGCCGATTGGGTAAAGCCATCGACAGTTTCTTAGATCTTCGTGAAGGCGATCTTGTCGTCCATCTGTCTCATGGGATTGGTCGATTTCGCGGTTTAAAAATGCTGGACAAAGATGGCCAGCATACCGAGCACTTGGAACTGGAATTCCATGGCGGTACTCGCATCTATGTACCGGCAGCCAAAATCGACCTGGTGCAAAAATACATTGGGGGCACCAAAACGCAGCCGACCTTAGCAAGAATCGGGGGCAAATCGTGGGTGCGACAGAAAGAGATCGCCGAGCAAGCCGTCACTGATCTTGCGGCCGAGATGATCGAACTGCAAGCCGCCCGGAGCAGCCAAAACGGGATCGTATTTGGGCCAGACACCACTTGGCAAACGGAATTCGAACAGTCGTTTCCGTATCGCGAAACGCCTGACCAATTAACGGCAATCGAATCGATCAAGGCCGACATGCAGATACCACGTCCGATGGATCGCTTGTTATGCGGCGACGTTGGGTTCGGCAAAACCGAAATCGCGATGCGGGCTGCGTTTAAAGCGGTCGAAAACGGTTACCAGGTTGCCGTCTTGGTACCGACAACGGTACTTGCCGAACAACACACGCGCTCGTTTACTCAACGCATGGCTGAATTTCCATTAGAGATCGTAAAACTCAGCCGGTTTTGCTCGACTCAAGAAATACGCGAATCACTGCAGAAACTGAAGACCGGCCAAGCAGATATCGGCATTGGAACCCATCGCATCGTTTCCCAAGACGTCGAATTTTATAATCTCGGCCTGGTCATCATCGACGAAGAGCAGCGCTTCGGAGTTGCCCACAAAGAACGTTTGAAAACGTTGCGAAACACAGTCGACGTGTTGACGCTGTCGGCCACGCCTATTCCTCGGACCTTACATATGTCCTTGGTCGGCGTGCGCGACATTTCGAACTTGGAAACGGCTCCTGAAGATCGGGTTCCGGTGCAAACCAAAGTAACACGATTCGACGAAGATCTCGTACGATCCGCCATCCTCCGAGAACTCAACCGCGGCGGGCAAATATTTTTTGTTCACAACCGAGTCTTCGATATCCAGCAGGTCAAACTACGACTTGAATTGATCGTGCCCGAAGCCAAAATCGCGGTCGGGCACGGGCAAATGCCTGAAGACGAATTAGAACGCGTGATGTCCGACTTTATTGCCGGGCAATTCGATGTGCTGCTGGCAACTACCATTATCGAAAGCGGGTTGGATATCCCCAACGCAAACACGATATTCATTGACAATGCCGACACCTTCGGACTGAGTGACTTGCATCAATTGCGGGGGCGTGTTGGTCGCTATAAGAATCGGGCGTATTGTTATTTGTTACTCGAACCGCGAAAACATTTGACGCCGATTGCGGCCAAACGCCTGCAAGCCATTGAAACGTTTAGCGATATGGGAGCTGGCTTCGCGATTTCGATGCGCGATCTTGAAATCCGTGGTGCGGGAAACTTACTAGGAACCCAGCAAAGCGGCCATATTGCTGCGATTGGGTACGAATTGTACTGCCAATTGTTGGAAAACGCCGTTCGTCATTTGAAAAAAGAACCGCCCAAGATGCGGATCGAAGTGGACATTGACTTACCACTTTCGGCCTATTTCCCCGATTCATATATTCCCGATCGCCGGCAAAAGATCGATGTTTACCGGCGGCTGACTCGACTGGAGCGGTTTGACCAGATCAACGAATTCAAGCAAGAACTAGAAGATCGGTTTGGGCCCATTCCTAAGCCAGGCCTGCGCCTATTGGCCGTCTCCACCCTAAAATTAGAAGCCACGGTATGGCAGATCCGTTCGGTTTTTATCGAAGACAAATACTTGGGTTTTCGATTCTCCGACCGGCAACGTTTTGAACAATTGGCGAAACAGAAAAAAGGAATTCTTCGAATCGTTGACCAAGACACCGCCTATGTCACCCTCAAATCGACCGCAATTCCGCCTGACAAGATGCTTGCATTGGTCAAATCTATCTTGCAAGCATAGACCAGAATTTACTATATCAAGTACGTTCTGCTGTCACTTTCGAACCCATTGTGGTTCCCGGAGTAAAACGTTCGGTATCTCGAAACCGGTGACCAATGGACTGGTTCGAGGCAAACGATAAGCGAGGGGTCAGGAAGAAAATGTTTCGTTGTATCATTGCTATGTTGGCATTGTTTTTTGTTATGTCCGAATTGGCGATCGGCCAAAGTGCTTCCAAGAGTTCAACCGATCGATTGAAATTCGAATCGCCGCGATCTGTATCTCGCTCCGCCGGTTCACCGATCTACAACGGCAATGAGTTTGAACCGTCGCGTCTCCTTGCCGTTGTCGGTGACGAGCCGATATTCGTGGGTGACATGTTATTTGAAGTCAACCAATTGATTGCTCGTTTTATGCCGAATGCTCCCGAGGCTTTGGTCAAGCGAGAGCGCAAAGCGCTGATTAAAAAATTGCTGCCGAAATATGTCGAACAGAAACTCTTGTTGATCGACGTCAAAAGCGATTTACCGGAACACGTCAATTTTGACGAAATCATAGATTCATCCGCGGCCGAATTCGATGACAAGGCCCTAGAAGAATTGATGAAATCCGCTGGAGTGGACTCGCCCGTCATGTTTGATGCTCATTTGCGCGCCCAAGGTTCAAGCCTAAGAAAATTTCGAAAGTCGTGGACCATCAATCAAATCGTCCGTTACTTTTTGAGCCAAAAGATCAAGTCGGATGCCGACGTATCGCACAAAGAGTTGCTGGAATTCTACCGGGAACATGAAGATGAGTATCGGTTCAAGGCAAAGGCCCGCTGGGAACAAGTTATGGTTAGGCACGATAAGTTTTCTTCGTCGGCGGATGCCATGAGCAAGATCATCGAATTGGGCAACAAGATTGTCTACGGCGCGTCTTTGGACGGAGTCGCCAAAAACAGCTCACACGGATTTTATGCGAATGAAGGCGGCTATCATGATTGGACAACCCGCGGCAGCTTGGTGTTGAAAGAGATCGACAAGGCGATTTTCGAATTACCCGTCGGACAGTTGAGCGATATCATCAAGACAGAGCAGGGTTATCACATTTTGAGAGTGACCGAAAGAGTGGACGCTGGAAAAACCGATTTTCGCGAGGCCCAAATAGAAATCAAGAAAAAACTAGAATCCGAAAAACGAGTTGCTGCATTTGATGACCACCTAAAGACACTTCGCGAGACGATTCCTGTCGAATATATCGATGCGGAAACATCTCAAAACGAAAAGATCGGAAGCGTAAAAAAAACGCTACGCTAGTTGGCCGGTCACGCCGATGATTGAAACGTGCCCAGGCTTTGCCAAGATGCAACGGTAAATTGAGTGTGGCACAGCGTTTGAGCCCGATTTTCTTCGTCAATGAAGCCGGTTTTATATTCATGAAAATCGGCTAAACTATGGCCTCAGGCGGGAAAGGCCATTCTAAACTCGGCTAACTCAGTCGGTGACTAACAAGGACAAAAACGTGAGCGTTGCAGCCTCAGGAACGAAATCAATGGCGAATGTCGCAAAATTAACAACAGGTGATCACGAAATCGAGTTTCCTATCCTGGAAGGAACAGAGAATGAAAAAGCACTCGATGTTTCCAAGCTGCGCAAAGAAACTGGTCTGATCACTATTGACGAAGGCTACGTCAACACGGGATCCACCCGGAGCTCAATCACCTTTCTCAATGGTGAACAGGGCATCCTGCGTTATCGAGGCTATCCGATCGAAGATTTGGCGTCCAAATGTGATTTCGTTGAAGTCTGCTACTTGTTGATTTATGGCGAACTACCTACCCAAAAAGAACTCGACGATTTTCGCATGGCCATCCGGCATCACACGATGTTGCACGAAGACATGCGCATGTTTTACAACGGGTTTCCTCGCGACGCACATCCGATGGCCACGTTGTCTAGCGTGATCAGTGCCATGTCGACCTTTTACCAGGACGCGCTGGATCCATCTAACCCAGAACACGTTGAAGTTTGCATTAAGCGTTTGATTGCAAAGATTCCCACGATTGCTGCCTACAGCCACAAGAAATCGATGGGGTTACCGTTCATCTATCCGGATAACGACTTAACCTATGTTGAAAATTTCTTGAGAATGATGTTTGCGGTTCCCTGCGAACCCTATGTGATTGATCCGGATTATGTCAAAGCGCTTAATATGCTGCTAATTGTTCATGCGGACCACGAACAAAACTGTAGCACTTCCACGGTCCGAATGGTTGGTTCGTCGGACGCGAATTTATTTGCTTCGATTGCGGCAGGGATTTGTGCGTTATGGGGTCCGCTGCACGGTGGAGCTAACGAGGCAGTCGTCAATATGCTGACACAAATCAAAGAAGACGGGGGCAACGTCGACAAATACGTTGACTTGGCAAAAGATAAAGATCACGGTTTCCGTCTGATGGGTTTTGGTCACCGCGTTTACAAGAATTTTGACCCCCGAGCTCGGATCATTAAATCCGCTTGTGATACCTTGCTTGAAAAGATGAACATTGACGATCCGCTTTTTGAAATCGCGCAGAAGCTGGAAGAAGTTGCACTTAAGGATGAATATTTTGTCGCTCGCAAACTCTACCCGAACGTCGATTTTTACTCGGGTGTGATTTATCGAGCGATTGGCATTCCCGTACGTATGTTTACTGTTTTGTTTGCGATGGGACGTTTACCTGGTTGGATCGCCCATTGGAAAGAAATGCACGCTTCAGACAACAAGAGAATTTGTCGGCCTCGCCAAGTTTACACGGGTGAAAACGTTCGTGATTTTGTCGAACTTGCCGATCGTGACTAACGCTTGGGGCGAAAGTCCGCGAGATCGAATTTAGCTTTTAATGGCGAGTCAAAACTCATCTTGGGTATTCTCCATTAAGTCCTCATAATGTCGGCACGTCGGTTAGTTGAACCGATGGGCCCAATCGCTTTCGAGATCGATGGCTTGGCGCAACCCCTCCAGAAGTTCGGAAATGCATTTCGTGAATGCCCGCGTGGTAATATTTGGCACACGTTGCGACATTTTTTGCCTCAAAGCTCGGAAGTAAAGCCGATGCTCAGCTATTTTAACAGTGCGCGATTACGTCAACTGCTCCACCGGGTGACCGGTCCGCTGTTTTATCGACTGAAGTACGGTTATTGGAACCGTCGGCAAAACGCCGACGAAAAGCAAATATTTGCCCAACTGCAAGCCGCAACACCCATTTTTGTTTTTCAAATGGGAAAAGTGGCTTCCACGTCGATTTATCGAATGTTGTCTGAAAGTGAATATCCTGGCGTAATATTGCATTCGCATACTTTCGATTGTTTCCACCGTTCACCTGACGTTCGCGCGTTTTGTCGGTTTTATCGCCGAAACCAGCCGAGCGTGAAAATCATCTCGCTAGTGCGGGAACCCGTATCGCGGAATATCTCAGCTTTTTTTCAAAATATGCGACGAGATACAGGACTGCTTGCCGATTCATCGCAGCTGGACATCGAGTCCTTAAAACAGGACTTTCTGCGTAATTACCCGCACGAAATTCCTTTGATCTGGTTTGATAATAACATTCACAAACATTTTGGAATTGACGTTTACGAAATTCCGTTTCCCGCTTCTGGGCATGTTGTGATTGAGCGAGAAAACGTTCGATTGCTGATTCTGCGCCATGATCTTGCTGACGTTTTGAAAACGGAATTAGTATCAAAATTTGTCGGAATCGATAACCTTCGGTTGACCGAAAGTAATGTAGGTGCCGAAAAACCCTACGCCGCACAGTATGCCGAATTTCGAAAAATCAAATTGCCGCTCCAATACCTTCATTCTTTGGCTGCTAGCCGATACATGAAGCATTTTTTTCGCCCCGAGATGCGGCAAATCTTGGAAACTTGGTCTGAAGAACCTCTCGGAAAACGCAAATCTGCCTAAAAATTAAACAGCGTTGTTTTTGTTTCGAAGATTCCTGTCCCCGATTTGAGCTCATTTACGCTCAGCATATTGGCAAAGCAATTTTAGCCTTGCCAAAAAACAACAGCACCAGACGGAGTCGGGCCTTTATCGACAACGTAGGAATGCTTTTCGAATAGATCGCGAGGAAACTCGCAAGATTCATTTCGGTTGGGTTGGACCGTGGTTCGCCCAGCCGACTGAGTCAGACCGGAGTTGGAAAAACTTTGGATACGTCGCCTTGCGAAAAAGGAAAGACAGCTGCCAAGCCGTTCCCACTGGCAACAACCTGACACGTCCCGGTTCAATCCGAATGGGCAAATCCGAAAGGGCAAGTCCTATTCCACTGGATTGGGTGCGCCACTGAGAGAGGCAGGTTGTTCGATTTGCGGGATGCAGGATCCAGCGGATCGACTGTTTTGAATTTTTCGCAGGCATGGCAAGTGTTGAATGGATGTCGTTGACGTATTGATACCAACGTCCACGACCGATCTCCTCACGTTCAACAAGAGCTTGCCATGCCGATCATTGGACGGCGGGGAGTAGCCCGGGAAATTGCTTCCCGGGCTTTTCTGTTTTCTGCATTCCATTAAAACTAAGACTACGATCTCATTCGTTTCAACTGGGAGAGAAAGTGCCACAGCGAAAATCCGTTACCATGAATCAGTCGCTTGCCATTTCAGAGAGTATTGTTTTGCCCGGCGATACCAACACCCACAACACTCTGTTCGGCGGCCTCTTGATGAAGCACATTGATGAAACGGCCGCAATTTCTGCGCGACGGCATTGCCGAGGTTCGGTCGTGACGGCCTCCAATGATGGCGTTCACTTTCACCTGCCCATTCAGCGAGACGATATCGTTACCCTTCAATCTTATGTTTGTTCGGTTGGAACATCGAGCATGGAAGTATTCGTAAAAATCCTAACCGAGAGTTGCACGCGGAACGACAAGAAAAAAATTGCCGCAATCTCATTTTTGACTTTTGTTGGACTCGGTGACGACGGTCGGCCAACTGAAGTTCCATTGGTAACGCCCGAATCCGAAGAAGAAGTTCGAGTCTTTGCTGACAAAGAAAGTCGAAAACAGGCGCGGCTGAAGAAACGCAATGAAACCAACGAGTTGATCAGCGAATTGACAACCTAGAATGCGAGCTGACGGAAGCTTGTAGAATCTCGATCATCTCGTTTCCTGATTGAGAAAACAGGTGTGGCACAGCTAACGCCACACCACACCCGCCAGAACCAGTTACACTGAAAGATGCTGGATTGAGAGAGTTATCCGCCGGTCAAAATATTGACGAACGGCTGCACATCTAACAGGTCGACTACTCCGTCTCCATTCAGATCGGCTTTGCCTGAGAAGCCACCATTGATAATCAAGTCAACAAACGGTGCGACGTCCAACAGATTGACCACACCGTCGCAATTGACATCGCCGGGCAAACTCGTTTTTTCGCCGGTATCGCCAGCCGCAATCTCAAGGCCAGAATCTTCGTATGCCCAATCGATCACAGTCATGGTCACAGGTTGCCCAACCGCGTTTGCTTCAAGTGACAACTGAATCCACCCATTGAGTTCGCCGCTGTCCACTCGGATTCCGAGAAATCCGTTCACCGGACCAGTCCCGTTGACACCAGCCTGCAACGCGCCCCACGGATCGGAATCGATGCCCATCTCAGCTCGGTACCAACCCATCCATCCAGCTCCGCCGGCAGTGTCGGCAACCCCGGGAACCAGATCTCCAGCCTCGAACATGTTCGCGTAGTTATTACTCGAAGTCGCTCCAAAGACTCGACCAAATCCGAAAATACCATCGGCGTCGAACGAAGTATTGGAACCATTTCCGCCAGTTCGAACCTGCAAGATCAAGTCGTTGTCGCCGTCATTATCAAAGTCGAGAAACAAATTTGCATCTGGGTCGTAATATCCAGGGTTCGGATTGATGTAGGAACCTGGTGTCAATACGATATTCATCGGACCGCTGTAGACGATATCCGCTGAAACGTCATTGGCATTGATTAGGCAAGTCGTCGCGACCCCCAGAGCGGCAACAGCCTTTGCCCCCAACTGGAGATTGGAAGGATTGGGTGATTCACCATGGTTCTTTTGGTCAATATTCATGAGTCGTTCCAGGTTGATCGAAAGTGTTTGAAGTCTTGATTTTAATCAGAATCATCAGAAACCAATTTGGTTTTTGACGGTCGCTGGTCACCAATAATTGTTAGTCGCCCCATCCTGTCCACGCGCATGGATTTCAATGCAACGTGTGGTTTTTGGCCCCTTTTTGAAATCGGTTGCAACAAACAGTAGTGGTTTGAAACGATGACCTTTTCTCATCGAACTCGATTGGGAATTCAAGGCGGCCCCCAAACCAACTCGACAGACTTGATGGCAAAACCAAATGCGCGATCGGATTCACGAATAGATTGGTGGTTCGACGAATCCAACCGTTCCTGTTAACGCCGATTCTTGCTTAAAAATAACACCCAACTGCAACTGATCAGACAACGCGACATTCGAGTGACCACCCTGCTGATCGTCGCCCGTGCATCGGGATTGAAAATGACGTCCGGGAAATTTTTCAGCTTTTGATTTACGAACTGATTTTGTTGCGAGAATTTTCTCTATTACCAATTCAGGTTTCGATTCTCAAATCACGTGCGTTCGTCCCATCGACATGCCAACCATCCCTGACAGGCCGTTTAAATGGCAGTTATTACGATCACGATAGGTTGCGGCTGCGCCACGGGCAATTGGAAACGCAAGAAAGTCATAGCGAATCTGAAAGGGTCAACGTATGATGTTGGTTAGATCACAACTGAGTGGTGCTCTTTCTTCGGGCTTCCGAGATAGGTTTCACGTCAACTCACGTTTTGAATTCACCGCGTTATGATTCAGCAAATCACAACTTCGCCAGATGTTTTAAAGGAGCCAGTATTGCTGGCTGGCGTTGGTGGCTCGCAATCCGCGCTGCGTTCGGTCGGCGTACGCGTTTTTTGGAATGTTTTGCTATTTGGTTGTTTGCTGCAGGTGCTATTAGGAATCGGCGTCACCGTAAAATACATTACCACATACACGGCTATTTACGGAAATGCGAAACATTGGTTTCCGTATATCGCCATGTTTGAGATTGGCTGGTTGTTAGCCATTCCAGTCATCGCCGCAGTAGTAAGCGACGTAAAATTGACAGGCCTTCGTCTGGCACTTTTCATCTGCCTTACGTATGTGGCCTGTTTCGTGATGTACAGTATCGTGCTTCATGAATTAGAGCATTGGATTACGCGAAATTACTTCAACGGTACGGTAGGAGCCAATTGGAAGTGCTATCCGAGACCGATGTATTGGTTCGGTTGTTTAAGCAATACACTAACCAAATTTTTTATTTTCTTGTTTCTGGGCCTGATGTTTCGTTTTTCGATGTTGCAGTCCCACGCAACGCAGCAGTCCAACGAATTAAACACACTTGTTGAGAGACTAAAACACGAAGCTCTGTGCAACCGGGTGCGTCCTCATTTCTTGTTCAACACACTCAACACCATTGCCTCCCTTACCGTTCAGCGTCCAGCTTTGGCGCGCGATGTAATCGGCCGCCTAGGCACGTTGCTGCGAGAATCATTGGCCGCCATGGACGCCCAAAAGATAACTTTGGAACACGAGTGCTCGTTGATTGAAGACTACTTGTCGATTCAAAAGGCGCGATTCAATGACAACTTGACCTTTGAACTTACGCTCGCGGATCGCGTAAGGGAGTGCTTGGTACCTGGTTTTATTATTCAGCCACTGGTTGAGAACTCCGTCAAGCATGGCATGCAACAATGTGATCGCAATGAAGATAATCCACTGCACATTGTGGTTCGCGCAGAATTGAACTCCCAAGGCAAAGTTTGTATTTCAGTAGCCGACAATGGCTCCGGCCGATCGAAAGAACGAGATTTGAATGAACGACTTGGTCTCGGACTGACGCGGCAACGGCTTCATCTTGAATACGGTGACGGTGCTGAATTGGTGATAGACGAAGTAAGACGGGGATTTTCTGTCACGATGAAATTTGATAGGGCGGCCTGTATGCCGAGTGAAAATGGACGTACAGAATAATAATTGCATCCGCACATTGGTGGTCGATGATGAACAAGCAAGTCGCGACTATTTGATAGAGCTCTTGCAAATGGATCCGATGTTTCAGATTGTCGGCTCGGTGGGATCCAGTCGCGACGCGTCGCATTTCCTGACCAACAACCAAGCGGATTGTGTTTTCCTTGACGTGGAAATGCCCGGCATAAACGGTGTCGGTTTTTGCCGGTCGATTGAAACGGACGACTTAAGCGTGGTTTTTGTAACGGCATTCGACCACTACGCAATCGATGCGTTCGACGTCAACGCCATCGACTACATAACCAAACCCATACGCTCCGATCGCATTCGCAAATCTTTGGAACGCGTTAAAGCAGACGTGTTCAAGCGGCGCCTCCGCGATTCCGAGCTAGGCCGCACAACCGATTTACCCGATTCGGATAGACGCATCACGTTGAATGCAGTACGTGGACAATTGGTCCTTCGCGCATCAGAGATTCAATTCCTCGAGAGCTCAGGGAACTATGTAAAAATCTGGGTTGCCAATAAACCGCATTTGATTCGTGAGACACTCAATAATCTCTTGAGCTCTTTGGACAGCGAACAATTGGTTTCCGTTCACCGTCGATACGTTGTCAACGTCAAGAAAATCCGGCGGGTGGCGAGGACGACCTCTGGAGCGGCCGAACTGTATTTAGTTGGCGACCTGCCAACGCTCCCAGTGAGTCGGTCGCGACGGCAAGATCTCGAAGAAAGGCTTGCCCAAAATTTAACGTCTTGAACGAAAGTAGGGTTGACCTCGCATATCGGTTCGCATCAAGCAAATTATCTCGACTAGTTTCTGAGCCACAAATCCGCGATGGTCTTTCGCGCCCTTAAATTTTCGGCATTATAAAACTCGGTATATCCGCAACTATCGCAGGTTACCACCACGTACTGATCTTCCATAAACTCGAACAGTTTGAAGGCCCACATTTCCGGCAAATTCACCCATTTAATACTGCCTTCGGGAAATTGGCATTTGCAGCATTTGAAATGCTTGGATAGCTCGGTAACTAGACTGGATGGAGTTGCTGCCTCCGGCTGTTTTGCCTTTTCCTGTTCTGATTCAAAATTAGGATCGGACTCGCCATCGATGCTAGCCCCGCAATTCCAACAAACTTCAAAGTTGCTTTCGACTGACTCTGAACAACGCTTGCAGTTCCACATTAAAATTCAAAATTTGTTGGCAGTAAATACGATTTGAATCTTATTAAACCAGCTGGAACGGCCACAAACTCAATTGTGACCTCCATTGCTCACCTGCCCAACACGCGTTGTTTACGTGTTCTCGCCCGTAAATCTTTTCTGCGTTTGGGTTTATACAATGTTCGTGTCACCAAAATCGCCCGATTCATGGTCGTTAGTCAAACAAACTTGTTACCGGCTTGGCTTTGACCAATTCACGGGGCTGGTTCAAGTGATTCATCACCATTTGTTCCGGCTCGATTCCAAAGGCATGGTAAATCGTGGCCAACAATTCGGAAGGGTGAACAGGATCATCAATGGGTGCCGAACCGGTCTGATCTGATTTCCCATAAACAAAACCTCTTTTGATTCCCGCTCCGGCAATTAGTCCAGTGTAGCAATATGGCCAATGATCACGACCATCGGCCGAATTCGCATTGCCGGACGTACTGACGCCACGTTGGGGACTCCGGCCGAATTCCCCGACGGCGACAACAAGCGTGTCATCCAGCATGCCACGTTGATCGAGGTCCTCGATCAACCCACTGAGACCTTGGTCGAACATCGGTGCCGATTGATTCTTCATTCGTTTGCTCAGATCAACGTGTTGATCCCAACTATGATTATCCGAATTGGCGTGTTTGGGCCAAATGACTTCCACGACGCGGGTCCCAGCCTCAACCATCCTTCTGGCCAGCAAGCAACTGTCACCAAACGTGTTTCGACCGTACTTCTCCCGCATGGATTCGGACTCCGCCTGCAAATTAAACGCCTCTCGAGCGCGGCCGGAAACAACCAAATCAAGCGCCTTTTGATAGTGCGAGCCTAATTCAGTATCAGCCACTGCTTTGTCAATTTCGGGCATCTGTTGTGCAATCAACTGCCGTAATCGAGCACGACGTTTCAATCGCATCGCGAACACGTCGGGAGGCAATTTTAAATCATCGACTTTGATATGATTCATTTTCTTCATGTTCATATCGTCGCCCGATGGATACAACGTATATGGGTCAAATGACTTGCCAAGAAATCCAGCCGTGCCACCTTTGCCCACCACATTGCTTTCCTGAAGAGGGCGGGGGAGCATGACAAAAGGCAACATCGGTATGTCTAGCGGCTTAAAGCGAATAATGTGAGAACCGAAGTTCGGAAAATCTTTCGGAGTCGGCGGTTCTAATTGCCCAGACGGACTGACCTTGTCCGTGGTATAGCCAGTCATCATCTGATAGATAGCTGCAGTATGGTTGAAAAGACCTTTAGGCGTGTAGCTCAAGGAACGAATCAATGTAAAACGATCGTTCAATTTCGCCAGCTTTGGCAAATTCTCGGTGAACATTACCCCCGGAATCTTGGTGGATATTGGGGCAAAGATACTCTTCACGTTGTCCGGAACGTTCTCTTTCGGATCCCAAAGATCGATATGGCTAGGTCCTCCTTGCAAATACACCATGATGATGCTTTTCGCATGCCCCCATCCTTTCCTCTCTCCCCTTGGGGTCGTCGCACTGGCTTCGCGCAAGCCCAACATTGTGCCAAGCGTCATTCCCAGAATTCCAGACCCTCCCACACGCAAAATGTCTCGACGTGACACTCCAAGTTCGCGATCACAGAGATCTTTTCCAGGTCGTCCAACAATTCGGATCATGGCTTTCCTTTAATGATTAAACAGAAACTCGGGGCTATTGATTAATGCCCATGTCAGGTCTTGGGCCGCGGTCAAACGTTGTTCCTTCAACTGTTTCTCACTGTACTCAAAATCTTGATTCAGCTGAGATAACACCGCGTCCTTGGGAACTGGCTTGGATACGCGTTCAAGCTTTTCGCGCAATAACAAAATTTCCTGAGGAATCCCCAGTGGTTTTCTTGCTTGGGTTAATTGATTTTTTAGATCGCTCAATTGCGGGTCATCACGTTCTGCCAACTTAATCAGCTGTTTCTGACGAGGCTTTTTTAAGGCTTCAAACGGAATCGCAATCTCGGATGCGATGGATTCAGATAAACTCAGTGAAATTGGCCCCTCATACGAACTTAAAGAAATCCGAAAACGGCCAACTTGGTGACGATTGTCAAATTTCTGGTGCATCCGGATCCTCAATTTCGACCCGGACGCATAACCTACTGGAAGCACGGTTGCTAGAGTCGCCCAATTGACTTGTCCAGCTTTACCATCGACCGCCCAGCCGTTACGCGCGTCTAGTTTTCCATCAAACAAGTTATTAACCGGATAGCCGGATTGATCAAAAAACGATCGACCCGATTGAAACTTGACCTTTTTCCACCGCCCAGGCTGGTCAATCGGCGCAATCTCCAATTCCAGTTCATTCAATACGAAGTTACCGTTGTCGGCAGTACCCGGCCCTTTAGATGGCAACCTTTCATCAGCCATTACTTCCAATCGCAATCCGGTAATTCCAACCAAATCCGTTGTCGCCTCAACCGTGTAAACATCTGCTTGCTGTGTCTTGGGATCCGCAACAATACTGCGGTCAGGCTCGATCGTAAAATCTCGATTAGATTCGGAAGACACGCGACGAACACGAAGAGGATGCCAATGCAGTTTTGTCAGTTGCTTGGTACTCCACCGATTAAAGTATTGCGGATCGTCGCCACGGTATTTTTCATATGCTGTTTTCGCGAGAGCAATGGCTTGCTCTCGTTTTTTCTCTTGTTCGATAAGTTCGGGCATTTGCGATTGAATCGCATCCTCTAAAGCCTGTTGCGTTACGTTAATGCTGTTCTCTCGTTCCGCCTCCAAAATTGGCCGACGTTGCGAAACCAATAATTGACGAGTCGCGCGCGCCCTGGACAATTCTGTATGGCTCGATTCGATCGCGGCAAACGCGACCTTAGCGGCTTCAATTTCCATTTGAGTCGCGCGTCGGTTAAGTACACGAAGGTAGAGTTTGTCAATTAAGACAGCATCCTCCTCGTGCTCCCTCACTAAACTGGCAATTGCGCTGTCTGGGTCGTTGATTGCCTTGGAGACATCCGGTCCGCTAACCATTGCCAAAACCGACCCCAATTGGAGTTCGTTGGAACGCTCGCATTCGCAGGCACTTTCTCGATTCGGGCGCCCCAAAGTGGACAAGAAGCCACTCGGTAGTTGTGCTCCTGAATCCGGCAACATCGCCGCCCGTGTCCCAGGTTTTTGACCTGGAATTTTCAGCTCACTTCCAGTTACAAAGTGAATGGAGTCATACAGCACCTCAGCCGGCAAACGGCGAGGAATCGCATGCGAATAATTTAGGAAATCGTCTTCATTAAACTTGTTGGTCCGAAACGACAACTGATAAGTTCGCGACTTGCAAATCAATTCCAGGATCACCCGAACATCAAACCCGTTTTCGGTGAATTGCGTGGTCAAAAATTCGAGTAGTGGCAAATTGGTCGGTGGATTTCCGGCCCGGATATCGTCCAACGGCTCAATTAAGCCAACTCCCATCAAGTAGCCCCATAAACGATTGACGTAGCTCCTGGCAAAATAGGGATTGTCCACGGCGGTCAACCACGACGCGAACCGCTCTCTTCGACTGACTTCCTGCTGGCATTGGTAATCACAGTCAAACGGAAACGCTGGTGAAACCACCTCTTTGGTCCGGTCATGAACCATATCACCATTGGGCATATCCATGATTTTTTCGTATAGCGGTTTTGCCGAGTCGACGGCGGAGCCCCCAATTCGCTTGTTACCACTTCGCGGATCTTTCTCAATTTTTACCTGTGAAAAAAATGCGGCCGTCTCGTAGTATTGATCCTGTGTCCATTTTTCAAATGGATGGTCATGGCACTTATTACAATTGAATCGAGTACCCAGAAACAAGTGCGTCGTGTTCTCCATCGTGTCTTCAGGCGTCCGCAGAATCTTGTAATAAGATGCCGCCGGGTTATCGTGATTGGAACCTGAAGCGGTAATAATATCGAATACAAATTGATCGTAGGGTACGTTGGCAGCGACTTGCTCGCGTATCCAGCCACGAAACTTCCCGGCGCCCTCAGCGCCCAGATACTTTCGATTGACTTGCAACAAGTCGGCCCATTTGTTGGTCCAATACTCAACAAAGTTTTCGTTGCCAATCAATCGATCAACCACCTCTTCACGCTTTTGGCGGGACTCACGTGAATCTGCCAGAAACGCCCGAATGGCCGCAGAGCTGGGCGGCAAGCCCGTTAAATCCAGATGCACGCGACGCAAAAATTCTTCATCGGAACAAAGCCCAGAAGGAAGAATTCTTAACCGTTCCCATTTGGCAGCAACCAGTCTATCAATTTCATTGAACGATTCAGGTTCCGCCCAGACAAAGGAATTCCGATCGCCCATTACGGTCGCCGTGGTTGCCGCATACGCGCCCTCGTAACGCGCCAGCACTGGTGCTTCGCCACGTCGAAGGGCGACAATGCGTGTTTTGTCCAAGCTGGCGATTTCAAGATTGCCGCTTTCAATAAACGCCTCGCGGGTGACATCGCGTTGGGTTTGGTCGCTGAAGGTGGCGACCACACGAATTTGTTGACTGTCGCCAGCCCGTTTCAACGTCGGGTTGGTCGGCTCAATGGCAATCGATTCAACTTTGGGAGACTCCGCATCAAATGTCGCACCGTCCTGAATCCATTGCCGAATGATTTTGTAATACTTGTCAGTTTTCTGAATCAGCTGACCACCTTCATGCGGCACTGTGGCCGATGGTTTGGTCAGGATAAGGCTGGCATCCGGTCGGACCAAATTGACACGTCTTGAAGAAAGTTCACCAACTAACGCTCGCATGTCGTAAACTGAATCGTAGCCTCGGAGAGAAAGTTTGAATCCATTGCGACCCGCTTGAGAACCATGGCACGTTCCGGCGTTGCAGCCCAACCGAGTCAATATTGGATTGATATCGTGTCGAAAATCAACATCGAACTGTCTGGGAGTCACTATCCGTATTGGCACGACCTGTCGTTGTCCGTTGACCGCGACGGAGATTTGAGATTTGATGTCTAGCCCATCGCTGGCGTCTTTCAACTGGACGAACCCTTTGGAATCAATATTTACACTTCCATGCGGTGAAGCATATTGTGCACGATCCGTTACATCGATTCGGTTTCCGGCGGCCGTCAATCCAGTCACTACCAGTTGCGCATAGTCGATTTTTGAATTCAGCGCTATCGAATCCGGCATAACCTCAACCGAAACAATCTCCAACTGTCGTTCTTGCAACTCCCGATCAAGTGTCGGCAATAAGGCATCAAACGCGGCGACGTTTTCTGTTTTCGACCGCAGAACAACCGGCGAAAATGATTTTTCGATTTCCCCATTCTCGAGGTTCAAAAGACGGATCAACCCATCGGTCCCGCCGAATACGATGCTTTTTCCATCAGGGTCAAATGATGTCGCAAACACACCTGTAGGCACTCGGACCTGATTCAGTGTTTTGACCCCCGCTGTCCAATAGTTCTCTATTTTCTGACGCTCGTCTTTGTTCCAACTGCCCGGTAATTTTCTCAAAATTCTTTTCAGTTCGTTCGACAATGCCGTATCGAACTCATAGGAAAACACTTGGAGTTGGCCAACGCCATCCAAACTACTGCCGGCAACTATCCGTTCTCCGTCAACCGAAACATCGACTGTCTCAATGCGACCAGGGACACCAGGCATTTTGCGGATCAAGTTCGCGTCGTCACCGATCACACGTTTCGTTTGTCGATCCATCCGATAAACTTTCACGATTCCGTCGGCACAGCCAATCACCACTTCGTCTCGGTCGGGATGCCGAGCCACCGAAGAGATGCCGCCTTTCAAGATAGCCGGCGTGATCGAAGTCAAATTGTCGATAAACCGCTCCGTTTTCACGTCGATCAGCTTGCACGTTGTGTCCCGACCAACGGTTACCAGGCGAGAGCCATCGACGGAGAACACGGTATCGCGCACCCAGTCGTCGTGTGCACCTTGAAACAGGCGTTCTGCCCCAGTTACCGAATCGATGCAGCGAACCGTTGTGTCGGTCAATCCAAAAGACAACAATTTGCCATCCGGCGACCAATTGACACCAAATGCGCAATCACCGGGCAAGATTTTTGACAGTTGCAATTTTGCATCAGCCAAATCCCATACTTGTACTTCCCCAAACTTGCCAGGTACGCCGCCCGCGACCGCCAGCCGTTTCCCATCGGGCGAAAAACGTAGGGCTTCGATTCGCGAAGAAAGACCAATCAAACGATGGCGCACATTTTGGGTTTTCGCATCGATCAAAAAAACTTCATGGTAACCATTGACCGCAATTGAATTTCCATCGGGCGCGTGATCAATTGCTGTGATCACCGGAAAATGAGAATATTGCGGCGGCGTTTCTTTGGAATAAGTTTCTGCGGTGGCGGTGGTATCGTCGATTGCGCCTTGCTGGACCCATTTCGCCAGAGTTTCATACTGTTCTTTGGACAAAGGATCGGCGTCAATAGGCATTTCGGCCGCACCATTTTCGTCGATTCGGATTAGGTCCAACAGATGGCTATTGGCAATATCACCTGCTGACACCGCGGGCTCCCCTGACTCGCCAGCGGTCAGCAGAGAGGGGTAATCGGTCAGAACAAAATTACCCTGTGCATTGGCCGGTTGATGACACCCTGCACACCGCGCTTGAAGGATTGGTAGTACGTCCAATTGAAAACTGATTTTGTCTTGCGACGATACGGTCGACACCATCCCTAAGACGATCAACGACGAAAGAATCCCAATACGTGTTCGTTCCATAGCCTTCTACGCAAATCAAATCCGGACAACGATTTGCAGCTATTGTAGACGAATTCGACCAGAATCCCAAATTTACGACATCAACCCGAACCATAGAAAATGACAATCGGACTTAACGGCGGATGAAGCAACCCAATCCACCGACTCGTCGTCCATCCACTGAAAGATACGCGCCCCCGAAGAGAGACAGACACGCGCCCCCTACGCCGCGATTTTTCGATCCAATGCCGACTCATTGGGCCCGACAATGTTTCTCACCAATCCCAATCGTTCGAAAAATCTCAATGAAATGAAAGTTACATCCACTTCCCACCACTTGTGACCGTGTTTTGCCGATCGCGGATCGGCGTGGTGATTGTTGTGCCATCCTTCTCCATTGGTTAACAACGCGAACAACCAGTTGTTTTGACTGTCTTCTCGAGTTTCGTAATTTCGGTAACCCCACATATGCGCAACAGAATTGATACCCCACGTAACATGCCATGTAAACACCGTACGCATGACAACGCCCCACATAATTACTTGCGCGGAAATTTGCATTGTTCCAGCTAGAGTACCGGTCAACACGAACCCAACCATAACGCCAATGGCCGAGATCACCAAAGCGTGTGCCACAAACACCCAAACCCAATTCAAATTCCTTTGCAACCAATTGTAGTAAGGGTCGCGTATGACATCTCGGGCGTAGCGATCATAGGCAGAGGCGGTGCTCAATTCTCGATTGTCCACGAACATCCAACCCATATGCGCCCAAAAAGCACTTACGCGAGGCGTGTGTGGATCTGGCTGATGATCTGAGTGCTGGTGATGGACTCGATGCACCAACACCCAACGCGCCGGCGAGTCTTGAAAACTACACACACCCAGAGTGGCTAGCACGTATTCAAACCATTTGGGACATTCAAAACCGCGATGGGTTAATAATCGGTGATAGCCAGCACCAATGCCGAGTGAGGTGAAAATGTAGTTTCCGACAGGCAAAAACAACAAACCCCACCAGGAAAAAAAGTAGCTAAAAAACGCGACAGGTATCACCAAATGAAACGCGATTACTGGCAGCACGTATTCCCACAAGATGCGGCTATTGGCGTCCACTTTTTCCGGTTTGGGGACGCGTGTGAATTCTCGCTTTTGCGTTGTCGGGTTTTTGTATGCGTTCATTCGAAAAATTTACCTTCCCTGGTGATGCGACAAAAAATTTTCGCAAAAAACTTTCAATCGCATTATTCTCGTGCCTAAGCCAAAAGCGGTCCGATATACGTCTTTGATTCCCGCCAGGAAGAAAAATTGGTGTCAACGCAGACGGACGCCTAAAAACTTATCGCCTTGGCGCCATTTATCAAACATCAATATGCGACGGCACAGTCAAGTTGTTAACAATTTTCCAAAATCGAAACTTTCGCGAAACATCGCGTCGAAATCCTTCGTAAGTCTGGTTAATCTTAAAAGATTACAAAATGGTATGCATCAACAACTTGAGACTCAACCTTCGTTATGAAAAACCTTCTTCCTGTTGTTTTTTTGACTTTCTTGTGTTTTGCACCTGGGCCATCGTCGGCGCAGATTCGGCCCTCGGCGGGCATGATGCGCTTCCCTGATATCAGTGCAGATCAAATTGTTTTTTGTTATGCCGACGATGTTTGGATCGTGGCTCGCGGTGGGGGCCAAGCGGCTCCGCTGGCCAGCCCCGAGGGCGCCGAGCGATTTCCAAGATTTAGTCCTGATGGACAAACGATCGCTTTTGTAGGCAATTATGACGGTGGGACAGATATTTACACCATCCGTTCCAAAGGTGGCCTGGCGGAGCGCGTCACCCACCATCCTTCCTCGGAGTCATTGTGCGACTGGGCACCGGACGGAAAAAGCCTCGTTTATTCGTCCAACGGATTCGCCGGACTAAACCGACAATCGCAATTGTTTATGATTTCAAGCCAGCGACCTTATCCGCAAAAATTGCCCGTACCGTACGGTAGCAACGGAGCGATTAGCCCGGACGGAAAATGGCTGGCCTACACTCCCCACAGTCGCGATAACCGAACCTGGAAACGATACCGGGGCGGGATGGCCTCGGATATTTGGTTGTTCAATATGGAGGACAAGACTTCCAAGCAGATAACGGATTTCGAAGGGACTGACTCGTTCCCAATGTGGCACGACTCTACCATCTATTATCTTTCGGATGCCGGCAAAGAACATCGCCTCAACATTTGGGCATTTGAAACCAAGTCCGGCGAACGCAAACAGGTTACCAAGTTCACTGATGACGACATCAAATGGCCCTCTATCGGGCCAGGTAAAGACGGCGAAGGCGAAATCGTCTTTTCAGCTGGGCCATCGATGTATGTTTTAAATTTGAATACGGAAGAAACCCAAACGGTATCGATCACGATTCCTGGTGATCGTCCCAACTTGCGGCGGCAACGTATCGACGCGTCAAAGTTTGTGAATGCCGCCGATGTTTCCTCGACCGGCAAGCGAATTGCAGTTGAAGCGCGTGGCGATATCTGGACTGCTCCGGCAAAAAAAGGTTCGCCTCGCAACTTAACTCGAACGTCGGGTGCGGCTGAACGTTTCCCCTCATGGAGCCCCGACGGACGGTGGATCGCCTATTTATCGGACGCCACCGGCGAGTACGAGTTTTATGTCACGCAATCCGATGGTAAAGGCGATACGAAACAATTAACCAAAAACGGTTCTTGCTATCGCTACGCAGCAGAATGGTCGCCTGACTCCAAGTATATGATTTTCCCGGACAAGACGGGCGCTTTGTACCTGTTGACAATTGAATCAGGCGCAGTGAAAGAGGTTGACAGAGACCCGTTCGCGCAACAGATCAATGTCAGCTGGTCGCACGACTCGAAATGGATTTGTTACGCCAAGTCGACAGATACCCGGACGCCCTCCAGTCATATCTGGGCCTACAACGTGGAAGATGGGACCAAACGTAAATTAACAAGTGGATTTTTCCAAGACACCAATCCGACATTCGACCGAAAAGGCGATTACATCTATTTCGCGAGTAATCGCGTTTTCAGTTCTCCAAAGTACGAAGACGTCGGTACCAGCTTCATCTATTCGGGAACCCAAGTTCTTTTGGCCATGCCGTTGCGGAGCGATATGGAATACCCCGTGCTTCCGGAAAGCGATGAAGAGACTTGGAAGGACGAGGAAAAAGACACTGACGAAGAAGAACCAGAAAAGGGGGATGACGACCGCAAGGAATCAGAAGAAGATTCAGAGGAAGAAGAATCGGAACCCTCGAAAGAAGATTCAGACAGCGACTCGAATGATTCCGCCGTCGCGACCGCCGACCCTATTTCTGGGACTTGGATTTTGGAATTGAAAGCGGATTTCATGCCAGCCGACCAACGCAATGCGACGATGACGTTGGTCTTGTCGGAGGATGGCAAGACGGTTACCGGGACAATCGATACGCCTGGCGGCGAACTAACGATTAGCAGCGCGACGTTTGATAAAGCGACCGGCGAATTCGTTTTCACCGTAGAAGCTGCCGGTCAAACCGTAAATGGACGCGGAACCGTCAGCGACGGCTCGATGTCCGGTTCTGTCGACATGGCTGGTCAAACCATAGATTTTGTCGGCGAAAGAGATCAAGACGACACTGGCGATGCCGATGTCAATGACAAAGGCGTCAGTGATAAAAAAGATAACAAGAAGAAAGAAAAAGATGAGCCGTTGAGGATCGATTTTGACGGAATTGAACGACGCGCTTTTCAATTGCCCATTGCCTCAGGCAATTTTGGCTCCCTTGTCGTGAACCATAAAAACCATCTAATCTTTGCAACGCGCTCTTCTCGCGGTGGCGACGGAAGCTCGGGCATCAAGATTTTTGACATCAAAGATGAAAAGAGAGCAGCCAAATCGGTCGTTAGTGGCACCTCAAACTTCGACATCTCGGCAGATGGCAAAAAATTACTGGTGCTCCAAGGTTCTAAAGCCTACGTGGTTGCGGCTGCAGCCGGCCAGAAACTTACCAATGCAGTTAGTCAAAAAGGTATGCAAGTCATGATCGAACCGAGAGCTGAATGGAAGCAAATCTTCTGGGAGGCTTGGCGATTGGAACGTGACTTCTTTTACGATCCAACCATGCACGGCGTTGATTGGGAGGCGGTTGGCAAGCACTACGAACAAATGCTTGACGATTGCGTTTCACGTCGCGATGTCGGTTTCGTTATCCGAGAAATGATTTCTGAGATCAATGTCGGCCATGCCTATTACCGATCGTCCAACCTGGCGAATGGTCCCAGCGTCAATGTCGGGCAACTAGGCTGCCAATTTGAGCCCGACGGCGAACGCTACAAATTGGTCAACTTTTTTGAAGGTGCGGCTTGGGATTCGGATGCCCGCAATCCGCTTCGACGGGCAGGAGTGAAAGAAGGTCAATATTTATTAGAAGTTAACGGCATCGATCTAAAGACGGATGAAAGCCCCTATATGCATCTGGAAGGCTTGACCGGACAAACGGTCAGCCTGACAATCAGCGACGACCAAGTTGTCGATGATGATGACAAACGAATTCTGTTTAAACCGCGCGGCAGCGACAACCAATTGCGTTTCCGCTCTTGGATCGAAAGGAACCGTGCCTATGTCGACGAAAAATCGGATGGAAGAGTCGGTTACATCTACGTCATCAATACAGGAGTCCCTGGACAAAACGATTTGGTCCGCCAACTTTACGGCCAGTTCAACAAGGAAGCGCTGATTATCGATGATCGCTGGAACGGTGGCGGACAAATACCAACACGCTTTATTGAATTGCTGAACCGCCCAGTCACCAATTATTGGGCTCGCCGAGATGGGCGAGATTGGTCTTGGCCACCGGACGCCCACTTTGGCCCCAAGTGCATGCTGATCAATGGGATGGCTGGTTCCGGTGGCGACATGTTCCCAGCTTTGTTTAAACAAAACGGTCTGGGCAAACTCATTGGCATGAGAACTTGGGGCGGACTCGTCGGTATTACCGGTAGCCCCCCGCTGCTTGATGGCGCCAGTGTAACCGTACCTTCATTTGCCTACTACGAAAAAGATGGGACTTGGGGAATCGAAGGGCACGGTGTCGATCCAGATATCAAAGTGGTGGACGACCCTGCCAAGATGCAGAACGGTGGTGACCCTCAATTGGACGCGGCCATAGAACTGATGCTAAAGGAGTTAGAGTCTTCGGCCTATCGGGCTCCCAAACGGCCTGCCTATCCCGATCGTTCGAAAATGGGAATCGCGCCTGAAGACAAGTAGACCCAATACGAAAACTCATGAGCCAATTGTTCTTGTTTGACAATGCCCTATAACGCGACTTGGCGGTCGAACAATGGCTTCGTCGGCAAAACGCTCCGCTGGGTGCTTTGGCTTGTTGTTGGTTTTCGTTCGCTCGAGATTGCGGTTCTGACGTTAATGAAACACTGCACGATGGAAGACCGACCGCCTGTGTTGGAAGGGCCGCGTTTCTTTACGTGGACGCGTTTCAGCGACATGTCAATGTCGGCTTCTTCCGCGGTGCTGCCCTGGAGGCCCCCTCGAAACTTCTGCTGGGATCGCAAATTGATGCGGCATGTGAAGCTTCACCCGAATGATCCCATTGCCACTACGGCCATTCAATCCTTGATCAATTCGGCTTACAAAGAAATGCAAAATCAAGTCAGAATTCTCAGGCAACGCTAGAAGAACGAAATCCTCAACTGCGAACGGTTTCAATCTTCTTCAGTTTGCCCATCACGGTACATCATTTTGCCATCACTTGCGCAAGAGATACGGGTTGTACTGATTAACCGTCCGAAACAACAAGCAAAGGTCGATTGTCTTCGCCCGCCCCACATTAGATTCATCATGAGTCCCCAACGGTTCGATACTCAAACTGCTTTTCAAATTTTCTTTTCTAAATCCAATTAACATGTTGATCACAAGAATCATCGCGCCGCTAGGTGCGATCGCTGTAACGATTGTATGTGCGGAAGTATTCTCTCAAACGAGCGAATTCCAACTCAAAGAGCAGCAGGTATTGCCAATGGACATGCCTCACAATGACTCACCGACGACAGCATCGGAAAGCCACTGCGAATCTTGGTGGGATTCAATCGAAAAACGAGCCAAAAACAGTCGCAAAACTGGAGGCCGTTGGTTTCTAGGCGAATACGATTTTGACAATCGAGGTTACAACGTCTTGCATTTCATGGGCCACTCCCCATTGCCCTACGGATTCCTTGTTTGGGGTTTCATTGACATCGAAGGCGCTGATTTACTGGGTGCCAACCGCGAGGACTTGTCGACGTATTTCCTCGAAATTGATGTAAAGAAAAGCCTTTGGGAGCGCGGAGGCGTACTCGCGGAATTGAATGATCTGCAGGGCGACAACAATGCAATCGGTCGATTCGGATTTTACTGGAATCCAAAACTGCGACAAAACAAGAGCTTTGGGCTGCTAGTTGGCGAGCGACGAATTGGATTCAAGATATTCCCTTTGGAAACTGACAATCGCGGTTGGCAGGCCAGTATGAATTGGAACAAAAAATTCGACAACATTCTTGGTGGCCGTCTTTCAGCTGGCGGCTTCGTTGATCTGAATTTTGACGCTGCCCCATTGAGCAACGATTTGATTGTGGTTTCAGAACACCAGGTACGATACCGCATACTGGAGGGCCTGCATTTGATCACAGAATTCAGAATCAACGAATTCTTGGCCGACGATTTTGGCATTGCACCCGGGATTCAATATCGTTTTTAGGAGATCCAATGCAATCGCGAAATCACCTTCTGTTCGTTAGACCTGGGGGCGAAGCAACATTCAAAATCAGTTGCGTCTGCGCAGGCAAAATGAACATCAACGTCCAAAACTTCAAAAGACTACAAAGTTTGTTTTATTCCCGGATGCTGATGGCTTGCGCTTTATTCATTGGCTGCAACCAATCCAATCCTGACTATGGACCGGCAACGTCCTTGATCGTCAACTCAAACACGCCGATTCAAGACATCGTCGAGGGCGCCGCGCCCAATGAGACAGGCGCTCCAACACCCTCGTCGGAGAATCGTCTTGTCATCGGTTTAGACGCCGATATGAGCTCCGGCTCGGCCAAGGCCGGAGAAGCCCTTCGCCGGGGTATTGTTCTGGCACTAGATGAAATCAACTCCAATGGCGGTTTGCAAGGCAAGAAAGTTCAACTCGAAATTCGTGATCATCGCGGCAATCCTGACCGTGGTGTAGATAATCTGATTGAGTTTTCTGAAATGCCCAATTTATTGGCCGTGGTAGGTGGTATCCATACGCCGGTGGCTTTAAAGGAACTACCAGTCATTCATGAACGCGAGATAATTTACCTGGGGCCTTGGGCCGCGGGCACGCCGGTGGTAAGTAATGGGTATGATCCCAATTATGTCTTTCGAGTAAGTGTGCGCGACGAATATGCGGGTGGATTTCTCGTCGACCAAGCCTGTCAACGCAATTTAACAAAAATTGGTCTCTTACTTGAACGCACCGGTTGGGGGCGTTCCAACGAGAAAGCGATTACGAACGCTTTGAAGGAACGCGGCTTAAAACCGTTGGACATTCAATGGTTCAACTGGGGTGAGCAAAGAATGGAGAACCAAGTCTTCAACTTGCTAAAAAGCGGATGCGACGCCATTATATTGGTTTGCAATCCACTGGAAGGCGCAGAGATCGTTAACACGATGGCTGCGGTGGAATCCGCGGAACGCGTTCCAATTATTTCTCACTGGGGCATTTCCGCTGGCAACTTTTTTGAGAGAGCACAACCAGCATTAGAAGTGGTTGACGTCACTTTCGTCCAATCTTTTTCCTTTCTACATTCGAACCTAAATTCCAAAGCCAAGTCTCTCGCGGCTTGTTACCAACGCAAGTTTCCGAAGACTGATTCTGTCCGCCAGATTTTTGCTCCCGTTGGAACTGCGCATGCCTATGAAATCGTGATGATGTTGGCGGACGCAGTCGCGTCGTCGGAATCCACCGATTCACGACAAGTGCGGCGGGCAATGGAACAGATCACGCAATACCAAGGCGTCATTCGAGAATATGAGCACCCTTTTCCGAAAGACCACCACGATGCTCTAGATGCAAACGATTTTATACTCGCCCGTTTTGCCTCGGATGGCGCGATCGTACCTGTGGAAAAGTGATGCCGATTCCGTCTTCAAAGAGAGAGACACTAAAACGCAAGATCCTAGTCCGCGTTGCGCCTATTGCGTTCCTACTGTTTTACTTAACGTCGTACTTAACGCTAAACAGTATCTACGCCAAGTTTTCAAATCAGATTGAAGCCAGAGCAAAGGAAGGAACCGTACATTTCGCGAAGATCGCTAGTTCTCGGATTGAAGAAGCGGCCAATGCAAATTCGGCAATCGCCCAAAACCATCTGGTAATTAACGGTATCGTTGATGTCGAACATCGCGATTCGACATTGCAACCGTTTTTTCGTTCGTTGATGTTGCCGGGGCCACCGGATCAAATCGCCATGATGACGGATTACCGCGGCAAACCATTGGTCACCAATCAACGCGCAGTCCTGGACACCAGCGACAGTGAAAACCTAGTGCTTCGTCAAATCAATGATCTGAGGCCCGTCTGGGCGCCGACCGTTCTCGACCTAGGGCGAAAATTTGTGGGTACCGATTCCGGCAATCTCGTGATCGCTTCACCCGTATTGTACAGTGGTCAACCAGAAGGCGCCGTCGTTTCGATCTACTCGCTCGCGACGTTCTTTGAAGAAATACTAGAAACCTCTCAAATGACCGTCACTGGAATTGAGTACCAAGGCCAAATTATCGCATCGGCCGACCACGCAATTTTAGAGACTCATAAGCTTTGTGTCGCGCCGCGGGGATGGAAATCATCGAAACAATCCATCGCCCGGCTGGATGATGTGAATGCCGTTTTCATCGCTTCTGATAAAACAACATCTTCAGCAACGAATGCCGTTTTAATGGCCATGGGGGCCCATTTTTTGATCTGTTCTTTAGGTGTTTTAGTCGCGATTTGGGCCGCCACCCATATGGTCACAAGACCGTTGGCCGATATCGCCAAAAGAATTCGACGAATTCAGGAGACCGCCGACCTGACGATGAGGGTCAATGGCAGCGATCTGGTTGAGTTTGAAAGATTGGCATCCGCGTTTAATCAATTGCTCGCCGAACTAAACAAGACGACCGTGTCCAAAGAAACCTATCGAAAACTGGCTTTGGTTGCGAAATACACTGACAATGCCGTAATCATCACAGACGCCGAAGGAAGAATCGAATGGGTCAACGACGGATTTACGCGAACCACAGGTTATAAGTTACATGAGGTCGTTGGAAAAACACCCGGCAGTTTTTTACAAGGAAGCGACACCGATAAAGAAACGATCGTCGAAATGCGACAAGCGATTTTGCAGTATCGCGGCTTCGACGTCGAAATCGTCAATTACAAGCGCAATGGCCAACCCTATTGGGTCGCTATCGAAACCCGACCTATTATGAATGAGGCAGGGGTCGTCGAAAAATTCATCGCGATCGAAGCAGATATCACTGAGCGCAAACGCAGCGAAGCCGAGAAAGCAGCGCTTGCAAAAGAACTCCAAGATTCAGCTAGAACGGCGGGAATGGCCGAAATCGCAACAGGCGTGTTGCACAATGTCGGCAATGTGTTGAACAGCATCAACGTATCCGCAAATCTACTCGTTCAGAATTGTCAGCAAAGTCAAATTAAAGCGCTTGTCCAAACAAGCGAACTTCTAGATTCCAAGGGCGACCAACTCGGCGATTTCCTGACGCACGATCAACACGGCAAGAATTTCCCGAACTTTTTCAAGCTATTGGTGCAATCGCTCGTTGACGAACAAAACGACAACCTGAAGGAATTGTCGACGCTCGGAGACCATGTTAACCATGTCAAAGAAACCATCGCGTTCCAACAATCTTATGCGAAACAAGGAGGCGTTGTTGAGCCAGTCAATTTAGCCGAAACAATGGAGAGTGTTCTAAGAATGAATTTAGAGTCCTTCGAATCGTTTGGAATCGAAATCGAGCGTGATTTCGATAGGCGATTGGTGGTCAATGTTAACAAACACAAGCTGTTGCAAATTCTGATAAACCTGATCACCAACGCAAAACACGCTCTCAGAGACGCGGAAGATATTAAACGCCAACTGAAAGTTCAAATCACCAGTCGAGGCCCCCAAGTCGCCATCTCGGTCAAAGACAACGGTGTTGGAATTTCTGCTGAGAATTTGGAAAAGGTCTTCGTGCATGGTTTTACGACCAAAGACGACGGGCACGGATTCGGGTTGCATAGCAGTGCACTGGCCGCGCAAGAAATGGGAGGCGCTTTAACGGTTGACAGCCAAGGAAAAGGGCGGGGCGCCACTTTCGAACTGACAATTGCACGCGAAATTGATCAACCAATACCAATTACGAAGCTTGAGACAACTGCGGTTGGCCAGCCAATGACCGAGTCCGCCAGATAGTCTTCTCAACGTTTCTTAGGTTGGGAAATTAAAATTCCAACCGCTCAAAAAGAATCCCCGTCCAAACGGACGGCACCAAATGCATTCGGCCGAGAGAGTTTTGGTGTCGTTTTCCAAGAACAGCTCCAAATCGCAAACACTGTCGACTTCAATCTGTTCAGGACTAATCAATCCAATTCCCTGTGAAGAGAGATCGCGCGAAACAGCGTCGAATTCCCAATCGCCCATTTTCGAACGGATCGTAACAGGAACCGTCAAGTTTAGTCGATTGGTCTCGCGGAACTCACGCTTGCGACGAATGTCCTCACATTGAATCTGACTGATTAAGTGCAAGACATTGGAAGGAACCGGCGGAGTAGAGATGCTCATGTAATTTTTCTGTTGTCGTTGGGTTATTACTCAATCCTACGTTTCATTCCAGAAAATTCGCCATTCTGATGGAAAATTGTCGGACGGACGGAACAGTCGGTTTATGGATGCGAGTTTGCCGAAAACCCCTGCATTTGTCATTTAGAGGAAGATCATCAACCAAACGATGAAACGACCATCCAATCATTCAGCGTCGAACAATTCAATACTGGATGTCTGTTACTTCGATTGTAGGGGTCGTGGCGGATGCCGAATGCGTTTTAGCCGAATTCATCACCGCTGAATAACACAAGTAACCCGTACAGCAGACTAAAATCAGCCCACCTACCTCGATTCTCCGAACCCAGATCATGCGCAGCCACCATTGGAAAACCACGGACGCCAAAGAGTCTTCTCGAACTTCGCCAGAAAGCGCATCGGTCGGATCGTAGTCGAATAGCTGATAGAGCCGATCTCGGGCACGCAGTCGCCAACTACGTGCCGATTCTTTGCGATCGAGCCGTTGCTCTTCGCGGAATTGGCGACGCAATTCAGCGATACGTTTACGTCGAACGTTCCACGTGCGGATACGCATCCGCAAACTAGCTACCTCTTTCCGGATCAAAGACCCCAACCAACCCAAGATGGTTGGTTTGCGCTCAGAATCTTCATTAACGATCCGGTTCGACATATGACACCATTAGAGGTTCAAATAGACCTTCTAGTATAACTAGAAATTTCAATTTAGGCAAAAGAACCCAGTTTAGATTTCAACTATGGCACTCACCTCCCCCTTACAGGCCTCAGCCAGTCGCGTCTTCATAACAACCCAATTACATTCCAATAAAATTGCCTTGATATTTCTACTCAATGCCGATCGCCCCCTTAAGCGGCCCTTGAAGACTGAGTTGCACTAGCGATTCCGAGAGGGAGCAGGTAAAAATTGGTCGGGAATCCTAATCGAGTGGATCGACTGCCAACTTTCAATCAATTTGCAATTTCATTTTTCGCGATGTCCAAGATTATCTACACAATTACTGATGAAGCCCCCGCGCTAGCTACTCATTCTCTGCTCCCTATTGTCAAGGCATTTGCTTCAGCGTGTGAAATTGAAATCGAGACTCGTGATATTTCTTTGGCGGGACGAATCATTGCCAACTTTGCCGATTTTCTTGATGCGGATCAGGTCATCGGTGACGCGTTAACTGAATTGGGCGGACTCGCGAAATTGCCCGAGGCCAACATCATTAAACTGCCGAATATCAGCGCATCAGTTCCTCAGTTAAAGGCGGCAATCCAAGAATTACAGCAAAAAGGTTTCTCAGTCCCCGACTACCCAGACGAGCCCACCAGTCCAGATGAAGAGGCGATCAAATCTCGATATGCAAAAGTTCTTGGCAGCGCCGTCAATCCGGTTTTACGGGAAGGCAACTCGGATCGCCGGGCCCCCAAAGCTGTAAAAAATTTCGCCAAGGCCAACCCACATGCCATGGGTGCTTGGTCACCGGAATCCGCCACGCATGTGGCAACCATGGGAAAAAATGATTTTCGCAGTAACGAAAAATCGGCGACCATCGAAAAAGCCGGCAATTTGAAGATCGAATTCACCAACTCCGATGGCGACACCACCGTCTTGAAAGAAAAGGTTCCGGTATTGCCCGGAGAAGTCGTCGACGCCACGTTTATGAACGTCGCTGCACTCCAATCGTTTTTGAAACAAGAAATTCAGGACGCGCAAGACAAGGGGGTCCTTTTTTCGTTGCACATGAAGGCGACCATGATGAAGGTGTCCGACCCAATCATCTTCGGACATGCGGTTCGCTGTTTCTTCGAGTCGGTCTTCGCATCTCACGGGGAAACGTTGGAGCAAGCCGGGGTCAACGTCAACGATGGCTTGGGTAATCTTTTGCAACATCTTGAGCAATTGGATGAACCCGCGAAAACTGAAATAGCCTCGGCCGTTGAAGCGCAATTGCGAAACGGAACGGACCTTGCCATGGTCGACTCAGATAAAGGCATCACAAATTTACATGTCCCAAGCGACGTGATTATAGACGCTTCGATGCCCGCGATGATTCGATCATCTGGAAAGATGTGGAACTCAAAAGGTGAACAACAAGACACCAAAGCGGTCATCCCGGACAGCAGTTACGCCGCACTATACCAAGAAACCATCGACTCTTGCCGTAAGCATGGTGCATTCGACCCAAAGACAATGGGGACGGTCCCTAACGTCGGCTTAATGGCCCAAAAAGCGGAGGAGTACGGTTCCCATGACAAGACCTTTGAACTGCCCGACGCCGGAACGGTTCGTGTTGTGGATGATTCGGAGACGGTATTGTTCGAGCACGCTGTCCAATCGGGAGATATTTGGCGGATGTGCCAAGTTAAAGACGGTCCGGTTCGAGACTGGGTAAAACTAGCCGTCAGCCGAGCGCGCGATCACGATGGGGGCAAAGGAGCACCTGCTGTTTTTTGGTTGGATCAAGACCGACCACACGACGCCCAATTGATCGAAAAAGTCAATCGGTATTTGGGCGATCACGATACCGAAGGTCTGCAAATTGAAATTCTGGCGCCCGCACAAGCAACCAGGTTTACGCTTGAACGTGTTCGCAAAGGTGAAGACACCATTTCGGTGACTGGCAACGTATTGCGCGATTATCTCACCGATCTCTTCCCTATCTTGGAATTGGGTACCAGTGCGAAGATGCTATCGATTGTTCCGTTGATGAACGGAGGAGGACTATTTGAGACCGGAGCCGGCGGTTCAGCACCCAAACACGTGCAACAGTTTAATCAGGAAAACCACTTGCGATGGGATTCGTTGGGTGAGTTTTTAGCCTTAGCTGTTTCGCTAGAACATCTGGCCGCTCATTCCAACAATCCTAGAGCCCAAGTCTTGGCAGAAGCTTTAGATTGGGCGACGGGCCAAGTCCTAAACAATTCCAAATCGCCGTCGCGAAAGGTCGGAGAACTTGACAATCGAGGCAGTCACTTTTACCTAGCGTTGTACTGGGCTCAATCGCTCAAAGACAAAAGTTATCTGTCGGATCCTTCGAATTCGAACGGCGAGAGAAAAGAAATCGAAGACGAGTTATCACGTCTGTTTGCACCCTTGTCAGACGAATTGACTTCCAATGAAGCGGCTATCGTCGAACAATTGAATCTTGTCCAAGGGCAACCACAAGACATTAACGGATACTATTTCCCTGATTCCGAATTAGCCGCAACAGCGATGAGACCGAGTGCATTGCTCAATGCCGCCATCGAGAAAATGGCACAATCCAACGCATTGCCTACGGGTTAGTGCACGATTCGAAGGCAATCTATCTCGGCGCTAGAATTAGTTGACGACAGCAACACGTCGTTGTCATCCAACAATGACACTACTATATTTTTGCAAGCAATGACACTTCTACAGTCACAATTGCCTGCGATAAATCAAATTCCACTTCAAATACGTGCATGTTTCTAGCAATCGCTACCTGCCCGGCGTTTGTTGAGCTATTCGATCGACAAACAATGGTCGCCAACTCTTCTTGAGCTATGCCTGTGCATTCGGCATAAGAAAGCGTCATCTCGTGTTCGAATTTGACGGTAAACAACACAAACAAAACAAACAAGATGGCGGCCAAACCAAATAACGCTTCCCTGTACTTACTTTGAAACAGCATAGCCATTGCGCCGTTTGTACCCCCGAACTATTTGGGAATGTAGTTCAACGTGTAATACGCGACCGAATGCCATAGCTTCTCACCCGTTCGACTCTGAATCCCGTCCAGATGCAATTCATGGACATGCCCCCGCTGCAATCCGTCGATGACCAAACGCACACTCAATCCGTCATCGGATACGATCGCTTCTTTGATCTGTGCCTGCGTACCGTCTACTTCTGGGCTACCGTAACTCTTTTGGTAGATATACGTATACGTAGACAATGAATACGAGTCTGGTTCGGTAGCCAATTGTGGATCGACGGGTTTTGTAAACGTCAATTCAAAACCGTCAGGCTTGGCCTTCATATTCAACATTTCGAATGGCGTCTTGCCCGTCCATTGAAGTCGCTCTAAAGAAAAAGGTCTTGTGCCGCGTGAACCCCAACCTCGGTTCGTCCCGCCTACGAACAACGCGCCGTTACTGCCTTGGGCAAGTGCAAGTGAACCACAGTCGAAACCTTCGCAAAACGGGAAACAAGCTCCTTGATAATGGCCATCGACGATTTCTAAGTCAACTCGCATCACCCAGCTAAATGTCTGATCGCCGACAAACATCTGGTTCTTGAAAGGACCAAATTTTCCGTCCGAAGTATCACAGACGATCCCGCTAGCCGATTGGCCCATTTTCTTATACGGGAAATAGACTGCCGTTGGTTCCAATTCCGGGATCTTATCCGCTTCGACCATCATTCGACTTTCGTTCTTCGGCTCGATCGGTTCAGTCCCCATCGCGGTCTTTACATCGTCCAATTCGTACCATCGATTGCCGATTGGATGCCCTTGAAACGATCCCTTGCGCAACCATTTTAGACCGCAAGTTCCATTCCACGGCCCCTGGTTGTCGGTATAAAAGCATGCACCATCGACATTGAACCCAATGCCGCCTGGCGACCGAATACCACTGCAGGTTGGGGTGACGTTGCCATCGGGCGAAACGCGCAAGCACCAACCGCGATACTTATTTTCACTGGTAAACGATCCAGTCAAACAAAGCACGACCCACATATTGCCGTCGTCGTCGAACTTTGAGCCGAATGCATATTCATGGTAATTCCCATCGATTCCCCATTCGTCGGTCACCGTCTCGAGCCGTTCCGCAAAACCGTCGTTATCGACATCCATCAAACGAGTGATTTCGCCACGTTGTGTCGCATATAGTGAGCCATCACGATAGCTAAGCCCCAAAATTTCATGCAATCCTCGAGCGTACAATCGCGATTTTACGTTTTCCACATCTGCCCGCAGGGGATCGTCAAACATAAAAATATCGCCCCGCCGCGAAGAAGCGGCCAAACGACCGTCAGGCATGAATTCGAGCGCGCCAACTTCGACAACTTCATTAGCGGGTACGGGAAGCTTCGTGATCGTGTAGTATTTTTGTTGCTCATCCGACTCCTGGCCGTTCAGGTTTGTCGTCAACAAAACCGTGGAAACCAACAGACTTATCAGTTTGTATCGAAACGTGTTCATGCTTTTACCAACGAATTTCCTGTTCGAACGTTACCGGACCGGACGTAGGATCAACTTCGACCAGCAATGCCTGTTTACCGTGGATCGTTTGAATTCGCGTTTTCACGTCGCCACGAATCGCCACCGTAATATTGTCGTCAACGACAAAACCTTCTTTGCCAGCGACCACATTGATGCCATCAATGGCTCTAATTACGAACGGCCGACCACCCACAATTTTGAATTTACGTCTTAGCATTCCAATTTGATCTTCGACAAACGGAATTGGGCGATCAGAAATCTTGGAATCTTTGTAGCGGTATTGGAAAGCTGGCCGACGTTGTTTGTCAAACGAATAACCCAAGAATTTCAGGCCCTGTTCGCGAGCCGATTCTTTGTCGGTAGACTGCGGCCACGCCTCAAGTTCGCCATCAAAACAGGCCGTTGATTCAGGAAACCGAATTAGGTTTTCTCCGAGTGGCGGCTGGAACCCTTCACCGCGCCCAGTCCAGTGCCGCGCCGCATCGATAAAGTTCTCTTGCCAAAACATCGCCATTCGGCAATTGTCCGCATCAAACGCCAAGTTGACCAATTCAGGATAGCCGACACCAATCGCTCGCGGACCAGCTCCCTCGATGAAATTCCGATAAACGATCGGAAACTCGCGGGCCACTAGTTCCATTTTACCTTTGACTAATCCTTTGGGCGTTGCCGCGTTGGTACCATCCGAAAGATACTGCCAGATTGCGTCAATTTGCCGATCGATGTTTCCGTCCAGCATATCTGGATAGAACGTTTTGCCGTTGGGCCAAGACTCAGGCATCCTTGTGCCGCGACGAAAGAAGCTGGGCTTTAACATGTACAACTGAAACCAGTCTTGATTCAACCGCTCCGTCATCGTCGTCAAATCAATCGCTTGGACTCCCGTCGATTTGAACTCGCCAAATGTATGACACTTGATACAAGAAAGACCGCCGGCGCCCGTCAAAAATCGTCCATGCGATTTTACTTTTTTCGCCGATTTCGTTTGTGCCACTTCAATCTTCCGTGGAAGCTTGTCGGCGGCGATCAGATCGTCGATCAAGCCTGAGACATTCGCCGTCCCAAATCGAGGCATCCGTGTATTCATATTGGGGCGGTCAACGGAACTCTTATTGAACAACTTTTCCATCCATTCGCGACGCAACTTGGCGCCGACCAGTTTAAGATCTGGAGGGTGTCGCCCTTCATCACCCATTTCCGGTTCGTTACCGGTAAACCATGCATCACGACCGTACACCTCAAGTGAATCTCCGCCAGTTTTGTCAGTGACACCTCCAACAATCTGTATATCGTCACTTTGTTTCGAGCCAGTTTCTCGCGAATGACAGGCGTAACAATTAAGACTCGCAAATTGTTGGTGAACTTTTGACTGTGCCGCCATGGCATCATCGACCCATTCCGGAATCGTATTTTCTGAGATGGCCTCCAATGCAGCGCGCAGCGCGATTTGTTGCTGACGATTAAACTGGTAATTGGGCGTCGACGACTTGTTTGCGACACAGCCTTTCGAAATGTTTAATCCGTCGAGTCTCTTGGTGGAAACCATCGTCGACGGTAACCGTTTTTCATTTTGCTCCAGCTCATGGCAATTGGCGCACCCCAACTCCTGAAAATGAACAGCCCCTTGTTTGGCTTTTTCCAAGTCCAACACGAATCCATTTTTGGCTGGCTCGGGAGGCTTCCGATCTTTGCGCAGCACCGTTTCCATGTTCTGCCGTCCGGTTTCTGCTGTTTCGATCGTGCAACGCAATTCTTCCCCGCCAGCGTTCTCAAAAAACTCGATGCGAACTTCGTGCACGCCTGCTGGGATTGCCTTCTGAACTTGGACGAACTTCATCGCGTGCAAGCCATCGTTCTCCAAGATCATTTCTCCGTTGATCATCACACGTGAACCATCGTCGGATCCGAGCCGAAATTTGACTTTCAGCTCCTCAGCCACTTCCCAAAAACCGGTGAACACCACTCCGAATTGGTCGGCTTGAGAAAACTTGGTCACGTCCAGCGTCGGGACCGTTCCTGTTTCGACCGGTGTTAACGCTTCGAAATCAGGCAACTTGTTCCAAGTGCCCTCGTACAATTCGTACCTGATGGCACCATCGACTTTCACATCGCGCAAGAGATATGCGGCGATGCTTCGAACATCATCGCTAGACATCTTGATCTTGGGCATCCGGCCCGATGGCCGTGCGTGCAGAGGGTCTCGTAAAAATCTGGATAGACCGGGAACCGTATATTTTTCTGACAAGTCACCCAAAGGTACGGAAGTAGCAATCCGCTGGTCGAACGATTGTGGATCATGACAAGCAACACAACCAACCGTGTGATAAAGCTGTTTTCCTCGTTCGATCTCCTGGGGCATCGTGGGTTGATGAGCCGTTTTGCCGGTCGAAGCTAAGAAGTGCGCAATCGTGTTCGCTGCTTCTTTTTTAAAAGAGTCCGTTTTGCCCTGCATGACGTCCGGCATTGTCGTGCCCGGCTTAATACCGCGGGGGTCGCGAACAAACGACTCAAAATACTCGGCCTGCACTCGCTTGCCCACGCCGTTCAATTTTGGGGCGACTCTGGGTGCCGCTGCCCAAAAATTAGCATCCGAAATATGGCAAGACGTGCAATTCAGTTCATTGATCAACAACAAACCCTTTTCAACTTGCTCAAAACGATCGTCCTCAACAAACCGTTCAAATCCGGCCACGACAGGAAACGAATCGTTACGATTATCGCGAGAAGTTTCAGCGAATCCGTTCGCCGCGCTAAAATTCAGCGTCCAAACCAAACAACATAGCCATCGTGCATTCATAAAATACCTATCGTTTCAAGATTCTGTCAATTTTGGTTGCATTGACGCCTCTTTACAATCCTGCACCAATTCAATTTCTTGAAACTCGAGCGCTTGCAAAAAATTACCTGTGACCAATGGGCGATTCCACGATATGTTGGTTACGATCGCACTCGTTTCATTTTTGCCGTGGAGATACTTATGAAGACTTGTGTAACCGCCACTCTATTTGTTGTGCTGACTTTTGCTACATCCGTTTTTGCTCAAGATACCCCGCCCCCTGCTAAAGCAGTCAAAGGACACGCGTTTTTGAAGAAATTCGTTGGCACTTGGGAAATGTCCAGCAAAGGTGACTCAGGCCAACAAGAGATGCAAGGCAAGGCGACAACCGAATCCAAAATGCTTGGTGACCTGTGGCTGGTCAATTCGTCCGAAAATAGTCTTTCCGGTATGAAAATTCAATCATTACAAATGATTGGCTATGACCCCCAAAAAAAGAAATACATCGGAATCTGGGTCGATTCGATGATGAACTATATGTGGCACTACGAAGGCACGTTGGATGAATCCGGGAAGAAATTAACGCTGGAAGCCAAAGGTCCCAGCATGAATGGCGACGGCAGCATGGTGAACTACCGTGACGCGTATGAATTTAAAGACGACGACAACCTCATTGCAACTTCTTCCGTTCAAGGAAAAGATGGCGAATGGACTGTGTTCATGAACGGCACGGCAGTACGAAAGAAAGCCACAACCAAATAGCCGTCACTTCGACAAACCACGACCAGCAACCGCGGTTTTAGCAAAAAAGCACCGCCGAAACGACGGTGCTCGATGCGAGCTCAAGCAAAGGGGGGAAGACAAAGCATGAGCTCGGTGATTCTTTCTGGCAACATTTAAGTTATCGAAACGTTGACATCTCTTGTTCGTGAGATCCGCTCGCATGTTTCAAATCGAACCGGTCAAGTTCCATTACCTTGGTCCAGGCTGCCACGAAATCTTCGACGAATTTTTCCTGTGAATCTTTGCAAGCGTAAGTTTCCGCAATCGCGCGTAGTTGCGAGTTAGATCCGAACACCAAATCGATGGTCGTGGCCGTCCACTTCAATTCTCCACTGTCGCGATCTCGACCCGCCAACACGTCTTCCGATTCGGTTGTTTGCCAACGCGTACTCATATCCAACAGGTTGACAAAAAAATCGTTAGACAAGACTCCACGACGATTCGTGAACACGCCGTGCTGAGAATTCTCGAAGTTCACGTCCAGGACTCTCAGGCCCCCGATCAATACGGTCATCTCAGGTGCCGTTAACGTCAACTTGTGAGCCCGATCGATTAGCAAGTCGGCGATTGGACGATCATATTTTTTACTGACATAGTTTCGGAAACCATCCGCTTTTGGCTCGAGCACGGCGAACGAATCGATATCCGTCATCGCTTGAGTCGCATCAGTTCGGCCAGGATGAAACGGTACGTTGATCTCGATGCCTGCGGCTTTGGCAGCGGATTCGACACCTACGCACCCGCCAAGAACGATTAAATCAGCGATCGAAACTCGTTTTTCGCCCTTGCTAAATTCTTTTTGAATCATCTCGAGCTTGGCAAGCACCCTCGTCAACATTTCCGGCTGATTCACTTCCCACTCAATCTGCGGAGCCAACCGAACGCGTGCCCCATTGGCACCGCCTCGTTTATCGGTATCGCGGTACGTCGATGCCGACGCCCAAGCAGCCGAAACCAATTCTTGCGTCGTTAGTCCTGACTCGAGCAACTTTTTCTTCAACGTGACTACGTCCTTTGCATCCACCAAAGCATGATCGACCGCAGGAACGGGGTCTTGCCACAATTGTGGCTTGGCAACCTCGGGTCCCAACAACCGAGATACCGGCCCCATATCGCGGTGAGTCAACTTGTACCAAGCTTTCGAAAATGACTCTTCAAAGGCCTTGGGATTTTCGAAAAAGCGTCTTGAAATTTTCGCGTAAGCCGGGTCTTTAATCAGCGCCAAATCGGTGGTGAACATCATGGGCGCATGGCTCTTAGATTCGTCGTGGGCATCAGGAACGGTCCCATCACCCGCACCGTCTTTCGGTTGCCATTGCCACGCTCCGGCAGGACTCTTTGTAAGTTCCCATTCGTACTGATAAAGATTTTCAAAATATCCGTTGGACCATTCGATGGGCGTCGATGTCCAAGCACCTTCCAGGCCGCTAGTGATCGTATCGGCGCCATTTCCTGTGCCATATTTGTTGACCCAGCCCAATCCCTGTTCCGCCACGTCCGCGGCTTCGGGTTCCGGACCCACGTTGTTTTCTGGAGATGCTGCGCCGTGAGCTTTGCCAAAGGTATGCCCACCAGCAATCAACGCGACCGTTTCTTCGTCATTCATTGCCATACGACCAAACGTCTCACGAATGTCTCGCGCGGCGGCCACAGGATCCGGTTTCCCATTCGGTCCTTGTGGGTTCACATAAATCAATCCCATCTGAACAGCCGCCAACGGGTTTTCCAATTGGCGATCGCCGTGGTACCGTTGGTCGCCGAGCCATTCGTTTTCGGGACCCCAGTATATGTCTCGCTGAGGTTCCCATACGTCTTCCCGGCCGCCAGCAAAACCAAACGTTTCAAAGCCCATCGACTCCAGTGCGACGTTTCCTGTCAAAATCATTAAGTCCGCCCACGAAATTTTTTGACCGTACTTTTGCTTGATCGGCCACAACAACCGACGCGCCTTGTCCAAATTGCCATTGTCAGGCCAACTGTTCAGCGGTGCAAAACGAATGGTTCCATCCGATGCACCACCACGCCCATCACCGACGCGATAGGTTCCTGCACTGTGCCACGCTAATCGAATCATCAACGGGCCGTAGTGGCCGTAATCGGCAGGCCACCAATCTTGAGATGTAGTCAATACCTTTTCAATGTCTTTCTTCAACGCCGTAAGATCCAGCTTGGCAAACTCTTTGGAATAATCAAAGTCTCCGCCCAATGGGTTCGATTTGCCCGAATTCTGACGCAAGATGTCTAGGTTCAACTGATTGGGCCACCAATCTTGATTGGCGTATGAGTTCTTTGATCCCCTTGCTTCAGCGTCCACGGAATCATGCATGACTGGGCATTTCCCTGGCGCCGATGAATTCCCAGTCTCCTCGGCAAAGGCTTGCCCAAAGCCGAGAATCACACCAAGGCTGCCGAGCAGTATCCGTTTTCCTGTAAATCGTTTCATTATTTCCTCGAATAGCGTTTGATTGAACGAGCAACGAATTCCTTTACAAACCGCAACTATCGCAGGTCTTCAACCATAATCCAAATGCATATACAATATACTTTCCATGCACCAAACGCATGATTAATACCCGCCGATGAAGACCCGCGTGCCATGCGAACTGATTTTGATTTTCACCAACTGGTGCATTTTTTGGCTGTCGCCAAAACCTCTAATTTGACCCAAGCCGCCAGTAAGATCGGAATCTCCCAACCGGCCTTGAGCCGTTCCATTCAAAAGCTTGAGCATTCGATCGGTGAGCCCTTGTTTGAGCGTCAACCCAGGGGGGTGAAATTGACCGAGATCGGTAAGTTTTTCCAGATCCGCGCTTTGCAGATTCGCGACCTCATCGAAGACACGTTTGCCGAAGTCACTGAGGCCAGCAACCGGGGGCAAATTCGACTAGCCGTTATCCCAACCATCGCCCCGTATCTATTACCAACGATTTTGAAAAAATTCGGACGGGAGAATCCGGAAATTAAAATTCAAGTCCAAGAAGACACTACCCAGAATATTATTCAATTGTGCCGCGATGGAGAAATTGACTTGGCAATTGTCGCGCTCCCCATCAACGAAAAATATTTGAAGACTGAAAAACTGTTCGACGAAGAGCTCATTTTGGTTTTCCCCAAAGGCCATGCATTAGAAAAGAAAACTCGCATCAAGCTTGCCGACATCCAGAGCTTTCCGTTTATCTCATTGGATCGTCAACATTGCTTGTCGGACAATATCGCTGACTTTTGCAATCGGCAATCCATTGCCCCCATTACGATTGAGCGAACCAATCAATTGGCAACGATTCAAGAATTAGTCGCGCTACAACATGGCATTTCAATCATTCCCCAGATGGCCAAGCAACTGGACAAAAGCAAACAGCGCGTCTACCGAAGTTTCAGTGGCGAAAAACCAATTCGGACCATCGCGCTACTCCAAAACCCTTATCGGTACGAACACCGATTCGTGCGTCGGTTCAAAGATTACATGCACCAGTTCGCTACCGCATGCTCAACAAACAAAAATTGACGTCGATGCTTAAGAACCGATAATCGAGGTCGTTTCAATTGGCCCAAGTATTACAAACAGAACCGAACCAGCTGAATATTCGGTTCGTCTCCTATGTTAGAACCAATTTCAGGTTTTTCGTCGAAAAACCGTTCGGGACCTACCGCGGCCTGTTTGACATATCACATGTTTCAATGTGTAAACAATCTGATTGGGTAAACGTATGACGATACCGGATTTCAAAACTGCAGAAGAACTCCAAGCCTATTTAGCGGGTGTTGACCAACAAAAAACGATCGCTAGGAGAAGTCACGCGAGAGTGGCGCTGTGGAAATACATCCCATTTGTAATTGGTGCGTTCGTTGTCGGGGGTTCCGTAGCAACCCATCATCCAGATTTCAACACGAGCACCGAAAAAGTCGGCAATCAAAAGCAAAAAGTAGCTAGGAAAACCCTTGTTGAATCGTTCTTGCAATGGATAGGGGCCGATATCGATGGTTTTCAAAATCAAAAAGGCTACTTACCGAAATTTGAGCCGCTTGACTTAAAGCAACCCCAATCGCAAGAATACGCCAATTTCGGCAGTTGATACGCCGACGGATTGCTCGATCAACTACCGACCGCGATCGCCAATGACCACAATACCGTAAATGTCGATGTCAGCACGCCCATCCAATTCCACGGGCGTTCAAAGTCCCGAAGTACACAAAATCCACAACGCGTACAAGCTAGCGGCCAATGCCATGGCGGCGACAATACCGCAACCCAGGTCGTAAATTGCTCAACCCCCAAACGCATAGAATGAGCGAAGCCGCGTAGCCCCCGCACCCCATCGGGCCGAGACCGAATTTAAAAACCGTTTCGTTGTGGAAATCGTTCATCGCGCACGCCATTTTGACGAAAGCAATTCAAGAATTGAAACTTAGTTACCGCCATCGCAAGAATTCGTTGGCAAGCCGATGCTGCATCGCGTCAAGTAGCATAAAGAGATTCACATCTCTCGACAACCAATTCGTCATCGAATCTTCAATTTTGCTACTTCGTTAATTAACCGTGCCATAATAATTAGGCCTTAGCTTTCCGGCGTTTACGTTTCAAACATAAATCTCAAACAATAGGAAAGCATCTTATGCGACATCAATGGATTTTCTCTTTGCTCCTGCTCACCGGTATTGGCAGTGGCGTTGACGCCCAATATTCCATCACCGTCCTCCACAACAATGACGGTGAATCTCAAGTGATCGACGCTGGCGCGGGCTTGGAAGAGTTTGGAGGAATTGCCCGGTTTGCGACAATGGTCGAAAACACCCGCAATTTTTATCAAGGCCTCGGACACGGAGTTCTTACGATTTCGTCAGGTGACAACTTCTTGGCCGGTCCAGAATTCGAGGCCAGTCTTGTCGATGGTATCTTTTATGACGCATTGGCAATCAGCCGAATCGACTACGATGCGGTCGTCATTGGAAATCATGAGTTTGATTTTGGTCCCGAAGTACTATCTGGCTTCATCACCGACACTCAAACAACGAATGCCGTTCCATTCTTGAGCAGCAACTTGGATTTTTCGGCACAGGCAAGTCTGCAGAATCAAAAAGACAATGATTTGATTGCGGCCAGCATCGTAGTGACCGTCCCCACCAATGACGGCAACAAGAACATTGGAATTGTTGGTGCGACCACCGAAAACCTTCCATTCATCTCGTCTCCCGGCCTAGTTGCCGTCGGCGATGTTGCCACCGCCGTCAACGCCGAAATCATGGATCTTCAAAATCAAGGTGTCGACTTAATCGTATTGGCCAGCCATCTCCAAGGAATTGAAGAAGACGAAGCTTTGGTTCCCATGCTCATCGGTGGCGTTGACTTGATCATTGCGGGCGGAGGCGACGATCTGCTGGCGACTCTGGGTTCGCCCGCTGCGCCTGTCGGCGCTCCCGCTAGTGTGGTAACAACCGGCCTGATCACGGGCGATGGGGCTGGTGGGGACTACCCGACGATTAGTGCCAACACTGACCTTGCTGGAAACAACATTCCGATCGTTGCGACGGATGCCAACTACAAATACGTCGGCAGAATCACATTGAATATTGATGCTATGGGGAACGTATCGGTTGATCCCTCATCAAATCCTCAACGAATCGCCAGCCTAGTCGAAGACCCCGACCACGGCGTCTCTGAGAACGCAACCATCGTTGCCGAAACTGTCGCTCCCGTTCAAGCCTTCGTCGATAATTTGGAAACGACGATTATTGGCACAACCAGCGAAATGATTATCGGCGGTGCGAGTAGTGATTTGATTCGATCCAACGAACGGGCCGGTGGGAATCTTGTCGCTGACGCGTTTTTGCAACAAGGCGTCGCATTGGCAGGAAGCTTTGGCGTTGGCGTACCCGATATTGCCATCGTTAACGGCGGAGGAATTCGAGCCGATATCGCCGCGGGTGACATATCGCTTTTGGACACGTTCAACATTTCGCCGTTTGGCAACTTCGTGTCGGTCGTCGAGGGCGTTACCACGGCCGATTTGCTCTTGTTACTGGAAAATGCTTATTCGCGTACCGTCGATGGACCGGAGAAAGGCATTGACCCCATTCGCCAAGGTGACGGGACAGGACGTTTCGCTCATTTGTCAGGGCTAAGCGTTGTCTACGATATTTTTGCCGATGCACTTGTACTGGACGACGACGGGGCAATCGTTCTACCAGGAGCTAGAGTATTGGAAGTCACGCTAAGTGACGGAACGAGAGTCGTAAGTGGAGGCCAAGTTTGTGTCGATCGAACTTTCAATATCGCCACCGCTTCATTTCTTGCCGGAGGCGGTGACCAATACTTTGGACCCTACCTGTCCCAGGCCTATGGATTTGTGTCTCTGGGCGTCACGGACCAACAATCTGTCGCGGCATTGATTGCGAGCTTTGAAGGTGCCGACGTCGCCGGTGATCCGCGCTACGATTCTACTCCAGATGGCCGAATTGTGGCGACAACGGCAAGCACTCCCGGCGACGTCAATCGGGATGGCCAAGTGGATTTGCAGGACGTAGCCGTTTTTGTCGATCTATTGACGACCGGTTGTTTTCAAGCCGAAGCAGACGTCAATAACGACGGTGTCGTGAATCTGCTGGACGTTTCGCCGTTTGTCGACCTGCTGTAATTCGTTTTAGAGATTGCGATCTTGGGGCGAGCTGACATCAGCTCGCCTTTTTTGTTTGAGCTATTCCCATTGATCAACTTCGGAACAAGGATCAGCCGGATATTATTGGTCTCCAAATATCCGTGTTGGACCACTCGACCAGAAAACACTCACAAAATCATCTGCGGGATCGCGTTTGTTCCTTAACTGACGAAACCTTCAATCTGTTCAATAGATTGAAGGCTTGTCGAGGAAGCTTCATCGCATCTGTCTCAATTAGACAAAAGCTCAATAAACGGATCGATATCAAGTAAATTTACGGTGCCATCACGATTGATGTCAGCTTCTGGTTCAAATCCACCGGTTGCCAAGATTACCGCCATTGGTCCGACATCCAAGAGATTTACGACGCCGTCATGATTTATGTCTCCCGGTGCGTACTGGCCCAAGATGTTGAATTTTGCGAACAAATGACCTCCAGACGCAATGGCCTGACCTGGCGCACTTCGAATCCGGATCGTATCGGTACCAAAAACCTGAGTATCAGTGATCATCAACGTGTTGCCGGCTACCGGTGCAATTCCTGTAATCATACTTCCCGTGACCGGTTCGCCATCAGAATTGACCCAATTGAGGTCGGCAACAAACCACACAACATCGAATGTATTGATGGGTGCATTACCCGGATTGTTAACGCGTACTTCGATCATGCCCGGTGAACCGCCATCGATGTCGAGTTGGTAAAAGTTGCCGTCACTACCCCCAAAGAATTCAGTTTGATCGCTGATGGTAGCTACTTCATCAAAAATCAATTGGTTGTTGGAAATATCCATGGCGTTTCCCAAAACTTCATCGCCGGTCAAATCCGCATTGGCAACTTTCGCTAGAAAACTCAGACATAGAATCCACCCCATCACAAATCGAACTTTGTTAAACCCTACGGTTTTATCGCTAGACATTCTGCTATCCTTTCTATTGATTCAGAAAATGTTGTTTAGGTAAGGCCTTATTGAGTTACCCGAATGCCGACGTTGAAACGGGCCAACAATTTTCAAAAATATTGAACGGAAACAGTCTGAGCATCGCCCTTCCTCTATGGGAATAAGACAAATTCGAATCTTCGACGCGTAAATATCTGCCTAGTCCGGCAGTTGATGTTTAAGGTTGGCCGCAAGTTCAAGTCGCGCGGATTGCCACCTTCGTTTGATTGTGCGTTCAGAAACATCAATGAGTTTTGCTGCCTCCGCCTGCGAGAGCCCCTGATACCACAACAAATCGAACACTTCACGATCGTTTTCAGCAAGCTGTTCTACGTGTTGATGAAATTCGGTCCACATTGCCAAGTGACTGCCTTCGTGGGTATCCGTTTGGCCTTCGGGAGCGACCGGCCATTCCCTATTTGCATCGGCGCGGTACTCCCGACTGTCCTGATGCGTTCCCAATCCTAACGGCCCAAAATAGTGTCGAGTCAGTCCGATCAATTCGCGACGCAAGTGCATTGCAGCAAGTGCATAAAAATGCCGGCTGTCGTTTATGTGAACCTTGGAAAGAGATTTCCACAGCTTGATCCCAGCATTTTGCCAAACATCGTCCGTCTGCTCCCACCGATGAACACCTGGGAAATTACGCAGCATTTTCCTTGCGACATGCTGCAACCGTTGATAAACCAGCTCGAACAGCTCCCGACGTGCTTTTTCGTCGCCCTGGTTAGAACGAACGATCAATTTCTCAATCATTACCGCGTCGAACATAGTGTGATCTTATCATATTTCGCCAGTTGTTTTTTCTCAAAAAATTCGTGTCCCCCTTCCCTTGGTATGCCCGTGTTTCCATTTTGAAGGTGATTCTTCGAAGGATGGCGCACTCGTTACATTGCTCCCCCGTTTTCGCCGATTAATTTGGCACCAACTCTTGGACGAATAGTACTAAAATAACTGGGTACATTCGGCTACTCGGACCAAAGGACGACACCATGAACGATGACGATCGCCATCAACTAAGTGAGATGTTGCTAATTTGGGAAGAATCATGCGACGCGGGGTCGGAATTGTGCGCGAAAACTTTGTGTCACCTTCACCCACATTTGCAACAACCTCTTGAAGAACGGATACAACGACTGCGCTCTATGCGATCGTTATTGGCGACCGAAGACGACTTGGAATGCGATACAGTGGGATTCTCCGGATCATTTGGAAGTGAACCATTTCAAAACCATGTCGCGACCGAATCGCGATACCAGGTGATGCTTCTGCACGCCAGCGGGGGCAAAGGGCATGTTCATATCGCGCGAGATTTGTCTCTCGGTCGGGACGTTGCCATTAAATCTGTTCGACCCGAGTATGCGGCCGCTTCAACGAGCAGTCGGCGACTGTACCGCGAAGCTGAAATTACCGGACGACTGAAGCACCCTGGAATTGTTCCTGTCTACAGCATTGGAAAAGACGAGCGCGGACGACCGTTTTACAGCATGCAATTGGTTACCGGTGAAACCTTTATGGAAGCAATTTCCAATTTTCACGCCTACAGCGCTGAAAACGAAGGCCAACTGCGCGTTCGTTTTCGTCAATTGCTTCGTCATTTCATAAATGTTTGCGAAACGGTCGCCTATGCTCATTCTCAAAACGTCATCCACCGCGACATCAAACCTCAAAATATATTAATAGGTGACTATGGAGAGACTTTTCTGGTGGATTGGGGGTTGGCCAAATATGACAACCTTGAAGATGATGCTAATTCTGTAAATGAACTTCCTGAATCCGAGCTGGGCGACAATGTCACTCGTGAAGGGAATGCATTGGGTACCCCTGGGTATATGAGCCCAGAACAAATGCAAGGGAAATTAGCGCGAAAATCGAGTGATATTTTCAGTCTCGGTGCCACACTGTTCACTTTGTTGACCGGTCAAAGAATACCACAAATGACGCCAGTGGATCGTCCCCAGATAACCCTGGCTGATTTCATTGTCACCCGGAACTCAACGCCGGAAATCTCGCCAGCGTTAGCAGCCATTTGTATTCGTGCGGCAAATTATGATGCGAATGGACGATACCAAACCGCACTAGAACTAGCCGCGGATCTAGAAAGTTGGCTGGCTGATGAACCAGTTGGGGCTTACAAGGACTCCGCAATAGAGAGAGTCGGCCGTTGGTGCCGACGTCATAAAACCACCGTGGCAGCTACCATATTGATCTTGCTTGTCGCCTCACTAGCTCTCGCCATTTCGAACTTTTTGGTGAACCAAGAGAAAAACAAGACGCGAGCGGTTGGAGAACAAGCGGATCGCAATTTCCAATTGGCACAGCAAGCCGTTGACGACTATTTAGTGGAGATCAGCGAAAACAGTTTGCTTGGAAAACCTGGGCTGCAACCTCTGAGAGAGGCGCTGCTAACTAAATCGTTGAAATATTACGAGACTTTCTTGAGTCACCAGGACGATAACCAAGCTTTGCTCGAAGACGTGGCCAATGCCACCGAACGCGTCGCCCAGATCGTTCGTGAGATAGGGAATCGCGACGAATCGCTCCGACACCTACAAAAAGCCAAAACCATCCGCGAACAATTATTTTCTCGCAACTCGAATTCCGCCGTCGCTCAGTTGGCGTTGGCAAAAACGAACCTGCAATTGGCCCGCCTGCTTCTTGATCTGGGGAGATGGGACGATGCCCAGCAGCCACTTACGGCGGCGATCGCGTTCGGCCGAAAAGCTCACAAAACTCACGTCGATGTCGATGCTGTCGAATTGCATCTTGCGCGTGCTTTTGCGCAACAGGCCGCATTTTACTTTTATCATGGAAAATACGACCAGTCGATCGAAACAAACCAAAGAGCATTAGAAATCTGTGATGCGCTGCTCGAACGTGGATCGGAATTAATGATCGAAAATCTGCCGGCGAAATTACACCAAAACATCGGCAACTCTTTTCGTTTGATTGGCAATTTCGATCCCGCATTGGAAGCCTATCGAAACGCTGCAACCTATTTTCAATTGGCCATTGATTCAAATCATGATGTCAATGAGTATCGCGCCAACTTGGCCCAGGTCTTGCAGGCCATGGCGGCTATCGAAAGAAAACGCGACAATCACAGAGCGGCATTTGACGCACTTGATGCGAGCAAGCGCGAATTGGAGACGATCGTTCTCGGTGATCCGGATGTTCATCGCTACCAAAGCGACCTCGCCGCTACCTACACGGAACTTGGCCGTTTGTTGTTAGATTCCAATTTGGATGCCGCCGAGGAATTGCTAAATAAAGCGGATGCGATAAGACGAAGACTTGCCAAGGGAAATCCGCAAGATGTTGAGTTTCGCTGTAACGCCGCTTGTAGCCAATGTAGCTTGGGAAAGCTAGAAATGGCACGCGAAAATTACGACGCCGCGGGCGAATTTTATCGCAACGCGATCCACATCTTTCAACAAGTAGCACAACAGATACCTGGCGACCCACAAGTTCGCCGAGAGGGATTGGCATGTACTTATCGGGCACTGGGAATGGCGATGCAAAAAGCCGGCCGTTATGAAGACGCACGAAACGCATCACAAAATTCCCTGGATATTTATCGGCAATACCATCAGATGCAAAGTTCGATTGTACTGGAGATCGCAGTAACGGGTGTCAGCATTGAATTGGCGGAGGCACTGTGCAAACTTGGTTTTTCTGAACAAGCCCTCGCGCTGTTAAAGCTGCGTAACCAAGAACTTTCGAAATCACCTCATTTTCAAACTGGTGTTAAGCCCGAGCGGCAGAAGCTGCAAAGTGAATCCAACAAGTTGAAGGACTTGATCAAAGATCTATCCGCCTCGAACGGCATCCATTGAACAAGTGGGAGCGGCAGACCCGTTTTTCGTAATTCTTTCGGCGCATAAAAAACGTACACCCCAGAGGATTCGAATAATTTGAGTTTTCCCGAACAAAACGCGGCGTTCCCCAGTCAGCGCGCACGGTCCGCGGATAGGCCTAAACAGTGACGCCAACAAAGAGCTGACCCATCAATTGACCGAGTGTTCATTCAATAACGTCAACGATCCCTATAGACTCTGAATCGCAAAAAAGAATCCAACGGCGTGGCGACAGAGGTGTTTTCAGGGACTAATGAGAAACGGTCGGTATTGCAAAGTGATTGCTAGAGCGCATTTCGTTTTATTGCCCCGTCGATCCGTCAATTTTTGCTAGAAAATTCGACGCCACGTCCGCTACAGTTAAGCGGAATTTGCACTAAATCCATCGAAATGCCACTTCACCGGAGCGGTTTAACCGCCAAATAAACGATCTACAACGGCGCCATATCGAAAAAGTCCGCCACTACAGTTCAAATTAGCTCGTTTTGGATCGAAGCAATACATGGTTTTCAGTCATCGCGCGCGTGCATTAATCGAAAGGTCTAGCTTATTTTACAGTTTGCAACTGTGGGTTACCATTTTTCATCGCGTGCGCCTGGCTTTCCGATTCATCATAAGCCCAGGGGCCCACAAAGTCGTCAAAATTCAATAACAGCAACGTATCCTTATCTGTCTCATGGCGACGAACTGGAGAAAATGAGTCTTCAAGGTACCGAGGGATTTTCGACAATCGGACTCCGTCAATTTCACCTGTGAAATGACTGACTCCTTGGGCTCGACTGTCCACATCCGCACCGATTAGCAGCGGTAAGCCGTTGGTACGACGTTCTCCACCACCTTCTACACGGCTCACGAGTTGGCCATCAAGATACGTTCGTACTTGTCGACCGTCGAAAACACCAGCAATGTGATACCAGCGGTCAGTTTCCATTTGCGTTTGGGCGTTTTCCGCTTCACGGTACTGCCCACCGGCATGAACGGTAAAATAGGGGTTGCCATTGCTAACGAAAAGCCCGTATTCGGAGCCTTGAGTTTTCGTGATCAGTCCCACTCGTGAGCCGAACGTACGTGCCTTGCACCAGCATTCCAGAGTGAAAGGACCGTCTGGTAAATCAAGTAAACCACTATCAACGGCAAAATGATCATTCCCATCAAGTAGCAGCGTTGATTCGTCTGGGCTACGTTTTGGGGCATCAAGTTTTAGTCGAATGGGTATGTTTATACTCTGTTCGGACAAGGCAATTCGAGCGCCCTCGGCAAGATAATCTGCGCGAATCTTCAATCGTGGGGGCTGATAGGCGGCCGTCATATTTTTTGAATATCGTTGCAATAACATAGTTTGCGTAACTCGATCACCGGGATGCACAATCTGGTGAACGTGGTCAGGTGTACCAGTCCATAGTCCGTCTTTCGAATCGACACTCAGTTCGAACTCAACAGGTCGACTGACTGGATTGAACAATTCAATAACTGTTGGCGACTGTGCGTTTCCGTTCGGATCGATCGTTGGACGAGTCTGAAATGAAGGCGGTGTCCGTACAAGATGAGAAATCTCATCGCTGATCTCGCCTTTGATTTTTCTAACGTCTTTGACCTCTCCGACTGGAAGACAAGCCATTGCGATCTGCTGTTCTCGCACGGTTACAAGGTGGAAGTGATGAAGAAATCCACCGTCTGCCGAGATACCACTTTGCCCGCCACCCACAGTGGCAAGGGTAACGTACTCGATGCCATCCTTTGGGCCATCGTATCGCATTCGGTGAATATGCCCCGCAAACACGGCGCGAACATTACCAGCGGACTTCAATAGGTCGTGGACTTTGTTCCAGTCATCACCATAACGACCACCGATCCACCTGGGATGATGAAGGAACAGAAAAACATGTTGCGCGCCGCTAGCCTTTTGCAAAGTTGACTTGAGCCATTCTAGTTGTTCAGGACTCATCCGCTGCGCGCGTGGGTCGCTAATAGATTTGTATCCGTCTGAGGGATCGCCTTCATCACTGTAAAGCACGATGAACCAACTGTTCTTATGCTCAAACGCATACCAAAGCGGACCGAAGTGCATCTCGTAATTCTTTTCATGCTCACCAGTGGGCTTGTCGGGTCCACGCCAATAAACATCGTGATTACCTGCGACAGGGAACCAAGGACAAAGTAGTTTGCCCATCGAGTTTTTGTACTGACGCATCTCCGGAATCCAAGAGTCTGTGGTGTTATAACCTTGGATCATATCACCAACTGTCATGACAAGATCCGGCTCAAACAGGTTTACGTCCTCAACCGCCTGATCAAGAATTTGTACTCCCTCCGGCGGCCCCCCCGTCCGATCGCCGAATACTGCAAAGACGAACGCGTCGTTCTCTTCTGGCAGCGGCAGAACGATATCACTCTGCCGATTCGTTACAAACCGTGTGTCGTCTGAAGTCGTGGCATGTTTTCGACGGTCATAATGATGGCGATGGCGGGCAAGGGGGGCAGCGCGTGTAATCTTTACGGAATCCGTTGAATCGAATTCTTCTGATTGCTTTGCTTGGGTTGATTCCTCACTAGAGTTCGTTTCTTGACACAATGCGAAGTGTGTGCAAGGCCCAAAACATGCAAAACCAACCACTGTTATTAATCCCAAAACATGGGGTTGGTTAATTCCCATGAAGAACTGAACCAAACTCTCCGTTGAGAAATGGCCCCGGACCAAAACACGTAATTTTTTGACGGCGATGCAGAACATTTTTCAGTAACTCAGCGTTCTCAATAGGTGAAGACATGTTGAAAAGCATAACAACCGTAAATTAAGAATTCCTTAAGACTACAGCTCTAGAAAATCCTCTAGACGGCCAGATCAATCAAGACTCAAGTTAAAAAACACACACATCGCCAGGATTGGGCGAAACGACATCAAAGCGTTTGTCTCAATTGCTTCACGCATCTCAATTTTTGGCAATCAATTAGTCGGATGACGCAGCGGCTTCAGATAGCCATAAGGACAAATTCATTATTTGACTTCAACGAAGCGCCCTTGCCAACATTGCAAGAAGCCCGCAGCCTAAACAATTTTGCGGTCTGATGAACTCGGCTGATCAATTAATCTTAGCTCAAGGCACGCGACTGGAACACAATTGTGCGTTTTATAACTCTCTCTTCATATTTCGATAGCGATTCTTGATTGACGAAGAAAACTTCCAATAAAATTTCGAGCATTGTCAAATCGTTCGTTCGGACAATAGGAGTTTGGGAAAACTTTTTATTTTCTTGATCCGCGAGTGGCCCAACAGCATCTAGTCCCCAGTAGACAAATGACATTTATCGAAACCCGCCTCAATAACACTAGAAAGTGACGCGCTAATGTACTTTTGCAGATTCAATTTGTTTTGCATCTTCGTATTCAGCTTATTTTTAGGCCAGGCGTCATTTCCTCAAGATCGAGTGGAGCGAGTCGCGTTGCTCGGTTGTATTCGCCAAGACCAAGACGTGCCGGCACTAAAAAGGTACGTCGAACTCGAATCAGATTTGCATTTGTGGGTTGGAGACAATATCTATGCCGATGCCAAAGAGGATCCAAGCATCATAAAATCGTGCTACGAAATGCTGGCAGCGAAACCGGGATTCAAAGAGCTACGATCGCAGGGCCAACATATGTTTGCCTGGGACGATCATGACTTTGGCGATAATAACGAAGGAAGATTCTACAAACTGAAAGAGGCCAGTAGAAAACTGTTTATCGATTTTTGGGGACTTGACACTGAGATTCCGGCAGAGCGACAAGGCGTCTACTACAGCAAGGTGTTTGGTGGCGGCGACAGCCGGTTACAAGTAATTAATCTTGATGTTCGGTTTAATCGCGATGATCCAGGAAATGATAGCGACGTGCTTGGTGAAGCCCAGTGGAATTGGCTGGCCGAACAATTGAAAGTACCGGCAGATCTTCGTCTGGTTGTCTCTGGGTTTCAGATCTTGTTACCTGAAGAATCGGGTTCGGAAACTTGGGACCAATTCCCCAAGGCGCGAGAGCGGTTAGTCGCAACGATACGTAATAGTCAAGTCGACCGAATCTTGTTCGTGACGGGTGATCAACATTATGGAGAGGCTTGTCGACAAAGATCACTGCTGGATTTTGATTTGGTTGAGCTTCAGTTTGCGGGCTTGAATCAAATTGAGAAACCAGAGTTTAATCCTTATCGCGTATCAACGGTTTGCCAGTCAAAACACAGTTGTGCTTACATTGATATTCACTGGGACGAAACACCTCACGATCCACCTCACCTTCTATTTCGCGTCATAGATGCCGAAACTGGCATTCCCGAAGTCTTTTATCGAGTAAATTTTGATGAGATTGATTGGAATGTGGAGTTCTCAGGCCCCGAGGAATTTAATGGCAAGTTAGATGTTCGGCTGAAGCATTCGATCCAAGAACTGAAATTGCGATTCACGATTGATGGTTCCGACCCAAGTGAAGAATCCAACTCCTACAATGAACCGATTCAAATCAAGGAAACAACAACTGTCAAAGCTCGGTTGTTTGACCAAAACGGTTTAGCTCGCAGTCGCCTTTTTCAACGAACTTACCGAAACGTAATACCCCATCCGTCCCTTGCAAGAGCCAACGCAAAACAGGGACTTCCGTACCGATATTTTGAGTCCGATTTTAAAAGACTGCCAGATTTTGAAAAACTTGAGTCGATAAAATCAGGTGTGGCAAAAAACCTAGATATCGAATCAATCGCACAACGCGACGATCATTATGCGATTCAGTTTCAAGGATTAATTGATGTGCCCAAGACTGGAACCTATCGTTTTTTCACAAATTCAGACGACGGCAGTAAACTATATATCCACAATAAATTGATTGTTGACAACGACGGCTCACACTCGGCTAGACATAGATTTGGATACGTTACCCTGGAGAAAGGACTGCATCCGATTCGGATTGACTACTTTGAAGATTATATGGGGCAAGAGCTTGACATTGGATTCGATTTTTTTGGCGACGAATCTATCAAGTTCGATATTTCAATGTTGAAGCACTAGTACATCCGGTTGACTTCACGAATGGCAGTATGCCGACGAAAGGTCGAGGTACGGAAGTTGAGTATCGATCGATTTTCCACTGGCCGCTGGGAATGGCCTTGCAGCTAGCCATTGCTATCTACCAAGAAAGTGATGCAACCATTTCTGGTTCAATGGCATCTGTTTTGAAGCCTTGGACCAGAATCGTCCTTGCACCCGCATCGAATGCCCAAAAGCAACCCGAAAAAGGGACGACGCAAATTTTCGTTCGCGTCTTCCCTCCGCAGGCCCTGCTTTCCAAAACCAAAATTTCAACGAATTCGCCTCAACTTCAATCTGCAAATTGCTTCTTTAACCACCACTCAGAATTGCTACGAAAGGTGCAACATCAAGCAGGTTAACTTGGCCGTCCTCGTTGATATCGGCCTTCGGGTTGAATCCTCCACCGGAAACAACGTCAACAAAAGGTGCGACGTCAAGAAGGTTTACAACGCCGTCACAATTAACATCACCCAGCAACACCTCGGCAGATTCAAAAACACCGTTGAGCATAAGACACCCTTCGCTACCGTCTCCAGTCTGCCCAGAACTGCGGAAACCACCAACTCGAATGTCGTAACATTCGCCAGCTTCGACGTCAAAAGTCACTTGGCTGAGCAAACCAAAGGTATCATCGTTATTGGCAACTGGGGTCAAGTTAGGAAAACCCATTTCGAATCCGGTATAAATATGCAGCTGAGTATCGTAGGTGCTACCTACCGTGTTGATCGTTACGGTGCCAGAATCACCGGCGACGAAGAAATACCAAACCGTTGAGCCTGTATTGTCCAATTGTTGTTCGTCGGTTTCGGTTGAGGATCCCTCGTTTGATCCGACAATATTAAACGGTAAATTAACTTGAGGCCCAAAGTAATTATCATTAGTCGGAGCTAGGATCTCTTGTTCCAGAAATGGGTTTTCCAGTAGTTCTGTAAACGCAGTTGATACCTGACTCCCATTGACCAGGTTCATTGTAAAATCACCAAACTCTGCCGTTCCGATCGTGTCACCAATCGCAGGCACTGGCCCCGGAAGAATTCCTATCGTGTTTACATCCGCAAAAGGGTTGGCGGTATCCAACCAACGTGTTGTACACTGCAAACCCGTGTCGTCCGCAGGAAGAAGACGCATCTGATCAAGGCCACTTCCGTCTTCGTCTCGCAACATATCGTAGGGATCAGTTGACGCAACATCGATTATACCCATTGCAGGAATGGACACCGTCAACAAACCGCCACTAAACCTCCCAATGGATGGGTCTGCAGAAATATCGTTTGTCGTTCCAATGGTATAAGTAAATTCGACCATGTCGCCAGCCGATAGAGGACTGCCATCAACGAACCAACCGTCGTTTCCAAACGTTGGCCCAAGAATTCCGACAGCATTTGGGTCGGAACCAACGAAACCACCACATGTAAACTCGAAACTTTGTTCGGGAACTTGCTGAATAAAGAATGGATTCTCCAAAAGTTCCGTATTGCTGGTTGTAATCTCATCACCAGAATTTAGCGTCATATTGAATTGACTAATTTCTGAGGTTCCGATCGTGTCACCAATGGCTGGCAGTGGTGTTGGCAGCATTCCCAACGTATTCACATTGTTAAATGGATTGGCGCCCGCAGGCCATCGAGTTGTACACTGCAGCCCTCCGTCACCATCTTGAATGATGCGGATTTGGTCAATGGTGCCGCTGTTGTCTTCTTCCAGCTGCATTTCGTACGCGTCTATGGCAAAACTGTTGACTCCTGCCGCAGGAATATTCACGAACAGAGTTCCTCCCCCGAAACGCCCTATGTTCGGGTCTGAATTTTGATCAACAGCATCAATTTCAATTACATAGATAAATTCGACCAAGTCACCTGCCGCCAACTGATTTCCATTGACGAACCACCCAACGTTACCGAACGTTGCCCCTTGAAATCCTGATGCGGTGGGGTTAGAGCCGACTGTGCCGCCGCAACGAAACAACAAGGTTTGGCTGTTCGTAATGGACGGAAAACTGGCCGTCAAGAAAACGCTGACAAGAAAAACGCGAGTCACATTCCTCGCAAATTTTGAAAAACTCATTTCTGTGTATCCTCATTATTTTGAAACTAAGATTCGAGACACAATCGCAAAGGATCACTGCCCGCCTAGTCCCTCCCTGCAAATGCAAATGCTGGTGGACGACAAAAAATCTGGAATTCAAAGTTTTCTTTATATCCACAAAGTGATGAAGTTTATCCATGATAAATTACACCCGTAACATGGAAAACATTCGGGCAAATGCGCCCGAACATATCGTCGTGGTCTACAATGAAATCTGGCAGGCGGGAAAAATATGCAATACGATGGCGATCAGGACCTTGTTGATGTCCTGGCTGAGGAATTTCTTACGCGCAGGCAGCGAGGTGAAAATTGCGACGTCGAGGAATACGTCAGCAAGCACCCTGACCGCGCCGATGATATACGTGATGTCTTTGCGGCCTTGGATTTCGTCCACGCGACACAGCCTCGTCAGGAAGAAGCCCCTTGCATTCCGGATTACCAAATCGTTCGCGAAATTGGTCGCGGAGGCATGGGTATCGTTTACGAAGCCAGACAAGTTTCACTAGGCAGAACCGTTGCGCTAAAAGTCGTTCCCCAAACCCTGTTGGATAACGAACTTTCGGTTCAACGATTTGAACTTGAAGCTCGAACCGCTGCCCAATTGGAACATGACAACATCGTGCCCGTCTATGATGTCGGTTTCGAAAACAAACTGAATTACTTCTCGATGCGTTTCGTCGATGGCAAAGGGCTGGACGAGGTCATCGACGACATTCGCAGCCTGTTGCAACAGTCTGCAGATACGTCGTCCAATCGAAAAAGATTATTGGGTTCAATTATCGATTCCGCCGCTGGTTCGTTGTCGGGAATTTTCAATCCAGCACCAGACACCAAAGAAGACAATGCAAAAGCTACGACAACGGATTCGTCGGGAGGCAAGCGTGTTAGATCATATTACCACAACGCTGCCGATATCTGTTTACAAGTCGCCAACGCACTTTCTCATGCCCATGAAAATGGTGTTCTGCATCGCGACATCAAACCGTCCAACTTGTTGCTGGATCGAAACGGTAAAGTATGGGTTGCTGACTTTGGATTGGCAAAGACGGAAAGTCAAGATTTGACGACGACGGGGAATATCGTTGGCACGCTCCGGTTCATGTCGCCCGAGAGACTTGAAGGCACAAACGATCCCCGCAGTGATATCTATTCACTGGGGATGACACTCTATGAATTGTTGTCACTTCAACCTGCTTTTCAGAATACCAATCAATTGCGGATTTTGGACAAAATTAAAAATCACAAGCCGATGCCGCTGAAAGTAGTTGACCCCCACATTCCAACAGACTTGCAGACGGTCGTGGAAAAGTCGATTGATAAAGATCCTCGAAAACGATACCGAACGGCAAGTGAATTCGCCGAAGACTTGCAACTATTTTTACACGGTCGTCCGATCAAAGCCCGCCGCGTATCTCAATTGGAGCACTTTGTCAGTTGGGGACGACGTAATCCCGGGACCGCCACTGCGTTAGCAGCAGTAACACTGCTAATCATCGCAGGTCTGATTGGCACATCGCTCGCAGCTCTGCAGTTCAGAAACATGGCCATCGAACAAGAAAGGCTTGCCGATATCGCAGACAAAGAAGCGAACGAAAACCGGCAAAATCTTTATTATGCTGAAATGAAGTTAGCCGTTGAGGCCGGTGAGTCTTCCAGTAGACGACTTCCGCTGATGAGATTGCTTGAAACTTGGAAACCAGAAAATTCGACAGAAATGGATCGTCGGGGATTCGAATGGTATTGGCTCTATTCAATGCTTTACCCCAATCTTGAGTTGTTAAGTGATAAAAGTGTCAAAGGACTACAGTTCAATTCCGATGGCAGCCATTTCTGCAAAATCTGGTCTGATAAACTATCGATGGCAAAGTGGCCGGAAATGGACGACATCTGGGGCCGATTTTTGAATCCAAAATCGCCGACGTTCTTTGAAAACGTCAAGCTCGCCGCTTCCTCTGACCGCATTGCGTTTACTTACAACCAAGAGTCGCGCCTTGATGACCCCAGCAACCAATGTCTGGAAGTTTGGGACTGGAGACTTGATGAGAAGCTATTTGAAATGAAAGACGGTGGGCCATTGAATATGGCCTGGAATCACGATGAGTCCCAGCTCGCTGTAATTCTATCAACCACTTTACCATCCACTAAAAATTGCCATATCAAAATTTACTCGACTGACACCTGGGAATTGGATCGCGAACTGGAGCTGCCGTTTTCCACAGAACGTTTTACTTTGCCTATGAGTTTCAGCAACGATGGGGATTGGTTGGCGATCGGTGTAGAAAACAACAAAAGAACGAGTTTTCTGGAAAATGTTGGTAGATTTGGAGTCGTCTGCTATAGCACGAAGTCATGGAAAATAGAGAAAACACATTTCGATTTTAAGTCGTTGCCAGTCGGAGATATCGTGTGGCATCCCAACAAATCAGAGCTGTTGATGATGTCGAACAACAACAGTATCACACGCTGGTCGGTTGAGGATAACGAGTCTGTTGAGGCAATTCTTCAAAGTGCCCCGAGTTCAATTGGTTGGAAAGCCGATGGAAACCAAGTGGTTGCTACTGCCGAAGGAACTGTGCGAACGTTTGATTTGGCGATGGAGCCGTTACATCATTGGCTGGTTGCCGATCACCCGCAAGTCTTTACTGTTCCTCACCCTCGCGAGGATGAATGGATCGTTGTGGTGCCGACAGAATCCGACGTTCGTCCTGGCATCTGGTCGATGAGCCAACAACCCATTCCCAAACAGCAGCTTTTCAGCCCTGCGATAAAACATCTTTCAACAAACGTCTGGCCGGGCACGTTGGTTTGGCACCCTGATGGCAACCTGATTTCAAGCTCTGTGGACACCGCCACAACGATCTGGAACGTTTCAAATGGAACATCGGCTTACATAATAGACGATCACCATGACTGTTCAATTGTCGGCGTCAGCATGGGCTGGACAGCGGTTAACCAAATTTACGCTTCATACCGCGGTAAGGTTTCGTTTTACCTTGAAAGCGGCAAAGTCCAACAACAGCAGTATTCAAAATCAATTGACGAACTTAGGATGAATTCTACACGTGATTGCGTGTTCTGGATGCATGGGGGACCGCATTCAGGTTGGGGAGAGTGGGGCATTGGTAAATGGAGTTGGGAAAACGACACGCTGACGGAAATAGTCTCTCCCCAGGACGGGATGGTTCGCTGTCGCGGCAAAATCAGTGCAGATGATCGTTTCATAGCGATTGGCGTTGACGACAAGCTAGTGATTATCGAAGTTGCAACGGGACAATTCTTGCATCAGATTGACGAAGGTATGCACGTGGTCGCAATTGCTTGGGATAGTGAAGATCGCATCGCGTACGCCAATCAGGACGGTGATATCAAGATTCTAGATACTGACAACTTCAATGTTTTAACTAGATTTCAAGGGCACACAGGAAAAGTACTGGCGCTCGACTTTCAACCTGGTGGCAACCGATTGGCGTCAGCAGCAATGGACAAATCGGTGCGACTTTGGGACACCGCAAATGGAAAAAGCGTTGTTGTGCTTAAGCAGGACGCCGGAGTCAATGCACTTGCCTGGAGCCCGAATGGGCAGCGACTGGCGTCGTTAAACCTAATGGGTTACACAACAATTTACGACGCGACGATCGGCTACAATGCTGCCAAAGCTGAAGTTGGCCCGGCCGCTCACTAAGTTTTAAAAACGTCGTGAAAAATTCCTGCCATGGCCGACTCATCAGCCTTCAGCGGACTGAGGAAATGCTTCAAAACCGGGAATCGACGCGAGCAATTCTTTAAGTTTCTTTAACGCTCGAATATAGCGTTTGCTGGTCGCATATTTGTTCATCCCCAAGACTTGGGCCGCTTCGTCGTTACTTAGTTGTTCAAAAGTTCGTAACAAGATCACTTCTCTGTCATTTTCACCAAGCTCCTCCAGTTTTTCCATTAACAATTGGTGGCGCTCCTCTCTGGCGACTTTTTCGGTCACTGAAGTCTCATCGCCAAGCAACGCCTGCGCCAACGAGAACGACGTCGCGTCAGGAACTCGCCTCGCTCTTAAACCGACTTCTCGCCTGACATTTCGTTTGTCGGCGTATAGATGTTTACGATGCAGATCCAAAATCCGCTCATTGACAACAAGCCTCATCCAAACAAAAGGCGATAGATCTTTCGACGCAAAATCCGGGAGCTTTTTGGCCAAGTCAATGAACGACTCCTGCAAGACGTCCGATGCGTCTGTTCGAGAACGAATTCTAGGATCCAACCTTAACGCTACCAAGCGCTTCAACCTTTCGCGATACTGATCGTACAATTCGGAAAGCGCAGATTCATCTGCATTTTGAAGGCGCCACGTAATATCGGTTCCACAATCAGAATTTTTGGACATCGCAGGTCTCTTGAACATTTGCTAATCGTAATACCTGCATCAATCAAAAACTGTGGACGTCAATAGGCTGCGTATCTCGTTTGAAGTAGGTACAAAGTTTAGCGTAGATTTGAAATACTATGGTAGCCAACCGGCTTAAAGTTTCACCATATGGGAACCGCTCCGGACCGGGTGGCCGTGGGTCGTTACCAACCCACAGCTCCCACAGACCCGTACGTGCGTGCATTAACGCATACGGTTCCTCGAATCAGGGATTCACTACGTTTTCCGGAGAACCGAGCGGACGGTACGTACAGGGGCCAGCGGATAGCGGCGAAGGATGGTACGGAATTTCGCCCAGATCATCGAGCGGATTCGGTTGCGGCGGTTAAGCCAATGCCGCCAAACGACGAACCCGATCAAACAAGAAGAAATCGGCATAACCTAAAACACTCACCCCTTCATGTTTTTTTACACCTAGCGCCGCTGTTTCCCGCCGCCAGGCGCCGCACTATTCAACTGCCGTCAACATCAGAGACAGGAATAAAAAAACTGTGTCCGACAAAAAGCGATTTAGCCCCGTCACGAAACGGTTCCTGAACCGATGAGAGCGAATCACACGAATAGTGAACAGCGGTTACCATTTTTTGCATCCAAATGAGTAAGCGAATCCAACTCAAATCTCGGCGTTGCAACTTTGTTGAGGTGGCTCACCAGTTCTTTCGTATACATCAAAGACACCTGTTCAGTTTCACAATTTTTCCAATGACATCATCGCATTTCGAAAAGTTCTTTCGCCTGACTCGTTCGCGCTTTCTCTTTGTTCATGCGTCCATGCATTGCGTCAGAGTTAGTTGTCGCTAGAGAGAAAATGGAGGACGAACATTCTCAAAAAAAGTCAAAGTTGCCAACATTGAGCGCTGTCAAATTTGCTGTCCTCTTTCTGGCCGATCGAAACAACACTTTATGAGTTCGCAGAACTGAAAATTGTTTCGAGTTGGACTCGACGGTGTCTCGAACCGGCGAATTTTACAGGTTTTTCACAAAAAAGGAGCCGCTGATGAGGAGTTTCATCTGGCTGTCAATCGCAGGGGCCGTACTTTTTCAATCAAGTTTCGCATCGGCTCAAGAGAGTTCATACAAGAAGATAGGCTATGAAATACTCCAAATAAATTCGCTTGACCAAGTCGTGGCTTGGGCTTCGAAAGACATCAGTCCAGAAGAGTTTGATGCTATCAAGTTGCCTTTTGGCTGGTTCAAAAACCAGCCTCGCGAAGTCGAGTTCGATTCGGCGAAATTTCTAAATTCGCCGGGGATGAGTCGAGGTGAAATGCGTCGTGCTGAGCACTTCGGTCATGAGTGGTTGCATGTGGCAACGGTTCAGTTGACGGGCATGCGGAACCTTGATCCTGAGGGCAAACTACGTGGCAGCTCGGTAGTCAAAGATCATTTGGTCACGTTCGATAAGGGTTGTCTACTGGTTTTGCTTGTTTCGCCAGACGGCAAGTTGTTTCCGAGAATCACACGCGACGCCAACAGAACGCAGGAACAGCCTGTGGTTCCCGAAGGTTGGCGTTTGGTCGAACACAAACTTGACCGATGTGTTGAATTCCGCTTGACCGGAAAGACGACCGTGATCAGGGCGGACAATCAAGATTCGTTTCAGGGGCCAGTCGCGTTTACTGATTTCGATAATGAGCAGACTAAATAAGCAATCACTTCTCGATGCTTTTTGAATTTCTATGTCCTCTTATTGGGACGCCACGACAAATACAGCTAACTGAAACTTTCAAAAGGAGTCGAAATGAGAATTGATGTTAACCTAACAAACGCACGGATGCTTTCGATTGCAGTTGGAGGCATATTTCTGCTTCCATTGCCAGCATTTTCACAAAAGAGTGATGTTGCACCGCACGCTGGCACTTCATCCTCGCGGCCTCCACTTGTCTCTGTGCAAGTGAAATCTGGCATTTCCAGCAACACTGCGAAAAACTTCACGGGCAACTGGCAGCTTGTCGAAAATGCAACGCAGTCCAGCCAGCGTTCCACTTCGATTGAAAATGCCATCGCTGATTTCGGGCGATTCAAGCAGGGGCGAGCCCGAAAAATGCTCACGCAAAAGACAGCTCCTCCTGCAAAACTGACGATCGTTGATTCTGGAGCCGAGGTCAAGATTGCCCGCAACAGTCAGGAAATCACCGTACCAACCAACGGTCAAGCGATCTCAATCAATTCGCCTGAAGGCCGCGCTACTATCCGCGCGGGAAGGCGCGACGGCAAGTTGGTTGTTCAGACGAAATCAGCAAATGCAATCAACACGACAACTTTCGAACTGTCGTCCGATGGAAAAACGATGACCCAACAGGTTCAGTTACAAGCGAGTGCATTGTCAAAAACAATTCAGTTCACCAGTAGGTTTGTTCGTTAGCTTGACTCGACTTACAAATTACTGGTTTCTCTAAAAGTGGTGTGGCCACATCTCACTATGCCACTTTTTTGATTTGGCAATCATCGTTTTAGTTCGTTTGCGAACCGTCAGATAAAGTGCAGCGACTTGGAATATAGAAACTCAGATGACGTATTTGGTAGAAACCGCAGAAAACCTGAGCCAAGGACAACACGCCCCTGACACCGAAGTGATGAACGTATTGACGGGAAGCCGAAAGCAAAGCATTGTCTTCCGCCTGATCTGCGTTGCGCTGATGATTGCTGTCGGGATTGTTGCAGCTTTGTTTTTTGCCAAACGATTCCGCTCCGCACCAGTCCAATACCAACTTCAGCACGCGACAGTGGGTGACCTTGCGATCGTGGTAACTGCGACCGGTACGCTGGACCCAACCAACGTCGTCGAAATAGGTTCCGAAATTTCAGGAAGAATAGAACGCGTCGCCGTTGACACCAATGACTCTGTCAAAAAAGGAGAGCTATTGATCGAGCTTGATACGGAGGAGATTTCGGCACAGGTAGAGAAATCACGTGCCAACCTTGCCTTGGCTCAAGCCGACTTGTTGCATGCCGAAGCAACCCTTGCGGAGTCAAAAATTCAGCTAGAACGTATGCGCAGGCTGAATCGACTCAATGCGATTTCCCAATCGGAGTACGACTCTGCCAAAGCGACATTCGAACGATCCGCTTCGAAAGTAGATAGCTGCGAGGCAAGGGTGGATGTTGCTCAGGCTACGCTGGATGGCGATGAATCCAAGTTGTCCAAAACGCGAATCTACTCGCCAATCAATGGCATAGTTCTCAGACGCAATGCTGAACCGGGCCAAACTCTGGCTGCTTCTTTTCAAACACCGATATTGCTTACTCTTTGCGATGACTTGCGTGAGATGGAACTAAAAGTCGATATCGACGAGGCTGACGTCGGAAGAGTAGCCGTTGGCCAAAATGCGACTTTCACTGTCGATGCATGGCCCGACGTGCTTTTCCCAGCCACCATTTCCTCGATACATTTTGCCTCAGAACGCAAGAATGACGTTGTCACGTATGAGGCCACACTCAAAGTCAGGAACGAGTCATTAAAACTTCGCCCCGGGATGACCGCAGTCGCGAACATCATTGAGTCAGAACTCAAAGAGGCAACACTCGTTTCAAACTCAGCTCTGCGATTTACTCCTTCAGACGAAACTGCTTTGCCAAATGGCGGCTTAGCGTCGACACCCTGTGTTTGGGTTCTGAAAAACGGTCGACCGGTACATGTTTCGGTGAAAACGGGGCTGTCAGATGGCAGATGGACGGAGTTGACCAGCGGAGAAATCAGCCCCGGCGACGCAATCATCGAGGATGAAATATCGGAACAGTGAGGCTACAACGAAAGTGAATCGTCCAACAGCAAAAAGAAGACTCATGCCATTGATCCGGTTCGCAAACGTCGAACGAATCTATGGTCAGTTGGATGCTGAAGTTCGAGCCCTCGATGGAGTCGATTTTGAGATCGCGGAAGGCGAATTTGTCTCGGTCATGGGGCCGAGCGGCTCAGGAAAATCGACGTGCATGAATATCCTGGGATGTCTCGATGCACCAACGAATGGATGCTATCTCTTCCGCGGTGTCGATGTTGGCCAATTGACACGCGATCAACGAGCCATGCTGAGGCGAAATTATCTTGGCTTTGTATTTCAAGGATTCAACTTGATGAAGCGAACGGCGGCGATTGAGAACGTTGAGTTGCCGTTAATTTATCAAGGCTTTTCGCGAAGGCAGCGACGGAAGAAAGCGAAACGAGTCCTCGAAATGGTCGGTTTGTCGGGTCGCGAATCGCATACGCCAGCGGAGTTGTCTGGAGGCCAGCAGCAGCGGGTCGCGATCGCCCGGGCACTCGTGACTGAGCCATCGGTGATTTTGGCGGATGAACCAACCGGCAACTTGGATTCAGCTCGAAGCAGAGAGATCATGGAACTCCTCGTTCGCCTGAACGAAGAGAATGGAATTACTGTTGTCATGGTAACCCACGAACAAGAAATGGCACGATACGCAAAACGTTGCGTGTCATTTCTGGACGGGAACATCGAAACGGATGAAATGATCAGTGAGTTAAAGTAATGCTTTGGAACATTTTTCTGATGGGCTTGCGCGAGATTCGGCGGAATCTCTTGCGATCTGGATTGACGACACTTGGAATTGTGATCGGCGTTTGGGCAGTTATCACGATGGTCACACTCGGCGACGGGGCAACTGCGCGGGTAAAGGATGACATTTCCAAGCTTGGATATAACCTATTCATTCTCGTTCCAGGCGTTGAGCGCAAAGGAGGAAGCGGATTCCTACCCGGCGCGAAGTCTTTCGAGTACTCAGATGTCGAAGCGATTCGAGAACAGGTTCCACAAATAGAGGCGGTCGCTCCGATGGCGGCCAAGCCGTTGCTTGCTGTTTGCGGCAACCGGAGTTGGCAAACGGTGGCACAGGGGTCAGACAATAACTTTTTTGTAACACGTAACTGGTCCATCAACGATGGCCGCGAGTTTGCGACCGCGGAGCTTCGCGGCGGAAGTGCAGTATGTATCCTTGGTGAAACGGTTCGAAAAGAATTGTTTGGAAAGCAGAACGCAATCGGAGGAAAAATTCGACTTGGTCGTGTGTCCTATGAGGTTGTGGGCGTGCTGGGCTCAAAAGGACAATCGATTTCCGGTGAAGATCAAGACGACCTGGTTGTACTTCCGCTCAAGACTTTGCAACGAAGGATAACTGGGAATCGCGATGTCTCCATTATCTTTGTGTCCGCTGAAAGTGAAGCTGCGGCCAAACGAGTTAAAGAGTCACTGAACCGACTGATGTTTGAACGAAGACGGATACCAGCAGGTCAGGATCCTGATTTTTCCGTTAAAGACTTGAAAGAAATATCTGGGCTAATAGAAGGAATCACAGGAGTGATGACTGCTTTCGTCGCTGCGATCGCCGGCGTCAGTTTGTTGGTGGGAGGCATTGGGATCATGAATACCATGCTGGTAACTGTCACTGAGAGAACGCGTGAGATTGGAACACGATTGGCAATCGGTGCGTTGGGGCGAGAAGTATTGTTGCAGTTTCTGATCGAGTCTGGTGTACTGAGCGCCTTTGGCGGCGGATGTGGCATCGTTGCAGGCCTGGCTTCAGCTGCGGCTCTATCGGGCTACCTCGAGTTGCCGTATATCTTCGACCCGTTATTGATTGCCGGTTCGTTCACATTTTCAACCCTCGTTGGCTTGGTGTTTGGAGTGTACCCCGCAATGAAAGCTGCAAAACTCAATCCAATCGATGCATTACGTCACGAGTAAAACTGATGAGGTTGTAGGCAGCCAGCATTCGGGCCAATTGCGATGCGATAACGCAATGTAGAAACGGACTATCAACCTAAAAATCTGCGATAGGCATCCAATGCCGAACGGCTGTCAGCGTTGGCCGATGAGCTTTGATTCTCTTCCGAGCTTTGAAACAGTAGTTGGCTAAGCTCGAACTGTGAACCGAATCCAAGCTGGCTGACTTTGTCGCTGATCTTTTCAACCGCTCCTTGACGCTCATCAGCTGAGATCGAGCCATCTCCGTTTAAGTCAAACTTTGCAAATGCCTTTTCGACCAGTTCTGAATTCTTGCCACTCGACTTTGCTTCTTCGAGTTCGACGGAGCCATTTCCGTTGGTATCAAGTTGTTCGAATCTTGACTGAGCTCTTTGTTGTAGAGCTGAAACATCAAAATTTCCGAATCCGCCTATTGATGAGATCGACATTAACCAAACCCTTGCGAATGAATTTGCGTCTACATCCATTACGATACTAATCTATCGGCACAACAAAAGTGTTTCTTTACGATCGGAGTAACCTTGCTGAGGAGTCTTCAGAAATTCGGATTTGGTTGACGTTTCTGGTTAGGCAGTTTACCAGAGCAAAGTAGTTACAGACCACGAAATGGTGTAGTCGAATTCTGAACAGAGTTGGATTCCATAATTGCAGACATGTCGGGCTCCACTACCCTACTGGCATTTAACGAAGTATTTGCCCCCAGATCGCTAGACGCTGGAGGATCCGCAGTAACTTGGAACTTCACCGAAGCGGTTTAGCGTTTGAGGCAAATCCACCCGGTCTGCAAAACCGGTGTACCTAGCCACCCGCCATTAGGTCCAAAAACGGGGCCACATCTAGTAGTTCAACCTCACCGTCTTGGTTCACATCAGCTTCGGCTTGAAATTCACCGTTGGTCAGCAAGTCGACAAATGGTGCCAACCATTTAACAGTTGACATCGTTGATGGTGGCCGAAGATTGATACTGATATCGATTCGGCACACAAATTCATCGATGTGTGCCGAATTTTGTTTTGCCAGATAGTCAAAGGTTGCTTGATCTTTAAGTCTTAAAACAATCGGATGCGACCATTGAGTGTCCAACTGAATTTCCATTCAGGGTCGCTCAGCCTGAAAGGTTCATTAACAGCAACTACCCTTAAAGGTCGCCCTGCAGGTTGTACTGATGAAAACAAACCGGTTCCGCCTACGACTGTGAAATCTGCTGTCCATTCCGCCGTGAAAACCCCGGTCGGATTACCTGTTTGGTCCAGTTCCGGGATCAGTTGTACACTACCCACAGATTCAAACAGAATCGAACCGAGAAAACCAATCGAAATTTGTGGTTCTGTCGTTTCCCAGTCAAAAACCAAAGGATCATCTGTTGGAGTTACAGCCAGATTTCCAGACACGAAATGAATGCCAAGTGGGAACCCGAAGCCAATTCCTTCATAGGGACCGCCACTACCGTCGGCAGCAGGGAAATAGGAGCTGTTGGTTCCAAATGCCCAGAACGGAATGGTTTGGGCGTCACTTTGACTCGCCGCACCGAAACCTATCAATATCGCAACAACTGGCATCATAATTTTCGAAATTTTCATTTACTTTATCCCATTGGAATTCGATTTGCATTACATCTTTCAGACGTCAATGCGAACTCCGGTCGATTTGAGGTTCATGAAAAATCGATGATTTCTGAAAAATTGTCATACTTCATGACTAAGAATAACTTTTTTGTGTTTAACCTCTCGCGACAAAGCGATCGAATTTGAATTCTGTACTTACAACCGCTATTTTTTAGGTATTTGGTCGGCAATAAGATTTGTGAATGAGTAACGTCGATGAAATTCTAGCTCGGATTGGTCAGGGAGATTTGGCGGCCAGTGACGATTTACTGTCCCTGCTTTACAACGAATTGCGAGCGTTGGCTCGCTCCCGCTTGGCAGCAGAATTTGGGACACAATCGCTTCAACCGACTGCGTTGGTGCACGAGACCTGGCTTCGCTTGGTGGGGGAAAATTCGAACAACCAGCGTTGGGATTGCCGCGGGCATTTTTTTGCAGCTGCAGCAACAGCGATGCGGCGAGTATTGATAGATCGCGCTCGTCGAAAAAAATCTGAACGGCGGGGAGGCGGACAGAAGCCAGTGTTGATCGATAGCGGCGTACTGCCCGTTTCCAATCCATCTATCGATATACTTGATGTTGAAGATGCGCTTGAAGAGCTCGAATCCAGTTTTCCGGACCACGCTGAAATTGTTCAAATGAAATTCTTTGGCGGTTTGAGTCATGCCGAAATTGCAAGCGTACTGGATATTTCTGAAACGACGGTAAAGCGTCATTGGCGATTTGCAAAAGCTTGGCTACATCGAAAACTGGATGATTGATGCTGTTAATCTCAAACTTGTTAATTGCTCATACGTTAGGGGAACAGTATGAACAACAACCAACCTTCAAAAGATCGAATATTTGAAACCGTTGTTGAAATGGCGGATGCTGAACTGCGTGCTAGGAAGCTTGATGAATTGTGTGGCAACGATTCCCAGCTGAAAGATGAGATCTTGGATCTGCTTTCCCGAGATGAAAAAATGGGCAGCTTCCTGGAAGCCCCGCCAACTGATTTTCGTTTATCCGATACAGATACGGAGCCAGATCAATCCGAGGCTCAGGCTCCTGAAATACCGAACTACCGTGTGATACGAGTTATCGGTCAAGGAGGAATGGGAACGGTTTGGCTGGCCGAACAGGAACGACCGGTGCGCCGTCAGGTAGCATTGAAACTGGTTCGTTCCGATTCGGGTGGTCAGCAGGTGATTACTCGTTTTGAAGCTGAACGTCAGGCATTGGCTTTGATGGACCACCCCAACATTGCCAAAGTGTTGGAGGCCGGGACGACAAGCCAAGGCTCGCCGTACTTCGTCATGGAGCTGGTTGACGGAACCCCGCTAAACAAGTTTTGCGATGAGCAAAAATTAAACATTCATGATCGGCTGAAATTGTTTGTCCAGGTTTGTAAGGCGGTCGGACATGCCCATCAAAAAGGGATTGTTCATCGCGACTTGAAGCCATCAAACATATTGGTCGGACTAATGGAGGGCCAGGCTGTCGCGAAAGTGATCGATTTTGGGTTGGCAAAAGCCACGCGACCCGAATTTGAGTTGACCGAAGATACGTTGCACACGGAATTTGGGCGTGTGGTCGGTACTATCCAATACATGTCACCGGAACAGGCCAACTCCAATTCACGGGATATAGATACTCGCAGTGACATTTACTCGTTGGGCGTGATGCTGTTTGAGCTGTTGACCGGCAGTACGCCGCTCAGAAAAGAGTTGGTTAACAGATCGAATTTGTTGGACCTGTTGGAGCTGCTGCGCGAATCTGGCAATTCCGAACGGCCAAGCGATCGGATTCAAGCCGATGGTATGGTGAATGAGATTGGCGACCGTCGTAAGATCGCACCAAATAGATTGCAAAACATACTGCGTGGCGAGTTGGACTGGATCGTCATGAAGGCGTTGGAACATGAGCGTGATCGAAGATACGAAACCGTGAATGCGTTAGGCGATGACGTCAGCAGATTTATGAACGTGGAGCCTGTGTTCGCCAGGCCGCCGTCGACAAGTTATCGAATTCGAAAGTTTGTAGAAAAAAATCGCGGTTGGGTCGTCGCAGCATCTACTGTCATTTTTTTGTTAATCGCCGGGACCATCGGAACATCGGCCGGCTTTTATCAGGCGAGTCGAAACGCCGATGCCGAGCGCGAAGCAAAAGAATTGGCAATTGAACAAAAACAGCTTGCCGATCGAAAGTCCAAGGAAGCTGAGATTGCAGCAGAGGAGTCCAGCGTGTCGGCCGAACGTTCGGCTGAAGCCCTTTACATTTTTGCGTCTGCATTTGAGAGTGTGGATCCTGCATCGGGTTCAGACGCTGATATGGATGCTCGAGAAGTGCTGTCTAACGCAAGCCGTTTGTTACAGGAATCCGAGTTGGATGACGAAGGTCGGGCGATCTTGTTAAGGGCGCTATCGACGGCATTTCTAGGTGTCGGAGATTTTCAGTCGGCTGCCGAAACGGCTAAAAACGATTATGAAATCAGGAAATCGTTTTCAGGTAAAAGTGATTTGGAGACCATCAAAAGTCTCAGCAACTGGGGCTATGCACTTCGGCAAGCGGGCAAATTCAATGAGTCACTTCCTTTGTTGACCCAGGCAATGGAACTTGCCCAGACCGAATTTGGTGACCGCCACTTTATATCGTTGACCGCCACCAACAATCTTTGCGATTTACATGTCGCCATGGGGCGATCCGAAGAAACGATCCCGATTCTTCAGAAAGCCATTGATACGGCTAAGTCATTGGATGACCCATTCGAAATGGAGTTGATGAATGGCCTGGCGGGTGCATTGAGAGCCTCAGGAAAAGCCCCTGAACTGCTGGAGTTACTCGGAAACATTATTGAATTGGCGAAGAATCAATATGGCGACGATCATCCCAAAACTCTTGTGAGTACCAACAACTTGGCGCAAGTGTTGTGTGAGCTTGGCCGACGAGACGAAGCTATTCCCATGCTCGAAGAATTGCACGAGAAAATGGGTATGAGACTTGGCGCGGACCATCCGGATACCTTGAATACGGCCAACAATCTTGGTGACGCCTTGGTCGTCGTCGGTCGAACGTCCGATGGCATTGCCATTTTGGAATCAAATCTGGGAATTGCCGAATCGAAACTGGGAGGCAAGCATCCAATGGTTTTCAGTTTGCGCAACAACCTTAGCCTGGCATACCAGCAAGTTGGAGACTTTCAAAAAGCAATCGGGCTTCAGGAAGATCTGCTAAAGGCTCGAGAATCCGTGCTGGCAGAAGGCCATCCGGATGTCATCGTTTCTCAAGCCAATCTGGCAGCACTGTATCGCAAGGTAGATCGCTGGAACGACGCTCGACCACTTTACGAAAGTGCCGTCAAGCAGGCGCAGTCTTTTATCGGTCCGGATCATCCGATGACGCTTTCGGTGATGGGAAATGCGGCAACCGCTTTTTTATCCAACGGGGAAAATGATCGTGCTATTGAGTTGCTCAAGGAAGTTATTGAAAAGATTGCGTCCAAGCCCGGACACGATCGCACCGATTTATTGATGCGAAAGTACAGTTTGGCGAGCTGCTACATTGACATGGCTCGATACGAAAATGCCATTTCTATACTGGAAGAAACAAGTGCCGGGTTGAGGAAACTAATCGGCCCAGAACAGTTCTACACCCAGTTGAACGTATTTTCACTTGGGAGAGCATACAAACTTGATGGCCAAACAAATGAAGCGGTTCTGCATCTTGTTGAAGCTTGGCAGGCTTCCGCCAAATTGCCTCGTCTTGCTGGCGTCAAAAAACATCTTCGTGAAGTCTATTTGGAATTAAACGATGTCGATGGACTTCGTGAATTGCACCAGGAGATACAACATCGTTTAATTGATGAACACGGCGAAGATTCGGAGCAATTAGCCGGTGCTCAAATCCAAGCCGGCGCCGATCTGGTCAAGGTTGGGGCACCGGAACACGGGGAGAGAATGTTGCGAGCTGGCTGGAAGTATCGTCATCGGCAACAACCTGAATCCTGGCTGACGTTTAATGCACAGTCTTTACTTGGAGAAGCAGTATTGGTTCAGGAGAGGTTTGCAGCCGCCAAGGAGCTTTTGATACCAGCGTATGAAGGGTTGCAAGAATCGGCAGACAGTATTCCAGAAAAGATCCGTGAACAGCGATTGTCTGAAGCACGCGAACGTGTTTCGCGGCTGGCGCGTGCATCCGGTGACGAAGAACTTTTAGACTATTCACAGGTAGACGGTAGATGAACGAAGCGAAGAATCCGACTCATAGAATTGTCAAGATCCAAAAATGGTAGGAAGCCTGATTTGCAATACTGCTCTTCGTCGATTCTAAAAATTGCCGGTTCAGTCTGAGAATTGGAGGTTGCTCTACTGTCTGCGAAAAAATCAACGAAAGTTGAAAAGTCGAGCAAATTCGCCTCGCCGCCCCAATTGAATTATTGCCTTTCTATATAATCCTAAGTTAAAAACTGGTGTCGTTGAGTGGGACAGGCCAAATGGCCAAGGATGATCGAAAGATCTATGTATCCACGCCAACTCCCTTCCTCGGTCGATAGTTTTGCCATAATGTGGTTCGGACACCAGCGGACCCCGACGTGAATCAAATACGCATTGTTGGCAGAAGCAGTCGTCAACCGGCTTGAATAGTTCAAAGGCGGCGTCGTCAGAGGGTGGTCACCAACGGGATCATGCTGATTCCTCGTTTCCATCAATGACTTTTCAGATACAACGGGTCTGATTTCGCCACAAATTGCTGATACCGGACAACAATTGACAGCTCGATTAAACTACACAGCCGGTAGATTCTGAGGCTGCGATGCGAACATTTTTTAATTTCTTTGGAGAGTGCAGATCGATGAAGACTCGTATTGAATACCCCCAAGTTTGCTTTGCAGCATGTGTCGTAGTTGCATTTTTGCTGTTGGCAGCGCCTGCGTTGGCAGAAGATCTGCTGGTCGTAACAGTGAATTGCGATGATGATGGTCCGAGTGGCACGATCACAATAACAGCGACTGACGGGCTCTCGGCCGTGGATGCCTCCGGTAGCACGCTGACCGGATTCTACCTCGCCGACCTTTATAATTTTAGCGGCGACATAATTTCTGAAACTGGTTCTGGAAACCTGACAAGTGCCAACGACCCCTCCAACGGGAGTCCGGAGCTGTACAGGCCAATGTCAAATTTGGGTTTGAACGTATACAACTACTCAACCAACACGACGTCAACATTTACCAACGGTGAAACTGCCTTCTCCGGCTCGGCAACGTGGCCAATAAATCTGAGTGAAATTCACGACCTGTTGGAAGCCAATAGCACAGGCAACATCTACTTTGCAGCAGATTCAGATGACGACATTCCAAATGCAGAGTTGATAGGAACGTATGTCGTGGATATTCAGGTCTTTCTCGGGGACGTCAATCAGGATCTGACCGTCAATCTGTTGGACGTTCCGGTCTTTCGTCAACTCCCCTTTGTCTGTCAAACAGACACCAATCAGGATAACGACATTAATCTTCTGGACGTCTCACCATTCATTGATATCCTGGCCGCGGTTCCGAATGCGGAATATCAATTGGCTCCAGTGGGACCCACAGGAGATTTCTTCTGGTCGACGTCCGGGCTGAATCAAGGTGCCACAAACACAGAATTGGACCTGGTGCTGGCAGTCGGTGAAACGACAACGCTCTTTTTGTATTATTCGACAAACGGTCCCGCCGATTCGGATCTGTCTGTCGGTGCCGGCATCAATGTCGCCAGCTCGATGCCGGGGGTGATTGCGTTCGATAGTGCCGAAACCCTGGATTTTCCAATATCACTTGGTGGGCAGCAGTTCTTCGAACGATGGTCCGACCACTTTGGACCGGCGAATGAAGTAACAAACGATATCGTTATCGGACTGAACGCATTTACAGTGACTGGAGGCGATGGCATCCTGGAATCCAATACAAGCAACCCATTTGTGGATGAAGGATACGACCCAGCTGCCGACGCATTCCTGTTTGGTACCGTTGACATCACAGCGGCGGCACCAGGAAAGATTACTCTGTTACCCGGATTCAATGATCTGGGGATTGTCAACAACGACCAGTTTGTTGCAGCGCAATTTGCAAATGCCACCATCACCGTCATGTCAGACGTGTTGCTTGGTGACATGAATTGCGACGGAGAGGTTGATCTGCTGGACGTCAGTCCATTTGTTCTCGCATTGACAAACCCTGCCGGGTACGCAATAGATTTTCCTGATTGCGATATCAGCTTGGCAGACATCAATTCGGACGGTTCGATCGATCTTTTGGATGTCGGTCCATTTGTGGAAATTCTTACAGGCTCTTAGAGACGAGTATTTTGTTAAACGTGCAATCGGCACGCTTGCTCTTGCCAATCCACGGTTGGTCTATCGGAAGCTAAGTTGCCAAGTAGACCGGTGGAAGAGACCGACGCAGATTCCAAAATGTGGTTCTTGCACCGGTGGACTCGACGTGGACTCGACCGATTTAACATTTCTTAACTCATAACCGTTTGATTGACTTCACCGAATGGTTAAGCCTTTGGATCTTTCCGGCCTGCTAGACCGGTGTCGTTAGCCACCGGTCAATAAGCCTACAAATGGCTGCACATCCAGCAAATCTACAATGCCGTCCAGATTGACATCCGCTTCGGCCTGGTATTGGCCGGAAGCAATCAAATCGATGAACGGAGTAGCATCAAGCAAGTCAACTAGTCCATCCAGATTGATATCACCTTGCACGACTGGCGAAACCCGGTAGCCGATGTTATCGAAGCGAACCGAGTCAAAAAAAGACCAGTTTGAGGTTATAATGCTGGCGAAACTAAAGTCATCAAAAATCGCCTCGATATTGATGTTTGCAATTGTACCGCGACTTAGCGGACTGCCTCCAATGTCAAAGACGGCAGTTGAAATAACATAGTCGCCGACATCGAGCTTAAAGATCTCGACTTGGAAAGTGAAGAAAATGGATGTGCCAACGCCGTCGTTGATTCCGATTTCATCCAAGGCCGCAATATCTTCGTGGGCAATATTGATGTTGCTGATATCGGGTCCCGTGGTAAACACCCGCGTAGTGAACGTGTTTTGATCGCCTTGAACAGCGAATTGTCCAAGTAAGAAATTGCCGCTCTGGCCAAACAAATTCAAGTCAAGCAAAGTCAACGGTTCTGAAATTTGATTTGCGGCTAAAGTGATTTGAGCGTCGACGTTGAATGTCAGCCGTTCACCGATATTGTCAACAGCAAATTCAACCGGGAGAAATCCGCTTTGAAAAGCCTGTGGCTGAGAGGCGACCAGCACTTCAAACGCTTTTGATCCGGCAACGCCATTGGACTCAATCAGATAACTACCAAACGCTCCAACAATACCAACTGAACGAACGGCTTCACCGATAGTCGCATCTTCAAATGTTTGCAAATAGCTTTGTCCATTGGAAGTCGAAGGCACCGTTACAAGCAGCAGACATGAGAAACCCAAAAGTCGCCAAAACATTGTTTGCCTCGCACGCTAAACGTTGAAATCAAGGAAATTTCGCTAATTTAAAACTAGCAATATGGAGAAGGAGAAAGTACGTCAGTTGCCCCCATCGCAGTTCGTGATACCCTGGCCATGCTACCCCGACCAGCCACCAATTTCAATAAATGGACGTGTCGTGGGTGACCTGCTCCAAAAACAACTTTTCTACTTTAGGCAGCCTTGGTTGATTTGAGTAATTGAGTATTCGGCCATGTTCGGAATAAATGACGTCGATGCGCTCAATCGAACGGTCGATTATCCAAAAGGGTCATTTTTCTGGTTTCTTCCACAAGATAGGACCTGCAAGCGGGCATTTTTGCACTTAGAACCAGCTTAATCCGCCAGAAACTTCTTCGTGAGCTATCGAAATCTGAAATTGTGTTTTAGGAAGCGAAATGAAGCGTAAAGCGTGACCTAAGCTTTCCCTAATACAAGAAATCTGTTCAGGGGTAGCAATGAGTCAGCAGAGTGTAGTCAACGATCTCGCAATTGAATCTAATGACATTGTGACGGCGTTAAATCGGGTACAAGCCATCATCGAGTTCGATCTCGATGGAACGATACTTAACGCCAATCAGAATTTTCTCAAAACCGTCGGTTACTCGCACAAAGAGATAGCTGGAAAACACCATCGCATCTTTTGTTCACCGGAGTATGCTGCTTCGGAGGAATACGAAGAGTTCTGGGCTCTGCTCAATGCTGGTGAGTTCATTGCGTCCGAGTTTCAGCGATTCGCGAAAGACGGTCAAGAGATTTGGATCAACGCGTCCTACAACCCGGTCCTGGATGCCAGCGGCAAACCAGTCAAAGTCGTCAAGTTTGCGACGGACATAACGGAAACTCGCAACCGAAACGCGGAATTCGAAGCCAAGCTTATAGCCGTTGGCAAGACTCAGGCCGTTATCGAGTTCCAACTCGATGGAACCATCATCACAGCCAATGAGAATTTCCTGGCAGCGACGGGATATCAACTCGACGAAATACAGGGCCAACATCACCGAATGTTCTGTGACCCTGAGTACGCAAAGTCATCGGAATACAAAACATTCTGGAAGAACCTCGCTAAGGGAGAGTTCGTTTCTGGTGAGTTCCAGCGGTTCGGGAATGAGGGACAAGAGATTTGGATTAACGCATCCTATAACCCGGTCCTGGATGCCAGCGGCAAACCAGTCAAAGTCGTCAAGTTTGCGACGGACATAACGGAAACTCGCAACCGAAACGCAGAATTCGAAGCCAAGCTTATAGCCGTTGGCAAGACTCAGGCCGTTATCGAGTTCCAACTCGATGGAACCATCATCACAGCCAATGAGAATTTCCTGGCAGCGACGGGATATCAACTCGACGAAATACAGGGCCAACATCACCGAATGTTCTGTGACCCTAAGTACGCAAAGTCATCGGAATACAAAACATTCTGGAAGAACCTCGCTAAGGGAGAGTTCGTTTCTGGTGAGTTCCAGCGGTTCGGGAATGAGGGACAAGAGATTTGGATTAACGCATCCTATAACCCGGTCCTGGATGCCAGCGGCAAACCAGTCAAAGTCGTCAAGTTTGCGACGGACGTAACGGAAACTCGCAACCGAAACGCAGAATTCGAAGCGAAACTATCAGCCGTAGGCAAGGTTCAGGCAGTCATTGAATTCCAACTTGATGGAACCATCATCACAGCTAATGAAAATTTCCTGGCGGCAACAGGCTATGAGCTCAATGAACTACAAGGGCAACATCATCGAATGTTTTGTGCCCCAGAGTATACAGAGTCATCTGAATACAAAGCATTTTGGGAAAAACTTGGTAGAGGAGAGTTCGTTTCTGGCGAGTTTCGGCGGTTCGGAAAAGACGGTCAAGAGATTTGGATTAACGCATCCTACAATCCCGTTCTGAATGCCAGTGGCAAACCCGTCAAAATTGTCAAATTTGCAACTGACGTTACGGAGCAAGTAAACATACGAAAACAAGCCGAGATTCTTTCACTGGTTGCCAATGAAACCGACAACTCGGTAATTATCTGTGATTCAGAAGGCCGTATCGAGTATATTAATCCTGGATTCACCAAGCTGACTGGCTACTCGTTGGAGGAAGTTATCGGCAAAAAACCTGGAGCTCTTCTGCAGGGAAAACACACCGACGCAGCGACCAGGAAACGAATTCGCGAAAAATTGAAAGCACAGGAAGCATTTTATGATGAAATTCTGAACTACAACAAGGACGGCGAATCTTACTGGATTTCGTTGGCGATCAATCCGGTTTTTGATTCAGCAGGAAAGCTTCAAAAATACGTCTCGATTCAGACGAACATCACTGATGTCAAACTACAGCAGTTGGAATTTAACACTCAACTTGATGCAATTTCCAAATCTACTGCTGTCATCGAGTTCACGCGTGATGGAACAATTATCACAGCCAACGATAAATTTTTGCAAGCAATGGGATATTCCATTCATGAGATACAAGGAAAACACCATCGTATTTTCTGCGACACCGAGACAACTTCCTCGCAAGAATACAACGAGTTCTGGGAAAATCTTGCCAGAGGTGAATTCGAAACGGGTACATACAAACGGCTCAAAAAGGATGGTAGCGAAGTATTCCTAAATGCCAGTTACAACCCACTTTTTGATCAAGACGGTAACGTAACCAAAGTCATTAAATTTGGAACGGATGTAACGGCACAGGCGGCAGTTGAACTGGAAGTAAGACAAATTGCTACTGAGTTCCTAAGCGAAACTCAGCAAATCTCACTTGAATCCAAGTCGGTTGCGTCGGGGGCGAAGTCCCTGGAGACGACAACCGAAGAAATGAATGCCTCTGTTGAAAAGTTGAGTGCATCCATCGATTCAATTGTCAAGAACAGCAAGTCCGCCAATGAAATCGCGACATCGACTCAACAACAGGCTAACGTAGGCTCGGAGTCCATTGGAAAGTCAATCGAAGCAATGGACCGAATCAACGAATCGTCGGAGAAAATTAGCCAAATCGTTAAGGTCATCAGTGATATCGCGAACCAAACCAATATGCTGGCCTTCAACGCTGCGATCGAAGCGGCTCGAGCCGGAGAACATGGTGTTGGATTTTCCGTTGTTGCGGACGAGGTCCGAAAACTCGCAGAAAGATCATCGACTGCAACCGAAGACGTGGCGAAGTTGATTGGAGAATCGGTCAAACGGATCAATGAAGGTAGTGAAGTTTCTAAGGAAGCTGCACGCTCATTTGAATTGATCGTAGATGGAATCAACAGTACCTCGTCAGCGATTTGCGAGATATCATCCGCAACCCAGGAACAACAAGCTACGTCTCGCAAAGTCGCTCAGTCCATTCAGCATGTTGCGGATTCGACTGAAAAGTCAGCGGTTGCATCTGACAAAATTGCGAATACGACCGAAAAATTGGTCGAAGGAGCCGAAAGACTAAAACTGTCTGTGCAAAAGTTTGCGAAATAGCCCCTTTGCTCGAGAATGAAATTAAATGGTACGTTCGATGAGTAGTAATGGGTCAGTTGGAAACGAATGCGACGACAGGATGTACGGTTCGTTTTACTTGGATCAGTGTGAGTTTGCAATTCCATCAGATCGAATTGTGGAAGTGGTCAATCTTCCGAATCAACTTGTTGAGATTCCGCTTACTCCAAAGTTCGTGCGAGGAGCGTTCGACCTGCGTGGAACAATTGTCGCGGTCGTCGATCTGATGATTCTCTTTGAAAGAGGAACATCCAATTTAGATGCCGACAAGGTTGCCATTTTGGAGTACGACGGGCAATTTATTGGCGTGCTACTCGATCGGATTGGAAGGGTATTCCGTGGTCATTCCGAGAACTTGAATAAGTTTGATGCCGATTCGTCAACTCCATTCGTAGACGGCATTTTTCGTGACTCCCAAGGCGGAGAACTGATTCAGGTCATTGATATCGCAAGCTTGTTCACGCTAGCTGAAGTACCCAAGGGATTGCCAAAAGAAAAAACCCAACGCGTTGTATCGCACAGGAATCCTGGCGATCGCAGACAATACCTCATGTTTTCACTTGAAGATTTCAAATGCGCCTTGCCGTTAAACGAAATTCAAGAAGTTTTTCAACTTGAAGGCATTGATCATTCGCCGTTGAGCGGCGGGTTATCCTGTTTGGGGACTACGAATTTGAGAAATGGCTCCTTGCCAATTTTGGACTTGTTTGCGTTGCTCGGCAATCGAGAAATTAGCTTCAATTCAGATCGATTTGCCGGCAAAGATGTCGTTGTCATGAAAGCCAATGACGTCTTGATTGGTTTCCTGGTCGAATCCATTGACGACATCTTTTTTTCTGAATTGAATGAATTTATTTCGTATCCTTCCACTGATCTCATACAACAGAATTGGTTCAAAGGCTCGATTGTCAAAGAAGATTCCCCCGAAGTCTATGTTTTTGATCATAACAAGTTGTTGGGGCACCATGAGGTCGTTGAAGTTGCTAAGGTGCACGGTAGACTTTCTGCTAAGCCTTTACAATGTCGTTCAATACAAACTGAAAGTCATGCCGACGCCAAAAAATCATTCTTGATATTTTCCAGCGATGCCAAGTACGCCGTTGGCCTTGAGCAGGTACAAGAAATTATCGATCTGCCGCAGAATTTAACTCGACCGCCTGGTCTATCTGAAAAATATCTCGGGATCCATAACTTGCGCAACGAAGTTAGCGTTGCGGTTGCAGAACTCGGCAAACCTGGTTCGGATGCGCTTGGCAACAACCAAGCGCGACAACGCAAAGTATTGATATTTGATTCAAATGGGGGGAAAGCCGGACTCGTAATCGATTCATTGGATTCGATCGAATCCGTCGGAACAGGCAAAATTTATAGTTCAGACAATGTTCCAGACGGATCAATTCCATCGGAAGAGCTGCTGCAAATCAAGGGAAAATCCAACCAAATTCAAACCGTGCCAATCGTGGATTTGTCGAATATGTTCAATTTTGCGATCAACGGATTCACATAGTTTCCAAATAGACTAGCCCAATCGTTTGCGGCGAATGACGTCTCGTGCTAGCAGAAATGAATTGGCCAAAATCATGTACAGTGATCAGTGCCAAAGTACGACAACGCAAAAAGCCGCGTGAGTAGATTAAACGAACGGATTTAGAGGCGGCAGTGTCTAATTGTCAAATTGGAAAATAAAAAAATGCTTGGTTCGGCCGGCTTATTCAAAACTGGCTCCCGACTAAGTTAACAATCCCGGAGACTTGGCTCGCGGAATCGGAATTCATAATCGACTTCTATCGAATACCTGCCATCCTCGTTAATCTCAAAAACACGAAACGCGCCCAGGCTACCAACCATTCTCATCGTTGCTTTCTTGTACGTCGGGGTTGCTCCCTTTTGAAATTGCCAAACCAAAAATAAATTAGCTGGCCCAGACAGTTTCAAAAAAAATGGCCGCTGCAATTAGCCCATTCCCAACGACATTTACATTCAGGGGCGCGACGGGGTAAATTCTGGCCCCGTTATTTAAATTCGGCTCCTTGCTCGTTGCAGACAGCTTCGACTTGATAAGCTGAGTGAGGATAATGGGGCAGCTGGTGTGAAGCTATCTTCACGTCTCCACGCAAAAATAGATCGTCCTTTTCAAATGCATTAGCATCATTGAATCGCTTGAAAGCAAAAGTAGCTTTCGGCCATTTCCCCTCAACTTAAACTCTTTACATGTACGATTCCGTAGATTCGAAAATGGGGGAATTCGAATAGCGACTGGGAGATAGCAATGCAAAGTTATATTTCATTTTCTGAGTGGGCTAAAAACATTAGCTTGTCATGGATCGCTTTGATAGTTTGCGTGGGATCAGATCCCACAACGGCCAAAGCTGATGAGATCGTGGCCGGAACAACCACGTTCCAGGCCATGGCAATACAAGACGTGATGATCAGTTCAACGGCATCGATCAACCCCACCGGACAAGACTTGTTCTTTGACGATCTTTTTGGTTTTTCGAGTGCTACGATTATTCGGGAACAGCAAGCTGGAGATGTCATCGCGATCTCGGGCCTGGAGGGTTGGTCATTTGAGGGTAGCAATGTTTTGGGCGATTTTCGATTTGGAATCGTTGGACCATTTACGGGTGACGACTATTTTGGAACCATTTCCAACGTGCAACAGGATATGAACGACCCTGGTTTTGCGACGGGGGATCCCTCCAGCTTCGTTTCCGGCGATTACTTTATTACAGGCACCGGTTTTGGAGTGGAATTTACAAGTGGCCCGTTGATGGGAACGATTCTGAGGACCGACCCGAATCAGGTTTTTGAATTTGAGTCCGTTTTTGATGGATTGCCTCCTTCTCCAGGTACGTTGATTTCGACAACTCCAGGAAGCGACCAAGTTCTGGACATATATCTAACAAATTTAAACGGCGACTTGATCGAGCTTGTCGGGACCTCAAGCGACCGTCGAATCCTTGTCGTACCAGAGCCTGGTTCAACTGGGGCAATCGCTCTCAGTGTACTGATATGCATAGTACACCGCCGCCGAAATTCTCATTGATGCAACATTCTGAATCTTTGCGGCGACAGCCGGTCCATTTTGGCCAAACGCTCCTCCAATTGAGTGCGCGAGGAGCGTTTCTCTTGCCATTGAATGGTAGTCGAAGGTCGCCGGTTGACTTCCCATGGCCGAGGGTCGTCGCCAATCCACAGTTCTCACGGACCCGTTCGTGGGTGAATTGACGCATTCGCTTCCTCGAATCAAGGAGAACGGGAGCCAGCGGATAACGACGGCGATTGCCAAATTTTGGAGAGTGCACGTGGTGTTCTTCGATAAGAATCGCCGGGAGGCGCTTCAACACAAATATCTAAAATGCTGACGAAGTGATTCACGAGTTCATTGGCGAAGCACATCCATTGGATTCATGAAAGACCCATTCGTTATCTCTGGTTGGCAATTCATGTGGATTTGAAACGCCAAAAATGCCAACGGGTGAATTGGTCGTTTTGGCCAACATCAGTTGCGCTGCCTATATTCGAATTTAAACGGAAGTACCGATGTGTCTGATGTCTCTAGCTGACCAGATATCTTGTCTCGTCCAAGCTTCATTGTCGAGGCGCAACTGACTCAGGGTATTTGCAAACCTTCATGATTGAAAGGTCGTTTCGTTACCCTCTTGCAACGAAATTCTTGTGAGTTGTGTCATATCTGGTTTAGCAAAAAAGGGGAAGTCAATGTTGAGTTTTGGAAGGCACGTCCTGAGTGTTGTGCTGGTGTTAGTGTTAAGCAGCGCAATCGCAACAGCCGAAGGCAATCGAGAAGTTTCTAGTGGGGCAGGAACTGGCAGCTTCAATGCGGTGTCCGGAGAAATCTATGGACTTGGTGAATCGCCTGAGTTGGGTGACTTGATTTTTTCCAGTGCAATTGAACTGAATCAGATTGGCGAACTGGTATTTGAATTCAAAAATCAAGGCCAAGGTACGCCTGACGAAGTGTTTTTGGAGACGGTATATACTGACGGAAGTACGATCAGTTCAAGATTCAGAGGAATCGCTGTTCTTGAACCGGTGCTCAAGAATGGCCAACCAACGGGTGCGTTTACGGCGGTATGGAGTTCCCGATTTAGAGTGGTCGAGGGAACCGGTCGATTTCGAGGCATTCGAGGACAAGGAACGCTGGTTGCGACAAATGTTCCATTTTCGTTTGATGACCCGGTTTGGAATTTTAACTGGGAATGGACATTTAATTACCGAGTGAAACATACTTTTGGGTTTCAAATTCCCTTCTCCACTGAGGGCGACGGAATCTTTGATCCGGCTAACCTTGGTGCTGGAGATCCCGGGCAGGTTCCTTTTCCATTGATCATTGGCGACGGTTCTGGCACAGCGACATACGATGGAACGCCCACGGGTACGTTTTCACTGTTTGGGATTCCTTTGGGTCCAGATCAACATTTCGGTGTTGCACAATCGGTGTTTATTGGCTGGCCGTCAGTCAATGGCACCGTTTGGTACCCCGGCGTTGATGGCCCAAATCCAGACGGTTCGGGTCGAGAAATTCACATCATGCAAACTTGGCTCGGACAAATCTGGTTCGAGAAAACCTACTTTTTCGAACTCGATGATATCGCGGGAACCTTGATCGGTCGATGCGATTTTCGAGTTGTTGGTGGGACGTTCCTGTTCCGCCATGCGACTGGAACCGTTTATTGCCAAGTCGAAACTAAGCTTGCCGATGTGCAAGGACTGCCAAACGATCCTGTCGCGCCATTTACGTATGATTTTAAAGGGTTCATCAGACTCGTTGGTGGATAGGTGACCTGCTGGTTTTACGAAAACAAAATATCGGAAATCACCGGGACTTCGACCTGGTGATTTCTTTTATGGACCCCGAAAGATTGGGACCAAACCATTTTGCGTCGGAGAGGCGGAACGTTGGACCGTATGGTGAGGTAACCGCCGCGCTCTGTTGATATAACTGATTTAGTGTCTATAACTGATTTAATTTCCTTGGGGACGAAACCCCATCCCGCAGACACTACCCTGCTTGCCAATCGGCTAAGCTTGCGACCTTTGAATGCCCACCTATATCGCAAGAACCAAGAACCCCTTATTCCGATGATCGTCGACCGTGAAATTTGCTGTCGACTTGTTCAGTTGGTACTCTTAACAGCTCAACACAACGAGATCATGATTCGGACCTGAAGATACTATGCTATGCTTTCAAGATTTAACGCTCATGCAAAAGGAAATTCATGAAAGAAAAGATCGTTAGAATGGGTGCGGTTCCGCCGTCCCAGACTTCGTTGACACTTCTGGAGCAAGCGAGAAAGAACGAAAAGGATGCCTGGGATCGATTGGTTGAATTGTATACCCCAATGATTTATTCCCGATGTCGCAGACGGTGGAACTTGACTCCATCGGAATCAGAAAACGTTTCGCAAGAGGTCTTCACTTCGGTGATTCGCAAACTGAAAAATTTTGAGCGGCGGCGCAATGGTTCGTTTCGGAAGTGGCTGAATACGATTACGGACAATAAGACCAAAGATCACTTGAAAAAACTGGACGCTTCGGCGGCGGCAGGTGGATCCACTGCTCGCCAATTGATAGAAAGCATCCCCGACTCTCTGGGCGATGAAGCGTTGGCTTCCGCCAGTGACGGACGATGTGAAATCATGCGGCAGGCGTTGCAGTCAATTAAGAATGAATTTTCAGATCGTGACATTCAGATCTTTTGGAAGGTAGTGGTTGAGAACAAGTATCGTGCTGATATCGCCAAAGACTTCGGAGTCAGCACCAATACACTGTACATTGTTTGTTCGAGGATTCGAAAACGTTTGCGTGAAATTTATGAAGACTTGATAGATCCCGATATCATTCAGGAAGACGTGGATGACCAAGAAATTGATTCCTAACGATCACTGTTCGGTAACCCAATGCAAAAAAATCGAAATCAGGAAGAACACCTCAAACATGAGTCCGAGTTCCTTCGAGTCGTTGAGTTCGCAAAGAATCTGGTGGATGGTCAAGAGCAACCGGAGAACACAGTCGTAGCGCTGAAAGATCTGGTCGGTCAGACGGTTGGCCCCTATCAGCTTCGCGAAGTTCTTGGTATTGGCGGCATGGGAATCGTCTACGTTGCTGAGCAAGATCATCCGGTTAGACGCAAGGTGGCATTAAAGGTCATCAAACCTGGGATGGATTCTCGTGAAGTGATTAACCGTTTTGAGAGTGAACGCCGGGCACTGGCGCTTATGGAGCATCCCAATATCGCGAGTGTTATCGATGCCGGGACCACGGATTCCGGACTGCCGTACTTTGTTATGGAATTGATCAAAGGTGTCAGCCTAACGGAATATTGCAATCAAAACTGTTGCCGCGTGGTGGAACGATTGGAGTTGTTTGTTCAGGTCTGCAAGGCCGTTCAACATGCACATCAGAAAGGCATAATCCACCGCGATCTGAAACCGAGCAACGTTCTGGTCACCGTCCATGATGGTCAGCCGGTCCCGAAAGTCATTGATTTTGGAGTCGCCAAGGCGATCGACCAGACTCTAAGTGAAGGAACCGTTTATACGAAAGTATCCCAGCTCATCGGGACACCGTTGTACATGTCGCCTGAGCAAGCCGGTTTTTCAGATCTGGATATTGATACGCGGACGGATGTTTATTCGCTTGGCGTGGTGCTTTACGAATTGCTGGCGGGTAGCACCCCTTTCACGAAGGAAGAGTTTAATGGGCAAAGTCTTGAAAAAATTCGTGCTGTGATCCGAGAATCTGATCCCCCTCGCCCCAGTGATCGAATCAGCACGTTGGAGGCAGCTGCTCAGTCAACCATTGCCCAGCAGCGGCAGATACCGAATTCAAGACTGGCCAACTCAATGCGTGGCGATCTCGATTGGATTGTGATGAAGGCGATGGAGAAAGATCGATCCCGGCGTTATGACACTGCAGCGAGTTTCGCTGATGACATTTCACGATTCTTGAATGATGAACCTGTCGAGGCGCGACCACCGTCAAGGCGATATCGCCTACAGAAATTTGTTCGAAAAAATCGCGTTCTCGTTTCATTTGCAAGTGTCGTGTCGTTAATACTGTTGGCGGGGATCAGTGTCAGTTCATGGTTTGCCTGGTCGGCTGCTATAGCGCAGAAGCAGGAGTCGCTGGCAAGACGGGAGGTAACCGTCCAACGAGATTCAGCAAATCGTCGCCTGGACTTGGCGATCGATGCAATCCGCAGCTACTATACCGGGATTGCCGGCGACATGATTTTGAACAATGAAGAGCACCGTGAACTAAGAAAGCGACTATTGCAAAAGCCGGGTGAGTTTTTTGCGGATCTTGCTCAGCAACTCCAGTCTGACACGTCCCCAAAGGGGCGCTACAACCTAGCACTGGCCAATATGGATCTGTTTGGCATTCAATCCAATTGTGGGCGCAAAAAGGATGCTTTGGCAAGCTTGTCGAATTGCATCGAGATCTTGGAAGAGTTGGTTCAAGAACAACCCGCCAATACGCAGATTCTTAGTAAACTCGTTCTAGCACATTGCGATCGATACCGTCTCAACATGCCCGATGTCCACACAAAGGCAGGGAAACCTAATCCCGATGATGTTCCTGCTGCTGTGGTTGAAGGCTACCATCAAACTCAAAATACCTGGAAGCTTGCCGAGCGATTAATCAACCTCAAACCCGACGACCAAGAGGCCATCAAGCTCGGATTTCGAGTCGCATCGATGGCATCGTTGGCCAGTTATAATTTGGATCGCGAAGTTTATGCGGCATTTTTTGAATCGGCGACTTCGCTATTAAACAAAATCAACCTCGGTGGATTGGATCCGGCCGTTAGCAACGACTACTACATGATTCACGCTGCGGCTTACTTTGCCTTTACGGTGGCCCAAGTTGATAGGCAATGGCTTAATGATGCCGTCGAAATACTAGACCGTTTGATTGTCCGCCTGGAAGAGCTGATCTCTGCCGACTCCGAACTCAAGAATGTCAGCGATACGTTGACTCAGCTGATTGAGAATCGAATTGATCTTCATCGATCCCAAAATCCAGATTTTGATTCACTTCAGGATTTTATCCGAATCTTGGAACTTAGAAAGAACATGCTTGCCCAATCGCCAAATAGCATGAGTACCAAATTCAGCGTGGCGCGGACGGAGTTTAGTATTGCAAAGAGATATTTTGAACGAGAAGACTTCCAATTGGCCTACGAGTATTGTGATGAAGCAACGAAGGCTTTTCAGTCAATCATAGCAGCGGATTCAGGTCGAATTCATGCCGTCATCATGCTACAAATGTGTCATCAACTGCGCGGTGACGTTCTTATCGGACTCAAGCGTTATGGCGAGGCGGTTGAAGCATTTGAATCGGCCGGACAAATTGTCAATTTTCACGGCGACTCACGCCATAATCCGATCGACGTCAAGATTATGCTGGCCAAGGCATTGAACGGAGATTGCCCAGACCTGCTGGAACATGCCGTCGACCTTTCAAGCAAATTAAAACCTATTTTCTCGTTTGACATAGCGATGAGTGTAGCTGCTTATGCAGAACACGATCCGGAGAATCGAGCCGCGTACCAAAATCAGGCAATTCAATTGCTAGAACACACGTTTGCGAATTCGTACTCGGATCAACAAAATGGGATTTTTACGAGGGAGTTAAAGAACAATCCCGGTTTTGCTTCCATTCGTGAATTGGAACAATTTCAGCAAATGATTCTAAACTTGGAAGTCAAATTAGACACGGCTAACGACTAAACGCCATGGACGTTCACCGATTTGCGATGGCGATGAACAACCCGGAAAGTGCAATAGGCCATGCGGATTGTTCCTTCTTGTCGGGAGTACCGAATCGAAAAGATTTTACTTCGCTACTTAACCTACCGGATGGGTGCGTGAAACTCTCACGGGGGAATTTAGCAAAGCATACAGAATCGTAAATCTTACCGGCACGACTGATTCGCAACCTCTGCAGGTGAACAAACACTACCGTTCGGTTGACTTAAGCAGTGCCAGTTAAGGCGCTACCAAACAGTGCGTACGGCACGACGAAGCCGACGTAATTGGTGGCAAATCCGCCCCCTCGGAGTTTCACTTGCGTTTCAATTCGACGCAAGTTAATTTTTGCACACTCAATCAGTAACTTGGTCTTATTCGAGTCAGCCAAGTCATTGAAAACTTGGTCTAGAGCGAATTTCCTTTTTTATAGCGTCGATCCATCAGTTATCGTTGAAATATTCGACGCCACGACCGCTATAGTTAAGTCCAACTTGGTCTCGGTCACCAAAGATGATTTTGTTGATTATTCTTCGATGTTGAACAACATGATACTGCCGTCAAGGCTGCCGGAGGCAATTACTTGTGCGTTGTGGCAAGTGTCGAAACACTCAACGATGCTGTGGTGCGCCTGAAATACGTATCGAAGTCGGTCGAGCTTAGTGTCCCAGAGGTATAGCTCGCCAGCTTCGAGTTCCGTTGAGTAGCCCGTTGACAAAACCAGAGTACTCTCATCCAGAAAACGAACCTCGCGGAAACGGGTGTTCTGGACCGATTCATCACCAGTCTCGAGATCGCTTAGCGCCACCTTACCAACTCCAGAAGTTGCCAACATGCGATTGCGATGAGTAACAAACCTAACGTCGGATTGAACCAATTCAGAAGCTCCCTTTTTCAAATCGACCTTGTAGAGGCGGTTGTCAGTATCTGTCGCCAAAACTTCAAAGGGCTGTTGAATCACCAGGGAACGAACTGGCTGTGACGTGATCGTCTTCCGTTCTATTGTTTTTGTTGCGAAGTCAAAAATGGCGATACTACCAATAGGCGACCCGATCGCAAGTTGCGATCCGTCATCAGAGTAGTTGAAAGCTTCGTGGTGAAAATTCAGTTGTTTCAATTCACTTGGGGCAAAAATTGAGATTCGTACTATTTCATTCGGGACACTGTTTGCGACGTCAAACACTTGCATCTCACCATTGTCGAGCATAGCAGCGAGTAATTTTTCGTCGTTAATTGACACGGCATTGACTTCACCGGCAGCTTCAATCGTTCGGTGCGATTCCTGCCAAACTTCACGTCCGATGTTCCAGATGTGTATTTTTGTTGAATTGGTTTCGACAGCTACAATGGCTAACCCATTGGGACTGACGGATAGGTCGGCTACCGGCTTATCTAACCAAAAGACTTCCGAGTTCTTGCGACTAACGGGCCAGCGATGAATCGTGCCATCAAAGCTGGTGGCAACAACAAAACGACAGTCCGACGTGAACTGAACCGATTGAGCGACGTAGCTCGGTCCAAAGTACTTTGACAACTCAAACCCACGTTTCCAATCCCACAGCCTGACACTGTTGTCACGACTTCCAGATGCAAGAAAGCTCCCATCCTTCGAGAAAGCAACCGATCTGACTTCGTCAACATGACCTGAAAGGACCTGAATGGATCGTCGCGTTTCCAGATCCCAGATTCTTACCGTATGATCGGCGCCAGCTGACGCCAGATACTTGGATTTGGGAGCAAATGCAACGGATGTGACCCCCTTTGTCGTAGAGGGTATATCGAAATGGCCTTCGAGGTAAGCAAGGTTATCACTCTCAATGTCCCAGACGCATATGCGATTATTGACTGAGCCCGATGCCACTAATTTGCCGTCATCGCTTGTTGCAACAGACCAAACCGAACCCTTATGAACCGACTTCACTTTGACCTTGTTCGACTTGAAATTCCAAGATCGAACATTGCCTTCATGATCGCCAGTTACCAAAGTCGAGTCGTTTAGGAAACTGGCGCAGCGAACCGTTTGCGCGTGCCCGCCCAATTGCCAAGACTTATCTTCATCGATCGAGCTAATGACGACCGTGTCAATTCGTTCTGGGTGGGCGTAGGCGACAAAGCTGCCGCACTGAGAAATTGCCGCGAACGGAAACGACCAAAAGTTTTTTTCGCCAGTGGTTAAGTGCAAACTGTCATTTGGTTTTGTTTTGAAATTCGCAATTTCATTTCGACTGTCAATGTTGTCAAAAACTTGAACTTCATTTTGGCTGCTAACAGCAACCCGACCATTTTCTGATAAAGAAAGCGTGTAGAGAGGCCTTTCGTTTTCCCATAACTGATCGCCCCGAGTTCGATCAATTCGGCTCCTTAAATACTGCAACTCGAAGCCTTTCTTTACTGTTTCTGATCCAGCGTAACGATCTACCACTTCCTCCGCTTTCGTCAGGTTGCCATGATTAAAATTGCGTTCGGCTTCACGCATCTGAGAAAAATAAAGGTCTTGAGCTAGAGACAATTTGGCATCGTTGGCTGCTTTCTCGGCTTTTGTCGTCTCCCTGTTTGCGATTTTGAGACGATAAGATTGCTGCAAAGTGTAGGCAAGGCAAGCTGCAAGAATTCCAATTGATAGTGCGGTTAATTGGATCGCAATACGGTAGCTGGCCCAAGCTTTTCGAGCTCGATACAACATCGAGGGCGGTGATGCCTTGACTGGATGACCGTCGACGAATCTACGGATGTCCTCTGATAGGCGAGCTGCCGACTGGTATCTAACGTTGCGGTCCTTGGCCAGAGCTTTTTGGACGACTAGGTCTAAGTCGCCTTTGAGGCATTTGGTCAGCTTTTGCGGACTCGTCCCAAGTCTCATCGCGACTTGTTCTTGAATCGGCCGTTCCATTCTCAAGAATTGGCGGCTTGGCTTGTCAGGCATCACTTCTCGGATGACGCGGCAGGCCGCTTCCAGCGAAGAAGAAAGATCCTGGTTGCTAAATGGCGTCTCACTGATCAGCAATTCATGCAACACGATACCCAAGGAATACACGTCAGAACGGGTGTCGATATCTGCATTGGCGAGCCCAGCCTGTTCAGGACTCATATACTCAAGCGTTCCGATCGCATGGAAAAATCCAGAATATACGGATTTATCCGAGAGACTCCCCTCAACGGCCTTGGCAACTCCGAAATCAATTACTCGAACATGCGGCTCACCGTCCTGGTCCGTTACCAATAGGTTCGTCGGCTTGATATCCCGATGAATAATCCCTTTTTGATGGGCGTGATGAATGGCTTTGCAAACATCGACAAAAATCTTCAAACGGTCTTCGAGGCCCAATTTGTAGCTGTCGCAATACTCCGTAATTGACAACCCGCGAATCAACTCCATTACAAAATAGGGGCGACCGAATGAGGTGGTTCCTGCATCGAGTACTTTTGCGATGTTAGGATGTTCCATCAGTGCAAGAGCGTGGCGTTCCGCCTCGAATCTTGCGATGACTTGTTCGCTATCCATCCCAGGCTTGATAACTTTAATCGCAACCCTTTGACGAATCGGTTCCGTTCGTTCTGCAACCCAAACGACTCCCATTCCTCCAGCCCCAATTTGTTCCTTCAGCACATAAGGTCCAAGTCTGGTGCCTGGTTGCTCGGTTCCAATCGACTCCGACTTGCCCGCTAACATTACTGGCGAGAAATCGACTGGGCTGTCACTCAATTCGTGGGCGAGGATTAGCTTCTTGATTCGATCCAATGTTTCCTGATCACCATTACATTTGCGGATCAGGAATTCCTGCCGCTCGTTGTCGGCGAGTTCGATTGCCTCGAGAAAGATCTCTTTAACCTTGGAGTTCATCTAACGAAATCATCGTTTAGAGGGTAATTTCCTATTTCAATGCGACTAAACGCCGTGCAATGTCTCAGCGTTCTGACGAATTGTTCGAATTTTCTTCGTCAGTGATTTCAGCGACCACCCACGCACGAGCATAGTTCCAGTGTCGATAAGCACTGGCTCGTGAAATATCCAACGCCTTCGCCGCTTCTTCAACTGACAGACCCGCGTAGTATCGAAGTTTCAAGACTTCCGCCGCCTTTGGATCCTCGCGTTCAAGCGACTCGATAGATTCATTGATTAACAGCACGTTTTCGTCGTTCTCGCCAAGTTGGGTGTCGTTTTCTGAAAAATTGACGCGTTTTCTGTCGCCGCCTCGTTTCAATCGGTTTTTTTCCCTTGCTCGGTCAACCAAAATTCGACGCATCGCTTCAGCGGCTGCCGCAAAAAAATGGCCTTTGCTGTCCCAGTGGGAAGCTCCGTTTTGTTTCAGAAGACGAAGGTAGGCTTCATGAACCAAGGCCGTTGACTGCAAAGTTTGCCCAGGATTTTCTCTGGACAATTTGGATGTGGCCAATTTCCGCAACTCATCGTAGAGCATTGGCAACAGTTCATCTGGTTGAAGCGGCTTCTCCACCTTGCTTTCAATTTCAATTTTGTTTTTTTCTCGTTTTTCAGCCATTCAGCCGCCCCATTCCAATGCTGGAGAACTAAGTTTCTCGAATTTGCGAATTCGGGCCGGTTTCATGAGACAAACCTGAACGCAGTAACGCATTGAGTCCTGAATCCTACTTACTTAACAAAAAGGGCTAGCCCATGAAAATCCTGATATCACTCATGTTCTTGTCGGCCGGCATGTTTCTAGCAGCGGTAGCCGTCCCAACATCTTCGAGTTTAACAGCGATGGATGATGGACGAAATGCGTTGAACCCCTACGACGCGCGATACACCGAAGAAGGCGATTTGATTCGCCCAAATGGTTGGCGAAAGTGGGTGTTTGTTGGCACGCCATTGACTCCTGATGACATGAATGACGGAAACGCCGCTTTCAAAGAATTTCATAACGTGTATGTCGATCCTGTTAGCTTTTCCAAATTTGAAGAAACCGGTCGATTCCCAAATGGCACTCAGATCGCCAAAGAACTCGTATTGGTTGGTTCTAGAAAAGCCGTTAGCGGTAATGGATACTTCATGGGTGATTTTGCTGGTTTAGAAGTTGCTGTCAAAGACGCCGTCCGGTTCGCCGATGAGCCAGGAGGATGGGCTTATTTCAGCTTTGGTCACAAATCGGAATACGAATTGACGGCAAAGGCTTTTCCCACTCAGTCATGCAACGCTTGCCATGCGGCCAGCGCGGAAACCGACTTTGTGTTTACTCAGTATTACCCAGTCCTACGTGAAGCCATGCCGGGGGCGATGCGTAAAGAAATGATGGACAAGAAACAGTCCAAAAAAGAAATGGATGCTTCGGCAAGGCAAGTTGCGATGGGGGCGATGGGCGCAAATTCTGGCAATGAAACGTCAGAAAAAGAACTTGCTCAAAAAGCGTTTGAGTGGTTGAAGGCCAGAAAATACAAAGCGTTTGAATCTGATAGCAAGGTTCATTTGTCGACGAGCGGTGCCATTCATGGCGATGTCAAAATCTTCTTTAACGACAAGCTTGCCAAGAGCATGGCCAACGGCAATAGCGAACATCCGTTGGGTTCCACATCAGTCAAGGAACTCTACAAGGATGACGAGCTCTACGGTTGGGCGTTGAGCGTCAAGACAAAGAAGGATGAAGGGAATGGCAACGGCTGGTACTGGTATGAAAATTTGAGCGTTTCAGACAACAGCGAGCCAGTCGCCGCCTCTCAAGGCAGCACGCTTTGCATCGGCTGTCATGCACCCGGTCGAGACTTCGTACTTACAAAAGAGCTCCGACGTTAATTCGGGTTTCTTAATAACCAATTTTTCAACAATCGAAAGGCAAAATTATGTCAACTCACACTGAAACATCGCTAGAGATTCTTCACGATCAATTGTTAGATCACGTCAAGAAGGGCGAGTTTGCTCAAGGCATCGAAGCGTTCTACGCCGCGGACGTTGTTCAACAGGCGAATTCGGATGCACCACAATCTGGCATGGAGGCTCTTGCAAAAGCGGAATATGAATATCAAGGCAAGGTGACCAGCCTGAATAAGGTCGAAGTGCTCGGTCGCTCCATCAATGACGATGGCGGGGGCAATGGCGAAGTCTTCTACGAGGTTCACATGAATTGGGATCATCAAGACCAAGGAAAAGTTGACGTCCAACAAACGGTCGTCGAGCGATGGCGCGATTCAAAAATCTACAGCATCCGGTTTTATGGAACTTTTGATACTGAAAAATAGAAGGAACCGAAAATGGAGCTGTGCAAGCTATGTGGAAAAGAATCTGGTGCGCTGGAGCACGAAATAGAGCAATCCGTTATTCGAATGATCAAAAATGCGAATCCAGATTGGGTTGAGAAAGACGGTGGTTGCGCCAAATGTATCGAGTACTACGAGGGCTTGGACGACACCGTTCAATTCCGAAGTTAAAGTTCGAGAACACCTAGGCCAAGCGGACAATATGAGTAAGGCGCCGGAGGACTGCCCAAAGAATGGCTATCTGGGAGGCAAAGTTACGAACGTTGACCGTATTCAACGCTTGGCCATCGGTGCAGTCTTGATGGTGTTGACTTTGACATCCGTCGATAAAATGGGTTGGCGGACTTATTTGACACTTGTAATTCAAACCGATCTTCTGCTCACGGGCTTGTTCGGATGGTGTCCGGTGTACTGGACTTGCCGCATCAATAGACAGGAAAAAAATGAACCAAACGATCAAAGTTGCAACTTGGAGTGAACTCGAAGATCGCAAGCCAGCATATGCATTGGCTGGTGAAGTTGATCTGGTTGTGATTCGATATGATGATCACGTCTCTGTTCTGTATGGGCGATGTCTGCATCGAGCGGCGTTGATGAGCGACGGACATGTCGAAGGCAACAATCTTTATTGTGGCGTTCACAACTGGGATTACCGAATCGACTCGGGTGTCAGTGAATACAACAATTCGGAAGCTCTACACAAATTCGATGCTCAAATTGTTGGCGACGATGTCGTCGTCAATCAAGCCGAGATCGATGACTTTGCGCGCAAGCATCCGCAACCATTTAAGCGTGATGAGTATCTGGGACTTTATCAGGATATCCACGGCGGACCTGAGGAACCTCACAATGCATACATCCAGATGCTCGCTCAAAAGGGCAAAGATGGAATTGGTCATCATGGACCCGTCACGTCGATGGGGGTTTCCACACTCGAACTTCCTCAATGGAATGACGTTCAGTTCGTCACGGCTCAGTTGGCTCGGCAACCGTTATTGGATGATGAACCAGTAGGAACCGAATTGGTGATTGGGCCGAATGCTCAAAAGCCTTTATCACTGCAGATTCCTCTGTTTGTTTCGGATATGTCTTTTGGCGCTTTAAGTGAAGAGGCTAAAGTTGCCATGGCGATGGGAGCTGAGTTGGCTGGGACAGGCATATGCAGCGGCGAAGGTGGAATGTTGCCCGAGGAGCAGGCGGCGAATAATCGCTATTTTTACGAACTGGCTTCCGGGCGATTCGGATTCTCGATCGACAAGGTGAAAAAATGCCAAGCGTTTCATTTCAAGGCCGGGCAAGGCGCAAAGACGGGGACGGGTGGGCATCTTCCGGGAACCAAGGTCGTGGGGAAAATTGCTCAGGTACGCGAATTAGCCGAAGGTACGGACGCAGTCAGCCCTGCAAGGTTCCCAGATTTCAACGGTGTCAAAGACTATCGCCGTGTTGCTGACCAGGTTAGAGAAGCCACTGGAGGAATTCCGATCGGTGTCAAAATGTCGGCTCAACACATCGAGGACGACATTGATTTTGCGCTCGATCTGGGTGTGGACTACATCATTATTGACGGTCGCGGAGGCGGAACCGGCGCAGCTCCCAATGTGTTCAAGAACAATATTTCCGTGCCGACGATGGCTGCAATTGCACGAGCGAGACGCCATCTGGACACGAAAGGCAAGCAAGACGTTACGTTGATCGCTACCGGTGGGTTGCGGACGGATGCCGATTTTGCCAAAGCGATGGCGTTGGGAGCCAATGGCGTCGCCATTTCAAATTCGGCAATGCAAGCGATTGGATGTCTCGGAATGCGAGCTTGTTCCACCAACAATTGTCCAGTAGGGATTGCTACCCAACGAGACGACTTACGGTCACGATTGAAGGTCGCAGCGTCGGCGAAGCGGCTGCAAAACTTCTTTGAAGCAACTACCCAATTGATGGTGGTTCTAGCTCGCGCATGTGGCCACCACCACTTGCGAGATTTTAATCCGACCGACCTGACAACCTGGAAGCGGGAAATCTCCGACCTGGTTGGCATTCGTTACGCAGGCGTGGGCAGGTAAATCGTGGCGAGATTTCAAATCCTTTCCTTAATTGGAGGTGGAATTCGCGGGGCTTTCATTGTTTCCTACCTCCGTGAACTCGAACAAAAACTGGGGCAATCCATCACCGATTCGTTCGATCTCATTGCTGGTACTTCGACCGGCGGTATCATCGCCGCTGGTTTGGCGCTTGGACGTTCGGCTGAAGACATGTACCAGTTTTACGATAAACATGGCTACAAAATCTTTTCACCACGGCCGCGTTTCAAAGCCAATGGCCTAATGCGTTTCGTTTTTCCACTCGCCAATCGCGTTTTTCAATGGCGAACCGGTGGAAATCTTGACGCTGCGTTTCGATCTCGATTCTGTCCTTTCGCATTGCAAGACGCGTTTGACATCGCCTACGAAGACAAGGTTCTGGGAGATATTACGAAGACACGTTTGATTATTCCGACAGTGAATTTGACCGATGGTGAACCGCACGTTTTTCGCTCCTGTCATTTGCCTGTTGGCGTTCACGACAAGAATGTGCCAATTTCCGATGTCGTCATTGCCGCAACGGCTGCTCCGACTTATTTTCCACATCGACGCATTGGCACCAAAGACTATGTCGACGGCGGGATCTGGTCGAATGATCCCAGCCTTCTTGCATTTGCGGAAGCCATTCGGATTCAATACATCGAAGGATGTGAAATGAATCAACACACAACGGACGAAATCCACCTTCTTTCTATTGGTACTGGCAAAGCACAATTTTCACTGGCCCCACCAGACGGAGACGCGGGACTACTTTACTGGGCACCGCGCGTAGCAGAAATTATGGGAACATCGCAAACGCAAGGTGTACATCTTCCGTTGAAATTCATTCTCGGTGACCGGTATGAACACGTCAATTTCAGAATGATTGAACAGTGGGCATTAGATGACACGCGGCACATACCTGACTTGTTTCAAATGGGCAAACGCAGAGCACAAGAGAGTTATTCCCGCATGGCCAATCAGTATCTGAAGCACAAGTCAGTCAGTTTTGTTCCATGTACCTCAACAGATGGAGAATTCAAAATGGAACAGTTCGGATTTAGCGCCTGAGTGCCGTCATAGAAAATTTTGGCAGAAAGCTTTTTTACGCGAATCACCTTGAATACAGAAGAAACCGGCCACAATGTACATAAATCCTAAGTCAATTTCAGACACACGAATTCAGTTGCACTGGGCGTCTCAGTTGCTGTCTTCCGCCGCGGACGCGATGCTCGAAAAAGCGGATGACGACAGCCATTCCAACTTGGACTGGGATTCAGAGACAAGTCGACTGATTGGTCGCGCGGAGTCTGCAATTCGTGTTAAAGACTTTACGTTGCATCATGGACAAGACTCGATGGACTTGAATGGGCAGACTTTGGAAGCGACAAGAGAGTGGCTCGCAAAGTTGCTTGGAAAAGAACTGAACTTTCGAGAATATGAGATGCCCCCGCACCAAGTTGCGAATGGAGCCCAGTTTTCTGTCAATTTTGACCACCTGGAGTCAGTCAGCGAATGGCTTACATTTGCCCAGCACTCATTGGAAGTTCACGGAACGCTTCGAGTCTGGCCGCACCATTTCGATCTAGGGTTTTGGAAGGCAACGAAAGTCGAAGGGCAAAGTATTGGTGGCGGTTTCTCGCTCGGCGACAACCATTACAACCAGCCTTATTTTTATATGAACCCATATGGAATTGAACGACCGGGTATACTTCCAAGTTTGCCGTTTGGCCATTGGTCTGAGTACTGGTTGGGAGCGGTCCTGACTGCTGAAGAAATGAACTTGGAGAATGGTGGACAAGCTGATTTAACGAAGTCTTACGTTGATGCAGCGCTTCAAGCTTGTCGTGATCTAATTGGGGAGGAGAGCTAACGATGAAAGTTGATTGGCATAAAGCTTTGGATTTGGACGAGCTTCCAGAAGGGCGCGTTACTACGGTAACGATTGGCACGGAATCATTGTGCCTAACTCATTTCGACGGTAAATATGGCGCGCTCGACAACCATTGTCCGCATCAAGGGGGGCCATTGGGGGAAGGTTCGATTGAAAATGGTTTGCTTCGATGTCCGTGGCATGGCTGGGACTATTGTCCGCTAACAGGAACGCCACCCGATGGCGGTTATGATGACGCAGTCCCTAGCTATGACGTCGAAATTCGCGATGACGGAGTCTACGTCGCCCTGCCAAAGAAAGATGATCGTGGCCGTACAGTTTCGGATGTCATGATCGAGACGATGGCGAACTGGGGGGTCAAATGGTGTTTTGGAATGGTGGGACATTCCAACCTGAATGTGGCCGAAGCGATGCGACAAAATGAACTGTCGGGTGACTTGAAATACATCGGAATACGTCACGAAGGAGCTGCAGCTTTTGCATGTTCCGCCTACGGTAAATTGACGGGGCGACCAGCGTCTTGTTTAGCGATTGCTGGCCCTGGGGCAACCAACTTGATCACCGGGCTTTGGGACGCGCATGTTGACCGCTCTCCTGTAATCGCTTTGACCGGCCAAGTTTCCAGCCAGGTTCTGGGACGACATAATTTTCAGGAAGTCCCGTTAGACAAAGCATTTGGACAAGTCGCGGACTATTCCCAAGTCGTATTGACTAACTCAAATCACGCAGAGTTAATGTCTTTGGCCTGTAAGTCCGCGATCGTCAACCAGTCCGTTTCACACCTAACCTTTCCAGACGAAATCGCCGGAATTAATAAGCCCGATGCTTCGGCCGCCAACAGTACTGGACGACTTGCAACCCGACAAATCAGTCCTCCGAAAGACGCCTACCAGTCTTCTTTAAAACTGCTTCAGTCTGCAAAGCGCCCTGTTATCATCGTTGGACATGGAGCGAGATTCGAAATGGAGAGTGTTCGCCAATTGGCGGAGCTGTTGAGTTGCCCAGTCTTGACAACTTTCAAAGGCAAAGGGTTGATCGCCGATGACCATCCGCTCGGCTGCGGAGTACTAGGTCGCAGCGGAACTCCTATCGCATCGCATTTCATGAACGAATCGGATGTGCTTTTGGTGCTGGGCGCCTCATTCTCGAATCACACGGGAATAACGCCTAAGAAACCTACCATTCAAGTTGACTTGGACCCTATGGCGTTGGCAAAATTCCATTCGGTTGACTGCCTTGTCAATGGCGACATCGGAGTAACGACTCGCATGTGGCTAGAAGATCTAAAACATAACGAATCCCTCAACCATACCGACGAGATTGCCGGTCGCTGGGAAATCTGGCGAACAGAAAAGAAAAACCGACGTGCCGATGATCGCGGCCACGGCGTTAACTCAGCTTCGATTTTTCACGAGTTGTCATCGGCGGTTGACGCTAATGCAATTGTTTCGGTCGACGTTGGCAACAACACTTATTCGTTCGGTCGCTATTTCGAATGCAAACAACAGTCGGTGTTGATGTCGGGATACCTCGGCTCAATCGGGTTTTCGTTTCCTGGCGCCATGGGGGCTTGGGCGGCAACGCAAGAAAAAGACACGCCATTCTCTGGGCGACAAGTTGTATCGGTCTCTGGCGACGGAGGTTTCGGACAGTATCTAACGGAATTCACCACTGCCGTAAAATACGGAATGAATCTGACTCATGTTTTGTTGCACAACAACGAACTTGGCAAAATCTCCAAAGAACAGAAGGCAGGAAATTGGCGAGTCTGGCAGACTTCGTTGCACAATCCGAATTTTGCGGAATTCGCAAAGTTATGTGGAGGCTTTGGTGTCCGCGTGGAGACAGCGGAAGACTTGGCTGGCGCTTTTCGCCAAGCATTGGACCACACCGGCCCATCGTTGGTTGAAATCATGTCCGATGCGGAGTTGATTTGAGGCGCCAAATCGACACGAACAAAGGGCAAACGCATGCAAACAATGATCTTTATTCTTGCTCTTGTCACCGTCTTGTTTGCATTAACGATTGATTAAGCCGAAATCGCATGTTGAGTGAATTGACAGAAGTTCACGCTCAATTAGCGCATTGGCTTGTCTTTCGGATAGACGGTTCCGCAACTCCTTGTGACAACGAATTGGCAGACCGTAGTGTTCGAGGCATCTTTGGAGGTCAACTCATTGCCTGACGCGAAGCACGAGCCTCGCCGGGTTGAAACGCTCAACGTGGCCGCCGTATTTACAAGGTACGCGGGATTTATTCACCCCCATACGGAATTCACCCCCGTACGGAATCGGTTGCCCGGAAACACCCGAACATCGGGACCTCAAAACAAACCTCGTATTTGAGTTTTTGAACCGTTTGTTCACCGGTGAAAATGGGTTCCATTTGACGGGCCGGATGGCGTGGCAAGCCCAGTTGTTCCAACGTCACAAACCTGGTTTTGGGGTCATTTCACAAAAAAAGCCAGAATTGTTGTTGAAATTGAGTCGTTAGCGGATTTAGAGCGAATAGAGCTACCTGATTCCGTGATTTTCCAAAGTCGCGTTACTGCATGTCGTTCAGCCAAAAATTTCTTCCGTTAGAGGTAAAAAATGCTTAGAAACAAGATTTGTAAAAAGATCGCCATAATTCTGGTGATGTTAACCGCCAGGATTGATGCTCAATCGGAAATTATCGTTGACCGTCAAGCGATTGTGATCGAGGACAACAGTGATTTCTTGGCCGGTGAGAGCAACCGATTTGAAAACTTTTCTGGATTCTATCCAGCAGACTTTTTTGTCCTTGAACGGGAAACGACACTCCATACGTTTTCCGCTACCGGATCGGTTGCGAACCCTTCTTCATTCCCAACAAATAACTCGTTGGAAGGTGTGACCATCCAGATTTTTAATGACGATAATGGAACGCCCGGTGGAGATGCGTTTGCCGATGTACTTGACGGTGGCAATTATGGATCTAGTGGAGTTGTATACCTTCCCGCTGTCGAACTGGGCAACGGGTTGGAGCTACCCGAAAACGCTAACGGTGTGACAACATTTGAGATTGAATTTACAACTGCAAACGGTGGTCGTGAAATTTCGCTACCAGCGGGTGCGTATTGGATTGCGGTCGCTCCGCGAACTCCAAATTGGCACCCCGGCGATCCATCAGGAAGGTGGACGTGGGCCCCATCAATCGCAAGTGTTCCATTTCCACGCCGTGTCATGTCGAGAACGACATTTGGCGATGTGGAAGTCTGGTCGATCATCGATTCTAACGTTGGAAACGCATTGGCATGGCAACTGACAGGTAAAACGACTCCTACAATTGGAGACGTAAATGGAGATGGTTTTGTAAATCTGCTTGACGTCGCTCCATTTTTAACCGTGCTCAGTTCAGGTCTTTTTCAGATTGAAGCAGACCTAAATCAGGACGGTTCAGTGGACTTGTTGGACGTATTTCCATTTGTTGAACTTCTCAGCCAATAAAAAATGACTGCCAGTGAAGGTCGCCAATGTCATTTTGATTTGATTATCGCCCTGAGGAAAGCGCTGGGGCCGAGGAAGACTGCTTCGGTCCCAAACTTTTCTACCAAAGTTAATTTCATTTATCTCCGGTTGATCGAATAAAATATAATCTAGAAAAACTGGAGTGGAGACATACGTCTTGTCGAACCGCAACACTGACTATCCGAGAACAAGAAACAGTTTGATACTGCAATTGCAGAATCAAAGCGATTCGGATGCGTGGTATCAGTTCATCGACATATACCGGCCAATCATTTATCGAATGGCCTGCAAAAGAGGGCTTCAAGATGCTGATGCACAAGATTTGGCTCAGCAGGTCCTGCTTGCGGTAAGTCAGTCGATCCGCAAGTGGGAGAAAAATAAAGACGAAACGATTCGATTTCGCCATTGGCTTCGAAAGGTTGCTAAAAACGCGATCTTGAAAGTACTTACACGCAAAGCCAAAGACTGCGCTGCGGGAGGAACAGGCATTAACAAGGCGTTGGAAGCGCAACCTCAAGACGAGGAACAAACCTATCTTGAGCTAGAGGCAGAACATAAACGAGAGATTTTTTTTCATGCGACAAACATTCTGAGAAACGAACTTTCCAATGACGCTTGGCAAGTATTCCAACTAGCAGTCGTTGAGGGGATGTCGCCGGAAAGCGTTGCGGCTCAGGTCAACAAATCGGTGGTCGCTGTCTATGCCGCTCGGGCGAGGGCCATCAAACGGGTCAGAAACATTGTCAAAAATTTGGAATCGGATAGTTGAGATCAGAAGAAATAATCAGCGATGGCTAAAATTTCGAAGTCCGATCATCCCGCGACGGACAAATTATTGGCTTTTGTTTCCGGTTTCTTGTCCGATGTGGATTCGCTTCAAATCGAAAAACATCTGGCTGGATGCGATGATTGTGGTCAACTTCTAAAGGGTATCTGTGAAAATGTTGAGGACGAAATTGTCGCTCATATTCAAGATGCGTTGAAAGTACCTCGCGTTAGTCACTCTGCCGATCAATCTCGCAGAATTGACAATTACAAACTGCTCCAGAAAATTGGAGAAGGTGGCATGGGGGAAGTTTGGATGGCTGAACAAATCTCCCCAGTTCGTCGCCAAGTCGCACTAAAGCTAGTTCAACCGAGACTAAATACGAAACAGGTGATTGCTCGCTTCGAAGCTGAGCGACAAGCTCTGTCGATGATGGACCATCCCAACATTGCGAAAGTGCTTGATGCGGGTGCGACTGACAATGGGAATCCCTATTTCGTCATGGAGCTGGTAAATGGAATTCCTCTGGTCGAGTACTGTGACGAGAGAAATTTCAACGTCCGCCAAAGACTGGAATTGTTTGTTTCCATTTGCTGCGCCGTACATCACGCACATCAGAAAGGAGTCATTCATCGAGATCTGAAACCCAGCAATATTTTGATTACTCAGTACGATGGGGAACCGGTTCCGAAAGTCATTGATTTTGGGCTGGCCAAAGCAATGAACAAATCGATGAGGTTGACGGACAAAACCATTTATACAGAGTTTGGAAAGGTCGTCGGGACATTGAATTACATGTCCCCGGAACAAGCAGAAATGAATTCGCTTGACGTTGATACTCGGACGGACATCTATTCGCTTGGAGTAATCCTTTATGAGTTGTTGACTGGAACGACCCCGGTTGAAGAAGACAAGCTCCGCAATACGGCATTCTTGAAAGTCCTTGAGATCATTCGTGAGAACGATCCACCAACGCCGAGTGTCAGGCTTTCTAATTCTAATACCGCCAAGTTGATTGGCGAAAAGAGAAACATGGATATCAACACGCTTCAAAGAACGCTATCTGGTGAGCTTGAGTGGATTGTCATGAAATCCCTTGCCAAGAATCGCAATCGCAGATTTGATTCTGCAAGTAGTTTTGCGGATGACATTTCACGATATTTAAATGATGAGCAAGTCTTGGCCCGACCTGCTACTCGGCGTTACCTAATGCATCGGTTCATTCGAAAAAACTCTGGTTTGATTGCAACTGTCGTCGTCGTTTTTAGTTTGTTGTTGTTCGGAGTCCTAGCCAGTTCCTATTTTGCGATTCAGGCGAGTCGCGCTGCGCACCGATCGGATCAAGTCCTAACAGTAGTGCGTGACTCGTTTCGCAGCACCAATCCAGTTGCTGGAGGAGATGCTGGCATGTCTGCAAAAGACGTACTTGATAACGCCAAGCAATCTCTCCGACATAATCGACTTGATTTTGAAGGAGAAGAGAAACTGTTGGAAGCCCTTGGCGATTCATTTGAAGGAATTGGGGAATACAAAGCCTCGACAGAGGTACGGCGTGATCTACTTTCATTAACACAAGAAAAACTTGGCAAATTGCACACGAAGACTTTGCAAAGAAAAAACGAGTTGGCAATTGGCTTGATGCGGCAAGGAAAAGTGCAACAGTCGATGAGTCTATTGGAAGAAGTTGTACCGTTGCTCCGCGAGTACTCTGGCAAGTTTACGATCGAGACACTTGGCGCCGAGGTGAATTTGGTAGCCAACTACTTTTGCTTGGGCCAATATCCTGAAGCCATCGATTTAGGCGAACAGACTTTGGTAAAACTCAATCGCAGATTTGGACCCGATCACCGTGCGACGATGAATCTAATGAGTAATCTTGCTGGATGTTACTCGGCTACAACTCAGCACGAAAACGCATTACGGCTTTCGGAAATTACCGTTGACAGAATGAGAGAGCATCTTGGACCCAATTACCCAGATACGCTTAACGCACAGTGCAACTACGCGATATACCTTAAATTGTCTGGCGATCACAAGAATCAAGCTCTCGCCCTACTCGACAGCTCGGTGCAAAAATTGAAATCCAAAGTGGGGCTCGCTCATGAATACACGTTCGTATCCATGACATCACTGGCAAAATTTTATCTCGAAGAAGGTTTAGTCTATTCCGCGCTTGAAGTAGCCAATGAACTTCATGAATTTGCATCGAAAAATTACGACGCTACTCACCACCGAGTAAAATCAACGAAGATGCTAAAAAAAGCCATTCAGTCAAACGCAGGTGATCCCTAATTTCATTTGGACCTTTGGTCATTTTCGATTTTGGGAAAATCTGGCCTGCAATCTGACAATATCGAGGGGCCGTCAAATGCTACCAATTCACAGGTCCAAGCGTTTCGAGCTACGTTCGAACTACATTCGGCTGTTCAAAAACTCCATGCTCAGTTGGGACAAAATATGAATTGGGCCTGCGCCGAATTCGAGGCCGCCAATATGGTTGCACACGCTATGCAGTCAATTGGCTCGGTGGTCGCCTAAAGAACTCTGCGTACCGTCGCACGGCTCGAATGTAACTGTCGATAGACGTGTCAGCAAAGTCGCGCAATCTTAGATCGCCTGGCATTCGCTCGCGAAGTGGTGTCATTGGATTCCCTCCGTTAAGATGTGTCGAAAACTACATATCATGTATGAGGCAGTTTCAATCGGATCGCATAGGAAACGGATAACAGAAAAACGATCCCCAAAAGACCGTGAGCGAGTAAAAAAATGAACAGATATGAGCAACTCGGTTGCCCTGGCGGTGAGAATATTCGTGAAGCAATTGAGGTTTCAATCGCTTGCATCCCCGAGGATCTTGAGTCGCTACGTCGAGAACAGAAACAGTTTCGCTATACCTGCTTGTTAACAACTTATTTCACAATTATTCAGTACGAGCATTATGGGTTTTCGCCTGAGACTTCGCCGAAAACCATCGTTGATTCGGCCTGTGACTTGGCCCGTGAATATTATTCGTCGCAGTGGAAAATAACCAAAGAACAGGAATTAAGACGCGTAAGGAAAGAAGAAGATAATCGTTATTTCAATTGGTTTGATCTTTATCGAGATTCACTGCAATTCGCTTTTTTGGACCAGAACGAAAAACTTTTAAACCTGATGGGAGATTACATTGAGCCGTGGTTTGGAACAGGCTGGCACTATCCGTACGATCTAAATCCGGTGTTTTCAAATTTAGTACTTAGCGTTGGAGCGTCATCTAGGACCAACCCGCTTATTGACCTTGAAAAATTGGAAGCGAAAATTCGCGACGACAAAGATGAAGTTCCCAGACTTCTTTTTTTTGCGTGGGATGCTGCACGGAACAACGACGCATCGACATTTGCCGAGAATTTTTACAACTCGATTTCTGAGTTTGAGCGTGGATTGGACAGCGAACTTTTGTTTTCGCGACAAGCCATTGCAGAATACCATTCAATTGTCTTTAATGCTGCCTCGATGATGGGGATGAATATGCCGGAATTTGAACCAAGAATAATGGCACGGCTAATCACGCCAAGTTCCGTCGGAATAACCAAATCAAACTCGCAATAATCCCAATTAAGATTTCCCTAGCTTGACCCGATTGCAAGTTAACAAAGGCAAATCTCACTCAGCAAACAATTAGCCAGGCTCATGGCGTTCGGATCACTAGGTTACGAATTTCCGTCATGTCTTCCATCGCGAATCGAATCCCTTCGCGACCAAGTCCACTCTCTTTGACGCCGCCATACGGCATGTTGTCGACCCGCCAGGACGGCACGTCACCAATGATCACACCACCTACATCCAAGCGGTCCCAGGCCATTTGTGCCTTGTAAAGATCGCGTGTAAAAACGCCCGCTTGCAAACCGAATACACTGTCATTTACCTCAGCCACTGCCGCTTCAAAATTTTCAAATGCACTGAGCACGGCAACCGGGCCAAACGCTTCTTCGGTACAAATGAGCTGGTCTTTAGGAACATCTTCCAGTAAAGTCGCTTCCAATATCGCTCCTTCGCGGCTTCCTCCACAAATCAACTTGCCGCCGGACGTCACCGCTTGTTCAACCCATCCCTCTAAGCGAACCGCCTCATGCTCAGAAATCATCGGACCAATGAATGTGTTTTCGTCTTTCGGGTCGCCTGAAATTAGTTCCTTTGTTGCCGCAGCCAAACGATCTCGGAACGATCCGTAGATACTCTTGTGCACGACAACACGTTGCACACCCACGCAACTTTGCCCCGACTGATAGAATGCACCGAATACGATTCGCGAGACCACATCGTCCAAATCCGCATCTTGGTCCACAATGCACGCCGCGTTGCCTCCCAACTCCAAGACGACCTTCTTTTTTCCCGCACGGGATTTCAGATCCCATCCGACGCCGGGCGATCCTGTAAAACTGAGTAGCTTCAATCGCTCATCGGTCGTAAATAAATCGGCCCCGTCTCGCGAACACGGCAAAATCGAAAACGCGCCGGTCGGCAACTCGGTTTCGGCTAATACTTCACCGATTATCAACGCGCCCAATGGGGTTCGACTGGCAGGCTTTAAGACGAAAGGACAACCAACGGCAATGGCCGGTGCAATCTTATGAGCCGCCAAATTCAATGGAAAATTGAATGGGCTGATAAACGAGCACGGCCCGATCGGCACGCGTTTCCACATGCCTCGATATCCTTTGGCCCGGGCGGAGATTTCCAAATTCATGACCTCACCGTTCATCCGTACGGACTCTTCGGCGGCCACGCGAAACGTATCGATCAAACGGCTGACTTCGCCACGAGAGTCTTTGATCGGCTTCCCCGCTTCAATGCACAATGACATCGCCAATTCGTCAAAGCGTTCTTGAAACCGCTTCACGCAGTGGTTCAAGACATGTTGTCGTTCATACGGGGCCATTGCACCCAATGGTTTGGCTGCTCGCACGCTCGCAGCGATCGCTTGATCGATTGCGGCAGGATCGGCCATGGCGACAGACGCGGCAAATTCCTGCGTGTACTTGTCGGTGACCTCAAGGTCTTGATTTGGCGCATGCGGCGCGTTTGCCAGAAAATAAGGCCACGTGGACTTCATACATCCCCTCGCTAAATCGCTGAACTGAGTTTTTGGATCTCGTGATTCAGTATCCGGTCGTTGTCCGAGTAGTCGACAGCCACTTCGATTAAGTGCAAGCCCGCTTCGGAATGGCATCGCTTCATTAACGGCAACAATTCAGCGGCCGACTCAATGCGATGGCCCTGCGCGCCATAGCTTTCCGCGTACTTGACAAAGTCCGGGTTGTCGTAATCCAACCCAAACTCTTTCAACCCCATATTGGCTTGTTTCCACTTGATCATCCCATAAGCATTATCACGAAGCACCAAGACGACCAAACTTAGGCCCAGGCGAACCGCTGTTTCG
>CBDHHQ010000001.1:0-39502 GCA_965263475.1 Mariniblastus sp.
AATAGATAACAGTGCCCGCTTCAACGCCTGCCGAGGGCGCTACGACTTTTCCTCGCAGATAGTATGTTCCCTTCGCTTCGATATTCACGGTCTGGCCAGGTCTGACTAACGTACCTTGGTCATCAACTGGCTTGTATTGCCCGTCTGTATCTGCATTTGCGTGTTCCACAATGACATGGCACCCTTTCAAAGTGGAATCACCTCTGACCTTTACTGTCGCCGGGCTTGCATGCGAAACACCATTGCCCGCCCCAGCAACACTCACTCCGTCCAATAGTGTCTGAACTGCCATTCTTGTAGCCTCCTATGAAATGTTGTACTTAGTCATCAACGCGGAAATCTCATCCGAGTAGCCTGAGTTCTTATGAAATGTTTGCCGCCACGACGCCTTGGCCAATCAACGCATCGCGAACCGCTTGAGCAATCACCCAACGACCGAGGCTCCCTGGATGGATACCGTCGCCTTGTGGTGAGTAAATTGTTTTTAGGTCGCCTGAGCCATCATTAAGCTCTGCAACGTGGCTGGTCACAATTGCATCCAAACCTGTGAATGTTCCGTCTAGCAAATCAGCGTTCCAGTCTGTTCTGGCCTGGTTTGCTTCGGTGGCATTGGTTGCCGTGTCAAGCCAAGCCTTACAGGGAATGAGTTGAACGCCAATGATTTTGCAGCTGTCAGGCGTATTGGCAGTCACATCATCAATCAAAGCTTGGAAATCGCTGCTAATTGATGCGTAAGCCTGAGCGTAGGTATTTCCGCCACTGATCAACGTATCGAGCCGCCCTTTGACATCGTTATGCCCAACCGCGACGATTACCGCGTCCAGTGCATCCTTGTAGGTGCTGCTCACTGCCTGCCATGCCGTTAACTGCTGGCTGGATTGGTCGCCCCAGGTGGCTACATCAGCAAGGCCAATCACACCACCAATGCAGGATCCTGTTCGATACGAGAAAATAATTCCTAGACCTTGGCTTGAGTTAGCCTCGTCCCAAACTGAATCTCCAACAATGCCAATCCTGGCTTGTCCGCTTGTCAACCAACCAAACAGATCTGTTTCTTCTTGATCTGTCAATGTTCGATTGATGACCAATCCACGCGTTTGAATCCCGTTAAAGTAACTGTTATTGTTGAGCCAAGAACCGAACGAAAACCGCATTTCGTCGTCCATCGCGGTTGCGCTCATATTCCCTACCGAATGCGAAAGAGACAGCTCAAACCCGGCATCATGCAGTGTCGCCTGATCCTCAATTGCCGCCGCGTCGGTATCAAGCACTGAATGAACGACAAACCCAGTTTCTTGTTCTGTGAGACGTGCGCCATTTATGTTTGTTGTAACTGTGCCGTCGCTGGTGATAATTCGCCGATTTGCACCAATCAAGCCAATAGCCGTTCGCGTGCCTGACACACCACTTGGCCCTGCTTGTGCGATATACGAAAAGCCGTCAACAAACGCGTTTTTCCCCGCAACAAATACGGCCATTGCGTTTGACGTGCTCATATCAACGGTTGACTCTGTTCTCAGCCTTCCGTTGCCAATGAATCGAGCGCCTTTGATCGCGTAATCGCTGACTGGGTAGACTGCCAAAATTGTGATTGTTCCAGCAAAGGATGCGTCCGCAGAAATCTCGATAGTGTTGTTACCTGTGGCGGCAGTCATAACATCAAAATATTCGCCCGCTGTGCTGTACGTTGTCTCAGCTTCGACATCGGTAGTCCCTGAAAACTTTAACGAAATCGTGCCTGCTGTTCTCGTTTGAATACAAAACGACACAAGATACGAATCGCCAGCAGTCAGAGTGATTGACTGCTCAAGGCTTGAGGCTGTGCCCGCAGTCTTAGTTGCCGTTCCTGACGATACAGACCAGCCTGTTCCGGCTGTCCAATCACCAGGTGTTTCGAATTCGGGGCTTTCAACGATCTGGTCGCCAATCGAAGCAGGAAAACCGCCAAATGTTACGTTTCCTAGGTGTAACGTTAAGTCATTGTCATTTCCACTGCCATCTTCGACGCGCCCGATTTGATCACCAATTGCCGAAACAGCTGTAGTTCCACCTGAGTCAGTTGACAAATTTGCAATGGCGGAAAAGTCGTAAATTCCACCTTGCTCGCTGTTCGCAAATAGCGAGGCTGGGTCAAACGCAGCGGCACCTGAAGCTACGGTTGCTTCAGTCAACGAACTCGCAATCGGTCGAGCAATCGATTTTGCAATACTACTTGCGATCATTGGTTTTCACTCTTGGTTTCCCTATGTTTTTAAGTCCTGCCGAGTTCCACCGCCGATTTTCAGCCCACCACAGTTTGTGAAGCTCTGACACTTTTTCTGCCCGTTCAACCATCGCACTGTGAAGCTGTTTGACTTTGGCGTTAATCGCCTGGGCGTCCTCCCACTGCTTGAGCTCCTGAAACTTCGACCGGCGATCTCGCAGAAGCTCCCACTTTTCTTTGACGCGATTAAACGCTGTCAGTTCTTCACTGAGTCGCTTGCCCCAGTGCATTCGCTGTGTTGGCCAGTAAACCTTGTCGTTTGCCTCTGGTAGCCCGTGCAAGTTTTGCAGCCGTGCAACCTCATGCGGGCACCAGTGTTCACCGAGCCACGGATGCATGACACAATGCCGATCGCCGCCGTGATTCAATCCAAATACATGCCCAACTTCGTGACAAGTCAACGCTTGGATGATCCGCCTTTCGCCAATCCTCGTGATCTTGCGTGTTGAGTTAAATTCGATTCGACCTGAAGACCACGCTTGGCCAAGTGGGTTGATGTTCGGCTTGAATTCGATTCGAACTCGTGCTTTTGACTTCTTGTCAACCTCAACAAAATCGAGGCCACAGACCCAGTCGAATTCGTTGAATCCCTCCCTAACAAGTTTTCGAGTTGTCTCCTGGTCAATCCCTGCAAAGGTGCCTGGACCAATCCACCATTTGATAACACGAGATCGCTCAACGACCAGCGGTCGTCCGCTGTCATGCAAACCGCCACAATGGCACTCTTGAGCGTGCGCCGGAAGGCAAAGCAGCCAGATTATGACAAGCCAACGAATCACTTTTCGTCCTCACTTTTTATGACGATTAAAGCAATCCATCTCGTAGCAGTAGCGGCAATTCGAATCCGAACCGGAACACGGTTGCCACTTGAATCAATCGCCTGACACTCAATTGTGTGTATGACCTCAACAGGTTTTTGGCGCTTGTAGCTACTTTTCGCATGTTGGTGTTTTGGCATGAACTCCCCGGGAACAATGTGATCGATCGTTCCGCCTGCCTTTAAATCGAATTTCTTCTGTGCAAGAGGATTTGCCCTAATAATTTTCATTTTCAAATCCAGTTCGACCATCGCGCGATCGACTTCCATTGCCGACAACACAGCAAAAATCTCGTCTTCCATCTGGTCCAATCGAATGGCTTGAAGCTCATTAGCTTTAAACGACATTGTTGGCAATGCAAAAGCAAACACTCCAACCATAGCGCTAATGCTCAACACCACATAGGACCAGTTTGCAAATGACGGCTTTTCAGATGTTTGGGCCACAGTGCTGCTCATAGTTAAGAATCGCGATGGCAAGTTCGGTTTCGGCCTGTTCACACGCCGTGCCGCCGCTGACCTCTACAATTTCACTGTCTTTGTTTTCTAGGTACTTTTTTGCGAAGTTCCTGATAACGGAACGTCTCAATAATGTCGCGTTTTTCTGCTCTTGTGAGTCCTTTGACATGGTTGGTTATCTTTCGCTTTTCCTGTTGATACTGGAACGATTGGCTGGCCTGCTGAAGCAGTGGCGATGCAACCCACAAGATTGCCAAGCACGCAAGTCCGAGCACAAAATATTTACTTGTCTTGATCATTTAGTTGCTTTTCAAGTCGCTGCTTAACCCACTTGTCTGCCCATGCAATGACAGCAAGTCCACCAAGCCCCAAAATCCCTGCACCTCCAGCGATCAAATAATGCTGGCTATTGCCGTCAATCAGGTAGGCATAGGCAATCATCGAAATGCTGGCACCGAACACACCCATGTTAAGTAGGTAACAAACAAACACAGTCCAAGTGATTGGTTCTTCGCTCGTTCGCGCGTGGAATCCCAGCCCACCAAGCACTGATAAGATTGTGCAACCGACAAACAGCCAAATTGGGTGAACGTCGGTATTGACCGCATCTGCGTTAGCCAGCACCCACACGCAAAAACCTGTATAGGCGAACTCGCAACTTGCTCGAATAGCTGCAAACATTGCTTTAACCAATGAAGAGGTGAAAAGTGGCGCTTGCATGCGATCCTGTTGCGGCTTTTATCGAGCATTTTTCTTGAATTCGTTTGAATATTGACCGATAGTTTGAAGTAGCCGTTTCGCGGGTTGCTGCCTGCGATTCTGGTTAGTCCCGGCAGTTGTGGCTGTCGGGGCGCTTCGTTTTATTCGTAGGTCCACACCATTCGGCATTGACCGCCGAAACACTTCATTCGCCACGCCCTGGTCTTCTGTGGCACCACGACAAATCTCGGCTGGATGTAGCTTTGTTGCGCTGGGGCAGGGTAGAACCAAGCTTGCTGAACTGGTGCTGGTTTGACCTTTTCAACAACACGCCGGACGGGACGCGCGACAGTCTCGGCAACCCGGCGAACAGGCTGGAACAGCTGAAGCCCGAACGTCGTTTGAACTACAACCGGTTCAGATGCAACAACGGGAACGGGGAGCCCGTAGACCTCCTGTGCATTTGCGAATGATGGCACCATAAGCAGGGCCAGCAGAGTTAGAATCAATCGTTTCATGGTAGTGGCAATCCAAAAATAACCGTGTCTTCGTTATCAGGGTCTTGTTCGCCAGCCTGCTGTGGTGGCTTGAGTCCTTGAAGCTTTCGAACCATGTCTTCATGGTGCTCGGCAAGCTTTCTGTGGTTTTCAATCTGAATCTTTTGAAGCTGAGTTGGTGACGTGTCGCCGCCGTCATTTGGCGGGACAACATCACCACCGCCATCATCATCCTCATGCCAGATGGGCAGACTGGTGATGTTCCGCTGCGTCACAAAACCTTCGATAACTTCTGGATCGTCAAGACCGTTGGTGTCGTAATCGATTTCGAAATCGTCGAGTTCCTTCATGCCCTCAATTCGTGGCTCGCCGCTCACCGTGCAGTTTCGAGCCTGGCGGTAGATTTCGCTCGTCATCTGTCCACCACCATCGCGACCAACAGACCATGTCAACAGGCCATATTGCAGGTTGTCGCTGTCTGACCAAACGCCGGATCCAGACTGGCCACTGATCGCGTCCGGCTGCCACAGCCACAAGGCAGAATTGTCGGCAAGTCGAACGGTTCGAATATCGCTACCGGCAAAAGCTCGGCATCTCGGAAACCCTTTAGTGTAGTGGGAACCGGTTGGGCGGTTCTTCGAAAGCTTGACCGGATGAACCTCGGAATACGGTTCAAGCGTTTCCAAAACGGCCCAATCGGTCCATGTGTTTCCACTGTACGCTGCCTGAATCACGCGAGCCTGAATTCGATTACCAGTGCTTTCGACTTCAACGGTCACAATTCGACCGATTCGAGATCCGGCAACATGGGCATTTGTGAGAATCAGCGCGTTGCCGTTTTCACGGATTCCGCAAATGGATCCCGAACCACATGAGTTTTGATTGAGAATTCGGCAGACAGCGCGGGTTGATGGTCCTGTCGACGACATGGTTACACTCCTTCGAGAAGTTGAAGAAGCAGGGGAAGCAACGCCTGGAGGAACTTGGCCAGGCCTTCCCAATTGATTCTAGCTCGGTCGATTGCCCCGGTTTCGGTACGCGGGACGTCGTCTGAGAATGCCATTTGAATGACAGCCAGATCTTCAGCTCGCTTGGCGAAAGCAGGGCTGGTAATTGCAACTCTTAATCGAATCGCCTGGGCTGCCGAAAGATTCTTTGCTTTTCGTTGAGCCCGAACAGCCTTGACAAGCTCTTTTTGAAATGCGGTCCTTTTTGGAACCCGCATTTCGACCGGTCGATCGGTTTCCTGAACAACAACCGGATCGCTTTTTGGCGAGTCAATCGGTAAATCGTTGGGATTGGCCAACGATGCGATCAACAGAACGAAAACTAACGCGAAACTGTGGGTCTTCACTTGTGGTCCTCCGTTGATTTATCCCCATCTTTGGTTGATGAGCTTCACAGGTATTGAACCGCTTTAGGTGCCTAGCTCAATAAACAAAACAGCGGATATACACAGCGTGTATTTATTTGTCAGAAAATTCTATCCAACGCTCGATTCTGGTCTCTCCGCACACAGAACAATTGCATGTTCTTTCGGTGACACGGTTGTACCTGCGACCATCGATAGTCACCCCAAAACAAATTTTTGTCTTTGTATTGTGGTACTTTGACCGCTCATGTGAGCCACACTTAGGGCATGCCGGAGTAATCACATCAACAACCGTGGTTATGTTCTTCGAACCCTTTGGGCGTCCTGGTTTCCGTCTCGCTACCATCCAATGGCCTCCGCTGGATATTGTAGCGCGGACACCGCAAGCTAGCTAGCCTTCCTTTCCACTCTCAGGAACCAACAGCGTCCTGATTGCCTCCCAAACACGCTGCCAAAATGTTGGTTTCGCGTCGACAATCCTGAATTGCTTCCAAGAAAAAAACGCCGCTGCGTCTGCAAGCGTTTCCTCGGCATCTTCACGAGATTCTGGTTGCTTTGTCCAGTTTCGCCAGCCAAGTTTTCGGTCGTAGAATTGGACTCGGTACATCATATTTCTGTGAGTGAGAAGATCCATAAACAGGATAATTAGTTCGTTATCCGTCAATACGGCCCCGCAGCTTTAATCTCACCGTCAAGCAAAAACACTTCGAGTCAAAAATGACACAAAAAGCATATCTATGCAAATCAACTGACGACAAGTAGAATCTTGGAAAGGAGTTTCAGTTTAGTAGAGAAAGCGGAAGCAATGCCAACACGAAGAGCAGAGGCACGATGCCGTTACTACACGCGCGAAGAAGCATCCAGACTGGGGTGGAATGTTAAGCACCCAGAAGTCGGGGGAGCGTTTCTTGAGGAACAGGAACTTGTCGATTTTTTTCCCCATTTAAGAGCCAGCCTAGGCGCTGAGCGGCCAGACTTTTCAATCGTATTTGAAAAACAGCCATCTGCTGTAATTGAATGCAAAAATGATTTCAATCGTCTTGCGCAAGCGATTGATGAGGCAAAACGATATGCCTCCACAATTAACTCCACGAATGGCTTTGCAGTAAATGTGGCCATTGGGGTTGCTGGCACTCCAGACACACGAGTCGTAACGCGATGCGAATTTAAAAAGAATGGCAAGTGGAAACCGCTAGAATCTCACGGATATCCACTAACACAAATACCATCGCCGGAAGAGTTGCGGATTGCAATTGAAAACAACGACGCAACAACCGATGTCCAGTTACCAGATGAAAGAGAGTTTTTCGACGCGGCAATTAAGATTAGCAACATACTTCGGCTTGCTCGAATTGAAGAATCGCGCCGCCCAAAAGTGATTGGTGCTGTTATTCTCGCACTGTATCAAGGAGAATTCTCATTTCATCCAGAAGTGGTAATTGAGCAAATTAACTCAAACATTCAAGCCGCAGCGCACGGATTTCAAGATGTTCCGCATACCAATCGAGAAGCGCTTGCACGAACTCTCACGCTGTCCACAGAATCCCACCCGTTAAGACCGGTAGTGGCAGATATCGTAAGCCAATTGGAGCGTTTGAACATTCGTTCCATTGTGAGAAGCGGAGTCGATTTTTTGGGTGAATTCTACGAAGCGTTTCTACGATATGGGTGCGATGCACGCAGCATGGGGATAGTGTTTACGCCCCGCCACATCACTAGATATTGCGCGGAACTCGTAAATATCGGGGTTGGGATGAGCGTTTACGACCCGGCGTGCGGCACTGGTGGATTTCTTGTAGCAGCGTTTGACAAAATGATGAGTCAAGCGACAACGCCGAAAGCGCGTGAAAAAGTAAAGAAATCCTTAGCTGGTTGTGACACGAATCCAACCGTTTGGTCACTCGCAGTGTTGAATATGTTTTTTCGCGGAGATGGAAAAAGCCAGATTCACTTTAAGAGTTGCTTTGACCATCCACTGGTAGATGACGGGTCGTTTTCAAGAGTGTTGTTAAATCCTCCATTTTCGCAAGAGGGAGAACCAGAGGTTAATTTCATTGACCACGCACTTCAAAAGTTGGAGCCAGGTGGAATACTCGCCGTTGTGGTTAAAACAGCTGTCGTCACTCATCAAGATTTATCAAATTGGCGAAAGCGCCTACATGAAGAACATCAAGTTCTTGCAGTCTTGAGTCTTCCAGCAGAGCTTTTCTACCCAACAGCTGCGCCAACCGTAGTAATCGTGGTCAAGGCGCACACGCCAAATCGCGAAACAGGTGTGTTTTTGGCAAAGATCAAGAATGATGGATTCAAGATTAGTAAGAAGCGCAGGGTACCAACCGAGGGAAGCGAATTACAGCACATCTTGAATTTGTATCGCGAATTTGAAGCATCCGGGTCTATTACTAATTCACCCGGTACGGCATGCGTTATTGAAAAGGACAAAATTAAAGAAGGTGAGGAACTTTGCGCTGAGCGGTGGCTTCCAAGTGCGCCGTTTGACAAATTGAAATTCGAATCGCACCGCAACGAAATTGTCAGGCAAATTTGTCTGGCGATGGCAAAAAATCCTGAGCTTGTTGACGAACTCATAGAAGATTTTGATGAGATTCTGGCTTCTGCATCGTACAAAGACCGCCCAAAAACCAGAGCGACGATTGGTGATTGGTTTGATGTATCCACTGGATTGAGCAAAGCCAATCTTCCCGGGGGACCAATTCCTTATTTATCAAGCTCAACTGATTTCAATAGCATCGTTGATTTTGTTCAACCTCCAGACAACGAGTTGATCGATGAACCAGTTATTTCGGTCACTGGATTTGGAAAAGCATATTTGCAGCCTTGGAAGTTTTGCGCGAGAGGGTTTGCGGGAAGCGCAGTGCGAATCCTGAGGCCAAAGTTTGCGATGACAACGTCTGAGTTAGTGTGGTTCGCTGGTCAACTCAATGATCAAATGTGGAGAATCTACTATGGCCGAATGATTAGTATGTCTCGTCTCTCGAAATATGCTGTCGACCCGCCTCCTAAAGACTTGCCAGTAATGTCAGCCTTGCCTAGCCGCCTAAAAAGATTCAATGGTGATGTGCAGAGATTCTGTGAGGATGACCCGACTATTGACATTGAAAGCAGATTCATCGCTCTGGCTGATTCGTGGGTCAAGGGCCGCATGCCTTCATCTAAGTCCAAGATTTTGTGCTCACACCCCGCGTATCTTCAAATTATTAGCATGGGAGAACGCGTCATTCCACTAATTATTGAACGACTGCGAAATCAAGCTGATCACTGGTTTCAAGCTCTTCGACAATTAACAGGTGAGAACCCAGTAAAGGCAACGAGCAAGGGCAATATTCAAAAAATGGCGACGGATTGGATCAATTGGGCGAAAGCGAAAGGAATTTGATTAGATGTCTATCGACGAGAGTCTTTTTCCAAATTTGAATGACTACCAGCTAACCAGTGAGATGGACTGCAATTACAACTGCATTGCGTGGGCAGCTAACATAAATAACGCATGGTGGGAACCTGACGGAGAGAACTATTGGCCAGAATCAGCGCCTCTGGAGTTTACAGTCGCTGCACTGGTTTCTGCGTACGAATCGCTTGGGTTCGAGCTTTGCGAAGAAGCAAGTTTAGAAACAGGTTTTGAGAAAGTCGCCGTATATGGAGATGAGTCGCCGTATATGGAGATGAATTCGAATACGAACACGCTGCAAGACAATTACCTGATGGCAACTGGACTAGCAAGCTGGGACCAGGGTCAGATATTCAGCACCCGGATCTTGAATCCGTTTCACCAGACCTTGATTCTTTAAGCGGTGAATGACCATCCGAATCGTGTTCTTAGAGAATTCACGGTCTGGATCGGCACGACGTAGATACTCGGTGATGTCGTCGATCGTGAAAACGCGGTCACGCGGGATGTTGTCACAGACAAAATCGATCAACGGATATTGAAACCGGCTTTTGGGACGCTTCTCCTTTGTCCTCTTGAGAGGCTAGCTGAGCCCATGTTGATTCGCGGTCCAGTTTTGGTAGCTCTATAGCGGTTTCAACCGCGTTCCGGGTGTCTTGCCCCCATTTCATGTCATTTCTCATTATTGGAATATAGGTGCTGCGGAATTAGCCATTTGAGGACTTAGAGCACGCTCTGCGGTACTTCTCGCTGGCATCGTAATTTAAATGGCATGACTGGCACATGGCTTTAAGCCGCTCGTCTTGCACATCATGGTTTTCCTCATCGTGATCCAAATGTGCCACAGTCAGCACTACGCGGACTGTCTTGCAATCGCCACCAAGCGAGTAAGGGCGCATCCGAATGAAATCGGATTCTTCAGAAACCCAAAACCGTTTGATTTTGTATCTGCCATCATCCGCTTTAATCTTCATTGGGACACTGAAAACCGGCTGACCATTACGCAGTCCACACACCTCGCACTTGTTTTCCGCTCTCGCAATAATTCGTGGAACAATTTCCGTTTTCCAGTTTTTTGGATAGCGAGCGTAATCAATTGGCATGTCGTTTCTCATTTGTAGCGTATATCTGAAACGGGGAACGTCCCCCATTTCTCATTTGGTGTCCTGTTCTGCTATTCAGCGACTTCTTCAACATTGGTAGGCGGGCCGTAATTCCAGCGGACGTCAGACAATATTTTCTTGATCTGACGAGCCTTGACTCGATGCTTCGCGCCAGCGTTCCCCAAGACCATCAAATCATCAACTAACGAAGCAACCTGTTTTTCCAATTCACTGAGGTCGTCTTCGTGGATTTGAAACATTTTTCCCATGTCATCTATCCTCGTCTATTCTGACAGGTTTAACGAAGTCACGTCTTGGGTGACGATCAAATATCTTTTTCAACTTCGCTTGAGCCTCTGGCCACCCCTCAAGTTCTTTCATTGCCTGCTCGGGAGTTATTGCCTGAAATTCGTCGGAAAGTTCGCCAATTGAATACAGAGGGGCTTGGACTTCACAACGACTGCCATGAAAAAACGCTCCCCGCTTCATTTTTGTCATTGCCCAAATGCCGAAGCGGAATTCTCCCTTTTCGTTAGTTCGAAAGCAGCAAACGTTTGTTTGATAACTCATTTCTACTCCAAATGTGCTACTTAAACTCTGGTCCGTCAACTGTATCCCGGCAGAGCTTGACAATCATTTTTTCACCACACTTTGGGCATGGCTTGGACCAGAACTGGCTACCGTCAAGATGCTTGCGAGACTCGATGATCTTGCAAGCATCGCATGTCGAACGATACGCCCACTCAGAGTCAGCCGAACCTTCAGTTAAATAGCTTGCCCAGCTTCCGCCAATAAGCAGGGCGAGAACCGACACAAAGATCAAGAACCAAAAGACATCATTGCCGTCCATCGCCGATACCCTCCCTGTTTTCCATAGGTGCTGTCTGACCGCTTCCGATTTGCAGGAGCCTTTCAAAAGTTTCATCAAGCAACTCGTCAGGCTCATAAGTCGTCAACTCGACGTTTCCGTTCCAAAGCTCCCAATATCCCGATCCTTCCGACAAAACCAGTCGCATTTCATAGTCACCTTTTAGTTTCGAACACGCGCGATTTCCAATCGCTTCGAGTTTTGCTGGTCCCTGAAAATTGATTGGAAGCCTAGATTTCCAGTTGGGTTCATTGCCATCCAAATAATCTTTGATTCGTTCCATTACGACATCGACGGAATCGCCATCCTCCCATCCGTCACGATGGCCCACAGCATAAACCTGGATTAACAGGTCGTTCGGGTTAGCTGATTCGCTCATTTCTCATTTCCTACTAATCTGCAATCTTGGGATCTCATTTGTACGTGTAATCTGCTATCTCGGCAGCATCTCTGAAAAAGTGAGAGGCTATGGAGTTATCCCTCGAAGCTCGAATAGCTTTTCTGTCAGCTTGTCTCGAAGAGCTTCCGCCGACTCGGCATCCAGTCCAATCCAATCTGTGGGATGGGCGAATTTAATAATCACAGCCTGTCGTTTCGGATCGGCAGCAATCATATACGTCAACTCCCCATCGTCGTTCTCGTTAATCCGACCGTTGGGAAATGCGCGTCGATATTCCTGCGTTTGTTGGTCTTGGAAACGTTTGATCAAATCGGCTTGCTCGCGCGATCCGTGGTGTTCTGTGGCCATGTAGACTTCCTTTCATAGCTTTCGATGTAATGTGGTATTGGTTAAGGGGCGGACAGACTAACTTTCGTCACTTTCTGCTGAGTCCGTCCGCGATGAAATACAGTGCGAAAATCAACGCGACAATTGAAGCTGTGTCCATTTCATCCCTTCGAAATTACGATACTGGCGATTCACACGGCAAAAACTGTGGAATCACGCCCAGTTCTCGCTCAATCATGTCCGCCAGCTCATTCCTGGCGGCGTCTTTCTGAGACTCTGGAACTCTAAGTGTTCCAATTGAGCCAATACTTTCGCATTCCATTGAATTGATAAATACTCGGTCGCTAAAGTCGTTGCGCACATCGTCAATTGCATCAAGGCAGGTTGCAGCAACAACATTCTCATGGCACGTTCGAGTGGTGCCCAATTCGGACCATGTGACTTTGACTTTCCAAATAAAGCTCGCCATGCTTTGATTTCTCCTATTTGGGGATCTGATTTGTATGCCTATTCTGCAATCAAAGTTCTGAAAACTCTCGGTCAAAAAGACTTACCACTTCGTATGCGTGGAGTGGATTGAAGACGCCTTCACCGAGCATTTGAACAGCCCAGTTGTTCGCTTTTCTCCAGCTCACCTTGTCGTCGTCGCTGAAATGAACTGGGTATCCCGATGATTCGAATGCTCTGACCATTCCGACAATCACAGCAGCTTTGTTTTTTTGAGTTAGCTCGACCATGTTTAATTTCCGATTTGCGGGAGTGAGAGGCTGTTAAACGTATTCAAACTCGATTCGTGTCACTTCGTCGCTTGGAATGCAGTCCATGTGCTCGCAAAACATCTTTACGAACTCACTTCCCGTCATGCTGGGGAAGCCCTCTTTTGCCGCTTCAATATGCCCATAGTCCTTAATTCCGCTGCGAGGCAAGTGACTAAACTCCGCGATTGTTTCCATGTGCTCGAGCGGTTCACGCCGAACATCCTTGATCCGTATCTGCCCCAGTCGCTGGATTTTTTCACCTGGCTTTAGCCCCATGCACTTGACGCAGGCATTTACGATGTCGCCAGCCTTGAGAAACTTCCAACCGAGTCGCCGAGTGACTGTTTTGGATTGATTTCTGATCTGATCTGTCGTCAATGCGAAGCTCATATTTCGCGGCATTTCGGGATCCTCTTTGTTCACAAGGGATGCTGTCTATTTGGTTCGCTTCTCAAACACGAGAATGAACAAAAACCAGACTTGATATACTTCCCACTCTTGGTACTTGATCGTTCTGAAAAAATGCTTGATGGTGATCATTTAAAACTTTCGTTTCTCATTTGTGCCGGTGGGATGCTATGCGTTTAATTGCTCAATCACATACTGAACGCGCTCCCCAACCAAGTGTCTGTTTTCATTCCATGGTTGTGGAAACAGCATCCCGCGACCACCAGCATCGTTGAACTTTGAAACGTTGTCATCGCTGTCATCTATGAGGATTGCGCCCGGCCTTGCCAAAAGGTGTTTTTGTGGAGTCATCACATAGTCCCTGAATTGACTACCAAAGTGTTTCTGCATCCACAGAACCTTTCCTCCAGCGGAATAGTGCGACTTGCTTGGCGTAGTGCAAACAGACCACGGGCGGAATCTGAGAGCATCAGTCAATTCCCCGAGCCACGGGTAAGCCTTGACCTTGGACGACCAGAACTCAATGCCTCCATCGTCTATTTTGCCCCAGAATTCGTTTTTGCTGATCCCCCAAAGATCCCCCATATCCCATTGCGTTATGTCATCGTGGCAACAGGCTTTTTCGTGCTGTTGTATCGCGGCATCAACAAAGTTCGCCACGACTCCATCCAAATCAATTAGGACGTGCGTTCCTTCAACTTTGTCTAAATACATTTCTCCTAGTCCCATCGGATTCTCCGTTTCTGATTAGTAAACAAATGTGTAATTTGGGGATCTCATTTACGTGGTATAGGTGTCATTTGATCTCAATGGCAACATCGCCATCGTCATCATCGTCGTCGTCAACGTCATCATCGCTTCCAAACTCGACAACATTGGCCACACCTGGCTTCGACTTTTGCTCTGTCTCTGGCACGTATCCGTAATTGAAAACGATGCCATCTTCCGTTGTTTCGTCGTAGTAGTCCCTGAGAACGTCGATCGCCGTAAACCCTTGCGATCGGAAGAACATCTGGGCCGCTAGATTTGTTTCTCGAACCTCGATGACGATTCGGTTTCGCCGCTCTTTTGACAACTTGCCGACAAGCTTGTCGACCATCTGTGTGCCAACTGTGCTGCATCGATGTTTCTTCGATACCGCAAAATCCAAGACGTAAATGTGATCTTTGTGTAGTTCATAAATCATAAAACCAGCAACCTTTTCGTCGTACTCAGCAACCATTCCAATGCAGTTGCGCTGTCTAAGGCACTGTAGAAAGTCTTCCTCTAGCCGAGGAAACTCAAATCCATCTTTTTCAATAGCCAATACTTCAGGCATGTCTCGCCGAATCATCCATCGAATGTGGACTTTGATCGGATCACGCTTTTCTGGCTTCACGATCTTCTTGCGTTTTGCAGCCTGCTTGCTGCCACGCCACACGCCGAGTCCCAAATGAGCCGCCAATGACTGGACCTCGAACATCGAAAGACGCATCCCACGCTCTTTCTTCAGTGCTTTTTCAATCCGTTTTTTCAGCATTTAGCTAGCCTCTTTATGGTGTATAGGTGTCATTTCAGCGTTATCCAGCAAAGAGCGAACGTTGCCCAATGCGTGACGATATTTTTCTGTACCATCGTTCATCGACTTCGCACAGGATCGCACGCCGCCCAAAGTTGCGGCACGCTTCACCGACGACACCTGAACCCGCGAAACAATCCAATACCAACGCACCCGGCCTGCTGCTTGTCTCAACGATGTGTTCCATCATCGCCAGCGGCTTTTCGCATGGATGCTTTCCGGGGTAATTGCTGACCGTCGCGTAATCCCAAACGTCTGTATATGGTCGGTTCTCGCTGGCGTTGAAAGGTCGTCGCAGGTCTTCGTACTCACGACGAAGGTCTTCGTACTCACGACGAAGGTATTGCTCGCCGTTCAAGGCGTTTAGGTGATTCCTAATCGCTTCGTATTGTTCCGGCGTCGGTACGTTTGCACCCAGTAACCAATTTGACACGCACCCAGTCAGCCCGCCCGTCTTCGACGGAAACAACGCCGCTACCTGTTTGTTCGTCACGCCTGCCCGCTCAAACTCTGCCCGCAGATAATCTCCGATCACGGCCCGCTTCGTTGCCTCACATGCCGACATGTAACCCGCATCGGCCATTGCTCCATCGTCGCTTCCGTAATGCTCCGCGAAGATGATCGTCTCGGATGCCGGGAACGGTGCCCGCAATTCGTCTTTGTCAAACATTTCCGCTTTCGTACTGAATGGCGGCTTTCGCCACCGGATGTTGGTCAACACGGTGAACCGTCTCCGCACTTCCGTCTCGACTGCATGGCTCATCTGCGGTGACGCGAACACGTACAAGCTACCGTTCGGCTTCAACACCCGTCGCCACTCATCACACAGTTCGCCCATCCACGCCAAAAACGCTTCTGGATTATCCCACTGCCGGTCCCACCAATCGCCTTTCACTTTAAAATACGGCGGATCGGTCGCGATCAAATCAACGCTTGAATCGTCCATCGACGCCAGCACGGATTCGCACCGCTCGTTTATGACCATAATTCCGTCTTGTTCAAAGCTGGGTCGAACGTTCGAAATGTCGATTTTTGGTTTCATACTTGTGTGCAATATCTGCAATCAGCAGATCCAAAATGTGGTCCTATCCTGCTATCGATGCACCGACAAACAGGTCAGGCATCATCAATCGAAACGTGTTCTTTGCGTCTGCGTAGTGGCCAGCGGTCATCGACACTGACGAATGACCAAGCGAATTCGAAGCCGCGGCTTGAGCCTGATCGACCCCAAGCGACAACATCACCTGAGCGTTCAAACGTCTCATTGCTTGTGGTCCAAAGATTCGATTTTTAGGCAAACCGGCGTGAATCTGCCACGCTTTGAAATGGTCGTACAATCGGCGATAGCCAAACGGCCAGTTGATGATCGGTGAACCCTCGCCGCAACGTTTCAGCAGTTCCAGCAGTTGTGGGTGAACGGCAACCCGATCGGCCTTGCCCGTCTTCACTGATTTCTTGATGTCGATGAACCAAGCATCTGGACGTGTTTCAACCAGGTCATCGCTGCCAATGACCTTGTACGTCGATGCTCGATGGCCCGAATAGAACAGTAACGCCAGCCAAGCCCGAGCCAAGTCACGATAGCGGTCGATGTTGTCTGTCTTGGTCTCGAACGTGTCGATCGACTCAGCGACTTGCCGCATCTCATCGAGCGTCCAAGTCTCCTTTGGGAAGTGAACCGGCCCCTGGCGGTAAAGCCGAGGGACCGATTCAAGCACTCCAGCACGGATACGATTTCCATCGATTGGGCCTGCCGCAGAAAGCAGAATCACAACGTCTGTGAATCTTGCAAACTGGGTTGATTCAGACAGCTGGCGCTCAGCGCTGTTGGTGTGTCGCTGGTAGGTCACAGTTCGCAACCGATCCCTGAATTGTTCAAGGTGGTCGACCGTGATTTCGTTTAGCCGCGGTCCCTCTGGTCGCTTTTTCGTCGCCATCAACTCAGTCCAATAGCGGACGCCAACGCGGCGTGACGCGATTGTTTTATCGCCAGCAGGTTTCCGGCTTCGCGTGGTGGTTGCTTGGCCGACGTACCAACGCTCGAAAAATTTAGAGAGAGTCCATTTTGGTTTTGGTTTAGACATTAGTTTCAATCCTCAACTGCTCAGCCAAGCCAGACACCAATGGGTCTGAATCGACTCCAATTGACTTGACGCCGCCATTCAAAACGACGGGGCTTCCCTGACCACCGCACTTGAGCATCATTCCGCTTTGGCCGATGTGGTCAGCTTGAGCAAATGCTTCAAACGCTTGGATAAAACGAGGCCGCGTGAACTTCTCGTGTTCGCTGTCAGTGCCCTGTGCCAGATGCTGGACCCCTCCAACCGATCTCAATGCTGCGTTGGCAGCTGGATCGCCAAGGTCAAGCCCCTGTGTCCTGGTGAGCGTTTTGACGTTGGCATGGGCCATCACGTTTTTCCATGCCTCCAGGGCTCGCACCTCAACCGAAGTTTCAACGAACTCGCGAAGCTCGACCGGCTTCGGAAACCACCTGCAACGCTTCATCGCCGTTGCCACTGATGTCTGATATTGCTCCAAGGTCAAATCCTCCAAAGCCGTCCAATAGGCCAACTGAACCGCATCCGACAGCGTCTTCTGAAACAACTCAGCAAGCGTGGCGAGTGCAATCAAAAACTGCTTTTTGTCGCCGTTAGTCATCATCCACCCCCAGCGCTCGCATTCCGTTCAAAAGTGATTCTTGGCCGTGGCTACGGGTTTTTTTACTAGTTGGCTTAATCGCGTACTCCGGTTTCAACCCTTGCCATTCGTTGGCCTCGCAAATCTCAGCAACGGCAATCAAATGCTCTGGCGAATCAAAATTCTTGAAGATTTTCGAAGTCGATCTTCGGGACCGTATCGGCTTTTTGATTCGCTTTCGCATGGCCTCAAAGCCCGACAAGGCCTCGCGAACGTCGGGGCGGTCCCAATCCTCGCGCGGAAATTCCCAGTCTTCAGTTTTCAAATCTTCATCCTTCAATCTTCTATCTTCATACTTCAAGGCGCTTGCTTTTACTTTGCTTTCATTTCGCTTTTGTGTTCGCTTTCCATTCGGTTTCGTTTCGCTTTTTTTAGGTCGACCGCCCTTTTTGCCATTTTCCGAGTTCACTTCTGATCGATGCTGGATTGCAGTAATCTCAGCGCTTAGACGCGGTTGCGTTAACCTGCCGTCTTCGATTTGGAACTTGGGTTCAAGCTCAGGCCAGTACGACTTAAATTCAGCTTCCGAAACCATACAGACAGCAGACAGCCTCTCCGTGCAGTACGGGACTGATCCGCCAGCGATCCAAATGCGGCACATCAATCGGATGTAAATGCCGACAGCAGTTGCCGACATGAAATCCGTGCCACCCAAAAAGTCGCTTGGGTAAAACTGAAATGCAGGCGTGTTCTTAGCCATCAACATCCCCAGTTCGCATTCCACTCAGTTCAAAAAGAAGACCTTTTTTGTTTGCTTTCTCCAACTCTTTTGTTCGGTTGACTTGCTCCTTTAGTCTTTCGTACGTCTGTCTATCTACAGATCTTGGGAACGCAATTGAAACTTGTTCATAGGCATGCAGCTTCTCATGGCAAACGCGGCAAAGCGTACTCAAATCTTCAATATCCTCGTTAAAAAGGTCGTAACACCAATGATGAACTTGCAGTTCATACGTTGAGCGACAATGACAACATCGGTAGTCATCAAACTCTAGGCGCTCTTGTCGCTTTCTTCGCCAGTGTGCGGTTTGGTAGTAGGACTCTTTCAGACCAGTTGTGTCGAATCTCTCCTCAAATCCGACGTACCTCGTTTTCGTTCGACCACCACGACTAAATGATTCGATTTGGTGTCCTTGCTCCCGAAGGGTCTTTACATAGATACTGAATCTGTGGCTGATTGGCACCAAATCATCTTTGTTGTCGCAAATGTCTTTTGACTTCAAGCATGCGAGCACTGCGGCAAGACACCTTGAAGACTTGCTCTGGTTCTGTAGTTGAGCCCCTGACAATATTTGTTCTTTATGCATGGCAACACTCCATGCAGATCCCGAACTGAGAGAATTCCTGCTCAAACTTCTCAAAGTTATTGCCAAGATAGAAGAAAGCCTGCCCTTGTAGCGGTGAATCCGCAGGGACACCTAAACTGTTGTTGAACTTTATCCTGCCTTTAGGGAAGCAAATGCCAGATGCGTATGACGCGATGGCGTGAAACCACTCTGTTTCGGTCGCGTTATTTACCAGTACGATCGCCTCGGGCACCTGGCCGGTTTCAAATGAAGAGCAAAGTTTTGAAATAAACTGCTCAATGATCTTTTTGCCATACGGCGGATTCATCCAGACGTTACCACGCCATTCTTTGCTCAGCCCATCATCTTGTTTTGTGTAAAACTTGCTCGCGAAAACTGTCTTCTGAGCCACCTTGCTTGACGCTGGGTCCAGTTCGATTTCCTCAAGAACCTCACGGGCAGCAACTATGTATTTTTTGGGCGTGTACCACTCTGACTCACCTGAATTATTAGCCACATGAACGCCGCCTTTTTTGACTTGCCGGCCTATTTTCTGAACCTGCGACGATGTGATCTCTCGACCTTCTTCAGTGGCTTTCGTGGCATCGGCAATTTGCTCAAACACTTCCTCAGGAACTGCCGCCATCGACTCGAGACGGAAAGCCTGGCTTTTACTAACCCCAATCTCTTGAAGTTTCGCTCCCTTAGTGCAGGGTTCCATAGTGGAACCCTGCATTTTTTTCCTGTACTGATTGCTCCTTCGTTTATCCATTTTTGCAATTAACTCACCAGCTTTTCGCTCGGCACGTACTTTAATTTCAGCTGCTTGGTTTTGAAGCTCCAGCGTTTCCCTTGCGGCTCGACAGTACGTCTCCACAGCCTTCGCTTGGTCGCGAATCTGCAACACGTCTTCGAGTGACTTTGCCTGAGACAATGCTTGCCGAGCCTTCGAGATGTTTGCAAGGGAACCTGCCACGACTAACCTCCCATCATTTCGGTTAGCTTTTTGTGTGCCAGTTCAAGCCGTGCCTTCAACTTTTTAAGCTTGTCCTCATCTCGGTTTACCCGAATGATCAGCAGTCTCCTTGGCTCCTCTGGATCCATTCGAGGGTCAAAGCTGACAAAGTCACACCACCGACGGTTTGTCACCAGCATGTGTCCGTGGACCTGCCATTCGTATTGCTTTGGAACCTCACCCAAAAGCAGCGTTTGAATGTGCTCCGCCGGATTGAATGGACACTTAACCTCAAGCGTTCCATCGGTGTAAACCAGACCATCAGGTGTTCCGGCGATGAAATCCGCTTCTGGATGTACAAGCAACCGATGAGGTTCGGAGTCAACCAGACGCCCAGTCGTTTCCTCGTATGCCACTATTGCTGCGGCTTCGTTATCACGACCCCATCGCAACGAACTTGCATCAAAGCTGTGGAATGAGCCAAGCTTTTCAGCATACTTCTGCCGAAGATAAGCCATTGCTTTTTGGCCAAACGAATTAAAGTCCTTTGACTTGTCGCGCTGCATCAGATCGCCAAACCTCGAACAGGTAAATCGGCCCGCACGTTGTGCCATCCATTCCTCGCGTTTCGATTCGGGATCGGCAAGTTCCGAATCTACTTCGAGTGAATGCAAATCCATCATTTCGACACCTTTGCCTTGAGTGTGACGACTGACCAATGGTCGGACATGTTTGAATTTGTGCGGTTCTTTTTCTTGCCGCGATAGGTAACTTCGACTGGTGTACCCTGCTTGACCTCGCCACCTTCAAACACACCAACAAGTCGCTTGGAGCCGTTCACAAATGTCTGATGTTTTCCGTCCCCTCCAGGGACAATAAAGACCACACAGTCCAGTTCAATTTGATTGCCTTGCTGGTCAAGACACTTGCGAGACTCGATAGTCCAAAACACCATTCGTTTTGACTCACCCTGCTGTTCTGGTTGCCAATATTCCGACACCAGATCGACCGACTCGGGCTCGTACTCAGTGTCCAGATTCTTGATTTCATTTAACAAAATTAGTGTCATTAGTTCCTACCAAGTTGGGGCTATAACTTCTGTTCCGTTCCGACAAACGCCGGTTCCATTTGGGTTGCGTCCGTACTTGTCCCGCCATTCCTCGTCAGTCAGCACGGCATCAGGATCAGGTGGCAACTCCCGTCGATATTTCTTGCCGTCTTTCATCGCAACTGTTTGAAACCCAACGACTAGCCACGCCCTCGTGCTGTCGCACCAAACTTGATCGCCAGAACGAACGGCTTGACCAGGCTTGATTGGTTCGTAAGACCTCGCCATCACTCGACCTCCGCGCCACTCAACAAAAACCAAACGGACACACAGGTAAGCAAAAAGCCACACCAGAGACTCTGGAGCGAACCGCCCTGAGGAGGACACGATTTCTCTGGTGTGGCATGCTCGGCTTGAACGTTGTGCAGGCCCTTTACCTCCATCAACAGTTCCGTAAGCGGTCGATTGCCATCCAAATACTCATTGCCGTTGTGGATCGCATACCAAGTTTCATTTCCGCACTGAATTAAAAGTGCATCTGCAATACAACTTGGCGTCTCTTCAACACCACACTCCCGAAATGCTTTTGACAGCCGCTGTGAAACTCGCCGTAGCGTTTGCGTTGGGTCTACCTTTGCCACCATCACCTTGCCTCCTGGAGCCGTTGGTTATGACGAGAGATTTCAGCCAGCGCCTGAATCCGATCCTTGCTTGAAACAGGGCCAGCCTCAGTCCCGTCGTGCTTCATTCGCACTGCACCAGATTGCGCCAGTGCTTCGATGTATCTCGAGCGGTGACACCACCACCGAAAAAAACGTTTAACCTGCTTTGTGGGAACATCAGGGAAGCCAGCAATGACAAACTCGCGAAAACCTACCGCCAATGGTTTTGGCTCGACCATATCAAAGAGACCTGGCATGGCCTCGTTCAACCGTTTCCAAAGCTGGTAGTTGGTGTTGTGGTGTTGCTTTTGCCTTGCGCTCATCATCAGTCCACAAAAAAACCCGGCAGGTCGATGATTCTGCCGGGTCCAAATAAAAAACGGGTCTCGATAGTGTCGCGACCCGTTGTGTTGATTTGTTGATCATCGACGAGAAAAAACTTAACCTCCCTCAAACCCGTGCAGAGTTCGTGCATAGTTCAGCGGCCTCCCCACGAACTATGCAACGCAGCCAAAGCGCACAAGGCATGCGTTTTTACTTGGAAATAGACGCCTAATTAGTCCCTCAGCGCCCATTGTAGGTCCAAAACACGGGTGAAAAGTTTTTTATTTTGCAAAGTTCATGCATAGTTAAACGGCTTATTCTGCATCCAAAAATGCCCCGTTTTCGGAAATTGGCTCACTTCCAAGCGTTTGACACGCAGAGTTCCTTGCGAACTCGACTTTTGGGGAACACGGTTTTTTGTGCGTTTTGCGCGCAGTGAACAACATTCACAAATTGCGTTTTTTGGGCGCACAAGATCGATCTTTGACAATTCGGTTAAGACATAAGCCCATTGGCTCGAGCGCGTTCGATCGCGGAATCGATCGATGATTGACGCTGCTTTTGGTAATGGTCCCGGCTGACTCGAATGGTGTGGCCAACCCAAACTGTGACCATTCTTTCGGGGAAGAGCTCTAAGAGATCGTTTTCACAGCTTGAACGTAGGTTTTGCCGCAATCGGTCCCACTGCTTGAGGCCTGCCCGTCGAATCGCGGCCTTGATCCGGTTGTAGTTGTCCGAGTCGGACGACCGCTGGCGAAGATGGGAACTTGCCACAAATCGATCGTTTCCGGTGTATTCGCGCTGGACCTCCAACGCTTCGCGGATATTGTCAAACAAGGGCATCGACCGCATTTTCTGCCGTTTGCTGTCCAGGATTCGAAGTTGGTTGTTTTCAAAGTCCACATGCTCCCATTTCAAGGTCCGAACCTCGCTGACAATTCGAAACGCTGCAAATCTGGCCAGCGCCAACGCAAGCCGCGTGTCTGGATGCAGGCAAGACTCGATCACGTCAATGACCGTCGAAACCTCGATGTATTGGTTTCGCTCGTCGTTTACCATCGATTTTGATGGAAGCATGGAAAACGGGTTAAAATCGCAATACCCGTGTTCAACCGCGAAATTGCCGACTGATCGCAATAGCTTGTTATCCCGGGACCATGTTGCCTGAGCGTAGAAATTCCGCTGCCATGAATTGAAATCAGTCAGAATTTTGGTCGCTTCAGCTGAATAAACCGGCTTGGCGTTTCGCCTGGTCGACGGCTTCTGAGGTTCGATCTCCGACAGTTTTCGCTTTTCAATCTTCTGGACTCGGCTTTTCAGTGTTGAGCTAATCTTTTTCTTGGTTGATTTGGTGACGTCGGTTCTTGCCTCGTAGTGTTCCAGAAACTTTTCGAGCAGCTCCTTGATGGTCATGTTGGCTGCGGATCCAGACAGCAAGCCAATTTCGACGAGTTGTTGTTGGTGAATCTTGCCGAGTCCGTTGACCCAAATCGACAAATCGGCCGGCAGTGGCATCCCGTATCGAATGCAGTCGACCAGTCGATCGATATTCCCCGCGAAAGCATTGGCTTCCCTTGATGAAATGCGACCGAGGGTGAGCTGCTTTCGCCGCCTCTCGAATTGCACCATCAAGGTAAATGTGCCGTTTTTTTGCTTACGAGGTTTTGACATAAAAGGATTTGACTATCGAAAGCGTACAGAACAAATACGTCCTGCCCTGTTTTTCGTGTGGGTATTTGTCTCGTTGCCTTGTGACTGTTGAAATGTCCAGTCCGAGATGTTCGGCGACTTCGGCAGTTGAACGTTTTGAGCGGGACAAAAACACGAGTTCCGCTTTGCTTAGAATTCGTTCATTTTTTTCGACAAAATCGGCGATTTCATTTTTGTTGTTTGACTGGCTTGATTGGGGGATAGCCGCGACCATTCGCATTCTGACTTCAATTTGTTTTTGTTGGTTTCGGGCCTCAGCAAGCAATTTTTCAGCTTTCTCTTGCAAATTACATGCTTTGGAATAATCGGTCAAAAATTCCTGTTGATCCATCGGATTTGCCTTGAACTGGCCTCCGAGTTTGCGCACAATGGGCCTGCACACTCCCTCGGGGTGTAAAAGATTTGGATAGATCGATGAGTGACTTCTGCCAAGAAATTCCACCCAAAGATCAAACGAAAATTGCAGGCCCATTCTTTTGGACCTTTGAATTAAGACACTAAGAACCGTGCAGGTTGCCGCCTGGGCGGTTTTTTCGTGTCTCAACCCGTTCATGAAATTCAGGGTGGTCGAATTCGACCGCGCGTGATAAGAAACAAGCGGGGACTCCTTTCAATAGTTGTCGCTATTGCCGGGGGGAAGAAGCTACGGCTTGCCGGGGGCCAACCCGGTCGTCCGCTGCTTTTTCGATATTTGTCAAATCTATCGGTTTTTTAAGAAATTGCAACATTGCTGGCACCAAGAGACAAGAGGAAGTGAATCAGCCGTGCCCAAACCGATCCGTGAAAGCACGGGGAATACGAGGCGAAAGCGCAAACTGTTCGGAATCAGTTTGTCTTTGCCACCAAGGTTTGCGCGAACCGTAAAATCAACTTGCTATCATGGTTTTCCGTTTAGCGGACACGTTAGGTCGGCCAACTTGCCTAATACTCAAAAGTTGACAAGGTAGGCTTGGTGTGTGACAGATCAGGCAGAAAGCAAATAGTTGCCAAGGTCGTTGCAGTTTGGTCGAATGTGGAATTACTCCGCCTCTCTTCCTGATCCGAAACTGGCCATGCCACCATTTCACATCGAATGTCAGCTTTGTAATTTTTCGGCAACAATTCCTGAGCATAAACAAGAACTATTTGCTCGAAAGTATCTTCAGGGCGGGCATGTGTCTTGCCCAAATTGTCATAAGGCGATTGCTCTTTCACAATCTCAGCTTTCACTGCTACACCATGCCGTGAATCCGACTGTGGTTCAAACGGAGCAAGGATTGTCTGAAAGTGACGAAAAGCTTGTGTCAAACGCATTTAAGTTTGCTCGCCAACTTCATTTTATTGCATCGTTTGTTTTTGTAGTTGTGGCAATCGGCTTTACCGCTGGAGTTATTCAAACTTCTGCACCGTTTGACAATATCAACAGGTTGATTACATCTGGTGTTGTTGGGTTGATTGGAGGCGTGTGTCTTGGATTCTTGAATGCTATGCTGCTCAAAGGATTTGCGTACCTAATTCAAGTTTGCTGTATTATCGCGGACACCTAAACCACCGAAATCACCATGTTATCGACTTGCGGATTTACGGGGACAGGTAAAAGCCCATTCAAAGGTTCGTAACCTGACATAACTGGCTGATAGGCAAAGCAAACCTTTCCAAAAAAAGCACCAACAACCGACACCGTTTGTTTTGAAACTCCGTTAATAAAGACCTCGATGTTTAGCTTAATGAGATCCTGACACCCGGTAAAACCGACATTGTCAGTTTGATCAAACACAGCCCCACCGACCAAGCGTGTTTCTATCGCTCCGTCTTGAGTCGTCTCAAGTCTGATTATTACCTGGTCGCCGACCTCGATTGGTGTTGGATCGCTACCAATAAATACTCGCCCCGGAATATTGGTCAATAAATTGTCCACGAGAATCTGATGCGGTCCAACGTGCCTGACAATATTGGACGGGGTTAGGTGTCCATTAAACGCAGGACCTCCGTTATAAATTTGGCCAAATGTTTGCGTGTACCTACGACTCCCACCAAATGGAACAGTCGACCGACATTCAAACGTGTAGGTTCCAAATGTTCGATAATCGAAGTCGAACAACTTGGCCAGCGAGTGCCCACGCTCAGAACCAGCAGCAAAACTTCCGTTCTGACCAAAATAGCCCGTCGACAGCCAATCCCCATTTTGATAGGCATCTTTCCACGCTTGTAAAAAGTTGCTACCTAAACCAATTTGATAAAACTGTTCTCGTCCATCAGTTGACGGTGGTTCGCCATTCCAGTCATAAACACAGGCGTCCATGCAGATTCCCGCGCCGCTTGATTGATGGCAGCAACACCTCGATATTGTTCCTCGTTTTCTCATGGTGGTGGGGCGGTGACGTTCGTGAATGTGCCGCCTTGATTGATGAAGACACCATCTTGGTTGATATGAGCCGCCGCCGTTGAACTGCTTCCCGGCGTGCTGGTGTCGTCTGAAACCGTGACCTTACTTGGTGGTTCTTCATCATCTTCGCACTCGGCGGAAGAAAAGCGCCAGACTTGATCGTGCCACAAAAATTCTGCTGTTGCTTCCTTGTTTGCCGACACCTGCTCGTCTCCCGCCTCCCAATCAAGCAGAACTGACGCCTGTTGCGATGTGGCTACAAGCGGGTTTCCTTGGTAGAACGTGCAAAGCCCAGACTGTCCAACCTCAACGTTGTTCTGTGGTTTTACACGATGCCTTACAGGCCAACCTCGGTTGACTTGCCCGAAGCAAATTGCATTGCCAAGATCGCCAATTACCATTAACGCGGGGAAGCTTGCCGACTCCAGAAACCAATCTGTTTCCGGTCCAAGGTATTGACCAAAGGCGACCGAAAGTCCCGGTTGGTAGTAGGCTTTGACAATATCCGTAAAGCCTTGGCCAAGCGTGTTCGGGGCAATCTCAAACTCATTATTAAACAGGTACGATCCACCAATGCCATCGGGCTTTGAAATGGAAATCACATACCGATTGGTGTTTGGATCAAGTTCAGCGCCTGTCATCTTCATGCAGCCATAGGCCGGAACTGTCGAAGTTGAATCGTTCCTAACGGTATACGACAGCGATGGCATCACGATTGGCGTGCGCGTGGTTGGTGTCGCTGAATTGCGATTGTTTTGCCGCTGTTTCAAGTCCTTGACGAGTTGTTCGGCTACTGCTTCATCAAGGTTGACTGGACGAACCATTAGGCATTCGAAACAAAGACAAGGACGTTGCACTCGGCACTATTGGCCTTCATGTACAGTGTTTGACTGCTTGAAAACTCAATCAGCGCCTTTCCACCATTGGCCGACAATCGCAAGTCATAGTCACCTGAAACCGTGGTGTATTCGACGTAGTTGGTAGTGTCAAGATTCTGCAACATGATGACGCCAGGTGTGATATCACCAAAAGAAATCGATTCCTCGCTTGTACCTACAGCGACCGTGAAATAACTTCCTTTGACGGTTGACGGGCTGAATGTCAAAGAGTTGGCAGGCGTTGAAAGGTTCAATGTCGTTGGCGACGTAGCAATCTTCAATGCCGCGTTGCAAGTAATTGTGAGTTCATCAGCCATGTCAGTATCCTATTTGATTGAGATCCGTTGATTCGTAGATTTGAATGGTTCGAAATTGAATTGAACTGCCTGGCGGAATTCGTTCGCCTGTATCTTTATTGAGATAAACTGGAGTCGAAACAGGATTGTTTTCTCCGTCAACCGCTCGAAGCACTTCAGAGGCTGTTCCGCCTTGTCCGATCAAAGCAAACTTAACTTCGTAGAATCCGCGAACCGCGATTCGCTGATACCACGCTTCGGATGCTGGAACCAAAAACGGACGCCTCGCCAAAAACTTTGTGGTGACTGTGTGGTAAAGTTGGTTGTTGTGGTAGTTCGCTTTCGCACTTATGTCGTCAACCTTGATCGTCCCTGCTGGAAACCCAAAGAACGGTGAACTGTTGACTTTGTCGTAGAATAAATAGTTTGACGCTGGTTGATAGTTCAAGAAGGCCTTCGATGCGGTAATGACCAAGTCTGACACCTGCCGCGTGACGCCTTCAATCGGCTCATCAGTTCCATTATTTCGAATAGGCTGGCCATTTGCGTCAACGTCTGTTGGCTCTGATGTTTTGGCGGTTGAAAAATCCAGCTTTGTTGGTTGCGACCATGGCGCGGCTGCTTCATCTTCAGGTTCGTTTTGTGGCCTTGGTTGTGCTGCGTAGCGTTCCGCCCCCTCATAAAACAAAGGCGATACTTGCCGAACATCAACCCCGACACAGCGATACAAAAAGTTGTTAGGGTGGACCTCGCCCTCTCGTTTAATTAGTCCTTGTCGCTGACATTCAACCCGAACGGTTAATTCATTGTCATTTGACCCAACATCCGAGAGTGCGATAGTAAAAGATCTCGACACATCGCCGGAAACAAACCCCTCATCATCAAGGTTTGTTCCTGCAGATCCGTTCAGGGAATATTTAACGTCGTAGCTGCTGGCCATCAGAAAGTTACCGTCCTGATTTGATTCTGCTTGCGTTCAATTTCCTGCAATATCTCCTGAGTGCGTTGGGCGATAGATTCGGCCCTTTCAAGTTGTTTCACTTGCCGCTCAAGCAAGATCGCCTCTTCGGTTTTCTTAAACTCCGACGCGGCTTGGCCTGTAACGAATCTTTGTGATGGTCCCGCCTGGAGTGAGCTTGCCAAAGACTGCACAGTCGATTCACGACTGCCTTGCAATGACCTTAATTCGTTGCGACTCGCTGCAATCTCCTTGCGAAGCCTGTTTTTCAAATCGTCCGCTTGCTGTTTTCGAAGCTGATCGATTCGCTTGAATGCTGACCCAATTTGATCGCCAAACTGCTTCCCAAGTTGTTCGAGTTGTTGCTTTCGCTCTTGCTCTAGTCGTTTGGCATTTTCCGCCGCTTCAATTGCCTTTTGCCGCTCTCCTGTTTGTCGTCGAAGTTCAATGTTTTGCTGTTTTAGAATCTCCAGCGCTTGCTGGTCTTGGTCTTGAGCGATTTTCTTGGACTCTATTAAATCGGTGTTAAACTTGTCTGTGACCGATTGCGCCGAAGTTCCAGGGTTGAGCAAATCAAAAAATGAAAAGTCTTTTATTTTGGCACCGGGACTAACAATCTCTCCAAATGCAGTGCGATCTAATTCATCAATTTCTTTTTGTCGCTGCTGGATTCTGTCAGAAATTGACGAAATTTCTCGTCCAATTCGACGCAATCTTTCCTCGTCCGATTCAGCAAACATATCATTCACAGTAAATTGACGAGTAAACGCCTCAGCCAGGTCTTGACCTAATTTTTTTGCTTCACTTCTCGCTTGCTGCAGCTTTTTGGTAAATGATTCAGTTTGAAATACCAGTTCACCAAGCGACTTACCAACTTCGAACCCAATCACACCAGCAGTTGCTACCAATCCCGCCTTGAAAGCCAACACCCCGCCTTTTCCCGCTTCCATGACCTCCGAAAACTGATTCATTCGATCCGACAGCATTGCAATCTGCCCAGCCGCATCAGCAAACATGCCGCCGCCAAGTTGATTGGCAAGCGATTCGACCAAGTCAGCCGACGCACTTGACCGGTCGCCCAGGTCCTTGACCTCGCGCACGTTTTGTCGAATCGAGTCCTGTGTCTTTCGAAACTTAGCGGTGGCGCGGTCTTCGGCGTCAATGATGTATTGAATGCTTTCCTTGGTCATCGGTACTTTTCAGCTTTAAGCGTATCCTCGTCGTGTTTTAATTGGTTTGCGACATCAATGAACCATTTGGCCTGATCAAGCGACCCACCACCCACAGGCGGAATTCCGTTTTGAAACAATCCAACCAAATCAACTATTGGTGACAGATCGCGGCAGTAGGCATTTGGGCAACCGTCGATTTTGACGTATCCGCCAACGCACTTTGAGCAATCGCGGCCTTGGCAGTTTGGGCACTCGATTTGGAGCGGTTCTGCGTCGGTCCCTTTGTCGAAACATTTACTCCCTGTGCAATCGCGGCAAAGTCGCCCTTGCCTAATCATAGCAATCAATCTCAGCTTTTTTTTTCTTCCTCCGTGGTTGTGTTTCCGTACTGAATGGCGCGAATCAGTTCGACCGTTTCTTGTTGGGTGAGGGTGTCCATCAGCGGTTTGGGGTCAGCCTTGTCAAAAGTGCAATCAAGGTTTTTCCATCCAGGATCGACAAGGTTTTCCAAAAGCAACTTGACCCGGTCTTCAAGGATTTCCTTAGCCGTGTCAAACTCTGTGTTTTTCATCCGTTCGTCGATTTCCAGCGATTCGGACATCGACAACACACGACCATAAAAGACCGTACGAGTCTCAACTGGATCATCCTTGTCACATTCCAGACAAACAGTGATCTTGCCGCCTGGCTTGCATTTCATTGGCATGGTGGGTGCCTCGCTAAAGTTGAAGTAAAAATGTTATTAACGCGACAATCAGGGCGAACACAATGAGCACCAAAAGTCCACGTTTCATCGTTATGTCGCGTTAAAATTGATCGTCAGTTCATCGTCGCCGCTGCTTGGGTTAAGCTGGAACGGGATATCGTCGATTTCCGTTCCTTCGCGATCGCCTTCCTGCGGCACGTTGTACTGGAGCTTCGGAGCTGCAAACGTAATTGTGTCGGCTGAATCAGCCAGAACGATTGACAACACAGACTCGGCACTGCTCAGGAAGTCGCCGTAGACATCATCCCCGGCGACCAGCTTCGATTCGGGATTCATCTGGCCCACGACGTTTCGGTCAGTAACCAAGCCGGATTCAATACCTGACGCGGTTGTAGGGCAGGGGCGAGCAATGACGTTGTTTCCGGCGTCAATTGTGATTTGTTCGATGCAACCGGGGTTTGAACCGCCGACCGTAAATGTCGAGGATGCAAAACGAGGTGGAATTACTGTCGGATAGGTTGGCGACAGAATCGCGGTGTCTGTTGGTGTGTTCCAAATCCCAGTGAACGTCCACTCAATAAATGCTGGTTTTCCACTGGGAAAGGTCATCGTGAAAGTTCCCATTGCCCCGGTCAGCATCTTTCGCCGACCGGCCTGATAACTGGCAATGGTTATCGTCTTGACGTTTGATCCCGGTGCCTCGGTCGTTGGCGAAAATGTGTTGGCCGAATCCACCCAACCACAGGCAGGCAAAAGAACCGAGGCCCACAGGGGAACCCCACCAGCACCGTCACCGTAAACCTCGGTTCGAAACGTGGCAGTGCCGATGCGAAGTCCTGGAATCGACTTGAGGCCGCCAAAGCTACCCTGACGCGGTCGCTGTTCGCTGTCGATGTTCGGCTGAATCATCACGTCGTAGGCGTTCAACGCCGCATTGCTGGCCGACAGCGATGGCGCAGTTCCAATTGTCGTTTCCGTGGCAATCGCCAAGACACGCTGTTTTTTCAGTAACATCAAATGACTCCCTGTGATTTCAACACCCGATATCTCAGGCGCTCATTGATTTGTTTTCGTAGTTCCGCGTGAATTTGCTGTCCCACTGGCCGCGTGCGGCGACGTTTGACAAACACACCCCAGGGCGATGGCCCATGCAGTTTTCGAATGGGCAAGCGTCCTTTTCCAACACGCTTGAAAACGTGATTGCTGAGCCGTGGCGATGGCACACCTGGTTTCGCCCCCATAAACGCACCAGGAACCGTTTTGCGGCCCTTTCGCTTGCTGATGCGATATGAAACGCCCGCCCTGGTCTGACTTGCCTTGAAGTTTTTAAGTGGAATCCGAAACGACTTTTTCAACGTAGTTGTCGCGCCAGTTTTGCCAGTTTTGGCGACTTCAAGTTGCTTTCGAACGACCTTTTGAGGAACCGCCAATTCCTTAGAAATGTCCTTGGCAATAATTGATTTTCCCCGCCTTGCCGTTTTGCCCGAAACAATCGCTGTTTCGCGGGGCAGGTTTTTGACAAGTGTTCCCAAATCCCTGATCACTGGGTCCGCATTCATTTGCAAAATCATGCTGCCACCGTGTAGGGATCGTTTTCAGGGACTCGATAAATGACATCCAAAATCAAATGCAACCCGCCTTCGGCCCCCTCGTCATCCAGGTACCATTCGGCAGAACCAAGGTTGCTCTGAACTGCCAAGCCATCCCACTGTGACCAATCGCCAGTCGTAGGCTGTGCCAGTGCTTTTTGAACGTCGGCAAAAAACGTGTTTCGCAACGTATCCAACGCTGTGGCAAGCGTTTCACTTGGCCGCAACCCTAACGCGATTCGAAACGGTTGCTGCCACTCGTGTTTTGCCGGATTCCCTTGGTACACAGTCACGGTCGTAGCCGTTTCCTGAGTCAAGTAAATCTGGTTGTTGGCTGGCGAGGTTTCATCAATGCGTTTTGGCCGAACAACACTCGAAACGGAAAGTTCGTAACCATTGCCCGTCGTGATTGCTTCGAGCCTGGTTTTGACTTTGACCGCGATTTGTTCGACTACTGGTGTAGGCATCAACGAATTCCCAGAACAACAACTCCACTGTCTTGACTAATCAACCGTTCGACAGTTTTTGTCTGAGCAACCGTGTCGCCCAGTTCGTTCAACAGGTCAACCTGATCGCCACCTGTATCAACCTCGCTTGACAAAACGCCTGTGGAACTGTCGTTGTCGATTCGAATGATGAACGACAAGTTGACGACTTCTCCGCCTGCTCCATAAATGGCTGGCGGATTGCGTTCGATAATTGCATCGATCGACCGAGACCCACCGGCCCGAAACCTGTAAACCACTGGCTCGGCATGCTCTGTTTTGAGACGCCGAAAACCAGCGGACTGGAAACGCTTGTCAAACTGCGAGGGCATCACGCGACCTCATTAGGTGGTGATATTGCTCAGCAGGTGGCCAGCTTCAGCGTACAGAATAACCTCATCCGTCTGGTGTCGAACTCGAATGACATCGGAACGCTTTGGCTCGTCACGATAGCTTTCAACCGTTCCGCCGATGCTTGATCCATCTTCAGACCAATGGAAGGTTCGACCAATGCACGGTTCACGCATGTCAGGGCCAGTTGCAATTTTGCAGACCATGGCATACTCGCCAGACCAAATCTGGCCAGGGGTCGCTGACTGCCCTTCGGTAGCGGTGTTTCGAGTTCCACCCGCAACAATGATGTTTTCCAGGTCGAAGATTGCTGCTAACATCTGAACCGTTACATCCGATGGCTTTGATGGGTTTCCAGCGCCAGCCGAGTTGATTCGGTCGATGATGGAATCACAGTTTCGCAAGTTGCGGAACACTTTTCGATTCACAATCAATGCGTTGGCCCAAAGCCCGGAATTGTCATAAATCTTTTGGACCGCTGCTTCAACATCAGTGATTGGAACCGCGTTTGTCGCATCGTCCCATTCGTTTGTGACTGCCGTGGTCAAGCTTGATCCTGTCCAGGTCGTCGTATTGAAAACAGCGTCCGCAACTCGCTTTTCATAGTTGCGAAGAACGGCACCATACGCCCGAGCTGTCGAAACAACTTCCGCGTCAAAGTAGTCGCGGTATGCTTCGGCCTCGTTGTCGTCGACTGGCTCTTCAGCACCATGCTCAACGGTCGAAAAGGTCGAATCATCAAATTCCCAGTTGCCGCGAGCGTATCCAGCGCCGGGCGCTCGCTTTGTGGTTCGCTCTTGCAGTAATTCCTCAAGTGGGATTTTCCCAAAGTTACCCGAGGCTTTTGCAACCTCGACAACAGGAAACACGTTTTGAGCAACAAAACCCGCTTTTTCCGCTTCCAAGTCGAACTCAAAAAACGACGACAAATCGGGTCGCAGTGTTGCCAGACTGCTAGATGGTGAAGGCATTTCACTTTCCAATCTCCCTTGATCGAAAAATGAATATGTAAGTAAAAACGCGGTTTGGCTGGCCATCCGCCCCGCGCCCGATCAAGGGCTTGGCTATGACACTGCGGTTTCACCGACAAGTGGCATGTATTCAATTACGTCACCGTCGGCAGTTGCTGCCTCAAGTGCAATTCCCAGCGGAAACGCGGTTGACGCCGAAGGGCCAATTTTTCCACTGGCGGCGGAGTAGACAATTCCATCTACCGAAATTGCAGCCGACGCAACACCTTTTACAGTCCCTGGCTTACTATGAAGCGCAACAGTGACGTTGTCACCAATCGCGCCAGCGCGAGTTGCCACACCAATTCCGCGTTCAGTAATTCCGCACAACTCACCAGCGGCATTGGTTCGCAGGTATTGCCCCACTGCCTCGGTCAAGGTCACGGTTTTGTATCCTGTGTCATCAAATTGCGACATCGTTTAGTTCCTCGTTTTTGTCCGTGTGTCAGGTTTAGTTTTGGGTTACTTTACGACTAACGACTGTCGCAAAATTGGATTTTCGCGGTTGGCAGCAATCACAGCCTGAGCTGGTGACTTCCCCAAGGCTTTGTGTTTTTGCACCAACTCATTCCATTGTGCCGAGGCGTCGATGTCGCCAGCTTCAGCAGCAGCATTGACAACAGGGTCAGCACCGGTTGCCATCGGGATAGGCTCGGTCTCGGTTTCCATGGCCTTGGATTTAAGTTCTTCAAGCTCCGTTTCCATGGCGGTAACTTTGGCCTTCAGTTCCTCGTTTTCTTCTTCCATGGCCTTGGCGTATTCTTCGCCAACATCTTCCATGGCCATTTCTTTTTCCATGCACTTGACAACAAAGGCATCCGAAGCTTTGGGGAAACGTGCCTTGATCGACTTGACCGAGGCAGCGACGGGGGATGTACTACTCATTTCAGGTTCACTTTCTGGCGTTTTTGCCTGGTCCTTGCTCGCATCTCCCTTGCCATACATAGCAACGGCAACCAACGCGGGCATTTGATTACGCGGTAGTTCTCTTGTCGGAACAGTTGTTTCAATAACACGGTCAGCCATACCAAGCTCGATCGCTTGCGATGCACCGATAAACGTCTCTTCGGCCATCATGGTTTCGATTTCGTCCTGACACAAACCGGTTCGCGCGGCATAGGCCTGCACCATAGATGACTTCATTTCGTCAAGCAGTTTGGCATTTTTTTGCAAAGCTTTTCCGTCCCCCTCTACCGTTGTGTAGGGGTTGTGAATCATAAAAAAACCGTTGTTGGCAATTTCGATTTCATCACAAGCCATGGCGATGTAGCTGGCAATTGAGAAAGCAGCAACGCGAATCCGAGCAATTTTCTTGCCTTCCCACTCTTGCAATGTGTTGAAGATCTCGAACCCTTCAAGAACTGATCCACCTTCGCTGTGGATGATAAGGATCAGCGGTTCACTCGCATCGCATTCAGCCAGTTGGGCCTTGAACATCTCGGCAGTGTATGGGTTTTCGCCAGCGCCAATTGCGCCAATTTGAATTGTGTTGTCAGGCACTTGCTTTCTCCTGTTCGATTGCCAATGCTTGCGGATCCTGCAGGTCCATTTTGATGCCGTTGGGCATCACGATTGGCATGAGTTCTCGCCAATGGACTGGTTGGTCGTCTTTAATTGTCGCGTTAATCTCCATCGCTTGACGCTTGGCTTTGATGATTGCCATGGCGTAGTCTTCGACCATTTCCGTTGACACATCGTCCCAGTCTTGGCCTTTGCGGCCATGAAGACGGCGGGGGCTGGTCAATGCGTTTTGCAGTTCCAGTGCCTCGGCTTGAGCGTCTTTGATCGGGTCAACAGATTCCCAGCTGGGTGTGTTCCAGTGATGCGAGAATATTCGCTTGCCAAGCCGTTGTTCTGCGTTTCTAAGCGCTGGCTCTGAATCAATAAACTGCCGAAACTTCCAATGCGTGATTGGAGTGTGCAATCGAAGCTTTAACTGGTTCTGATTGTGCTTCCAACCTTTGACCGCCTCAAGTTTTGCGCCTCGATGTCCCGTGTACGATGATTCGCTAGAGTCCATCAACATCACGTTCAATGGCAAACCAAGGTTGACGCTGATTAGCCGTAACATCAGCTTGACATGGTCGAAAAACTCAGCGTTTGGAACATTTGGTGAAAACCCCTGAAGCTTTTCGCCTGGGTTGCCAACAAATTCCATGCCTGGTGCAATACCTTTGATTGTCCGCGTGCCCGATTCCGTTGTTACGAAATCCACGTCGCCAAACTCATCTCCGGCTGTTGATGGTGGTGATCCATCACCTCCCATAGCAGTCTGCTCGCGAAAGATTGCAAAGCAACTGACGATCTGCTGCTGAACCAGCTTTGCAAAGTTGATGTCTTCGAACATTCCGCAAAGTGCAAAGACTGGCGCAAATGCAGTTACACCTCGCGTCTGAGTGACCCGTTTTGCGTTGTACATGTGGAAAAGCGTTCTCATTCCGCTTGAGTCACGAACGTTGCGAGGTGCTTCGGTGCTAGTCCTGACTCCGTTGGGCTGTATGGAATCCGTCTTAAAGTGGTACTTAATTCGCTTTCGATACGAATTAAGCTCAACGCCCAGGACGATGTTTTTCTGTCGCCGTGTGGCTTGAATCGCGTGCCCTTCAAAGAACTGCAATGCTCCTTGGCGCGTTCCGATTGTGACATTGTCACCATCGACCAGGGTTGATCGCATGACGTGCCGCTCGTAGTCGTGGAATGACATTTCGCCTGCGATGTCGCATTGATTTGGATCACAAGCCCAGTCCAGCCACATCGCTTTCAATTCAGTATCAACGGAAGCATCGCCAGTCTTGACGTCAAGTGTAAAACCGTCCTGGATGATGTTGGAGACTGCTCGATCGACCGTTTGGCCAACAATGGCATCGTTTCGATCCATATCGCGAGCTTTTTCAATGTCGCGATAGTAGGCGGTTTCGTTTCGATAGTGGTAGTCAGCAGTTCCACCAAGAGGAGCCAAGCCAGTACGACGGCGCACAAACCGACTTTCGCGGCTCATGTCGTAATCGTTCCGCACTTTTTCAAATGCGGATGCCATGTTTTGAGGCAATCGGCTCAACGTCGATAATCCACAGAGTAGTAACTGACTTGCGTTGATCCACCGCCCGAGCGAGTGTTATTGGCCTGAATGTAAGCCCGAGCTCGCCGCCGCTCTTCCTTGATTGCATCAGTGTCAAACGAAAACGAGGAAGATTGATTCGTTGCCGATTGAGCAGCCAGATACAAAAGACGAGTTGCAGCCGTCACAAACAATTTCGCGCGTGACACACTGCCGACCTCTTCGTAGTCGGCGTAGTCAAGATATGCTGCTTCAACGGTTGGTAAATCGTTCGCCATGCTTACGTTATACGCAGTAACGCCCGCTAATTAAGCAACAATCACCCGTTTCGGAAATTCGGTTTTTCCGAAGTTCCGAAGTTCGGAAGTTCGGAAGTTCGTTAAACCTGCTCAAGTAGCCATTTAATGGCGTCCTGGGGCTTCACAACTATTCGACCGTTCGCCAATTTGGCCTTTTTGGCAATCAGGCCATTGGTTAGCTTTCGCAATGTCACCCGCTGCTCACCGCTCAAGCTGGTCACATCACAACGGCGAGGCTCGTAGCCATGGCGCAGTTTAGCTAAGGGAAGTTCGACCTTCGCAATCACGACCGGCATTTCGCTCGAAGCTGGTTCTTCAACTGGTGTTACCGGCTGCTCCTGGCATTCTGTGTCAACCGCGATCACATCTTCAACAACTGTTGGCAGTTTTGTTTTTTTTGCTTTGGCCATTTATCTTTCCGTAAGTAGAAACGGGCGTCCTGATGGGGTTTTGAGGCGCGGCAATCGCGGCCTTGGTTTGTGTTCAATTGTTGTTCTGATCGGTTCCGCTTTAGGCAGTAAACGAACTCCCACACAGCCAGCAGCAGCGCAAGCCAATGCAGCAGCGTCAAGGAAGTGATTGTTTCTCGATAGCTCCATCCATTTTCGCACGATACCTTTTCCTTCGATGAATCGCTCTTGTCGCATTTCGCTAACCATGTGATGAGCAAACGACAGATGCTCTTTCTTGTTGTCGCTGGAAAACAGAGACAGCGAGCCGTCATTAAATTGGTGCTGGTCATCGAATGTTGGCGTCAAAAATCGCTGTTGAAGCCAGTGCTTCCAAAACTCCGTGTTTACGTTGTAAAGCCAGATTCGATCCTGCGGCCTCAGTGCTGCGTAGCATTCATTAAACACTCGTCGCTTGTCGTTAGAGTCTGCAGGCATCCGAAACCGGCCCGCGTCCCAACCTTTGGAAGCAGCCCAAGGTGACCCACCGGCATCCCTTACAAATGAATACACGGTTTCTGTGTGATCTCCATCACCGGCATCGATTAGGCAAAACTCAGGTGCATTTTCGGCGAGTATTGGTGTGCGCATTCCAAGCAGCGCGTTGTAAAGTGCCAGCTCTCGAGCCTTCCTACTGACCTTAGCTTTACCAACCATTCCTGGAACTTCCAAAATGCCGTAGTCGATAACGACACCAACAGCATTTCCGAACCAGGCAATTTTCACCCAATGGCCATAACGATCACCAAGGTCCAACCCCATTGTGACAGTTGCACTGTCAACCGGCAGCTTACCACGCTCAAAACCACTGACTCGCGTCTGAACAACACCCGCAGTCAACCGTTCTGTTTCAACCGCTGTTTTGTCCTGTGGATCGTTCTGGAGCTCTGACATCACGGCATCCATGCCCCAGTCAGCCACGCGATTGAAAAACGATTGCAAGGCTGATATTTCAACAGGCTCGCCATCAGAATTCAGCCTGCGATTGAACCGGTCTGGATTCGTGACAACGGCCCCCTTTTCCATCTCTTCCCGGTTGTCAATATAAAACTGCAACGCCTCGAGCCCGTCCTTGTCGCCCTCCGCTTGGCATTTTTGGCGAATTGAAACGTATTCATCCCACATTTCGGTGTTTTCCGGCCACTTGGAAAGCATGCCGTACCTGTCACCTGAAAATGTCGGTTTGATTGTTCGGTCTGTAACCCGTGCTGAGTAGCAATACGGGTTTTGAATCGTGGTCAGAACAACGCGACTGATTGCTGTGTTCGGTCCCGCCAGCCCTGCTACGTCTTTGTCAATCATTTCCTCGACGCGCCAGTGCTGCTCACCGCTGGCAACCTCGCGCGTCTCGGGATCATCAATCAGGGCAAACTCAAAACGACCGCCACGAATAGCCGAATCCAGGCCGTAGTAAGCCACATGAACGCCGCCGTATGGTGAACCGACAACATCAGGAAAGACAATTTCGTCCTGTGTCCAAGTGATGTTTGTCGGCTGGCCCGCGATATGCTGTTTTGCGGCTCGCTGTGGAGCTCCGTCCAACGCGCGAACGCAATCGCCAATTTCAGGGAAATCAGCCATCAGCAATTCATTTCGCATGAACGCCCGTTTAATCTTCTTGAACAGTTTTTGCGCGTGTTTCCTAGTTGCGGCAATGACCACGATCGACCTAATCAGACCGGCTAGGATAACAAAAATAGTCATCCAAATTGCGACAGTCGACTTCCCATCACCGCGAGGCGCAGCGATGGCTTTGTCGCCGCCGTTGATCGCCCGTTTGTGAATAGCTTGAATCATCGCCAAATGGTGCTCGGCAAAGTCGTTGTAAAATATCGGATTGCCCTGGTCGTCGATGCCGTAGGTCTTGAGAAACAAAACAGGATCCGCAAGACACGCCGCCCTTCGTTCAGGGTTTGCCACAGCACCAATCATGACTTCAGCAGCCTTTGACCGCTGAACCCGTTTTCGCTCAATGTCTTTGTCGCGTTCGTCGTCAGGTGGATTCGCTGCGTCATACTTCAGCCGCCCCAGTATCTCCGCTGACTTCGTTGGCGATACCTTCGACAATAGCTTGGTCAAGGCCGAGCTCGGCAGCAACTTGATCCAGTTCAGCGATTCTTCGCTCAGCCAATTTGTCGAGGATTTTATGTTCATCAGTTTGGTTTTGAGCTTCAGCAGCAATCAAAGCGCGAGCAGCAGCAATGATCTCCCGTGGCTTTTCCGATGTTTCCAAAACTTCTGTTAATCGATCGATCGACTGCCGTTTTTC
>CBDHHQ010000002.1:0-15258 GCA_965263475.1 Mariniblastus sp.
TTGATTATTCCAAAAAACTTTATAATTTCGGAAATAAAGAATATTTTAATAAGCGTAAAAAGTTAAAACGATTATTACATAAATTAAAATATGAATGTTCTGATATATGTAATTATAAAAGTAGATTAAAATGATTAGTATAAATAGTTTACAATTAGACGATCTTGCTGGAAAAATAAAGGTAAATGTAAAAACTACTTTATATAATAAAATAATTAAATTATTTGTTTGGAATAGTAAAACATTTAGAGATGTTGATAAAGCGATAGATTTAAGTCATCTTTTAAGCGGGATTAGTGAAATTGAAAATTTTTATATTAAAGCAAAAGATTTACAAGTTGAACAAATTACGGGTTTATGGTTTTTTGAATTCCAATCTAATGAAGCGAGAGATAATGTAACATTTGGTATTGTAAAAAATTTCATATTATATAATGAATGTTTATTAGACAAACTTTTAAAAATAGATATTGATGGTTGTAATCCTACAACAGAAAACAGATGTAATGAATGTGTAGAAGATATATTTTATATAAATGTATTACTTACCACTTTAGAAGAAGCTATAAAATACAATTATTATAAAGAAGCGATAAGAATAATTGAAAATTTAGATGATTTATGTGATATATGTGGTACTTGTCCTGATTATGGCACTACAATATATAAATATGAAGATTTTTATAGCAAACCGACAGAACTTTCTCCTATTCCAGAGTTTCCTACAACACCTATATCTGAACCAATTGTATCTAGACCACCTGTATCTAAACCACCTATATCTGAACCAATTATATCTAAACCAGATTTACATGATGATACTGTAACAATAAAATATAAACCAGAAGAACCTGAATTAATTGCTTCTAAAGAAGAAGTTACTAGAGAAGTTATAGAACCGATAATTACTCCTGTCGAAGCAAAATTTGAAGAAAAAGGTATTGTTACAAAGAAAAAAGAGATAATAGCTAAAGATGATTATGTTACCTTAGAATTTGATGGAGAAAAAGAGATAATAGCTAAAGATGATTATGTTACCTTAGAATTTGATGGAGAAAAAGAGATAATAGCTAAGGATGATTATGTTACTTTAGAATTTGATGGAGAAAAAGAGATAATAGCTAAGGATGATTATGTTACTTTAGAATTTGATGATGAAAAAGAGATAATAGCTAAAGATGATTATGTTACCTTAGAATTTGATGGAGAAAAAGAGATAATAGCTAAGGATGATTATGTTACTTTAGAATTTGATGGAGAAAAAGAGATAATAGCTAAAGATGATTATGTTACTTTAGAATTTGATGGTGAAAAAGAGATAATAGCTAAAGATGATTATGTTACTTTAGAATTTGATGGTGAAAAAGAAATAATAGCTAAAGATGATTATGTTACCTTAGAATTTGATGGTGAAAAAGAAATAATAGCTAAAGATGATTATGTTACTTTAGAATTTGATGGAGAAAAAGAGATAATAGCTAAAGATGATTATGTTACCTTAGAATTTGATGGAGAAAAAGAGATAATAGCTAAGGATGATTATGTTACTTTAGAATTTGATGATGAAAAAGAGATAATAGCAAAAGAGGAAGTTAAAAAGGAAGTCATAGCTAAAGAAGAAGTTAAAAAGGAAGTTATAGAACAAACCCCATTTCCTCAACCTGTTACCAATTTGCATTCAAGATTAGGTCGGAATAAGAAGCTAACAACGGCGGAGAAACCCAATATGGTCAGAATCGCTGAAAATAAGAACACGAGCGGCGTGTCAAGGTAAATCAGTCCGATCGAGCTGAAGAAAAGCAGGAACAACAACGTTCGACCTGGACGGGTAATGTTGTTTCTAAAGAAACGGCCGACGTTCTTAAATGTTGGAAAGTACTGGAGCATAACGGCACGAGATTCTGTTGCGTTACTTTGTGATCGGGACTTAGACGGGCACCGATACTTGGTCGATGATGTCGCGGATCAAGCTTTGCGAGTTCTGAAGATTTCGACCAAAGCCCCGTTCCAATTCAACGCGATGACTGAGAACAAACGGCGCAATGGCTTGGATGTCATCTGGCAATACGAACTCTCGACCCGCTAAAAAAGCCTTTGCTTGTGCAGCCCGAAAAAGCATCCGTGATCCACGTGGGCTGCAACCAAGTGTAATTCTTTCGTCGTTTCGAGTTTTGTTGACGATGGCAATAAGATATTCCGCAACGCTCTTTTCCACATGAATCGTCTTCACGTGATCCTGACAAGTAAGAATCTGGTCTTTCGACATGACTGTGGTCAGCGATTCAAGCGGATCGTTGTTGGCTTGGCTAAAGAGGATGTCGACTTCTGTTTCGGGAGTTGGGTACTCCATTGAAATTTGAAGCAGGAAGCGATCGAGTTGTGATTCTGGAAGTGGAAAAGTTCCATGATGGGTGCTCGGGTTTTGAGTCGCCAGCACGACAAAGGGTGGTTCTAATTTGTGCAGTGTGCCCTCAATCGTGACCTGTTGCTCAGCCATGGCTTCGAGTAACGCTGATTGAGTTCGCGGGGAAGCGCGGTTGATTTCATCGACCAGCAAAATGTTGCAAAATATCGGCCCGGGGCGAAATGTAAAACTGCCATCACTCGGGTTAAGAACCGAAAAGCCAAAAATGTCCGCAGGTAAAAGATCAGGGGTGCATTGCACCCGCTGAAATTCTAATTCGACTGAGGAGGCCAGTGCCTTTGCCAACGTCGTCTTGCCGACGCCTGGGACGTCTTCGATCAACGTCGACTCTCCTGCAATCAATGCAAGGATAATGTGGTCGACGACTTCTTCTTTCCCGAGAATGACTTTGGAGAGATTCTCACGCAATTGTTGAATCTGTGCCAAAATTTCCTGATCGGCTTTGGGGTTTGCCAATTCCATTTCCACTTGCTCCTCAACCAAAGTGTCCGACTTAAATCGGATTGTGCGAACCTTGATGCTAACTTTTTTACAGATCGTGATGCTAGGAGACTGAATTCGGAAAGAGAGACTTCACGTCTCACCTGCAATGGGTCAGAATCCGAGTTCTTTACAGAAACTTAATCTTCGCTGAAATCTGCAGATTGGTCGCAGTGGATGTCGGATTTCTTTCAGCTTTGTTCCGCGAATGCTAGAAAAGGCGTGAAATTTTCAGCGATTTTTTGAAAACGGTCTTGAGCCCGTTGCCCACATTTCGTAATTCATACGCATCTCAAACGTGTGGGATGGCCAACGGTACAAAGGCCGCGAGTTTGAAGAATCTAAGCCTATTCTTAACAACAAATTAATCGAGAAAAAACTGAAAACATCTGTTCAAGTTCGGTTGGCAATGTCAATTTTGCGGGAAATTGACATTAACCCTCCCTCCTGGGTCGAGCATTTCTAGCTTGCTGAAACAATGGTTACTGGGTCGACCGTTTTAGTGAGTGCTCACGACTGAGCTTGAAACTGTGCGTCGGGGCTGATTTATCTGCCCCGACGCCAGAGAACAACGCTGGTTATTATTCGAAACGGGGTTTACGAAAGTAAACCCCGTTTTTTGATTTAATCAACAAAATTTCTGTGATTCATGAGCAACGATGATTCGCTAGCGGCGCGCGGCAGCCATTCTGTTGAGAAAAAACTCTGGTACGTTACAGTTGAATTGTGTCTGCAAATGTTGCATACGCGTCATCGGCGCCGTTTCGATACTACTGAACAAATTAATCCTGAGTAAGTTAGAGTGCTTCCAAAACTTATCTTTATTGGCATCGCGGTTCCGATCGTTGAGCTGACGTTGCTGATGTTTCTTTCTTCAAAAATCGGTTTCCCTTCGACGATCGGGATCGTCGTTTTGACCGGCGTGCTGGGCGCAGTGCTGTGGCGATTGCAAGGTCTGGGGGTGATCGGAAGGTTAGGAAGTGCTTTGCAGCAGCAAGACTCTGCCGCTGATGCATTGATGGACGGAGCGTTGATTTTCTTCGCAGGAGGCCTGTTGCTCACACCCGGTGTTCTGACTGACTTGGTCGGTTTTTCCATTTTGATTCCATGGAGTCGTTCGTTCTTAAAACGCCGGATTCTTCGATGGCTTACCAACCGTTTCAAAGATTCGCAGATGGGGGGCTCGCAGATGTTCGGTTCGGGGCCGATGGGGCCGAATGGACAAGGAAGGGGGGGCTTCTTCGGTAACGTTTTTTTCAGCCAAACCTCTTTTGGTGGCGGTCAGTTTCCAGAACATTTCACCGGGTCTGGCGATGCAACACAAAAGAGTGAATCGAATGAAGATTATGCATCTGGCGATGTGATTGATGGTCACATTGTTGATAAGGGTGACGCAGATAAAGATTTTGGCGATGAGCAGGAAAAGGAACGCGAATGATCGCAAGGCGTTGGCGTTAAGGCCAATCTAAGAAACGCCTATGTTTACATCACCTCCGGGCAATCAGGGAAAGTTTAACTGACTGTTGGTGGAGGAACGGTTCGCTGATCTACCGTGGATAGTAAAATTTTAATCCATAAAAAGTTTTATGATTCGAACGGCTCCAGTTTCGTCGATCAATATGATCGACCGTCGGTCGCTCGAGATTGCGAAATCGATAGGTGTGTAGTCAATGAATTGAAGAGCATCAAGGTGATGGTTCTCCGATTTGTCTTTGGTGTCCCAAGCTCGCAGCGACCCATCTTCGTGAAGCGAAATGACGAACCTTGCCACGTCGAAAAACTTGATCTTTTTTGCGTCAGGCTGAGTCTTGATCGTTCGTTTTAGATTGGATTTCAAAGTACTTAGATGAATCGATCCTTTTGTCGCTAGTACGACGGCGGATCCGTTTGTTGAGAAATCATAGTCGTAAAGTGCTTCGCCAGAATAAATTTCTAGCGCCTTTTGAGAGTTAGTTATCCTAGAAAGGTTGCGATCGTCGGAGAGGGCGTAGCTCAAATCGTCAATTGCCGTGATTCGGTTGGGAATAAAGCCTGCGGGAATGGGGAGTGTTTTCGGCTCGTCAGGTGAGCCCTTTGACCAAGCCGCTTCAGGCGTCCAGCGTTTGATGTCATTCAGCGTCAAAGCATAAACCGTAAAGTCACCTCCGATGTCAAAGGCTCGCGTCGTTGTGTCTGAGAACAATCGCCGAAAAGGCGACTGCTTTTTCCTGCCAAGCCTATGGTCGATGTCGATAATTCTAACGCCTCGACGTGGTTCAAGAATCGCAAGTAAGGAAGATTCGTCCGTGCTTTGAAACGCCTGAATCGGATGGAATAATTTTCGACTCGCCAAGTTTGAATTGAGCAGTCTTCCCGATTTCAGGTCGAACAATTCGAAACCGTCCTTTCCCGAAATGGAAACGGAGCTTTCGGAGGTTGCGTCAATTTGGATTTGCCCACGGATGTTGGTCGTAACATTCAGTTCTTCCCATCGCGGCGAAAAATGAATTCTCGAAATCGATCGCGGCAAAGAGCTTACGGCCTCACCGATCTCTGGAGTGAGTTCTTCGATCCGTTTCAGTACTTTTTTAGAAAGTTGATCCGCTGGGACCATCTGTTTGTAGCGAACGTAATTCTCTTTCGCTTTTTCGCGGAAAAGGAATGCTGCGTCGCCAACTTTGGAGGAAAGGCTGTACCACTTATCTGCAATCGAAATGACCTCCGCTGGAGCGGACGGGGTGCGTTTGGCCAGTTTCGCTAGATCAACAAGCGGTTTGACGCCCGATTTTTCGTAATGCGAGAGTCCTTTGGGAAGGTCATGTTTTGCAAAGTAGAAGTATGTTCCCGTATCGATTTGTTGGTCTTCTGGAAGTTGGCCCTCAGCAAGCTTTGTCTTCAGATCTTGCTCGAATTGGTTAGAAATTTTTGCCAGATGTTTCGTCGATGCTAGCCAAGACTCGAAATACCTGCCGTCAATGGATCGGCCCATCGGATTGCTTATGACTTCCGTTACCTTTTCAAGGAGCAAGATCGCGGACGACCAGTCCGATTTCTTTTCATAATCGCTCACTAAATCAGAAACCGCTTCTAGCCAAACTACTAGTTTTAACTTGTTGTCTATGCCGGTCGTGATCGCCAGTAGGAAATCTCGCCTCGCATCTTTGTAGATGAACGGCTTGTTAATCTCAAAATGAAAAACTCCGCTACCGTTTGTGTATGCCATTAATGCCGCTTGTTCGAGCGCCAGTTGGAACATGGCAAACGATCTGCCTGGCCGCGATTCTAATTTGGAAAAATTGATGAGCTCATTAAAGAGGACTTCTCGTTGTTGGTTATTTAAATCGTCGTCGATTTCGAATTCACGTCGAAGGACGCTGAGGAATGGTTTCCAGATTGGCTCATTCGGAATAGGCCGTCTGGTCGAGCCCGTAGTGCCCGTAGCGCTCTTCGGGGGGGTGGGGGGTGTGGCGATTAAGTTAGTGAGTTTGGCAGAATCTGATTCGGCGTCGGTCGCTGGGTTTTTGGTTGAATCAGTTTTAGACGTTTCGGTTGAGTTCTTTTGTGTTCTAGGTTTTGAAGATTCATCGGTTGGCGTTTCCGAAGTCTTGTCCGTAATATCGCCATTTTTGTCGACTCGTCTCACCTCGGTTAAGTCATCGCCTTGAGGCTTTATTGATGTTCGGTCTTTCGAAATGGGGCGATCAGAATTCGGGGATTCCGAGGCAACTCGACTTGAGCTGCCATCGCGATCCGCTTCGTTGTTGGTTTTTAAGTACGGTGTAGCTGATCACTGCAATTAAACAGAAGAACACTCCCGCGACGGCGAACAATAGCCTTTTGTTGCGGCTTTTGATTCGGTGAAACTCGTTTGATCCAAGATGTACCGTTCCGCTATCAATCACGGAATCGAATTCGGGTTTCTGCGAATTGTTTGGCGTTTGAGCGGATGGAATCGGTGGCGGTGAACTTGAATCTGAATCCCGCAAAGCCAACTTCAAACGAAGCGCACGGTCGTAGTCCTGCTTTTCTGTTTCATTTGATAAACAGATTCTCGCTTTGGCGACTTCTGTGAGCAGGTCTTGTGATGCCCTAGCGTTGCCGCCGTTTTGGTAGGTTTTGAGATGCAGCATTCGTTGGTCTGCTGCAATGTCGATCACTTCTAGATCGGCTTCAAATAATTCGAGTCCGAGCAGGCGGTAATGATTGGGTGGTTGCTCGTTCGGCGGGATGCCAAACCATTTGTGGTAGGGATCAAATGCTTCTGCCATGATTTTTGCTCTGTTTCGTTGCCGGCTTGAAACCGGATCGCTGCCCAGCTTAATTCTAATCAATCACAGTGAATCGGGCACCGTCGGAAAAACACCGTGGATAACGTATGGAACGAATATGGCAAATTAATCTTTTCGGTCGTTTACTGGTGCTTGCTTGAGCGCGGAAAACAACTCAAAATCTAACTAGCGACTTTAGAATCAATCACGCCCAAAAACCCATCCCAATCTGGCTCATGCAATTTTTCCAGCGACTATTTGTGTCGATTGCTTTTGTTTCTCTTATTCAATTTGGAAGCGTTCTTTTAGACGCAAACGAACCAACTCATTTAAATCAAAGCCTGCGTCCACTACGGAACGGCCAAGTGGACAATGAAGGCCTATTTATTTGGGGGACTCGCCATTCGATGGAGTCCACGGGAACCACGGTTTATTATTTTCGAAAAACGATCGAATTAACCGGCAAAGAAAGAGTTTTGATCGACATTACTTGTGATGACGGATATCGACTTTACTTTAATGGACGTTTGGTCGGCAGCGACAAGAATTGGCAATCGATTGAACGATTCGATGTCTCATCCAGTGTGGTCGAAGGCCAGAATTTGATTGCAGTTCAGGCGGAAAATGAAGCAGTTGGTCCCGCTGGTTTGTATTTGAGAGTCGAAGCCTCCTCGGGGAAGAAGAAATGGAGTGTCGGAACCGATAAGTCTTGGAAATTTAGCACTGTGCCTTCTCCGGGATGGCGGTTCAATCGCTTTGACGATAAGTCGTGGAGGCCTGCCTATGAACAAGTGAAATTTCGTGGTGGCGGACCCTGGGGTGATCGATTTACGTTTTCGAAAACGGTTGTCGTCAAACCAGCCAGCGTCTTTCGAGGAAAGCGAGATAGGTTTGAGTTGTTTGATGGAGATCGCGTGGTGTTCGTCGGCGATACGTTTGTCGAAAGAATGCAAACGACAGATTATTTGGAAACGATGCTTACGACTCAGTTCCCGAATCGCAAGATTGTTTTTCGAAACCTTGGTTGGAGTGGCGACAATGTATTTGGAACGTCGCGGGCTGTTTTTGGTTCCGTCGCGAACGGTTTTCGACGCCTAGAGAATGACGTAAAACTTTCTAATCCGACATTGATCGTCCTCAGCTACGGTCGGAACGAATCGTTCAACGGCAAAGATTACTTGCCAACTTTTCTCAGTGGGCTTGAGACGTTGGTCGAAGCGTTGTCGACGACCGGTGCCGAGATTGCATTTCTCTCCCCGACTTTGATGGAGAACCTCGGACCGCCTTTGCCAAGCCCGGATAAACAAAATGAATTGATTGCATTTTATTCCGATGCCATTCGGAAGTACGCGGAAGCCTCAGGCCGACACTTTATCGATAATCTCAAACCGCTGGGTGAAGCGACGGTTTCAAAGACGTCGGTTCCTGCAATTCGAGACCGTTTGACGGACAACGGAATTCACTTCACAGAATATGGGTATTGGCGGACGGCACCGAAATTCGCAAAGAAGTTTGGTGCGTCACCTTCAAGGTGTGAATTAACTTTCGACGCAGTTGATCAAACTTTTTCGACTATCGGAACGACGCTGCATTCAATCAGTTTCGATAAAAAGTCATTGGTGTTTAGTGCTGTCGATGACAAACTTCCTTTTTCGCCTGCACCAAGTGAAACTCCACGCGGCGGAAGAATGATGGCAATTCATGATGTTGTAAAAGTCGCTGGGCTGGCGTCTGGTAAGTACGGTTTGAAAATGAACGGTAAGCCAACGGTCATGGCGCTCGCAGAGCAATGGGAAGCTGGAGTATTGATCAATCGCGGAAAGTATCTCTCGCAGGTTGAAGAATTACGGGCGAGAATCAAACGTAAAAACGAGATGTTTTTTCACCGGTATCGCCCTCAAAACGAAACATACTTGTTCCTTTTTCGAAAACATGAGCAGGGGAATAACGCGGTTGAGATTCCGAAGTTTGATCCGATTGTTGAGGCTTTGGAGCGTGAAATTGATATGTTGAAAAAGCCTAAAATCGTTGAGTACGAATTAGAGTTGATTCAAGAATCTCCCGCCGCGACTGAAGAACAATAAATGAAGAATTCAATGCGATAATAGAATCGACTGAACAACAATCGCTTCGCCGAACGGCATTAATGTACACCTTTTTATTCATTTTATTTTTGATCTTCGGCGTGTTGGGAATTGTATTCTCAATCGTCCTGGTCATCGCCTTCTTGTTTGGGAATCGATTGCCAGCCGAATATTCAGGGAGCGTGACGGCGGTTTTGGATCGACCGATTGAAGATGTTTGGAAGGCAATTAAAGATGTGAAGTCGAATCCAATCTCGGCCAAAATGTGTCGGAGTGTTTCGGAAGAAGTTGATTCAAATGGAACCGCGTTTTGGTATGAAGACATTAGCTCTGGGCGAATCAAGGTCGTATCTGTTTCTGAGATCGAAATGGAAGCATGGGTGCGGCGATCGATTGATTTTTCAAATGGAATGCAATCACTTTGCGAAATCCAGGTCAAAGATATCGGGGACGGCTGTCAGATTTTTGCCAAGAATCAAATCAATTTAGAAACTCGCTCGGTGTTCAGTCCGTTGTTGCGATGCATGTTGTATTTCTTTGGTGTGACGCGGCTGGGGATGAAAAAATACGTGGTACAAATCGCAAGCTTTTTGGAAACAAAACCTGAGTTTTCGAGCTGACAATCGAAATCGATTTTGAGCGATTTCATTCGTTTTCAGTGCAATCGATTGTTAGCACGTTAAAGAGAGTAAGTCCAAACAAATGATGCAAATTTTTAAAATGGTTTTTAGTATGTCTGATAAGAAGCACTTGTTTGCTCGGTTTTTGTGTGGAATCGTCGTTTCGATTTGTCTTTTTGCGACGGCCAATGGTCAACGCAATCTGAAAAACATCCCTGACTCTGATCCGGAAGTTGAACGTAAGTCCTTCATTCTTGCCGATGGCTTTGAGGTAAATTTGTTTGCGGCCGATCCGCAAATCGCCAAGCCCATTCACATGAATTTTGATGAAAGGGGACGGTTGTGGATTGCCGGAAGTAGTGTGTATCCGCATATTGAGCCCGGGCAAACTGCTGATGACAAGATTTTAATTTTGGAAGACACGAATGGTGACGGCAAATCTGACAAGACGACAGTCTTTGCCGATGGGCTGCTGATTCCGACTGGTGTTGCTCCTGCTCCAGGGGGTTGCTATGTCGCCAATAGCACAGAACTGATTCATCTAATCGATACGGATGGGGACGATAAAGCGGACGTGCGTAAAGTCGTTTTGTCCGGCTTTGGAACGGAAGACACTCACCACCTGTTGCATTCTTTACGTTGGGGTCACGATGGGTGCTTGTACATGAACCAGTCGATTTATATTCACAGCCATGTTGAGACGCCTTACGGTGTCAAGCGATTGAACGCTGGCGGGATCTGGCGATTCCGTCCAGAAACGTTGCAGTTAGATGTTATGACTGAAGGCTTGGTAAATCCTTGGGGACATCATTTTGATAAATGGGGTCAGAGCTTTGCAACGGATGGGGCAGGTGGGCAGGGGATTAACTATATGTTTCCAGGTAGTGTCTACGTTACTGCTTATAACGCACGAAGAGTTTTGCAGGGACTCAATCCAGGCAGCCCCAAGTATTGTGGTCTTGAAGTCATTGGAGGAGACCATTTGCCGTCCGAATTTCAGGGGAACATGATCACCAACGACTTTCGGGCGAACCGAGTTTGCCGGTTTGTCGTGACCGAAAACGGTACCTCCGCTTATTCGTCGCGTCAAGAAACTGAGTTGATCAAGACGAAGCATGTCGCATTCCGCCCGATCGATGTGAAAATGGGACCCGACGGAGCCATTTACATTGCGGATTGGTACAATCCGATCATTCAACATGGCGAGGTGGACTTTCGAGATCCGAGACGCGATCAAGTGCACGGTCGTATCTGGCGTTTGACTTACAAAGGACGTAATCCGCTTAAGCATCCTGATTTGGTAAACACTTCGATTCGTGAACTTCTTGGTCATTTGAAATCCAATCAACAATGGGTTCGATTGCATTCGAAACGAATGTTAAAAGAATATGTGCCGAACCAAGTTGTTGCGGAGCTCAAGACCTGGGTGAACGGTTTGGATCCAAATGACCCCAACGTAGAACATCAAATGCTAGAGGCGCTGTGGGCGTATCAGTCGATTCGGCAGATCGACGAAACTTTGTTGAGGAAGTTGCTGAGCAGCAAGGACCACCGCGTGAAGGCGGCAGCAATTCGCGTTGCTGTTGATTGGCGTGATCGACTAAAAAAGGTTGATGCGTTTTCAGCTTTTCAATCGGCTGTTGCAGATTCGCATCCGCGCGTCCGCTTGGAAGCGGTGCGGGCGTTGGCGAATTATGAGACTTCAGAGGCGGTCAGTGCGGCTCTGCGGATGTTAGATCAAGCAATTGACCCGTTTTTGGATTTTGCCGTTTGGAAAACGGTTGGCGATTTGAAAGATGTTTGGCTTCCCGAGTTGACCGCGGGCCGGTTTAACTTTAACGACAATTTGGATCATTTGACATTTGCCCTGAGTGCTGTCAATTCACCGCAAGTGGTGAGCACGTTGTTCGGTTTGATCGATAGCAAAGAAACCGACATCGAACGCCGTTTGAACATTCTTTCGATCATTGCATTGCAAGGCACGGCAAAAGATCTTGAGAACGTCTTCGGGGCTGCAGTTGATTTGTCGGCGACTGACCCAGCTTCGGCGGAAAAAGTGGTTCAGCAATTATCTAAAGCTTCACAGCAACGAAGTGTTAGGCCAGATGTTCCGACTCCGCAATTGGTTGCGATGATGAAAAGCAGCCATGCCGGACTCGCTTCCGCCGCAATCCAAATCGCTGGAGTATGGAAGGTTCGCGGCACGATTCCGTTGTTAATCGAATTGGCAAATCAAAATTCACTCGGTGCGATCGATTCACTTGCGGTGATCGGGGGTGAGAAATCGAAACAAACGCTGCTTTCGTTGACGACTTCTGACCGTTCAATTGCAGTCCGACAACGTTCCACCAACGTTATGACGTTGCTGGACAAGACGCTTGCGGCGGAAAAGGCTGTTGAGCTATTGATGGACCCGCCAGCCGAATGGGATCCAAAGTACGCCATTGATTTTTTGTTGAAGACGAGTGGAGGCCCCGCTGCCTTGGTTTCTGCTCTTGATAAAAAGACGATTGAAGCTGAGGTCGCAAAACTTGCGATTCGAGCGACTCAAGCAAGCCCAACTCCGAGTCAGCGATTGATAGCGGCGTTTCGAACTGCCGGCAATTTGGATATGGCAAAATGGATTGCGTCGCCAGAATTGACATCGTCGTTAGTGGCAAAGGTTGCATCGAAAGGCGATCCTGCCAGAGGTGAGCTCATTTACCGTCGCGATAAACTGCAGTGCATGAAGTGCCATGCAATCGGCGGGGCAGGGGGGATCGTCGGTCCAGAGATGAACAGCATCGGTGCCAGTGCACAAGTCGATTACCTAATCGAATCGTTGTTGGAGCCAAGTAAAAAGGTAAAAGAAAACTACAATTCAAGGATCGTGCAAACGATTGACGGTTTGCAGTTTAGTGGAATCCCAATCCGAGAGAACAAGCAGCAGACGGTACTGCGGACGGCTGAAGGCAAAGTCGTTTCGATCGCTTCCGATGATATCGAAGCAACAAAGGATGGTCGATCTTTAATGCCTGAAGGTCTTGTCGATTCGCTTACCGAAGACGAACTCGTCGACTTGGTGACGTTCTTGTCTCGGCTGGGAAAAGTCGGTGACTTTGCTGTTGGAAAGCAACAATACGCGAGGAAATGGGAAGCTTTGACATGGACTCCCGAGGCGAACCGAAGGTTAAATCGGACCAGTTTCGATAGCGCTGCCAGTGGCGAGGATGTTTTTAAGTGGCGTCAGGAATACTCGCTAGTCAACGGAGTGATTGATGTGATGAGTCTTCCTAAATACAAGATCCATCGCAATACTCCAGAGACGTCTTTTTTGAAAACGAAACTTGAAGTGATGGTTTCGGGGACCGTGAAATTGAAATTTGATGCGGTGGACCGAATCAAGCTTTGGGTTGATGGCAAACCCAAAAAAGTGGAGGACGTGACCTCAATGGAGCTGATGAAAAAAGGGGTGCACGAGATCGTAATTTCAGTTCGACGTGATTCTGAAACGAAAGTCCGAGTTGAATTGCTAGCGGGTGAATCGGTCGCGGCGCAATGGAAGTAAAACGCGAGCGAAGTATATGCAGTGAATAAGTGAACGCTGCAAAAAGAGAATGAAGCTTTATTTGGATTGCTCAGACAATCTTGACGCACACTCTCAGTCTTGATAGTTACGCCTAACGAATTTTTATCGGCATTTGCCAAGTCAAACTTTAGACAAAAAATTTGATTGTGCGTTTCTTTTTTATTATCATTCTTGTTTTCTACCTCGGAACGTTGCCGTTACACGGTCAACGTCCGCGGTTTAGCCAGATTCCGCCGACAAGTGCACCGGCTTCTCAGGGAAGTATTGCGCCGCAAGGCTTCGCGGTGCCACCAGTTCAAATCCCAGCAGGTCAGCCTGGGGTTGCTGGGCAATCCGTTCTAGGGCCAGGGGCAAGTCTGGGTGTTCCTCTGGATCCATTTGCACCGGGCAACCGTGTGCCGCCAGGTTACGCTCCGAATGGTTATCCTCCGATCGGATACGGTCAGCCCGGTGTGGGCTATCAGCCTTATCAGCTGCAGCCTGGATATCCACCGCCAAGCTATGGCGTTCCGAACTACGGAAGTCCAAATTACGGAACACCGAACTATAGTGGGCAACCACAAGGGATTTTTGGCGGCTATTCGCCATATGCAGGCACAAATGACTGGCTGAATCAATTTGAAAACGGCCGCTATCTACGCGTCATTCAAGAGGTACATTATCGGCACACCTGGCTGGAGGGTAACGACTCAGCAGAAGTTGACATCCACGATGCGGAAGTTGGCTTCACTTTAAACTGGCCAAATTTCTTGGGGAGCGGTGAGCCACTGCAGCTTTCTCCAACTTTCATTTTTCATTTTTGGGACGGACCGCAGCCTCCGTCTGTTGCTGATCTTCCATCTCGGGCATACAGTGCCTTTTTGGCTGCGGCTTGGTCGACACCGACAAATCAGAACTTTGGTGGGGAAGTGGTTTCCAGTCTGGGCGTGTATACGGATTTCAATACTTTCACGACGCGAAGTCTGCGGGTGAAGGGAACGGGCTTAGGCTGGGTGCGATTGACATCCAACATGACAGCCAAATTTGGTGTGAGCTACATCAATCGATTGGACGTGAAGCTCTTTCCGGCTGGCGGAATATTTTGGCAGCCCAATGACCGGTTGAATTTGGAGCTGTTTTTCCCAAGCCCTAAGATCAGTTACAAATTACAGCAGATCGGCAACACTGAATTGACTGGTTATCTTACCGCGGGCTATGGCGGGGACAGTTGGACGATCCAGCGAACGGGTGGTTTTAGTGATCAAGTTGATTTGATTGACATCCGCGTGATGGCCGGAATCGAATTTGTGGGATTCCGTGGGCTCCGCGGTTTCTTCGAGGCAGGCTACGCGTTTGATCGCGAGTTGCTGTATCGGGCGACTCCGGCGCAGAGTATCCGACTAAGCGATTCTGCGATTCTACGAGCCGGATTTTTGTTCTGAGTGTTTCTTTACGCGAACGTAGCGCAATTGTTTAGCCTTAGAGCGGATTTTGATTTAAGGCGATTTAACGCTTGTTACTTCGTCGTTCTCTGCAAAGAACCGTTCGTATTCAGGAAACGATGCCCGCAGCTCGTCAAGGTTTTCGACGGCATCTTCCAGGCGATCGGGCGTGTTCTTTAAGACGTCAGCATCGGTCTGATGTCTTTTGACACCCACAAATTTCCACAAACGATTGAGCGTTCGATCGAGATTGTAAAGCAGGTCTTCGTAGCGAACTCGGCATACATCCACATTCATGCCATCGATGTATTCTCGCAGTTCTCGATAAAGCCGGATCCGTTTCTTTTGCTTTCGAAATTCAGTTGGGTCGATGTGAATCTTGCCAAGTGAGTGCTTGGGGTCATAAAGATTCG
>CBDHHQ010000003.1:0-33334 GCA_965263475.1 Mariniblastus sp.
CGGCCGGGAAAGGCCTGTTTGCGTTGAATGCAGTAAGAAAAAAGGAAAAGTTGTTGCGATGAAAGCCGGATCGTCTCGGCAAATCGCAACTTATTACTATTGCCCCGAACCTAGTTGCAAATCAACCGGCGTTGTCCATCGGAAAACAGGTAAATCGGCAATTACTCGCGTCGCCGGACTAGAACGCCGGGAGACTTAAAAAGTGAGTCCAATTGGACCGAGGTTTTACCTACGTTAACAATGGCAACCAAGAAACCAAAACCAGACCTAAAGCACGAACCGCTAGAAGATCCGCCAGCGGTACCCGAGGGTTTAAGCGGTGCTTATGCGATTGAATATTGGCAAAGAATCACCGCGGAACTGGTTTCGGTTCGGCAAATCACGGCGCTTCATTTGGAATCTTTGGAGGCAATGTGCAACGAATGGGAAACCTATCAAAAAATCACCGAATGGATGCACCAGGCTGGTTTAAACGGGTGGATCCAGACTAACGCAAATACGGGAATGCAACAGAAGCATCCGTTTATCATGATGCGGAAAGAAGCGTTCACAAATCTAACGAACCTATGGGAAAAATTCGGATTAACGGCGACCGGACTGGGGAAAATCCAAACGACAAAATCAAGACTTGGGCAAACGACGAACAGTGATCCCGCCGGAGGTTTGAAAGAATTCGCAGAACGGAAGCCAACGGATTGACTATGGAATTGATTGGTTGTTTTTTCGTCTGTTTATGGATAGCTGATTTCTTATCGGGGTTTTTCCACTGGCTAGAAGATACCTATTGCCGCTCAGGAATGCCGGTTGTTGGACACTTGGTTTGTGATCCCAACTTGCTTCACCATGCTGATCCGAAGGCAATGTTGAAATCGGGTTTTGTGCAGCGAAATTACATTCAATGGCTTGCATGCATTGCGATTGGGTTGTTTGCCGGTGTCCTTGGTGTTCTTACTCCGTGTTTTGTATTAATTTTGTTTTTGTTGTCGTGGTCCAATGAAGTCCATGCCTGGAATCACAAAAGTAAAAACAATCGGTTTGTGACGTTCGTTAAATCGACGGGGTTGGTGCAAAGCCAGAGACAGCATTCATTGCACCACCGGCCACCGTTCGATCAGAACTATTGCGTGTTGACGTCGCTGGTGAATCCAATATTGGAATCGGTTGGATTCTGGCGACGTCTGGAGTGGTTTATTTTCGTGATGTCGGGGTTACGGCCGCGGAGAAATGCGCTGGGTTGATGTCGGATCCTTCGTTCCGCAAGCCGAAATCCGCCAAAACAATCGAGTTGCGGAATAAAGCAAAACGCGAAGGCTGGTACCCGTATATTCGTCAGGGCGAAGGCGAGGAGGCCGACGAAATCGCGATGCGGAACGGTTGTTGGTTTGATGTCCGCCGCGCCGATCATGTTACTGAGTTTTTCGAGCGGTACGGCGTACTGACGGAAGGCGATTGGCTCGGAAAACCGTTTACGCTGTTGGATTGGCAAACAAAATGGTTGCAAGGCGGTTTCGGGTGGGTTCGATATTCGCCGGAGTGGCAAAAGGTTGTTCGAAGGTATCGTTATCTTTACCTGGAGGTTCCCAAAAAATCCGGCAAAACACCACTAATTGCAACGCTTGGAAATTACCTGTTATTCGCCGATTCGCCGCGCCGGCAGGTCAATCAATTTTTAGCAGCGACAACCCGCAAACAGGCGGAACGTTGTTTGATGCACGCCATCCGCGCGTATAGCTATCGCGATGACTTCAAGAAAAATTCAATCACTAAGAAAAATGAGGGATTCCATTCTGTCGAGGCGTACGGCCGAAATAACTGGACCGTGTTGGCGGCCGATCCAGCCTCCAGTGATGGGATTAACGGTCATGTCTTAGCGGATGAATTACACCGATGGATCGGCCATGAATTTTTCAATACTTTGCGATGGGCGTTGGCCTCTCAACCGGAAGGCCTGTTTGTCGGAATCACAACCGCAGGTTCGGATTTGGAATCCGTTTGCCGATCTTGCCATGAAAAAACAATCGAAGTTAACACCGGCCGCCAAAAGGATGATCAATGGTTCGGTACCATCTATGCGGCATCGATCGACGATGATCCGCACGATGAAACAACGTGGTTCAAGGCCAATCCGTCGCTTGGGACAAAGCCGCATTTTCCGTTGAAACTTGAGTCGTTCCGCGCAGATTATGAAGCAGCTCGCAATGACCCGTCGCAGTGGGAGATTTGGAAACAACTAAGGTTGGATATTTGGCGAACGTCGGAAAACTCTTGGATGCCGATGGAAAAATGGGATGCGGGTTCAATCGTTCGTGAGAATGCGACGGAACGTATTGATTGTTTTGAGGACTATGAAGAAGACAGTTTTGATTGGCCATCGTTAAATTCAGTGATGGCGTTTGATGGGGCGACGACTCGCGACACAACCGCGGCATGTTTTACGTTTGAACATCCGACGGATGATGGCGTTTTAATCACCCTGCCTTTTTATTGGTTGCCGGAAGTCCGGGCAGAGGAACTTGCCGACCGGGTTTCGTTTCGGCATTGGCATGAAAGCGGATTGATTCGTTTAACGCCGGGCGATGCGGTTGATTTTGATTTTGTGTTCGCCGATCTAGTTGAACTGGTAAATCGATTCGGAATCCAGGAATTTTATTTCGATCCGATATTTCAAGCCGAATGGCTGACGCAAAAACTTGAATCTGAAACGGGGGCGGTTCGTTTTGAGTTTCCACAAACAATTGTAAACTTCTCGCCCGCCATGAAAACGGCCGAACGTATGATTCATTCCAAGACACTTCGGCACAACGGAAACCCGATTTTTAACTGGCAATTTGGAAACATGAAATCCAAGTCGGATCCAAGTGGGAACATCCGGCCAGTGAAACAAAAGCACGGTGACTATCGAACGATTGATGGTGTGGTTGCAATGCTAATGACCATCAGAAAATGGTGTTCGATTGAAAATCCTGATTGGTATGATGACAACGAATTCGAGAGCGGATAGTATCGAATGCTGAGACGTTTAGCGGCGGCGATTGAAAAGCGGTTCGGCGGCGGTTGGTGGTCCAATTGGGCTCAATCGTATTTGGAAGATCCAGCCAATAAACTGGATGATCCGTTTTTTTACGGTCGCCAATCTGCGGCCGGTATGCCGGTTAGTGAATACACGGCTTTGATGATCCCTGCTTTCTGGCAAGGTGTGAACGTGCTCGCCGGCGACGTCGCGAAAATTCCGTTAGAGATCTATCGCCGGAAAAACAAAACCGACCGCGAAATTGATAGCACTCATCCGGCTTATCAAATCGTGCGGTACGCCGCGAATGAAGAACAATCTTCGTATGATTTTTGGCATCAGATGATGACCAACAAAACAATCTGGAATAACGCTTACGCGTGGATTGATCGTGATGGAACGGGCCGTGTTCGTGGATTGTACCCGTTGTTGCCCGATCGGACGGAATGTGAACGCATTGACGGTCGGAAGGTTTACAGATCGGAGGTTAACGGCAATATCAAATCGTTTGATTCTTATGATATTTTTCACATCAAGGGGCTATCTGTTGACGGCGACCGCGGGTTAAAGTTGGTTTACTTTATGCGCGACGCAATTGGTAAATGCTTGGCACGTGAACAATTTGCTAGTCGGTTTTTCCGAAACGGCGGCCGGGTGGGCGGTATCCTGGAATTGTCATCCACCAAAAGTAAAACGGCAGTCGATAAAATCGAGCAAGGTTTCCGTCGCACGTATGAGGACCCCACCGAGTCATTCAAGACCGTGATATTGCGTGACAATGCAAAGTTTCACGCGGCTCAATCTAGTTTCCGAGATACACAATTGGTCGAAGTGGCGCAGGAAGATATTCGCCAGACGGCGCGGATGTTGAATATTCCACCGCATAAACTGGGTGACAATTCCGCGAAATCATACAACAGTTTGGAAGCGGAAAACCGTAGCTATTTTGATTCAAGCCTATCGCCGCATCTTTGCAATATCGCGGCTGAATGTTGGTTGAAACTTTTTGACCGTAACACGCGTACATCGAACAGTCATTTTTTTGAACACACCATCGCCGCGCTGCTGTGGGCAGACTCTAAAACCGTCGCCGAAATTGGATCTAGAGGCGTGTTAGCGGGGTGGCTCAAACCTAACGAGCCGCGGCGGTGGTTCAATCTCAACGCTGAACCCGATGGCGATAAGCTGCTGATTCCATCGGGGATGGTCGACCCTTCGGCCGAACCGGTTGATCAGAGCGAACCGCCGGAACCGTCAGAGCCAAACGAAGAAACCGAGCGGGCGTTGCGTGGGTTGATTCAGACAACATCCGATCGGTTTCGAAAGCGGTTGGAAACACAATACTCTAAGCACGAAAAAGCCGGCGCAGAACAACGGAAACAATGGTTGGAATCGGGCGTTAACGACAACGCCGAAATTGGCAGCCAAATGTTTCGGGAGATCAATCAATTAGAAGAATCATTTGGCATCGTTCCGAAGGAATACGCCAACGGAATTATCGAAGATTTTGTAAAGGGAAAACATGGAACGTAGATATTCGAAACGTTGTGAAATCCGTGGCGAGGGCGATCAAAAAAAGATCATTGGTTATGCGTCCGTTTTCTATCGTGAAGACAAGCCGGAAACGGAATTCAATCTGTATGGCCGAGTTTACGAACGCATTATGCCGGGTGCTTTCGATCGAGCGATTCGGGAAAAACAGGATGTTGTCGGGTTGTTCAATCACAATAGCGAGAATCTGTTAGGCCGAACGACCAACGATACCGTTACGTTATCGGTGGATGATGTTGGATTGCGGTTTGAGATTCCGTTTGACGCCAACGATCCAGACCACCAGCGCGCCGCCGCAAAAATAGAGCGGGGTGATTTGGCCGGTTGTAGCTTTGCGTTTGTGGCAACTTCGGAGACGTACCGAGATGAAAAGAAAGAGGACAACGAAATCCACATTCGCGAAATTAATGATGTTGATTTGTTTGACGTCGGGCCGGTGACCAATCCAGCCTATGCCGGAACGTCGGTTGGCTTGCGGAATGTTAATGACGGTTTTAAGGATGTCGAATCGGCATTGGACAAACATCTAAAAAGCCGCGCCGATGAACGCCGGCGGTACGCCGATGAATTGGAAATTGAAACCCGGATGCAAGAGATCGCCGGCGCACAAGTTTAAATAGATGGACATTGTTCAAAAGCTGATTGAGCTCTGTGAAAAGTGCTGGCGATTACTGGCGTTTTGGTATTGCTTGCGGGAGTATAATTGCGGCGTCGTGATGCGGAACGGCAAGTATTTGTGTGATGCAAAACACGGAGTTTGGTTGAAATTGCCGTTGTTTGATACGGTCATTGAAGACAACCGCGTCCCGCTGCCAGTCGAGGCAACCGTCCAAACGTTGACGACATTGGACGGCGTAACGATTTCCATGCAGGTTTACTATGAGTATGAAATCATTGAACCATCTGTCTTTTTGCTCAAGAATGAAAACGGTCAAAACGGTTTGACATACCGGATTATGTCACAAGTAAAAAAATTGGTGGTTGCAAATTCTTACGAACGGGTTCGTTCAGAGAAATTCGCCGATGTGTTGCACCGCCGCGTTATAAAACTGCAATCTCGATACGGGGCTAATATTCCCGTCCTAGACGTCTTGGAAGTCTATCGCTACGACGGGCAGTACATCACTCACAATCCGTCGTCGGGTGCAGGAGCCGAATAGCTACCGCGGGCGGGTTAGGTAGAGAACCACCGCCATGAAAAGTTCGGTAAACCATCGTCCAAGAAACATGGTTTTGTTTTACTGAATTTGTAAACGTCAGTCAATTGCCCAATGAAGTCGAGGCGAATAATCCAAGCATGAATTGCCGGAACGGGTGTTGATCCAATGCAAACGGGTTTCCGACAAACGGACCTTTTGAAACCCAATACTGGAAAACAAAAATGAAACTTGGTGATATCGAAAAAGTCAATTCACTGGACAAATTGATTGAAGCCCGTAATGAAACCGTAAAGCAAATGGAATCGTTGCGTGATCGTTTTCACGAGCGCAAGACGGACGACGATCAAGCTGGAAACTGGGAGGGCGACGAGCATTCCCAATGGAAAGAAGCTGACGAGCGTTACAACGCAATTAGCAACCGGATCGGACAATTGCGAAACTCGGCCGCAATCGATGAGCGTTGGAATCAGATCCAAGGCGACCAAGAGCGGCGCGATCGTGATCGGCATATTGGCGGTCGCGGCAGTACGCCGGAGATCACAAAAGAAACCCGGAACCTCGCGTTTCAGGGTTGGTTGCTTTCCGGTTCGAAGAAAGGCCGAAAGTTTATTTCCGAGCGGCATCGAGATGCCATGGAAAAATTGAGTGTGCCAGCTCCCGATGCGGAAATCGACATCCGAAAAGTCGAAAACGACGAGTTCGCGAAGATTCAGGGGATTGCCCGTCGCAGCAACCCTGCTGGCGTTGAAGGTGCTTTGAATGACTACTTCGATGCGCGTGAACAGCGGGCGTTGAGCGCAACGACGCCGGCACTTGGTGAAACCTTCATTCCCGAGGGTTTTCATTCGATGGTTGAAATCAACCGGCTGGCATTCGGCGGGATTTATACGGTTGCCGACGTGATTCGAACGGCGACTGGAAATCCGTTGCCGTGGCCAACATTCAACGACACTGCAAATACCGGTGAGTGGCTGGATGAAAGTACGGCTGTCAATGATACAACCGATCCGGCAACAGGTGAATTGGTGTTGAACGCCTATAAGAATTCATCGCGTGCGATTCTGGTGCCATCAGAATTGCTACAAGACGAATCGGTTGCGCCGCGTCTTCCGCAGATTCTCGCTGCGGCGATCGCCGAGCGTATGGGCCGACTGACCGAGGCCGCTTTTGCGACCGGAGACGGTACCAGCAAGCCAATGGGATTGGTCAACAGTATCACTGGATTTACAACCAGTAGTGCCACCGCTTCGTTTGTCGGTGACGATATAATTCGTCTGGAGCGGGCGGTTGATCCGGCGTACCGCAAGGGCTCAAGCGTCGGTTATATGATGCACGATGCTGTTGTTTCTGTGCTTCGCCGGTTGAAAGATTCAGACAACAATTATATCTGGAAAGCAGGTATGATTGATCTAACTGGCGGTACTCCAGATCGACTCAATGGTTACCCGTTGTGGGTTAATCAGTCATACGAAAGCGCGCTTACAACCGGAAACGATATCATGACGTTCGGTAATCATGCGGCGTATAAGATCCGCGAAGCGGGCGCAACGCGGTTCTATCGTTTGATGGAGCGCTACCGCGAACGAGATCAAGACGCATTCTTAGCGTTCGATCGTTGCGACGGCAAGCTGATGAACGCTGGCACGCCACAGATCGCAAAATTGCGAACTGGCTAATTCTGTCTTTCGAAAAATGAAACGCCGGATAATCCCCGGCGTTTTTTAATGCATGACCGGATTTGTAAATCGCTAATAACGCGAAGTGTCGGTTCTGTCTAATAATCGTCTGGAATCAAACACTGTTGGAGTTCATCACGATGCCGCTAGTCGAATTATTACAAAGCTTGCCGAGGTATTGCCCAAAACTTAAAGATACGGATGTCTTGAAACCGGGTACTCAAATCGAGGTGTGTGAAAAAGAGTGCGCCAAGCTGGTTGCAAACGAAATCGCGGTGGTTGTTCCGGTAACGAACGAAACGACCAATCCCAAGACCCCCACCAAAGCAAAACTATCGGTCAATAAAACGTCCGTGAAAAAGACCAGGACTAAAAAAGTCGCGAAGCCGGAAGTTAGCGAATCAAGTAGTGAAAAATAGGCGGATTAGATCGCATGTACTGGTTGAATCTCTTGGAAGCGATAAGCCAATTTGCGAACGCGGTTCACGCCGGTGATCCGAATCAGACGTTTTCCGCGAGGGTTGCCTCTTATCGAGGTAATCCGAACGCGGGCGTTTATTGGAAGTTTTGGATTTGGGCTTTTGAAACCTTTTGGGCCGGTCATTTAGATTGGGCAGCGGGGCCAGATTAATGCGAGATGTGATAATTGAATGGACGGGCAGCGATGCGGATCTGTTGACCGAACTAAACGCGCCGCAGTTCAAGGTTGTCGTCGGCGACGGTCCGCAGGAAGGCATGGTAACGTTGCTGATGATCGGTTCGCTTGATTCTGACGGATCAATAGCGGCCAATCTAAACTACACGCTCGACGAAGCAATCAAAACGCTCGAAAACGCAGCCGATATTCCGACGGTTGCTCAGGGTCGTTTTATGCGGCAAGTGTATAAGCGACTCACAGAATCTAGTAATGGTGCTGACCTTTCCAACGATGCTACTCGGGCGGGTATTGGCGGTATCTTGCTGGCCGCCGGCTGGACACAAGGCGACATTGACCTCGTTCTGTCGCTAGGCGCATACTTCGAATCGTATGCTGATCGCGAGTTAGGCCGAGTCGCAACGCAAGCTGATGTCGATCTAATTCGAGCCAATCACGCGCAAGAATCCGCAGTCGAGGCCGTTGAAAATCGAGCCAATCTCGCAATCGAAGCGGCTCAAGAGGCTCAACGAGCGGGCCAAACTCCGAGCGAAATCGAATCGGCCGCTGAGACTGCTTGGAGCGCGTAAATGGCTGAGCGATACGCAGTGGCAAACGGCTTTTGGAGCGACGTGTCTACCTGGGATGGCGGGACAACTTTACCTGGCGTAAATGACGACGTTCATGCGAATGGTTTTAACGTGACGATTGATCAAGACGTAACGGTGCTTAGCCTCAGCACTCGCCCTGGAGTCACAGCGGTTGCAGGTGGGAGATTTGTTGATACGCAAGCGGCCGGCCAAATCGCACGAACAATAAACGCGAATTGCTATGCTGGGACAACGGATTGCCTTGGTCTTGACAACACGGCACAGGGGCTTGCGTACACGCTCAACGGCGATACTTACGGCAGCGATACAACGTCGAATCGCAGAGGGGCACTCATAGAAAGCGGAGCTATTCAAAATGGTGATTCGTATGGTGGGGCCGCTTCCGGCGCGTATGGTTCAAGGTTGGTCAACGGCGGAACACAGAACGGAAATGCCTATGCAGGTACGCACAGCAATGCTTACGGATCGTTTGTAAGTGCTAGGGCTTTCCTTAACGGTAATAGCTACGGCGGTAGTTCGAGCAGTGGAAAGGGCGCTCAAATAACCCAAGGTGGTATTCAGAACGGAGACTCGTTTGGGGGGTCTTCAGGCTCAACCTCTGGGTCATTTGTAACCAACGGCGGAACACAGAACGGAAATTCAACGGGGGGAACTGGCGGCAATAGCCACGGAACCCAGGTAAATTTTGGCGGTAAGCAATTCGGTCAACAAACCGGTAGCGGGACTGGAACAACTAATTACGGGACGTTAGTGCAAACCGGCGGAATCGTAATTACAACCGGGATAACCGACGGTACTTCATCCGGCTTGCGGGCGCAAAACAACTCAACAATTATTCGGTTCAACGGCGTTTTGGAATCGCAAGTCGACTTTGGAACCTCGTGGCGATACGGAAACGACAACACCAACTTCCCATTTATCAATGAGCCTGGAAGCGGCTCGGCGTCCGTTGATCCTCTTTATGGCGGGTTACTTCGATGAGCTTTTTGAACGTAAAAGAAGACGCAACGGTCCATATCTACTTCGAGACGCTCGATAGTAACAACGCACTTGTCGCCCCATCGGCTTCGTTTGTTCCGGCGGATTTCGTAATTTATAAGAACGGATCGGCGGTACATAAAGCAACGACGAACGGGATCACCGTAACAAGCCCTTTCGACGGAAAAGTTGGCAAGCACAAACTAACGATCGACACTTCCAACGATACGGGCGATCCGGGATTTTGGGCTACTAATTCATCCTATCACGTTGCTTTCGAAACGGCCACAACAATTGACGGCAACCCGATAGACGGTCGAGCAGTACCTAATTCGGAATTCGGAATTGAGTTCGAGTACGAACCGCCCGAAGTCGATTTATCAGGCGTCAGTACATTCGATCCGGTACTTGATACCGTAACAACGGATACGGGTTCGAGGCTTGCATCTCAAGCCGATGTTTCGGATCTCGCACAAGATGTTGCCGATCTGATTCTTGAAACACCGGCAAACAAACTAACGACAAATGCGAGTGGACAAGTTGAGTCATCGAACATGCGTGGAACCGACAATGCACTACTCGCAACTAGCTATACCGCGCCGAACAATCCGAGCAATGCAGACATAGCGACGGCAGTTTGGGCCAATACTTCGCGAACACTTTCCGCGTTTGCATTCCAAGTAACTGTCGGAACCAATAACGACAAATCAGGATACAGCTTGACCCAAGCATTTCCAGCAAACTTTGCAGCAATGGCAATCAACGGATCAGGGGAAGTAACGACAAGCAACCCTGGCGGCGGTGGTGGCAGTTTGGGTGGTGAGGGCTCGGAAACGGTTATTATTTCCGCGGATGATGGAGTTAACCCAATTGCTGGCGTTGATATCTGGATCCGCAATGGGCCGACTGATTCCGATCAAGTGGTTGCGGGTACGTTGCCCACAAACGCCAACGGGCAAAGAACGTTCTGGCTGGATCCCGGCACATACTATGTTTGGAGACAGCTGTCAGGATACAACTTTAGCAATCCAGAGCAAATCACGGTGACTGATGTCTAATGTATTTAATCAATCCGGATCCATTGCCGCCGCCGGAGCTGGTTCATCACGTAATGGCGTCCAGCCATTTGATTCGCCAGCCGGATACTCCGTTAAGCAAGTGACGTTTCCAGCTAGTTCGGCGGTGAGCTTGGATGTTATCAAAAAACAGTGCCGGATTGAGGTTTCTGAGACTTACGACGACGAATTGTTGACAGGGTTCTTGGAACAGGCCTACCAACATGTTCAAGAGTTGTCGGGCGTGTCGTTTGCCCAAACACAATATGAGTTAAGGTTGCGGTGTTTCCCTGTGGATAACCAGCCGATTTACCTTCCCTTTCCACCTTTACAGCAAGTTGACGCGATCACCTACTACGACGCATCGGGCAACGCAATTTCGTTTGTGGATTTCCGTATTGCTGATGATATGGCCTCTCAGGTGATGCCAGTGGTAGGACTTAACTGGCCAAGTAACTCGGAGTTGTTTACGGACATCCCCGATGCGGTAAGGATTACGTTTACGAGTGGATCCGAAACCGGCAGCTTTCGAGCAAGCCAAGGCACCCAGGCTATTTTACTGTTGATTGCACATTGGTATAAAAACCGCGAAGAAACGTCGGATAAAAACATAAAGGTAATTCCCCGGGGCGTTGAAGATATTATCGAGCGACTGCGGCCCGGTGATGATTTCATTCGTCCGGATGACACCGGTGTGACGGTGTATTGATGCCGGCGAAAGCGAAGGTAATAAAGCGCGTATCACCGTCTAAACCTGTTCCGCGTCGTGGGTCCGCATGTAAGCGAGGGTACGACCGAAAGTGGCGTGATTGCCGCCGGCGATATCTTGCCGAAAATCCGATTTGCCATGATTGCGAACGGAATGGTTTTGTAGTCGAAGCCGAAGAGGTGCACCATATTATAAAGGTTTCGACTGATCCTGAGTTGCGCCTTGTCTGGTCTAACTTAATGGCACTTTGCAAGTCTTGCCACAGTACGCGCACAAAGGCCGGAGAATAGCAGACATTTGTAAACGGTCGGCCAATAGTACGAATTTTCAATTCTATATTTCTGGTGCATCCTTTTTTCTTGTGTGCTCCGCCGTCGGTTTCCTGCCCTCGGCGGAGCATTTTAAACTGGATTTAAAAAATGGCTGATGTTGGTTTATACACCTTGGAGGACGCGCGGCGTATTTTAGGCGTTGCGAACCGATTTGATTCAAGGTTGCCACCTGGGAAGCCATTGGACAACCGCCGTAAGAAATTCCGAGGCTGGAAGCCACCACGTAAGTTTCAAGCGCCCAGCGGTGGGATTCCAGCTAGATCTGGCACAACTCCCGGTTCCGCTGAATGCGATATCGTGGAGTTGATCGACGGTGCGTTGACTCAAACGGGGGAAAGCGTTTCTGTTTACAGTTGGGCGTCGCAACCGGTTTGCGATACGGGCGACCGATTTGGATTAGCGGAGTTGCATAACGACTTGGAGTGGTGGGTCGAGGCGGAAGACTGTGAAGATATGCCATCAACGACGCCGAGCACCCCATTCACTGTCGAGTCTAACGCCAATGAATCAAATATCGGCATCAACTCGCATAGTATCGCTATACCGACGAGCGACCCGCAACCGGGTGACTACTTAATCGCGATTTTTGGCTCTGAGCCGAACCGCTCTCATTCGCCGCCGAGCGGGTGGAATTTCTTGGCCAGCGAAACAATCGGCACGTCGACGTTCGGAATGCGCAGTTCCGTAATCTATCGCGAAGATACGACCGGCACGCTAAGCGGAAATGTAACAATGACCGCCGGCGGCTCGGCCTTCAACTGGTCGGCTCAGATACTTCGTTTGCGTAATCTAGGTGGCTCGTATTTAATGGACTTCGCCGATTCGCAATCTCTAGCCGACCAATCACCGCCGATCACCACGCGAACCGGAACCACAACGATCACCGACGAAGTCCTCTTCGTCGTGGCGAATAGCCGTTGGAACGGTCAGACAACAGGCTTAGACGGTACGGTCTCGGCGGGCTTTACACCTATCGTTCACAATAATCGTTTACTGACCGCACTAAACGAGATGGCGACTCCGGGTAGTGCCGTCGCCGAGTTCGGTATCCTCGATCCGGCGGTTGACGCCGTTACCCATATTTTCACGTTAGGGCCTTAGTTTTAATCAGATGGGTTTATGAGCTACGAAATAAGTGATGCTGTTAGGGCGATGGCCACCGATCGCCAGCGTGAGTATATCGACGCGATTAACGAATGCGGGACTCTTGGCCGCGCTGCTAAAAAGTGTGGCGTTGCTTACCAGACGATCCAAAATGCCATCCATCGTTTGAATAGACGTACTGCGAATATTGCGAAACAAGGTGCGATCGTTGACGCGAAAACCCCAAAACAGAGATGGACTGCAAAAGAAAAAGACGCCGAATGGACTTTTAACGGCACTTCTGAGCGAATCAATAACCTCGAAGATGCCCTGGCGTTTTCGAATGTTGATTTGGATGTTTGGGAGGTTGACAGTCACGTTTTTAATAAATGGCCGACCACGATGAAGATGCCGAATGGCGATGTGGTTCAGGCGGCAAATATCCAAGTCCAAATCAAGTTCCGTCGTAAGATTGATCACGATATAAACTGGACGAAAACGATGGCCTGGGTAGAGTCGGCATTGAAAAAACGGCCGATGAATCCAGCGACATCAAAAAAGAAATCCAAGCGGATCGGTGTTGCTGCAAATGCTGACATGCATTTAGGCGCTTACTCGGACGATCTTTTGCGGGCAGAAAAGTTTAACATCGGCATTCTGTCGCAGAAGCTGGATGCAATGGTTAATTCCATTAATTCTTTCGGCTTGGATGAGGTTCATTTGTTTAATCTGGGGGATAATATTGAATCATTCACTGGGTTAAACCATCGAAATTCTTGGAAGGGCCTCGGTAAAGGGGCGTTTGGTGTCCGTGCGGTGATTTTGGTTTTCGAAATTATCGCCGAGCGGGTGTTTTCCCGAGTTAAGAATCTGAAGTCGATCAACTTAGTCTCCGGGAATCATGACCGGGTTTCGTCGGAGGCTGATTTAGATCCACGCGGCGAGGCGACGGAGCTATTGGCGTATATGCTGAATCGGGAGTTTTCGAAGTTGGATGTCAATTTCCATCCTCTTTTAATTTCGCGTGAAATCGACGGAATTTCGTACGTTGCAACACATGGCCATAACGGACTATCGAAACAGGAGGTTTCTAAAATCCTGTTTGATCATGGTAAGCAGGGAATTTACAACGTCGTAATGCAAGGCCATTATCATTGCCGGACAATGCGAAAGGAATCCAGCAGCAAGCCGTTCAAGGTTGACAAGATGAATGTGGTTTCTATGGATGATGCGAATTACCGACATGTAACCGTTCCGCCGATGTTCACGGGTAATTTCTGGTCGGATTCACATGGGTGGGCCTCGGCTTCCGGGTACAACCTTTTTCAAAACAACGGCAACGGAAAAATCAGGTTCTTTGATGAGTGCGTTTGAATTTGTAAACGCCCTGCCCTGATTTAATCACCTAGCCTGCAATTATATCAACATGATAAATGCGGGTTCTTTGCGTCATCGTGTTACGGTTCAGCAACCTCCAGCAACCAAGGACGGATACGGCCGCCGGTCCGGTCCCTGGTCTGATGTTGCTACGGTTTCGGCTTCCATTGAGGAAAAGGCCGGTACCGAATCGGATGTTGCAAATCAACTGATTGCAACCGGGCAGGTTGTTATCACGATCCGTTTCCCGCGTTCCTGGACTCTGACAACCAAGATGCGATTCAAGTTTGGGGATCGCTTTTTTGAAGTCGGAAGCATCCAGAATTTCGAGAATGTAAACTGTTTTTTGGTCTGCAATTGCAGCGAGGTGAAGTCATGATCGTTTTGCTTTTTTCTTGTGCCTTGTTCGTTCAGGATAAGCCTCTAGATTATGCCGCCGGATTGAAGGAAAGCCTAAAGACTGGGAAGCCACTGGTTGTTGTTTGCCATGCTGACTGGTGCCCAGGATGTCGGCAGTTGAAAGCGGAGCTGAAGACGGTCGATCTTTCTAGTGTTGTCTTGGTGTTCGTCGATGTCGATAAGCAAGGCTATTTATTCAGAAAGGGTAAATTGTCGACTCGCTGTCTCGGCGTCACAAAACCAACCACGATTCCGCGGGTTTACGCGTTTGATTTTCTGCCAGATGGCCGCCGGGTTCGGCACGTGATTAAAGACAGACTAAAAAATGATTTACAACGGGCCGTGAATCGATTGAAGCCATACAAAAGCCCGGTTCGGCGACCTCGGTGTAACTGATGCCGAAAGTAACGTTTGTCTTGACGGGCGACAAGTCGCTAAATCGCAAGCTTGCCCGTCTCGCCGGCAAGGACGCAAAGAAGGTGGTCCGAAAGGCAATCCGGCCGGCGTTAAAGCCGGTGCAACAACAAGCCCGGAATAATGCGAAAGCATTCAAGCAAACGGGCAGGCTTGGGAAGTCGATCAAAATCCGAGCTATAAAACGTTCACGGGCGCGGATTGGCGCGCGGGTGACGACGGGCGACAGCACGGGCGATTTCACCGGCAATGCCTATTACGGTGCGTTTATTGAATACGGATGGAAGGCCGGGCCGCGCGGATCATCGAATAGAACGGTGGTTCCTGGCAAGCATTACATGCGGCGCGCCGTCCAGGCAAAACGACAAGAGGCACTGCGAATCTACCGTGAGGGGATCCGTAAAAACATTATTGAACTGGCAAAGAAAAAATGATTGATGAAAACTTAGTGGCGTTTTTAATCGCCAATACGAAAATATTCGATATCGTAGGCGATAATATATCTGTCGGGCACTCCCCCTCGGATTTGTCAGGTAGTTTCGCTGTCGAAAAATACATTTGGATTTCTAATTTCGATGAGTCACAGGATTTAGATTTAGACGGCGCGCCATCACTCACCCGGTTTTCGTTTGATGTCGAGTGTTGTTGCGTTGATACCGATCAGAATTTCGGCGGTTTTGCGGATGCGAAGATACTTGGTCACCTAGTTAAGCGGGCTTTAAATGGGCACATGGGGGCATTCGATACAGTAACGGTTGATTCGATCATTGTGGAATCAAAAGATGATGAATACATACCCTACAACCGGTCGGATGAAAAGGATATTTCCGTGGTGGCGTTGAACGTAACGATCATTGCTGATGATTCAGTTAATGATTTGTCTCCGACTGGACTTGATTTGTAAAACCCGATAACCGCCAAAAGGCCATTGATTTCTATATTTGATTCGTTCGAACGATTGTTTTAGGAATCAAAAATGGCAAAGAAAAGAACCGGTGCTGGTGTTGAGTTCTTATTGACTCCGAACGGCGGATCTGAAACCAAAATCGCTTGCATTAAGCGTATTAACACGCCGGGTATAACCCGCGGGACAGTTACGTTTGATCCGTGCCTAGATGAGCCGCAGATCGAAAAAAGGTCTGCTAATGCCTTTGAGGTTGGTGAGGCGGAGATCGAGCTGTTCTGGGATGAAGAAGACGACGCCAATCACGGGTTGCTTGAAGACGTTGCCAAAGGCGCAACGGAGGCGGATCGCGAAGTTGTAATGGTTGTTCGATTCTCTCAAATGTCGCCAGTAAGACGGCTGACGTTTACCGGGTTCATAACGAATCTGTCAGATGTCTCGTATGAGATTGCCACCGATGCAACCCGTACAGCAACTATCCAGCCGATTTCGGCCGTTGTGGAATCCACCGAACCATAGGGATGAATAAAAAGAATGGATGTTTTGAATTTACTTGAGTTGTCGCAATTATCCACCGCTGGCCCCACCCCGGTCCAAGTAGCGCGAGACAAATGTGTTTACGTGATGGCGTTGACGTCGGATGATCGCGACTTAATGGAGTTGCAATGGAATTCATTCCGTGAAGGCTCGACGGTTGGATTCCGGCGGTTCGTTATCACGTGGTGCTTGTGCGACAAAAATGGAAAGCGGTTAGCGGATCCTGGATCCGAAGAAACAGAATTAAATCAAGAGTTTGTCGAGTCGATGGATTTGCTTGGCGATAACCTGGCAGCGGCGACGGCTGAGTTGATTTTCAACGCCGCATCTAAAAATCTCGGGTTGTCAAAGGCTGATTTAAAGGAATTGGAGGGAAACTAAAAACGCGGCATCGCCGTCGGTGGGAATGGGTGCAAGCTCAATACGCCGGAATGCCGCGAAAGCAATGGCTAGGTCAGTTTTCGCCAGCCGAGCTCGATGAGTTGTGGTTGATGAATGACAAGATTGAGCCGACTGGAATGATACGTCTCGAATGGTATTTAGCCCGTATTTTGGCCACGATGAAAAACGCGTTCTCGAAGTCGAAAGTCAATTGGGGCGATGAGTTGATCCAGTTTAAAGGTGAAACAGTCGAACAAACCGAGGATCAAATTTACAAGGCGGTTCGCTCAATAGGTAACGTGGTCGATGGCAACAATCGCAAATCTTGATATCAATTTAGTGGCCCGAACACAAAAAACGTTCGATAAGCCGCTTAAAATGTCGGGAAATACAGTTGTGGAGTTTTCTAAGTCGGCAGAGTCCGGCTTTGATCGCATTGCGTCGGCCTCCAATAAATTGAACGAGATAATCGAAGCTGGTCGGAATATATTCGGAACGGCTTTCGGTTCGGCAAAAAGCATTTTCAACGGTTTGGTTTCTTCGGTTTCGCAACTGGATTCCGAGTTGTCGAATTTGCAACGGTTTGGATTGTCCAGCTCAGGCTTAGGGCAATTCAAGGTTTTAGCTGCCGAAGGTCGCGTTGAGATGGATAAGTTGGTTGACACTGCCAAAGATTTATCGATTCGGATTGGCGAAGCCAATTTAGACGGTCAAGGCGAAATATTTGACACGTTCGGCCGACTTGGACTAAACGTTGAGGAACTGGCCGGGTTGAAACCTGAGGAACAATTAAAAGCGTTTGCTAATGCTATTTCAAACGTCGAAAACGAAACGGCAAAACTGACGTTTACGGACATCCTGCTTTCGGATGCCGGTACAGATGTTTTAAATTTACTCGATGAAGGCGCCGAGAAGTTCGACGAAGCCGCGGATTTTGTTGATCGTTTCGGTGGAAGTTTGTCGGACATCGAGGTTCAGAAAGTACAAGAGGCGCAAAACGCGTTTAATCGGCTTGATGTTGCCGTTGAGACTGTTTGGAATCGTTTGGTTGCAGAGGCATCGCCGGCAATCACGTTTTTTGCAAATGCGGCAATCGCCGGTTTGGAGGCGTCCGTCGAACTAGCCAACGATTTCGTTCAAATACTGTCGTCTGGATTCAAGGCGCTGACGCTTCAAGTTGGCAGCTTTATTCAGGCCTTAGACGCCGTGGCTGGCACCCAGGCAACCACCGCGTTTAATAGCTTTATAAGTAAGGTTGAACCAAAACTAAAGGAACTTGAGGAAACGCAACAACGAATCGCTGCGCGGGCCGGGTTCGGCGGGATCGCGGGCAATCAGTCGTCGCCATCCGGGAATCTATCACTAGGATCCGGGGCGGCCGCAAGTGCGATCATTAATGATCGACGTCAGAACAACCGCGGAATTGAGTTAATTAGAACGATCATCGCAACTGGGCTCCAACAAGAAAAGACCTTGCAAGATATCAAGCGAGCATTGGAACGCCGTGGCATTATTGGACAAATTGTTACAGGGCAAACCATCTAATGGCGATCACCAGCGTCAAGGAAATCATCGAAGCGGAATTCACATTGGATATCGATGGAGGCGATGCCAAACGCGAATTTTACGTTACCACTGATGACCCCTCTGAAAGCTATGTTACGATCTGGCTGGCAACTGGGATTGTGTACGGCGACGGACATCCAAATGATGCCGGCAAACAAATGTATGAGGTTGACGTCCGACGTGATCCTCAAAGTGAACTGGTTTTCCGGGTTGAATTCCGTTACCAACGACTTGGAACCGAATTAACCGAACTTGAAGTGAATCCGTTGCTGCGCGCTCCAAGAATAAGCATGGGTGGCGATATTGAGCAGTTTACCGCACCTGGTGTGATAGATGAGACAACCGGAACGCTAGTTGGTGTGTTCGCGAATTCAGCCGGTGAACCTTACGACCCACAACCCGTGGAAGAGTTGGATATCCCGTGGATTAACATTGTCCGAAATGAGGCATCGGCTATCAGTGTTTCTTTGTTCTATAGCTACCGGAACGCCGTTAACTCTGACGTGTTTACGTTCGGCGATTTGGTTGTTCCTGCCGGGTTTGCCAAGGTTCTAATGTCGGCCGGAGAAACGCAGGAGTGGGCGGATCCGGCAACGCCATCAAATATCACTTTCTATCGAGAGATCACTTATAGAATCCGACTCCATCCTTTGAGCTGGGATATTAACCTACTAGATGCCGGATCGTTTTTCTTTTTCGATTCGGATACGCGGAAGTCCTTTGTTACTGATCAAGAGCCGAGGGAGCCGTTTATTGGCCTATTGAATGGTTCAGGTGGGCGTCTAGATGACGAGCCTGGAACGCCCGATCCAGTCTATAATGTGTTTCCAAACCGTCGACGTCTGCCGTTCTCCGCTCTATCGCTACCATCGGGGCCCTAATGACAAATGTTGGCCTATACACACTAGCGGATGCGCGCCGCATCCTAGGCGTTGCGAATCGATTTGATTCAAGGTTGCCAACTGGTAAAGCCTTAGAGAATCGTCGCGTTACGTTCCGAGGCTGGAAGCCACCACGCAAGTTCCAAGCGCCTAGCGGTGGAATCCCGGCTAGATCTGGTACAACTCCCGGTTCCGCCGAATGCGATATCATGGAGTTGATCAACGGTGCGTTAACTCTCACAGGCGAGAGCTTTACCGTTTACAGTTGGGCATCGCAACCGGTTTGCGACATGGGTGACCGACTAGGATTGGCGGAGTTGCATAACGACCTGGAGTGGTGGGTCGAGGCGGAAGACTGTGAAGATATGACATCACCGCCAACCAGCTTCCCGACCGCGAGTTGAAAACAGGGGGCGGGGTGATTTTCTACGAAATCGATTTTATGTAGACCGCAGTCTAAGCGCGCACATTTTTGAGCCGTTTTTCAGGCTATTTACAAAAGCCCAAATAAAAAAACAATTTTGAATCATCTATACCAAAATTAAAGATAGGAAAATGCAACCTAGCCAGACGCATGGCAGCAGGATCAATGCAAAAGGGCCTGTTAATGTTGCGACGACGGCAAGAACAAACATAAATACCGCTGTAAGTGGCGCGCAATAGAGAAGGCCAATCGGGCCAAATATAAACGCCAGGGCAAATGCCAGTGAACGTGATCGTTGTTTCATTAGCTCTATGTCTCTGTTTATCCGTTATTATTTCAAACGCAAAGTATTCGCGCCATTCGTCAAAATATATTTAAAAAAAAGTCTGGTTCCGACCTTTGCATCTCGCCGAGCGATTACTTTGAAAATACTTAGTAAGCACTTTTAGCTTGCAATCGTAAATCGATGTTCTTCAAAACTGGCGGATTTTTTACGATCCGTACTGGAAGTTTTTTTGACCCAGTTTTGGAGAATTTAAGATGTCTAAGATTTTTCTATGTTGTTTGGTTGCGATGTCGGTGTTTACCGGAACAAGCCAGGGTGTATTTGCTGAGGATGTAGTTCTAGATCCGGCTACGGTTGAAGGAATTGATCCAGACAAAGCTACAGCAAAAGCGGAGGCGCATGACTTGCTTGACGACGAAATTGAGGATGTCGAAGGAAACCTGCCAAATGGATGGGAAGTTATCGGCGTCAATGTTCAATATGATTGGGATGGAATAGTGTTCGAGATCAAATACGAGATTATCATTTCGGATGGACAACCCTAGACGCCTCTTTCTTATCGAAAGCGTCGATATCCTCGGTGCGCTTGACTTTGTCGCGCACCATTTTCCCTCTAATAACCTGTAGTACTTCACTGCCATTCATCTTTGGTTCCATCTGGGACTCAAGCTCGCCATTATCAAACCGTTCTTCTAGGTAAATGTCAGTCGGGTAGGTTTCCGATTTGTAAGGTGGGAGATTCCAACGCAATACTTTCACATACGAATATCTCCGACTAAGTCCATCGCCAACGCGCTGGCCGTCCGACGTTTTGAATTCGGTACCAGCGGCGATTAAGCCAACCATAATAAGCGAGAAGACGCCTCCCGTAATTACCGCGGACTTGTGTTTGAGCCAAATGCGGCGACATCCACCTACAACTTCAATGGGTCCGGTGTTCATGGTGTCTTGTAGAACACATGCCATCGTTTTCGAATCCCATTCTAAAATATTGCCATCTTTGTCACGAAATTTAAACAGATCCATTGTGCGCCTTGCTTTGGTGTTCCGCATATGCCTCACGAATATCTGGCCAGGACTCTTCAAACGCGTCGTCTAAATATTTTCCTTTCTTAAAAAACAACAAAAATGTTTTTAAGCACTTCAAAGGTATTTTTCCGTTTACAGACAATTTCGACGCTTCCCTCGCGTCCTTTTCCATTTTCTCTAATTTAAGCTTCATCAACTTGATGTTGTAATGAAGCTTTTCAGCGTCAATCAGTTCTGTTTTTGACATTCCAACAATCCGGTGGATTTGGTTTGAATTGCACCTAATAACATACTCGCAATAGAATTATGCATACCGTCAAGATAACCGCAGCAAAACCAAGAGTAAACGAAAAAAGGTTTTTTGAAGGTTTGCTGAAGGCCTTGCGCCGCGGTTTGCGAGTCTAAGGTTTGGCAAGAAAATACCGACCAAAGGTGTCGGCGTACGCCTGAAACTGGATTGGTTTTGGGCAACCTCTTATCTCAAGGCATCTTCTCGTGTTGACAACCAGTATGGATATTGCAAAAGTAAGGTTAAAGATGCCCTATCGGGGGTGGTGGTACACCGTCGTTGGGTCTTTAGACGATCCGGACTTGCACAGACAAGAACGCCCGATGTGGAATAATCCATCAATCCGTTGCGCGCTGCAACCCCGCTTTATTGGGCCGCGCCCTCCCCCATTTCAACCGCTAAATGGCGCATGAAAAAAGCCCGGATATTGGCGTGTCCGAGCGTATTTTCAAGCTAATTTAGCGTTTTTCTTTATCACCTGCCAGTCTCCGCTAAGAACCCGGCAGGCTTTACTCACGAAGTTTTCAAGGATCCCTTCGTTCGTTGGCGTTCATTGTACGCAACCGCCACAACGAACGTCAATAAGGAAATTACCAATGGCAATTGCTCCAAATAACGAATCGTATTTTAAACCTGGTTACCTGTATCCAATCGAAGCGGTGGCGAATATTCTTGACGTTTCCAATGAATGGGTTCGCAAAAAGCTGATTTACAGCGGTAAATGCAACTATAAAAAAGAGGGAAACGTCTATCTGTTTCGTGGAGAATGGTTAATCAGTTGGGCCAGCGATGATTTCAAAGTCGCTGGCGAATTAGAAAGTGATGGCCAAAAATGAAAGTCAAAGTGGTTGCCGGAAAGCGTGGGAAATACCTGCTTCGCTGGGTCGATGCTAATAGTAAAACGCGCGAACGGACCACTCAACTTTCAGCGGACAAACGCAATCTTAAAGATGCTCTTGGTTTGGCTTCAAGGCTTGAGAGTGAATTGGCGGGTGATTCACCACCGGACATTATTCTCACAAAGAAGCAGAAAGAGAGTTTCAAAGTTTTAGATGACCCGCAATTGCCATCATCTGTTGATGGCAATTGGCTGGGTTTTAAAAAGTATGTATTCGAAGCGCATCTGTCTGGCCTGTCAAAAAGTTATTCTGACACGATGGGGCCAATATTGTCACAATTCGAAAAGTTCGCCGATCCTGTTTATGTTTCAGACGTTACACCATCGATTGTTCGACGCTGGTTTTCATCGATGCGGGAACACGGAAAATCCGTTCACACAATCAGAACTTACTGGAGGCACCTCCGAGCGTTTCTATCAATAGCGAAAGACGATGGCCTATTGAATTCGATCCCAAAAGTTAGGTTACCAAAAATAGACGATCAATCACTTTCGAAAGGCCGGCCAATAAACCTGGAGGAATTTGAACGAATGCGCGACGCTCGTTTAAAACTTAAAACCACGGTCGACCGCGACGAGTTGAGATATTTTCTTGAGGGTTTATGGTATGGAGGACTAAGAATTTCAGAAGCCTATCGTTTAGCGTGGGATGAATCGACGGCGCTATCTGTTGATGATGACGGCCCGAAACTTTTTGCAGACTTAGAACGAAGCAGGCCAATGTTTGTGATACTACAGCAAAAGAACAGGACCTCACAGCTGTTGCCAATGACACCAGATTTTGCCGATCACTTAAAGCAAACGAAGTCGATCCGGCGATTTGGGTTTGTTTACCGACTGCCTATGAAGTCAGGAAAGCGAGTAACATTCGAACACACAAAAAACCTAGTGCGCGAGTGTGGTAAATTCGCCAATATTAAATCAGGTAACGGCAAAACGGCAACGGCTCATGACCTTCGACGGTCGTTCGCCGAGAGGTGGGCCGCTAAAGTGTTGCCGCAAGTGTTGCAGCAACTTATGAGACACAAAGAAATATCAACCACCATGAAGTATTACGCCCAAATGGATGCAGAGCGATTGGCGGATGCCCTCTATGAGAGAGGTGGGCAAAAAGGTGGGCACAATATGAAACCAGAAAAACAAAATTGACCCGCAAATCCATTTAATACGGTAAAAACCGAATAGCGGTGAGAGGACTCGAACCTCCACGTCCAAAGGACACTTGATTTTGAATCTAACTATGGCTGGCAGATGATAGTTAGATGATGGGTAAACCATGCTTATACCATGGTCCTGTAGAGTAATTTGGTATCACTATTAGTGGGCTTAACGTGGTGTTGTGGGCAAAAAGGTGGGCGTAATTTCACCGCGCTTGATTTCTTGAATTTGCAATCGTCTATATACGGTTGGTTGGTATGAATTCCAGCTCTTGTTCATGGTTAAACCCTGCCTGTGGGCTAGGTGGGCGGGAACCACTCTTAAAATCGCCCGTGTCGATCACGGCGGATCACAAAAGCGTTGGCCGGATCAATTAAGCAGGGATGTTTGATTGATTCGGTGTTGAATCAAATTCACAAAAGGTGACTTGGTGTCAATCGTTCGACTAGCAATCGTCTTGATCTTGATTGTGATTTTTCTGGTTTTGGTTACGGCGGATTTGGATGTTGAGAGGATCCGGCAACTAAAAACGGAATCGATATACGCACGAAATTGAAGGAAGGAAAGTGGCCGGCTAGCGGGAGTGCCGGAATAAATAACCACCGCTTTGAGTTCTCCTGGATGGGTTCCGGGAGAGGCAGAATCTCGGAACCCATTTTAAGACTGAATAACACACGGACGAAAAATGAAAATTCAGGTTTTACCGCATACAAAAATTGAAAAGTTTTACGAGATCCACGTTGCCGGACATGACAATCCAGCGCCACTTGAAGAGTTTATCTTGCGGCTCGGGAATCCGAATTGCCATGTGTTGGCCGCGGTTGATCGTGATGTTGTTGAAGCTGGTTGTATGTACGTGCTGGGCGATGAATCGTTGGATGTCGTGACGATCGACGTTAACCCAAATTTATATCGAACGGGCATCGGATCAAAGGTACTAAAAGCAGTATTAAAGCGAGTTAGAAAGCCGATCCGCTTTGCACATGCAATGGTCGGTGCCAATGATTTTCCGGTTGCGGCATTCTTTCGCCGGAACGGTTTCCGCGCCGCGGCACTTCATACCGAAAATGACACGTATCGCTATCAATGGCGACCAACTGACCGCACCGAACAGCGGGCACGGTTGAATTTAAAACACCGGTTTTCGTTGGTGAACTGAACTGAATAGAACGGATTTGTAAACCCAAAAGGATGGAGGTTGTTGCGATGGCGATAGATTGGGAGTGCTTGAAGTCGACGCAGGGTGAACGGAATCGCCAATCCAAACTGACGGAATCCCAGGTTTTTGAGATTCGGAAAATTTACGCGGGCAACGGTCGACCATGTGAACACGCGAAACGATTTGGTATTTCTGAATCGCATTTTGTTCGGGTGGGTAAACGACTTTGCTGGAAACATGTTTGAGGTAACGAAGGCGAAAAGGATTGGGTTGGAAAATGAAATTACCAAAACCAGAGGAAACGAATTTCGAAAAGGCGCCGGCCGGATCACATATTGCGGTTTGCTACCGGGTGATTGATCTGGGAACCCAGACACGGACGTGGGAAGGGTCGGAAAAACAAGTTCGTGAGTTGATGCTTGGATGGGAGATCCAAGGCGAAGCAATGGAATCAGGTGAACGATTTGCGATTCATGAACGATACACGTTTTCCAGTGCGAAGAAAGCGAACCTGAGAAAAGTGCTTGAGTCGTGGCGCGGCCAACCGTTTACGGATGAGGATTTCGCCGACGGTGGGTTTGATGTTTCTAAGCTACTTGGCGCGCCTTGCATGTTAACCGTAATTCACAAGGAATCGAACGGGAAAGTTTACGCCAATGTTCAATCAGTAGCAAAGTTGATGAAGGGTGTCGAGGTCAAGGACTTGCAACAACCAAAACAGTATTTTTGTTTTGATGGGGCACCTGATCTTTCTGTATTTACGAACTTGCCGGACTACTGGAAAGACATGATTGCGGCCTCGCCAGAATGGAAGGCCTTGCGTGACGAAGATCCAGAAACCGAACCAGCGTTTTAAGGTTTGTGAATGATTTTGGTGCGTGTTGAATTACCGATGCCAGACAAGCGTTTGAGCGCTCATAACTCAGGTGATTGGAAAAGGAAACGGCTACCGATCCGGCAACAACGCGAATCAGGTTATTTACTGGCACGTCAAGAGATCAAAAAGTTAACGAAAGCCGAAAGAAACAGGCTTCCAATGAAGTCGTCGGAATTGGTGTTCTACTTCTTTTGGCCGGATGAACGAAAGCGGGATGAAACGAATTACATGCAGATGTTGAAGTCAGCCGTTGATGGTTGTGTTGATGCGGGTTTGCTGGTTGATGATTGCTGGCGGAACATGAACAACCGCGGGGCAGTTTCGGAGTTAGATCGAGAAAATCCGCGGGTTGAATTGGTGTTTAGGGAGAAAGTGTGAACGAAAGTGAATTAACAACAACGGACCAGGAAGATTTAACGCGCCTGGAAAGTCTTGTTGATAACTACTTACAAAAACGGATTGAAGCGTTTGAGGCTTTACGGGAGATCCGCGACCGTTTTTTGTACCGAAAATCGCACGCGTCGTTTGAAAAGTATGTTGAAGAACGCTTCGGGCGAAAGCGACGTTGGGCCGATCGTGGCATCAAAGCCGCGGAAAATGTCCAGCGATTAAAAAGTGAGTCCAATTGGACTGAGGTTTTACCCACCTTAACACATGAATCACAACTACGGGCCATCGATGCCGTTTCGGATGAACATTTGAAACCCGTCCTGGAGCGGGTGGCGGAGAAAGTCGAAGCTGGAAAGAAATTAACGGCCGCGGTGATTACTGAAAGTAAAAATGAAGTTTGCCGCGAAGAGGAAATCGCCTGCTGTGACGATTCGACGACGGATGTCGAATTTGTGGAGCCGGCCGGAGCTGATGAATTGGAATCGGATAGCTCCGGCCAACTTTCCACCGACAAACCACTGGCAGGTTCTAAAGAAGAAACGGCGGCCGATGTTTTGGCCAGATTGGGCGCTAAACCGTGTCCGTGTTGTAACGGTTCCGGGCATGTAATGGCTGAGCAATTGCAAGAGTGGTCCGAATTCCAGGAATGGAAAAGGGATAAATCGGAAACCCGTGTTGGTGGTTTTCAGACCGGATTAATTGTGGCGGAACCATCCAGGAGAAAACGCAACAGTGGTTATACGGAAGATTTTGAAACGTTCTGGGCCGTGTTTCCTGGGCAACGAAAAAAAACAAAGCTGAAAGCGTTTAAAGCTTGGGAAAAAGCGATTAAACGCGAATCGATTGAAGTGATCATTGCCGCGGCTGGAGAGTATGCGGCATCCCCCGAGGGTAAAGGCGATTTCGTGAAGATGCCCGAAACGTGGTTGAACGGAAATTGCTGGGAAGACGATCGCCGGGCATGGGGATTTTCGCCACGCGGCCCGGTTACGTTTAAGCAGCAATCGGCAAATCGCATGGCATCGGATTACGATCGTTTATTTGGTGCCAGTGATGATGTGAATATTATCGAGCATGAACCACAACCACCGAGGATTGCAAGCGAATGATTGCCGGCCAACCGATGCCAAAGGAATTTTTTGCGGCGATTTGTGAGGCTGCGACGTTAACACAATCCGAGTATTCACCAGGAACGCCGGAGGTCTATTGGAATGAGTTTGGAAAGTGGCCGGTAAATGTGTTTCGTGAAGCGCTGGTTACCGCTTGCCGGCATCGAAACTCATTTCCACCAGTGGCATTGATTCGCGAATGCAGGCCCCAACCGCCGCAGGATTCCAGTTGGAAAATTGGGATTGATCAAAAATATACTTTGATGTTTCCCAAGGCGTCGGCTGAAGACATCCCGGAACATCTCGCGTCGTTGACCGATGAACAGATTCAAACGTTGTTTGATGCCCACGGCCTGAGGAACACTGAAAAGCATTTAGAGGAATTCCGCCGCGGTCAAATGTTCTGGGTAGATGAATTACAAGTTGCTTACGACCGTTTCAACTATCTTCTTGGAATTAGGGATTTAAAGGACTGATAAAAATGAAATTCAAACCATTGTTGACGATGTTTTTAATATCACTATTGGCGTCAATTGTTTCGGCGGACGTGGTAATTGAAGTTGAACCTGGAACGCGTTTTATCGCAAACGTAAATCAACAGTTGATTGATTTACAAGCCGAACAAAACGCCGAAGACATTGAAATTCGGTTTGCCACAGGTCGCTACAAGTTCAACGAAAATTCAATGTTCTTGCTTGCGCCTGGACGAAAGATCACTTTGAAATTTGAACCGGAAGTGTTCTTTGAACATCACAAACTGGGCGGCGTTTATCGGGGTGTGCCGAAATCCAATCGATCATGCGTTTACGTGCTCTGTAGTGAGTTTGTTTGCACCGATCCGGCCACATGGGATTTTGCATTTACCGAATGGCGAAACTATGCCCGGTTCGTTGAATTGAGAGCGCCAATAAGTAAAGCCAAAGGCAATCTGCCAAGCGACGTGATTGAAAAACTATTGGTTGAAACTCGGGGAAATGAGTTTGTTGAAACCAAGATGACACAATGTTTGATTAGCAATCAAAACGTGATTGACTCAAACAATTATTCAAAAGACGACTACCGGCCTAAAGTCGATTCGACATTTTTCAATGATCGATGGTTTATTGTTTCGAAACATAGCCCCGCGGACGAAATCCGATTTGAGCGAAACACGATTTACAGTCATGGAACTGAGCTCGCCGGCGGCATGGGCCAGTTTCGAACGATTCGATTTATCGAAAACAGTCATTTAGGGCGGCAAGACACTACTGGCGCATCGTTTTCTGCATTGTTTCGAGTAGGTGGATTGGCCGAGGTTGACTTGTTTGAAGTGCGTGGGAACTACTCGGCTCGCCAATGCAGTCGGTTTGCGGCGATCGGTAACGACGGGCAGGCGGATTCGGATGTCTTTGTTGCCCAAACTATTTTCCGTGACAACGTGGCCGTGCTGGATCCGAACCCGGATCGTTTTCCCGCGATGCTGAGAGTTAAAACCCGCGATGCCGGATTGGGTTTGTTTTACTTCGATCAAAACGTATTCGTGATGAATCGAATTCGACGCGATGATTGCAAGCCGAGAATGATGTCTGTCGATTCGAATAGCGATCGTCTGGGTGAATTGTTTCAAAGCAATAACGCGTACACTGGGGAAAATCAGGTGTCAAAGTTCGTGCCTTGGAATCTAAAAAACAAGATCATCGTACAACCGGTTGCTAAGTAGTTCCGACCTTTACACCCAGTTTACGAGGCAATAACTATGGAATTTTTAGATGTTTCACTTGCGGCGGTGATCGTATTCGCGATTGCGGTGGTTGCGTGGTCGTTCACGTGCTGTTTGCCCAAGTAACCAGAGAGATATTTCCTACTACACACCCAGAAATAACGGAAAAATGGAACAAAAAACTAACTCAATATCAGTTCGCAAACCTCACAACCATTTGCCAGGATATCGAGCGGAACTCAAGTCAAAGCACCCAGATTTGACTGGCCACATAGTCATATTCGATCGTGTGAATGGTGGGGATTGGATAGATGCGCTTGATCGTTGGGTAGTAATGCATATCAATGGCGACGATTGCGGTGGCATGGTTTCGGTTGCCAGCTTGGCATCGGCCAGAGACGCAATGAAACATGTTGCTAATGGCGGCAATGAAATTGATTTGGGCCAGAAAGAATAGAAAGATATTTGGTACTACGGACCCAGTTTACGAAGGTTTTTCGATGCGATTGTGGTTGAAATTGCTACCGTTTTTTATTGTCGAGTGGTTGGCGAAACGTCAATGCAGTCGATTGAATGTTGGCGGTTGGCTATATGTTCAGCCATTCGGACCCGGTACGCAAGAAAATCCAGTAGGCAATGTGTTGATTGAAGTGAATCAGTGGAAGCGAAGAGAGTGGTTCAAGCAAACCGGTCGCGTAACCTGCACGGTTTGCTATTCGGATTGCACCCGAGAAAGCAAAAAAACATGGTATTGTCCAACGTGCGACGAGTCCAGATAGAAAGATATTCAGTACTACGGACCCAAAACATAGGGATTTTGAAACATGTTGACAATTGCACCACGACTTCGAGCGGCAGTCAGAAAACACCGTGCATCCAAGTCGGTAATTTCCGATTTGTCCAAACATGCTGGATGTTGAGGTTTTGGAGCATCTGGGCGAAACGGTCATCCCCGTTTTCGACATCGACGATACTGGCGATTTGATTGTAAAAACAGCGGCAGAGTGGGCCAACGTCGAGAAACCGTGTGTAGTTTCAACGACGGTCTACTAGCCACATAACCCTGAACGGTGTGCTGAACTACCGACCCTGGAACAACGAAAATGAAACCACTATTTATCCCACTGAAAACGCAATACTATGAAGCGTTTTGCGACGGATCGAAAGACACGGAATATCGTCGGTATGGTCGCGGTTGGAACGAAAAAACGTGTTTCATCGGACGGCCAGTAACAATCAGCAAAGGCTACGGCAAACAGATCGCAGGTACGGCGTGATTGTGGGTTTCAAAAAACGAACAATGAAATCAAGACCATGGCTTGATTGCTATGGCGAACCTGGATTGGCCGCGTGTATCAAGATCCAGCTTAATGAACTATCAAGGAATCCTTGACAATTGACTAAAGGTCAAGCGAACTACGGAAGCATTTTTTATTGTGCAGGGAACGTTCTAAGCAGACAATTTGAAAAAAGCCGAATGGATCGGTTGTTTCTGGCGTTGCGACGTCAATCCATTGCCGCGGCGGGCATGATCGCCGATATAAATCCCGACTTGGATGAGGTGTAGCAACGAACGGTCCAGACTGGGCGGAGGGTGAGAGCGAGGATCCGACATAGCCTCGATGCAAGCAAACGGCCATAACGGCAATCCTGGAATCTATCCGGGGTTGCTGCGCGCCGATTTATTTTAATTCCCGGACTTTTGTAATCTACGTTTGAACCCTGGACGGCGCAAGCGAGTAGCATGACTACTAGGTAAGTTAACTAAAAATGGGTCAAAAATGGGTTTAGGGCGGTTCGGTCTGGGGTGTTGCAAAGACAATATTCTGGACGTGGTTTATATCAGTTGCGGCGAGCGCATTGGCGGCGCAACGGATCAAGGCGGCGGCGGCCGGCCCGTTTTTCCATCGCCATCGGACCCAGTTAATACGACTTTATTTGACGAGCGATTCCCGGAAACTTCGCCTGCAATACTTAATGACAGTGCAAATGTTGACGTTTATTTTCCTGCAAATGTCGGCGAATTCTACGCAAGATGTCGCGTAAGCTATAACGGTGCAAGGAATATCGTTTGTGATTGGGAGTTGTTGGATTTCTCGGATGATTCCGTTGTCGATTCCGTTCAAATTGTCTTGTCAACGCCAGGGCGTCGCGAAGTTTCGGTATTGTTTTCGGCTGATGGCAGGTTTGCCGCGCCGTTGAGTTGTGTTGCGGATGTTCGGATCGGCGGCGACTTTCATGAAAACAACCCGCCGGCGCCAGTTGGAACCACATCGTTTCAGGCGTTTTCATACAATGGTCGCCCCTCGGCGGCTGGTCTTAATGGGAGTAGTGTTTCCCATTCTTGGTCGGCGGGCGATGCCCCCACAAAATATACGCTAGAACCTACCGGATCACAGTTGGGTGATAATGGATTTGACATTCACGGAAACATTATTGGCATCGATGCCAGCGTTCCTGGTTCGTTTGGTGCAACGCCAACAATATACTCGTCGGTCCATTTAATTCCAGATACCCGATTACGCCACCCAATTTATGTTGATGATTTCATTATTGTCTGCGAGTTTACAGTTGCCGGGCCCCCGGACCCGAATCCAACTATCAATTCATCGCAAACGATTGATTTTGATTTTTTTGATGAAGGCGATGTCAATATTTCAGCCGGCGCATTTGCCCGCAATCGCAATCAGGATCTAGTTAGCCAGACGTCATATCAATTAGAGGATCTTGGGTTTGGCCAGACTATCTCTCTCCGGCGGTTCGGATCCGGGCAGGGTGAAACGGTTGATGTTGGGGTGGGTGCACCATTGTCAGGCTGGAGTGATGGCGACACGTTCAGAATTGAAATCTCTACTGATACATACGCCGAACCGTTTTCCCAAATTCGTAATATTGTTTACCAAAACGGAATCGAGATTAGCAACGTCGTGCGCGACACTGGTCCATTTACATCCAGCGTGAACCCACAGATGTCGATTCAGATCCGCCAAGACATTGGCACGGAATCCGGGGTGGTCTTGGGATTGTATGATTTCAGCTTAAGTCTGACGTATGTGTGACATTTGTAAATTCGGAAAGCCTAATGATAACGAATGAATTTCTATATTTGGTTTGTTGTTTAAGAACAAATAAACCAAAAGGTTGGAAATGAAATCTGTTCGGTTGGTCAGTTGGTTAACGGCCGCAATGCTACTATCGGTTCCTGGGTTCTCTCAAACTGAAGAAACAAATTTGACGCGTGATTCTCTAGGGCCTTCCGATCGCGCCGCGGTCAAAGTGACATCCGGTAGTTCATGCGGTTCCGGTTCCGTTGTTGGTGAAAATCTAGTTCTCACTAACGCCCATGTCGCTGGAACATCAGTTGGTAAGGTCTGTAAGGTGAAAGCCGTAATTGACGGCAGGGATATTGACACCACCGGTCGGATCATTATGGCCGCCTATTCAGATAAAACACAAACCGACTGGGCGATTTTGAAAACGGAGGGTTTGCAATCTATACGGCCGGTCAAGCTTTCAAAACAACCGCCATCGGGTAATCGGTATTATTCAAAAGGCTCGCCGCGGTGCGTGTGGCCGCAGGTTTCTGTTGACATCACAACTGTCGACGATCGCCAGGGCGTCCCGTTAATACGTTGGCAGCCGGCAACTATTGGAGGCCAAAGCGGTTCCGGTGTGTGGGCGTACGGTAATAACCTTTGTGAAATTTTACTGACTTGGAAATGGGGTGGATTAGGCGCAGGTCAAAAAACGTCCGAGATTTATCGACAAGCGATGGAACATACTGTTGCCGGCGAGCCGCGGCCAGTTGGTTTAGAGAACGTAAATATTGACACGGGCGACGACTCGCCGTTTTTAGAAAATGGCTTTTTCGCGCAAACTGGCATCGTCGATTTAGATATTTGGAGCGATGGCGAAATTGATCCGGGCAAACCACCATTCGACGATCCCGGAACACCGGTTAGCAATGAGCAAATTTTAGCTGGCGTTAAACACAATAACAGCACAACCAAGGGTTTTGGTTTTACGCTGGTTGGTGCTTTGGTCTTACTGACAACAATCATGATTGCACGCAAACAAGCGTGTAAATTTATTTTGTTGTTTATGGTCAGTTCGGCGGTTTTCTTTGCTGGAGAAAACAAAATATTTGCTATGTCGGATGGCTTTGGTGTTCCGGTTTCGGTGTGCAATCAATCCGAGGTTGATCAAGCGGCTTTTGATGGTCGCGTAATGAAAAAAATCGCGGAACGATTCGATCGGCTGACAACCCGCGTTGACATTGTTCAACGTGAATTCAAACCGCTTAGAAGGTTTGCGAGTGGGTTGTTTTTCGTTTGCCTTGCGTTGTCCGCCGGATTATTGATTTTGTTTGGGGTATTGTTTTTCATCTACTCAAAAATCCAAGGTGAATTCGGTTCTGTCACTGGGGTGTTAGACGAAATCCTCGACAAGATTAAAGATATTGCATACTTGAAATGATCAATACAAGCCTAATCCGAAAGTTAATTAATGAATACGGCGCAACAGCGTTTGGGTTGGTTTGTTTGATTGTGGTTTGGTTCGTGATCGTGAATCCATTCATGGAAGATCAACGGGCTATGACTATCGAGCATTTGGAGATTTCGAGGAACCTTGAAGAAACCGCGGAATCGTTAGAGCGAATATTAAACCAGGAAAAGGATTGCACAAATGGTAACGTTGAATCCGGAAGTCAGCGACAAGATTTTTAATGATTGGGTGAAAGGGTACGCCGGCCGGGAA
>CBDHHQ010000004.1:0-3671 GCA_965263475.1 Mariniblastus sp.
GTTTTCGTTTCAACGGTCGCAACGTTCAACGCTCGCTAAAGACCACTCAAAAACGGCGAGCTTCGTCCGTTTGCCTTCAGGTTGAGGAGACGCTTGACCTTATTGAGCGAGGGCGGATTGAGATACCGCCAAATGCAGACCCGATCACTTTTATAATTTCAGGCGGCCAAGCCACTCGGAGTACCAAGCCGATCATGTCAATCGGTTTGTCTAAGCTCTTTGAAATCTACGAAGAGCGAATGCCAACAGGGCGCAAAGAGGAATCTACACTTGCAAGTGAACGAATCCACTTGAAACACCTTAAAAAACATTTGGGGGCTAATCGAACGGTCCAGACGCTGACTAAATCCAATCTTCAGACGTACGTTGACAAACGTCTCAAAGAAAAATGGCGAGGAAAGTCTATTTCGCCAGATACCGTGAGAAATGAACTCGTCACACTTCGCCTACTGTGGAATTGGGGTGTAAAGGAAGGGTTGCTGTCTGGAACTTCACCGGTAAAAGATGTCGAATTTCCGCTGACCAACGAGAAGCCACCATTTATGACGCGTCAGGAAATTGAAGACGTGATCGCCAGAGGCGGTTTGACCGCAGATGGCGAAAAAGAGCTTTGGGAAGCGTTGTACCTGCATGTCAGCGAAGTTGGCCAAGTCCTTGAGACGTTTCGCAAAAATGCTCGCCACTCATTCGTATACCCCATGATGGTTTTTATAGCTCATACTGGCTGTCGGCGTAGCGAAATGGTGCGTTCAAGGATTGAAGACATAGACTTCAAATCCAAAACAATCCAAATTCGAGAGAAAAAGAAAAGCCGGTCAAAAGCTATTACTTACCGTCGCGTTGATATGAGCCAACTACTTTATGATGTTATGGCTAATTGGATAGCGAGCCACCCTGGTGGCCAAAACACATTCTGCCAATTGCGTTTTTCGGGCAACGTCACGCCTTTGACTGTACATCAGGCCCACTGTCACTTTACGAAAACTCTTAAAACCACCGATGACGGCGGTCGAATAGTGCGGCGCCTGGCGGGTTCAAGGGGCGGTCGAAAACAGCGGCGCGCAATGTTGTATTTTGGATGAGTTGTGAAGATAGCGAACTTTAGTTCGTTATTCTTTACCGTCATTCGAGGTACCGGATTGTACGTTGATATGGAATTTTGGACGGAAGTCCGTCGTCAGGTACTTGTCGAAGGCCTGAGTAAACGTGGTGCTGTAAAGCGATATGGCATCAGCTGGCACACGCTTCAGAAGATCCTTGATCACGAGGAACCGCCGGGCTATCGTCAGAAGCAGCCAAGATCGAAGCCGAAAATCGCTGAATTTTTACCGATCATCGCGGAGATTCTCAAAGCCGATCAGAAGGCGCCTCGCAAGCAGCGTCATTCGGCCAAGCGGATTTTCGATCGTCTTAAAACTGAACACGGATTCACTGGCGGTTACACGATCGTTAAAGATGCCGTGCGTACTTGGAAGCAGTCCCAGAAAGAGGTGTTTCTGCCACTGGTGCACAGGCCCGGTGAAGCTCAAGTAGACTTCGGCTTTGCGCGAGTTTGGATTCGTGGCCAGGCTGAACCGATTCAGGTGGCAATGTTTGTGATGACGTTGCCTTACAGCGGAGCGGTTTTCTGCCAGGTCTTCCATCGCGAATGTACCGAGTCATTCCTGGAAGGTCATCGCCGAGCGTTTGAGTTTTTCGGCGGGGTACCATGGCGAATCTCATACGACAACAGCAAGGTTGCCATCGCCAAGATTATCGGCAGCCGCCAGCGTCAATTAACACGCGAATTCCTGCGTTTGCAGAGTCATTATCTGTTTGAAGAACATTTCTGTCTGGTTCGGCGTCCCAATGAGAAGGGGCACGTTGAGAAGCTCTTGGATTATGCACGAAGTAACTTCCTGGTTCCCGTTCCCGTTGTGGATTCACTGGAAGAACTCAATGAACAGTTGATCGAGCAATGCCGCCGAGATCAAGAGAACCAGAGCCGTGGCAAGTCGGCGGATAAACACTCGCTTCTGGGTGAAGAACGCTCTACATTTCTGGCCTTACCTGCTCGGGCATTTGAAGCCAGACGAATTACCCAAGCTGCCGTCTGTTCACAGTCACTGGTTCGCTTCGATCGCAACTCCTATTCCGTTCCGACCAAGTACGCTCACCGCAAGGTCACGGTGGTTGCGACTGTTGATGAAGTCCGTCTGGTGTTTGGCGATCGGCTCGTTGCCGTCCACAGGCGTTGCTGGCAGAAGGAGCAGTTTTCTACCAACCGATCCACTATCTTGGACTGCTGGAACGCAAGCCAGGCGGTTTTGATTTTGCCAAGCCCGTCGAACAGTGGCAACTGCCAGAGTGTTTCGGGATTCTCAGGCGAAGGTTGGAAGCCAGTGATCCGAAACATGGAACACGTTCCTACATCCGTGTACTCCGATTACTTGAACGTTGTTCGCGTAGCCAACTGGCCGATGCCGTCGAGTATGCGCTGGATATCGGAGTCAACGACCCCGACAGTGTCCGCGTCATCCTGGAGCATCGCCAAGAGAAACCGGCAGAACTGTTCTCGCTCGATGGGCGTCCTCAGCTAAAAACCTTCAACGTCGAAACGACCAATGTTTCGGCTTATGCAGCGCTTCTGGGTGCACGCTGAATCCAATCGCACTCTATTACTTCCATTTCCAACAAGGAGTTACCATGAACAACAAACGTGAGACCAAGACAACCGTCTTGATCAAGCATCATCTTAAACAATTGCGGCTGCCAACGATGGCCAGCGAATGTGATGGATTGGCTGAGCAGGCGGCCAGAGACAACCAGGACCATTTGGCTTATCTACTGAAACTGACCGAACGGGAACTAATTGAACGAGAACGCAAGTCGGCAGAGCGACGACTTAAGGCAGCTCGCTTTCCTGCTCATAAAACGCTGGACCAATTCGACTTCTCTGCACAACCGTCGGTCAATAAACCTTTGATCTCTCAGCTCGCAGCCGGTGATTATTTATCATCGAAGGAAAATATTCTGCTGGTTGGGCCAAGTGGAACTGGGAAGTCACATCTGGCCACTTCCCTTGCGATCAACGCCTGTTCACAAGGCAAACGGGTTCGGTTCTGGAGAGTGACAGAGCTGATCACGTGTCTGCTCGAAGCCAAAGAGGAACGCTTACTCTTGCGAATTCGCAACCAACTGGCCAAACTGGATCTGTTGATACTTGATGAGTTGGGGTACGTCCCGGCAAGTAAGGCAGGTGCGGAGTTGCTGTTTGACGTGATTGCCACAGCGTATGAACGCAACAGCATCATCGTCACCACGAATTTACCCTTTGAGAATTGGCCCGAAGTCCTCGGCAACCAACGACTCACCGGAGCGGCACTCGATCGACTGACACACCGTTGTCACATCATCGAGACCAAAGGCGAGAGCTATCGACTCAAGGACGCCAAACGACGAACCCGATCAAACAAGAAGAAATCGGCATAACCTAAAACACTCACCCCTTCATGTTTTTTTACACCTAGCGCCGCTGTTTCCCGCCGCCAGGCGCCGCACTATTCAACCGCTCATGTCTGAACCAAGTTTCCGAGATCGATTTGTCCAAGTGGCTCCGAGGGAGGTAAGTGGTTCTCGCTCAGCAAATCGTTTCGATTTTCAGGATGACTGGGCGTTGTGTAAACTTCTTG
>CBDHHQ010000005.1:0-7405 GCA_965263475.1 Mariniblastus sp.
ATCATTCGTGAGAACGATCCACCAACGCCGAGTGTCAGGCTTTCTAATTCTAATACCGCCAAGTTGATTGGCGAAAAGAGAAACATGGATATCAACACGCTTCAAAGAACGCTATCTGGTGAGCTTGAGTGGATTGTCATGAAATCCCTTGCCAAGAATCGCAATCGCAGATTTGATTCTGCAAGTAGTTTTGCGGATGACATTTCACGATATTTAAATGATGAGCAAGTCTTGGCCCGACCTGCTACTCGGCGTTACCTAATGCATCGGTTCATTCGAAAAAACTCTGGTTTGATTGCAACTGTCGTCGTCGTTTTTAGTTTGTTGTTGTTCGGAGTCCTAGCCAGTTCCTATTTTGCGATTCAGGCGAGTCGCGCTGCGCACCGATCGGATCAAGTCCTAACAGTAGTGCGTGACTCGTTTCGCAGCACCAATCCAGTTGCTGGAGGAGATGCTGGCATGTCTGCAAAAGACGTACTTGATAACGCCAAGCAATCTCTCCGACATAATCGACTTGATTTTGAAGGAGAAGAGAAACTGTTGGAAGCCCTTGGCGATTCATTTGAAGGAATTGGGGAATACAAAGCCTCGACAGAGGTACGGCGTGATCTACTTTCATTAACACAAGAAAAACTTGGCAAATTGCACACGAAGACTTTGCAAAGAAAAAACGAGTTGGCAATTGGCTTGATGCGGCAAGGAAAAGTGCAACAGTCGATGAGTCTATTGGAAGAAGTTGTACCGTTGCTCCGCGAGTACTCTGGCAAGTTTACGATCGAGACACTTGGCGCCGAGGTGAATTTGGTAGCCAACTACTTTTGCTTGGGCCAATATCCTGAAGCCATCGATTTAGGCGAACAGACTTTGGTAAAACTCAATCGCAGATTTGGACCCGATCACCGTGCGACGATGAATCTAATGAGTAATCTTGCTGGATGTTACTCGGCTACAACTCAGCACGAAAACGCATTACGGCTTTCGGAAATTACCGTTGACAGAATGAGAGAGCATCTTGGACCCAATTACCCAGATACGCTTAACGCACAGTGCAACTACGCGATATACCTTAAATTGTCTGGCGATCACAAGAATCAAGCTCTCGCCCTACTCGACAGCTCGGTGCAAAAATTGAAATCCAAAGTGGGGCTCGCTCATGAATACACGTTCGTATCCATGACATCACTGGCAAAATTTTATCTCGAAGAAGGTTTAGTCTATTCCGCGCTTGAAGTAGCCAATGAACTTCATGAATTTGCATCGAAAAATTACGACGCTACTCACCACCGAGTAAAATCAACGAAGATGCTAAAAAAAGCCATTCAGTCAAACGCAGGTGATCCCTAATTTCATTTGGACCTTTGGTCATTTTCGATTTTGGGAAAATCTTGGCCTGCAATCTGACAATATCGAGGGGCCGTCAAATGCTACCAATTCACAGGTCCAAGCGTTTCGAGCTACGTTCGAACTACATTCGGCTGTTCAAAAACTCCATGCTCAGTTGGGACAAAATATGAATTGGGCCTGCGCCGAATTCGAGGCCGCCAATATGGTTGCACACGCTATGCAGTCAATTGGCTCGGTGGTCGCCTAAAGAACTCTGCGTACCGTCGCACGGCTCGAATGTAACTGTCGATAGACGTGTCAGCAAAGTCGCGCAATCTTAGATCGCCTGGCATTCGCTCGCGAAGTGGTGTCATTGGATTCCCTCCGTTAAGATGTGTCGAAAACTACATATCATGTATGAGGCAGTTTCAATCGGATCGCATAGGAAACGGATAACAGAAAAACGATCCCCAAAAGACCGTGAGCGAGTAAAAAAATGAACAGATATGAGCAACTCGGTTGCCCTGGCGGTGAGAATATTCGTGAAGCAATTGAGGTTTCAATCGCTTGCATCCCCGAGGATCTTGAGTCGCTACGTCGAGAACAGAAACAGTTTCGCTATACCTGCTTGTTAACAACTTATTTCACAATTATTCAGTACGAGCATTATGGGTTTTCGCCTGAGACTTCGCCGAAAACCATCGTTGATTCGGCCTGTGACTTGGCCCGTGAATATTATTCGTCGCAGTGGAAAATAACCAAAGAACAGGAATTAAGACGCGTAAGGAAAGAAGAAGATAATCGTTATTTCAATTGGTTTGATCTTTATCGAGATTCACTGCAATTCGCTTTTTTGGACCAGAACGAAAAACTTTTAAACCTGATGGGAGATTACATTGAGCCGTGGTTTGGAACAGGCTGGCACTATCCGTACGATCTAAATCCGGTGTTTTCAAATTTAGTACTTAGCGTTGGAGCGTCATCTAGGACCAACCCGCTTATTGACCTTGAAAAATTGGAAGCGAAAATTCGCGACGACAAAGATGAAGTTCCCAGACTTCTTTTTTTTGCGTGGGATGCTGCACGGAACAACGACGCATCGACATTTGCCGAGAATTTTTACAACTCGATTTCTGAGTTTGAGCGTGGATTGGACAGCGAACTTTTGTTTTCGCGACAAGCCATTGCAGAATACCATTCAATTGTCTTTAATGCTGCCTCGATGATGGGGATGAATATGCCGGAATTTGAACCAAGAATAATGGCACGGCTAATCACGCCAAGTTCCGTCGGAATAACCAAATCAAACTCGCAATAATCCCAATTAAGATTTCCCTAGCTTGACCCGATTGCAAGTTAACAAAGGCAAATCTCACTCAGCAAACAATTAGCCAGGCTCATGGCGTTCGGATCACTAGGTTACGAATTTCCGTCATGTCTTCCATCGCGAATCGAATCCCTTCGCGACCAAGTCCACTCTCTTTGACGCCGCCATACGGCATGTTGTCGACCCGCCAGGACGGCACGTCACCAATGATCACACCACCTACATCCAAGCGGTCCCAGGCCATTTGTGCCTTGTAAAGATCGCGTGTAAAAACGCCCGCTTGCAAACCGAATACACTGTCATTTACCTCAGCCACTGCCGCTTCAAAATTTTCAAATGCACTGAGCACGGCAACCGGGCCAAACGCTTCTTCGGTACAAATGAGCTGGTCTTTAGGAACATCTTCCAGTAAAGTCGCTTCCAATATCGCTCCTTCGCGGCTTCCTCCACAAATCAACTTGCCGCCGGACGTCACCGCTTGTTCAACCCATCCCTCTAAGCGAACCGCCTCATGCTCAGAAATCATCGGACCAATGAATGTGTTTTCGTCTTTCGGGTCGCCTGAAATTAGTTCCTTTGTTGCCGCAGCCAAACGATCTCGGAACGATCCGTAGATACTCTTGTGCACGACAACACGTTGCACACCCACGCAACTTTGCCCCGACTGATAGAATGCACCGAATACGATTCGCGAGACCACATCGTCCAAATCCGCATCTTGGTCCACAATGCACGCCGCGTTGCCTCCCAACTCCAAGACGACCTTCTTTTTTCCCGCACGGGATTTCAGATCCCATCCGACGCCGGGCGATCCTGTAAAACTGAGTAGCTTCAATCGCTCATCGGTCGTAAATAAATCGGCCCCGTCTCGCGAACACGGCAAAATCGAAAACGCGCCGGTCGGCAACTCGGTTTCGGCTAATACTTCACCGATTATCAACGCGCCCAATGGGGTTCGACTGGCAGGCTTTAAGACGAAAGGACAACCAACGGCAATGGCCGGTGCAATCTTATGAGCCGCCAAATTCAATGGAAAATTGAATGGGCTGATAAACGAGCACGGCCCGATCGGCACGCGTTTCCACATGCCTCGATATCCTTTGGCCCGGGCGGAGATTTCCAAATTCATGACCTCACCGTTCATCCGTACGGACTCTTCGGCGGCCACGCGAAACGTATCGATCAAACGGCTGACTTCGCCACGAGAGTCTTTGATCGGCTTCCCCGCTTCAATGCACAATGACATCGCCAATTCGTCAAAGCGTTCTTGAAACCGCTTCACGCAGTGGTTCAAGACATGTTGTCGTTCATACGGGGCCATTGCACCCAATGGTTTGGCTGCTCGCACGCTCGCAGCGATCGCTTGATCGATTGCGGCAGGATCGGCCATGGCGACAGACGCGGCAAATTCCTGCGTGTACTTGTCGGTGACCTCAAGGTCTTGATTTGGCGCATGCGGCGCGTTTGCCAGAAAATAAGGCCACGTGGACTTCATACATCCCCTCGCTAAATCGCTGAACTGAGTTTTTGGATCTCGTGATTCAGTATCCGGTCGTTGTCCGAGTAGTCGACAGCCACTTCGATTAAGTGCAAGCCCGCTTCGGAATGGCATCGCTTCATTAACGGCAACAATTCAGCGGCCGACTCAATGCGATGGCCCTGCGCGCCATAGCTTTCCGCGTACTTGACAAAGTCCGGGTTGTCGTAATCCAACCCAAACTCTTTCAACCCCATATTGGCTTGTTTCCACTTGATCATCCCATAAGCATTATCACGAAGCACCAAGACGACCAAACTTAGGCCCAGGCGAACCGCTGTTTCGATCTCTTGCGAGTTCATCATGAAACCACCATCACCACAAATCGCGGTCACGCTGTGATCAGGATGAACCAACTTTGCCGCAATCGCCGATGGCAATCCAGCCCCCATCGTCGCCAATGCGTTGTCTAACAAAACGGAATTGGGCGCGTGAGCTTTGTAATTTCGCGCAAACCAGATCTTATAGACTCCATTGTCCAGCGCGATAATGCCTTGTTTTTCAACCGCCTTGCGAACATCGGCTACAAGGCGTTGCGGGTAAACGGGAAAACGATCATCTTCGATTCCATCTTGCAAATGGTTCTCAAGGTGCTCACGGACATGCAAAAATCGAGAAAAATCCCAGTGTTCTTGCTTTTCCAATCGCTCGTTAAACTGCCAGATGCTATTGGAAATATCGCCGATCACCTCAACTTGTGGAAAATAGACGGGGTCAACTGCCGCGCTGAAAAAATTAACGTGAATCACTTTCACGCCTTCCGCGTGCATAAAAAACGGCGGTTTCTCGACCACGTCGTGCCCAACATTGATAATCAGATCGGCCGCATCGACCGCGCGGTGTACAAAATCACCGGATGAAAGCGACGCATTGCCAAGAAACAACGCGTCGCGCTCGTCTGCGACTCCTTTACCCATCTGGGTCGTGACAAAGGGCATGCCAAATTTTGCAATAAATGTCCGCAGCGATTCACAAGTTCGTTTTCGATTCGCTCCGGCAGCCACAATCAACAGCGGATGTTTTGCTTTTTCGATGAGTTCGATTGCCGACAATATCGCTTTGTTTTCGGCCGTCGGTCGGCGTGCGAAACTGGGCTTAATCAATGGCGCATCGGTCTGCTCATCGGCAATATCCTCCGGCAATTCCAAATGTACCGCGCCTGGTTTTTCTTCTTCTGCCAATCGTATCGCTTCGCGAATCTGTGGCGGTATGTTATTTCCACTGACGAGTTGCCGTGTGTATTTGGTTAGTGGTTCCATCATGGCAACCACGTCGATAATTTGAAACTGACCTTGCTTGCTGTGCTTTACCGGTTTTTGCCCGGTAATCATCAGCATTGGCATGCCACCTAATTGAGCGTATGCAGCCGAGGTCACAAAATTGGTTGCACCGGGACCCAGCGTTGACAGACATACGCCAGCCCTACCGGTCAGCCTTCCATAAGTCGCCGCCATGAACCCGGCTGCTTGTTCGTGACGGGTCAAGACCAGTTGAATTGTCGAACGCGACAACGAATCCAGCAGGTTGAGATTCTCTTCCCCAGGAATACCAAAAATGTACTCGACGCCTTCGGCTTCAAGCGCCTGGACAAACAAATCCGAAGCTTTCATCGACTCCATCCAATAAACAAATTGACTGAGTTCAAGACGTTCGTCGTAGCAAATACATGATGCCGTGTCGATCTGGGTTCAACCACAATCGAACTCCATAGATTTGCGAATCGAGATCTTCGAAATCCAAGTTTTCTTGTAGCTCTTGAATCGCCGGCAAAAAATAAGGCGCCACTTCTTTAACGGGCTTGGTTTGATTTTCGTCGACGACGCGGCCATCCGATTTGTGGCTGACGACATGAAACACATCGCAAGCAACAATAACTTCGTTGGCGGACATGCACCGCTGTAGCTGTTGTCGCAACATCTTTTCGACATCGCACATGATCGCTACAAACCCATAAATCTCTTCGGATTCAGAATCGAAGACCGGCACGCTGGATAGCAGCCCAACTTTGTCACCAACACCTTTGGACGACAATTCGCACATCGACCCGCAAACCAGCGACGTGTGAACTTCGCCTGGAAGCTTCGACATGACGATATTGTGATAATCGTTGAGTTCGATTTCGCGAAGCCTCGATTTGGGTACCACCCTGACTCCCGTACTTCCTTTCTGTTGCCGTTCGACGCGGACCACTTCTTTATGCAATCCATTTTCGATGCGACAGAAAACGACCCCCAGATAATCCGGATTCGCGTTCAAAATCCCTTCGTAAATCTGCGACAGTCGTTTCCGCCAGACCTTAACGTCTTCCTCGGTCTTGGCCTGCACCAATCCATCAATAGGTGGTAACGCTGAACAAAAACGAACATTGCGTTCCAAGTCACGCATACTCGCTGTCATGTCCGTTCTCAATTCACGGCCTTCCATACGAAGTTTTTCGAACGCGGCGGGTTTCGTGCTTTGACCGGCCATCCACGTTTCTACAGCTTCGGCAAGCGATTGTACCGTTTCATACCGCAGGTGCGACTTGTGGGCCATCGCTTTTCTACAGATTGCCTCCAAATCTTGCGGGATGGCTTGACCATAATCCGATGCCTTGGGCGGATCTGCCTTGGCAACGGCTTTGATAAATGACTCGACGTTCTCTTTGACCAGCGATGTGCTTTTTTCATGTGGCGCGTAACCGGTTAGAATGGCAAACAGAATGGCGCCTAACCCATAAACGTCGGTACGCGTATCAATCCTATCAATATCACCAGACGCTTGTTCCGGCGACATATACAACGGTGTTCCGATGACCTCTCCGTCGATCGTTTGGTCGATCACCGAGTCGCTCAATTGACTGTTGCAGGTCATCTTCAATGCCAACTCGCTATCTTCGATGACCTTGGCCAACCCCCAATCGATGACAATCACTTGGCCAAAATTGTCCAATGCGATGTTTTGTGGCTTGAGATCGCGATGGATCACGCCACGCGAATGAGCGTAGGCAATCGCCTGACAAATATCCAAGAAAACGGTCAATAATCGATGCAACGACAACGGATCCGTTTCTCCAGCAGACAACTTGTCATGATACTCTTCAATTGCCGCAGATAAATTCTTCTTGCCGACGAACCGCATCGCGTAAAACGGTTGACCGCTAGCGCGGTCCAATCCGTACAGGTAAAGCGGGACAATGTTCGGATGTTCTAGATTCCCGGTAATCTCGGCCTCGCGGT
>CBDHHQ010000006.1:0-35243 GCA_965263475.1 Mariniblastus sp.
AAACCGTCAATCCGCCTGTTCGAACTGGAACACTGTGAGTATCGCTACTCATCGTGGTCGGTCGTGCATACTGGCGAAGAACACCGTTTTCCTCAGCGATTGTGATGATAACAGCTTCGACTGGGTCAGGAACCGTGAAACCACCGGCTGAATTCGTGCCCTCGCTCATCGCATTAGCGATATTGGGTCGATGGTCGTCAAGCCAACGCTTAGATGACGAGTTGCCAAGTGCGGCTGCAAAGAACTGTCCAGCGACATACGCGTTTTCTTCAGCTTCCGATCGATTTGCAAAGACCCTGCCAAACGCTTTTAGCTTTGTGAAGTTCCGAGCCTTTGCTGGGATTGTCACCTTGCCAGTCGAGTTGCCGACATCGTCTGTTTCGTCGGCGATAGTGTTTGATGTTTGCGCAAGAAGCTTTTTCTTGCGGTTTTGGATTTTGACAGATTGGTTAAGCTCTGACTCAAGCTTTCCAAAGTCTCCCGGTTCTTCATTTTCGCCGTGCCATGTATTAATGACTTTCAATTCGTCATCTGTGAGATCTCGCTTCTCTTCTTCTGCTAACGCAACAATGGCCTCGCACTCAGCATTTCGATTTGCAATGTCCTCACGGATTTGCTTTGGAGTTCGCAACATCTTGCTACCCTTCTTGGATTTTGGGTAGCACTTGCGCAATAAAAAAACGGCGATCTGCTACCACGAAACGTAGTTTTCGAAGTAAGCAAACCAGGCCGCTAACGAGTTGCACTGATTCAACTTGATTTAATTTGTCACACGCATCTTACCGAACAGTGCTTAAAAGGCAAGCGTTATTTGCCCATTATTGCAGCAACCCTGCGACTCATTTGAGACTGAGCACCACTGGCAGCAATCCGTCTATTAGGAGCGGAAACCGCCACGATCGATCCTATCGAGTCGTCAATCAAGTCTTTTGGAGTATTCTTGTATCGATTCTCGGCAACCCGAACTGGCTCAACATTGGATTCGCCAATAACAGCCGTCGCTAGTCCAGCCTCTACAGCTTCGCTCCCTAAGTACCATGTCTCTTCATCCAACAGGTATCGAACCTCATCGGCGTCAATGCCCATTTTCTCAGCATAGTCTGCGACCGCAGCCTGCTCGTACTTGTCAAAAACGTCCGCCGTTTTCCGCAACTCAGAGGCAGTACCATAAGCACCACCCCTGACAGAGTGGATCATTACTTTTGCATTGTTCGCAATCTCCCTTTTTTCTCCGACGAGCATGATTTGACTTGCCATTGATGCAGCGAGCGAATCGACCACTGTATCAACGCCGCCTGGATGTCTTTTAAGTGCGTTGAAAATGCCGACTCCCTCATCGACAAACCCACCAGGAGAATTGATCCTGACCGTAACTCGATTTTGTTTACCGATGTCGGATAGCGCCTCGACAACTTGCTTGTCATCGATCATTCCAAGCCAGCCAGGCCCGATTTCGTCATAAAGAAATATTTCGCCAGTCGTTGGATCATAGCTAAGCATGGGTAATCCTTTGCACTAAAAGTTCCGCTGTTCCTGAATGGTCAATTGAGTCACGACCAGGCCGCAAATAGTTCAAACTGTCTCGGCAGTGATCCTGAGCGATTGAGCGACTACCGCCAAGCTCTTTTTCAATCACGTCGCCAAGTGTTCCACTCCAGGTCTGATACCAATGCTCGATCTTGTCGAATGGCTTGCCTTTGCTGAGAAACTCATTGACGCGTTTCTGTTCAATTCCAAGCATATGCTCAAGGCGATTTTGAGCCGATTCAGTGCTACCTGGGCTACCTGGCGTGATGGCTGGATTTTCAAACGTGTCGCCGCCTTCGTAGGCGTTCTCGTCCAGTTTCTCTCGAACTTCATTTGGGTTGTAGATTCGATGAGCGATTGCGTTTCCAAGGCTGTTAATCGTGGTCTGTAGGTCAGTTCGAAGCAATGATGCAACGTTGAATCGAAAATAGTGTGTGTCGTTTCTTCGCTCAGATTCAGTCAGCAGCTTTGCATCGCACTCCTGCTCCCATTTAGTGAGCCATTTTTGAAGGCACCCAGAAAGATAGGCTAGATTTCTTTGCTCAAGCGAATTGTAGGAATCGTTTCCGGTTCCTGGCATTGTTTCAATGCCCAACCATAGTGCGACCTCTTCACGATGCATCTTCCGTGATTCTAAAAACTGAGCGTCACGATTGCTCATGTTGAGCACATGCGCTTTCATTCCTTCGCGAAGCAGGCCAATTGCCTGTGCGTTTTGGTCGGCTTCATGACTCTTTCGAAAGTGCTCAAGGAACTCCTCAGCATCTTCTTGCTTTCTCAGTCGGTTTGCACCATCCTCTAGGAGCAGTTCCGCAGTAAAGCCGTTTTCCATCTGATTTGATGCTCGCTTGTCACCCTGAATTCCGATGTTTAAAGAATCGCGTGCGACTTGCATTAACGACTTGCCGCAAAAACCATCAAAGCCAAGCCCTGGAACATGCAGGACATCTTCATCAGGTAGCGGCACAAGCTCCTCGGCCTTTGCTCCTTCAAACATTGTCAAGAGTTCATCCTTGCGAGGTCTGGTCACATGCCACTTCTCACCTTCATAGGCAACCGTTGATGTTCGGTCAGGCATGAGTGGAATGAGTTCAACAGGTACGCCCCGTTCACGACGAATGAACGCGCGGCCATCTCCCCAAAGCAAAGCGTGTGTCTGCAATAGCTCCCTGAACACGATTGGAATCTGGTATTGATTGGGGCGCACTCGCATCAACTGATGCCCCGCGTGCAATTTGTCCTTCTCGGATCCTGCATCCGTTCGCCTGTGGACATTGAGCGGTAGCATCCCAACATGGCCAGCAATCTTGCTGACTGCATACCACACTGGCGCTGTGCCAATGGCATCATTCGCAGACACCGCCGCGGAGGGCGAGTTTCCACCCGTCAACGTATTGATCAACCACTGTACTGGATTACTAAGTCTGGCCATTCCGTCAGCTCACAAATAAACTTTTGGGGTCAAGACCACGACCAGCATCAAACGTTGCCGCTCGCTGTGCCATGAGGTAAGCAACCATCGGGTCAATCTTTTCTTTGCTCTTTGGCTTGTCAGGCATGCTTAACCCTTGCGGGTTTGACCTGACCGCCATGTTTGTCGCAGCCCACCTGAGAATCTCGTCATTCTGGTCAGGTGTGAAGCGCCCCTCAGACAATGCTGCCAAGAACTCCTCAATTGTCGCTGAGAAATGAGCGTATTTTTGAGGCATTTTGACCGGCATCATGCCTTCGTTTTCCAGCGTCTCAGCGAGTGCTTGAGCTTGATATGGGTCATAACAAAACCACTGACAGCCCAACATCTGCGCGTCTTCAATCAGCGATTCTGTCAACTCCTTCAAGACGTACTGGCAGACAATCAACTTGCCTTCGTGGATCCAGGTCGCGAATGGTTCCTGTGACAAATCGCGGTCTGTCTTTTCCGAGATAAACGACTTCGACCATCCCTCGTATCGCCACGTCACGCTCTCACAAGACTCGCATTCTGGTTTCGATTGTTTAACACCGCATCGTGGACATTCGCCGTCAATTACCCTGGGGCGTGTTCGATCGTGCTCAAAAGATAAGTTGACCGCATAGGATGCCAGGTCGTACTGTCCACCAAGGTCAACCCCCATACCAATTTTGTCAGCGCTTCGAAAATCAGAGCGAGGCCCAGCGCATGCATCCCAAATTTCAATATTGATCGGAGAGTCAACCGATGTCACCGTTCGGTTGCCGTGGTAACGCTCAAAACGCTTAAGTGCAGTTGCTTTGTGCTTTGCCTCGTTAGCTTGTGCTTCTAGGTATTCCAGGGAAACGGAAACACCGAGATTCGGGTTTGCCTTAATCCACATTTCGGAATCTAGAAGTTCGTCTTCGCGATCCATCTCGAAAATTGCGACCAGTAAACTTTCGTCGTCAATCGTTTGCTCAAGGACACCCCGGCCGTATTCCAATTCTTCGTTGAAAATCAACGAGTTATCGTCGCCTTTTGTCGAAATTGTGATTTGCATCGGCTGACTTCTAGCAGCGGAGCCAGTGGTCAAGGTGTCATAATATCCTCGATGGTGTTCCTTCCACGCGTGCATTTCATCAAACACGACACCATGAGGGTTGAGACCGTCGTATGGCTTGTCTGAGCCAAGCGGACGAGCGAACGAACTGTTCCGCTTGTATGCGATATTGTTCTTGAGAATGATTGCTTGCTTCATCAACGTTGGCGACTTGCGAACCATCCTTTCGGCTTCATCGTGGATGATCTTGGCCTGGTCAAGCTTCGTTGCACCGATGTATGTTTCGGCACCGGCCTCGCCGTCAAGAAACGTCAGCACCAAGACCAGTGCTGCAGCAAACGTTGACTTACCGTTTTTCCGTGCAACCGTCTTGAACAACCGACGAAACCGCCTTGTGCCATCTCGTCGCTTCCATCCAAACAACTGCCACAGGATAAATACTTGCCACGGCTGAAGCGTGAATGCGTTTCCAGCAAACTTTCCTTTCGAATGGCGGAACACTGAAGGAAACAAATTGACGTAGAAATTTGCCGAGTCTTCGTCGAACTCGTAAGGAAAGAAATCTTCGCCAGCGTTCAGTATGTCGCGCTGATAACGCTCAACACTTTGTTTGATTGCCTTGCATGCAACGACATCGCCAGATATCACATCAGAGCAATACTGGTTAACGATGGTCTTGTTGCACACTTTGAGAATCAATTAAGGCATTCCCTTTGCTTGATCAGACTTGCAAAAATATCCTCTTCCTCTTCCGGCGCTGCCTGGACTCGTGTTCTGGCTGATGGAGTCAAGCCCATTTCAACAAGCATCTTCAATTGCCGATCGAGCTGAGTAGACAAAACAACAACACGAGGATTCCGAACCATTCCGCCCCGTGCACCTGGTACGATCTCGCCTTCTTCCTTAACCAGCTTTCGATTGACAACGATTGACGCGTAGTTAAATGCGTAGCTCTCGATTAGGTCAGCTTTCCCGGTGACATTCTCCACACAACGCCAGTAGGTTTGATCTCACAAGCCTCAGATCTGGTCGGAGTTTGATTGATTTGATGTGATGCACCTCGGTTGATGGCTTTGAGATTCCACGTTCTAGGCACCACTCACATAAAGGCTGTTCTATTCGCACTCGCTCTGAAAGCTTTTTCCATGCACCGTCATAACCTCGTTCGGATGTCGACTTGCGCACTGTCGTGGACGCTGTGCACTGGTCGCACCTTCCGTCAATCCGCAAGCCACCACATTTGCAAGTCACAAGTCTCATGCTTACAGCGTCACCACGGTAATGCTGGTTGACGAGCCAGAATTCGATACGTTGCCGCGGATGTAGTAGCTTGCACTTGCCCCCGCGTTGATCGTGATTTGTTGAAACGAGCCTTCGCGGAATCGCTTGAAACCATCAAACGAGACTGCCTGGTAATCCGATGCTGTATCTGTGTCAGCAATCTCTATAAGCACGCTTGCGCCGTCGTAAACAGTATCGCCATGCACAAGCACATTGACCGGTCCCGTCACTGAAACGCCAGTCCCTGCACCATTCGAACTAACTCCACTCAATAACGTTGCCACAGTAGCCTCCTATGAAATGTTGTACTTAGTCATCAACGCGGAAATCTCATCCGAGTAGCCTGAGTCTGTTGTCACGTCGCCGATATAAACCGCGATCTCATACACTTGCTGTATTGGGTCAAGCGTTGTGTACCGTCGCCCGAACTGCCATTCGTCGTGTGTGTTTATCGCTGCGTCGTTTTTGTCTGGGCTCGCATCGTTTGTAACTTCGGCATCGTCATCTGTCGCAAGAAACAGTTTGCCCGTACCCAGTCGTGTTCCAGAAGTGACGATATTCACGCCTGATTGGTTCAAGGGTTGGTCACTGTTTTGAACCTGGGCCGATCGCCAAAACTGGGCTCGATTCGCGCTTGCTCCGTGCCAGAAATTGAATCCGTTTGTGCTGTCGGTCGTGCATAACCCGTAGGCTTGGCCACCGCCGCGATACCCAATCACCTGAATAAATGAAAGCTCACCAAGACCGTCTGTGTCGCCAAATGTCAGATATTGAGTGCCGCCGCTAAGGTCCAGCCCTTCAACACTGTTGTGAGTGACATAGCTTGGTGATCCAGTATTTAGCGATGCGTTCGCGCTGCCAACCAAATCTTGGAACGCTGAAGCTGAAAAGTTAGCGCTGTTGAACTCCCAGCGATGTCGGATGTTACCAATATCATCAAGACTCATGCAATCACCTCTTCTTGATGGCAGGCCCAGTTGTACAGATTAAAACTGTCGTGTTCTGCTGTCGCGGCATCTGAATCACGAACATTGCCGCGTGCACCAAAGGTGGGGCCGCTGGTGTTGCTGTTCGTTTGCTCACGAGCGTAGCCAAGAGTTCCACCAGCATCCGCATCGATAGTGATCACCACTTGATTGGAACCGGAAAGCGCGACATTAGTGATGGTTGCCCCGCTGTAGGTGAACCCGTTATTGCCTGGATTGCTGACATTGGTTGTGTCGATGGCCAATGAACCAGATGGAACGTTGTAAGTCAGCGTGATTGTGGTTCCTGTACGGCTCGCAGATGTCCAGTAGCATGGCTTCCAGTCCGTTCCCGATAGAATTGCGCTGACGACTTTGCCGATCTGCTCACCAAACCGGCGATACGAAAGGCTTGTCAAGTGAACATTATCTTCAAACGTGAGGTTGTACATCGGACCAACGCAAAACATATCTGTTTCGTTAATGCCGACATCAAGCAGGGCATCTGGTGGCCCCCAGTTGTCGACGCTGGCCGAAACATAGGGGTTTCCAATCTGATACGTCACCAGCTTCGGAGAGTAAGAGCCGTTAAGTTGCGCGTTCCCAAACGATTTGAGATCTGCAAAATACTGGATCAATACTGCTCGGTATGTCGCGTATGTTGTTTCATCTACCACGTCGGCTTCACCCTGCGCCCAAAGATGAATCGGCCACGAAAATGTTCCGCTTCCATCTGCATCGATCAACGCTTTCGACCTATGGATTGCGATCATCAAGTCGGTAAATAATCGATTGCCAAGGTTCAGGCTGTCTATCACTTGGCCTCCGTCCGAAACGCCTGAATGCAAGATTGAGCGGTTGCTGTTTTGTGCTGCGATTCCGTTCTTGTAGGTTTCGCCAAAATTTGATGACACTGACTCATCCAATGTAACCATGCTTCCAAATCGATCGGCATACACGTTGTCATTCGCAACAGTTACTCGGCTGTCATCTTCTCTTGGCCGTGTCCCGCCAGGCGATGGCATTTTGGAATTTGAGAATGAATCGGTTGAAACCTTGGATGGTGTACCGCTGCCACCAACTGATCCAAGCTGTAGCGATTGTCCGCTGTACGTAAACAGGTTAAAGACGGAAGACACCTCGCCGCCTACAGAGTCACCAATTGCGGCGGCGATCGGTTGAGCAATCGATTTTGCAATACTACTTGCGATCATTGGTTTTCACTCTTGGTTTCCCTATGTTTTTGAGCCCTGCCGAGTTCCACCGCCGATTTTCAGCCCACCACAGTTTGTGAAGCTCTGACACTTTCTCTGCCCGTTCAACCATCGCACTGTGAAGCTGTTTGACTTTGGCGTTAATCGCTTGGGCGTCCTCCCACTGCTTGAGCTGCTGAAACTTTGACCGCCTCTCTCGCTGAAGCTCCCACTGTGCCTTGACACGATTAAACGCTGCCATCTCTTCACTGAGTCGCTTGCCCCAGTGCTGCCGCTGTGTTGGCCAGTAAACCTTGTCGTTTGCCTCTGGTAGCCCGTGCAAGTTTTGCAGCCGTGCAACCTCATGCGGGCACCAGTGTTCACCGAGCCACGGATGCATGACACAATGCCGATCGCCGCCGTGATTTAGTCCAAATACATGCCCAACTTCGTGACAAGTCAACGCTTGGATGATCCGCCTTTCGCCAATCCTCGTGATCTTGCGTGTTGAGTTAAATTCGATTCGACCTGAAGACCACGCTTGGCCAAGTGGGTTGATATTCGGCTTGAATTCGATTCGAACTCGTGCCTTTGACTTCTTGTCGACCTCAACAAAATCGAGCCCACAAACCCAGTCAAATTCATTGAATCCGTCTCGTACGAGTTTTCGAGTTGTCTCCTGATCAATACCAGCAAACGTGCCAGGACCAATCCACCATTTGATAACACGAGATCGCTCGACGACCAGCGGACCAGCATCGTGCAAGCCTCCACAATGGCACTCTTGAGCGTGCGCCGGAAGGCAAACCAGCCAGATTGTGACAAGCCAGCAAATCACTTTTCGTCCTCACTTTTTATGACGATTAAAGCAATCCATCTCGTAGCAGTAGCGGCAATTCGAATCCGAACCGGAACGCGGTTCCCACTTGAATCAATCGCCTGACACTCAATTGTGTGTATGACCTCAACAGGTTTTTGGCGCTTGTAGCTACTTTTCGCATGTTGGTGTTTTGGCATGAACTCCCCGGGAACAATGTGATCGATCGTTCCACCTGCCTTCAAATCGAATTTCTTCTGTGCAAGAGGATTTGCCCTAATAATTTTCATTTTCAAATCCAGTTCGACCATCGCGCGATCGACTTCCATTGCCGACAACACAGCGAAAATCTCGTCTTCCATCTGGTCCAATCGAATGGCTTGAAGCTCATTAGCTTTAAACGACATTGTTGGCAATGCAAAAGCAAACACGCCAACCATAGCGCTAATGCTCAACACTACATAGGACCAGTTTGCGAATGACGGCTTTTCAGATGTTCGGACCACAGTGCTGCTCATAGTTAAGAATCGCAATGGCAAGTTCAGTTTCGGCCTGTTCGCACGCCGTGCCGCCGCTGACCTCTACAATTTCACTGTCTTTGTTTTCTAGGTACTTTTTTGCGAAGTTCCTGATAACGGAACGTCTCAATAATGTCGCGTTTTTCTGCTCTTGTGAGTCCTTTGACATGGTTGGTTATCTTTCGCTTTTCCTGTTGATACTGGAACGATTGGCTGGCCTGCTGAAGCAGTGGCGATGCAACCCACAAGATTGCCAAGCACGCAAGTCCGAGCACAAAATATTTACTTGTCTTGATCATTTAGTTGCTTTTCAAGTCGCTGCTTAACCCACTTGTCCGCCCATGCAATGACAGCAAGTCCACCAAGCCCCAAAATCCCTGCACCTCCAGCGATCAAATAATGCTGGCTATTGCCGTCAATCAGGTAGGCGTAGGCAATCATCGAAATGCTGGCACCGAACACACCCATGTTAAGTAAGTAACAAATAAACACAGTCCAAGTGATTGGTTCTTCGCTCGTTCGCGCGTGGAATCCCAGCCCACCAAGCACTGATAAGATTGTGCAACCGACAAACAGCCAAATTGGGTGAACGTCGGTATTGACCGCATCTGCGTTAGCCAGCACCCACACGCAAAAACCTGTATAGGCGAACTCGCAACTTGCTCGAATAGCTGCAAACATTGCTTTAACCAATGAAGAGGTGAAAAGTGGCGCTTGCATGCGATCCTGTTGCGGCTTTTATCGAGCATTTTTCTTGAATTCGTTTGAATATTGACCGATAGTTTGAAGTAGCCGTTTCGCGGGTTGCTGCCTGCGATTCTGGTTAGTCCCGGCAGTTGTGGCTGTCGGGGCGCTTCGTTTTATTCGTAGGTCCACACCATTCGGCATTGACCGCCGAAACACTTCATTCGCCACGCCCAGGTCTTCTGTGGCACCACGACAAATCTCGGCTGGATGTAGCTTTGTTGCGCTGGGGCAGGGTAGAACCAAGCTTGCTGAACTGGTGCTGGTTTGACCTTTTCAACAACACGCCGGACGGGACGCGCGACAGTCTCGGCAACCCGGCGAACAGGCTGGAACAGCTGAAGCCCGAACGTCGTTTGAACTACAACCGGTTCAGATGCAACAACGGGAACGGGGAGCCCGTAGACCTCCTGTGCATTTGCGAATGATGGCACCATAAGCAGGGCCAGCAGAGTTAGAATCAATCGTTTCATGGTAGTGGCAATCCAAAAATAACCGTGTCTTCGTTATCAGGGTCTTGTTCGCCAGCCTGCTGTGGTGGCTTGAGTCCTTGAAGCTTTCGAACCATGTCTTCATGGTGCTCGGCAAGCTTTCTGTGGTTTTCAATCTGAATCTTTTGAAGCTGAGTTGGTGACGTGTCGCCGCCGTCATTTGGCGGGACAACATCACCACCGCCATCATCATCCTCATGCCAGATGGGCAGACTGGTGATGTTCCGCTGCGTCACAAAACCTTCGATAACTTCTGGATCGTCAAGACCGTTGGTGTCGTAATCGATTTCGAAATCGTCGAGTTCCTTCATGCCCTCAATTCGTGGCTCGCCGCTCACCGTGCAGTTTCGAGCCTGGCGGTAGATTTCGCTCGTCATCTGTCCACCACCATCGCGACCAACAGACCATGTCAACAGGCCATATTGCAGGTTGTCGCTGTCTGACCAAACGCCGGATCCAGACTGGCCACTGATCGCGTCCGGCTGCCACAGCCACAAGGCAGAATTGTCGGCAAGTCGAACGGTTCGAATATCGCTACCGGCAAAAGCTCGGCATCTCGGAAACCCTTTAGTGTAGTGGGAACCGGTTGGGCGGTTCTTCGAAAGCTTGACCGGATGAACCTCGGAATACGGTTCAAGCGTTTCCAAAACGGCCCAATCGGTCCATGTGTTTCCACTGTACGCTGCCTGAATCACGCGAGCCTGAATTCGATCACCAGTGCTTTCGACTTCAACGGTCACAATTCGACCGATTCGGGATCCGGCCACATGGGCGTTTGTGAGAATCAGCGCGTTGCCGTTTTCACGGATTCCGCAAATGGAACCCGAACCACATGAGTTTTGATTGAGAATTCGGCAGACAGCGCGGGTTGATGGTCCTGACGACGACATGGTTACACTCCCTCGAGAAGTTGAAGAAGCAGGGGAAGCAACGCCTGGAGGAACTTGGCCAGGCCTTCCCAATTGATTCTAGCTCGGTCGATTGCCCCGGTTTCGGTACGCGGGACGTCGTCTGAGAATGCCATTTGAATGACAGCCAGATCTTCAGCTCGCTTGGCGAAAGCAGGGCTGGTAATTGCAACTCTTAATCGAATCGCCTGGGCTGCCGAAAGATTCTTTGCTTTTCGTTGAGCCCGAACAGCCTTGACAAGCTCTTTTTGAAATGCGGTCCTTTTTGGAACCCGCATTTCGACCGGTCGATCGGTTTCCTGAACAACAACCGGATCGCTTTTTGGCGAGTCAATCGGTAAATCGTTGGGATTGGCCAACGATGCGATCAACAGAACGAAAACTAACGCGAAACTGTGGGTCTTCACTTGTGGTCCTCCGTTGATTTATCCCCATCTTTGGTTGATGAGCTTCACAAGGTATTGAACCGCTTTAGGTGCCTAGTTCAATAAACAAAACAGCGGATATACACAGCGTGTATTTATTTGTCAGAAAATTCTATCCAACGCTCAATTCTGGTCTCTCCGCACACAGAACAATTGCATGTTCTTTCGGTGACACGGTTGTACCTGCGACCATCGATAGTCACCCCAAAACAAATTTTTGTCTTTGTATTGTGGTACTTTGACCGCTCATGTGAGCCACACTTAGGGCATGCCGGAGTGATCACATCAACAACCGTGGTGATGTTCTTCGAACCCTTTGGGCGTCCTGGTTTCCGTCTCGCTACCATCCGATGGCCTCCGCTGGATATTGTAGCGCGGACACCGCAAGCTAGCTAGTCTTCCTTTCCACTCTCAGGAACCAACAGCGTCCTGATTGCCTCCCAAACACGCTGCCAAAATGTTGGTTTCGCGTCGACAATCCTGAATTGCTTCCAAGAAAAAAACGCCGCTGCGTCTGCAAGCGTTTCCTCGGCATCTTCGAGAGATTCTGGTTGCTTTGTCCAGTTTCGCCAGCCAAGTTTTCGATCGTAGAATTGGACTCGGTACATGCCATATTTCTGTGAGTGAGAAGATCCATAAACAGGATAATTAGTTCGTTATGTGGCTACTCGAACCAAACATGTGACGGGATGTTACACGGCGTCGAGTCATTTACACGGCTGGACAATCGTCGAAACCAACCGCCAGATGATTTCAATGCTTCCCCGTATTCCTGACGACCACCAGCAGTCCACTTGACCTTGTGCCACACGTTTTCGGGCAACGTCTCAATATCCCCAATCGCCACATAACAATGGCGTGAACGCGAAGCACTCGACAACGCGGCTTGTTCGCTTCGCTCAATCATGTTTTCCTACTCGCGGTTATGCCAGGCGTTATGCCGCCTAAAACAGCGTACCTAATCCAGCTTGCCAAGTAAGATTTCCCACCATGCCATTTCAATGGTTTGTTCTTGATTGTGTTCATATTAGGAATTTCAAATTTGAAACGGGATGCCCGATTAGAAAAAGTGAGAGGCTACTTAAACACTTGGTCGATCTTGGCCCGAACGGGTACGACAGAGCATTTCGCGCAAAGGTGGTTTTGAAGATCTTTTCGAAACTGATCAGCCTCTTTTTTTCTATGAAAAAGTGCAGGCGTTGAACATGAACCGACAGCAAAGATAGGACCATTTTTCCCATCAATTCGAACTGCCCAAAACGGTTCATCCATCTTTACTGGCTTGTTTAGCATTTCCGATTACTCAATGTAATGTGGTATTAGTTAAAAGGCTCGTGATGAAATGTCATCTCTTCGAAATAGAGAGGCTAGCCATCGAGCCAGACGACGTGATACCAACCACTGATCGTCAAGCTTTCTTGATAGTCTTCAAGTGTTTCACAACCGATTTTTTCTTCACTAGAAAGCATTGCCATTGCCAGCTTTTCGGCCATCTCCCGATCTTCTGTGTTCAATTTGGTCACTTTGATCTGGTCCCTGGTGTCAACTAGTGCGTACATCTTCATTTCTCCTGTCTAAAAATAGATGCTATTCAAAAAGTGGCAGCGTTCTCTTTCGCTCCACTGTCACGATTGTGTCGTTGTGTTGCCCGCCATGAGCGACAACTAGAATTTCCGCCAACTCAAAACCACGCTTGTTCCCAACACCATTCGAGTTCCACCCAAAACTAATTGCGAATCCTCCTGGTTGAATCGCCAACGTACCTGGCAAGCAAATCACGAATTGGCGGAATCGAAAATGTCCGCTTGTTGGGCATTGCCCACGCTCTATTTATCGTGATGGTTTTCACTGTTTTGCTAGCCTCGTTGTATGCCTATTCTGCAATCAAAGTTCTGAAAACTCTCGGTCAAAAAGACTTACCACTTCGTATGCGTGGAGTGGATTGAAGACGCCTTCACCGAGCATTTGAACAGCCCAGTTGTTCGCTTTTCTCCAGCTCACCTTGTCGTCGTCGCTGAAATGAACTGGGTATCCCGATGATTCGAATGCTCTGACCATTCCGACAATCACAGCAGCTTTGTTTTTTTGAGTTAGCTCGACCATGTTTAATTTCCGATTTGCGGGAGTGAGAGGCTGTTAAACGTATTCAAACTCGATTCGTGTCACTTCGTCGCTTGGAATGCAGTCCATGTGCTCGCAAAACATCTTTACGAACTCACTTCCCGTCATGCTGGGGAAGCCCTCTTTTGCCGCTTCAATATGCCCATAGTCCTTAATTCCGCTGCGAGGCAAGTGACTAAACTCCGCGATTGTTTCCATGTGCTCGAGCGGTTCACGCCGAACATCCTTGATCCGTATCTGCCCCAGTCGCTGGATTTTTTCACCTGGCTTTAGCCCCATGCACTTGACGCAGGCATTTACGATGTCGCCAGCCTTGAGAAACTTCCAACCGAGTCGCCGAGTGACTGTTTTGGATTGATTTCTGATCTGATCTGTCGTCAATGCGAAGCTCATATTTCGCGGCATTTCGGGATCCTCTTTGTTCACAAGGGATGCTGTCTATTTGGTTCGCTTCTCAAACACGAGAATGAACAAAAACCAGACTTGATATACTTCCCACTCTTGGTACTTGATCGTTCTGAAAAAATGCTTGATGGTGATCATTTAAAACTTTCGTTTCTCATTTGTGCCGGTGAGATGCTATTCGCCAAGTTCCCTCAGCCGCATGTATATCTTCACAAGTTCTTCGACCTTTTCCTTCGGTACGGTTCCCGTCGACTCAATTGCGCCACCACATGGCAAGTTGAAATTAAACATGTAGGTTCGGCGGTCATTTTTGATCGCATAGTCGTCAGTCGACTTGTCGATTCCTTTTAGTTTTCGAAATGGTCGCTTTGCTTTCGGCATGACAATCTCCGTTTCTGATTAGTAAATAAATGCGAAATCGTGGGATCTGATTTACGTGGTATAGGTGTCATTTGATCTCAATGGCAACATCGCCATCGTCATCATCGTCGTCGTCAACGTCATCATCGCTTCCAAACTCGACAACATTGGCCACACCTGGCTTCGACTTTTGCTCTGTCTCTGGCACGTATCCGTAATTGAAAACGATGCCATCTTCCGTTGTCTCGTCGTAGTAATTTCTGAGAACTTCGATGGCCGTAAACCCTTGCGACCGGAAAAACATCTGGGCCGATAGATTTGTTTCTCGGACCTCAAGAACAATTCGGTTTCGGCCTTTGCTGGACAGTTTTCCAATAAGCTTGTCAATCATTTGCGTCCCAACAGTGCTCAATCGCCGACCACTCGCGACCGCGAAATCAAGAACATGCAGTTGATCCTTATGCAACTCGTACACCATAAATCCAACTACCTTTTCATCATGTTCGGCGACCATACCGATGCAGTTTCGTTGTTGTAGGCAACGAATGAAATCTTTCTCCTGCCGAGGAAACTCAAATCCATCTTTTTCAATAGCCAATACTTCAGGCATGTCTCGCCGAATCATCCATCGAATGTGGACTTTGATCGGATCACGCTTTTCTGGCTTCACGATCTTCTTGCGTTTTGCAGCCTGCTTGCTGCCACGCCACACGCCGAGTCCCAAATGAGCCGCCAATGACTGGACCTCGAACATCGAAAGACGCATCCCACGCTCTTTCTTCAGTGCTTTTTCAATCCGTTTTTTCAGCATTTAGCTAGCCTCTTTATGGTGTATAGGTGTCATTTCAGCGTTATCCAGCAAAGAGCGAACGTTGCCCAATGCGTGACGATATTTTTCTGTACCATCGTTCATCGACTTCGCACAGGATCGCACGCCGCCCAAAGTTGCGGCACGCTTCACCGACGACACCTGAACCCGCGAAACAATCCAATACCAACGCACCCGGCCTGCTGCTTGTCTCAACGATGTGTTCCATCATCGCCAGCGGCTTTTCGCATGGATGCTTTCCGGGGTAATTGCTGACCGTCGCGTAATCCCAAACGTCTGTATATGGTCGGTTCTCGCTGGCGTTGAAAGGTCGTCGCAGGTCTTCGTACTCACGACGAAGGTATTCGTACTCACGACGAAGGTCTTCGTACTCACGACGAAGGTCTTCGTACTCACGACGAAGGTATTGCTCGCCGTTCAAGGCGTTTAGGTGATTCCTAATCGCTTCGTATTGTTCCGGCGTCGGTACGTTTGCACCCAGTAACCAATTTGACACGCACCCAGTCAGCCCGCCCGTCTTCGACGGAAACAACGCCGCTACCTGTTTGTTCGTCACGCCTGCCCGCTCAAACTCTGCCCGCAGATAATCTCCGATCACGGCCCGCTTCGTTGCCTCACATGCCGACACGTAACCCGCATCGGCCATTGCTCCATCGTCGCTTCCGTAATGCTCCGCGAAGATGATCGTCTCGGATGCCGGGAACGGTGCCCGCAATTCGTCTTTGTCAAACATTTCCGCTTTCGTACTGAATGGCGGCTTTCGCCACCGGATGTTGGTCAACACGGTGAACCGTCTCCGCACTTCCGTCTCGACTGCATGGCTCATCTGCGGTGACGCGAACACGTACAAGCTACCGTTCGGCTTCAACACCCGTCGCCACTCATCACACAGTTCGCCCATCCACGCCAAAAACGCTTCTGGATTATCCCACTGCCGGTCCCACCAATCGCCTTTCACTTTAAAATACGGCGGATCGGTCGCGATCAAATCAACGCTTGAATCGTCCATCGACGCCAGCACGGATTCGCACCGCTCGTTTATGACCATAATTCCGTCTTGTTCAAAGCTGGGTCGAACGTTCGAAATGTCGATTTTTGGTTTCATACTTGTGTGCAATATCTGCAATCAGCAGATCCAAAATGTGGTCCTATCCTGCTATCGATGCACCGACAAACAGGTCAGGCATCATCAATCGAAACGTGTTCTTTGCGTCTGCGTAGTGGCCAGCGGTCATCGACACTGACGAATGACCAAGCGAATTCGAAGCCGCGGCTTGAGCCTGATCGACCCCAAGCGACAACATCACCTGAGCGTTCAAACGTCTCATTGCTTGTGGTCCAAAGATTCGATTTTCAGGCAAACCGGCGTGAATCTGCCACGCTTTGAAATGGTCGTACAATCGGCGATAGCCAAACGGCCAGTTGATGATCGGTGAACCCTCGCCGCAACGTTTCAGCAGTTCCAGCAGTTGTGGGTGAACGGCAACCCGATCGGCCTTGCCCGTCTTCACTGATTTCTTGATGTCGATGAACCAAGCATCTGGACGTGTTTCAACCAGGTCATCGCTGCCAATGACCTTGTACGTCGATGCTCGATGGCCCGAATAGAACAGTAACGCCAGCCAAGCCCGAGCCAAGTCACGATAGCGGTCGATGTTGTCTGTCTTGGTCTCGAACGTGTCGATCGACTCAGCGACTTGCCGCATCTCATCGAGCGTCCAAGTCTCCTTTGGGAAGTGAACCGGCCCCTGGTGGTAAAGCCGAGGGACCGATTCAAGCACTCCAGCACGGATACGATTTCCATCGATTGGGCCTGCCGCAGAAAGCAGAATCACAACGTCTGTGAATCTTGCAAACTGGGTTGATTCAGACAGCTGGCGCTCAGCGCTGTTGGTGTGTCGCTGGTAGGTCACAGTTCGCAACCGATCCCTGAATTGTTCAAGGTGGTCGACCGTGATTTCGTTTAGCCGCGGTCCCTCTGGTCGCTTTTTCGTCGCCATCAACTCAGTCCAATAGCGGACGCCAACGCGGCGTGACGCGATTGTTTTATCGCCAGCAGGTTTCCGGCTTCGCGTGGTGGTTGCTTGGCCGACGTACCAACGCTCGAAAAATTTAGAGAGAGTCCATTTTGGTTTTGGTTTAGACATTAGTTTCAATCCTCAACTGCTCAGCCAAGCCAGACACCAATGGGTCTGAATCGACTCCAATTGACTTGACGCCGCCATTCAAAACGACGGGGCTTCCCTGACCACCGCACTTGAGCATCATTCCGCTTTGGCCGATGTGGTCAGCTTGAGCAAATGCTTCAAACGCTTGGATAAAACGAGGCCGCGTGAACTTCTCGTGTTCGCTGTCAGTGCCCTGTGCCAGATGCTGGACCCCTCCAACCGATCTCAATGCTGCGTTGGCAGCTGGATCGCCAAGGTCAAGCCCCTGTGTCCTGGTGAGCGTTTTGACGTTGGCATGGGCCATCACGTTTTTCCATGCCTCCAGGGCTCGCACCTCAACCGAAGTTTCAACGAACTCGCGAAGCTCGACCGGCTTCGGAAACCACCTGCAACGCTTCATCGCCGTTGCCACTGATGTCTGATATTGCTCCAAGGTCAAATCCTCCAAAGCCGTCCAATAGGCCAACTGAACCGCATCCGACAGCGTCTTCTGAAACAACTCAGCAAGCGTGGCGAGTGCAATCAAAAACTGCTTTTTGTCGCCGTTAGTCATCATCCACCCCCAGCGCTCGCATTCCGTTCAAAAGTGATTCTTGGCCGTGGCTACGGGTTTTTTTACTAGTTGGCTTAATCGCGTACTCCGGTTTCAACCCTTGCCATTCGTTGGCCTCGCAAATCTCAGCAACGGCAATCAAATGCTCTGGCGAATCAAAATTCTTGAAGATTTTCGAAGTCGATCTTCGGGACCGTATCGGCTTTTTGATTCGCTTTCGCATGGCCTCAAAGCCCGACAAGGCCTCGCGAACGTCGGGGCGGTCCCAATCCTCGCGCGGAAATTCCCAGTCTTCAGTTTTCAAATCTTCATCCTTCAATCTTCTATCTTCATACTTCAAGGCGCTTGCTTTTACTTTGCTTTCATTTCGCTTTTGTGTTCGCTTTCCATTCGGTTTCGTTTCGCTTTTTTTAGGTCGACCGCCCTTTTTGCCATTTTCCGAGTTCACTTCTGATCGATGCTGGATTGCAGTAATCTCAGCGCTTAGACGCGGTTGCGTTAACCTGCCGTCTTCGATTTGGAACTTGGGTTCAAGCTCAGGCCAGTACGACTTAAATTCAGCTTCCGAAACCATACAGACAGCAGACAGCCTCTCCGTGCAGTACGGGACTGATCCGCCAGCGATCCAAATGCGGCACATCAATCGGATGTAAATGCCGACAGCAGTTGCCGACATGAAATCCGTGCCACCCAAAAAGTCGCTTGGGTAAAACTGAAATGCAGGCGTGTTCTTAGCCATCAACATCCCCAGTTCGCATTCCACTCAGTTCAAAAAGAAGACCTTTTTTGTTTGCTTTCTCCAACTCTTTTGTTCGGTTGACTTGCTCCTTTAGTCTTTCGTACGTCTGTCTATCTACAGATCTTGGGAACGCAATTGAAACTTGTTCATAGGCATGCAGCTTCTCATGGCAAACGCGGCAAAGCGTACTCAAATCTTCAATATCCTCGTTAAAAAGGTCGTAACACCAATGATGAACTTGCAGTTCATACGTTGAGCGACAATGACAACATCGGTAGTCATCAAACTCTAGGCGCTCTTGTCGCTTTCTTCGCCAGTGTGCGGTTTGGTAGTAGGACTCTTTCAGACCAGTTGTGTCGAATCTCTCCTCAAATCCGACGTACCTCGTTTTCGTTCGACCACCACGACTAAATGATTCGATTTGGTGTCCTTGCTCCCGAAGGGTCTTTACATAGATACTGAATCTGTGGCTGATTGGCACCAAATCATCTTTGTTGTCGCAAATGTCTTTTGACTTCAAGCATGCGAGCACTGCGGCAAGACACCTTGAAGACTTGCTCTGGTTCTGTAGTTGAGCCCCTGACATTATTTGTTCTTTATGCATGGCAACACTCCATGCAGATCCCGAACTGAGAGAATTCCTGCTCAAACTTCTCAAAGTTATTGCCAAGATAGAAGAAAGCCTGCCCTTGTAGCGGTGAATCCGCAGGGACACCTAAACTGTTGTTGAACTTTATCCTGCCTTTAGGGAAGCAAATGCCAGATGCGTATGACGCGATGGCGTGAAACCACTCTGTTTCGGTCGCGTTATTTACCAGTACGATCGCCTCGGGCACCTGGCCGGTTTCAAATGAAGAGCAAAGTTTTGAAATAAACTGCTCAATGATCTTTTTGCCATACGGCGGATTCATCCAGACGTTACCACGCCATTCTTTGCTCAGCCCATCATCTTGTTTTGTGTAAAACTTGCTCGCGAAAACTGTCTTCTGAGCCACCTTGCTTGACGCTGGGTCCAGTTCGATTTCCTCAAGAACCTCACGGGCAGCAACTATGTATTTTTTGGGCGTGTACCACTCTGACTCACCTGAATTATTGGCCACATGAACGCCGCCTTTTTTGACTTGCCGGCCTATTTTCTGAACCTGCGACGATGTGATCTCTCGACCTTCTTCAGTGGCTTTCGTGGCATCGGCAATTTGCTCAAACACTTCCTCAGGAACTGCCGCCATCGACTCGAGACGGAAAGCCTGGCTTTTACTAACCCCAATCTCTTGAAGTTTCGCTCCCTTAGTGCAGGGTTCCATAGTGGAACCCTGCATTTTTTTCCTGTACTGATTGCTCCTTCGTTTATCCATTTTTGCAATTAACTCACCAGCTTTTCGCTCGGCACGTACTTTAATTTCAGCTGCTTGGTTTTGAAGCTCCAGCGTTTCCCTTGCGGCTCGACAGTACGTCTCCACAGCCTTCGCTTGGTCGCGAATCTGCAACACGTCTTCGAGTGACTTTGCCTGAGACAATGCTTGCCGAGCCTTCGAGATGTTTGCAAGGGAACCTGCCACGACTAACCTCCCATCATTTCGGTTAGCTTTTTGTGTGCCAGTTCAAGCCGTGCCTTCAACTTTTTAAGCTTGTCCTCATCTCGGTTTACCCGAATGATCAGCAGTCTCCTTGGCTCCTCTGGATCCATTCGAGGATCAAAGCTGACAAAGTCACACCACCGACGGTTTGTCACCAGCATGTGTCCGTGGACCTGCCATTCGTATTGCTTTGGAACCTCACCCAAAAGCAGCGTTTGAATGTGCTCCGCCGGATTGAATGGACACTTAACCTCAAGCGTTCCATCGGTGTAAACCAGACCATCAGGTGTTCCGGCGATGAAATCCGCTTCTGGATGTACAAGCAACCGATGAGGTTCGGAGTCAACCAGACGCCCAGTCGTTTCCTCGTATGCCACTATTGCTGCGGCTTCGTTATCACGACCCCATCGCAACGAACTTGCATCAAAGCTGTGGAATGAGCCAAGCTTTTCAGCATACTTCTGCCGAAGATAAGCCATTGCTTTTTGGCCAAACGAATTAAAGTCCTTTGACTTGTCGCGCTGCATCAGATCGCCAAACCTCGAACAGGTAAATCGGCCCGCACGTTGTGCCATCCATTCCTCGCGTTTCGATTCGGGATCGGCAAGTTCCGAATCTACTTCGAGTGAATGCAAATCCATCATTTCGACACCTTTGCCTTGAGTGTGACGACTGACCAATGGTCGGACATGTTTGAATTTGTGCGGTTCTTTTTCTTGCCGCGATAGGTAACTTCGACTGGTGTACCCTGCTTGACCTCGCCACCTTCAAACACACCAACAAGTCGCTTGGAGCCGTTCACAAATGTCTGATGTTTTCCGTCCCCTCCAGGGACAATAAAGACCACACAGTCCAGTTCAATTTGATTGCCTTGCTGGTCAAGACACTTGCGAGACTCGATAGTCCAAAACACCATTCGTTTTGACTCACCCTGCTGTTCTGGTTGCCAATATTCCGACACCAGATCGACCGACTCGGGCTCGTACTCAGTGTCCAGATTCTTGATTTCATTTAACAAAATTAGTGTCATTAGTTCCTACCAAGTTGGGGCTATAACTTCTGTTCCGTTCCGACAAACGCCGGTTCCATTTGGGTTGCGTCCGTACTTGTCCCGCCATTCCTCGTCAGTCAGCACGGCATCAGGATCAGGTGGCAACTCCCGTCGATATTTCTTGCCGTCTTTCATCGCAACTGTTTGAAACCCAACGACTAGCCACGCCCTCGTGCTGTCGCACCAAACTTGATCGCCAGAACGAACGGTTTGACCAGGTTCGATGATTTCAAAACGTCTGGCCATCACTCCACCTCCACGCCTTGACATAGTTTGATAATCTCCAGCGCTCTGGCCTGATCAATGAAAACATCGTGATTGCTGGCGATGCTTTTCCACTCAATCGCCCACTCACGTATCGTGTGTACTTGGCATCCAACTTTGACAACACCAAACGGATGAAAAACCTCGACATCAAAACCTCCAACTTCCGCAATCTTTTCGCCGTAGCCGGAGCCGTCGCCGTAGCCGTCGCCGTAGCCGTCGCCGGAGCCGTAGCCGGAGCCGTAGCCGTAGCCGTCGCCGGAGCCGGAGCCGGAGCCGTCGCCGGAGCCGTCGCCGGAGCCGGAGCCGGAGCCGTCGCCGTAGCCGGAGCCGTAGCCGTCGCCGTAGCCGGAGCCGTCGCCGGAGTTAGTTAGCAAGGTTTCCATGAGTCAATTTCCTTTCGGGCTTGCGGGGACACTGCAACCCACTGTTTGACACATTCGTCACCATGCTTGGAAACAGATGCAGTTATTCGGGTCGATCCCTTTGGTCCGTTCGAAGCAAGCCCTAAAAGACCTCCGCAGGCACTGTCCCAATACAAGACCATTCGAGCATTGGTAAGCTCAATTGGCTTTCCTGCCTCTGGCTGAGCTTCAGATTCGCCGATCAGCACTGCGCGACCGTTTGTGCCGCAACAAACTATATACATTTCCATTTGAATTTTTCCTTGTGTTAGTTAAACAATTTTCCCATCACTCCACCTCCACACCGCAAAGCCAGAAATAGACCGACGTTGCAACAAGAACCAAGCCGCGCCAGAACTTTTGGAGCGAACCGCCCTGAGGAGGACACGATTTCTCTGGTGTGGCATGCTCGGCTTGAACGTTGTGCAGGCCCTTTACCTCCATCAACAGTTCCGTAAGCGGTCGATTGCCATCCAAATACTCATTGCCGTTGTGGATCGCATACCAAGTTTCATTTCCGCACTGAATTAAAAGTGCATCTGCAATACAACTTGGCGTCTCTTCAACACCACACTCCCGAAATGCTTTTGACAGCCGCTGTGAAACTCGCCGTAGCGTTTGCGTTGGGTCTACCTTTGCCACCATCACCTTGCCTCCTGGAGCCGTTGGTTATGACGAGAGATTTCAGCCAGCGCCTGAATCCGATCCTTGCTTGAAACAGGGCCAGCCTCAGTCCCGTCGTGTTTCATTCGCACTGCACCAGATTGGGCCAGTGCTTCGATGTATCTCGCGCGGTGACACCACCACCGAAAAAAACGTTTAACCTGCTTTGCGGGAACATCAGGAAAGCCTGCAATGACAACCTCGCGAAAACCAACGGCAAGTGGCTTTGGATCGGCCATGTCAAAGATGCCTGGCATGGCCTCATTTAACCGTTTCCACAGTTGGTAGTTGGTGTTGTGGTGTTGTTTTTGCCTTGCGCTCATGTCAGCCCACAAAAAAACCCGGCAGGTCGTCGAGACAGCCGGGTTCAATAAAAAAACGGGTCGTGATTGTGTCGCGAACCCGTTGTGTTTAGTGTGTTTCGACGACGGGTGAAATCTAACCTCCCCCACAGGAGTGCAGAGTTCGTGCATAGTTCAGCGGCCTCCCCGCGAACTATGCAACGCAGCCAAAGCGCACAAGGCATGCGTTTTTACTTGGAAATAGACGTCTAATTAGTCCCTCAGCGCCCATTGTAGGTCCAAAACACGGGTAAAAAGTTTTTTATTTTGCAAAGTTCATGCATAGTTAAACGGCTTATTCTGCATCCAAAAATGCCCCGTTCTAGGAAATTGACTCACTTCCAAGCGTTTGACACGCAGAGTTCGTTGCGAAATCGACTTTCGGGGAACACGGTTTTTTGTGCGTTTTGCGCGCAGTGAACAACATTCCCAAATTGCGTTTTTCAGGCGCACAAGATCTTTGACAATTCGGTTAAGACATAAGCCCGTTGGCTCGGGCCCGTTCAATAGCGGAATCGATCGCTGATTGCCGCTGCTTTTGGTAGTGGTCGCGGCTGACTCGAATGGTGTGGCCAACCCAAACAGTCACCATTCTTTCGGGGAACAGCTCTAGGAGGTCGTTTTCACAGCTTGAACGTAGGTTTTGGCGCAGTCGGTCCCACTGCTTTAGGCCAGCCCGACGGATCGCGGCTTTGATTCGGTTGTAGTTGTCGGAATCGGATCGCTGGCGAAGGTGTGAACTCGCGACAAATCGATCGGTACCGGTGTATTCTTGTTGGATTTCTAACGCTTCGCGGATGTTGTCAAACAGGGGCATCGACCGCATTTTCTGCCGTTTGCTGTCCAAGATGCGAAGTTGGTTGTTCTCAAAGTCCACATGCTCCCATTTCAAGGTCCGAACCTCGCTGACAATCCGAAACGCTGCAAATCTGGCCAGCGCCAACGCAAGCCGCGTGTCTGGATGCAGGCAAGACTCGATCACGTCAATGACCGTCGAAACCTCGATGTATTGATTCCGCTCATCGTTAACCATCGATTTTGATGGAAGCATGGAAAACGGGTTGAAATCGCAATACCCGTGTTCAACTGCGAAATTGCCGACTGATCGCAATAGCTTGTTATCCCGGGACCATGTTGCCTGAGCGTAGAAATTCCGCTGCCATGAGTTGAAATCGGTCAGGATTTTGGTCGCTTCAGCTGAATAGACCGGCTTGGCGTTTCGCTTGGTCGACGGCTTCTGAGGTTCGATCTCCGACAGTTTTCGCTTTTCAATCTTCTGGACTCGGCTTTTCAGTGTTGAGCTAATCTTTTTCTTGGTTGATGGGGTGACATCGGTTCTAGCTTCGTAATGTTCCAGGAACTTTCCAAGAAGGTCCTTGACAGTCATATTTGCGGCGGATCCAGACAGCAAGCCAATTTCGACGAGTTGTTGTTGGTGAATCTTGCCGAGTCCGTTGACCCAAATCGACAAATCGGCCGGCAGTGGCATCCCGTATCGAATGCAGTCGACCAGTCGATCGATATTCCCCGCGAAAGCATTGGCTTCCCTTGATGAAATGCGACCGAGGGTGAGCTGCTTCCGCCGCCTCTCGAATTGCACCATCAAGGTGAATGTGCCGTTTTTTTGCTTACGCGGTTTTGACATAAATGGATTTGACTACCGAAAGCGTACAGAACAGATAAGTTCTGCCTTGTTTTTCGTGTGGGTATTTGTCTCGCTGCCTAGTGACCGTCGAAATATCCAAGCCAAGATACTCGGCAACCTCCGCAGTTGAACGTTTCGAACGGGCCAAAAAGACAACATCCGTTTTGCTAAAAATTCGTTCATTTTTTTCGACGAAATCGGCGATTTCATTTCTGTTGTTTGACTGGCTTGATTGGGGGATAGCCGCGACCATTCGCATCCTAGCTTCTATTTGTTTCTGTTGGTTTCGAGCCTCAGCAAGCAATTTTTCAGCTTTCTCTTGCAAATTACATGCTTTGGAATAATCGGTCAAAAATTCCTGTTGATCCATCGGATTTGCCTTGAACTGGCCTCCGAGTTTGCGCACAATGGGCCTGCACACTCCCTCGGGGTGTTAAAAGATTGGATAGATCGATGAGTGGCTGGTCCGCAAAACAAGGCACCCAAAGATCAAACGAAAATTGCAGGCCCATTCTTTTGGACCTTGGAATTAAGACATTAAGAACCGTGCAGGTTGCAGCCTGGGCGGTTTTTTTGTGTCTCAACCCGTTTACAAAAATCAGGGTGGTCGAATTCGACCGCGCGTGATAAGAAACAAGCGGGGACTCCTTTCAATAGTTGTCGCTATTGCCGGGGGGAAGAAGCTACGGCTTGCCGGGGGCCAACCCGGTCCGCTGCTTTTTCGATATTTGTCAAATCTATCGGTTTTTTAAGAAATTGCAACATTGCTGGCACCAAGAGACAAGAGGAAGTGAATCAGCCGTGCCCAAACCGATCCGTGAAAGCACGGGGAATACGAGGCGAAAGCGCAAACTGTTCGGAATCAGTTTGTCTTTGCCACCAAGGTTTGCGCGAACCGTAAAATCAACTTGCTATCATGGTTTTCCGTTTAGCGGACACGTTAGGTCGGCCAACTTGCCTAATACTCAAAAGTTGACAAGGTAGGCTTGGTGTGTGACAGATCAGGTCACTGTGAACATTTTGTTGACACCTTTTCCACTGGTATTGCGCTAGCTTAGTATTGGCGCTAACCTTTGAGTTCCAAAACCGTTTCACCGACTCAAGGGAGCAAGTAACATGGCGAACTCTATTCAAACCTTTTATCAGGAGTTTCTCATGGCACGTGGCAATTTTCAGCCGCAAGACTTCGGCATCGATGTGGAAAAAAATGACTTCATGGATGAGATGGTCAACCACTTTTCGGACTTCACGAAAGGGCAGATTTCACTTGACGAACTATTGCTTCGCCCTGATTCAGCAAAAGCGTTTTGCAACCAAGTGCGAGCAATCACCAAGTATTTTGATTTGCCGGATGACATCATTCTTCGATCCGTGATGTCGAGACGGAAGAACCCGAACTAAACCCAAGCCAGCCATTGAGCTGGCTTTTTTCATATCAAACCTGAATTTCGTGATCGTACAATCGAATCAGTAGTTCAGATGTCGAATGAGCGATTCCAAGATCCATCACGTAATCACCTGACGCGATGCTGGTATCGAGCATGATCATTCCTGATGCCGAACTGACGACATATCGACGCCCCTTACTGAGTGTCGCACCAGGCTTGATGAAACCAGCAGTCACAAGTTCAAGGTAGTCCTCATCGGCACCGGCTCCCATGATGATTCCCTCAGCCTTGTATTTGGCGGAATCAGTAGCGATGCAAAGCATGTACTTTTTGAGTGATGTGTCGTAGTAGGCGGGCTGCACGCCCGTAAACGTCTCGCCAACCTTTACTCGGCGCGACACAAACCCAACAAGGCTACTGCCCGCCCCACTGTTTGCAACCGTGATTGATAAATCCCCTGCAGCCATTTCTGATCTCCTTAGTTAAAGCCTGTTTTGATTGAAGTCACGGTCAATGTACTTGCGTCCATAGCCTGATACGCGATCCCATTGAGCCCTGGATAGTCGTTGTATAGTGTTGCTTCAGCAGCGATTGACCGTCCGCATGCAAGGTCGAATGGTGCCGAATCAATCAGCACGCCATCGAAAAACAATTGAGCGTTGCCGCCGTCCTGGCTAACACGAATTGCGTGTGATGCGGTGTCAAAACCAGCGATGAAGGCACCACCCAAACTGCCAGCCAGGTAGAACCCGTCAGCGATGCCAGTAATCCCTTTGTGAACTCTGATCTGAAACACAAAGTTGTTCGTTATCGGCAAGATGTTAAAGATCGCGAAATACTTCGCGCCGTTAGTGCCGACAGAGAATATGATTTCAACCGCCAACTCATCATCTTGGGATGCTGGCCTTACTACTGGCGTGATTGTTGAATCGCGAACGGCTGGAGGAACACCATTACCCGCCACAACTGAAAGAACGGTTGATCCCTGTTCGTAAATGTGTGGCGCAGGATTCGAACATGGCACACCAGTTGACCTGCACGTGGCACACGTTGACGCGTTCCCGTAGTAAATTATTCCAATTTCGCAGTCGCCGACATATTCACCCGTCATGTCTTTTGTTTTGCAATCGATCGAGGTGCAATCCAGTGCGTCTAACTGCACGATGCGGCTTATCTCTTCCTCGCCAACGGTGCAAATCAACTCAATCTGGTGCTCAATTGTCGTGCCTGTGACTAACGATGGAGGGTTTGTGACCTTCTTGACCGTGATGTCAGGATTGACAACGCAAGCGTAAAGTTTTGACATTTCGCAGCGGCAACACACGTAAGATCCGTTATCTTCGACCTCTTCGTCACGTTCTGGTGGCAATATTCGCCACTGATCGCCGAACTGTACGATAAAAATTTGTTCGTTTGCGGCAATGTCAAGCTGAGCCCCCCAGTCGTACAGTGCTAGAACGGTTTGACCAGTTGGTTCAGCAGTGGCTTGGTTCCCGTCCCAGATTCGCACTTCACCGGCTGAATTTGCGGGGATATCGGTGACAGCTACGGCGATTCGGATATTGTCTGGTGCTTTTGTTTTTTTGCGTGGATCGCGATTTTGTGGACGCGCAGCAGCAAGCCCGCTAGACTCAAACGCCTTTAGCATTTGTGTCACGCGTTGTTCTGCCTGATTGCTGAGCAATTTACCCATGGACCCTAACGTTATTTTGCTGCTGACTTTTGTACTTCTGTTTTTTGCAGTTGTATTTGGTGTAATTTACTACGGTATTGCTCGCCAATACAAAGTAACGAAAGAACGCAAACGGGTTCGCAATCAAGAGCAGGAGGAAATTGACCGCCAATATGAGCGAGCCCTGTTCGATGTTGAAATGGCTATTCCACGGTTGGTAACAGGCACGATTGACGGAGACGGCCTCTGGGCATTGCATTATGCAGTTGAGGCATTTCCTGAACTTTCTGAGACAGTCTGGCCCGCTGCGCTTCAGGCTGTTGCAATAACAAATGGAAGAACTGACATTCGTCAATTCGCATTGAGCATAGGACGTGCTTACCATCGACATATGCGAAACGGTCCAGTCACTCTTTACGATGAAACTGCGATTGCTAACGATATTAATTCTAGGATAAGAACATGAAACCATTGACTTGTTTCCTTACGCTGTTGCTTCCTCTAGTGATCGCGTGCAATCTTAGTAACACTCACCAAGAACTTAGCGACCGGCAAAAATTGATTGTTGAAAGATACAAAACAATTGCGCAGTTAAAGAACACCAGAAAGAGCGATGATATCAAAGAGGCGTTTTCTATTGTTAAATCTGTAAATGATGAAAACCTTTTGCATGTAATAACAGCTTCTGAGTGTGTCGACCTGCTTTTGAAAATAGTGGATACCTCCTCCCGATACTACGGAAGCAAAATCAATGACAACATTGAGCAATTGCGGATAATCTTAGTTGATTGTGAACGCGAAAAGATTGACAAACGCATAGTTTTTGAACGGCTGCTGAAACTAAAGATCTAAGTCGCTGAATGAAATCGGATCGTAAGTTTCAAAGTTAATGAATATCGTGTCGGTTTCGCTTATCGGAGGACTTGCAGTGTTCGCCCCGACCGTGTCAGCAATTGTCATACCCCAACCGTTAAGTTTTTCTGGGTCACCAATTAATGATTGGTTTCGTTCAATATTTTCAAAGGAAAATCCGCCATTTGGAACAGGAGGTGTCTGCCGTGATAATTCATCAGCAGTCCAAACCCCTCCACCAATCTTATCTTGGCCCTCGAAAATCCTCACCCTCTGGCCTGCATCCAGCTCTGAATGAATCCATGACTCCGGGCTTTCAAGTAGCACGATTGAGGCTTTAAAATACAACGTGTTTCCGATCCATACATTCCGCTTGACCACATCCTGAACCAACAGATTGAACTTCTTGATTCGGTAGCTGGCTTTTACGGTCCCGTTGACCTCTTCGATCACAACTTCGGCATCGTTCGTCTTGCCGAGAAAATTAGTGATTTCCTCGTTCCATTCAGACAGATACCGCGACACCGTGAACTTACGATAGTAGATCGGGTTCGTCGCAAACTTAGGATCGCCAGCGGAATTGATGATTGGGCCTTCATGGCCAACGAGCCAAGTCGCTTTCGTCAGTACCTTGTCTGGGTTTAAATTGTCTGGTTGGTCATCGAACTCGACGGGGTCAAACGCTTCGTGAAACGGTCCCCGCGTTGTGCTCAGGTATTTGGCTGACCGAATCGGTCTTTCACTCGCCACCCAATCGACATCAACCGTCTTTACTGCGTCAACTGGCGATGCCACAGGCTCACCTTCGGAGTTGTGAGCGAATTGCCGTGTGTCATTGGTCAACTTGACGGCCACATTCCATTTTCGGCCTGTCTTCGCTTGCTCGACCCTTCTTGGAACTCGAGCGACAACATAGACAGTCGTGCCTTGGTAAGTCGCAGAATCACGTAACGCTGGAAGACCTGTTGCTGTTGTGGGAACCGCAACAGATTCACTTCTTGCATCGCTGATGATCTGATAGACTCGCTCGACGTTGACGATAGGAACACCCATTACCATTGTTTCGGTAGCGTTTTCCGATATGAGTTGTGCTGTTCCTACTGCCATTAGTCTAAGTCCGTGACTCCAATTTTGTCGTTTAGCGAGGCCATCGTTGCGGCCATTTCGGCGTGATGTGCGTTGCTTTCCTGCAGCGTTGCCAGTTGGTCACGCTCAATTTGCATCTGGTTATTGAGTTCCGTTCGAAACTCAATGTTGAACGCTTCTCGCGAGGCTGCGTTGATACTTTCCAGTGGGTCTGCACCAGCAAACCCTTGCCCATTCCCATCAAAATTCCCAATTGCATCATCAGGGTCGCGAAACAAATCACCAATCGCACTTCCTCGCCCATTGAACTGGATCCCAGTTCCAAGGAACCCTAACCCATTCAGCCGCACGAATTCGCGAAAGCCATCAACGACAGTTTTTGCAACCAGGCTGAACTCGTTAATGTGCGATTCAATGACACCTACCGCTAACTCCAACGCGTAGATATTTGCAGCAACAAAGTCACCAACACCGTTCAAGATGCCGGTATTCGCCATGCGGTCGACAACTGATTCCACCCTCTCGACCGCAGACAGCACGTCATCTGAAATAGCAATCGTCAAACGCCTAGACAGCGATTCTCCAAGTCGACTCAAGCGATCAAACGCATCGTTCATCTTCTCGACACGTCGCCCGTCCTCATCACTAAACGCTATTCCAAGTCTCTCAGCTTTCTCGAGGGCCTCAAGCAGATTGTCAGTGCCACCAGCCAACCCCAGGACAATTTCAGCCTGCTCCTCTCCAAAGAAACGACCAGCCAGCCTGAACCGATCGGCCTGGTTGTCTAGTTTCGCCAACGCTTCGGCAATCTTGAGAATCCTGTCTTCTGGTGCCAGTCGGTTAAGTTCCTGAGCTGATAGACCAACCTCTCGAAACGCAAGCCGAGTTTCACCCATGCCCATTGCGGCTTCACTAGTCCGCTTAGTAAGCTCTCGTAAGGCTTTGATTGTTTGGTCGTCTGTAAATCCCGCTGTTTGTCCAAACGCAAATTGCAAGCCAGTCAGCGACTTTAGGTCAATATCTAATGCTCGAGCTGCTTTGATTGTTTCATCAATTTTTAGTCGGTCAGTGTTGAACCGCTCTATCGCAAACTCACCCGCACGACGGAGGGCCTCGTAGAACTGTTCTGTCAGTTTGATGGCCTGATCCAGCAAGAAAAGGTTTGCGGTCAGCGCCGTTGAACCTTGCCCAAACAGGCCATCGAGCCCAAACCGTGACGCTATTTGGTCGGTCGATCCATCATTTGCAAGCCCATCTACTTGATCATTGGCTTTGTCGTATTCGTCGTTCAGCCTGTCCAGTTCTTTGCGGTACTGCCGCAAGTCAATCAAGCCTTGTTCGTACAGACGGTTCAAAACTCGCTGATTTCGCTCGAGCTTTTCCGTTGCCGTTGTTTGACTTTCGATAATCCGTTCTGCTCGTCGACGATCGTCTGTAAGCTGCTTTTCGGCTGCTCTGGCTCTTGCGGTTTCTCCTGTTGCTTCCTTTAGCTTCGCCTCAGCCTTCGCGACTGCACGGCGATACAGTTCTTGGCCATCTGCACCGAACTTGAGTAGCGAGTTTGCTTTCTCCAGGTCTTTTTCATAACGCTCCATTGGCGTTTCCAGTTGCCGCAATGCTCGATTGACGTATCGAAGCTCCTGACGACTTGCAACAGCGCCCTCTTCCAGATCCGTTGCGTCAAGCACCAGCTTGGTTACAGCCTTGGAAATTGTTACTTCGCTGGCCATGCTATCCTCCCAACCGTTTTAGGTACTGATCGGGAGTCATCGCCGTTTTTGACTTTTCTTTATCCACTTTCGTCAGCGATTTGATGACAGAATTGGAATCGTGAAACTCCATATCCTGAATCGTCTTTTTGAAATCGCTGGTGTTCATGGCCATCGTTACGTTTAGGTGATTTCTAATCTCCGCTGCTATGGTTGCAGGCTGTCTTCTTCCGTGGTCCCAACCGTGGAGCCATGCCGCCGCTTGGAACTCTAAAAGCTGTTCATCGGTGATGCAGTTATCCAAATGGTCAATGTCGATAATCCCAAACTCGCGACCCAGTTGATGCAAAAACAACCGACGAGGGTTGTGCATCAACTGTCGGACTTTCCCAGCAATTCACCTTCGTTAGAATCCTCCGAAAGTCCGTTCAGTTTCGCGGCCTGATGAATCAACTGAAGCCTGATATTGCTCGGATACTCTGCGATTACGTCAACATCTTCCTCAGTCAGAATCGGTTGATCGGCAGCATCGACAACGCAAAGCGTTACAAGCTTTTCCATCATCTTTGCTTTTCTGGCCTTATCAACTTTGCCCTTGGGTCGAACCCAGTCCCGCCACTCCGATAACTGGCTGTTTGTCAGCTCGAGCATTCGAACTTCGCCGATTCTGGTTGTGAACGTAATTGAAAGTCGATTAACTGGCTTCAAAAACGCGTTTCTATCAGCAAGGCTCATTCTTCCTCCTCGTCTTCAAGTTCATTATCCGACACGTCCGCGATATCAATCTTGTCTACCGCCTCACCCAGTTCGGCTTCAACCTTTGCCTGGATCGCGTCAACGACAGGCTTTGTCAGCTTTGCCTCTGGCACGATGTAGCTCACGCGGCGATTCGGCAGCACGTAGGCAACAATAAACCCATCCAGTCGAACCGCTTTGTGGTCTGGAAGCAGCGGAACAGGCTTGCCATCAACGACAAGTTTTTCATTTGTCCTAATTGGATGGTTTGCTGTTGCCGGATGTTCAGTGATCGTGATTTCAAGTTCCATATTTAGCTCGCAGCGGTAAATGTGGGACCAGTCACGCCGTCAAACGCAAACACCATTTGACCTGATTGGATGGTGTTTGTTTGCAATGGCGGGCGCTTGTTTCGCATGATGAAACCACTGCCAACCAATGTTGCCGCAGTCGTCTGACCGGAACCAAGAGGAAACGTGATCGTCAGGGTTTCGCCAGTCCCCTCTGACGGCTGCGTAGCCTCGTTGTCGTACTGGAACTCGATTGTGACTTCACCAGGGTCGGTCAGGTCTTCTGCTATGAACTCGGCAAAGCCTGTTGTTCCGAGATGACTAGTGGCCACTTTTCCGAGCGATTGTTCCCCTGGATCGATCGATGTCCAGTTGAACGATGACCCAGACGAACTGAGCGTAATTGTGGAACCGTGGCCGGTATCTACATTTCCATTGGGCATGACTGCTCCTTATGCTGTGGCTTCCTGATATGTGATGAAATAGTCGCGTGACGACCAAAAACGTTGATTGTTTGCACCCTTTGAGGCAGGGTCATAGCCTGTTCGGAATCCGCCATCGCTTCTGACTGTGTTGCAGAACAAGTCACCCATGTCGCCGCGATGCATTTGCAACGGTGCCAGTCGCACCTTCTCAGCCAAGTCAGATGCTCCCGCCTTGGTGCTGGCGTAGCAGTCAACCTGAACTCGATTAGTCGCAAGACCGCTGATGCCCGTAAGATGCTCAGTCGATGTCCCCTCAAACACTTCAAGCACGATGTACGGAAGTGAGGCCCCCTGCTTGGCAAAGCTCAGGAAAATTCGCGCATTGGCACCAGTACCAACTAAGTCAGTGATGGCAGAGATGGTCTTCAGGTAAGTCGTCAATTGTTCTGCTATATCACTCAACAGCCTGTGCCTCCACAGCTTCACGAAGGAACGAAATAACCGCCGCTTGTTGCTCTTCTTTCGTCTGGTCGGCTGCTGGTGCCATGAACTCTTTGCCTTCGACACGCGCAGAACCGGTCAACGGTGCTTGGCCTTTTCTTGGTCCCCTGGAAACCTTGACCTCGTGCCCGCCTTCAATCAAATGCCCATGCGATCCTTGAGGGTACCGAGGCCCCGTAAGAGCAACAGCGATTCTGTCGCCCTGATAGCTTTTCACCTTGATGGCGATCGTCGATTTCAGAGACGGATTGTCCGGTTTGTGGTTGGGATCCCCAACAGGAACCAATTGACGTGCACGTTTTCGAATCGGTCGTGCACCCCGGCGCGCAGCCTGGCGAAGTGTTTTAGAGCGAAGCATAATATCAACCTTCTCAATAAACTGCCCAACGCTTCCTTTTTGCTCTGTCACTACTTTTGCCATCAGACCACCACCTGATCGCAATACAACATCATTTCCCGTTTGGCACCATCCTCGTTGATCACACTTTTGACATTGAATCGAATTCCGTCATCTTCGTTTTCAACAACATCATTAGGCTTAAAACTGTCATACCATCGCAATTCAATCACATGGCTCACGCTGGCCTCAAGTTGCTTACCTCGTTGCGCCTCCCATCCCATCTTCGGAACGATTCGACACGGGAACCCTGACGAGATAGCCTGATAGTCGGGCACCTGAACACCGTCCGCAGACTGATCTCGCACTAATCGGATTCTGTGTCGATATCTTCGGCTCATGGATAGGTTGACCTCATGAACTTTCGCACAAGGTTTTCGTAAGCTCGATCGTACTTTTCCAGGTTCTTGTGTTCATCAAACATGATCGAAAGCTGTAATTTCATGGCTGCTTTGGCGATTTCTGGCACGGTTGAATATCCCGCCTCGTAAACGATTTCAACGCTATTCCAGTTTTCGCCGCTGTAGCCATCGGTCAGATGAACCACTCGACGAGGTTTGTCGATCACGGTGCCTGTTTGAACAGTGCTATCGAACGAAACGCTCGTCAATGAATCAACTGGACCGTAAGACAGTGTCACCTCTGTTCCGACGCTAAAGTCACTTTCAGTAACCGTTCGAATTGTGGTGATACTGTGCGTGTCGTGTTCCCACAATTCACGCACTGCAATAATCAGCGCGTCAATGTGCGAATCATGCGTGGTGACAGCTTCAGCAATCTCAAGATGCTTTTTTGCTTCGCTTCTTGTTAGTGCTTCGCTTTGTGCTGCCTCGACGCTCACGCTTCGGGTTACGCTCGATATCGACATACTCAGCAATTCCGTTTTTAACCATCAACCGTGCTTGACCAGCGGGAACGATCGGGAGGAGGACACCTGATCGCTTCCCCAGCCAGTCTCGCAACAGTCGAATTGCAACTCGATCACTCATTAGGCACTCGGTGTAGCAAGCGCAACCACTGGGCCAGCAGATGAACTGTCCTGGTTCTGGACAGTGATCGCTACTCGCTCAGTTCCTTTGATTGCAACTTGGTCCTTTTCGAAATACTTACCACCCATGTCCGCCGCTACGCTGATGCCACGGCGAGTTCCCATGTATACGGACTGTGAAAGATCGCCAAAGAATGCAACGTTGGTATCAACGCCTGGAGCATTCGGCAGAACCTGCGTGAAAACAACTGGATACCCGAGGAACGTTGGGGAGTAACCCGACGCAACTTCGCTCCCTGGTGTACCACCGCTGGCATTCATTAACCGAACCATCGCATTAAAGTACCCGGCGCTGTGGATGTACCATCGAGGCTGGGCACCACTGAATCGCGGCAACTTTCCTGCGACAGCTTCAAAGTCGGCAAGATCAAGCGTTGCCCAAGAGATATTCCCAGCATCGGCTTCTTGAACTGAATTTGCGTTCAAACCTGAATCCAATCCAGTAACACTGGCATATGTGGCCGTACCATCACCAAGGAACCCGTTTGTGTCCTCAGCAAGTGCAAACGCAAGGCCGATGTTCATGGCGATTTCGTCAGCCATCGACACTAACGAATCTTCGTTCAGTTCGCTGGAAACCTCAGTGATGGTTGCGTACTTTTTGGCGGTCAGCAAAGCTCGGCTCAGCGTCAAATCAGATGCAGTGATCGCTGCATTCT
>CBDHHQ010000007.1:0-51644 GCA_965263475.1 Mariniblastus sp.
TACTCAGAGTTGGCGTCTCGCTCTTTGCGAAGACGTGTGTATTCATCAGGGTTTTCTGCAAGAAGTGTTGCCAATTCGCCAGATGAATAGTCATTGAAACTCTTTTTGGAGTTCTGACTAGGTATTGAGCCGCCAGAAACACCAGTTTTCCGGTCGTTGGCACTACCACCCGACGCTTGGGACACAACTATCATATCCGAAAACATATCGTTGGTCAAGAAAGATTCTTTGAGGCTTTCGAGCGAGCCTGTTAAATCTGGTTCGCCATTAGCGTTGAGAAATTCGATGCCCGGTGTCTCTCCCGCCACGGGTTTCATGCGTTGCAAAATATGCGGCAAAACCAAAGGTGCTTTCTTGCCAAAAACTTCTGTGGCAAGGTCTTTTGCTGTGCTTTCAAGATGTTCCTGTGCAGCAACAAGTCTTTGCTTTTCAATTTGTTCTTGTTGTGCTTGTTCTCGCTCTTTGTATTTTGCTTCCATCGCATCCATTTGAGCCTGAAACAACTCTTTAAGTTTTTCTTCGTTGCCGCTTTTTGCTGCCTTCGCTAAATCAGCTTCCTTTTTTGCAGTATCGCGTTCGCTAACAATTTCATCAAATTTGGCTTTTGTTGCTGCATGTTCAGAACGCTCGTTCTCTAATGCAGACATCAAACCTTTTGGGTCTTTGTCAGTAAAATATCCGCCGTTGACTTTTAAAGCATACGAACCATCTGTTCCAAGTTCGTAATGCTCTTGCAATGCAACGGGAAGGTCTTTGTATTCGTCGCTATTAACTGTCGGTTGGAGGGCCATTGTTGTCACCTTGATTCTGTTTGGATTGAAGTTCTAGTTCTTGAGATTTTTGTTTCTCAACAGGGGAAATTTGACTGCGTAATTCTTGTTCCGAAAGAATTTCAGCCATTGCATCGTCGTCCGTTAAAGTTGGATTCGCAAAACCTGTACGACGAAGGTTCTCACGAATTTCTGGAAAAGTAATCATTGACTCTTTCCACAGTTCGATAAGCCACCGGATTTCTTCCGGCGATGCAGAAGTCAAATCAAAATTACGATTCAACTCTATTTTAACTGAATCTCCCCCTTCGCCCACAAATGCGGCAACACGTTGCAACGATTTTGTCATTGCCAACTCGATGTTGTCTACAATTGTGGTTAGCACAGATCGCTGGCTGGCAGCTTCGATTTCAATTTCTGCCTGTTTCTTTTCCACGGTGTTTCGTTGCGGATTCAGAATCTTTGCCCCAATAGCAATCATCTGATCCTCTTTGTGAATCATTGCTTCAAAGGCAAGCGAATTTGGAGCGGCTTGCAATAGCTGAGCACTGGCACCTTCCGGCAACGGCACCGATGTTCTTGCACCAAAAGCCACACCACCATCAAAATAATTCTCAACCCAATCTTCGGTCAGTCCTGAATAAACTGGTGTTGGTTGTCCAACCAGAAAACTGCTTTCTTCATAGTCAGCACTGTTCCGAAAGTGAGCAATGTTAAGATTAGCAAGATTATAAAAAGGCGGCTCATCAATGTCCACGTCATTGTTTTCGCTCCCAATGAACTCAAAAGGAATTTCGCTTAATGCCTCACCGTTTGCATCTTTAACCACAGTTTCGGGTGTGACGGCTAAACGCTCGCCGGTGCCCTGTGGTTGATAGACTTGAACAGTGCATCCATTTTCTCGCATTCGATACACACGATGGCGAATAGCGTTTGTAATTTCAAACTCTTTATCTTCAAGCGTGTATTCAAATACTTCATCAAGTACAAGCAGTACCAATTGGTTGCCTGCTCGTGTTCGATTTACTCGCCAATTGCGTATTGCCCACGGTTCATAAAACTGAATGATTGGTTGGATTTCTCGATTGCGTAATTGTGCTCGCGTTACTTCTCCATCAGTAGAAGGAAAATCGCTAAGAAGACCCCCGCGACCGTAAGGAAGCACGTAATTAGCTGTTTTTCGGATAAGTTGTTCAAGAGTCAATCCTTCGCCGTTTGTATCATTTCTCATGCCTTCCAGGCTTTCAGGTAGATCAATCATGGGCGGACGCAAGAAAATCTGTCCCACAAGGGCGTCTCTCGTCGGCTGAGCGACGTTGTAGTAAACAGCCCGTGTTTGATACGAAACGTACTGTGGATCAAACACAGACGCAGTTTCGCACGATGACGGAATCGGTAGATAGGTCGCACCACGAGCCTTAACTGCGATCTCACCCGCAATCGAGTCTTCAATGATTTGGTACTTCTTTTCAGCAGCTTCGAGTTCTTCGCGTTTAAACGAAACTTTTGACTCTACCGCACCCAATTCGTTCGTACTTTGGTAGCCCATCTATTTGATCCTTTTAACACTCGATACCGAATGGCATCCCACATGTGGTCTTCTGCGTCAGTATCAACATCATCTGGCAAATCTTCATCGCGAGGAAGCACTGGTACTGTTTCAATTAACGCTTTGCAATTTCGCATAAAGTAAATTGCAGGATTTTCTTTACGTTTTGCAGCAAGCAATCTGTCTCGCATTAATTGCAAGCCAATAATTCGCGAACCTTTTGATTTGTCCGATTGAATCCACTTAACACCTTCTGCCCGCATTTTGTCTTCGATAGTATCAACATCGCTTTCGCGAACGTCGCGAATTTGATTATCTGCCGGTCCCGCCTGTGGTTTCGTCTGAATCCAATTGCTCTCTTTTAAGATTTTTTCTCTCTCTAATATGCCTAGTGCAATGTCTCGTGCGGACGCTCTTGTTCCTTTGTTTGTCCCAATGTTGTCTGTACCATAGTAATCTGCGATTGCAATCAAAGAACCTCTTGCGGGGCACCACTTATCTCCATTTTCAAGTTCCACTTCTTCACCATTTGCTTCAGCCCACCACACACAAGCAAAAGGATGCGATGAACCCCAATCAAATGAACGATCAATTTTCCAATTGCTGGGAATTTTGAATCTGTCGATAATGTGAATCTTGTTATCCCACAGATCATCAAATGCACCGCCAGCGGAAACATTCCAGTCCCCTTCGATCCATGCGGCGTGCAAATTTGGATTGTTGGCACATGACTCTATTAACCCTGCCCGATAGATTGGGTCAAGGTACTTGTTCTCGAAAAACGAACCAAAGATTGCAACTTGCGTTCGCGTGACCGTGACTTCTTCGCCCTTGAAGGTATCAAAAAACGAAAATGTTTTCTTTACAACTTCTCCATTGTTTGCAACATCAATAAATCGTTTCTTGACCCAATTATGTCCAGGTCCATGTGGGTTAGTTGTTGAGAATACTTCAAGCGGAATTGGCGGCAACGGCTGATTGTCTGGTGTGTCGTAAGTGTATCTCCCATTTATCATTCGTTTAGGTGTATGTTTTTCAGGATTGAATGACGAACGATTGATCGACATAAACTTGTCGTAAATCTCGCTAGTCGGATGCTTCGTCAATTCATTCCAACCAATGAACGCATACTCATGACCGTGAAATGCGTTATAATCTTCCAGCACTTTGACGTGGCGAAACAACAGTTCTTCGCCAGTCGGCCACACCCATTTGTAATCAGTTGCCGACTTATGCCAAACAGCACCATCCTCAAACTGTGGAAAGAATCGATTGGACTGTGCAACAAGGTCAGATAGGTCTTTGAACTTTCGATCAAAGATTACACCCCGCCAATACGATCCGTAGCCCAGCCCTACCCTTCTACGAAATCGCATTAGCTGGGTGAGAGTTTTACCAGGGCCACGAGCCCCATGATACAACGTATGATGAGCCCGCGTATCAATAGCAAATTCTTGACTCGTTCCCGGTAGTGGTTCCCACACGACTTCCGTATCGTCTGCTATTTGCGGCTCTGGCTCTTTGTATGTTTGCTTGAGCGGCTTACTAACGGGCTCGACAATTCTTGGCGTTTGTTCAGGCTGGGGCCGAGGCGGATAAGCCTCTGCTGGTGTACGAGCAAGAATTGGGGGTTTGGTAAAATTACTCACGACTTGAAGTTAGCTTTTTCTGTTGTTCAACAAGCCTTTGTTCCCATTCTTCATCACTGTTGTTACTAGGAATAACCATCACTTTGTTTGTTGTGACATTGTTATTGACAGTGACACCGGGCTTTTCGATCATGCCTCGCATTTCGGCAATCAATTTCATTCCTTTGAAAAAGTCATCGTCTCTCGCAGCGGCAATACCACGAGCGTAGATTTTGTGGATCATTTCTGCCTTAGTAGGCAAAAAGTATTCTTCTCCGTATTTCTCAATTAGCTCTTTTTTGTATTCGGCAACTTCTGGATCATGCAACCATTCTTCTGCAATTTGCACTGCTCTTTGACTAGAATTGCAAATACTCATCGCTGCCTGATACGGATTACCAGGGCATCGCAAAAGTGCTTCAGCAAAGGCTTGCTTTTCTTGGCTATTATCTATTAGCATCTTCATTGCTTAAAAGAGCTTTACTAACAACTCCATCCTTATCAAGAACATCAATTAAAATATCAACTTTTTTGTCAAGGTATGTTACTTTTTCTAACACATCAGCAGGTTGCGGTCGAGTTAAGGCGTAAACCAAAATGCCAGAAATAATTAACATCAAAGCAATAACTGTTGCAACTAATGTTTTTGAAACAATTTCTGCATTACGTTTCATTGTTTCCCGATTCATTTTCAAAACCAACAAACTTTTTAAATAATTGATTTACAGCGTAATTTGCCAAACTAAGCCCCATCTTTCCGCTTGCTCCTACGAAGACTGCGATAGAGAGATAATAAGGCTCGTCACCAGCACCAGCCCCGATGCTGCGGAGAAGAAAGCCAATAGTGGCAGTAGCGATAAATCCACCAGTAAAGCCAATAGCGAGTATGTCAATGAAAGGCTCGTGCTTATTACGAACATAGGACGCAAGCATACCGAAGATTGACCCAAGTAAGAACGCCGTGAAATAAAATAACGCATCACGAACCATTTGATCGTAGCTGTCCATGTATTCATCATCTTGATTTAATTCTCGATTACCGGAATGACCTTGTCCAACCCCTCAATATGCCCGATCGCGTTGCAACTAAGCAAATTCGCGTTGAACCAACTTTCCACTTCACTGTATGCAATGTTGTAAATGATATCCGGCCCCCAAGACTCATTGCTTAACCTTACAAACATTTCGCCATCACTAGCAAAAAAGAATCCATGAAACGCCATATTGTGTGCCCATTGGGACGCACGATTGCGAGTATGAATTGTAAAACCATCCTTGTGAGTGGTTTTTTTCTTGATTGCAATCATGCTACAAACAAAAGCTGGTTTGCATTGTTTGAGCAATTTAATTAGCTGACTTGCAGACTTAACAGACGGACATTCGCCAAGTTTGTAATCAGATTCGTCACGAAACGTATCGTTGTATGCCCAGTTGCCAAACTTGCGATAAAAAGAAGTGCTGCGGGGCTCTGGAAAATCATGATTGTCGTCATTGCCAGTATCACGCAACAAATCGAGCAATTTGCGATTGTTGCAAGGCAGTACACCGTCTTTAAGCAGCGATTCGGCCATTGGGGCACAAAATCCGCCGTCGCCAGATCGCAAGCCTCCTCGCTGCCGCATCATACCATAAGACCACGGAGCATAGAACGAATAATTATTCTGCCCCCATTCTTTGCGACCTAAATACCTACCACTGAACAACGTAATCTGATACATTGCTCGAATGACCCATGCACGAAAAGTGTTACTGATCACGCATGAACCAATTAACTGCTTATACCAAGCTAATTTATGCTGAATGGCCCATTCGTCAAACAAAGTCCAATCGCAAGAATCGCCGTATCGGCCCTTTTCCTTTTGATATTTGAGCCACTTTGCCCACAGTTTTGTGGCAACAAAATCAAAAGGTGGTTCGTCCTGAATCCGAAACGCAAACGGCATATCCTTTTCAAGTTCCGCGAACGCCGCACGCTCTTTATCCAACGCTTCTTGTTCGGGCAACTTTAACGGATTCCAACCCGTTAGATTGTCCAAGTTGCCCGGAATTTCTACTTCGTCAGCGGATCGAAAATCTGGATTGAGTTTCATTATAACACGTATTGAAAGTAAAAATACAAAAGACCGACAGCACCGCCAACAATCATTGAAGGCAAACCCCAAAGAAACGCAAGTAAAGAATATGCGCCGTTATTTTTTGTGTCATCTGTTACAGACATATACACTAAAAAACTAATTAGCAACAACAAACCACCAGCAGCACCCATGCCGCCATAAGCTGCCATCCACATAAGCTGACCACCCATGTTACACCCTAAACCCTTTTGAAACTGCCTGTAAGTATTCAGCCAAGAATTTTTTGTACTTCAGTTGCCAACCTTCATCCCAATTGGCTTTGACATCACTGCTAATAATATCACCAACAGGTTTGTACTGACTGACTTCTGTAATTCTGCTAAGTTTTTCCTTCAACACGTCAAAAATACCAGACGCTTCTAACGACGGATCGCCTTCTTCCAACTGTTTTGCACAGTCAGCATAAACGGCTCCGACTTCGGCGTTGCTGGGCAAGCCCTCTGCGAGCGCGGCGACTCTCTGACCGATGTTATTGAATCGGTCTTCGGGAACGTTAGGTTCCGGCTCTGGCTCTGGACCGGGGCCTGGGCCGGGCTCTGGGCCGGGCTCTGGTTCTGGTTGTGGACCAATTGACAGCGTGACGATTTTGCGAACGTAAATGTTTTGTTCAAAATCAATAGCTGTAACGTCGATCCAATGCTTACCAGACTCGACAATGCCATACGTGCGGCTGTTCAATTGCAGGTATTCAACCGGCTCACGTTTTTGATTATAAATTTCAACAGCCACATTTGCAGCAGCGGTTTCAATTTCAATCAAACCGATTTTGGCAACAGTACCTTCGCCATCAAATACAATAACATCAGCATCGTCAAAAGTGCGAACCGACGTAGCATCCTTGAACGTGTTAGCGATTGATGTGTCGACTTTTAACCGATTGTCGTTGTACTGTGCCCACAGAGGGCAACAGAGTGCCCCCAGGAGGATTGATGCAATAATTCGCATTGGACTACTCGCGATTTGCCAACCACTCGAAAAGCATTGGTAACAAAATGTCAAGAATTGTTGACCAAGGAATGCCCGCAGGAGTGTCGCCATACGCAAGTATATTGCTTTCACAACGCTCTTGAATTTGCTCGACAAAATCACAGAACGCTTCATCGTTCATGATTGATTCGTCGCCCTGTGAAAACATGATCACGTTATCGGGAACGTAATCGGGCTCGTTTTTCTGCAAATATAGTTCAATTGCACTGCCAGCAAAACAGGCAATGTGTTGACTGACTTTCAAATAGTCGCTGTGTGTAAGATCGCCTTCCCTAACAATACCCACGATTTCGGACAAACATTCAAACTTCAACTCTGGATCGAATTGACAATGGCTCATTGAGAGATACCTTCGCAAAAAGTTGACAACGTAACGGATCACCAAAAATTTTCGTAGATTTGGCATGACACTTAGATAGTACATCTGTACAGGTGGCAAGTCAATAAAAAAAACCGGACCAACGATTTCTCGTTGACCCGGTCGCACTAGGGGTACGATTATTGACTTTCGGTTAAGAATCAGTCGTCAAGTTCAACACGGAAGACGCGGCATCCCGGTCCCTTTGGATCGTCAGCACCGACTTGTCGAGCAACGAACTTTTTGGTCTGAACGGTCTTTGCTTCCATTTGAGTGAAGCTCTCGTACTGAAAGTTGCCGTCTCCATCCGTAATCCATTCGCCGTCGTCATCTTTCAGGCGGCGACGGTGGGTGACTTCTTCCAATTCCTCGGGCTCGACAGGCTCGCGGAAACGAGTGTTGGCGGCAGCGGTCGAAGACTGAAGCGTTTTCCAAGGGGTCGGGTTATCTTCAGTCACAGCGACGTGAAACGACTGTCCAACTTCTAGCAATGCAAATGGGTACTTGGCCTTACGAGGCGTCAAATGGCCCGCATTGCCCCGCTTGACGGCAGGGACTTCAACACCAGATTCGATTTCAAAATCAAAATCTTCTTCGGTGACACTTTCGGGAGCAGTTGCAACGGATTGATCAAGCATTTGTTTTCCTTGTGGTGAAAGGCGGCACAGATATGCCGGGGGGTCTTTGCCGTCAGTTTGGGAACTGTCTACTTCGATCAGTCCGTGTTGGGCTAACATAGACCCTTCTGCGGCAGTAACATACGCATTGCCCAGTGCAATACGTTCAAGTAAGAGTTTGTCGGCAGGCGACATAGGATTGAATCTCCATTGGTTAGAGTGCGTTGCCTTGCTTGATATAGTCTAGGGCGGCATCCATAGCTTGGCAATAGCTGTAGGCAACAAAACAGGAATAATTTTGAGATTGCAAATAGTCGAGCCAGTCCAATTGCTCTTTGCTCGCTCGTCCTTGCTTCTTTTTAAATTCGATCCATAGACCGTGATATGTGCCCACAGGGACAGGAATGAACACGTCGGGCACGCCTTTTTTAACCCCTTCAGCTTTCAGGCGGCTTGCCGTGACTTTGTTACGCTGACCGCCATTTGGAATCGCGAAGGCCCGCTTTAGTCGTGTGTCGTGGTCTTGTTGCTGACACCAGCACATAAAAGCCACTTGTTGACTATGCTCCGTGCCGGGTTTTGCTAGTTGTTCAGGGGTCATTTGGCGGATCACCTTTCAACACTTCGCGAAAAAGTGCCCCGTCCCTATAAACTTCTCGTCGCTTTGGAACGGGAGCATCAACAAAAGAATCAATAGGACGAATGACCAAAGGCATTTCTTTGTTCTTTTCTTGCCCTATCCATTCTCCCCAAACATAACGCCAATAGTCATATTCTTTTTGATAAAAACGATCTGTCCATTGGACTATTTCGCCTTCTTTAAGCACGCGATAGCATTGTTTACTGCTCATTCTGGAAATCCTCCCCATTTTGTTTGAATTTTAAATTCCACTTGTTCTTGTTTCATATCGTCGGGATTTGTTTTAATAGGTTCAGGTGCGACAAAATCCTCAAAAATACTCATCAAAGTGTCTCGATCCTTGATTTTGAACGCCGCCTGAACTTGATTGGTCAATTCATGCAAATAGTTGCACTTAACATGCTGCCTGTAGCGTTTGACCACAGAACAGGCTTGTTTGTATTCAATAGGACTTGGTATCGGACTCGAATTGGGCACTTTGCTGTTGCTCCCTAGCCAAATATTCAATAGCTGCAATTTCGCACTTACGCCATGCGAGTTTTGTGGCCGGATGCGTTTGAAACATTCGGGCAAGTTTGTCAATTTCTTGTTTGGTATGCGTTTTGTTGATTACTTGGGTGACTACGGGATCAAGATCGGGGTTTGGTGTAGTTGTCATAGACCATTCGACTCACTTTGTAGAGTATTTCAGGTTTAGTGTTGAACAATTTGTAACATTTTGGGCATAAACTTGCAATAGGCTTTTCTTCATGGATTTGAATGTGCGTAGTTTTTTCACCACAGACTGTACATGGTCTGTCCATGAGACGATTGTACTGGTCTATGTCAAGGCCGAGTTTCGACGCTTTCTTTTTCTTAGCTTCGCAATGAATACAAACACGCTTACGTAGCGTTGTATGCTTGCCTTGTTTTGAAAAGCGATTGTCTGGATATTCTTTGTGACAAAGATCGCATTTACGCATTACTTTTAGCTCACCACAGGAGAAGTGTGGATATAGTAGTTACGACGGTTGCTCCCACCAACACCAAGTCAGTGTAGGAATGAAACTATCGCTCATGATTTTTTCGATGTGGGCAGTTAGCTCATCATACACATCGGGTTGATCTGTGACCTTCAAAGCGGCGTAATAGCCAGCACAAAAGACACGAATCATATCGCGGTGTACATTGGCATTCGGCGGAAGCAACTGCCCTGCTTTCAGTGTCGAAAGACAAGTCAACCGCATTAAGTCATATTCCGACACTTCTTCGTTACTCATTGAATTTACTCTTTGGGTTGGTCTTGGGACTCAATAATTTTTTCAATAATAGCCAAACAAATTATTTTTGGCATACCAGTCTGCAACATAAACATTTCTAATCCTGCTTCCTTTGCATTTTTTATTGCAATTTCGCAACAAGCAGCGGTAAAACACAGCTCTTTGTCCGAGACATCTTGTCTTTTAACTTTTTCCATGTTTTCTTTGTATTTTTGATTGACAAGATCAAACAATTTTTCGGTTGATTTGATTAATTTTTTGGCATAGTCTCGGTCTTCTGGAGTTAAGATAGAATCATCTGATTCAAGTTTTTTGTTCCACATTACCATTTTGGGTTCTCTCGGGTAGGGATAATTTAAACATTGACCAAGGCAAGGATTTGAACCTTGCTTTAAGACCCGAACGCCACTTGGTCACGATAACAATTGGTTATCGACAACTTCTTGCACGCCTCGCAGCAAACGGTCTAACGACTGCTTTAACAGGCGTAACAACAATTCGCAACGGAACACGGACCACATGAGCGGTCACACGTACTGCCTTACGAGCAATAGGAAAATGTGCCTCAGCCGGTTGAGCCGAGAACATTACACTGGAAATGCCCACAAGGGCGATCAAACAATACTTCAACATACTTTTCTCCATAGGAAAGGAAACAAAACAAAACAAAACAAAACTGAGACTTCAACGTCAACCGTCGCGGCCCGGTTACCGCGACCGTTATCACGACTCGCTATGCGTGATCTTGTGCCTATACCCTTCGCATTCAATCGCTGATGCAACGTTCTCGGCACACCCCGGATTGTCAATCAAAAACTTCTCGCCGACGATTGCAAGCAGGTTTCGCAACTTCTCGACCTGCGATTCGATGCCGCCCTTCTTTAGATTCGACTCGACCCACCATTGAATCGAGTCTTGTTCAACAACCCTGTTCGCCTCGCGGCTGAATGATGTTCGTTCGTATTCAATCTGCACAGTGTAACCTCCACGCTTTTCGATTTGCTCATAGTTTCTCCTTCGCTTTCTGATAGTTTAGTGAGTGTCTAGGGAAAAGTCAAGAGTCCCTAATGAGATTTTAGTTGATTGTGTTTGTTGTGCTTCCCACCTATACACACGTACACTACCCCCCTGCCCCCCTCCCAATCTCCGGTGCAACCCCCTGTTTTGCAACTCAATTGCAGATGCAATCAGACTGCAAACGCAACGATATTACAGATGCAATCGCATTGCATGTAGCCGACCGACTCCGATGCAACGATCGGTCATGACTCCGGTGCAACCACATGTTGTACCTGAGAATTGGGCCTTAGCAGATCGGCGAGCAGAACGCAAGCAAAATCCGGGAATTTTGCAAAAAAACTTTTAACCACAAAATTGTGGGAATATCTATTGACCTCGACCCGCAATATAATGGCAAACAATACACCACTAAACAACATGCAATGGTATAGCATTTTTCCTTTAATCTTGGCCTATAGCCCATAGGGGCTAGGCTTTAAACGCTCTAGAATGCCTCAGAATGCGATCGGACACTATCACGACATATCATGCGGACAATTCATTTACTTGCGTTAGAGCGTATTTAGACATTTATCTAATAATATCGCAGATGTTATTTTGTACACCCCCCTGATTGTGTCGAGACTAGCTACGTGTATCCATGTTCCATGACTATCTGGACATAGATTTGGTAGTATAAATATCACTTTTATTTCGCCACACAGCGTCCTATACCGGATGGGTATATCAAATACCCCATTCATACTAGGTCCGTCTTTTTCCTATCCGCGTGTATCCATGTACCATGCTCAACCAATTTTGCTACCCCATCCGGGATGCCTTAAAAAACAATGGGTCTGTGCTTGGCCGTTTTGGACGATGTGCCAACTGCGCCATAATTATTGCGGCGGTCCGCCGCATGACCCATCCCCGATGGGTTCCACTTTTTTCGACAATTGACTAGACCCGAACCACCCAAAAAAGCCAGCCCATCAGGGGCAAAAACCTGCTCCGAATGCTTACCCCTCCACAGAGAGTCTAGCCCCCCAACATAGCTAGAGAGTCATCAAAAAACCAATCCCACAGTCAGACCCCAACTAGGGATCGATCACAACGCCCTGCCATCTGTGGACATCCCTACGACTCACCGCACCAGCCATACCGGATGCAATCCGCGCACGAAAAAACCCCGCATCAATCCGTTAGGATCAATGCGGGGAACTGAAAATAGTTCGCCTTACTTAGCTTACTTGTATTTGTTGATCAAATCGCGGATTGAGTCAGATTCCACTAGCTCGATGTCGCCGCGTTCGTGCAGCGATTTAGCTTGATTTGCCCATTTACCGTGATCAGGACACGTAAACCCCAAATCGGTCAACAGGGTTCGTGGACCTGGTTGCTTCAGCAACCATTCGATAACCAGATCGTCGATGTCGTTGCCATAGTAGCCTACCATATCGAACGACGTACCGCGTTTGCCATCTTTAGCGAGAATTAACAGCTTGCCCGAATTGCAACCGTCACCACCGTAAACGGCGATAGTGGCAGCAGGAAGCAAACTGCACAATTCGTTGATCTCCGATTGATCGGGGCACATTGACCCTGATCCATCGATGACAACCGTCCCAGCCGGGGCTGTGACGCGCTTTTTGGAGTAGAGCGATCCGGCCCGCCCGGAACCGATTGCACGCACGAGAGAGCCCATACGGAACCTGGAACCAACAGTCGCCTTGCGACGAACTGGCGGGCCTAGATGGCAGGGTTCAGTACGCTCAATCTCAACGACCTCCATCTTTCGATTTTGACCATTGGTTTTGGTCTCAACCGTTTCGGATTTCGGTTGATCTCTATTCCAATCGTCAACCCCCATATCATCAAATTTTTGCTGAATCGCCAGCAAATTTTCAATGATTCGATGGGCCGTTCGATCACCGGCATAGGTACCGCGCTCTAATGCCTCGATGGCGTCTAACATCTGACTTTTCACCTCGTAGCCAAAAATTTGACAGATTTTCGCACGAAATGAAAAATAATTCTTTCGCCAATGCTTAGAGCATTTTAGCTGGACCGCAGTTCGTCGAACGATCGCAAAACCCCGGATCGAACAATACAGCGAGTTTAGATCCCGTTGTATATTTCTATTTTCAATCATCGCGGTGCATAATGCGTCGCGATTGATTGATTTGGGGGTCGAATCAGGCCAACAAACTGTGTGCAATCGCATATCCTCAACTAGTTGCCTAGTTGCTTCAGAATACTTGCGGTGCTTGCTGTGCCGACCTGCGGAACACTGCGCGTGCAGCAGTTCGTGGAAACGAATTGTGCGGGCATAAGCATTGTCAACATGAAGCGGAACTTTGCATTCCACTGCGGTGGCGTTCTTTCCCTTTTTGGGCCAGATTGTCATACCCATCATTCCGGGTGAACGCCGAACGCGAGCGCCATTAGCACCGCGTTCTAGTATTCGTTCAGGCCTGATCATTTTGCACACCCTGCGCGATTGGCGGCGATTGCCATTTGAGTCGATTTCGCGGCCTGATCGTCAGGACCGAACACCAGTTTAATAGCGTCCAGTTCATCGAATCCGGCTTGCAGAAATCTATCGAGAGCAATCATCCGTCGAGTAGTCATCGGTGCCCAATGAGATTTTTCAGCCTCACGCCGATCATTCAACAACATCGTCGACAATTCATCGGGCAACGAATCTAGCAGTCCGCTGGCGGGCGAGTCTGCATGAATGATTGCGTCAAATCGATGAAGCAATCTTTCCGGCAGAGTTTCCGGCCTCGCGTTGGTTGTGCCAACGACACAAAACCCATCCTTCGGCAAAATCTTTTGACCGTCTGGCAGTGTGAGAACTGCCAGATCATAGTCGTCTAAAATTGCATTCAGATAGGTCTCAACGCTCGCTGAAAATTGATCAACTTCGTCGAGAATCAACGGACGGCCTTCTGCCATCGCTTCTGCCGCAAGTTGCGGTTGGCAAACAGTGTTGCCATCCCGCAATTGCATAGGACCGACCAACGAATCGACCTCCATTTCGGCAAACAATGTCACGCGAACTGGATTTCGGCCAAACAGCAACCTGTACGGGAGCGTTGATTTTCCCGTTCCGGTCGCTTCCGACCAAATCAGCACTCGATGCGGAAACACGCAATCGAGATTATGACGCCCGAATCGCGGGTCACTGATCAGTTTTTGTGCTGCTTCTGTCCAGTTCGTAGTTGTTGCAGTAGACATAATGTCTATTCCTCAAAATTGGAGTGATACTATCACCCGCCAACATGGCGAGCGATTACGCATTTTCTATCCCCGGACGACTCACCTGCCGGGCGCGTCACAACCAAATTGAGAAACATCAATCATCGATGTCGAGCAAACAACATCGATGAAACGTCAATAGAACATAAATCGACACTCAACACAACTCCACTAGGGCGAAATCCGAGAATTAAAATAAAACATTTGTACACTATGTAACATTTTGAGTTTGGCACGCAATATGCTGGGTGTCTCAATTTGAGACTGTCTTATTTTGAGACAATTAAGCGTATTCGCACATCGGGCAGACTTCAAAATGTTTCATCTATTCTTAAAACTTATCTTGGGGTTTTGGTACGCTATTTGCAGTAGTGCGAATACGCACACTGAACAAACGTACACTAGGGTTTGCCCTACCTATACAAACGTACACCTATACAAACGTTCACATGTACATGCGTTCACCTATACACTTGTCCAGGTGAACATGCGTACAGGTATACATGTGTACACCAATGAACAGACGTACAGGTGTACAAACGTTCAGGTGAACAAATGTATACCACTGAACATCTGTCCACTACTATACAAATGTATACCACTGAACAAATGTATACCGGTGAACATGCGTCCACTGGTGTACGGGCGTTCAGTAGTGAGCAAATGTCCACCCCCAGGTAGCGCTCAAGAGGCGACTACCCCTAGCGATTCAAGAGGCGGCTACCCCTAAGAGCCGACTAACCCTAGGACTCAAGAAGCAACTACCCTCAAGAGGCAACTACCCCTAAACATTCAAGAGCAGACTACTACCAAACATTTTTCAAGAAACTTTGCCAACACCACTTGACCAATAACCAACACTTACTAAACTGACACTATCAAGCCAAGCAATTAGCTGGTAGAACACTAACCACAGAGGGACAGAACAATGGGTGCGAAACTAATCAAAAAACATGAGCACGAAGAACTAACTTTCATCGATTTGGAGCCTGGACAACTTGCGGTGATTACGGAGGGTGTTGGGAGAGGTACTGAAATATATGTCGGGATGATTGTTCAGCTTATTAAAATTTATGGTGTGGGTACTCATTTTGTAGTAACTGGAATAGGCAACGAACACACATGGAGCAACATATCTGAGGTGAAACTCAAAGTTCGCCTTCTTGAACCCGGCGAAAGAATTGTGGTCACTGATGATTCCGAATAATCTGACTGATCCTCCCCCACCCTATACCCCTTACCCCCCCTATCCCCTATGTCAAAAACCGACACAACAAAACTCGAAAAACTGATTGCTGATCACGACCTAACCTATTGCTATTCCGATGATCATTCGGTTTGGATGAGAGGCGAGCGACAACGAAATGCAATTCAAGAAGAAGCAAAGAATCATCCACGAAGCGTAGTAGTGGAAATTTGGAACAAACACGTTAAGCGTAAGATCGTACCAGACGCCCAGAAACAATTTCTGTGGTCACTCAAACCAGGAGACAAGTAAGATGACCAGGAAACACTTTCAAGCGATTGCTGATGGACTTGCCGCGAGCAAGCCAAACTGTTCTGATGATTCATTACTGATGACTCAATGGGAAAACGACGTTTTGCAAATGGCAAACGTCTGTCAGCAGTTCAATGCAAATTTTAACCGATCCCGATTTCTCGAAGCATGTGGGTATGACAAATGATTGACAAAAACAAACAATACCAAACTCGTGATGGTCGCGAAGTCAAAATCTACGATATTTATGACCAAGATGGTGCTTGTGTTCACGGAGCTACTCAGCAAATCAACGGAAGATGGATAACTTGCTCCTGGCATGAAAATGGACAGATAAGTATGGGCGGACCTCATTTTTCTGATCTAATCGAAGTCAAGCCAAAGCTAAAAATAAAAGGATTTGTTACTGTTTACAGATCAGCTAGTGGTATCTTAGGTTTAGGCACTATCAGAGGAAATAAACAAGAAAGCAAAGAAAAGAAAGCATCAGGCTGCATTGCTTGCATCCCAATCGAACTTGACTTTGAAGAAGGGGAGGGGCTAGACTAACAAACACAAACCAACTTTCCAATTTCAATTTCTATCTTTACGGAACAAAGTAAAATGAACACTCAAAAACTTACCGAATTGATCGCCGATTTTGTTGCCTCGACCCCAGAGGAACGTTCAGTCGTGCTGGGAACGCTTCAAGGTCTGCATGACACTCTCTCGCAAGCCGCAGCAGCGATTCTGACTCCGAGGCCGCAACCGTCGAAAGAGCCCGCACAAGACGGACCAGAGCGTCGAAACAAATTCTGGTCCGAAAAAGAGCGGAACTTGTTGCTCGATCTTGTGGTGAACGATGGCGCCACGTACTCGACCGAAAAGTGCGAGCGATGGGCAGCAGCGTTGAACCGTACACCATGCGGCGTTTACAACGAGTTTAAGAAAACGATTGAACCGTTGCTAAAAGATTTCAACGAACCTACCAATGAGTAAACCGGTCCTGTTGGTTTGGATAATGATAGGGGTTTGCACACCTCTATCATTATTCCTGCCACTGTTTTTCGCAGTGGCAATTGTGAAAGCAATTCAAAATTGATCGTTTAGATATTTTGCCTGATCTTCGATGCTTGGTTGCTTGAGAATTTCTTGATCGACGATTGCGTAACACTTGCCGCGATAACTATTAAAGTGCTTGGCCCGATCTGATGGCCCCACTTCGGCAAGGATACCGTCGTCGATCAGTCGGAGTGTCATGCGTCTAATGGCACCGCTGGCTCCCAATCGGTCGTTTCTAAAGACCTTCAGCCGGTTCAGTTTCTTTTGCAAAAGACGTTGCGGAATAACCCTGTGTTGATGCAAATTCTTGTCTGACCCAGGAACGTGCGACCAATGCTCAAATCCCATGTGGGCATAACGGAACAGCACACGCATGAAAGCGTTTTCTTGTTTGTACTCGTCTGGTACAGCACTGTGACCGTCTGTCAGATAACGGTTTGCCATATCGCGTGTGCCGTACTCGATGAAGTTGCGAGCCCATGTGACGCATTCCTCATCCATCACAGGATTGTCAGGGTCTATGCCAACAGCAATCGTTGCGGCTAGTTTCATTGCTCGTAAGTGAGCACGATTCCACATTTCGGCGGCGATCTTTTCATCCGATGTATTGATCATGTAGTCGCATTCTTCTTCAAATTCATCAAGAATAGACTGCCCCGCACAACTTGTTTCCACGTAGCAAACATTTCGCTGTGCCATAAGAGAGTGACATCTAGTTGCTAGTGCTTTAAGATCATTGATCAATTTTGGCTCTGGTTTGACAAGAGCACAATCGCGACGAGACGGCGGACGTAAGCCGGTGTAATGCAACACGGTAAAACGTGGTAACAAACCGGACATGACCATGCCGTCTGTCATGTTTTCGTAGAGCCACTGTGGCGGACACTCAGCAAAGAAACTGAAAGCCGGTGACTCTAATCGCTTGGCGTTGTTTTTTGAGTCAGCGTAGGCCCTCTCGCGTAAGACAAGACGATGACCACAGGACGAGTAGAGAACAAGCAATTGTTTTTTAAATCCTTCTGCAATGCCGTCTGTTCGCTCGTTGCCCATACGTTTGAGCATTGGGCCAAACTCACCAAAGTTGCTGATAAAACAGCCAGTTGGATGATCTGCGATTGTTTTGAATAACCCCTCGCCCGATGCGTAGTCACTTGGGCCAAAACAAGAGCCAAACGTGGGCATCTGAACTTCAAGATAAGATTCGATTTTATTGAACGCTTCTTGAACCGCATTCTTGCCGCGACCGGTTTCAGCCAGCAACAAATAATAAGCGTTGAGCCCTACGCCGCTTGTGGTGTTGTACGCCTTGCCGGTCAGTCCCGACATAAGACCTAACGCCCCCATGATTGAAATTTCGACGACTGGTTTGTAAGACGAATCATAAATGAACTTCGTCAAGTCACCAACAAGACCGGGAGGCAGTTTAAGAACTGGATGAGTTGGCGGAACATAGTTCTGTTTCTTGACCGGTTTTATAACTGAAGCGACCGGGTTATTGAACAGATCGTAATCGGCACTGAATTTCTTTTCTGGATGAAGAATCTGCCGCTCTTTTGTTTTCTCCTGATAGCTCTTTTTGATTGCTTCAAACTTAATGGGAATTTGCAACTGTGCTTTTTCTCGCATCACTGTTGCGATCATCGGATCAACGTAATCTCTGATGCGTGTAAACGCTTTTTCACGTTGGCCCAGCTTAGACGCTAGAAAGATGCGGCGGACTTGTGCGGTAGAGTCTGTGTAAAATCCGATAATGTTGATCAGTGCAAAGTCAGCCGCCGAGTGGTCGTTGTTGTGCCGCGACAAATCACCCTGATAAAGAGCCTTGAATAACTCACCGTTTTTGGCCTCCGCTGCCATCTTGCACAGTTCGACATCATCGTGTGTTTCGAGGACGTGAGAAAGTATTTTTCCCTCTGTGGTGGACACTTGGGTAGGTTCGCCACCGAGGAATTTCCACAGTTTTTCGCATTTGTCCTGGCAATCGCATATTTCCCGATCCTTGAATACCTGCCCCGTCATTGTCATGTATCGACTGTGGGGATATATCTCGACCGGCCCCTTGCGTTGACCACAGGGGAGCGATGCCTTGCAGATGATGTGGAGACCCTTGCCTGATGGCGAGACTTCACTGTAAGAATTGAAACTGCTAACTATACTTTTGTGCAGTTCTGCATCTTCTTTTGTCTTTGGTTCATCTAAGTCAATGAAACAAAAAGGGTCTTCTTTGCTAAGAACAAAACCCAATCCTTTATAGTCAGTATTGCCGCTAAGTGTCGATAAGGCTGTATCAAAATCGGTCCAAGTGCCCGGATCGCTTGCACTTGCAAATAGATTATTCTTTGGATTAAATGGTGGTTTAGTTAGCTTGTCCTTACGTAAAATCTCTTTCCAGACTACCCATTGGGGATAATCCTTTAAGTCTGCTGGTATTGCCAACGGATTCATCCTCTGCCCTAGTTGTGACGATGTTTTTAGTAGTCAAGTTTTTCATTTGTCAGATATTCGTAAATTTTCTGGATACGCTCCGAACAAAGATGCTTTGGGCGTTGCGTCGATGAAATTTTCCAAATCCAGTGTTCGTTGATGCCTGTTTCAGTGGCAATTTCTTTGACCGTGATGGTTTTATCGCGGTGCTTCAGTAAGTCTAAAGTGACTTCGGTTAGAGATTTTCGCTCGATCATGTTTCCTCCGAACGGGTAAGAGTCGTGGACACCAGAACGATACCATGTCTCAGCGAATTAGTCAAAAAAATCTGCTATCTAGCCTTGACACCTTGCGAATTGTCCCTATGATGACTGCAACGTCGCTCGAAGGCGACACTTCAATCCAACTCACATCGAAGGAACATTACGATGTCAAACGAACTGCTCGCTGAATGGGTCCAGGCCAAGCAAACTCTCGAAGCTGCCAAAGCACGAGAAATTGAGCTTCGCAAAGCAATCGTTGCGGACGACTCATTTTTTGATCCCGACAAAGAAGAAGGCACCGAGACATTTGATCTAGGCGGCGGCTACAAGTTGAAAGCCACCAAAAAGATTAATTACTCGATGGCAAACAAACAGGGCGAAACGTTTGCCGCTCTTAAAGCACTCAGCAGTCTTGGACCCGCAAGCCAGCGGATTGCCAAAGACCTTGTTAATTTCTCTGCAAGTCTACGTTTGAGCGAGTACAAAAAACTCGACGATCAAGAACGCAGAATCATCGACGAAGTGATTACCACTCGTCCAGGTTCGCCCACACTCGAATTGGTGGAGCCGAAAGAATGAATATCCCTTACCAATGGATTTTAAAATATTGTAGCAATTTAGTAAACGAAGCAAAAAGAGAACAAGATGAAGCAAAATTGTCTCATGTGCCTGCTATTTTAGACATGGTTGAAAAGTTCAAAGACGAAAAATACGAAAGAATGACACACCAATGATGGTGAGAGCAAGGGGCAAAGTGGTTCCAAGTCCTTCCGTATCCACGCACGACTTGTTGTCGTATAATGCCCCTTGCTCGTTTTTTTTTAACTTTGAAAGGAAAGCATGGAAACTTTTAGAAAAACAGCAGACGGGAAACAAATAACACCCGGCCTTGAAGTTTTTGTTAATAATGTGGTTTTAGGGCATCCCCCAACTAGCCATATTGTAAAAAACTTTCACGAAGATGAAACTAGAAACATCGTTGTATTTCAAGACGCAAAAACAACAGGTATTGATGGAGCAAAATGCGACCATGTATGGGTATCTCCCGCGAGGGCGATGTTACACGCACTTACAATGAATGAAATTTGGAACAAGGAAGATCAAAGATGTTAGTGTTAAGTAGACAAAAAGGCGAAGAAATTTATATCGGAGACGATATAAAATTGACTATTCTGAAAGCCGGTACTCGCGTGCGTATTGGCATTGAAGCACCAGATTCAATTCAAGTCCTAAGAGGGGAACTGCGTGAAACTCAAGACAACGGAGACACTGCCGCCGGAAAGCACATTTCTGATATACGGCCCAGCGGGGAGCGGCAAAACACGAACGGTACTTTCCGCCCCCTCGCCCATTGTGATCTCTATCGATCAAGGTCTGGGAAGCACTCGTGAAAAAGTTTTGCCTTATTACGACTGCAACACTTGGAAAGAAACAGAAGATGCGTTCAAATGGATTTGCGAAAGCGAAGAAGTAAATAAATATGACACAGTATTTATTGACGACTTGACAGAATCCGCCGAGCAACTACTTATTCAAGAACGACCACGGCACAAAAACCTAATGCAAGCCTATGGTGTTTTGAATGATAAGTTCATGATTTGGATTCGCAGACTGCGATTATGTCCTAAAAACGTGGTCTTGATTTGTAAGCAAGATCGTTTGAAAGACTATACAACAGGCGGACTCATTTACGCACCGTTTTTTCCTGGTGAAGCTGTTTATAAACAGTTACCACATTTGTTTCCAGAAGTTTACCACATGGAGAGCTACACCGACACCAATCAGAAACCACCCAAGACTTACCCCACGTTGCGTTGCCGTCGTGACGCAAATAATCAGTTTGAAGCAAAAACTCGATCCGGGCTAAACGAAATCGAATTAGCCAATCTCACTACTATTTTTGAAAAGGTAAAGAAACATGACAATGCTACCTAATGCGTTCGATCCGCAAGAAGTTGCCCCATCAACAGGTGGCAGCGGTCAGTTGCCGATCAGCGACAACAAAGGTCATTTAGTGTCGATCATTGACTCTCGAATGCAAGGTACGACAGCGGGCGGCGAAATGCTGATTCTGACTTTAGAAGTTGCATCGGGCGAACACGCAGGAGCGACCGGCGATTATCGTCTGAATGTTGCTCATCCAACAAGTGCCGATACCGTTCGCATTGCCTACTCGCAATTGTCGGCTATTTGTCACTGTGTCGGTTGGTTGCAACCATTGAGCGACGTGTCTGTGCTGTACGGCAAGCCGTTTCGTGCCGTTGTCAGAGCCCAAAAGGGCGAAGAAGCACGCGAAAAGGGTTACACCGAAGTTGCCTATGTGCTTGATCAAGACGGCAACAAACCGGGACAGCAAAAAGCCGCACCGGCACCCAATCGTGAAGCAACACCGGTTCAGGCAACACTAGAGATTCCCGCAGAAACCGAGGCACAAAATACCAATACCGGTTTCCCCGATTCAAGCAAACCCCAAGAGGCGACCGCCCCCGTGGGGGAGAACGGAAAGATGCCCTGGGAACAGTAAACTGTCTCGCATGTGGCGGATCAGGGAAAAATTCTAGAAGGAAAATGTGTCACCCTTGTAAGGGCACTGGTAAGCCGTCCGTGACAAAGTAACTGTTGCGGGCGGCTTTTTTATCACACTAGGAAAATACAATGCAAGAAGAATGGCAGCTATCAAATCACACGACTCGTGAACAAATCATCGACACAATACACGATGATGTTGAACAATGGTCTTGCAGCGAGTTTCAAGACGGTCATCGAAAACATTTAGGGGCAAGTCAGATTGGCACAAAATGCCCTCGCCAACTGTGGTATCAGTTTCGATGGTTTAAGGCGGCATTCTATAAGATCGGCGGCAAAACGCACGGTCAGATGTTGCGTCTATTTAATCGAGGTCAGCGAGAAGAATACGAGTTTCAAAAAATACTCGAAGGTATTGGATGCAAATTTGATCATACACCAGATGATCAGGTTCGCATCGAAGACGTTGACGGGCATTTTGGCGGATCGCTCGATAATGTGGGCACCTTGCCAGAGCGTTACGGGATTCCCGAGAAAATTTTGTTCGAGTACAAGACATTTGGTTCGCGGTACTTCGCCGATCTGAAAAAGAAAGGAATGAAAATATCGCAAGAAAAACACTATGCCCAAATGTGCGTGTACGGTTACAAATTAGGCTTAAATTTTGGTCTTTATGTTGCTGTAAACAAAGACACCGACGAACTACATTTTGAGTTAGTTCGCCTCGATCATCAAATGGGAGAAATGTACGTTGCAAAAGGTGCGTTTATCATCAAAGCAGACACGCCACCCGAACGTATTTCGCAAACGCCCACACATTTTTCATGTAAGTGGTGCTCATTTAAGGAATCTTGTTTCTACGGTGCGTTACCTGAAAAGAACTGCCGATCTTGCAAATACGCCAAGCCAGCAGCAAACAAACAATGGTACTGTAGAAGACACGAAAACATAATTCCAGAGACATTTATTATTGAAGGCTGCGATAAATACGAACCGGCAGGGCAATGAAACCAAGACCATACCAAAATGAATGCGTATTTAACATAATCGACTACTTCAAACAAGGAAACACAGGAAACCCATTTGTAGCTATGCCCACAGGGACGGGTAAGAGCGTCATACCACCAATGATCATGCGATGGGCTGTAAGAAAATGGCCGCATCTAAAAATACTGTTGCTGACTCACGTTAAGGAACTGATCCAGCAAAACCACAAAGCACTGTTGCGTTATTGGCCTACTGCACCGGCAGGGGTTTTTTCAGCCGGACTCGACAAAAAAGAGCATTGGGCGCCCGTTTTACTTGGAGGAATACAAAGTGTACATAAGTCCGTGCCAGCGGTCGGACACCGCGATATGTTGTTCATCGACGAAGCACACCTATTGTCGCCCAACGATGCGTCCATGTACCAGCAGACAATCGCACAACTGCGGGAAATCAACCCAAATATGTGTGTCATTGGTCTCTCTGCTACCCCGTACCGTATGGGACAGGGACGTATTACTGATGGCGGCTTATTTACTGATATGGTATTTGACAATACAAATCTAGACGACTTTAACAAGTTGATAGATGATCGATACCTAATGCCGCTCGTGCCAAAACGTGTGGAAAGCATGATCAATGTTTCTGATGTTCGTTGGCTTGCGAATGACTTTAATCAAAAAGACTTGCAAGAAACAATCAAGAAACAAAACGTCACAGAACAAGCACTGGAAGAAACACGCGAATTAGCCAAAGATCGCAAATCTTGGATTGTGTTTGGTGCGGGTATCGAAAACTGCGAGAAGATCGATACGATGCTCAACAAAATGGGCATAGCCAGTACGTTTGTTCACTCAAAGATCAGTGACGAGGCTCGCGAATCTAGGCTCTGTGCATTTAAGCACGGTCACTATCGGGCGATTGTTTCTAACAACATTTTGACCACAGGATTTGATCATCCCGAGACAGATTGCATTGTCGATCTGCGACCAACCACGAGCGTCGTTTTGCACGTCCAGAAGTACGGACGAGGCACAAGACCATACTTTCATCCCGATTGGTCTTTCGAGCAGTTGGAAAGCCTGGAAGGGCGTAAAGAGGCGATTGCAGCAGGAGGCAAGACTAACTGTCTAGTTCTCGATTTTGCCGGAAATACCAAGCGTTTGGGACCGATCAACGATCCGGTGATCCCCAAGAAAAAGGGCAAGGGCACCGGCGAAGTACCGGTCAAACTCTGCCCCGAGTGTGGGGCGTACAACCACACCGTTGCTAGGGTCTGCATCAACTGTGGGCACGAGTTTATTTTCAAAGAGAAACTTAAACCAACTGCATCGAGCCACGAGATAATCCGTCGCGTTGATCCAAAAATTGAAATTGTCAACGTGACTTCTATGTATGCGTCTGTTCACCAAAAGAAAGGCAAACCGAACACGTTAAAGGTGTCCTATTATTCAGGTGTACGCTTGTTTAATGTTTGGCTTTCATTTGATGGTGCAGGACTTGCAAAACATAAGGCACATGAATGGTGGCGGCAGCACCAAGGAGACGACCTCCCCTCAAGCGTTGCCGAAGCAAAAGATCGATTCGGCGAGTGTCGCACTACCAAACAGTTAAAAGTAAGAACCGATCAAAAATATCCTGATGTTTTGGAGTTTCTATTCTAATGGACATTCAATACAAAAAATGGCAACCGGAACCGCTCCAATACACCGAGCCCGAGCTAATCCAAGACCACGAAATGTTTGATGCCCAAGAGCAAACTTGGGTATTCGATATTGAAGTATTCCCCGATTATTTCCTTGTGGGCATGAAATCGGTGGAATCGGGCAAAGTCTTGTTTTTCGAGTTATATCAAGAGAGCGACTTTGATCGTGCCAAACTCCTGTGGGTAATCGAGCATTATTTGTTGGTCGGTTTCAACAGCCAAAATTACGACTTGCCGATCCTGTGGGCAGCAGCACTAGGGAAAGACAACCAGTCCCTATACGAAATGTCAGCGGAATTAATTTCCGAAAAACCGACTCCAAAATACAAACTAGAAAAAAAGTTTGGTTTCAAAATGGGGTTCAATAACCACATTGATCTGTTGTGGGTTGCTCCTGCCGCCGCACAATTTTTGAGTTTAAAACATTACGGTGCAAGAATGCACTCGAAAATAATTCAAGAACTTGACTTGAATTTTGACGAAGACAATTTGTTTCATCGAGACGAAATCAAAAAATACAATGTCAATGACTTGGACTTGACAATTGATCTTTATCGACGACTAGAGCAAGCGATCAGGCTGCGACAAGAAGTTGGCGTTGCCTATGGCGAAGACTTGCGTTCGCTGTCGGATGCACAGATCGCAGAAAAAGTGATCAGCACTGAAATTTATGCAACCACAGGGGTTATGCCAGAGAAACCAGACAAACAATCGGGCGATGCTTTTCAGTTTCAGAATCCAGATTACATCAAATTTTACACACCCGAACTACAAAAGCTGCATAAAGAAATTTGTTCTTCCCTTTTTGTTCTCGACGATCAAGGTAAAGCAAGGATTTTGAAAGATGGCAAACCTGTTGCTGCTACTAATATATGGCTCTGTAATTTTGATCATAGCAGATATCGTCTTGGTATTGGTGGGTTGCACTCGTCAGAGTCGCAAATTTCTCATTGGAGTACAGAAAATGTTTGCATTGTGGATCGTGATGTGTCTAGTTATTATCCTAATATCATTATCAATCAAAGTCTTTCTCCAAACCATTTAGGTGATGACTTCTTGCGAGTTTACACTGATCTAGTGACTCGACGAATTGAAGCAAAGAAAAGCGGGGACAAGACAACGGCAGACAGTCTAAAAATTACAATTAATGGATGCTTCGGTAAGCTGGGCTCGAAGTGGTCGTTCCTGTACGCACCCGAGTTGTTGATTCAAGTAACACTGTCCGGTCAGCTATCGCTACTGATGTTGATCGAAATGCTACACTTTGGCGGCATTTCCACAGTTAGTGCAAACACCGATGGTATTGTGATCAAAGTACCAAAAGACAAGTGGGATTTGTACGAGAAGATTGTTCGCGATTGGGAAAAGATTACAAACTTCGCCACGGACGAGACAAAGTATCGATCTATCCACAGCAGAGACGTGAACAATTACATTGCGATAACAGAAGACGGCGAAATCAAAGCCAAAGGTGCTTACGTCAACGAATTGTCGATGAAGGAACCAAATCGCGAAGGGTTAATGAAAAATCCCATCGGATCGATTTGCTCAAGAGCCGCGATGCTTTTCCTTCGCGACGACGTGCCAATTGATCAGACGATCCGAAAATGCTCTGACGTTCGCCAGTTCGTCTTCTCGCGGCGTGTGAAGGGTGGGGCCGTAAAAGATGGCGTGCCCATCGGAAAGATCGTTAGGTGGTACGTGGGAGCGTCCGAATTTGGATCGATTTTTGATGGACAATCAGGCAATACTGTGGCTGAGTCCACCGGGTCTGTTCCAATCATGCAATACAACCGAATGCCATTAGGCATCGATTACGATTGGTACATCAAACGAACACGCAACATGCTCGTTGATATGGGTGTCGGTGTTACCAAAACAGAACAGTTAAATTTGTTCTAGTTGCCAATAGCAGGCAAGTAGTCATAGAATTTTGGTGTCCATTGTCCTGCGTGACCACCTGTCCAACTACAATCAGGACTAGCGTAAACTCTATCGCTTCCTTGAATACTTGTCGAAAGATAATCCTTTGCGGGTGTTGTGCCTAAACCTGGGGCAGCTTGGCAATGGTAGAAAGAAACACTTTTAATTGCGTTTAACCTACCTGCTCTTTCACAACGAAGCACAAAAGCCGCACTATCAATGCCTGTTTTTGCGTTGCGGCCTTGTTCATATCGCGAATCGCGAAATACAATAGAGCTATCTTTTAAAGATGAAGCAAAATTGTTTAAGTAAAACGCATGGTCCCCTTGTTGCAAACTGCCTGGACCAATAACAATAAAACCAGGACTTTGCTCTAAATGAAAACAAGCATTGATTACGCTTGGATCATCAACATAAGGATACGTGTCTCCGGCTTCGTGAGCATCGGTAACAGGTGTGCCTTGTGTCCAAGCACCAATATCGTAATTCATAAATTCCAAGTTGTTACCATTAATAATGTGAACAGGTCTTGGACCAGTCAATTTAAAATTACGAAATGATACTGACTCTTGCCAAGGTTTGCCGCTTGGACGTTGACTGACCAAACATGTGCCATTCATTCCCATTCGACTAAGATCAATTTCAAATCGCTCAAAACTGGCAATGCCTTGACTAATAGTATGCAAACCGACCAAATCATCTACAGCAGTACCGCTCGCTGAAATACGAATGTCGCTAAGACTGCCGCCATAAGTTTCATCCATAGTGACAAACGTAGTTCCCGCCACAGGATTATTCCAATTGAGAATTGTCGATCTTAATCCAGTAGCTTCTCCCCTTAGATTTATACCGTTTGCCACAATAGATGTGGTCAATTCATAAGTCTTTGCTGCAAATTCAACAACAGGACAAAGAGTTGCTTCACTTGTTGCTTCCGCGTTTGCAGCAGCAATGGCAGCATCGACCACCGCTTGATCTGTGCCCGGTCGATAATCTTCTACTTTGAAAAGGGTCATTACGCTACCTCGAATCGATCTTTAGTGTTGGCATTTACATTTGCACGCCACCACAAACCGTCATAGGTAGTAGTGCCGTCGAAGTCTTGAATCATTTGTGGTAACTTGTAGACAGACAATCGAGAGTCCACAAGATAAACCGGACCAGACGTTACACCGGCATCGAGTCCACGAATCAGCGAGTTAAATCCGGTGTGACCATCTTCCCGCGACACTTCACATTCAAGCATGAACAAACGACTGCTACCGATGTCGTCGCACTCAAAAATTCCTCGATTGTCGCCCACTGTTTGTGATCCGCCAATAATCTTGCAATTGTCAAAAACAATGTAATCATTAGAATCAACATCAGTGTAAAGCGAATTACAATGACCAGTGTAAATTGTGCAGTTTAAAAAGAAACTATCGCGACTGTTTTTGTCATTCAAAGTTTCTGTGTGCAAGCCATAGCCTCGACGATCAAAAACGCAGTTTCGATAGTACACCATATCGGAAGGCGAAGCACCTAAACCAATAGCGTGCGAATCGTAACAGTAGTTTCGATATGACGTGTGATCCCAAGGCGTTATAAGAGCGAGCAACGTTCCGTCAGTGTGAATAAAAGCACCACGTTTGTCAGCATACGGATCAAAGTTGCCACCACCGTTTTTCTGCACGTCACCATAGCCATCGATCATCAACAACTTTTTCACACAATTGTGTGCTGTTCCGGCTGATCCTGTTTCTTGAAACGCCGCTCCCGTGGCTGTAGTTGCACTAACAGCAGCAGTATGCCACGCAAGGTAAGGATACTTTACAACGCACAAATTTTCACAGTACGAATGAATATACGGATTTGAAATTTTGTTGACTACAAAACCATAACCTTCAGTACCATTTGCCAAGCAGTTTTTAATCTCGTTGTCGGAATTGTTGTTAATGTCAAGTTGCACGCAAGAATTGCAGTAAATCGAAAACACATCTTCAACTTTGACGTTTGCTTGTGTGTCGCTGTAAACACCAATACCGTCAACATAAAGTTTGGTGTAAGTCTTTCCACAGATGCGAATGTAAGCGTTATCGAAGTTCAAAGCATTCTGACCACCAGGAACATAACCCGCATAGTCATTCACTGTGGAAAGAGAAGGTGAACCATTAGGATTGATATAAAGAGTTCCGGCACTGTAGCCCCATTCACCTTCGCCGGGGCTCGATGGAGTGCTGGTGTTTTCTTCAAGCAATCCATACCATGCCCGCAAGTCTTCTTGATCCCAACCGTACTTGTTTGCAGCAGCAACAATTTCTGATGTAGTAAGGTCCAACCCTGTGTAAGTACCACTCGCGTCATCTTTTTTGAAATCATAAGTGACGGCAGCCGGTTTACTTGCAACAGGTTGAGTGAATAGGCCCCCACCAGCATCGACCCACCCACTCTTTATCTCTGCCGAAAACCAAGTTTGTTTGTCCGATCCTTTGTTTGTAACAATTGTCAAGTTACGCAAATACGAAGGTACTGTGAACTCACCAACAAACGGATTGCTTTCGGGTGCGTTTAAATACAAAATCGTATCGTCACGCAACGAATCCAAAGCGGCTTGCAGATCAGTGTAAGCATTGTTCCATGACTCACCAGACTCGCGACTGTTTGAAGCGGTACTGTCCACGTAGACTCGCGTAACGCCACGACTTAATAATGGGCTATAAAAGGGCACAGACTCCCAAACACCCGAGTTATTCCTTCTCAAAACATACACACCGTTGTCAGTGTGCTCTATTTGATTGACCAACTCAAATTTAAATTGGTCAGCATCGTTCATGAAAGAAGTGATGCGATCTGTTACTGCTTCTGTGGGCAACGCTTCAAACTTGGGAATAAATGCTTGGCCCACGTAATACCACTTAACAGGATCGCGGCGAGCCTCAAACATCATGCTCGCGTAAGGACTTCCTTGCCCGATAGTTACTTTGTCGCCGCGTCGTCCAATGCCGTTAGTTGGAATTTCAAATTGAGTTGTTGTATTTGTAACAGCATCTTCAAACGCTTCAAAACCTTCATCTAACAAGTTTTGTTCCGTCAATGGCGTAGGAGTGTCGATTGCAAGGCCGATGGGGTTATACCACATTTTGCCCAAGGCGATGAATGGCGTATCTGGCTGAATCGTGTTGCCTTCTTCAGCAAGGAACGTATCGAGTCGCGTATTTATTTGAGCAGCAGCACTGGCACCAATGTCTTGATTTGCCAAATCGCTAATCAACTTGGCAAGTGTTTGCAACGGAGTGCCCAATCGTGACGTGACCGTGCCGGGCGTATCAGTTCCGTTTGCAACTTCACTAATTGTTGCCACATCAAGTGCGGCATTTTCTAATTCTTCTCGTGTTACAACTGCCATTAGTCTTTCTCGAAAGTGGATGCCCCGTGTATTGAAAACCCATCACCACTAGCATGATAAGCGTAATTGTCCCAAATACCGTTACTGTTCCAATCGATCTTCCAATTTCGCATCTTGCCGCCGTAATACCAACCGGCAACTAAGTAAAAGTTTCCAATGTTTGACCAACCAGTAAGATCAACATTCTCCAACGTAATCTTTTGCCAAGAACCGTTAGCAACAGCGTTGAACATTGCGTGTCGAGTGCCAGGAACAGCAACAACACCGTTAGTTTTAATTATCGGCGAGCCAGCACCGCTACTAACTTGAGTGTTAAAATCGTATTGTTTAGCAGCACCAATAAATTTATTTACGTCTGTCGAATCGGCCAATAAAACCCAGCCGGAAACGTCGGTCGTTGCCATTTCAAATTCAATAGTAACGTTCGATCTTTCAGCGGGCAAACTCAAAAATCGCCAATAACTCGGAATTCCTGCGTCCGGCATGTGAACCGAATAGACACCATCGGTTCGCTCGCCGTCTTCGGTAACGTAACCACGAGTAAAGTCGGTATCGTTTTGGTAATAACGCTCGTCGTAGTTGCTCGCCGTTAAGCCAACAACAAGTCCGCCCCTTGGGCTCTTTTCATCAACTAAAAACGCTCGTTTTCGATCAGACGAGTTTTCAACAATCTCGTAGGTAGACTTTGCGTAGTTATCATTGTCAACAGACAGAGGCAAAGCGGGGGCAGAATCAAGTATGATTTGACCCGGCATAGGGCCAGCAGAAATACCAATACTTTCAACGCTTCCGTCAACATTCTGTAAAAATATTGTGTACTCTTTTCCATCTTCAAATTCAAAATCCTGAGAAAGCGTAAGCAGCGTCCCAGCTTGCATAACAACTTCGCCGTCGCAAGTGTTTGGACGAGTGTTATCAGCAATAAGGATGCGTTCATTGCGAATAAGCAACGTAGCTTCTTTCATTGCATCAAATTCAACAATTGTGTTTTGATATAACAATCGATTTAAGTAACGATAAGCGTGCAAGTGTGCTTGGACTCTATTGATTACTCCCGCTTGTTTAATTTTGTCAGGATTGATTGCGGTTGGCTCACCGTCGCTGTCAATCGGAGCATAAACAATTTCCGGCTTACCGTCTTCTGAATTAACGTATTCTAATTCAACACCGTCATGTTCATCTGGTGTGCTAAAACCAATCGTTCTTGTTTCCGAGCCAGGAATCTTGTTCCTGTGGTTAAACAAAAGTTTGCTGCTAGTTTGTGGTTGCTCAAAAAACAACTTTATCTTTTCGCCTTGCCGATAAGCATTACAAAAAATGCAGTCGGCAACTATTGCAAGAGATTCTTCAAAACTTAGATTGTTGTCATCAAATGTGTAGTTAAATTCTTCTGCTTTTTGCGTGCCAAAGTAAGTGCCCACAGCATCCTTGTTATCGTAGATCGAGTCCAGGTCCAGATCGCTCAAAGACAGATTGCCGATCCGTGGATCGGTCGCCATCGCTACGATGATGTCTGCCGCGTCAGATGACGCCTGTGGGGCTGTAAACGTCTCGCCCGACACACGAGTAGGAATCAATCGCGAGGCTTTTAAATTGAATCTCCGGTTGCCGTCGTTTCTGCCAGCAAAACTCACCACCCTCGCTGTGGTCACGTCACCAAAATGCTGTTTGGTAATTGCTTTTACACCATAAATATCCTGAACATTAATTTCATCTTGAACTGTTACTTGATTTACTCCATCATTGAACGTATCTGATGTTCGTTCGATAGTAATTTCCATGCGACCAGAGAAAGGAATGTTTTTTGCTCTGTGCGTGTAACCGAATTGCTGTTTTGTATCGGCTGATCCACTTATCGTAACAGTTTCAACGTAAGGCGATCCTACTGGTGTGTCATTGATGTCAACTTGTTGATAAGTAATATCAATGTCAATATTCAAAGCATTTGTTTGAACTTGCAATTCGGGATTAGACGAAGTGTCAACAGTGTTTTGTTCATCGTACAGTCCGTTTGGTGCAACGAAGTTGATCATCACTTCGTCAGCGTCTTCAATAATGACTGGGCCAACTGTTCTGCTTTCGCCGTACTCTGTGGTATCAGCTAAAATGTTGGTGTTGTTGTAACTTGATCCGTTTGAAAAGCTAACAAAACCTGCCGGGGGCGTACCCATCGTCACAATCCAACCAGGGTAACGATTGGGCATGTGAGTGTTTACTATGTTCCAATCAGAATTAACCAAATGTGGGTCTTCGAGAGTCAAGTAATCTTCATGAACCTCATCGATTGTATAAGTTCCGTCTAACTGAAAGTTGTCAACAAATGTTCCTGTGTACGGAATGTAAGTATAACCAGTCAAGTTATACGAATCGATTGTATAGATGTAACCAGTCTCACCGTTTTTCAACTCAATTGTTCCACCAGCAGTAAAGTAATCACGAAGATCATAATCGTTGCTGCCAGAATCAAGCCTGTTTACAGCACTGCCAAGATGCAGAATTTTTGTTGTTTCGTTATATTCTGGAACGTTTGGTGCAATTAAAGTGTCATCGCTTACAGTTTCGACTCTTGTGGTATTAATAAATTCTTCTGTAATAGTACCTTCAGAATACATTGGGGCACTGTTATTTGGAGAAGTGCCAGGACCGTAAATTTCAACCGAATTTTTACCAAGTGATCGAGCCTGTGTTTCGCTTTGTCGAATATCGTCAACGTCATAGGAGCCGCGACCAATACACATAAAACTGTGTTCAGCTTCTTTGCCACGTTGATCAAAGAATCGATACGGTTGAGCTATAAGATCAGGAGTAGAACGAACAGTCCCAAAAATATCAGGAATACGCTGACCTATTCGGGCTCGATTTGATCGAGGAGATAGACTGTTGTTTGGGGCCTGTTCCTCTGGCTGTTGTCTTTCATTTGCTGTGTTCCCAGGACTTTCTTTTGATTTAGAACTCAAGCCTATGGCAGCAGTTGCCCCAATAAGAGCAAGGCCAACAACTGCAAAAGCACTTTCAGGGTAGATAACAACGTAAACTGTTCCTTCTAATTTGTTTAGTTTGGAAACGTCTTCTTTTGTTTTGATTGGAATTTCTCGACCCAAACCAGGATCGTCTTGATATAAAACAGCAGTTGCGGGCCAACGCTTAAAGTATCCGTACAGAAAATCCCCAACACAAAGAGCTTGATAGATCAAGTCTTTGCTGTGATCGAGCGGATCGGTACGAATAATAATTCGTGTCATTTGTAATAGGTAAGTCGCCAGTAAGGCGTAAACATTGAAAGTTGTTCAAACACTACGCCCGCTTCAGTAAAATGCAGCAAGCGTCCTTCAACAAATATGCCCACATGGGAATCTGCATGTTGAGCGTGCATGACCACAAGACAGGGCGATTCGGGTTTTGGAATCTGGTGAAATTCGTTGCGATGTTTTAGTAACTCTGTTGTGTCACCATTAACAAACGGAGTAATCAAAGGTGACACATCTTGTCCGGTCAAGTCTTTCCAGACCTTCGAGACAAAGTGCCCACAGTTGTTGTTGTGGACATCGTATTTGTTCTCATCCAAATACTTGTCCACGACGATCATAGCAGGGCTCTTAGCATTGGGAAGCGGTCGATTGTGTATGTCTCTCCCGTTCGGCTTAAATTTAGCGACGGCATTTTTGCGTCGAATGTAGCACCCGTCGCAGCAAACGAGAAACTTTTTATTTCTAATGTCAACGGTCCTTCAATTGGTGCAGAGAGATCGTCGCTTCTAAATATGCGATATTTAACAGTCGGCTTTGTTCCGAACCCATCGGCAGCCTGAATGTTATCAATCTCTGTGGGCAACACTTCTCCTAAATCACCAACGACAATTTCAATGCCAAAATCTAAATCGTCGGTGTCTTCTTTCAAGTTGATTTCTAGCGGGTAGTATTCAAAATCTTGCGAACTGGCAGTTTCTAGTGTGGCAGTTAGTCCGTCGGTTTTGTTACGCACAATCCAGTACGTTTTGCTAAAGTTTGGATGACTAATTTCAAGCGTCTCCAAAGCAACTACTTGCATCGGAGAGTTGAGAAAGAAGTTGTAGTATTCTTCGCTTGGCATTACACTTCCAAGTCGTAGTTGGCAAGTTGTTCTAGAATATTAAGAAAATCATCATCGCCGTGAAGAACAACAATAGCATCATAGTAGTCTGTATCATCTTTTGGTTTCACTTCTAATTCAGCAGAAACAATAAACGACAATCCTTTTGGTTCTGACATGACCACAGACCCCGGCACGAATTTGACTTCGTGTTCTTCAAGGTAGGGTTGGGACATTAACAAGTCCATAAGGAACCATGCGGCACCCTCTTTCGCAGCGGAAAAATAGAACGCTTTAAAATACTGGTACTGCTCGCGGTTAAAGACCCATGTGCAACCAACTAACTCGCTGGAATTGATCTTGTCAAGCCTGGATCGTGATGCTCCACCGTCCAATTGTTCTGTCAAAACATTGGTTGCGGGGGTCTTTACATACGTGTCTTGTTCTGGCGGATAGATAAATTTTTCCACTACCTTTTCCGCCGTGTTAGAGTATTGCGATTAAGAGACTTGGACACTCGACTGTTCGGATCAGCAAATTGTTTTGCAATCGCTTGCGGAGCAACTTTGTGAACAATCACTTCGACTTCTGTGGGCGAAAGTTGATTCGTTTCGACTCGCGTACCACCGTAGTTTTGCACCGACACGTTCATATTGGTATTGGTGTTGGTGATTCGCTTTCCTTCTCGCATTGCTTCAAGCACAGGGCGATAACGTTGCGTTACGTCAGCGGGCATAACATATTCTTGTCCATGAACAACACCCGCAATTCGGTTTACAGGACCGTTGCCAGTGTAGCCGCCAGTCATAAATTGTTGGGGCGAGTTTGTACCAAAACGGCCAAACGCTTGATTAAAACTCTCGCCGCCATCGGCTCCGCCATGCACATTGGCTCCACCGTTTATTCCGCTGCCCCCACCACTGCTTCCACTGCCACCGCTGCCAATAGAAGCAACTGCGGCTGCCGCTTGCCTTGCCTCAGCGGTAATTCTTGCAAGATTGGCAACAGCAGAAGCAGTAAAACTAATTATCGCACTTTGAGCACTTCCAGTGGCTTGAGGAATTTCTGTGCTAATGGCTTTCGCAGTATCGGTGTTTTCTTCCTTTATCAAACCAAATTCTTTTTTAACAGTTTCAAGTCTTTGCTGAGTTGATTCAAGCAACTGACTATCATCATTTTGATCTGCCAATTGAAAACTCTCGTGAATTTGTTGTAACGAAACATACAAATCATAAGCCTCTTGCAAACCTTCAATTGGCAAATTAAAACCTTCGCCGTCAGCGTTTGTTAGGTCTGGTTGATTAAAACCTAACAAATCTCGACCCTGTGCAATTTCTTCCATTTGATCAAACGCTTCACGCATTGTTTCAGGAAGCGTTTGCAATTCTGTTTTGAAATTTGTAATTGAATCAATCGGAAACAAATCTTGAAACTGTTGCTGTTCAAATTCTGCCGCTGCTTCTCTTGTTAGTTCTTTTGCTCGATCAATTTCTTTCTGATATTTTTGTTCAGCTTCAATTGCCTTTTTGATTTCATCTTTACGGAACTTGTCTGTAAAATTACTTCCGGTATAAGGATTCAATACAGCACTAACAACACCGCCTGAAGAAGACAATCTTTTGTAAAGATCGTCATTTTCTTTAATTGTGTCTTTCTTTTGTTCTTCAACAGTTTTTTCTCTTGCCGCTCGCAAAGCATCTAAGTTTTCTTTTTCTTTTTGAAAAACTGCATCCGAAGCAGCAATACGCAAATCTCTTTCGGTTTGAATATCTTTTAGCAAGATATCGTTTGGACGAATTGCGTCCGCCATCGCAGTTTCAATTTCTCCTAAGTAACTTTCAATTTCTGCTTTGCGATTGATAAAATAGTCTTTTCCTTGCCCTTGGCTTATAGCATCCGCACCAGCTTTCCAAAAAGCCAAAATTCTATTTGTCTTGTCTGCGAGCGACTTAACTATACCTTCTGGTAATTCTGTTAGGTATTGTTTGGTATCATCAAAAAATGAAGAAATAGAACTTCTTGTTTGTTCGTTAGTTCCCTCTCCGGTAATAACATCAAAGTTAAAGTTTTTTAATCTTGACGCATTTCTGACAATTCCTTGAATAACATCGCCAAAAGTTGTTGCTTTTCCTTCTGCTTCATCAAACGAAACAGTAACGTCATCCTTAAAAGCTGTTATTGCAGCAGTAAGAGCAAGAATTGCCCCTGGACCTGTGCCAAGCGCGGCTAAGAATGCTGTAAGACCTTTTAACGCACCAATACCAAACACAACCCCTAACACAACGCCAAGAGATTTCAACAAAGTGATAACCACAGGGATATTGTTGGTCAGGAGTCGCAAAAGACTAATGATAGACGAACTGAATCCTGCACCGGCATCAAATTCTTCAAAACCTAAAATAAATGCAGTCTTCAATCGTTCAAGCGATCTGCCCACAGTATCGTCAAGTGCGGCAAATTTTAGGTCAACGTCGTCTGCAAGATTGGCAAACGCTTGACGCAAAACATCAACTGTAATTTTGCCTTCTTCTCGATAACTACGAAGTGCCGAACGACTAATACCAAGAGTGTTGGCGATTTCGTTCATAATCGACGGCAATGCTTCGGACAAAGCCTTAAATTCTTCACCAGCAAGCACACCAGAGTTAAACGATTGCGTCAACTGCGTCAAAGCACTATCGGTTTCTGTAGTAGTCAAACCACCAACAGCAAACGCTTTAACCAAAGTATCAACAATACGAATTGACTCTTGCTGCCCGCCGCCAAGATTTTTTAACGCATTATCAATACGCTGAAAACCTTTACCCAACGTAGCCAGCGGGGCACCAGTTTGACGAGCAATAGCGATCAACTGCCGTTGAACTTCTAGAAACTGATCGCCTTCCTCTGTTGCCTGCTTCAATCGATTGGCAAAGTTTGCGTAGCTATCGGCAGACGCAAGCACAGGGGCAACAGCACCGGCAAGAAGAACGCCAGAGAAAACAGCACGGAGAGACTGACCAGTTCGTTTCAACTGATCAACGGCACCGCCAAGCCTTGTGATGCCGTCTGTGCCAGAGGCAACCATAAGTTTTGATTGTGCGGCAGCGGCTTTTGTCGAGCGAGAATAATGCTGCATACCCGCACCGGCAGCACGACCGCTAGAAGCCACTGTTTTTAGAGTCGCGTCAAGACGTTGTAAGTTTAACGCTGCTTGTGCAGAACTTCTTTCTATCGACTCTAATTTTGTGACAATTGACTGGGCAATTTTGTCTTTGACTTCTACTTGTGCCATTGTCTTACCTATACATTAGGCACATTAATCTTGACTTTTTCTGCCTCGGCGGCAGCAAGTGCTTCTGCACTTGCAATTAAGCCAGGAATCTGAGCATTTTGTGCGTGTTTTTGTGGAATGTTATTTACAATGTAAACAACTTTCTTTTTGCTTTTCTTTTTGATTTTTGCATGAGCAATTCCCTTTGCTATTTTTTCGCTTTCTGCTTGCGTACTTCCTTTTGTGCCTTTTACATGTGCTTCGATTACATCAGTCGGAACAGAATCAATACCAACTTGCCAATTGCTTAATGCTTTGCTAGTATCAACATGCGTGTTTTCGATTAAGTAATCGTAGGTTTCTGTGGCTACCTGTTTTGCTGCTTTGTTAGCTTCGTCACGAATAATTCGTTTCAAGCCTCTCGCCCAATTTGCAACAGCCTGTAGTCCACTTTTAAGTAAAGGCATTACTTTTTCTTTTTCAAATAAGCCTGATCCATTACAGTAATAAAATAAATCAAGTCTTCTATTTCTTCGTGATCGCAATCAAGCCATTGCCCATATTGAATAATAGCTGTAATTGGTATTGGGCCTTCCCCGAAACCAAATTGTCTGCTTGTCATTAACTCAAAGAACGCAACATAGTAAAACATTAACCCTTCGTCCAAATGTGGTGGGTTTGCCATTGAATCAGGCAGCGGTGTGCCTGATTGTAAATGTTGCCTATAGATGCGTTCTTCAAATTTAGGATTGAAAGCCAGATGGTATTCGAGAAAGGCTACGAGTTTTTTCCCGCTTCCTCGCGTTCTTCTTCACGAAAGTTTGCCTTTTCTGAGGCTTCCACAGAAAGCAAATCGAGCAAATGTGGGATATCCTCCATCAAAAACAAAGCATTGTCACGGTTGTATTCCATTCGCTTATCGCCATCTTCGCGATAATCGATTACGTTTTCCCACCCAAGCAACACAGTGTCCACAAAGATTTCGCGGGCATCTTTTTGTTGCTTTTCAAGTGGCGTAAACTTTGATGCACGGCGAGCCCTCTTGGCTTGCTCACGCATCAATTTTTTGTTTGTTGACCCGAGGATGGCAACTTTGAAACGAGCAATACTGCCATCCTCGTTTTCCATAACGTCAACCCAAATTCCCTCCCGTTCTTTATTTTTATCTGTTCCGAGTTCAGTTTTTAACGTTCGCATGGATTGATCTTTCAAACTATAGAATGACTGGCATAGCAGCATTCGGAAGGTAAGAGAAATAGGTAATAGACAGAGTATAGCCGTCTTCATTTTCGGCTCCACTATTTTCCAGTGGTAGCATGATTGGTTCGTCTTTTGCTACCGTGACACGACCACCCCCTAACGATAAGAGAGGAACGTCATAAATCATACCGGCGTTGTCTTTCGCAAGAACCATATTGAAAGAAACGTCAGCATTTTCTTTGACTGCTTGCACTGCCTCAACTGTGGCAAAGTAAACATTCAATTCACCACCAACATCAAAGTCGCCGACGTTGTTTGCAAACGATCCAAGTTGGCCGATTGCTTTGATGCCGCTGACATTGTTGTTGATTGTAAGAGTAGCGTTCTCCACATAGGCAAAGAACGAAGTTGGAGTTTGGCTATCTTCGTCGATCTTGAACAAACGCATTTGATAAACGTCACTGGACGTGTTATATGCGTTTTCAGTGATCAGTCCCGCATCACGGTTGCCTGCTTTGATACCAGTTGCCCCGTCTCGCGTTTCATTGGTAACAGCAGAAAACGACAAATCGCAAGTAACTTTGTCAGCACTTGCAATTTGAACAGTAAACTCATTGGCAACAGCACCAATCAAGTATTCCGATTGCGTACCATTTGTGTCTTCTCCAAGTGTTCGCTCAAGTTGATAAGAACGTTCTTTAACAAGGTTCAATTCTTTTTCGTTGCGAAGAAACTTGCCCAAGTAAATACGAACTTTCTCGCCACCAGAAAGAGTTTCAGTAACGGGAGTCCAAGTAGCTTCTTGCAATGTCAAAGAAGTAGAACCTACAGTTTTGACACGAGCGTAGCCGCCATTATTGGTAAACTTTTCGGTCGCAGCATCGCCGTTAATATAAATCCATTCACCAACATTAATGTCTAGACCCGCAAACGTCCCTGTGGTATTAAGCGATAAAGAGCCGGTGCCACCGTCATAGGTAATTGACGCAGCATCGGCAGCAATTTCAAAACCGACAATTTCAAGACTGCCAGTAGTAAAAGTTTCAGTTGCAAGCGTTGCGTCTACAGTAAGAACGTCAGAAGTAATAGCAGTAATGACCATTTGATCATTGTTGTTTGCTGCTTCGACAAAACCGGTACTGCGAAGAATCATGCCTACAACAAAGTTTGCACCCTCCCCTGATCCAACTTCAATTTCATTTGAAGAAGCAGTAAAATCAACTACAGTGATTGTTTTTAATGCGTTGTCGCTGATTGGATTGGTGCTGACTCGTTCACGAGCATCGGCAAACATGAACCCTTGCATTAACCGTTGAAGGTTAGAAAAGGTCAGGTCTTGCCCAAACCCACCAGAAGCGTCAAGATCGGTTGTAACGCCCTTTTTCCGCTGACGTGACGCATTGATCGGTTCGCGGGCAATGGTCGTGATTTCGCCGCCAAAGTCCGTGTACTCGTTCGGATCAAGAGGATACCAAACAGGAGTTGTCGGCAACTCAGTAAGGCATTCTTCTTGTGCGTAAGCTAAGCCTACGACATTACTATCAATTTTTCTTTTTTCGCAAGGCATGAGTTTAACCTTTAATAAACAACGGAATCATACTCGTAATCCGCTGTAACATTAGAGCGGAAAAAATCTTTATCATCGGGCAAATTTTGAATGTTTGCATTTCGCAACCACAGACCGCCCGGTGTATTGGCTTGCACGAAACAATTTCTAACAACTCTTTCAAATGCTTTTCGTTCTGCTGTAGCAACAGGTCTTGAAAAATACAACTGAACAATCACGCCCCCAACTGTGGTCATTTTTTGTCCAACATTTTCCGCCTTACCACCCATAAAACTCGCTTGGCGAGTATCATAATTTCTTGACGTAAATCTCAACCAGTGTTCGCCGTTGTTCTTAGGATTCCTTTGTTCAATTCCGTCCCATTGAATCCTTGGAACATAAACTTCGCCGTCAATTAATCGAGAAAAAGTTAATGACTCGCTTGTCAAACCGGCGTTAAACCTAGTCAAAAATAAATGTCGCAACTCTGCTTGTGCTTGCTCATCCGTATAGCAATGTTGTACTTCTGCTATTCCTCCGGTATGATCGCGACAAAATACATCTGAAAAAGTCATTATGGAACATCTGTGATTGACAAATCAAAAGTATTTCCTTCTTCGTCGGTCCATCGACCTTCCATTGCGTCTCGAATGTTTTGTCCTGGCAGTGTACCAGTAACATTTGTGACGTTTGTCACATTTGAAATAACATCTGCCGCTGGATCAAAGTTCTTATACAACGTCAACGCAATTGGAATTTCTGTTGATCCTTCATTAATCCAATAGATCGCGATTCCGTCCTCTGCCGGTCGGTCAGCAGAATTATAGGCGAGTCTGTACATGTGTCTACCGAGCGGGCTCGTGTAGGCAAAAGAAATGCTGCCCACAATGGTTTGTAGCGGTCCCGCTCCGATGCCGACTTTTTGATTGGCAGGCGTAAATGTAGTGTCGTTATCTTCCCATTCAAAAAAGATTGGATTTTGATCTCTTATTGGACGGCGAATCTGCAAGACGGGTTGCGTTTGACCGCTTTGCAAATTAAGAGGCAAATAAATGCCATCGGAATCCGCCAATCGATAGGTTTCTGTTCCAATTCCAGCAGTACCAATGAAGTACACAAGCATGTAATCGCCAGCAGGCACGTCTGTAAAGCTAACAGTATAGATGCCTTTGCGATTTGTAGCTTCTGTAATTGTGGCTTGTGTTTGCACAATCGTATCATCGGTAATTGCAAACAAAGACGCAGACGTAAATGACAATCCAGTGCTTGCAGCAAATTGGCATGTTTGTGTAACAGGCATTAGTTAAAGTCCTCTAAATTCCTATCTTGAATTGCAACTTTCCTTGCTTGATATGCTTCTCTTTCCGTCAGAAACGCAAGCATGTATTGCCCTTCAAACTCTGCGAACTGACTAGGTGTTAGCGGATGGACTCTACCGTCTTTGTCGGTCAAGTTGAAAACTAAATCAGACTTGATTTGTAGCTGTGCCTTGTAGGTTTGGGAAATTCCCAACAACTGATTAGCTCTTTCGTCAGTTGCAATGACTGTAATCGGGGACGGCTTGCCGGTAATCGTAACTGCGATGCCGTTTGACCCAAACGACGACCACTGGGCGTCTTCAGCCTGCAACGCTTCTTCAATCAGCCGAGCCAACTTTACATCGTCCGGTTCGGACACGTCGGCAAGCAGTTCTTCAGTGATCGTGCCGTCGTCCACAAGTGCTTGCCATGCTGGATCGATGACATCGACGGTTCGCTCAAAAGTTACCCCTTTGAGCACTTGGTCATCATAGCCCTCATAGCTGACAGGTAAGTTGACCGTGACTTTTTCTTTCTCTGGTTGCACCAGTTGGTCGTGGTGCTCCATCAACATGAGTGACACGTCCCCATGTTCCGTTGCTGTACGTGAGTGTTGGCATTACAAGTGCTCCGCAATGTCAAGGAAATTGTTGTAGTTATTTGGTCCCGAAGCACTCATGTTGTGGATGATGTTATCGACACGAACGTCACCCGCTGAGTCCCCATCGCCCCCTGCTCTAAACTCAACCGCATAAGTTCCTGCTGACAGGGAGTAGTTTGCCGTAGCCCATGATGTTGTATAGGTAAAGTCACTATCGGAAGTTGAGTTCAGAACCCTAACCCCATTAATGTAGACTTCGAAGTTTCGGTACTCGGTGCTGACGAAGCGATAATCAAACGAAAGCGAATCGCCGTCCGATGCTGTTATTGTCTTTGTTAGTGTTCGCGTGCCGCCGCCAAAAGTGCTCCGCATTGAGTATGTCCCGGTAGTCGCATCGGAAGCGTATCGTGACCACCCCGACGCTGACCAACCATCGTTGTCGCTTTCAAAGTCTCCGATCACTAACGAACCTGAAGCAGAAGTAAATGGATTTCCGTTGACGTTATCCACAAACGCATGAATCAATGATCCGGCGTCAACTTCGGAAACTTTAGATGGGACACATATCGTTTCGTCCACACCAACAGTTGCCACACCAACGCTGAGAATGTTCGCCGTTCCGGTTGTGTCGCTTGAACTCCGTATGGTTATTGCCGGTGAATCGGCAATGCTAAATCGCAATCCACCGGAAAACTGGTAGCGGCTTTTGCGACGAAGCAATGCTTGATTAGTTGAAAGCGTTATTGACCCGTATGCAGTATCAAACGGAACGATGTAGTTTGTGTCACTATCCGGTGTTATAGTTGCGTTCAGGGCAATTCCGCCAACTTGCGGAATCATCCCCGACTTATCTGGTGTCCAGTGCGTGCCGTTGTATTTAAGTTTCAACATTTCGCCAACTTGCCAGATGCGGAACCAATCCATATCGGTTTCACCAGCAAGCGTTTTGCCGTTGCGGTCTAATGCCAAGAACAACGCTGGGTGTGTGCTTACGATCTCAAGCGTGATTTCATCACCTTGAATAGGTGAGGCTGGCAGCGTTGCTGTTATAGATGTCTCTCCATAAGCACGGACAACAATGTCGTCAATGTAAACATTGACAGAACTGTTTGTTTCCAGAAAACGCAGTTGCGAGGTTCCGGCTGGAATGGATACAGTGTATTGCGAATATGTTGTATTCCCGGCCAACGAACCGATTTCTACGCCGTCGGCTTGTACGGAAAGGCGAACGGACGTGTTGAACATCTTGGCCCATAGCTCTACCTCTCCTCCGTTTGGCAAATCTAAATCTATGGATGCCGTACCGCTGCTATTGTGTAGGCGAAGTGAGTTCGAGCCTGATCGGGGGTTGAGTGTAGAAATTGATGCGTTGCTACCATTGAACACCCATGAACCTTGCCCTGACTCGAAATCGTCAGTGAATATATCGGACAGCGGCCCCGCTGTCCCAACGGCAGTTGCTAGGTCAACTAAGTGATGCGTTCCTGCTATTGCATTGAAGTCGGCTGTTTCGGTGCTGTAGGTTGTTTGATCGGCTGAAACGTATTCGATGAGTTGGACGAAAGAGGTAGAATCAAGCACAGAGGGTGAGGTATAAGACACTACGTCGAACGTAAGCGTAGTCGCTGTAGCAGTAAAAAATACAACCGATTTGTCATTAACAAAAGTAAGTTCGTTCGTTCGATTGAATGCCCATTGTGTCCCTATCACGATACCATCATGGGTGATATCGATACCAAAATTATCGTTAGACCCTGGCTGTAAGAATCCGTTGAGAATCACTTGATACTGTTTACCGACTGTTAAATCTGCAAAAGTAAATTCCGATATTGTTCCGCTTGCGGTTACATTTGCCGAGAGTGTCTTGGTCGTGACGTTGGCAATTTGAATATCACCGCCACCACTCGGCAAGTTGGTTAGACCTGAACCGTCACCAGTGAATGATGCGGCTTGAACTGCACCCTCCCTAGAGATCGTTGTCCCATCACCAATGAAAACAGTTTCAAGACCGTCATCGATAACTACAGTAGTTCCATTCCCTTCTGCATCAACATCACCAAGACTGAGCACTCCATCATTATCGATGAAGCTGCTATCCATCTGAAGATATAAAGCTCCTGCACCTGTATCGAAAAGCTCATCCACAACTATACCGCTGATGCCGGTGAATGAGGTTGCAGTTACAGTACCAGCAAATATGTTGCCCCACCTGAAACTTTCGCTGCCAAGATCATAAGCGAGATCGCTTGCAGGCAAAATATCGACGCTACTATCAATTTTTGTTTCTTGTATAATCAGTTTAGGGGTGCTGTTTATCCTAAAATTGAATGCAGAAATAACATCTATATCGACACCGATGGTATCAAGGACGAAACCTTCCTCACCATTTATAGTGAGCATGGTTGGTCCATCATAATCAATGCCATTAATAATAATTTCCAAGCCTTCATTACCAGGACCATCATAATCAACTACCCTGACATGACTGCTGTTGAGATTTATATTAACTCCGTTATTGGCGATAAGAGTGCCTGTGAATGTGGCACTGGCAAACTCAACATCATCAGTTGTGTTCAGGTCTTGGTCAAAAGAGCTGTTTCCTCCAATGGATTCTTGTTCAATATTCCAGTAAGTGCCATTGCTTCGCAGCCAGATAAGGTCATTGACTGCTTGCAACCGGAACTGCGACATGTCGGTTTCGCCACCGACAGTCTGTCCGTTGCGATCCATTAAGAACCCATGTGTGGCATGAGTAGCCACAACTTCGAAAGCTATTTCGTCCCCTTCTACATGCGATGCGGGAAGGGTGCCCGTTAGATCGGCAGAAGCACCAGAAAGATCAATGCGGTAGTAATTGCCTGCAACGGCAGTGAAATCGGCTGAAGCATCCTGGTAAGTTAGTCCTGTGCTAAATCCTTCAATTTCTAAGTCGCGAACCGTTCCTGTACCTGAAGCGTTGGTTCGTAGAATACATTTGTTAGCTTCACTGTGCCAATCGATTTCAAACCATTCATCGTTGCCACTACCGTCAACACTGTTATAAACCCTAAGCGAATGTTCATCGACGTATTGAGAATTACCAAGGGCAACGATACCGGCAGCAGCACGACTAATATACGTGTCGCGTCCAGACCCAACATTCCCGTTGTACTGTGACCAATATAATCCGCCCCCGCTACTTAGTTGTATCCCTTGATAACCAAAGCTGACATCTTCGGCAGTTCCACGACGAACTACAAAACCGTCTGTTCCCGATTGAAATACAGCGTTATAGGTGCTTGAGCCGTCATCCGTTAATTGTCCGTGAACGACGACATTACCAGTGGCAGTCAGATCGTCGAACTGAACATCATCGGTTGTGTTTAAACTTTGATCAAACGAACTACCTGTAGGCAAAGCATCAATATAAGCCTTATTGTAAACATCAAGTGATGTACGTGCAATACTAGGATCAGCAGCAACAATAATGCTACGACCAAATTCAGAACTATCAACAATTGCCGTCGATGGAAACGAAGTCTGTCCCATTAAACAATCACCCTACCAAAAGGCATTAATTTATTTGTGCCCACAGAGGGGGGCGGGCCAGAATCGATGCGAATCGGACCAATGGTTTCCGAAATCGCTTCGCCGTATTCATTTATTGCCCGCACCTGATACCAATAATTAGTATCAAGTTCGATTGGGTCAATGTGATTTGTCGAATTTTGGCCCAGCACTTCTCGCAAGAAAAATTGCTGACCCGTGGTGCTTCGATATACTTCAAAGGCATCTTCGTTATCCGAATTGTCGTCCCACATTAAATAAAACGAATCAATATTTGGAAGATAACTCAAGTTAGAAGGTGCTGCCGGTGAAGTTCCTTCAATGAGTGATATAGGACCAACAGCAGTTGAGGCAGACGATCCGGTTGCGTTTACAGCATCAATTCTGTAGTAATAATCAATTTCTGTGTTGCTTGGATAGTCGTCATAACTCGTGGTGTTTGCGGGCAAAGAAGCAACTTGCGAGTAAACAACTCCATCTGTGCTTCGCATAACACTAAAAGAGTCTTCGTTATTTGAATTGTCTTGCCAACTTAAATTAAAGTGAGTTTCGCTATTTGGTGTAGCCACAAGATTGCTTGGGGCCGCAGGTGCAAGTGGATCAGCAGGACTACCCGGATTTGCCTCGTAAGTCACTAACATTTCGTACCGGCTTTGATACGCATCCGGTGTATAACTGACATTGTGATTAACGCGATTGCGGCCAGTAACCAACTGATATTCATCCAAGGGCAGTACGTCACCGTCAGTTGCCAAAAATGGATTAGTTGTGTCATTGCGGATTTCAGGGCTTACAGTAAAGCCATTCTGCGGAACGTAAGTACATCGAATAGTATCTTGACCGTCGGTAAATTCAAAACCATCAGCAATTAAAATCGGCTCGTAATTTGGACTACCAAACCATCCAACAAAAACATCTGGGTCCGCTTCAACTGTGGTTAGAATTGTTGCTCTACGATTTGCCGGATCAAAAGTAACTGTTTGAGTTACAAGATTTACTTTGCCTTCAATTCCAATATCTGACAATGTTGAAAGACGATGCGTATAATCGTAAGTCCAAGTGTAAACACCACCCGATTCCGAAAAAGTGGTCGTGTCCAACACGTATTGCGGGTCCAGAGCCACTTCGCTTGGATTCCTAGCCGATCCGCTCGTGGTTGTGTATTTGTGGCTGTCTTGACCGTAACGCCATCCAGCGGTCGTTCCAGGCGGACCGCCCGCGTCACTTCGACTGATATGGGGATCGTCGCCGTTATCTTTCAAGGACAAATGCAAACCATTTGCCAAAGCAGGCAACATCACCATTCGTTGAACACAGCACGGAACAAGGCCGACGTTATTATAAGCAAAACAATTTGCCCCATTATCAAACGGATAGCGACCATAAGTTAAATGCTGATTAGTAATGAAAAATCGTAAGCCTTGTTCTGGATTTGCTCGGCTTTGTTTATAATACCAACGACCAGCTTTTTGTTCTGCAACAACACCGTCAGCAGGACCGGTCGCAGTAGGTTTCGGACCAGCAAGATAACGGAAAGTTCTTGAATTGGACGATCCGAATCCTGTGGGATGACTTCGATCAATCAACCATTGCAAAACACCATCTTGATAAGTGCGAGCCATGATATCGTTTGCAGCGCCGTGAGCACTGTTAGTAACCATAGTGGTTTTTACAACTGCGGCATCTTCTTCAAGTACAGCACTTTCGTGTCGTGTTTTACCAAGCAAACATTTGTTTATCAAATCCCATGTACCACCCGTGGCATGATCAAAATACTTCATCCAAGTGTAGATCGCTTGCACGTAGTATCCTTCGTAACTACTCATTGGAGCGTTACGAGTACCCATCTGGATTCCACCAGTAATAGCAAGAAGCGAATTTACATTACATTGATGAATTGGGCTGTAAGTATGCGGATCACCGTCTTCAACTTCTGGACCCAAATCGTTTAAAACCCCATCGGCCCACGTATGCGAAGCACCGCCTGGATTGACACCATGAACACAAACAGCAAGACAAACACGCACGCAAGCTCTACTGTGTTTGATTACTTCGTTGTACCAATATCCCCGATCGTCATTCCACAAGCTAGGTGAACCAGAATTTTCATCACCGGCTGGCTCATTTTCAAGCACATGAAGGCAATAAGTAAATGCGTCTTCAAACGCAGCCATATCAGGCCAAACTATCTGATCCAAAGACAGCATTGCACTAATTTGCTTATGACTGTTTCCACCAGTAAGCAAAGTAAAGTTGGAAATGTCTTCTGTTTCGTATCTTGTTTTTGCAGCGGCCATTTCCGTATTGTATGTGGAAGTGTCGCTGTAAATTTCAAGAGCTTGCCAAGCGGCTAACGCATACTCTAAAGGGCCATTTAGTCCTGATTTGATTGATGCAAGCATATTTACATCAACATTTGCAAACGTCAATGGTCGTTGCAAAAGCCTACGAATACAAACACCGGCACCGCCCGGATCGTTAATATACGGAGCAACTAACGCGGCTTTAATTTCGGCAACGCTGGGATGATCGATCCACCATTCGCTTGCTGGCGGAACAACAATTCCTGCCGCGTCCAGCACTTCGATATTGTTTGGGGAAGTTAGAGGCACTTTTAACCCATATAAAGTATGCAATCGAAAAAAGTATCATCGACAAGAAAAAATCTTGCTGACCTACCATACTTGACCGTCAACTATACGTTTGTTATCTTCGCTAAAATTTCCGCTTGAAGTAATATCAACAATTGCCAAACCATGATTCCAATTATTAATTGGTGCATAATCAGGATGAAGATTACAAAGACAACCTACAGAAAAGCAAACCCATGTTTTAGACTTTGCCCCATTTGTTGCCACATGTTCGGACGTTTGATGCCAATGTCCGGTAAAGCTGGTTTGTGTTGTTCGTAACCACAGTCCTCGTGCGACGTTGACCGGGTTTGTGATTCCTCGCGGCAACTCGTGACCGTGGAAGGCATTTAACTTGCCAAGTTTGTATAGTTGTTTTGACTCGATCATTCTCCATGACGGAATGTCAAGTTCTTGTTGAAGTTGTCTGCCTAATTGCCATTTGCTAATGCCCAACATGCCAGGAGCATTCATAAATAAATATTGCTCGATGCGATCTTCATGATTGCCAATTTTGTAAACTTTTTCACCTGGAAAGTAACCTTCAATTTCTTTTAACAATTCGCTTAGTATTTTGACTTCTTTATCAACACTACGAAGGTTTGGATCGCGACACCAGCGAGAAACTTGATATGCGTCTAAGGCATCACCATTAAGCAACAAGTGATCGCATTTTTGATCAACTGCATACTTAATTGCTGCTTCTAGTGCTTTTTCGTGATGATATGGAACATGCAAATCGCTAAGAATGCACCATCGACCAGGACTTCTAAGCGTTATGTTTTTGTATTTTTTTCTTGATGCTTTTGGAACGTTTACTTTAAATTGCTCTGATGTTCTTTTTTTATTGTGCCTGCCGTGTGCCCCGCGATAACGTCTAACCATTGAGTAACAAGCATCATCACTCGGCCAAAGACCGGGGTATTTTGATAACAAAACTTTTGTTATCTTTTTACTTGAAACATCTTCGTTTTTTCGCAGATATTCTTTTACAATATCTGCTTTTGTTTTTGGATTGACAGGAATAGCCATTAGAAATTAAACCTAATTTTGTAAGCAATCACGTTGTCAACAGGTCTGTATTCTTCAATATTTTCAACAGTTAGGATTTTGTCTTCCCACTTGACCATGTCTTTCAATTGCGGCTCAAACGTCGTCTTATACATAACTCCCAAAACAACACCTGTGGTCAGATCGTTTTCGTCCACAGGGGTTTGAAAGCGGCGGTCTTCTCGATCCTCTGGATAAAATACTATCCGAACACCGATACTGTTAGTTGTAGGATTTGGTACTATGTATGGCTTAGAACCGTCTGCCGGAACAGCATTGGCGATAGAGTACCAAGTAGCATTGTTCGTTGGAATCAACGAATCAATTACGGAAACCGCAACTGCTTGAAGATCGGTTGTTAGGCTCATACTAAACCCTGAAGGTTTTTAACGATGAACAACTAGATTTAAGCAGCGGTTTTAGAAAAGATTGGACAGAAGCAATAATCACTGGCGTAACCGTGGAACCGCTTGATCGAGTAGAAGTAGACGAACTGGTTGAACCAGAAGAATACTTTACAGTGATCGGACCAATGGTTTGCTGAGTAATTTCGCCTGTAGGAGTTGTAGTGGTCGAACTAGAAGAAGCGGGAACAGGATACAGTTTAATTCCCAAATTTTGCTCGATAACAAGTTGTGCCTGTGCGTTTTGCAATTCAATTGGAATCGCGTCTTCTTCAACTTCCAAACCGTCAACAGTCACATCTTTTCGCGGCCATTGAAGGACTTGATCAGTATTAGCTTTTGTGCCTTGATACTTGTCTCGAAAATGCTCTAAGTAATCAGTAGCCAGTATTACAAGTTGTTCTTTGTCTGCATCATCTGTTGGCAGTTCGTACCCTCTTGCAGTTGCATACGCATTTAAAAAGACCAAATCGATGTACGAATTGGCACCAGCGACGTTCGATCCGTCTTCAACTACGAGTGGCATTAAAAAAACCCCGCCCCGAAGTCAATCCAGCAACGAAACGGGGCCTCCTAGGAATAATAAACTAGACTTTTGCTTCAAAACCTTTTGGTTGAGCAGCGGGTTTCAAAGGTATCGTCTTACGTTTTCGACGAGGATTAATGCCAAGTTTCTTGTATGCTTCGGCAACTTCTTCACGATGTTTAATACGAGCAAGTCGCTCTTTCATCCATCGATCTTTCTTTGCGTTTGCAATAACATCAGCTTGATCAAGCTCTTTGCTTTGAGTCGGTTCAACTTTGGGACCATTAAACCAAGTGTGGTTTTCAGGCACCATTTTAAACTCGCAACCTTCAGGCAAATTTTGAGCAAACGTGGCTTTTTTATACCACTTTAATTTGTCTTCGTCGCTTTTCAGATCATCTGACTCGGCCAAAAGTGTTCTTGACCGGTCAGATGCTACATAAATTTGATAACGCATGGTTTACCCGTTCGAGATAACGAACGCCATAGGAACGTTCTTGCGATAGTGAGTACGCGACCAGTTAGCTGCCAATTTCAAGTCAGCAATGGTTTGCGAACGACCAAAAGCAGCAGTCGGATTGGCACCCGTTACAGTTGCGTGCAAGTTGGTGTATCCAAGCGGATGAATCAGCCAAGTCTTTCGAGTCCAAAGCACTTCTTCACCACCACCATGACCGGCAGCAGCAGTACGCTCGACTTCAACAGGTGTGGTTGCCGGTGCAGTACCGTAAGCAAATGCAGCAGGACCAAAAATGATACTGACATATCGAATACCACTTGTCATGGTAAACGAACCAGGATCAGCAGCAGTAAACATCGGCACACCATCGTCAACAATAACGCGATGACCACGATAAGTCGGAATCATGGTTGCGTTTTGCGAATCGGGAATATAGTCAATGTCGTCTGCATCAACCATTGCCTTGTGAACAACGCTGTGAACAAGAATAGTTGAAAAACTATCGCTATAGTCACCCATCGTAAACAATGCTGCGGAAAAAGCATCGCTGTCAAAAACATTTGCAGCAGGAGGGGCACCAGCACCAGGATTGTCAATTGAAACATCAACAATCATGTCGCCAGCACTTCCATAAGTTTGACTGTCAGCAATGTTTGCTTCAACCAAACCGCGACAAGTAGCAACAACACGTCGTTGCCATTGACGAGTCCAATAAGTATCAACACGATTGCGAATATGTCGCATCGCATCGGTGTTGGTTTGCAGTTGTCGAGTCAAGTCAGTTGCACTCCAACCTTGGTTCAAGAAACTCTTGTAAACCTTTTGGCTGGACTGACCAACTTTCAACGGAGTAGCAAGGTCGTTTTGGTCAGTGCTGTAGTTAGGCTCCACAGTCGGATCAAGATCGTTCCAATACGGCAATTCACCTTCGTTACCGTCAGCGGCACAAAGTTGATTTGCAAGAGGATCAGAAACAACAACACCAGATTCAAACAAGGCCGTCTTTTCTGGACGTGCCTCGGCTTCCATATCTTGAAAGACTTTAACTTCAATTACGTCAGATAGCTGAACTTTAGCCATTGGTAAAAACCCTTAACTAGAATGATGGAG